>CAQIDI010000020.1 GCA_948806215.1 uncultured Eubacteriales bacterium | reverse complement strand
GCCGGCTTCTCTTTCCACTCTAAAATCTATATAAGGATATTTTCGGCTACTTGGTTTAATATCGTCAATAGTAAGTTTTTCAAGTTCTTTTTTTCTAGATGTTGCTTGCTTACTTTTTGATGCGTTTGCCGAGAACCTAGAAATAAATTCTTGAAGTTCTTTTGCTCTAGCTTCGGCTTTTTTGTTTTGTTCTTTTTGTTGGCGAAGCAATAATTGGCTAGTTTCATACCAAAAATCATAGTTACCAACATATAGGTTAATTTTGCCATAATCAACATCACAAATATGTGTGCACACTCTGTTTAAAAAGTGTCGGTTATGCGAAACAATTATTAATATGTTTTCAAAATCAATTAAATAATCTTCTAACCATTTTGTGGTAACAGCATCAAGGTTATTTGTTGGTTCATCTAAAATTAAAATATCTGGGTTCCCAAACAACGCTTGTGCAAGCAAAACTTTAACTTTTATTTTTGGTTCAATTTCGCCCATTAACTTATTAGATAATTCTTCTGGCACACCTAAACCATTAAGTAAAGTTTGAGCATCACTTTCTGCTTCCCAGCCATTCATTTCCATAAACTCGGCTTCTAGTTCCGCCGCCTTCATACCATCGGCTTCGTTAAAATCAGGCTTAGCATAAATGGCATCCTTTTCGTTCATAACTTCAATTAGTCGTTTATGCCCCATTAAAACTGTGTTTAAAACTGTAACATCATTAAATGCTTCTTGGTTTTGGTTAAGCACGCTCATTCTTTCTTTTGGGCTAACAACAACTTCGCCTTTATTAGGGCTAAGGTCACCTGATAAAATGCGTAAAAATGTGCTTTTACCTGCGCCATTAGCACCAATTATTCCGTAACAATTTCCTTTAGTAAATTTTAAATTAACATCTTCAAATAGTTTTCTGCCACCAAATTGAAGCGATACATTATTAACTTGTAACATAAATTTTTCCTTTTTATAATTAGTACTATTAAAGGTTAACTGAAATAAAAATAATTGTCAAGTTAAGTTTGGTTTCAAACACATTAAGAATAATTTTTATAATAAAAATTGATTATAATTTTACAATTATGTATAATATTTAAGATAAAATACCTAAGGAAAAAAGATGAAAGATTACATTAAAACATTAAGGGATTGGAGAAAGTTAGCCAGACCAAACAAATGGTATGTGTTAATAACATTTGTTGCAATAATATTATCGCAAGTTTGCGTTTTAGTATCGCCAACATTCGAAGCTAAAACCACCATTGCAATAACAAGTGGCGATTACACAGGAACAATAATAAACCTACTAATTGTTTTTGGATTATATTTTTTACTTCAAATGTTTTGGCAGGTTGACTATTCGTTTTATTCTAAAAACATAAAAAGTATTTATAACAAAATTAACAACGAATTTGTTGAAAAAAGCCTTAAAGCAAAATCGGCAAATTTTAAATGTTTTTCTAAAGAACGCATTTTAAATATTGTTGATACCGATGTTTATAATGTTGCAAAATTTGCCGACACATTAACCATTGCTATTGCAAGATTAATTATGTTAATTGTTACAACAATAGTTATTTTCACTGTTAACATTTGGGCTGGAGTTATTGTTGTTATTGCAAATATAATTGATTTTTTCGTGGTTACTTGGCTTAATTCTAGGCGTGAGCGATACGTTAAAAAAATTAGAGAAGACCACGACTTACAATTTGAAAAGTTTAGCGAAATTGTTGATACCCGAGAAACCATTGACGACCTTGGAATCGAACAAAAAATAAAAAAAGAATATAACAAAATTTTAGAAGATTATATTGGACATTTGCACAAAAGAACTTTTTGGGATTCTATGATAGAAAACCACTATTTATCGTTTTATAAATTTATAATTTTGGCAACAACAATCTTGCTTGTTTTATTAGTTTCAAAAAACACCCTTGATGTTGAAACATACTTTTTAATTGTAACCTATGTTACTAATGGTATTGCTAACACCAATAACATTTATAACAAAATTCCAGAACTAAAAACTGTTAAAGTTTCGCAAGCCAGAATAAAAACTGTTTTAGATTTTGTTGAAAAAGATGAAGTTGCAATTGGCAAAAACAATTTAAAAGATATTTTAGGAAGTTTAAGTTTTAATCATATTTACTACAAACGTGACGAAGAAGGAAACCCTAGCCTAAACAACTTTGATGTTATGTTTAAAGAAAACGAAACAACTCTATTACTAGGGCCTAGAAGTTGTGGAAAACGCACAGTGTTTAATTTATTACGCCGAACAATAAAACCGCTTAAAGGCAACATTTCATTAGATGGCGTAGACCTATTTGAATATTCTCATTCAAGCCATCGTGATAATATTAGTTATGTTATAACAAAGCCTGTGTTCTTTAAAGGATCGATAATAAAAAATCTTTCTATTGTGGAAAAAAATAGAAAAGTAATATATCAAATTTGCCGCGAACTTGGAATTTACGATTACATTATTAATTTACCAAGAAAGTTTAGCACCGATATATCTAACCTACCTTACGAAAAACTATATATGTTAGGGCTTGCGAGAGCTATATTAACAGGAACAGAAGTTTTATTAATATACGAATTCCCTCAAAACTTAACCGATAACGAAAAGCAAAATATTAAAGAAATTTTAAAAAGGATGCACGGTGCTAGGACAATTATAATTTTTTCTGCTAGAGATTATTGCGCCGAAATTTCCGATAAAATTATTTCAATGGAACGTGGCGAAATAAAATCGATAAGTTTTAATAAATAAAAGCACAAAACCTTTGTGCTTTTTTATTAATGCTTACTTACAAATTTTTACTATTGAATTAAAAATTATTATATGATAAAATAATAAAAAAGATTAAAAGGTATTATTATGGAAATTTCTTCAAGCACTCTTTCTTACGAATTTCAAATTAGAAAAATAATAAAAAACTTAAAAACCAATCAACCCTATAACCTATTTTGTCATCAAGTTATAGCCGATAAAGTTGAAGATGTTAATATGACAATTGAAAAAATTAAAGCCGAGGGTTTAAAGTGTGCATACGAAACAGCATCTAGAACAATTACTTATGTTGGTTCAACCGATAATTATGAACTAGCTAAAATTGCTTCTTATTTTTATGTTGTAGGTCAAGAAAGAACTAGCCACACAATTTTATTTGCAATACCAAAAATGGTTAAAACAAACCTTGGAACTTTTGATTATTCAACCCCTAATGGAATTTTTGGCGATGCTAATATCGATGCAAAACATTCCATTTTAGATCACACACATAATGGTATTATTGATAAAGAATTTATTTTAGCAACGCTTTACATTAATCATAAGGATAAAAAATATGGTGTGGAAGAAAATCCAAACCATATGCTAAAACACGGTAGAGAAAGAAAGTTACGAGAAGTTAGAGAAAGAATCGAAACCCACGTTTCACAAAATAGCATTCAAAAAAGAGCCTAAATAATAAGGCTCTTTTTTAAGCTTCGATTTTATCAAAATAAGCACTAGCTTTTTTTGTCATAATTTTATAGCACACTAATGCATAAGCAATAGCACAAATAATAACTATAATCCACATAATTAATAGCACAAACCACGCACTATTTACGCTATACCAATAAATAAATGGTGCCGAAATTGCTGCGGTTATAAGTGATGTAATTAATCCTATTAACATAGCAAGCCAACTATTTTTAGCATTTTTTAAACTTTGATTAAAGTTAGTCCAACCCAACTTTGGCGATTTTAAATCGATTAATGTGGTAATGCACATAGAACCAAAACCAACTAAGGTCATTGTTAACAGCATTGTTATTCCCCAATACCACATAATTTTTAAAAATATAACAACAAACAAACAGGTTATAAAATCACATATAAGCATAACTGAAGTTGCCAAAATTACTTTTGATAACAAATATTTATTAAACGAAATTGGCAAACTTTTAACCATATAAAACGATTTGTTTTCCCTACTAATTGGAAATATGCCCAAAGTATTTGCAGTTATTCCTAACATCGACATATACGCTAAAATTGCAAGAGTTGCAAGCGGTTGATAAAGGTTTAGCCCATAAAGTATTTCCAAACTAGAGTTTCCATCTTCGCCCATAGAATTTAATACAAAGAAAAACACAATAACCATAACAGGCAATAATATTATGCCCATAAGCGAAGAAAATCCTAGCTGACTATCGCGGCTAACACGCTTTAAATCGGTGAAAATAAGTTCTTTAATTAATCCCTTATTTTTTACTTCTAAATCCTTAGAAGTTGCTTTTCTTTTTTTATTTCCGCCACCTTCTAGCGATGTTCTTAACATCCAATTATAAAATGCTAGCGACATTAAAATAACACAAGTTATTAACAAAACATTTTCTGCAGTAGAAATTAATAGGTTAAGTATTCCAGTTCCAAACGATGTTGCCAGCATAGCAGATGCTAATGTAAAGTTAGAGTGAATATATAACATACTATTACTTAGTCCATTTAACTTTTGAATTAGCATTGTGGCAATATCAACATTTTCGGCATTTTCCATTCCCGACATCGCACCAGTAAAATATAGCAATGCAAAATAAAGTGCGAAAATGGTAATAAACAAAAATATTTGCATAATTGTTTTTACAACACTGTTTTTACTTAGTTTTAAAGTTAAAGCTACAAACGGCATTGCAATAATTGTTCCTAAAAGCATTGGTAGCATTGGTATTAACAAAGTTGCTAAAACCAGTAAAAAATAAAATCCAACTTGTGCTCCAGAGCCTATTCCGAATGGTAATAATGTAACCAATATTACTAACACAGTTGTTAAAACTTCGTTTATGTAAACAACACATAGTTTAGCACTAAAAATTGAAATTGGTTTTAATGGAAGTGGCAATAACTTATCGGCATCCTTACAATTAAACACATTTGAAATTATTGCAGGCAAACCAAACAACATTACCAAACTTTGACACATTAAAATTAGTAATGCACAAAAGCCCACATTTCCAGCCGATATATTACCTATGTAGTACATTATTATAGCCATTCCAATAATCATAGGTAAAAAACATAATGCCAAAACTACTAAAGCTATAATTGTTCCAATTTGCTTTTTCTTGTTACCAATAGGTTTTATTCTATATTGTTGAATAAACAATATTTTAATTAATTCTAAAAATGCTTTCATTATTTTTCTCCATTAGCAGTAACAGTTAAAAATAAGTTTTCAAGCGAAACATTTTTATTCTTTTTAATTTTTTCTAAAGTATCAACAACAACTAACTTACCATTATTAATAATAGCAATTCTATCGCACACTTTTTCCACAACATCAATAACGTGTGAACTAAAAAACACTGTGTTTCCATTATCAGCGTGTTTTCTCATTAATTGTTTTAGTTGAAAAGCCGATTGCGGATCTAAACCAGTTAATGGCTCATCTAACACCCAAACTTTTGGTTCGTGAATAAGCGCAGCAATAACCATTAACTTTTGTTTCATACCGTGTGAATATGAAGAAATCAAATTAGGCAATGCATCGGTTAACGAAAACATATCAGCATACTCTTTAATTCTTGATTGCAATGTTACGCTATCAATTTTAAAAACGGTGCCAATAAAGTTTAAGTATTCAATTCCCTTTAGTGTTTCGTAGGTTTCGTGGTTATCTGGAACAAAACCAATATCCATTTTAGCTTTTGTTGGATCTTTTGCCATATTTATTCCGTTAATTTCTACCGAACCACTATCTGGCGATAATATGCCCGTAATCATTTTTATTGTGGTACTTTTACCTGCACCATTTGGTCCTAAAAAACCAAAAATTTCGCCATCTTTAATTTCTAACGATAAATCGTCAACAGCTTTAACATCGCTTTTTCCATACGCTTTAGAAATGTTATTTAATTTAATCATCTTTTTATCCCCCAAAAAATTATAAATTAATTGATTTGTAATGTCAATTAGCATAGTGCTTTAATATCTTTTTTCCATTAAAAGTGTACCC
>CAQIDI010000019.1 GCA_948806215.1 uncultured Eubacteriales bacterium | reverse complement strand
ACTTAATTGTTTTATATTATAAAGTTTTTTTAATTGGCTGGGGTGGTAGGATTTGAACCCACGCGTGGAGGAGTCAGAGACCTCTGCCTTAGCCACTTGGCTACACCCCAATATTTAACAAAATTATTATAGCAAACTTTTTATATATTGAAAATATATTTAATTAAATAAACATTTAATTATTTAATATATAATGCAAATTTTAATTTTTGTAATGTTTTGTAAAAATTTTTAAATTATAGTATTATAATAATATGAATAAAATTACTTGTGAACATTTTAATATTTGCGGTGGGTGCAACAATTTAAACATTGATTACGAGACACAACTGAAAAACAAACAACAATTTGTTAAAGAATGTTTAAACAGTTTTAACATTAAAGCTGGCGTTAACAAAACAGTTGGTATGTTTTATCCATATAAATATCGCAACAAGCTGCATTTGGCAATAAGGGGAACTGAAACCAAACCAGAAATTGGTTTTTTTATGGAAAACTCTAATAGAGTTGTTAGTGTTAATAGTTGTTGCTTATTTGATAATTGGGTTAAAGATGTTATTGAAATAATTAGGCAATACATATTAAAATTTAAAATTTCGCCATATAACAAACGAACAAACATAGGCATATTAAAATATGTTACAGTAAGAAATATTAATAATGAAATAATATTAACCCTAGTTGTTACAAGCCTAAACTTTGGTGGAAGAGATTGGTTACTAAATTTGCTTAAAGCAAAATTTAAGGCAGTAAGTCTTTATGCGTGTTTAAACAAACGCACCGATAATGCTGTGTTTGATGAACGCGGATTTAAACACTTGGGCGGGTATAAAAAACTGCGTGGTGAAATGCTTGGTGTTAAATTTGAATTATCTCCAAATTCGTTTTTTCAAGTTAATAACGAAATAACAAATAAAATTTATAAACAAGTTAACCAAGAAATTAATCCTAACTCTAATTCGGTTGTGCTTGATTTATATTCTGGCATTGGAATAACAAGTTGCATTTTCGCATTAAACGGAGCTAAAGTTGTTTCAATAGAAAGTGTGCCAGAAGCGGTTAACGACGCAAAAAATATTATTAAATTAAATGGCTTAGAAAATAAAATTACACCTTATCTTGGTAGATGTGAACAATTAATAACAAAAATTAATTTTAACAAAATTGTGGGTGGTGTTGCCGAAGTTTCGGTGTTTATAGATCCACCACGAATTGGTTGTGTTAAAACTGTGCTCGATAAAATTTTGGAACTAAAACCTAATAAAATAATATATCTTAGTTGTAATCCAGAAACCTTAGCACGTGACTTAAGCGTTTTAGTTAAATATAATTATAAATTAAATAGCGTTACGCCTTTTGATATGTTTCCGCAAACTAATCATATTGAAACATTGGCTGTGTTAACAAAAATATAGGACTAAAAATTATGGCAAATAAAAAGAACTTTAATAAAACCACACAAATTAATATTAAAAAAGCAAACCCAATAGTTTTAGTTATTGTTGTTTTATGCTTGGTTGTGGGTTTAGTTGTTGGTTGGATTAGCTATAAAAGTGTTACAAAAAACGATACATTTATTCTTATCGGGCAAAAAGAGATAACCTTAAATGTTGGAGATGTTTTTGTTGATGAAGGGGTTAAGGTAATTTCGTTTGGTAATGATATTTCAAATAACGTTAAGGTTGAAGGAGAAGTTAACACTCTAAAGGCTGGAGAATATGTTTTAACCTACACAGTTAATAACTTTAAATATAACGGCGTTAAAAAAATCAGGGTTGTTAAGGTGGTGGAAAATGAACAATAAAAGTTATAATAAATTGTTTTTTATTGTGTTCTTAGTTTTTATGTTGTTAGCTATAATTTCTGCCTATGTTGGAGTTTTGCTAATTAAAGAATATAATGGAGTAATTTTCGGCTCGGTTTTAATGCTTATAACAATTCCTTTTGCGGTTAATTTTAAAAAAGTAAAAAAAGTTCAAATTTTAATTAGTGTTTTAAATGCTATTTTTACAGGACTTAGCATTAGCACCTTTTTTGTGGTTAAGGGTTATGATAGCTTAACTGCATTACTAAATTTAATTTATTCTGGCTTAATTAGCGTGGTTATTTATTTAATGCTTGTTGGATATAAAAAAATAAATATTCTAAATAACCATAAATATATAAAATTAATTTTGAATTTATCTTTGTTTTTGGGATTAATAGCGTTTTATATTTATGGCTATATTGCATTAAACGAACCTTTGTTTTTCTCACTAAGCTGTTTAAGTGTTATTGCTTATGGAATATATGTTGTATCGCTTAAAAAAATAAAAAGTAAAAAACAATTGTTTAATAATGTATGTTTAAGTTCTTATTGCATTTATATTGCAGTTGCTATTGTTGTTTTAATTTTCTTATCGGAAGGAGAAGCTGCAGAATTAGGAGAAATGTTTGCTGGCGATATTGATACTAATAGCAAAACTAAAAACAAAAAAACCTCATTAGCCGCTGGAACTATTGTGGCTAATGAAGTTGTTAATGATAATAAAGAAAAAAAGCAGGAGGAAGAAAATGAGCAAAAAAGCGAGTAAAAAGTTTCCACTGCTACTAACTATTGTTTTATCGGTATTATTTTTAGTTATAGGTTTCGTTGGTGGTGTTGGTGGAACTTATGTTATTGATAAAAACACCAATCCAATTTTTGTTAGCGATGTTTATAATAGTGGCGATCTTAGCATTCACTTTTTAGAACTTGGAAATAACTATACCGGAGATAGCATTTATATTAAAAGTGGCGACACAGATATTTTAGTGGATGGCGGTTCAAGAACAAATAGTAGCGAAACTATAAAAAACTATGTTAATAATTTTATTACCGATAATGTTTTAGAGTATGTTATTGTAACTCACGCCGACCGTGATCACATAGCAGGTTTTGCAGGCGATAACACAAACAAAAGTTTATTTGATTATTATCAAGTTCAAACAATAATAGATTTTCCTAAAACTGGCAAGGAAAGTGCAACATTAAATAGGTATTATAATAAAAGAGCCGAAGAAGTTGCAAGTGGAGCAACACATTACACTGCACTTGAATGTTGGAACGAAACTAATGGTGCTAAAAAAAGCTATGAACTAAGTGAAGGTGTTACATTAAATATTTTATATAACTATTATTACGAAAATAAACATAGCGACGAAAACAACTATTCGGTTTGCTTTCAAATAGAACAAGGCGAAAATAAGTTTTTATTTACGGGTGATTTAGAAGAAGCAGGCGAGCAAAAACTTGTAGAATATAACGAATTAGAAAAAGTAAAACTTTTCAAAGCCGGACATCACGGTTCAAAAACTTCTAGCAACGAAGTTTTATTAAGTATTATACAACCAGAAATTGTTGTTGCAACTTGTGTTGCTGGCAGTGTTGAATATACTGATAATTTGTTAAACACTTTTCCAACTCAGGATTTTATTAATCGTGTTAGTAAATATACAAATAAGGTTTATGTTCCAACCATAGGTTTTATAGAAGTTAAGGAAACCTTGGCCGATGGAACAATAAAATATAAAGATGTTGGCTTTGATAGTTTAAATGGAAATATTGTTATAACCAGTTCTAATAACAATTTAAAAGTGGAGTGTTCTAATAATAACACCCTTTTAAAAGATACTGCGTGGTTTAAAGAATATCGAACAACTCCATCCTACTGGGAAAACTAATTATTATATGTAAAAAAACCTCTAGTTTTATTAGAGGTTTTTTTGTTTTATAATTTATCGTTATTTAAAAATATTAGTTATTATTTTATTTTTAATTAAATTTTCTTAATAAATTTAAGTTGTGAACGCCTACCAATCATAAACTTCGTGAGTGTTAGATTTAACATCGTCGTAATAAGCAAAGTATTTATCTTTAAACTGTTTGGTTTGTTTTATGTTTAAGTTATGTTTTACTTTTTTATTTAAAAGGTTTTTAGGTAGTCGCAGAGCAACCGATTTTGTTATTGAATTTAAAGCCAATTCATAATCTGCAGTGTTATTTATTTCAATAATATCGCAAGTTAATTTGCTTGCTTGGTTTAAAATATCGGTTTGTTGCTTAAGCGGATTAATTTTTAAATAATCACCAGTGGCGCCAGTATTTTTTCGGTTTTCATAATTTTTTAGTAATAAATTCTTGTTTACATTTAACACAAAAATTTTCACATTAAAGTTTTTTAATTTCTGCAAATTATTAATAGCATCGCAATGTTCCAATAATAAATGGTTTTGTTCACAATTTTTTAAGTTATTCAAACAACTTTCAAAAGTTCCATAAATATCTTCGCTAAATATAGGAATATTAAATGCATTGCCAATTTGTTTTGCTAAAGTGGTTTTTCCAGAACAAACTGCACCTGTTATTAAAAACAATGTTTTCATTATTTTTTTACAACCCTAATAATGTTTTTCTTGCCTTTTTTAAGCATTAAGCCGTTTTCTGTAAAATCATTTTCGCTAATAACATAGTTAAATTGTTTAACTGCTTTACCGTTAATTGTAACAGCTCCTTGTTCTATCATTCTTCTGCCTTCCGATTTTGATGTAACAAGTTTGGTTTCTGCCAATAAATCAACAAGAATAATTTTGTTTATTTCAGACTTATCCAGTTCAAATGTTGGGGCATTATCTAAATCGCTTCCACCCTTAAACAAATTAAAACTTGCAGTTTGTGCATTTTCAGCATCAACTTGTCCACGCACAAATTTTGTTATTTCAAAAGCCATTTTATGTTTTGCCATAACAATATCTTTATTTATAAGTTCTTTAACTTCTGGCATTGATATATCGGTAAATAAAGCAAACATCATTTCAACGCAAGCATCGGGAGTTTGAAAAATTCCTTGATAAAAATCGTAAGCACTAATTTTATCACGGTCTAGCCAAATTGCACCCTTTTCGGTTTTGCCCATTTTTTTGCCTTCTGGTGTTAAAAGTAGTGGGTTAGTAGCTCCAATTAATTCGATGTTGGTGTTGTTTGCAAAATTTAGTTTGCGTTGAAGTTCAACACCGGCAACAATATTTCCCCATTGGTCGCCACCACCATATTGCAAAGTGCAACCATATTCACGGTTTAAGTGAATAAAATCGTAAGCTTGCATTAACATATATCCCATTTCAAAAAATGTTAATCCGCCCTCGGCAATACGGTTTGCATAAATCTCGTTGCTAAGCATTTTGTTAACATTAAAGTGCACCCCAATTTCACGCATAAAGTCGGTGTAATCGTAGCCCTTAAACCAATCGGCATTGTTAACAATAACTGCTGGATTATCTCCGTCAAAATCTAAAAATATTGAAAGTGATTTTTTTATTTTTTCAATGTTGTAGTTAAGTTCTTCTTTGCTTAACATTTTTCTTAGTTCGGTTTTGCCACTTGGATCGCCAACGCTGGCAGTTGCTCCACCCATTAATAATAAAACTTTATGGCCTGCTTTTTGAAATCGGCGAAGTATGCAGTAAGGAACGCAGTGACCAATGTGAAGACTATCCATTGTTGGGTCGGTGCCTTCATATAAAGTAATGGGTGTTCCGCTTTCTAAAGATTTTTTAAGTTTTTCTTCGTCGGTGCATTGATATAACAAACCACGCTCTTTTAAAATGTTGTATAGGTTAGTATCAGTTTTTTTCATAGCATTCTCCTTATTAATTGTTTAAAATAAAAAAATATTAAAAAATAAACGCACACTAATCCTTTAATTTTAAGGACGAAGTGTGCGTTCGTGGTACCACCTTAATTCGTTTAAGAAACTTAAACCTTAATTTATTTTTGTTTACGCCAAAAATTAAAAATCGTTTTGCTCCAACAATGTAATTCACTAAACTAGTATCGTAAAGTTTTGCACCAACCAACTTATCTCTAATTTCCAACTAATTTGCTACTTTTTGTTTTCACTGCAAAATATAACTAGAATATATCACATAACTTAAGTAGTGTCAACTATCAAATTTAACTGTTAAATAATTTGTTATAACTATTTTTGTGTGATAGAATTTATTAGTTAAAAAGGAAAATTATATGATTACAATAGTTTTAGTCGAACCAGAAATTCCGCAAAATGCAGGAAACATTGTTAGGTCGTGCGCTGCAACTGCAAGCAAATTAATATTAGTTAGACCACTTGGCTTTATTTTAGATGATAAGCATTTTAAGCGTGCTGGTATGGATTATTTGGATTTTGCTAATGTTGAAGTTGTTGATAACATAGAAGAAGTTATCGAAAAAAATAAGGATAAACAATTTTATTTTGCATCAACAAAAAGCAAACATACCTATGCAGAAGTTAGTTATAATAGCGATTGTTTTATTGTTTTTGGTAAAGAGAGTTACGGGCTTAAAGAAACTTTATTAAAAAAGTATTATGATAATTGTATAAGAATACCTATGGCAGAAAATGCAAGAAGCCTAAATTTAAGCAATTCGGTTGCAATTATTTTGTTTGAAGCATTACGACAAAATAATTTTAATAACCTAAAAAACTATGGCGAACTAACCGGCCGAAGTGAAAACGAATTTTAAAATAAGGATAATTTTATGAAAGAAATTGATTTAAATAATTGGGATTTAGCAGAACAATATAATTGGTTTTCAACTTATTCTAACCCATTTTATGGCATAACCACAAAACTAGATGTAACTAATGTTTATAATTTTGCTAAAAGAAATAATATTTCATTTTATTTTTGCTTTGGACATTTAGTGAATACTGCAGTTAGACAAATAGAAGAATTTAATATAAGAGATGTTAATGGTAAACTAATGGTAGATAATCACAAATTAGTATCGTTTACTTGTAAAAATAGTAACGAACGAAAATATCGTTTTGTTAATGTTCCGTATTGCGATAATGTTATTGAATTTTGTAAAATTGCAAAAGAAATTGATATGGGGCAAACCACCTTGTTTAGTAAAAATAATTTAGGAGATGATTTCTCGGTTTTTCTTAGTTGTTTACCTTGGATTAATTTTACTATGGTTAGTAATCCTCAAACTAACAACACAACCGATTATATACCAAGAATTGTTTGGGATAAGTATGAGGAAATAAATAATAAAAAGATTTTAAATTTTGGTGTGGAAGTTAATCACGCTGTTGTTGATGGCTATGCTATATCAAAATTTGTTTTAAAAGTATCAGAACTAATTAATAAGTTAAAATAAAAAAGTGCAGTTATGCACTTTTTTTGGTTAGTAAATATTTTTTTATTGGTAAGCAAGGTTGGTTTAAATAAAACATAAACAAATGATGCAGCGAGCGTGATGCAGAAATATAAAGGTTTTGATATTCAAATTCGGAACAATAATTTTCTTCGCTAACATTTGGAACTATAACACAATCAAATTCTAAGCCTTTGCTTTGAAACGATGGAACAACAATTAATCCGTTTGGTAGAGTAACACTTTTTGCATTTATAGTTTCAACAGCAATATGTGGTTTTATTAAGTTTAAATAATATTCGCATTCAACTTGGTCTTTTGTTATTATTGCTATGTTTTTATAGTTATTGTTTTTTACCGAGTTTAAGGTTTGTTTTAATTTTTCTAAAAAGTCGAAATCATCTTTAACTTTTGTTATGGTTGGAGTGTTTCCACCACGCCTTATCATTTCAACATCGTGCCTATCGCCAATTAAGTTGCACAGTTTGCCAATTTCTTCGCTAGTTCTGTAACAACGATTAATTGTTAAATACATCGAATTGTCAAATAGATTATGCAGTTGTTCGATGGCAATTTTACTTTCTTTAGGGCATATGCTTTGCCCGTAATCGCCAAGAATGGTTTTTGAGCAAGGGTATAGAATGTTTAAAACCCTAAATTGCATAGGGCTATAATCTTGCATTTCGTCAACAACTAGGTGTTGGACTGATGTAAAACTGTTTAAACCCTGCAAATAATTATCAATAAGCATTAGCGGAAAAGCATCTTCGTATTTAAGTTTTCCGTGGTCTAATTCAAATTTAAAACCATATTGTTTTAGAAAATCGGAATATAATTTGCGGTTTAGGTTTTTAGGAGTTAAATATCTAACATAGCGTTCAATAGCGGTAACAGTTTTTCGTTCGTTATATTCAAAATCCCACAAGGCACTTTTAACCGATAGTTGACCTTTAATTTTATTTTTTATTTGCCAAAATGGAAGGTTGTGGTATTGTTTAAAAACTTCTATAATTCCTTCTTTTTCCATTCGAAAATTTTCTTTAACAAAATCAGTAAAATAAAGGTAGTTAAAAATATTTTCTTTTAAAAACTCTTCTAGGTTAGTAACAATTTCAATGCTGTTTTTGTAACTAATATCTGGCGTTATCTTTCTTAAATGCAACAAGCGTTCATATTGCTCAGCCTTAGATTCAACGCTTTGCTTTTGCTCGTAGTAGTAATCAGAAATAATTTTATCAAAGTTTATGCTTTTAATGTTTTCTTCGCCCATTTCTGGTAACACATTGGAAATGTAATCTTCAAAAACAGTGTTTGGCGAAAGTATTTGAATGTTTCCAGAATTTAAAACATTTCGTTGCCTATAAAGCAAAAATGCAATTCGGTGCAGAGCAATGCTTGTTTTTCCGCTTCCGGCAACTCCTTGAACAATAACATTGGTTTTGTATGGTAATCTAATAATGTTATTTTGTTCTTTTTGAATTGTGGCAACAACATTTCTCATTTTTTCGCTAGTGTTGTGGCTAAGGGCAACTTGCAAAATTTCATCATCAATTTTTAGTGAACTATTAATTATGTATTTAAGTTTTCCTTGTTCAACCTTAATTTGATTTTTATTAAGCAAATCAACATTTTGTTTGTTGTTTTCCACTTCGTATTGAGCAGGTCCAACTTCGTAATCGTAGAATAAGCTAGAAATAGGAGCTCGCCAATCTAAAATAAATGGAGCAGGTGCAGTGTTAAATCCGGTTAAGCCAATGTATAGTTCTTCTTCTTTTCCATTTTCTTTAATGCGGATTTTTCCATAGTAAGGGCTATCTAGCATTTTTTCGTGGCTTCGTAACATTTTAAAAACAACCATATAATCATCCACGGTTTCGTTATAGATTGTTCGGTTTAGAGCTTTTTCAACATCATCCATATCGGTAATGGAATCCCAGAATTCAGCTCGGGTTTTAAGTCCTTTATCTTTATAGTATTCTTTTTCTTCTTGCAGAACTTTAATTTTGTTTTGCACAGCGTGTAAGGTTTCATCAAGCACTTGTTTTTCGTGTTCTAATTGTTCACGTTCAGACATTTCCACCTCTCTACTATTAAATTTTAGGACTAAAAAAAGTACTAAAAAGTTTAAATACCGATTTTTTCAAACATTTTTAGCACAAAAATTAGCGAAGTCAGTTTATCATAATAATTTTAAGCAGTCAATAATATATTATAATTTATTTTCATTAAATTTGATATTACTATAAATTAAACATAATTTATAATTAAAAAACTATAAAATAGAAACAAATAATTTTAATTGCATTATTATTTATATTGACAATATTTAATTATAAGTGATATAACAATAATTAGTTAAATAAAAACTTTGAAGGTGTGTAAGTAGAATTAATTTTCCATTACAGAGAAAATCGGTCGCTGGCTGAGAGCCGATTATGTTAAAAATTAATTTCGAATTTCAGCACTGGAGTTGCTTTGCGAGAAACTAAGCTTAGCCGGAACAAAACCGTAAAAATATTTAATGAGGTTTGGTAACACAAACAAAATTAGGTGGTAACACGAAAAATTAATTCGTCCTATAACTAGGGCGTTTTTTTGTGCTAGCGCACGGCATTGTCGGATAAGCCAACCTAAAATACAACTGCACATCTAATCAAGGTGCTAGCGCACGGCATTATCGGATAAATTAATTTATTATATTTGCTAATCACAATGTTAGTGTTAAGTGATTTTATAAATTTAAACCGAAATAAAAAGGAGATAAATATGAAACAAAAACTAGAAGAAATAAAAAAATTGTTCGAAACTGAAATTAAGCAAATAAAAAATAGCGAGCAGTTAGAAAACCTAAAGCTAAAATTTATGGGGAAAAAGGGTTTAATAACTCAAGTTATGCCAATGCTAAAGGATGTTGCAAACGAGCAAAAGCGTGAAATGGGAATGCTTGTTAACTCGGTTAAAACTGCTATTGAAAATGGTATTAACAATATGCAAGAAAAATTGGCAGAACTAAAATTGCAAGCAGAACTTAACAATGCTAAGTTAATTGATATAACTTTGCCAGTTGATACCGGCATTGGTTCGTTACATCCTAGAACAGTGTTGCAACAAGAAATTGAACAAGTGTTTATTTCAATGGGCTTTACTGTTGATAAAGGCAACGAAATTGAAACTGAGTTTAATAACTTTGATGCAGTAAATGTTCCTTCTACTCATCCGGCTAGAGATATGCAAGATACTTTTTGGTTAAATAATGGTCAAGTTTTAAAAACTCACACATCAGCGGGGCAAAACCGAATTTTATCAAAGTATAAAGGCACTTGTCGTGTTATTTTTCCGGGAAGGTGTTTTAGAAACGAAGCTTTAGATGCCGGTCACGAAAACACATTCTTTCAAATGGAAGGAGTTATTGTTGATAAAGAAGTAAGTGTTGCAAACTTAATTTATTTTATGAAAGAAATGTTAAGCAAAGTGTTTAAAAAAGAAGTTGAAGTAAGACTTCGTCCGGGTTACTTCCCATTTACTGAACCAAGTTTTGAAATGGATGTTAAATGCCCATTCTGTGGCGGAGTTGGTGGCATAACTTGTGGTAACAGTGGTTGGATTG
>CAQIDI010000018.1 GCA_948806215.1 uncultured Eubacteriales bacterium | reverse complement strand
GTCGTAACAAGGTAGCCGTATCGGAAGGTGCGGCTGGATCACCTCCTTTTAAGGAAGAGTTAAGAGCTCAACCAAATATATATTAATCTTGCTCACAAGATTAAAAAAGCGACAAACAAATCTAATTAGAAGTAAGATAGAATAGTCTAATTAGTCAAATATCTTATCACAAAAGTCAATTAAAAAAATGTTCCCCACTGGAACATTTTTTTTATTGATAAAAGAAAGAATAAAATATTGAACTTATACAAATTAAAAAAATCAGGTTAGTATGCTAAATACATCCTATTCCTTTTTTTTATTGTTTGTTTGTGATAAAAAAAGTTAATATTAGGGTATTTATTAAATATTTACTTTAACTAATATCACAAAATATGTTTTAAAAGCATATAAATCTGATATAAAAATATTTTTTTATAATTGACAAAATAATAATATATATATTATTCTCTAAATATATTATTATAATATAATAAGGAGAATTCAAGTGAAAACTTCTAATAAAGTAAAACAGGTTACCCCTAAACAAAAAAAATCTATAACAATAATAAGTGTTGTTACAGCACTTATTTTGATTGTTGGAATTGTTTTAGCTGTTGTTTTAACAAGAAAACCTAATGGTTTTGTTTATAATATTCCAAAAATTCAACTTCCGACCGAAGAAATGTATGCGTTACATCAATACGATTACAATAATTTATCTGATGTTCAAACCACAATAAGATCGGATACTATGAATGTTACAAAACGAAATTTAAAACGCACAACACCAGAAATTTTGGGCGATGATTTTTCTTTGGTTTATAATAAAACCACAAACGAAATGTATGCTGAATATGAACTTATTAATGATGATGCTAATTTGGCAACTGCAACAATTTCGTTTAACCCAAATAATTATCCTGAACCAATGAAAAACAAAGCGTCTACTGTTAATGGCTATGCAGAAGCAGCTGCTTTAGCAGGTGTTAGTGCAAATCAATATTTTTCATACTACAAATATATGTTAATGACACAAGGTCAGCATTTAAGTTGGGAAGCTTTCAGAAGGTCGGCTGAAACAGCAAGCGATACCGATGAAATAGATCCAAACTTTGCGTCTTGGTTAAAAAAACATCCTGCAGCCGATGGACAATATGGTGCAGTTAAAGGAACTGATAACGCAGTTCAAAAAGAAATAACACTTGATCCAATTTATAGGTCTTATCACACAACAGGCTTATATTTGCCAGCAGGTGAACCTGTAACTGTTAAAGTTGAAGGCTTAAAAGCTGGAGAATATGTTAGCGTTATTGTTGGATTACAAAATTCTTTAGCGTGGCGTGGTCAAATACCAAATGGTGGAGCTGAAGATATAAATGCATTAATTAATGGAACAGGTTATAACTCGGTTAAGTTTTTAGATTCTAATTCGGATGCATTTTTTAAACAAGCCGACTTATTAACTATTTCTGGAAACTTTTATAAATATAACACCGAAACCAAGCCAGCATTTTTGCAAAGCCAATGGCAAAGACAAAACGCCAGAGCTCCTTGGTTAACATATCAATTTAATTTTACAGAAAACAAAACCTACACAATAGGTGCAGCTTTTGGTGGGGTAATGCATATTGGAATGGGAAATTGCTATTCGCAAGTTAAAACAACCTTTACAGGTGCTGTTGAAACTCCACATTATATTTTAGGTAGTACAACTCCAGAATATTTTGATACATATCTTCGCCAAGCACCGGGCGTTCTTGCAGTTTTAGACACCGAAAATGGGGAATTAATTGGACCAACTGGCGAAATGGGTACAACCAACTATATGCGTCAAGTTAAAACCGAAGAAATTGATAAACTTGCAATGTTGTGGCATTCGTTCATATCGGTTAACGAATCGTTTACTGGCGGAATTTACAATAGATTTAATAAAATAATGTTTGATTGGCACGTGCCTGCGGGTGCAGCGGTTGCTTTAGGAAACTATTCGTTTGCTCAACCAATACCTTGGTTTAATGATGCAATGAATTATAGAAATTTATTAAAAAAAGGCACTTGGGGAACATTGCACGAAATTGGACACAATCATTCTACTGCATATGGAAATGTTTGGGGCTTTGGTAGTAAGCAGGAAGGCGAAGTTAGAAACAATGCGTTAACATTGCTTGCTTACATAAAACTTTGCGATGTTGGAACAACAATAAGAAATGGCGAAGATGCAGAGCACGGTGGTTATGCTAATCCTTATTCAACTTTAAAAGAAACAATAGCAAACGCTAATAAATTTTCCGATTTTTCTGAAGCAGGCTATTTTCAAGCACTTGGTATGTATGCAAACATAATGCATTCGTTTGGGGCTGATAAATATTACGAATTAATGTATAGCTACAACCTAAATCCAACTTATTGCGATAATAAGCGTGCTGATTTTGCTTACAGATGTTCGTTAATTTATAAAATGAATTTCATAAAATATTTTAACACTTTTTATGGTGCTAAAATAACTGATGAAATGTTTACAGCCGACCAATTAATAGAAATGAAAAAATTGCCAAACTACGAACCAGTTTCTTGTTTTTATGCAGGTGGTATTAACGGAGTTAAAACTGCAGGCGATTATAATGTGGTTTTTGGAGATGATATTACATTTGATTTAACAAATAACACCATTAGCACATTAGATACACAAGATAAAAAAGGATTTAAGGTTATTTCGGTAGGAAATCCTAAACACGGAAAAATTAAAAGAGCTAGCGATGGTACTTACACATATTCTTTTAATAAAAAATATACTGGTGCACTTGATGAATTTTCGTTTAGAGTTAAACTAAATGATGGTGTTATTCACACTTTAACAATCACACTTAGAATTAGTTATAATAGTGCAAGAGTTTCAACTTATGCTAATATTGAAAATCCTAATTGCTCTGGCGCTGCTATGATTTCTAACTTAGAAAACCAAATTTTAAATTTAGTTCCTACTTTTGCTAACTCGGCTAGTGCGGGAATACCATCTTACAACACCAGTGATTGGCAAGTTAAAGTTTGCGATTTTTGGTGGAAAGCACCACTAACAGGAGAAGTTTCTTTGGCAGTTAGTGGAAGTAACGGACTATGCTTATATTATGGAACAGATTTTGAAACCTTAGAAAAAACAAATCTTATTTATACTGCTGGTGCTAACTATAATCATAGTGCAAAACTAATAGTTAAAGAAGGCGAATATTATGCTATTAGAGTTCTTAACACTAATCGTGGAGGAAAAGGAAGTGCTTCGGTTGGAATTTTAGGAGAAAATGGTAGATATTCACAAATTCCACAATCGCAAATATTTCATCCAAATTATCCTTTAGGAAAGAAGTTTGAAGAATTTGTTTTTGAACCAAAATATTTGGTTTCACAAAAAGATAACATTAAACTTTCTATTACTGGTTCTGATAAAAGTGAGTGGAGTATTGTTAAAGCCCCTGAAAACATTGTTGGTGGCAGATATTTAGAACAACAATTAATCGATCCAGAAACAAATAAACCACTTGAAGGCGATGGTGTTTTAGTTATTGATAAATGGACTTATTTGATTGATGGTTTAAATGGAACAAATATGCACACAACCTATGGTGGCGGTGTTCCAAAAATAACAGAAGAAAATCCACAAGAATTTATTTTGGATACTTCAACAAAACAAATATTTAATTTCTTTTCGGTAACAACCAGAAATAATGTTAACTCTTATATTACAAACTGTGAGCTTCAAATAGCTGATAGTTTAGATGGAGTTTGGAAAACTATTGCAACAGCTGATAGAAATTCTTATGTTAAACAAACTATCACAATGAAATTTGAACAAATATCCGGTAGATATTTAAAACTAATTGTTAAAGGAACAACAGGCGGAAACTTTTCGGTTCTTGCCGAGTTAGATGCGGGAATTCAATCTAAAACACAACAAGTTATTCCTTCAACAAGCCCTAAGTTTTATGCAACAAAAGGTTGGAAAAATTCGGTTAATATTGATACTGAACCAAATGGATATTTAATTAGCGAAAAGAAAAATCAAAGTTTAGTAATAAAATTTGTTGGCGATAGCTTTGCACTTTATGCTGCAACAGGAGAAAACTATGGCTCAGCAAAAGTTATTGTTGACGGAAAACTTTTAAACGAGTTCCACTTAAACACTGATAAGAAAGAATCAAGGAAACTAGTTTCAAACATAGAAAATTTAGAAAATAAGGAGCATACTGTGGAAATTATAACAACATCTGCAAATAAAGTTATGCTAAATATTGTTGGATTGCCTTATTCGGCAAGTGTGCTAAATGCACCAAATATTTATAAAGAAAAAGCACTTACTATTACTTTAGTAGTTTTCTTACTATTGTTTTTAGTAACCCTTGCGTTTGTTTTAGTTTTAATATTTGTTCCTAATTTTAGAAATAAAATTTTTGGTAGTAAGCTTATTAACAAGTTAGATAATCGTGAAAAGAAACCTAAAAAAGATAAAAATAGTTCTAAACAAAATGTAGAAGATGGTTCACAAGAAAACAACAAAAAAATCGCAAAAGAAAATAAAAATCAAGTTGATAATAAGATAAGTGAAAAAACTTCAAAACAAAATGTTAACAATACTAAAAGCGATAAAGCAACTAACTTGAATAATAATGCTAAAATAACCGAGAAAAAAGAAGATAAAAAAGTTGATAATGCTAAACAAGAAAAGAATTTAAAAAATGATGTTTCAACTAAAAAAGTAACCGATAACAAGACTAACACTTCTAAAAAGGTTAACAATAATTTGGCTAATAACACTAAATTGCCAGAAGCTAAAAAGAGTGCATCTAAAGTTGCGGAAACCAAACCTAATAAACCAGCTAGCGAAAAACAAAAACAACCAGAAAAAGCTAAAACAGTAAAAAACGTTGAAACAAAAAATTCTACTTCTAAAAAACCTACAACTAAAAAGTAATAAAAAAGCCACCAAATAATTGGTGGTTTTTTTGTTAAATTAATAAAAGTTATTTTTGAGTTTATTAATAGTTTTATTCATCTTTAGTTTTAGAAACACTAAGCAAACCATAATAAAGGTTTTTAAATCCAGCATAATCCATATCAATAGCAAGTTTAATGTTACTTTCTTTTGCTAAGTTAGAAACCAAAATTCCTTTATCGTTTCTATAAATAAATTCGCAGGTTACAGGTTCCAGCTTAAATAGTGTTGGTTCAATAACATAAGCGATTGCACAACTATCGTGAGTTGCAGCATCTTCATCTTTAACGTGACCATCTTTATAATCTTGATACATTGTGTGGAATATTTCGCCAGTTTTATTAATGCTTTTTAGTTTTTTAATTTCTGCTTGTGGAATATATGCATTGTGTCCAAATTCCATAGGAATAATAACAATATCTGCGCCACTTTTTAAAACAATATCAACAGCTTCTGGGTCGCGACTAATGTTAAATTCAGGATATGGGTTATCTTCCATTAAAACATTTTCTTTTGTTCCACCCATAAACACAATGGTTTTAATGCGTTTAGCATCTTCTGGATATTCTAGCAGTAGCTTAGCAACATTGGTAAGTGGACCTAAAACTAAAATTGTTGTTCCTTTATATAATTGTAGAGCATAGTGCATTGCTTCGTATGCAGGAAGTTCAATAGGAGAATTTTTAACTCCGTCGTAAACATATTTTCCAAAACCCATTTTTCCGTGCACACTTCCGTGTGGGTTAGTGGCTGTTTCAAGGTCGCGGTAAAGCGGGCCCGGCAAGCCTTGTGCTACTGGAATATTTTGTTCGTACAGTTCACACAAGTGAATAGCGTTTCTGGTTGTTGTTTCAATGCCTAAATTGCCGGCAGTTGAACATATTAATTTAATATCTAAGTTTGGAGCATAAAATGCTTGAATTAATGCTACTGCATCGTCAACTCCGGGGTCGGTATCAATAATTAATGGTGTTTTTTCTATATACATAATATTTATCCTTATAATATATTTTTATTATTTTAACATAATTTAATATTATCAAAAAATTATTTAAGCAGGTTTCTAATAATTTGCGAAACTTCAGTGTTATCTATTACATTATTATTTTTAAAAATCCAATTTGCTTTATTAGAAAAACAAAACAATGGAACATTTTTATTAGTGTGATTTTTGCTTTGATACCAGCTATTTGCTATTTCGGTTTCGGGCAGATATTCTAAATTTCCGGTTTCGTGATCGGCAGTAACAAAAACACAAGTGTTATTATTTTTTGCCCAATCGTTAACAACTTTAACTGTGTTATCTAAGTTATTTAAGTGTCGTATCATTCCATTAATATTATTAGAGTGTGAACGCTTATCAATGTGAGCTTCTTCTATCATTAAAAAAAATCCGTTGTCGCCGTAAAATTTTGATAAATATTTAATAGCTAAATCACAAACGTTTGCTAAACTTGGATTTTCGTTATTAAAATTTGAACTTGGTATGCTATTAAACGAAGCTATTATTTTTTGTTGTTTATTATTTATAATATTATTCAAATCCGATTTTGTTGTTACATAACTTGCATTAAACGAATTTATTAAATCTAATTTTAAGTCGCAATAGCTTTTTCCAGCACTAATAAAAATATCAACTTTACTATTTAGTTGCGATAAAAATATTTCATCGGTGTTTTGTCTGTTACTAGCATTTGCAGAAAATCCTGCAGGGGTTGCTCCAGTTAAAGTTTCGGTAGAAATTATTCCCACACCTTTATTTAATTTTTTTGCATATTCTGCCATTGTTTCAAGATTGTTACCATCTAGTTTACATATCGAACCATTATCAACTTTTATTCCAGTTGATAATGCAGTTGCAGCAGCGGCACTATCGGTTATTTCTTTGTTTTTAGATTTTGTTGTTACATAAGTTTTAAAAGTGTTATTAGTGTTTATATATAGTGGATAACCATTACTTAGTTCGGTAGTTTTTATGTGGTTTTCGCCCATACCATCGCCAACAAATAAAATAACATTTTTAAAGTTGGCAGTGTTAATGTTAAACATCGAGTTATTAGGAGAAAAATAAAAACTAATAAAAACAATGCTTATAGAACAAAATAAAATTAACGATGCTATTAAAACCTTAAAGAAATTATTTTTTAATAATTTCATAAAAGCCCCTTAATGTTTTTAATAGTTTAATTAAAAAATATGATTTAGTAAAGTTTAAAAAATAATTATAAAAAATTTTATTTTTTTATGTTGTTTTGTTATACTAAATTAACAAAAAAAGGAAAATTTATGAGAAAAGTTTACAAATTTAAAAATGGTGCAACCTTAATATATAGAAAAAACCGATTATCTAGGGCAACTGCTATTAGGTTTGGTATTAATCGTGGTGGGGCTTTAGATAACAACACAGGCTTAAGCCATTTGTTAGAGCATATGCTTTTTAAGGGCACATCTACAAAAACTAAAGAGCAGTTAGATGAAGATATTAGATTAAACATTTCTTCGATTAATGCTTCCACTGGTGCAGAAACCTTGGTTATGCGTTTTTATGAAAGTAGTAAACAATTTGAAAAAGGTTTAGAAATTTGTGCCGATTGTTTTTTGAATGCTAATTTTCCAGAAGAAGAACTTGAAAAAGAAAAGCAAGTTGTTTTGCAAGAAATTATTAGGGATAAGGATAACCAAGCAAGAATTGCTTTTAAAAATTTGTGGAACACTGCCTATAATTACCCAGAAACAAAATCATCTACTTTAGGTGATGAAAATAAAATGTTAAAAATAACAAGAAAAAATTTGTTAAATTACAAACAAAACAATTTTATTTCCAACAATTTTTATGCTTGCGTTACATCTAGCTTACCATTTTTAAAAGTTAAAAAACTTATAAAAAAATATTTGGTTGATAATTTAAAAATGGGCGATAAACCGGATTTTAACATATACGATTTTAAAATTAATGGCGATAGCAAATTAGTATGCGAAACAATGGATAGAAACAAAGTTAAAATTTTAATTGGTTTTCCAACTTGCGGATTTTTAGAATTAGAACAAAATTTTATTGATGGATTATCTATTAAATATCTTAATGTTATGAAGTCGCCAATGTGGAACCAATTTAGAGAAAAACATCAGTTGGTTTATGCTATTAGTATGGGTAGGTCAACCAACCGTAACGACGGACTAATATTTTTTGATATTGAAACCGAACCAAAAAAGGTTAATATGTGTTTTGATGTTTTAGGCGAATTATTTAAAGAAATAAAAAACGAAGTTAACGAAAAAGATGTTAACCGAGTTAAGCGAAACTTTAAAGAATTTAGAGATAGATATGTGGGGCATCCAACCGATTATTGCATTGATGATTTTTATGAATATTTAGGGCACGGTCGATTGCTTAAAGAAAGAGAGTTTAAGTTTGAAAAAAAAGATATAACTCTAGATAACGTAAAAAAATCAATTAACAATTTAGTTAACTTTGATAAGGTTTTTGTTAGTGTTGTGGGAAACATTAAAAAAGAAGATATATATTCAATAAAAAAAATAAAATCAATTTTAAAAGCAAACAATTAAGTTTGCTTTTTATTTTTAACAATTTTATAAAAATTGGCATAAATACCTAAATAATATGATTATTATTAAATAATTGCAAATCGCAATTATTTATGCTAAAATATTAGCACAAATTTATTTATAAGGAGTTAATTGTGAGTATACCTCTCCCGAACTTAATGTTAAATGCTGTGCAATTTGGAGTAGTTGATGCTATTTTAATTTGCGTATTAGTTGTATTATTATTTTTATCGGCATTCTTTTCTTCTAGTGAAACTGCGTTTTCAACTGCCAATAGCATTAGAATGAAAAACTATGTTGAAGAAAAACGAAAAGGTGCTAGAAAAGCACTTTACATAATGGAACACTATGATAAAACCCTTGCAACAATTTTAGTTGGAAACAACTTTGTAAACATTGCAAGTACTACCATATGTGCTATTATTTTTGGTAGGCTTATTGTTAACCCAACCCTTGCTAACATTTTAAACACTGTTATTATGACAATTATTGTTTTAATATTTGGTGAAATTTTGCCTAAAGCAATGGCAAAAGCGAATGCTGAAAAATTTGCTTTAAGATTTTCTGGAATAATGTTTGTGTTAATAAAAGTAATGTATCCAATAACAATTTTGTTTATGTTACTTCAAAAAGCAGTTCTAAAAAAATCTAAAGCCGAAGATAACCCAACTGTTACCGAAGATGAACTTGAAAGCATTATCGATACTATGGAAGAAGAAGGTGTGCTGGATGCTAACGATGCTGATATTTTTCAAGGCGTTATGGATTTAGATGAGCAAAGTATTTACGATATAATGACACCTAGAGTAGATGTTATTGCAGTTAGTATCGATTCTAAAATTGAAGAACTTCAAAAAGTATTTTTAGAAAGCGGTTATTCAAGGCTTCCTGTTTACGAAGAAGATAAAGACCATATGATTGGCATTGTTCACATAAAGGATTTTATTGCAAAAGTTTTAAACAAAGATAAGTTTGTTATTAAAGATATTATGAGCGAACCAATTTTTGTTTCTGAAAATATGAAAGCAAAAGAACTTATTAGAAAAATGCAACAAGAAAAAAAGCATATGGCAATTGTTATTGATGAACACGGAGGAACAAGCGGAATTGTTACATTTGAAGATGTTATGGAAGAAATGGTTGGAGATATTTACGACGAACACGACGATGAAGTTATTGTGCCTAGCCTAATTAAAGTTTCCGATAACACTTACGATGTTGATCCAGATATAAATTTAGAAGATTTATTTGAGCAATTAGAAATCGAAAATGTTCCCGAAACCGAATATTCTTCGCTTGGGGGATATTTATATGAGTTATGTGAAAACTTGCCAGAAGTTAATCAGAAATTAGAAGTTATTGCAATCGATGAACAAATGGATGATCACGGCAATTTAATTTCTAAAACTATAACTATGGAATTTACGTTAACCGAAGTTGAAGATATGAGAATTAAAAAAGTTAGATTGGTAATTGACCCAATTAAACCAGAAGATGCTATTAACAAAGAAGAAAAGTAAAACAAAAAGAGTGCTAGTTAGCACTCTTTTTGTTTCCCCAACTTTTCCAAAATAAAAAACCAATATATCTAATTAAATCCGATTAATTAAACAATAATTTTATTTTATCACTAATTCTGTGATTTGAAAAGACATAAATAACAATTTTTGTTATTTTTTATTTTAAAAATAACCATATTTGTTAAAACTAGTATTTAATAATATTATTAGATGTAAAATGTCGAAAATTGTAGAAAGTGGGAAGAAAGATTATGTTAAAACTAAAACAATTAAGAGAAGAAGTTGGATTATCGCAAAAAAGTTTAGCTGATAAGTTAGGGTTGGCTTATAAGAACTATAATACCTACGAATTAGGGCGTGCTATGCCAGATGTTGCAACTTTAATTAAGATTGCTAATTTTTATCACGTTAGTTTAGATTATTTATGTGATAATAATTTTCATAGATTAGAGTTAGGATATCTATCAGAAAATAAAGAGTGCATAGTTAAAGCTGTTAAAACTTTAAGCGATGTTGAATCGGAAAAAGTTTTGAGTTTTATTTGTGGATTAAAGGGTATTACCGAAGCGGATTTAAAAGGTGATATTTACAAATAAATACAAAATATTACATATTATTGTTTTATTTGACTAAATATTACATTAATAATATACTATTTGTAGTATATTTTAAGGAGTGAGTATGGCAAAAACTGAAGTGGCTGTTTTAGATTTTGGATCTTCCAAAATAACAATATTGGTTGGTCAAGCCAGTGTTAACGGAATAATTAAAATAGTTGCTAGCGGTGTGAGCGATTATGCAGGTTTTATTAATGGCAAATTTATTGAACCAGATAAACTTAGTTCTGCAATAATATATGCTAAAAATCAGGCCGAACACACTCTTGGAAGAAAAATTAAACGTTTGTATGTTGGTGTTCCAACCGAATTTTGTGTTAATAGAATAGAGAAAATTTCTATGAACTTAAATTCGAGAACAAAAATAAAACAAAAAAATTTAGATAAGTTATTTTTGAATGCACCAATATCTTACGAAAACTTTAGAATAATTAACAAAACTCCAATTTATTATTTGCTAGATGATAACAACAAAGTGTTTAATCCAATAGGATGTTATTCTTCACTAATATCGGTGCTAGCAAGTTTTGTTTTAATAGATGAACAATTTTATAACTATTTAGATAAAGTTATGTGTGGTGTTGGGGTTTATACTTACGAATTAATATCGGCAGCACTTTGTGAAAGTTTATATTTAATAGAACCTGAAAACCGACAAAACGGTGCAATATTTATTGATTGCGGGTTTATTACAACCAGTGTTAATGCAATTTATGGTGAGGGTGTTACCGATTTAAAAAGTTTTTCAATTGGTGGCGGACATATTACTGGCGACTTAATGGAAGTTTTAGAAATTCCATTTGAAAGTGCAGAACAACTAAAACGAAAAGCAATTTTAACACTTGCTGCAACCGATGAAGATTATTACGAAACTTTGATTGAAAATAGCATTGTTAAATTTAAAGCAAGATTGGTTAACGAAATAATTCTTGCTAGAATTGATGAAATTGTTTTAGCAATAGAAAAATGTTTAGATATGTTTGACAACAAACTATCAGATGATGTTGTTATTTATTTATCTGGTGGCGGGCTTAACTATTTTAAAGGTGTGGCACAATACTTAGAAAACAACTTAAATCGAGTTGTTAAACTTGTTGCTCCACAACCTTTGCAATATAATAAACCAACTTTAAGTAGTGTTTTAGGCATTATGCATACAGCTATAAGTATGGAAAGCAAATAATTAATTAATAATTAAAAATTAAATAAAAAAATTGTTTATAATAATAAAAAAATATGATAACATATTATTAGTAAATTAAGAGGTAGGCTATGGATTACGAAAACCTTAACAGTCAAATTTGTAACATTAAAGTAATTGGTGTTGGCGGTGGCGGAAATAATGCCGTTAACAGAATGGTTAATGCTGGAATTAAAAGTGCCGAATTTATTGCGGTTAATACCGATAAACAAGCATTACTTATGAGCAAAGCTCAACACCGTATTCAAATTGGTGAAAAATTAACACGCGGTTTAGGTGCTGGTGCAGATCCTGAAATCGGTGTTAAAGCAGCAGAAGAAAGCAAGGAAGCACTTAGCGAAATGTTAAAGGATACCGATCTTGTTTTTATCACAGCAGGAATGGGTGGCGGAACAGGAACTGGTGCAGCTCCAGTTATTGCTGGAATTGCTAAAGAGTTAGGAGCTCTTACAATTGCTGTTGTTACTAAACCTTTTTCGTTTGAAGGCAAACGACGTATGGATAATGCAGAAAAAGGAATTAAGGAACTAAAAGGTGTTGTTGATACATTAGTTGTTATTCCTAACGATAAGTTATTAAAAATTGTTCCAAAGGGAACTCCTATTTTGGAAGCATTTAGAACTGCCGACGATGTTCTTCGTCAAGGTATTCAAGGTATTTCCGATTTAATTGTTACTCCAAGCTTAATTAATCTTGACTTTGCCGATGTTAAAACCATTATGAAAAATAAGGGTTTAGCACATATGGGTATTGGTCGTGGTAAAGGTGATAATAGAACAATCGAAGCTGTTCGTCAAGCTGTTTCTAGCCCATTGCTTGAAACAACCATCGAAGGAGCAACAGGTATTATTTTAAATATTAAAGGTGGTATCGATTTAACTTTAGAAGAAGTTTACGAATCTGCTGCATTGGTTAAAGAAGTTGTAGATCCAACTTGTAACATCATATTTGGTTCTGGTATAGACGAAAATATGGAAGAAGAAGTTGAAATCACAGTTATTGCAACAGGTTTTAGTGGTGCAACTTTAACTGATGATATGAAAGAAGAAGTTAAGCGTTCTATTGCTAGTGAACAAGAACGAGCAGGAAATTTTGTTCGTGCCGAAATGAATAGCAGAACTTTTAATGTTAATCGTGAAGAAGAAAAATCAGAACCAACTCCAGAACCAAAACCAGTTAAAACTAGTAGGGTAGAAGTTGACGATAGTAATATTCCCCCATTCTTAAGAAAAATGAAAAATAAAAGATTTTAATAATTAACATAAACAAAAAACACTAAAGCATAATTTTAGTGTTTTTTTAAGTTTACAAAACAGATTGTTTTGTTGTAGGAAAAGTGATTTTTGACAAAAAATTAAAATTTGAAACAAATTCTAATACTATTTTATTTTTTTTGCCATTATTAAAATTTTTTTAATTTAATAAAATAATTTAAACTTAATTTGTAATGGAAGTTTACATTGAGTTTGTTATTTTAGACAATTTAATAATTAACTATATATTACTAAATTTAGTTAACCTAACATTAAAATTAAATGCAAAAAAAAGCCTAATGCTAATTTCGAGTTTAACTGGTATGATAGTGGCTATTTTTTTACCGCTAATAACTTTGAACAATATAGTTTTATTTGTAATTAAAATTTTTTTAGGATTAATTATGGTTTTAATAATAAAAAAACCAAAAGATTTTAAAAGTTTTATTGTTGAATTTGGTTTATTTTTAACCTACACATTTGTTTTGGGCGGAATGTGTTTTGGCGTTATGTTTATGCTAAATGCAAAAACTTCGTTTAGTGGAGTAATACTATATAATTTTGAAATACCAGTTAGTTTGTTTATTTTGCTTGGTTTATTTTATTTAAAATTTATGATTAAGCTTATAAAAACCATTAGAAAAAAGTTTACATTTAATAATTTTTATTACGATGTTAAGGTTACAAATAATAATGTTTCGCTATATCTAAATGGCTTTTTAGATTCTGGAAATCAATTAGAATGTGACGGAACTGGTGTTATGGTAATTAATTATGCTAGCTTTTTAAAACTTTATCCTAACATCGATTATCAAAAATTAATAATGGGTAATTTGCAAAATTGCGGTTTAAAAAATGCAAAGTTTATTAATGTTGGTAGTGCAGCCAACACTGGTAAAATGTTAATTTTTAATGTTGATGAATTAGAAGTTATAACAAATAATAAAACAGTTAAATTAAATAATGCTAAATTGGGCTTATCAAAATCAAGATTTAATAGCGATTTTGATTGTTTGCTTAGCCCACTTGCAATTAGTCAAGGAGAGTTAAATGTTTAAAAGATTAATTAATTTATTTTTAAAACTTTTTACAAAAAAACAAAATTTAATAAATTATTTGTGCACCGAAAAAAGTTTGCCAACAGCATTAACCGAGACAGAAGAAAAAGAATTAATTGCAATGCTGGATGTTAATCCCGAATATGCTAAGCAAAAGTTAATTGAACATAATTTAAGGTTGGTGGTGTATATAGCTAAAAAATTTGATAACACCGAAACTGAACTTGAAGATTTAATAAGTATTGGCAGTGTTGGCTTAATTAAAGCAATTAATTCGTTTAAATCAGATAAAAATATTAAAATTGCAACATATGCAAGTAAATGCATAGAAAATGAAATTTTAATGCACTTAAGAAAAATTTCTAAAACAAAACAAGAAATAAGTTTAAACGACCCATTATCTTCGGATGCCGATGGTAACGAACTAATGCTTGCCGATATTGTGCCAAGCGAAGAATTAACACCAGAAAATAATATGAATAACAGTGTTGAAATAAAAATTTTATGGCAAATAATTAATAATTTAAACGAAAGAGAAAAAGAAATAATGGTGCTTAGATTTGGGTTAAATGGTGGCGATGAGCAAACCCAAAAAGAAGTTGCCGAAAACTTAAACATTAGTCAAAGTTATATTTCTAGATTAGAGAAAAAAATTGTTAATCGAATAAAAAAAGAAATGCTAAAAAATTGTTCATAGCTATAACTCTCTTGCTTAGTGTGTTACATAAGCTTTTATAATTTTTACACCTAAGTTTTTTGGAATATTTTGGAAAATTTTGGCAACCCTAGTAATACTAAGGGGGGTGCTATGGGAAATAAAGTTGAAATAACTGGTGTTAACACAGCTACTTTACCAAAGCTAACAGGAAAACAATTAGGCGAACTAATGGAAAAGGTTAAACTTGGCGATAGTTATGCTAGAGAAGAATTTGCTTATGCTAATATGCGACTAGTGCTTAGTGTTGTTCAAAGGTTTTCGGCACGAAAAGAAAATATGGACGATATTTTTCAAGTCGGTTGCGTTGGGCTTATGAAAGCTATTGATAATTTTGATACCAGCCTAAATGTTAAGTTTTCCACTTATGCTGTACCTATGATAATTGGAGAAATAAAAAGATTTTTAAGAGATAATAATTCGGTTAGAGTTAGTAGAAGTTTAAGAGATATTGCATATCGCGCATTAAAGGCTCGTGAAATTTTAGGTAAGGATAGTGTGGAAGAACCAAGAATAGAAGATATTGCAAAATATTTAGATGTAGAAGTTAAAGATGTTGCTATTGCTATGGATGCCATAAGCGATCCAATAAGCTTAGGCGAACCAGTTTATAACGAAGGCGATGATACTATTTTTTTAATGGATCAGGTATCTGATAACAAACATTCTGAAGAAATTTGGCTAGAAAACATTAATTTAAAGGAAGCATTAGCAAAACTAAACGAACGGGAAAAAGAAATTGTTATGCTTCGCTACTATATTGGAAAAACTCAAATGGAAGTTAGCGAAGAAATTGGAATTAGCCAAGCACAGGTAAGTAGACTAGAAAAAAATGCAATAGAACAAATAAAAAAATATTTTTAAAGTGGCAAAAGCCACTTTTTTTAGTTTGTAAATATGATAATAAATTACTTTGTGCTTTTTATTAAAACGCCAATAAGCTATAACCATAAATTTAAAAATTTTGGGTATTGCAAAGTTGTTAATTATATTATATAATATTGTTAATTAGGGAAAATTAAAAACAAGTTTAGGTTAAGTATAAAATATTAAAAGGGGTTTTTTATATGAAACTAATTTATGAAACTGTAAAATATAATCTTGTTAAAGCTTACGAAGATTTTTTAGCGAGCTATAATAGCTATGCTAAGTTTAACCCTGAGAAAATTAGAACAATGAAGAAAAATTTAGCTTCTGAAACTGAAGAACAAAAACGTGAAAGAATAGAAAAAATAAAATCACTTCGCGCCGAATATGATGAAATTTCGAGCGAAATGGATAGAAACGATAATAACCCATATTACGATAATCTAAAAGCCAATGCAGAACTTAATAGCTTAGATAATGACATAGAAAAAATTAATTGGGAAGAACAATTAGAAAGAGGACAAAACGAGTTAAATAGTTTATTTAATTATGTTAAAAGAAAATACGAAGTTTTGCAAAAACGCATAGATAATTATTCAACCTTAAATTCTTCTGTGTTAAATGCTTTATACGAAAAGGAAGCAATATTGGATGCGAAAGCACAAGATATTGCAGCTGAAATATATGGACCATTTGAAAGTGGTGAAGAATTAACTCAAAGAATGCTAAACGACGCTAGAAGATCGGCAGAAGATAATTTTGAGTTATATATTGGAACAAGTTTTGATAAACAATCTAAGTTAATAAAATTAAAACCAAAATTTGATGCTGACCAAACAGAAATACACGATATTATAAAAGATTCTAGGTTTAAAAGCGAACAGGTTATTAAAGCCCAAGAAATGCTATTGCCTAATACAACTAAAAAAAGTTAAGAATGGTTAAACGCCATTCTTTTTTATTGATTTATAATATTACTATATATAATATATATTTCTAGCATTATTTAAGTAGGATTATATAAAAAATAAGTAATATTTTAGCTTTTTACTGCTATTACAACAATTTTTATATGGTTAATTTGCACAAAAATGTGATAAAAGTATGAAACGCCAGGGGTGGTGGGGTTGTTATTTCAAATTATTAAAAAACTTTTTGAAAAAAACTGTTGCTTTTAATATTTGGGCAGTATATAATACGATTGCACACTTCGGAAAAGGAGTATGCAAAAGTACATTGACAACTGCATAGTAGAAAAAAATAGAGAAGAATATCGAGTA
>CAQIDI010000017.1 GCA_948806215.1 uncultured Eubacteriales bacterium | reverse complement strand
ATTTTAAAAGTTGAAAATTTAACCAAGAAAGGTGTTTTTGAAAATGTTAGTTTCACTGTTAACAAAGGCGAAAAAATTGCTTTTGTTTCCGACTTGGGAACAACTATTACAGCTTTATTTAAAATTTTAGCCGGTGAAGATACAGATTATACAGGCGAAGTTAAATGGGGTAAAACCATTACTAGTTCCTATATGCCACAAAATTATAACGAATATTTTGATAATTCTAACCTAAACCTTGTGGAATGGTTAGCACAATATAGCAAAGAAAAAGAACAAACCTTTGTTCGTGGTTGGCTAGGCAGAATGTTGTTTACTGGCGAAGAAGGTTTAAAACAAGCAAAAGTTTTATCTGGTGGCGAAAAGGTTAGATGTATGCTAGCAAAAATGATGTTAACCAGTGGAAACCTACTTATTTTTGATGAACCAACAAACCACTTAGACTTAGAGAGCATTACTGCACTTAACAAAGGAATGATTAATTTTAAAGGTAATATTTTATTTACTTCACACGATCAAGAGTTAATGCAAACTGTTTCTAACCGTGTTATTGAAATTAATGGGACAAAAACTTTTGATAGATTGGTTAGTTACGATGAATATTTAGAAATTAACAAAAAATAATCCGTTAAGTTCAAATTTATATGCCTATTGCAAAGTAATACTACTATCTGATATAATATAAGTAGAATATTATATAACTACCAAAGGCGGTAAATAATATGTTTTTAATTTTGTTTAGAAGATTAATATTTTTATTACTTGGTATAGGTATTTTAATTTTAGGAGCTGTGCTAAAAAATTTTATTATTATTTTAGCTGGTGTTTGTTTGCTGATTTTATTTTTACTTACAAAAAAATGGAAAAGACGCAAAAAGAAAAATAAAAAAAGAAAATAAAAGGTGTTAAAATTAACACCTTTTTTGTTTAAAAAAATAACGGAAAACTTTCCGTTATTTTTTAATGACAATTTTCTTTACAATAAGTTCCAAATGCTCCCCAATAATGTTCGAAAGTTGTTGTGGAATATTTTGCATAAAGAGTTAAATTATTGTTTGGCATATAACCATTAAATCTGTTTGTGAAGTTAGCATCGGTAAACCAACCTTCAAATTGATAACGGGTGTGAGTGCACAAGTAACCTTTTCCTACTTTATAACTTCCTTTAACTTTGTTGTCGCATTTATGTGGAACATTATTTGAAACATCAACACTGTTTCCAGCAATATCAGAAATTGTGTTAAAACTTGTTCCACCAAAAGTTTCAAAAGTTAATGTAACAACATTTTCTATTTTTATTAGTTCCCATTTTGCATATAGAGTGGTATCGCCTCTAGGCATTATAGAACTTGTAAATTCTGTTTCTGGTTTAAAGTTTTCGGTTAAATACCAACCTAAAAATTTATATGTGTAGCGAACGCTATTGTTAATATCAACTCGGTTATTAAATGTTGGTAGTGTGATTGAAACATTAACTGGAGCAGTTAGGTTTTCGATTGCAATATCGCAATTTGTTACAAAATTAATAGTGTAGGTTTTTTCGCTTGCTAAATTCCAGTTGTTATTGTTTGCTTCCCATTTTGCATTTTCTTTGTAAGAATAGGAGTTAATATAATTATAAAGGTTAGTAAAGTCTAACTGTTTTCCAATGTTAATAAGTTTTAAATTGTTACTGCTTAGTGTTAATTCAAACACGCTTGCAAGTGGCATAAACATATTAAACGAAGCAGAACCAATATAGTTTTTGTTATTTGTTTCGGCGTTATTAATAACGCTTAAGCCTATTGCCATTGTTCCCATTTTAGGGTCGTTAGTAATTTCTTGCATATTTAATTCTATGCTAAAATCGATTTTGTTATTTGCTTCAAATGAATTAATTATGTTGCCTAAGTTAGGTGTGTGTCCTTTTGATAATTCAATCGAGCTTCTAATAGCACTCATAATATCATCGGTAAACCCAAATGCATATTGAACATATTCAAGTGGATTATTAATTAATTCTTCTAACGAAATTAAAAGTTTCTTTTCGTATTTTCTAGCGCTAGAAGCAAATCTGTTAATATATTCGCTACGATAGAAATAAACATAACCATCTTTATAGTAAACATAAAGCATTCTGTCGTGTCCGCTTTCGGTATCGCCACTTTGATAAGGAACATCGTTATTAACACCTAGCATTGTTGGTATTTCACCAATAACAGCCATAATTTCTGGATTACGTTTTTCATCAAGTTTAACTTTAATATTTAAAGGTACATCCCAATTAATATTAATTCCAATTAATTTACCATTAATTTTTAAGCTACCATCAATTTCAAAATAGTTAAGTTCGGCAGTATTAATAATGGCTTTAACAAGTTCGTTAGCACCACTTAAATCAATATAATCATCGGTGTTTTGTGGTTCATTTACTTTTTCAAAATTATTAAAGTTAATATCTAAATCAAAATGTTCGTAAGTATCAACATTAGTGTAAAGATTTGTTATTTTTAAATTTGTTAATGCTTCGCCATTGGTTTTAACAACAACTTGCATATCGTTTGCGTTAGGTGAGTTAAATGCAACTGCACTGTTAATAGTTGCAATTAGTTCGTTGTTGTTAAAGGATATGTTTTTAATAATGCTTAGCATTGCTAATGGATTGCTACTATTACCATTTGGTAATAAGCCAGCAATATTATTTAAGTTAACATCCATTCCACTTGCAACATCGCTTAAAAATGGTAATATATCAGGATTAATTCCTAGCATTTGAAGAGCGATTACAATAAGTTCTTTTAAATCGTTTTCACAAATTTTAACTTTTAAGTTGTTGTAGTTAACAAACAAGTAATTGTTATAGTAGTTAATATCAAATGCAAAATCTTGTTTGCCTGTTAGTTTTGCGTTCCCACTAAGTTCAAATGTGTTTTTCAAGTTTGCTTGCAAATTAACATCTGCATTGTAAGTAACATTGTTACCTTCAAACACAGTGGCTAAGCCACTAATGTTATATTGTTTTGCTTTAACATAGTTTAATATAGCATCGGCAAAATTTGTTAGTTCGCTTAAGTTAGAATATTCGTTAATGTTAATTTGATTAATGTTAGCATTATCAAACACATTAATTTCAAAACTAAAATCGTTATAGTTACAAATAATTTTATTTAAGGTTTGATTATAATCAATTAATAAAATGTTATCTACACCATTTTCGCTATAGAAGTTAACCATAATTCCGTTAGGGGTGTTGGTAATGCTTTTAATTGTGTTAAAATCAAGATTTTTAATAAATTCTTCTAAATTAAAATTGTTAGGTTTAGTTAAATCTATATTTGTGTTAAATGTTGAATTTATCCAATTAATAAAATCGTTTATTTCGTTTAATGCAAATTTAACTTTTAGGCCATAGGCATTAGCATAAATAACATTGTTAATTAAAGTTAATTCTAAAGTTGCGCCATTAAGTTCTAAGTTAGCATAAACCGTTAATGTTTTATTAAAATCAACAGATAAATTATTAATTGTTAATGTTTGAATATTGTTTAAAGCATTAAATTTAACAATGCCAGCAATAGATAATTGTTTATTACTAATGGTGTTAATTAAACTTTCAACCATTGGAATAGCATCGTCTAAATTATAATATTCGCCACTAACAGTAATATCTTCTTGGCAATTTAAAACGTTAATAGTTGCGTTTAACTTATCGCTTGTTAATATAATGTTTTTAATGTTTTTGTTTTCTAAATTAATTGTTGCAGCTAAATTATTTAATGCTAAATTAATTTTGTTTAGTGTTAGTTCAATATCAAAATTATTTATATTATTTAATATTTTATTATAGTCAATATTATTTAGTAATTTATTAATTTCATAAGCAATATCGATGTTAAATTTTTCGTTAATAAAGTTTAATAAATATTCTGTTTGAGATAGGGCGAATTTTATTTTTAAACCATCTATGTTAACATAAACAACTTCGTTTATTAATTTTAAAGTAACTTCTTTTCCGTAAATACTGGTGTTTATGTCAAAACTTAAACCATTGTTATAATAAATTTTGCCAAATAACTGTAACTCATCGTAAACCACATTAACATCAAAATAAAATTGTTTGTTTAAAATGTAATCGTAAACATTAAACATAACATCAACTAAATCGTTAACTTTTGTGTATTCTTCAATATTAATTTTAGGAACTGAGATATTATTACAACTAGCGTTAATATTAATATCAACTTGCAAATTGTCGTGTATAATATTTATTTTGTTAATTGTGTTTTCGCCAATAACTTTAATGTTAACTTTATTTAACAATTCTAAACTAATACCATCTTTAATTTGGGTTAGGTTAGATATAAAGTTAGGATTAATATTTTTGTTAATTAAATTTTCGATTGTTTCAATAATTTTTTGTGAATCGGTTTTAGGAATACTTAAATTAAATTTTTCAAGTATTGAATTTATTAAACTTGGTAAATCATTAAAATTTACAACAAGTTTAGTGTTTGAGAAATTAATAAAACAAACATTGTTGACAATATTAATTTCTAATTCCTTATTTAAAATTGTTGTTTTTAAATATAAATATAATCCATTGTTATTTTGAATAACATAATTAATGTTATAATTTTGATTATTATATTTAAAATTAATGTTACCAGTAAAGTTAGATTGTTTTATTGTGTTAAGTATCGAATTGATTGTTGGAATAAGTTTAGTAACATCGGTAAATTCTGCATCAGATAAGGTTATTTTGTTATATTTAGAAGCAGTTAACTTAACATCAATGCTGCTATTATCAAAACTTAAACTTTCAATCTTAGAATCTTTTATGGTTAAAATAATGTTACCAAAATTCTCTAAAGAAATTGTGTATTCGTTATTGTTTGTTTCACTTAAAGATATAAAACTTAAATCAATAGAAGAAAAATCGAAATTTTTAATATCAAAATTTTTAAGTTGATTTTGAATATCTCCATTTTTAATAGAAGCAAGTAAGCCAATAATTTTATCCAAAGGAATATCTATATTAAATTGGTTAACTAAAATATCGTTTATTTGGTTAATATCGGCTAATGCAAATTTTAAATTAATGTTTCCTAAACTAAAATAAACTGTGTTATCAAGTAGCACAACACTTAGGTTATTGTTTAGTATTTTGGTTTCAAATTGTAAGCTATAGTTTTTTAAACTTGCACTTAGTTTTCCGCTTAAAACTGTGTTATCAATTTTTAAGTCAACATCAAAACCAATATAATCTTGATTAACTGTGTTAATAACTGCTTCGGCAATGTTAAATAGGTTAGTTACTTCTAAGCAATTTTTATCAGGAGTGTTAACCTCCACTTTTTCTGGGTAGGATATGTTTGCGTTAACATCAAAACTAATATCGCCTAAAGTTGTTTTTGGTAGTGAAATTTGTTTAATTGCGTAGTTTAAGTCGCAAACCAAAGTTAAATTACCAACAACAGGTAGCGAAATATTAATAATTGTTTGAGTTGCTTGTTTGTCTTCGGTTAATTCGGTCAACATTCCTAAAACAGAATCTAGGCTAAAGTTATCCAAATCTATTCCTAAATTAATTTCAGGTAGTTCAACATTAATTAATGTTAAAATTTGTTTAATGCTACCGATAAAATTATTTGTTTCAATTTTAAAATCTTTATTAAATAAATTAATATAAATGGCTTCGTTTTTGTAAACAAAGTTAATATTAATAGGGTTTGAATTTATTTTAACATCTAACACGCCCTTAATAGCAGGCTTTTTTAATCCCTCATTAAAATCGGCTTCAACACTTAAATCTATGTTAAACTCATCAGTTAGGGTGGTTACATTTGCCTGAATGTTTGCATTTATTGCGTGAACGGTTGATAGGTTATTAATAATGTAGTTTAGTTGTGGTGGGGTTGTTGTGGCGGCTGTTGTTTCACCAATTTTAATGCTATTAGCACCAGTGGGGTCGGAAATAAGAACCACACCAAATGCGGTTGTAAAAGTTATTAAAACATACGTTAAAAGGTAGAATATAAAACTTTTAAACTTTTTCATAGTTATCCTTTGTTAATTGGTAAGTTTACAGGAATATTAAATTCGTAGTTGGTATTTAATGTTCCTTTACATTTTGGTTGAAGTCCGCCATAAGGAATACGGTAGTTTTCCACAACTTCGGTTCTAACAAAATTCCAATTTTCATCCATTAAAACCGTGTATGTCACATCGTCAAAAGTTGGGTATCCGCTAAGTCCGCTGGTTAGCCTAACTTGTTTAACATAGTTCAAAACGCTTTTTACAGGGTCTAATTGAAAAGAAAATTTATAAACTTGTTTTTCGTTGTAATTTTCAAAACTAATATCTTCGCTTCTATTAACTAATATTGTTTTTGATGTAACAATATAAGGGTTTAAAACATCTGGAGTGTTACCAGCAATATCTTTGTAATCCTGTTTAGAATAATTTGTAACAGCACCAGTCCATTCGGCACTGGTAGAAGTTACATTGTTACCTTTGTGCGAACTAACACTTTCGCTTCCTTTTTCCATATAAGAACAGTCGGCAACGGTTAATAGTCCAGCACTAATACTAGAAAAGGTGTAAGCATTTCCATCAAACAGTTTTTCGCTATAAATGCTTTGAGTTGCAATGGTTTCAACTAAGCCACTTCCAATAGCCTTAAAACTATTTGCTAGTGTTGCGTTGTATTCGGCTAAAATAAAGTTTTGGCTAGGAAGCAAATTGCTTGGCTTAATATTTCGTTCTTTAAATAGTTCCACAAAGTTTTCGCATTGGGCTTCGGTTGGGTTACTAATTTTTAAAACGCTTGAAATAATATCTTTGTAACTTTCATCTTCACGTAACTTTTCTTCGGAATAAATAGAGTAGTCAACATTGGCAGTTAGCATAGTGTAAGAATACCAGCTACCCAAAAATATTCCTGTTGCAATTCCTAAAAAGCAAACTAACAAAAATTTTTGCCACTGAAACTTTTTTGGTTGTAACATTGGAGCCAAATTGGTTTTAGTCATTTTGAACTCCTTTAGTTACTTTCCAAAGTAACCTTAATGGTAAGCTAGTAATTCTGGCAATTTGTCGAGCACTTGCTTTTGTTTTTAAAGTTATTTCTTTTAATATTTGTGTTAACTTGTTTTCTGGAAGCGTTGTTAACTGATTTGGTGTTAAGTTATATTGCTTAATAATGTATTCTTGCAAATCACTATCAGCTAACTTTTTATTGGTTAAAATTTTGTCTAGTGCTAAAGGTTTTTCTAATTCGCTACGGTTAATAACTGCACTAACAAAGTTTTGTTCTGTTCCATAAAATTGTTTAACGGTGTTAACCGAAACATATTTGTTTGAAAAATAGTTTTGTTTAGAAGAAAGATTGCTTCCTAATTTATGAACATCATAAACCATATCCCAAACATCTTTTATGGAGTTAGCAGGAACTGATAAAAATCTATCTTTAAAAACCTTGCCTGATCTTAAGTTAAATAAGTTAAATCTGCTAACAAAACTAACACATATTTTTCGCATAATTGTATCTAAGGCTGTATCGCAATCGTACAAAACAAAAGTTAAAACTTTTTCGTTTAAGTCGTATGCTAAAAATTTGTAGTTTAAAGTGTTGCTATATTTGCTAACAGTATCTAAAAACATTGTTAAATCGTGATTAGAAAAAGAAACATCATCGTAGGCTTTAAGCAGGATGGTGTAAGAATTTATTGGGCTAAGAACTCTTGCTTTTCTTGCCATAAATGCTCCTTAATTATTATTTAACAAGATAAGTATATATTTTATTATATTATAAGTCAATAGTTTTTTAAAAGAAGTGTCCCTTTTGCAACACTTTATTTTTATGACAAAAAATTTTAAAATAGTACAAAAAAACACTCGTTAGAGTGTTAGTTAAAAAATTTTTGGTTTTCTAATATTAATGTAGAATTAGGTTTTAACTTTTTTGCAATATTAAAATAATGATTAGCCATACTAAAGTTGTTTAAATAATAGTAAGAAAACGATATTTGAAGATATGGCAAAAAGCCATAACAATCGGGGTTAATAAATCCGCCATTATTTTCGTTAGGAGTGTTGGTGGTTGCAAGTAAATAATAGTATATGCTTTGATTATATAGTTTTTGTTCGTAATAAATGCTTCCTAATTCGCAAAGAATTTCGGAGCGTGGCAAATCGTAGTTAAAACTTTTAAATAATGTTTGTTTTGCTATTTCTTGATTATTTGTATTTAAATAACAATAACTTAAGTTTAAACAGGCTTCAATATAATTTTCTTTAAAACCACCAGTTGTTTTTAAAAAGCGTTTAAACCAAATAATTGCTTTTTTAAAATTGTTGTTATACATAAGTTCACGAGCATAATAAAACATTTGGCGTGGAGATAGTTTAACTTTATTTTTTATTAAACTATTATAAATTTTTAAGTTCCGTTTAGGGTCGCCACTTTTTATTTTTGCGTGAGTAATAAATATATCCTTATAAATTATGTTGCCTCTGGGTGTTATGCATTCGTGCACAGCATCTTCCCAAACAAATCCCATATTTTTTCTAAGAATGCGTTCGCGATAATATTTTAATTGGTTATCGCTAGAACCAATAGAATATTTTAGCATAACAACATCAATATTGTTATTTAGTTCGCCTTTTAAAGCTTTAAGTTTTTTAAGTTCGCTAGGAATTATAATATCATCGGCATCTAACCACATAATAAAATCGGATGTGGCGTGTGAAAAAGCATAGTTTCTTGCACTTGCAAAATCGTTATGCCATTTGTAATCAAAAATTTTACAGTTAAAATTGTTTAAAATTTGTTTTGTGTTATCGGTGCTGCCGGTATCAACAACAATAATTTCATCAAACAAATCTTCCACCGAATTTAATAGCCTAGCAATTACATCTTCTTCGTTTTTAACAATCATACATAAACTTAGGGTTACCATTTTAAGCCTCTTAAATTATATTTACTCATAATATGAAAAAAAATTTTAATTAGTTAAAAACATTTTTTAATTTTATTTAAACATATTAAAATATATTTGGTTGGAGGATAATTATGTCAAAACTATATTTTAAATATGGAACAATGGGTAGTTCTAAAACTGCTTTAGCGTTAATGTGTAAATATAATTACGAACAAAAAGGCTTTAATGTTTGGCTAATAAAACCCGAAGTGGACATTCGCTACGATGTTAAAGGCGAAAATCCGATTGTTAAATCACGAATTGGTTTGAAATCAGAATGTGAAACCTTTAACAAAACAGATAGTTTAATTTCTATGTTTAACCAAAGAAAAAATAAAAACTATGGTGTTATTATTGTTGATGAATGCCAGTTTTTAACAGAACATCAGGTTGATGAACTTAAAGAATTAACAAAGTTTGTGCCAGTTTTGTGTTATGGATTAAAAACAAATTATCTAACAAAACTATTTGAAGGTAGCAAAAGGTTGTTGGAACTAGCAGAAAGCATAACCGAAATAAAAACAGTTTGTAAGTGTGGAAATAAAAGCACATTAAATGCAAGATTAAATAATGGTAAATTAGTAACAGATGGCGAAGAACTTTTTATTGGTGGCGACGAAAGTTACGAAGGCGTTTGTTATTGTTGTTATAAAAAATTAAAGGAGAAAATTAAATAATGAATAAATTTTTTAAGGAGTTTAAAGCATTTATAAGCAAGGGCAATGTGTTTGATATGGCTGTAGGTTTAATTATTGCAACAGCGTTTAACAAAATTGTATCGAGTATGGTTAACGATATTATAATGCCACTTGTAACTTGGGGAACAGGGGCAGCAAGTTTGGCAGACTTAAGCGTTACACTTAGAACCACAGTTGACCCAGTAACCGAAGAAGTTGTTAAACTAACTTGGAATTATGGTAGTTTTTTACAAACCGTTATCGACTTTTTAATTATTGCTTTATCGGTATTTATTATGGTAAAACTTGTTACAGCATCTCAAAGAAAGTTTAAAGAAATAAGCAACGAAATTGTCGAAAACATTAAAGAACTTAGCAGTGCAGAAAAGAAAGAATTAAAAGCAAGAGCGAAAGCTGAAGGCAGAAACTATAAACAACTTTTAGCCGAGGTTGAAGCAGAAAAAGCAAAAGTCATTGAAGCCGAAAAAGAAAGATTGGCTTTAGAAGAAACTAACAAGCCAAAACCAGTTACCGAAATGGATGTTTTAACCGAAATTAGAGATTTATTAAAAGCGGAACAAAAAGGTGATAGTAAGTTAATAGAAAAAGCAACTAAACCTAAAACAAACAATAAAAAAAGTGCTAAATAAAGCACTTTTTTGTTAATTTAGTCTGCATATTTTTTTTACATAATTGCAACAATCTATTGTTGCTTTTTTGCTTTCTAAGAAAAAATCTCCCAAAATTAAATATGCGTGAAAACAGTTTTTGTTAGTGTGAAATTTTGCTTTAACATTATCGCGAAGACAATTATTATAAACTTTTAACGAATCGGAATACAAAAGTTCATCTTCGCAAACGCTTATATACATTGGTGGCAATCCACTTAAATCGGCATATATCGGCGATATTAGTGGGTTAGATAAAGCTTTTGGCGGAAGCAATTTAACTTGGTTACCAATTAAATAGGCGGTGCTCATATAAGAAGTTTGTGTTTTGGTAAGAAGTGGATCGGTGTTTTCGTTTAAAGTGTAGCTTTCACCAGTGTTGGTTAAATCAAAATAGCCAGATGCTAAAATTGCCATTTTAGGTTGTTTTATATTGTTTTCTTTTAGTTTTAACATAAGGGCTAATGCTAGATTTCCACCAGCCGATTCTCCGCCAACAATAATTTTATTGTGTTTATAGGTTTTAAGTAGTTCCAAATAAACATCGTATATTTGGTTTATAGCTGTTGGAAAAACAACTTCTGGCGATAACGAATAATCAACCGAAATTGCTTTAATGCCGGTTTCACGCATAAAAGTTTTAATAAAGTATGCGCCCTGAAGTGCTAAACCATTAACAAAACCACCGCCGTGAATATATAAAAAACAAAAATCATCTCTAAAAGTAACATTAGAAAAATACTTTGTTTTTTTAGGCTCAAATTTAATGCAATTAACGCCAGCCAAATTAATGGCTGTTGTTTTAAGATTTGCTAGTGCTATTCTTTTAACAACATTAGGTGCATTTCGTGAGTTATTGCTTATTTCCAAAACATCGTAAATCGAACTAAAATGGTCGGTTTTTGTTAATCGTTTTTTATTAATTTCTTTTTTTGCTCGAAGTAGCCTTCGAGTAACATCCATTTTTAAACTCATTAAATCTCCTAAAATTCCATAACAATAGTAATTGGACCATCGTTTGTTTGAGTTATTTTCATATCAGCACCAAACACTCCACAAAAAGTGTTAGTAAAAGTTTGTTTTGTTAGATTAACAAATTTTTCAAAACAAGGTTTTGCATCGGTGGGGTTAAGGGCATTAATAAAGCTAGGCCTAAAACCGTGTGAACAATCGGCATAAAGAGTAAAATTAGGAATTATTAATAACTCGCCATTAATTTGCGAAAGGTTTAAATTCATTTTGCCATCGTAATCTTCAAAAACACGAAGCCCAGTTAGTTAACTAATAGCTTTAGTGTAATCTTTGTTTTTGTCGCCCTCGGTAAAACCTATAAAGCACACCAAGCCATTTTTTATTTGGGCTGTAATGTTATTATTAATTTTTAAAGTCGCATCTAAAACGCGCTGAACAACTAATTTCATATTTTTAGTATACCACAATATTAAAAATAGTGTAAAATTATTTAAAAATACAATTATAGGAGTTTTAGGATTTTAACAAAATTAATTGTTTTAATTTTATAATTTGGTTTTATGAAGGTTAAAGGTTTTAATCCGGTGTTTGATAAAAATAGTAAAATATTAATACTAGGCAGTTTTCCTAGTGTGATTAGTAGACATAACCAATTTTATTATGGTAACCCAAGAAACAGGTTTTGGAATATGATTAATAAAATATTTAATGTTGAATTATTAACAACTAATCAAAAAATAGAATTTTTACTTAAACATAACATTGCAATTTGGGATATTGTGTGCGAATGCGAAATTGAAGGTAGTATGGATAAAGATGTTAAAAATCCCATTTATGCAGATTTAGTTAGCATTTTGCCACCGCAAACAAAAATTAATAAAATAATATGTAATGGCAAACTTAGTTATAATTTAACAATGGAGTATTGCAAAAATAATAATATCGATATTCCTATTGTTTATTTGCAATCAACCAGTCCTGCAAATCCAAGGTTTAATATTAGTGATTGGGAAAAGGAGTTAAAAAAATAGAGCAAGCTTTGCTCTATTTTTTTAATCTTAAGTCGAAACCCACAAAATTAACTAAAATATTATCGTGCTTATTAACAATTCTAGAAAAAATTCTTTCATCGTAAACATCCATAATAGCATCGGGAGTTAGATTTGTTGAAATAACAGTTTTTAAGTTATTTTTACTACGCTCGCTTAAAATTATATAAAGATATTCGCGTGTAATGTTGTTTAAAACTTTTTCGCTACCAAGGTCGTCGATAATTAAAAGGTCACAAGTTAAATAAGGTTCTAAAATTTCGTTTTTATCTTCTAAATTAGCTGTGTGATATTTTATTAAAACTTCGGTTAAGTTAAATGATGTTGTTAATAGGGCATATTGATTATTATTTAATGCACTTTCTAACATACATTCGCTAAGATAAGTTTTTCCAACGCCAGTGTTGCCAAACATAATAAAGTTATGTTTTTTTGGATTTTTAAGTTCAACAAATTCGTTTGCTAGTTTATAAATTGTTTTAATTTGTTCTAAAACCTTACTGTCAAAAATGTTAAAGTTAACATTACTAAAACTATGCAAATTGTTTTTATCCAAATTATTTTGCTTTAATATAAGTTCAAACTTTTTGTTTTTTAAACATTCGCATTGCTCGCCATTAACAAAGCCAGTGTCATTACAGTGTTTGCAAAAGTATTGTGGCTTTAATTGGCTTGGAGTTAACTTTAATTTTTTTAATTCGTTACTTAATTCGCTATAGGTTTTAGTTAGCTGTTCTTTTATTTTTTTTGTATCTTTATTTTCAAATTCTAATTTTGCTAATTCAAACTGCAAACTGCGGGCATTATTGTAGTTTAAAGCAAAGTTTTTGTTTTGCATTGCAAAGTTAAAATTATCCTTTGCTTTGTTTTTTGCTATTTGATTGTTATTATGTATTTCTTGCAAGGCAAGGTTAGTTATGGTTTTATTAGTTATCATAATTCCACCTCGTTAACATTATCAAATAGCGAAGCAATTTCTTCTTTAGAATAGTTTCGTGATTTAACATATTTAGGATTATTTTTTTGTTTGTTAAAGGTTCCTTCAAAATCCAACTTTTCTTTTTTTGCTGCTTCAACAGTGCTAATTCCTTTATTAAAATAAATTGATAACACTCTATTTAAAAATTGCATTGGTTGAATTTTTGTTTTAGATATTTCTATTGCATAATTTAAAACTTCGTTTGTTATTTTCCATTCGTTAATCCAAGTGTTATAAAAACTGCGGTCAAATTTATTAACTGTTCTAAATAGTCCAAATTCATCTAAAATTAATTGAATGTTTTTATCAAACACAGTTAGTTCTTCTAAGTGTTGATTAATTGCTTCGGTTGTAAGCAATCCTAACTTATAGAATTGTTGAATTTTGTTATTCATTCCTTCTAAAGTTTTAATGTTGCACTTAAAGCAGTAGTTGGCTAAAGTGTTTAAACTTTGATTATCAAAACCAAGTTCCACCCAAGGGGTTATATAGGTTTCAACAACAATGCTTAAGTTATCGTATCTAATTCCTAAATTTTTGCAAACATCTTTTGCTAAATTAAAATATTCTTCTTCTTTATTAAAATAATCATCAATTTCTTTAGCACTAAATTTTTTTAATTCGTAGCACTTGTTAACAAGGGCATTAAGTTTTAAAAAGTTACCTTTTTTCTTTTTAGTAATTTTGGCTAAGTGTGATAATGTTTCTAAGTTAAACTCTAAGTTTCTGGTCCAATCTAAAAACATTTGGTATTCATCCATTGTTGCAGAGCGTTTTAAGCCAAGGTTAGATAAAATTAGTTTAAGGTCGTCGTTATATTTTTCAAGTTCGTTAATTCTATCTTCAACTTGTTTATCAGTAAGCAATCCTTCATATGCCCAGTCCTTAGCAACTTTTAAAATGTAAGCACTATTTATATCTGCACCTTTTTTATAAACGCAATATTCAATAACTTTAAGTAATGCTTCTTGTTCCATATTTTTAAATTCGATTAAATAATAGTAGTTTTCAAACTCTCTAATATCAATCATACGTTTGCTAATAATTGCTTGTGCGGTTTCGTTAAATTTTTTATATTTATCTTTGTTAAAGTTTTTTAGCCGTATGCTTGTGTTTTTAATTGGTAAATATCTAACTTCCATTGGAACAAGGTCTAGGCACTCAACAAGTTTTAATTCTTCTAAACTTTTAAAAATGCTAATAACATCTTCTTCTGATAAATTAAAAATACGTTCAAAACTCTCTAGTGTGTTATCAATGCCATTTTGGCATAAATATAAGCCATATAAATAAACCTTGCAAGCGGTTGGATTAAGGTTTGGTAAAAAATCCACAATAAAAGCATTTTCTACTGTGGTTTCGTTTTTTAAAATAAGTTCGCTAGAAGGTTTGCAAAATGACATAAGTTTTTTCCCTTTAATTTATAGATATATTTTAAAACAAAAAACAATATTATGCAATTATATTTAAAAATTTACAAAGTTATTAAACAGTTTTATATATTTTTTAAAATGTGATATTATTTAATTAGTAATTATTTAAGAGGTTAAAATGCGTATTTTACACACATCGGATTGGCACATTGGTTGCAAAAGCGACGATTTAAGCAGGATTGATGAACAATATGGACTATGTAAACAAATAATAAAAATTGCAAACGACTATAAAGTTGATATGGTTGTTATTGCTGGCGATATTTATAGTATGTTTATTCCTAGTGCCGAAGCAGAAAAACTGGTTTTTGATACTTTAATAGCATTGTCGGATAATGGTAATAGGGCAGTTGTTGCAGTTGCTGGTAATCACGATGATCCTAAACGATTAACTAATGCAAATGTTTTTTCTAAAAATTTTAATATTTATTTGGCTGGCGATTTACAAAAAATTGATATATGCAAACTGCCAGATAAAAACATAACTGCAGTTAAAAGCGGGGCAGGTTATATTGAATTTAAATCAAAAACAGGCGAGCGAGCTTGTGTTGGTTTGCTGCCATATCCTTCTTACTATCGATTTAACGAAATTAAAAAAGCAGGCGAAAATTTTGATAGCAAAATAAAACAATGGTTAGAACCTTGCACATCGCATTTTTCAAAAGATAGTGTTAATTTATTGGTTAGCCACTTATTAACCTATCCGGTTAACTGCACACCCGACGATTTTGAATCGTACGAATCGGTTAGTGGAATAATACCATTTGTTGATAGAAAAAATCTTATTGCTGCTGGTGCAGATTACACAGCACTTGGGCATTTGCACCAAGATATTACCATTGATAAAAAACATCATATTTATTATAGCAGTGCACCAATTAATATGTTTTTTAACGATGATGTTCAGTATAATAACATTGTTAAAATTGTAGATTTAAAAGCAGGTGTTGGTGTTACAAATATAGAAAATGTTCCGTTAGAAACAAAAAAATTAGAAACTCAGACAGTTAGTTCTTATGAAGAAGCACGAAACTTTTTAAAGGTTAATCCTAACATTCTAATAAAACTTAATTTTAACAATATGGATTTTGTTGACCCAAACAAAATTAAAGAACTAAGACAACAGTTTCCTAATTTAATAACTGTTGCAGTTGTTCCAAAATCTATTAATAAAAGCTATAGTAAAATTACTAAAAAGGATTTATCAACAAAAGAAATTTTTGTTAAGTTTGTTGAAAATAAAACAGGCAAAAAACCCGAACGCGAATTAACCGAACTATTTTTAGAACTTATGGGGGAGATAACTTATGAAACCAATTAAGTTAACAATTTGTGGTATTAATAGTTACACTAGCCCTCAAACCATAGATTTTAAATTGCTATCTTCAAATAGTATTTTTGGAATTTTTGGACAAACTGGCAGTGGCAAAAGCACAATTTTAGATGCAATTATTTTAGCACTTTATGGCTCTTCCGATAGGGATAATTTAACAGGTATTATTAATGTTAATATGCGAGATGCATTTGTTGATTTCGAGTTTGAAATTGATCAAGAAAAAACAACTTGTTATAGGGTGGTAAGAACTTTTCGTGCGCGACCTAGTGGATTTAAAAGCGGTGCAGAACTAACCGATTTAACTAACAATATTAATCTTGGTGATACACCAGAAAAAGTTAATTTGAACTTGCAAAAAATTATTGGTATTGCAAAAAAAGAATTTGTAAAATGCATTGCCCTACCACAAAACGAATTTGATAAATTTATAACCGACACTCCGCAAGATAGAAAGCGAAGCATTGCAAAACTTTTTAATCTAGAAAATTTTGGCGATAATTTAAACGAAAAAGTTAAGGATAGAATTAGCGTTTTAAATGTTAAAAAATCTAGTTTGCAAGAGCAACTAAATGCCTTTGGTTATGTTACTAAAGAATCACAAAAACAACTATCTATTAAGTTAAATAGTTTGCAAAAAGAACTAGGTTTGTGCTTAAAACAAAGCGATAAGTTAAAAAACGATTTAAGCAGTATTCGAGTAAAATACGATAAAAGCAAGCAGTTTTATGCTGCAAAACTAATACTTGATGACATAAACTCGCAATCTAATGATTATATTAGGCTACAATCCGAGTTGGAATATTTTAAATCTAATAAAGAAAATATCGAAATATATAATCAAATAAAGGATAAATTAATATCAATTTCTAATAATACGGAAAATATCAAAACTATTAATTTAACATTAGATAAATTAACAGAAAAAATAAACAAACTAAATTCAAATTTAAACGATGTTAAAACCAAACTTGAAATAGAAAAGTTGGCTTATAACAACTTTAAAGTTGAACTTGAAAAAAATAAAATTATTTTATTGGAAATAGAAAAGCTTAATAATAAAATACTAAAACTGAATGAAGATAAAAATTATTTGCTTGATGAATACGAATCTAATTCGCTGCAAGCAAAGCAATATAATTCTTTAATTTTAGCTTGTGAAAAAAAGTGTGAACAGTTAAAAACCGAAGTTAAAAATTTAACCGATGTTAACAACAAGATTGAAGATATTTTTTCTTTTAGCGAAGCAGAAGTTTTTATTAAAAACCTAAATGAAATTAAAGCTTGTTTTAATCAAACAAATATAGATGAAGTTGAACATTACAGAGCCTATAGAGATTTTACAAAAGCTGTTTCTAAAATTAACAGATATATATTTGATTACAATCAAAAACTATTAATTCGTGAAGATATTTTAAAACAACTTGAAACACCAATAAACAAGGTGAAACAATTAAACAAACAAGTTGATGCAAATTTAATTTCAAAAGAAAAGAAATTGACTGATGAAGAAGCAAGGTTGCAAGACTTAAAAGAAACTGCAATTAAAATTGAGTATGAGGCAAAGAATATTTTAAAAAGATTAAACGATACTAAAAAAGATATTAACGAAAGCAACTTGTTTTTAAAAGAATATAAACAAAATTTAAAAGAGAATAAGTTAAAAGATAATTCTGATGAAATTAATAAACTAGAACAAAAATTAGCAGAGTTAACTAACTTAGTTAACAATGCTAATTTAAGCATTAACAACTATAAAACCGAAACCAATGCATTGTTAGTTTCTAATAAGTTTTTAACCGATGAAGTTAATGAACTAAAACAAAAGCTTCCAGCTAATTTCGAACCGGAATTGTTGGTTGGCAATATTACCGATAAAAACTTTTTAGAAAACGAAAACAAATTGAACGAGTTTTTAAGAAACAAAAGTTATTATCAAACTTTAATAGAAAATTTAACTGAAGAGCTTGGCGGAAACTTTATTGACCAAAAATTGTTGGAAGAAACAACAATTAAGTTTGAAGAACTAACTAAGGTTATTAACAACCTTCGAGTTGAAGTTGGAATAACAGGTTCAACTTTAGAAGCAAACGAAAAAATACTTAATAAAAACACAAAGTTTATTGCCGAACTAGAAGAAGTTAACAAAAACTTAGAGATAGTTTTAAAACTGCAAGCCTATATTGCAAAAAATGCATTAGTAGATTTTGTTGCAGAAGAATATTTATATCTAATAACAGAATATTCTAATAAGTTTGTTAATCGAATTTCGCGTGGTAAATATTTGTTAAGTTATAACAGCGAAACCAGCGAGTTTATGGCCATTGATAACTTTAATGGTGGGTTCACTAGAAGCATAAAAACATTAAGCGGTGGCGAACGATTTATTTTTAGTTTAAGTTTGGCGTTGGGTGTTTCACAAAGTATTGCAGTTAGCAACGATAAAAACTTTAACTTCTTCTTTATTGATGAAGGCTTTGGGAACTTGAGTGAAGATTATATTGACGATGTGTTACAATGTTTTGAAAGTTTAACTAGGCTTAACTTTGTTGTGGGATTTATAACTCACGTGGATAAAATGCAAGAATACATTACTAATAAAGTTGTTGTTACAAAAGATAATAACGAATCGGGAAGCGTTATTAAACAATATTAATAATAAAAGCCACAATATGTTTTGTGGCTTTTATTGCGTTCCTAAATAAAAAAATAGAGCATAAAATTGTTCTATTTTTTGTTTATCAATTAATTTATATATTTCATATATTTGTTTTATAAGGAGTGTTTAATATGACTTTTAACGATTTATTTAACGATTTGCAAAATTTAACAAAATTAGATAATTTAACTTTTAGCATTATTGGTTATTCCACAATGGGGTTGCCTATTTATTGTTTTCATATTGGTAATTTTACGGGTAAGCAAATTTTAATGGAAGGCGGAATTCACGCAAGAGAATATTTATCAACTTTATTTTTAATTAAAGAAACCGAATACTTAACAACTCAAACCATTGAAGATGGCGGTATTTACATAATCCCTTGTGTTAATCCAGATGGTATTAGGCTAGTGTTAAGTGGCTTTGAAGGCTTAACTTGTCAAAAACAAAAAGATATTTTAACGCTAATAAATAATGGTAGTAACAATTTTAAGCTTTGGAAAGCTAACATTAATGGTGTAGACCTTAATGTTAATTTTGATGCGTGGTGGGGAAAGGGTGCTCAAAATGTTTTTTGTGTTGCTCCTGAAAACTTTGTTGGCTATTATCCTAATTCCGAGCGAGAAGTTAATAACTTAATTAATGTAACTTTTGAAATAAATCCTAGTTTAACAATTTCGTGGCATACTAAAGGAGAAGTTATTTATTATGGCTTTGATGCATTAACCGCAAGCGAAATAACTCGTGATAGGCTTATTGCAGAACAGTTTTCTAATCTTAATGGTTATGCAGTTATAAAAACATCAAATTCGGTTGGGGGATATTCCGATTGGGTTAGTCTTAACCTAAGAGTGCCAGCGTTTACTATAGAAATTGGTAATCCTAACTTGCCGCATCCAATAACAGCTGACCAATTAGATGTTGTTTTTGAACAAAATAAGCAAGTTCCTTTGCTTGCGCTTGAACTTGCTTAAACTTTATTCAAGTTATTTTATACTATATATATTAATATATAATTATTTTAATAATATATAACATTATTAAATGTAGCGGATAAAACCAGTAAAAAACATATTTAAAATTAATGCTACCTTTTTTACCATTGTAAATAAGTAGTAAAGGAATGGCTAGTAACTGAAAAGCTACAAAAAATAATTCGTATTCTATAGTTTTAGAGTAAAGTAATCCCAAACTTAGATTAGTTATAACTAAAACGGCAAACCAAACTAAGCTTTTAATTTTTTGATTTTTAAAAATATAAAACATAAGAGTTATTAAAATTCCGTATGAACTATAATCGGTGGTTATTTTAATTGCCGATAGCATTTCTATTAAAAACAATAGTAAAATCGAAATGGTAACATATAAACTTTTGTTTATTCCATTATTTTCTCTAAATAGTTTATCAAATAACCACATAAACAAAATTGAAATTAAAAAAGTGAACATAATGTTTAAATAAATGTAATTAGGTTTTGTTACCAAATAAAAAGGCACTTGCGAAATTAAACCAAATATAAAAAGCTTTAAGGCATATTTACCTTTGCTTTTTGTATAGTAAAAACCTTCACTAACAAAATAAGCAAATAGCGGAAACGATATTCTGCCAATGGTTCTTAGCAATAAATATGCCCAATATGGTAGGGTTGGTTGCAATATTAAACCTATGTGGTCTATTAGCATTGTTACTAGCGCTATTAATTTAATGTGATTTCGATTTAAAATTTTTTTCATATAATTATATTAATATTTATTTAATTTTTAGTAAACAATAAATAATTTTATTGTGTAATTTTGTTGAACTTAATAAAAATATCAATAATTATTAGCCAATTTTAATGATGTTTTTCTACACTTTTTAAATTATTTTAAGGTTTTTTAGAAACACACGGAATAGTGGATAAAAAGCTTTAAAAAAAACTTTAAAATTTTTTGAAAAAAGTGTTGACTATTACTAAACTAGGGTGGTAGAATAGCAGTGCGCACTTTTGAGAAAGGTTGGCGCAAAAGTACATTGACAACTGCATAGTAGAAAAAAATAGAGAAGAATATCGAGTA
>CAQIDI010000016.1 GCA_948806215.1 uncultured Eubacteriales bacterium | reverse complement strand
ATAATTAAATGCTATTATTGTGGCTTTTGTTTGCTATTAATTAAAAATTTTAGTAAAATTTAATAAGTATATGTTTATACAAATTAAAAACTTTAGGAAGGTTTATATGACAGAAGCAGTTGATATGCAAATATTAGAATTTGAAGATGGTATTTCAAAGGCAATAGAATTTTTTAAGGGCGAACTTTCAACTATTAGAGCAGGGAGAGCAAATCCTAAAATTCTTGATAAAATAACAGTTGATTATTATGGAACTCAAACACCATTAAACCAAATGAGTAATATTTCTGTTCCAGAAGCAAGAATGCTATTAATTTCTGTTTGGGATATTTCACAAGTAAAACCTATATCAAAAGCGATAGAAGCAGCTAACTTAGGTGTTAACCCATCGGATGATGGTAAAGTTATTAGACTTGTTTTTCCACCACTAACCGAAGAACGCAGAAAAGAACTAGTAAAAGAAGTTAATAAGTTAACCGAAAATGCAAAAGTTGCTTGCAGAAATTGCCGTAGGGATGTTTTAGACGAATTTAAAAAGATGAAAAAAGATAGCGAACTAACCGAAGATGAACTTGATAGATTAGAAAAAGATGTTCAAAAAACTTTAGACGAAGCTGTTGCAAATATTGATAAAATTTCCGATAGTAAAGCTAAAGAAATAATGGAAATTTAAATTTTACATAAGATAACCAATTCTATATTACTTAATGGGGTATGTAATGTTTAAACGCAAAAATCAAAATTTTAATGTGTTGCCAACACATCTTGCTATTATTTTGGATGGAAATGGCAGGTGGGCAAAACGCAGGGGACTTAAGAGAACTGCCGGTCACAAAGCAGGTGTTGTTGCACTAAAAGCAACAATTAAAAACTGTTTTGATTTGGGAATAAAAGTTGTTAGCTTTTATGCTTTTTCCACAGAAAATTGGAACAGACCTAAAGAGGAAATTGACACAATATTTTCTTTAGTGCGCGATTTTGTTAAAAACGATTTAGAAGAAATTTATAACTACGATGTTAAGGTTGTGGCTTCTGGCGATTATACAAAATTTCCAGCCGATTTGGTTGAAGAGTTAGAAAAATGTTTTGAAAAAACAAAAAACGGAAAAACTTTTATATTAAATTTGTGCATTAATTATGGTGGTAGAGCAGAAATTGTTAGAGCGGTTAATAATATTATGCAAAGTGGTAAAAAATCCGTAAACGAAGATGAATTTTCTAAATTTCTTTACACAGCAGATTTACCTGATCCAGACTTTATTATTAGAACGAGTGGCGAGCAACGATTGTCAAACTATATGCTTTGGCAATGCGCGTATTCCGAATTTTATTTTCCAAAAATTTGTTGGCCAGATTTTGATAAGTCGGAGTTAATTAAAGCATTAAACGAATACGGAAAACGAAACCGCAGATTTGGAAAAATTAAGGAGAACTAATGAAAACTAGAGTATTAACAAGTGCTTATATTGTTATAGGATTAATTTTAATATTTTTATCTCGAATGCTAACACCATATATTTTTGATATTGCTTTTGGTGCGTTAGCTGTAATTGGTGCTGTTGAAGTGGCACGCGTAATGGAAAGAGCTCATAAATATAACACAGTGTATTTAGTTGGTAGCTTTCCAGCAATATTATATATTGGCTTTGTTTTAGCAATTAACTTTAATTTACCTTGGCAATATTATTTGTTAATTATAATTTCTTTAATTGTATTAATGTTTTTGCTTTCGTTTGTTTTAACATTATGTTTAAAAAAGCAAACATCAAGAGAACGTTCAAAATATCAAATAGAAGAAAGTGTTGCAAAATATGCATTTAAAAAAGCAATTAACACAGCCGTAATTTTGGTTTATCCAACTTTGTTATTTGCATCTTTGTTTATTGTTAATCATATTAATAGTTTAGTAACAGAAGAAGTTGTTGCAACTTCTCCGTTTGATTATTACTTGTTATTAACCATAATTTTAGTAACAGTTTTTACCGATACATTTGCAATGCTAGTTGGTTCAACTGTTAAAGGTCCAAAACTTTGCCCACTAATTAGCCCAAACAAGCGAATTAGCGGTGCTGTTGCGGGACTAGCTGGTGGAGTGCTTGCAAGTTTTATTGTTTATTGGTTCTTCACAATAAACAGCAGTTTTGTGGCTGCCTTTAACGAAGTTATGGCAATTTGGATGGTTGCAGTTATTGGAATAATTGGTTCAATCATAAGTCAATTTGGAGATATTTTTGCAAGTGCTTTAAAACGCAGAGCTTATGTTAAAGATTATGGCACATTATTTCCAGGTCACGGTGGTGTTATGGATAGAGTAGATGGCCTTATTTGGAATGCAGCTTTTGTGTTAATTTTCGCATTGATAATTTTATAAAATTAAAATAATGTTTTAGGAGTTAACTTGAATAATTTATTATTAAGCATTACAGGTGCACTTAATTCAATAGGAAGCATATTGGTGGCAATTTTAGTGTTATTACTAATGATTACTATTCACGAATTTGGACACTACACAGCAGGGAAATTGTTAAAGTTTAAAATAAACGAGTTTAGTGTTGGCTTTGGTAAAGCACTATATTCAAAAACAAAAAAGAATGGCGAAGTTTTTTCTATTAGGCTTATTCCACTTGGTGGATACTGCGCTTTTGAAGGCGAGGATACAACCAGTGAAGAAGGTGCAAGTTTTAATGCTCAAGCACCTTGGAAAAGATTAATAGTTTTATTTTTTGGCGCTTTTTTTAATTTTTTATCGGCCATAATATTTAATATTGCTCTTTTAGCTGTTATTGGAAATGGTATGGTTAGCGTAACAAAAATCGATTACGAAAGCAATCCTAACATTTCTCAGTTAGAAGTTGGGGATCAAATAAGAAAAGTTAATGGAAAAGAACTATCGTTTTTTAATGGTGGGGTTAGCGGCATAACTCAGTATATAAAAGATGAAACCGATATAACTTTAACCATTGTTAGAAATGGAGAAACAAAAGAAATTGTTGTTCAAAAATACGAAACAATGATTGATGGAAAAGAAGCATATTTGCTTGGTATAAACACTAAATACGATAAACTTAGTGTTGGAGAATCCTTTTTGCAATGTGTTCCATTTACATTTAAAATGGCGTGGGAATGCCTTGCTTCGCTTGGTAAGTTGGTTGTAGGACAATATGGCTTGCAAGATATTGGTGGACCTATAACAACCATTGGAGCTATTGCTGATGCTAGTGCTGTTAGTATGATGAATTTATTGTTATTAATTCCGTTATTTGCAGTTAACTTGGCAGTGTTTAATTTGTTGCCAATTCCGGCTTTAGATGGGGCAAAAATGATTTTTGTTTTAATAGAGTGGATTAGGCGTAAACCAATTAATAGGGAATTAGAAAATAAAATTCACACAGTGGGATTATTTGTTTTATTCGGATTTGTAATACTGGTGGATTTGTTGCATTTGTTTGTTTATTAACTAAAGAGATAATTTATGGATGAATTAATTGAATACATTAAAACAAACACTAACAATATTTATGATGATATAAAAATTGTTAGTGTTGTTTATAATAAAGAACTAAATAGCATAGAAATTAAAGTTGTTTATAAAAGCAGCTTTAATTTTACACCTGAGTTAAGAGAAAATTTGTGCAATGTAATAAAAAACTTTATTGGCATCCCTAATTTAAAAGTGGATTTAAAAACCAAAAAAAGTTTGTTAGATGGTGGTGCAATTTACGAATTAATTTCTTATTATATGCAAAAAAACTATGCCAGTATTTATGCCACCATTTCAAAATCGGATGTTGAGATAATTATTAATAACGATTTAGTTGATGTTACAATAAGTTTAATAGAAGTGTTTTATAACTATCTTAACAATAAAAACTTTGAAACAGAGTTAAAGGAATTTTTAGAAAGAAACTATTTTCAAAATTTTGTTTGCAATTTAAAAGTTGTTGATGGTAAAGAAAATTTAGAAACTCAGTTGAATCAATATGCTAAGCAGTTTGAAGAAAAAGTTATTTCCGAATTTAGTGTCCCTAAAATTGAGTTTTATGAAATTGAAAATTTAAAACCATTTGTTGGAAACAAAATTGAAACTTTAAAAGTTCCACAATTAAAATTTATAACCAGTGCAGAAGGTGGATTAACTGTTGCTGGAACAGTTGAATTTTTAATTAAAAAATCGTTTACAAGCAAACGAAAAAATCAAAATGGCGAATTTGAACAACGAGAATTTTATAATTTTACTCTAAACGATGGCTATGGAAAATTGCAATGCGTTTATTTTCCTACAAAAGAAACTCTTGCAAAATTTGAAGAACTAAAAAATGGTGATAAAGTGGTTGCTTTTGGTGATGTTGAAGAATATAATCAAAGGCTTAGTTTAAAAGTTAAAGGTGTTTCTTATTGTGATATTCCAGAAAAAAAAGAAGAACAGGTTAAACAAAAATTCGAAAACGAAAACTATGTTTACATAAAGCCAGAACCTTATGTTTCAATGATGCAAAGTAACTTGTTTGATATTCAAGCAAATAACACTTTAGAAGTTTTAAAAAACAACGATTTTGTTGTGTTCGATTTAGAAACAACAGGTTTGGATGCTTCTTCTTGTGAAATAATAGAAATAGGGGCTTGTAAAGTGCACGATGGAAAAATTACCGAAACCTTTAGTTGCTTAATAAAGCCTAAAGAAACAATACCAAAAGAAATAACCGATTTAACAGGCATTACTAACGAAATGGTTAAAAATTGTTTTAGCATAAAGCAAGTGTTGCAAGATTTTTATAAGTTCACAAGAAACAGCGTTTTAGTTGCACATAACATATCGTTCGACTTTAGATTTGTGTATCTAGAAAGCATTAAGCAAGGATATGTGTTTGATAATAAACAATTAGATACTTTAAATATGTCGAGAATAAGAATTCCGGGTTTAAAAAATTATAAACTAGGAACAGTTGCAAAAAGTTTAAATGTTTCGTTAGAAGGTGCTCACAGAGCAGTTAACGATGCAACAGCAACTGCCGAAGTTTTTATTAAAATTGCTTATGATAATATGCTTAATTAATTAATATAATGCTTGTTATAAATAATTTATTGTGCTATACTAATAATGCTAATAGATTATGCTAGGAGTGGGGATAAAAATTCCCACTCCTATTGTTTAGGAGAAAACTAAATGAACGGAAAAAAAGTTTTATCGGCAGTTGAACCATTGGTTTTAGATGTGCTTAATAATTTAGGCTACGAAATGGTGGATTTAACTTATAAAAAAGAACACTACGGAATGGTTTTAGAAGTTGTTATTTATAAGGATGGCGGAGTTGATATTAACGATTGCGAAAAAGTTAGTAAGGCTTTGGATGAACCTTTAGATAAACTTGACCCAACCAATGGTGCAGCATATTCGTTAAATGTTTCTTCACCGGGGTTAGATAGGCCATTAAAAAAACTATCAGACTTTAAACGAAACTTGGGTAACGAAATTAATATAAAATTTTTTGCGCCATTTGAAGGTAATAAAACCCTTAACGGAAACTTGGTTTCTTATAACGAAACAAGTTTTGTTGTGGATGTTAATGGAACACAAAAAACAATCGAAATAAATAAAGCTGCACATATTGTGCCAGTTATAAAATTTTAAGGAGAAAACATAAATGATTAACAAGGATTTTTTTCAAGCATTAGACGATTTAGAAACTCAAAAAGGAATTAATAAGCAATTTTTTCTTGATGCGCTAGAAGCAGCATTAACTAGTGCTTATAAGAAAAATTTTGGCGAAGCTAAAAGTGCAACTGTAAAATTAAACCCAGATAAAAACAGCATTAAGGTTTATTCTTATAAAACAGTTGTAGAAGAAGTTTTAGATCCTGATAAAGAAATTTCGTTAGCAGAAGCAAAAACCATTAAAAAAAGTTATAAAATTGGAGATATTATTCAACAAGAAGAAACCCCTAAAAACTTTGGTAGAATTGCTGCTCAAACTGCTAAGCAAGTTGTTATGCAAAGATTGCGTGAAGCAGAGCGTGAAAAAGTTATGAACGAAGTTTGCGGAAAACAAGACGAACTATTAACAGCTATTGTTCGTCGTGTAGAAGGCGAAAATGTTTATGTTGACCTTGGCATTACTCAAGTTGAAGGTGTGCTTAGTGCTAAGGATAGAATTCCTGGTGAAAAATACACTATTAATTCAAGAATAAAAGTTTATGTTAAACAAGTTCGTGAAAGCTACAATATGCCATATGTTCAATTAACCAGGACAAATCCGGGTTTTGTTAAACGTTTATTTGAATTAGAAGTTCCAGAAATTCAAACTGGAGAAGTTGAAATTAAAAGCATTGTTAGAGAAGCAGGATATAGAACAAAAATTGCAGTTTATGCTTCTAATGCTAATATCGATGCTGTTGGTGCTTGCGTTGGAAATAAAGGTATGCGTGTTAATGCAATTGTAGCAGAACTTAATGGCGAAAAAATTGATATTGTTCCTTGGAGCGAAAATCCTGCAGAATTTATTGCTTCGGCATTAAGCCCTGCAACAGTGTTACACGTTAGCACAAATCTTTTAGAAAAAACAAGCTTGGCAGTTGTTCCAGATGATAAACTATCACTTGCTATTGGTAAGAGTGGTCAAAATGTAAGGCTTGCTGCCAGATTAACAAATTGGAAAATTGATGTTAAAGCAAAATCTACTGTTCCATCATTAAATCTTGATGATTCACAAGAATTAAATGTTAACCAAGATGGTAACGAAGAATATAAAGATTTATTTGGCGATGACGATTCATTTTTTAATGATGATATGGAATAAAAGGTAATTTTATGCAAGAAAAAAAACAACCAATGCGTACTTGCATTGTATGCAGACAAATAAAAAATAAACACGAACTAATAAGAATTGTAAAAACTTCCGATGGCGAATTTCATATAGATGTTACAGGCAGATTAAACGGCAGGGGAGCTTACATTTGTAATAGCGAAGAATGTTTTGAAAAATTAATTAAATCTAAAGCCTTAAATAGAACTTTTAAATGCGAAGTTGATAACAGTGTTTATTTAAAACTTAAGGAGGAATTACTTGCAAGAAGTAATTAATAAAGTAAAAACCTATTTGGGTTTTTCATTAAAAAGCGGAAGCATAATTTTTGGTTACGATAACATAGTTAAACGTATCAATAAAATTAAATTAATAATATTATGTTCTTCTGCAAACGAAAAAACAATTTTAAACATAAAAAAATTAAAGCAAGAAACTATTAAGTTAAAAAGTTTAACTTTAAGCGAATTGTTGGAACGAGATAATGTTAAGGCTATCGGACTAACAAACGAAAATTTAACAAAAGCGATTTTAGAAAATATTGATATTTTCGAAAAACTAAATTAAGAGGTAATGTAATTGGATAACAAAAATAATCAAAACAAATCAGCAGTTGATTTTACTAACTTAAAAGCATTAAACAAATTAATGCTTGGTAACGAACTAAACGGATTTGTTGCAAATTTAAAACAAGCAAAGCTTACGCTTGATACTTATTGTAAAGGTTTAAAAGAGCACTCAAGCAAGCTAGAAAAACAAAAAGTAGTGCCAGCGGTTCAACCAGTTGAATCTATTAAACCTACACAGGTTAATAATGTGCAAAACAAAGATGTTAATAAAGTGGCATCTAAGTCTTTTGTGCCTAAAGAACAGTTTAAACCTAATAATAATAAATCCAATTACAATAATAACTTTAATAAAGATCGTTCACAACGTCCTCAAAATAATAATGGTAAACCACAACAAGGTGGTAAGCCTGCATTTAACAAGGATAAAGATAATAAGAACAATAATGGTCCACGCCAATTAGGGCCTAAAAGCACATTTGTTGCTCGTGGCGAAGTTGTTAGCTTTGTTCCAAAGCCAGATAACAAAAAAGAAAAGAAACAAAAAACCTACGATACCGAAAAGAAAGGCTTGAATATTAAAGCTAAAATCAGAATGGGTGTTGTTGATTTTGAGGATGAAGAAAACGAAGATAGAATTGGCAGAGTAAGGGTTAAAAATAAAAAATCAAAACCTGTTACTGCACCAGAAAAAGTTAACATCGAACACGCTGTTATTACAACCGATAATTTAACTGTTAAAATTTTATCAGAAAAAATTGGTAAACCAGCAGCAGAAATAATAAAGAAATTTATTATGCTTGGAATGATGCTTAACATTAATAGCCCAGTAGATTTTGATACAGCCGAATTGGTAGCAAGCGAATTTGGAATTACATTAGAGAAAAAACTAGAAAAAACTGCCGAAGAAGTTCTACAAGAAAAAGTTTTAACTTCTGGTAGCGACTTACGCAAGCGTCCACCTATTGTAACTGTTATGGGTCACGTAGATCACGGTAAAACTTCGTTACTAGATGCTATTAAAAAAACCAATGTTATTTCAACCGAAGCAGGTGGTATAACTCAACATATTGGTGCTTATTCGGTTAGTGTTAATAATCGCAACATAACATTTATTGATACTCCGGGGCACGAAGCTTTCACATCTATGCGTGCTCGTGGTGCAGAAGTAACCGATATTGCAATTTTAGTTGTTGCTGCTAACGATGGCATAATGCCTCAAACCATTGAAGCAATAAACCATATTAAAGCAGCAAAAGTTCCAATGATTGTTGCTATTAACAAAATTGATGTTCAAGAAGCTAATGTCGATAGAGTTAAACAACAACTTGCCGAACATAATGTTTTACCAGAAGAATGGGGTGGCGATGTTATTTGTGTGCCAATTTCTGCAAAACAAGGTAAAAACATTGATAAATTATTAGAAATGGTATTGCTTGTTGCCGATGTTCAAGACTTAAAAGCTTATTACGATTGCCCAGCAGTTGGAACTGTTATTGAAAGTAAAGTTGATCGTGGTAGAGGTATTGTGGCTTCTATTATAATTAAAGAAGGTTCATTAAAAGTTGGCGACTATGTTGTTTGCGGATTATCTAGTGGTAGAGTTAGAGCTATGATGGATTATTTAGGAAATAATGTAAAAATTGCAGAACCAAGTATGGCTGTTTCTGTGGTTGGTTTAGACCAAGTTCCAGAAGCTGGAGAAATAGCATATGTTGTTGAAGAAAAACTTGCTAAAAACATTATTTACGAACGCCAAACAAAAATTCAAGAAGAAAAATTGCTGCATAATAATGGTGCATCTATTGAAGAATTCTTACAACAAAGTGCCGATAGTGAACTAAAAGTTTTAAAAATTATTGTTAAAGCCGATGTTCACGGCAGTAGCGAAGCAGTTCGTCAAACTCTTGAAAAAATTAGAAACGACGAAGTTATTGTTCAATGCATCCATAGTGGTGTTGGTAGCATAACCGAAAGCGATATCTTGCTTGCAAAAGCTAGTAATGCAGTGGTTATTGGGTTTAATATTAAACCAGAAACCAAAGCTAAAACATTGGCAGAACGCAATGGCGTTGAAATTAAAATTTATAAAATTATTTATGAAGCTGTTGATGAAATAACAAAAATAATAAGTGGTATGCAAGCACCTAAATACGAAGAACATATATTGGGTCACGCAGAAATTAGAAAAGTGTTTAAGATTAGTGCATTAGGTAACATTGCTGGTTGTTATGTTTTAGATGGTGTTATTGGCAGAAAAAATAAAATAAGAGTAAAACGCAATAACGAAGAAGTTGCTGTTGTAACTATTGATAACTTACAACAAAATAAAGATGATGCAAAAGAAGTAAAATCTGGCTTTGAATGCGGTATTAAATTAAAAGGCTTTAACGATATTAAAGAACTTGATATTTTAGAAGCATTTGAAGAAGTTCAAATTAATTAGGAGTTAAAATGAGAGTATTAAAAATTAATGCAGAAATTCAAAAAGCGTTAGGCGAAATTTTAACTTACGAAATGAAAAACCCTTTAATAACCGGAATAATTTCGGTTACTAAAGTGGATACCACTCCTGATTTGGATTACTGCAAAGTTTACATTAGTATTTTTCCTGATGATAATAAAAAAGAAGTTTTTGCTCAAATTCAGCATTCAGCAGGATATTTACGCCGTGCATTATGCGAAAAAATTGATTTACGCAAAGTTCCATATTTAACATTTTATTTAGATGATTCGTTAGAATATGGAAAAAATATTGACGAAAAAATTGAAGAAATACAAAATTCCAGAAAGGAATCGGAAGATGATAATAAATAAGCAAGTAATAAACAAATTAAAAAATGCTAAAAATGTTGGTATTTTTGTTCACATTAATCCCGATGGAGATTGCTTAGGATCGGCAAGTGCTTTAAAACAAGCACTTGTTTCTCTCAATAAGCAAGCGGATATTTTTTGCGATTTTGAAATTCCAGAAAGATATCATTATGTTAAATATTTAAACCAAGTAAATAATAAAACCTGTATGTCTTACGACTTATTAGTTGCTGTTGATTGTGCAGATAGAAAGCGTATGGGTGTTTATTCAACTATGTTTGCAGAACACGAGAACACAATTAAAATTGATCATCACGATACTTTTGATGACTATGCTCACATTAATGTTAGAGAAGTTGTGTCTAGCACCTGTTTAATTTTATATTATTACTTAAAAGCTTTAGATGTTGAAATAACTGCCGATATTGCAAGTGCACTATATATGGGTATTGCAACCGACACAGGTTCTTTTCAACATTCAAACACAACTTCCGAAGAACATATAATTGCTGCGGAACTAATTAAAACTGGTTTTAATTTAACCGAAGCAAATGAGTTTTTGTTTAAGTATTGCTCTAGAAACAGGTTTGAATTATTAAAAACTGCATTATCCAGTTCAAAATTTTTCTATAATGGTAGGTTAGGCATAATAACCATTACACAAAACGATTTAAGAAAAACCAACACAACCATTAGCGACACAACTGGTATTGTTGATTATATAACAAACATTAATGGTATTGATGTTGGAGTTAATATTTACGAAACAAAACAAGGTTTATTTAAATGCAGCTTTAGGTCACGTGGAAAAGTTGATGTTGGTAGAATATCCGAATCTTTTGGTGGGGGTGGACACAAGTTTGCAGCAGGTTGCAACATATTTGGTTCTGCTTCTACAGTTATAAAAAAACTTGTTGAAGTTTGTAGCGAATTAAAGGATTAGTTATGCAAGGTTTTATTAATGTGTTTAAGCCATCAGGAATGTCCAGCGCTAAAGTAGTGGCAAAAATAAAACATTGCTTTAAATTAGATAAAGTTGGACATATGGGAACGCTCGACCCACTTGCGTGTGGCATTTTACCAATAGCCATTGGTAAAGCAACCAGAATGTTTGATTATTTTTTAGATAAAACAAAAACCTATATAACTGTTTTTAAATTTGGTTCAACTTCTAACACTTTAGATCTTGATGGCAACATAGAATCAAATATTGGTAGTGTTCCAACTAAAGAAGAAATATTAAAAATTTTGCCAAGCTTTTTAGGAACAATTAGTCAAATGCCACCACAATTTAGTGCAAAAGTGGTTAATGGTCAAAAAGCTTATAAGTTGGCACGCAACGGAGAAGTTGTTAATCTTCAACCTAAAAACATTATTATTTACGATTTTAAACTAATCGAAAAGGTTGATAGCGATAGTTTTAAATTTGAAATAACTTGTTCTAGTGGAACATATATTCGCAGTTTAGTTAGAGATGTTTCTAATAAACTAAAAACTGTTGGAATGCTTACTTATTTAGAACGAACAAAGAGTGGAGCATTCTCTAAAGAAAACAGTGTTTTGTTAGATGATTTGTTAAATAGTAACATACAAAATTATATTATAGATTACCTAACTGTTTTTCCTAACTTTAAAGTTATAAATGTTAATATAAATAATTTTAATAGATTAAAAAATGGACTAACAGTAACTCAAGAGTCAGAAGATAATAACAACACATTTGTTTTAAATAATGGCGAAGTTTTAGGTGTTGGAGTTATTAGCAATAAGCAGCTAAAACTAAAAACTTATTTGTTAGATTAGTGCTATGCATAATAAACATAAATTACTAAATAAAGGGGATTTTTAATGATTAAATTTGGTCCTTCTGGAAATTGCGAAACATTTTATATGGCTGGTTTTAAGCGTTCGGTTGAAGCTCCTAAATTTTTAAGTTCAGTTGGACTTAATGCATACGAATATAGCTTTGGCAGAGGTATAACATTAGGCGATGAAACCGCAATGGAAATAGGAAAAGAAGCAAAAAAATATAATATTCAAGTAAGTGTGCACGCACCTTACTATATTAATTTTGCAACTCCAACCGATGAAATGGCAGAAAAAAGTTATATGTATGTTATTAACTCTTTGCACAAACTAAAACTGCTTGGTGGTAACAGGCTTGTTGTTCACACAGCATCTTGTGGAAAAATGGAAAGAAGCCAAGCTGTTGATTTAGCTAAAAAGCGATTGCTAATTTTAAAAGATAAGCTAAAAGAAAATGGATATTCCGATATGCTTATTTGTTTAGAAACAATGGGAAAACCAGCTCAAATTGGTGATTATAAAGAAGTTATTGATTTTTGTAAGCTAAGCCCAAACTATGTGCCAACTTTTGATTTTGGACATATTAATGCACTTTCGCACGGAAGCTTAAAATCGGAAGAAGATTATAGAGTAATAATTAAATACTTAATTAACGAATTAGGTATGGAAAAAGCAAAGTTATTACATATTCATTTTAGTAAAATAGAGTATGGAGAAAAGGGTGAAATTAGGCATCTTACTTTAGAAGATACTAAATATGGCCCAGAATTTGCACCATTGGCTAAAGTTTTAAAAGAATTTAACTTAGAACCAACAATTATTTGTGAGTCTAATGGAGTAATGGCAAAGGATGCTTTAACTTTAAAAAGCATTTATGAAGCTGTTTAAAAATATTGTCAAAATTTATTATAAAATAAAATTAATTGCAGATTAACTTAGTTTACCTGCAATTTTTTTTTGTGTTTTAGAATTTCAAAATTAATAAAATTATATCAATGTTAAAAGGAGAAAAACAATGTTGAATTCAATATTGCCAGAACCAATTTCAAGTGCAATAAATCAAATTTCATCTAAAATGTTAAATGAAATTAGATTACGAAACAATAAACCAATTCAAATTTGCGCTAATGGCAAAAATTTTTATCTAAATCAATATGGAATAACAAATAGTTTTGATAGCGCTATAAAATGTGAGCAAGGTTATATTAATTATATTCTAGGCAAAGTTAGCAACAATTCGCTATATAGCATAAACGATCAAATTGTTAATGGTTACATTAGTTTTGATGGTGGAATAAGAATTGGAGTTGCTGGCGAAGTTGTTTACGAAAATAACTTAGTAAAAACAATAAAAAACATAAGTTCGTTGGATATTCGTATTCCGCACGAAGTAAAAAATTGCAGTTTAAATTGTTATCCACTAATTGTTGAAAACAACATTGTTAAGTCAACATTAGTGTTATCAAATCCGGGGAGCGGAAAAACAACTTTTATTAAGGATTTAGTATATCAAATAGGGAAGCGGAATCCTGATATAAATATCTTAGTAGCAGATGAACGCGGTGAAATAAGCAACGTTAATTTAAGTGAAATTGCAAATGTTGATATATATGTTAATTGCACAAAAAAATTTGCATTCGAAAATGGAATAAGAAGTTTAAAACCAAATGTTATTGTTACCGATGAAATAAATTTGGATAACGATTTAGAAGTTATTAAAAATGCTTTAACTTGCGGTGTTAAAGTTGTTGCAACAATTCACGCTGGAAATATTTATGATTTAAAACAAAAACGAAACTTTATAGAAATTTTAAATGCTAAAATGTTTGAACGCTTTGTTGTTTTAAATTCAAGCTGTGGGCCGGGAACATTAGAGGGGATATACAATCAAAATTTAAATTGTATTTATTGTTAAATGAAAATATTTATTTTAAGTATTATTGCGCTTAGTGTTTTTTATTTAGGATATTTAATAAGTTTGTTTTTTTTAAAACAGTATCAAATATATAACGAATTGGTAAAATTTTGTGAACTGTTAATAAATCAAATAAAATTTAGTAAAAACCCTGTTAAAAAAATAGTAAGCGAAAATATTAATGCATTTAATTCGGATTTAAAATCTATTTTAAACGATTATTTTATTAACGAAAATAAAAAAGTTAAGTCGGTTTATTTGCTTAATTCTGATGAAGAACAAATTTTAAATTTTTTTAATAGTGTTGGCAAGTTAGATTTAAATGGTGAGATTTGTAATATTGAAAATAATAAAGCTGTTTTAAATTTAAAACTAAAAGAAAAAGAACAAAACAATCTAAAATATGGCCCGCTTTCAAAAAAACTTGGGGCACTTTTAGGCATACTTTTATTTATAATTTTTGTGTAGGAGATAGTTAATTGGGAATTGATATAATTTTTAAAATTGCGGCTATTGGCATATTAACTGCTGTAACAAATCAGGTGTTAAAGTATGCTGGTAAGGATGAAATAGCAACTTTAACAACTCTTGCTGGTGTTGTTATAGTTTTATTTATGGTTGTTAATATGATTAGCGAGTTATTTACAACGGTAAAAAATTTATTTTCATTATATTAGTTAATAGGTAAAAGTATGGAAATTTTAAAAATTGTTGGCATAGGAATAATAACAACAATAGTTATTATAATAATAAAACAAATAAAGCCAGAATTTGCAGTGGTTGCACTAATTTCTGGTGTTATTATAATGCTATATTTTATATTTTCATATTTTGGAAATGTGTTGAATGTTTTTAATCAAATATTAAATAAAACCGGAGTTAATTCCGAGTTGTTTGGAATTATTTTAAAAATTGTTGGTGTGGGGTATATTATCGAATTTGGAGCAAGCATTTGTGCAGATTCCGGTAATCCTGCAATAGCAGATAAAATAATTCTTGGTGGGAAATTGCTTATATTAGTTCTGGCTATGCCAATAATAACGAACTTGTTAGATTTAATTATAGGTTTAATACCATGAGAAAATTTATAATTTTTTTATGTGCTTGCATTGTTGGTTTTTTTAATGTTAACCCAATAGTTACAGTGTATGCAAATTCAAAAACAAGCAAGTTAGAACAAGAACTAGAAACATCCATCTCCGACCAGCTAAGCGATTTAAATTTTTCCAACTTAGATTCTTATTTGAATGATATAAATAAAAACTATAACTTTATTGAAAGCACAAATTTTAAAGACTTAGTTCAAAAAATTTCACAAGGCGATTATTTTTCTAATTATCAGAACATATTTGATGCTATTTTTAATTTATTGTTTGGAAACATAAAAAGCATTATACCATTACTATTTTTAATTGTGGCAATAGCTGTTTTGGGTTCTATTGTTAACAATTTAAAGTCGGATAAAGTATCGGGTGGTGTTGGCGATTTAATACACTTTGTTTGCTATGGTGTTGTTGTATTAATTTTAGTTGGTAGCATTTCACATATTATTGCTTTAACCAGCAGTTGTTTAAATGGAATGCTTAGCCAAATGCAAATAATATTTCCAATAATGTTAACAATGCTTGTTAGCATTGGTGGAGTTGTTAGTGCAGGTATTTATAAGCCTATTGTTTCAATTTTAACGCAGGTTGTAGGTTTTATATTTTCTAATTTATTGTTTCCGTTATTTATATTATCTTTTGTATTTTTAATAATAGGAAATCTTAGTAGTAACATAAAATTAAACAGATTTAACAATTTTTTTAGTAGTGTTTTTAAATGGTCGGTTGGTTTTATATTTACAATGTTTAGTGCCTTTTTAACAATTCAAGGTATAAGTGCAGGAAAGTTTGATGGCATTAGTATTAAAGCCACCAAGTTTGCAGTTAAAAGCTATATTCCATTAATTGGTGGATACATATCTGATGGCTTCGATTTAATTATGGGAGCAAGCGTAATAATTAAAAATGCTGTGGGGGTTGCTGGACTATTTTTAATTTTTGCAAATGTTTTAAAACCAATTATTTATATAATGGCTCTAAAGTTAGGGTTGCAGTTGGTTTCGGCAATTTTAGAACCTATGGGTGATGGTAGAATTGGTAACTTTGCTTCGGGTTGTTCTAAAATATTAACTTATCCTATTGTTATTATTTTATCAGTTGCCTTTATGTATTTGTTATCAGTTGGTTTAATAATGACAACAGCAAACATAATATAGGTGAAAAATGAGAGGTTGGATTTTAAGCATTGTTGGAATAGTTTTTATTGGAGTTATTCTAGATATCATTTTGCCAGATGGTAAAACTTCAAAATATATAAAACATATTTTTTCAATTTTTTTATTGTTTGTTATTGTAAGTCCACTAACAAAACTATCGGTTAACAAAAATTGGTTTAATAGCGATGAGATTAATGTTGATAGCAATTTTATTTATGAAACAAACATAAAAAAAATAGAAGCATTAACAAACCGAATTAAAAGTCAGTTAGAAACTAAAGGAATATTAAATTCGCAAGTTGTAATATATTCTAATGTTTTTTCGGAAGATTTAATAATTACAAGTGTTTATGTGGACCTAAATAATTCTAATGTTAACTTAAGCGATAAAACAAAAAAAGAGGTTGTCGATGTTGTAACTAGCATTTTAAGTATTTCAGAAAGTGAGGTTATGGTTTATGGGAGATAATTTAAAAGTAACAAATATATCTAAAAGTGAAAATATAAAAAATAATAGTAAAAAAAACGAGAAAAGTTTTTTTAGTAATCTATTAAATTTTGCTACTATGCAAACATTGAAAAAAGACCAAAATAAGTCGAATAATAGCGAATTTGCAGAGCACAGCGAAGAAAAAAAAGAAAATAATAGCACAATAAAAAAATTGTTAAAAAATAAACAAATAAAAGTTGTGATAATAGTTCTAATTTTCTCGCTTTGTGCATTATTTATATTAAACAGTTCTTTTGGGACAAGCTTAACAAAAACAACAAATTCTAATAACGGCTCAAGCTTTACTTCTAGTTTAGCTTATTGCGAGCAACTAGAAACCAAACTTAAGAATGTTTTAAACAAAATTAATGGTGCTGGAAATGTTTCGGTTATGGTAACTGTAAAAAGTGCGCCGGAGTTAATAATAGCTTCTTCAACAACCGAAAAAAACACTAGCAATTCTACAACTAATGGTGGAACTCAAAACAATGTGTCGATTTCAACCGATCCAATAATTATTACTAATAGTGGAATTTCTTCGCCATTAATATTAACTGAAAAGTTGCCAGAAATAACAGGTATTGTTGTTGTGGCAGAAGGAGCAAAGGATGCAAAAGTAAAACTTTCATTACTACAGGCTGTTCAGGCACTGCTTGATGTTAAGAGCAGTAACATTCAAATATATTATTAAATTAGGAGGATAGGAAAATGCTTTCAAAAAAGAAAAAAATATTTATTGTTGGGGGATTTTGTTTGCTACTTGCAATAACTGGAGTTTTAAACATTGTTTTAAACAAAAACATTGTTTCATCTGCTTCAAAAAACGACACTGTTTCGGCTGGTAATTTCTTTACAACTTATCGCACCGATAGAACCGATACTCGTAATCAAGAAATTATGTATCTTGATGCAATTATTGCTAGTTCTAGTGCTAGTGCCGAAAGTAAAACTGCAGCAGAAGCTAAAAAAGCTGAAATGATTGCTTTAATGGAATCAGAACTTGTTATTGAAGGCTTAGTTAAAGCAAAAGGTTTTGAAGATGTTATTGTTTCTTCATCAGCTTCAAACATTAATTGCATTGTAAAAAGTGCAGAATTAACCAAAGCAGAAGTTGCTCAAATTGTAGATATTATTAAAGGTCAAACAAATTTTGATATTGATAATATTAAAATATTCCCAGTAGAATAATTGCAATAATTAAATTAATTTGCTATTATAAATGTGACATTAATTTAGGAGCTTAAGTATGTTATATAATGGCAATGATAAATCAAATTCAGCCACAAAAGGTAATGTTACATTTAATAAAAACATAATTTTATCTGTAATAAATCTAGCAACTAAAGAAATTGCAGGCGTAAGTTCGCTTGTTGCAAATTTTGGTGCAGCATTAAAACGATGGTTTAGTAATAATTATTACGAAGGTGTTAAACTTTCAACCTTGAACGGAAAACTTAATGTTGATGTTTATATTAATGTTTATTACGGCTATAATGTTTCTGAAATTTCTTACCGTGTTCAAGAAAATATTAAAAATAGCTTGGCTAGTATGGTAGAAGTTGATATTGACAAAGTTAATGTTCACGTTTTAGGTGTGGATTTTATTAAAGAAGATAATGCTAATAATTAAAACGTCTCTAAAGAGGCGTTTTTTATTTTATCTGCCATTAATAATTTTATAAAAAATTTTTAATTTCTTTTGTTAACTTAAAGTTATTAATATGGTATAATAAATATTATAAATTAAAGGGGAAATAATTATGTCAAGAATAATGGCGCGTGATATGATTTTTAAATTAACTTTTGAATTATGCTTTCATAAACCCGAAGAGGGTATTTTGTTTGAAGAATTTTTAAAAGATAATCCGCTAGATCAAGAAAATGTTAATTTTGTAAAATCGTTCTACACAGGAATAATAGAACATTACGATGAAATTCTTGATATAATATCTAAAAATATTAAAGACTACACAATTGATAGGTTGTTTAAAGTTGATTTAGCAATATTGATTGTTGCAACTTATGAACTTAAGTTTGATAATTCAAACCCAGTAAAAATTGTTGCAAACGAAGCTGTTGAACTAGCAAAAAAATATAGTACCGAAAAAAGTTATTCTTTTATTAATGCTGTAATAGCAAGCATAGCAAAATAATGAGTGAAACATATTTATCTATTAGTCAAGTTAATAATTATATAAAAAATATTTTTGAAGCAGAAGTTATGCTTCAAAATATTTGTGTGTTTGGCGAGGTTAGTAGTTATAAAATATCTAATGGTATAGCGTATTTTAACTTACAAGACGAAAATGGTTTGCTGCCTTGTGTTTTGTTTGGAGCAAACAGGTTTGACGTTCCTAATGTTGGAGATATGGTTTTAGTTGTTGGTAGTGTTAGCTACTATGCAAAAGGCGGAAAACTATCCTTTAATGCAACACATATTGCGCCATATGGTAAAGGTTTGCTTTACGAAAAGTTTTTAAAATTAAAAGAAGAATTAGAGTCTAGGGGTTACTTTAACTTAGATCATAAAAAACCACTACCCGAAAGGGTTAATCGAATTGGAGTTGTAACAAGTGCTACAGGGGCTGTAATTCAGGATATTATCGATGTTACACACAGAAGAAATAAAGGTGTTGATATTGTGTTATATCCTGTAAAAGTTCAGGGTATTGGAGCCGAAGTGGAAATTGCTAAAGGTATTAATTTTTTTAGTGAATATCCAAATGTTGATGTTGTTATTGTTGCAAGGGGTGGTGGAAGCTTGGAAGATTTGCAACCATTTAACACAGAATTAGTGGCAGAAGCAACTTATAATTGCTTAAAACCTATTGTTAGTGCGGTTGGTCACGAAACCGACACAACAATAATCGACTTTGTTTCTGATTTAAGAGCACCAACACCTAGTGCGGCTGCAGAACTAGTGGTTAATAAAATAAGTGATGATTTAAAATTAATATCTAATTGTGTTTCAAAAATAGAAAATTATGTAAGTGGTTTTATTTATGAATATTTTTCAACAACTAATAATTGTGTTAACTCTGTCGATTTAATTATAAGAAATAAAATATTATCTAATAGTTCAAAATTGAATTTAAGCGTATCAAAAGTTGATTCAATTATTAAAGCAAATATGGTTAATATGGAACACAAATATGAAATATTATCAAATAAATTAATTTCGCTTAATCCTATTGTCCCGTTGCAAAAAGGGTATGTTAAAGTTGAAAACAATAATAATGTTGTAAAAAGTTCAAAAGATATTTTAAAAAATCAAACTTATAACTTGTTTTTTGCAGATGGAAAGGCGATAGTGAAAGGAGAATAAAATGAGTATTGATGAAAAAATTAAAAAATTAGAAGAAATAGCTTCTAAATTAGAAGATAACAATATTACTTTTGAAGAGAGTGTGAAGTTATACGAGTCTGCTGCAACTTTAGCAAAAGAACTTTATTCCGAAATAACTCTTGCAAAAGGAAAAGTTACACAAATAAAACAAGATTTAGAAAAATTTAAAGAAATAGATATGGAGATATAAATGAAAAATAAAGCAATTACAGATAGAAGTGTTGATTTTGCTAAATGGTATACCGATGTTGTAAAAGCGGCAAAATTGGCAGAATATTCAAGCGTTAAAGGCTGCATAATATTTGAACCAAATGGTTATGCGCTTTGGGAAAAAATACAAAGTGTGTTAGATAAAATGTTTAAACAAACAGGGCATCAAAATGTTTATATGCCAATGTTTATACCAGAAAGTTTAATGAAAAAAGAAGGGGAATTAATCGAAGGTTTTGCTCCAGAAGGTGCTTGGGTTACTGAAGGTGGAAAAAATAGGCTAGAAGAACGATTAATTGTTCGCCCAACCAGTGAAACAATGTTTAGCGATTATTATGCGTTAAAAGTAAAATCTTATAGGGATCTACCAAAACTGTATAATCAATGGTGTAATGTTGTTAGATGGGAAAAAGAAACAAGGCCATTCCTAAGAACCAGAGAATTTTTGTGGCAAGAAGGACATACTGTTCACGAAACACAAAAAGAAGCTGAAGAAGAAACTTTAAAAATGTTAAATGTTTATAAAAAGTTTTTTGAAGAATATTTGGCAATTCCAGTTATAGCTGGTAGAAAAACCGAAAAAGAAAAATTTGCTGGTGCAGAATATACTTACACTGTTGAAGCGTTAATGTATAACGGTGTGGCACTGCAAAGCGGAACAAGTCATTATTTTGGTCAAAAATTTTCTAAAGCATACGATATTAAATTTTTAAATAGAAACAAT
>CAQIDI010000015.1:12651-25978 GCA_948806215.1 uncultured Eubacteriales bacterium | reverse complement strand
TGTAATCACTAGCATATTCGGCGTTAAACTTAAAATAGTTTGTTCCGTTTGGCAATAAGTTTAGTTTTTGTTCTTGCTCTACTCTAATATCTTTATATACTGGGTCGCCAATGGTTTTATGTTGAGTGCTTGTACCAAACATAACTAATTCTTTGGTTTCGGAATCCATAATTTTTAAACCAATATCACTAACCAATCTTGTTTGGTTAATAGGCATTGTTTGTGAAGAATTGCTTACTTCAAAACGCCCCATAGCAAAATCATTAACACCATACCAAGCACCTCCCTCAACAGAAGCATCAAAAGGTATTACAGCAGTTTTAACTAAACAAGGATTACCACTTTCATCCTTATAGTTTGCAAGTTGTGTTGCTTTGCTTTTGTAATATGATTTTAATTGAAATGTTCCAACACCATCTTCATTGAAGTGTGGTTTTTCTCCAACAACATATTCAACAGGAACTCCTGTTGTTACATCTGGATACCAAGATTTAACAACATCTGCTAATTCAATCAATTGTGTAACAATTACAGAAAGTGTATTTGCTTTCGGAATTAGTTTTAACCACCCTAAAGACCAAACCAGAGTGTTTTTTGTTGCTTGCACAACATCAACTTTATCATTAGTTATTGGAATAATTCTATTTCCATCTCTCATACAAGCTTTAAAATCGTAATCATAGCCAATAACAAACAACCCATTATCATCAATCACATTGTATCCATTATCGCCATAGTTAAGTTCATTTTCATTAAATAATGCAATACCCATTGTTATATCTTTTAAATAATATTTTTCAACAGGTTTATATTCAATTTTAGTAATACTATTAGTTAATATAGAATAATTTATTTTTGATGGTACTGCTACAACTGTATCATTTTGTAAACTATAATCAATATAATCGTTATAACTATCTTGACGATAATTAATTCTTGTTCTATCGGCAAATAAATAAGCGTAATTATATTGGAAAATTTGTTTTACTGATAAAATAATAGTATCATTTGTTGCTTGTAAATCAGTATTTATATTAATATCAAACACCAAAACTGTTGAAGCATAATAATCTGCTTCATTAGTTGTGTTGATAAAAATTCCATATTCCTTGCCAATATGTAATGTTGTGTCTGCTTTACAAAACAAATCTTTTGGAACAATTTGCACTATATCATCATCGGCTGTTCCTTCTAAAATTAATTTACCATTGGGTATATCTTTTGCTGTTATTTTAGCATTAGTAGCATATAACGGGTTATCTCCTAAACAATAATCAAAAATTGTTTTAGTATTATCATTTATTAAATAATCAGAATTTGTATAATAATCAATATTTGTATTATTTGTTTCTGCTTTTATGTGATTAATATCATTTGTGATAAAAAAAGTTCCAACAATTATCGGAACAATTAATAACAAAATAACAATCATAAATTTTAATTTTAAATTTTTCTTTCTTATCATTTGTTCTTAACCTCTTATTTTTATAGTTTAGTACTTTAATTTTATTTATATTTCCTCCTTACATAAAAATTAAGGTTAAATTAAGTATAAAAAATTATATTATACAAAGATAATATAATTTTACACCTTTATTTTTTATTAAAATCTTTCACTGGAGCTATTACTATTCTACAAATAGAACAATAATCCATTTCAAAAGGTTTTCCACCTAATGCTGGATTTCTCGATAATTGAATATAACTTCTAAAAACACCTTTAAATAAAGCATCATTTTTTAACGCTTCACAATTATCTGGAATAAATTTTAAACTATATCTATCACGTGAAATATGTCCATGAACCATTTCTTTACCACAATATGGGCATTTCATAACTAACCCCTTAATTTTATTATTTTGCTAAATTTAAAAAGTGTTTTTTATCGTTTTAATAATAATTTTTCAATGCCTACAATAAAATGATTGTAATATTTTTTTATATAATAATTTAGCACAATGGATACATTTTTTTAATTTTAAAGTAAAATTGCTATTTGATAATTACTTACAATCATTTTATTTAAACATTGTGGGCATTTTAATAAATGTTTCCAAAATTATTTAACCCTACTATATTTATAAACAATTTTGTACAAATTCGCAATCTTTTTACAAAATTAAATATTTTTATGGGTAAATTGTGGTTTATTTGAATAATTTTAGTTATTTTGTAAAAATATATCATTTTTGTACAAAAATAATGCTTAAAGTTGTTTTGATGCAACTTTTAGGTTTTTAGTAATAAAAATGACTATGCTAACTAAATTCTTCGACTTTCGCCTCGCTCTCGTTCAGAATGACAGGCGGAATTAACTAATTATTAATTTAATTTTATAATATAAAAACAAAAACCAATTTGATTGTGCTACAGCTTAGAAATTGTTACATATTATTAATTAAACATAAAATAGTTATAATGTCCTAAAAAATGGCTTTATAGTGGCATTTTTGTAATAAAAAAAGTTGCAACCAATTGCAACTTTTTTTTTATTTTTTATCTTCAGTTTTATCTTCAGCAACTTCTATAACAATTTGGTCGTTTTCTTCTGGTTTAGAAGAAGTTTGCACATTATTATCAACAACCACTTCGGCATTTAGATTTTTATTTTCTTTTGCCAAACGGCGTTGTTTACGCTTGTTAATTCTTTCAATATCCTTATTAACAGCATCTTGCAAATCAATAACATTTTCACGCTTTTCAATAAGTCGTTTAATGTTGCTACGGTGTCCCCACACAATTAATAGCAAAATAAATAGTAACAAGCCTAAGCCAACATAGTTTTTGCCTATAATCAAAGTTACGCAATCGTAAATAATATAAGCAAAAGCAATTATTAAGCTACTTAAACTACCAATTCTGGTTGTAACCAACAAAATAATGTAGCAAACAAACAAAATTAAAGCAATCCAAGGATGCGCCACGCACGCCATACCAGCAGCGGTTGCAACACCTTTTCCGCCTTTAAATTTGTAGAACACAGGATAAATGTGCCCTAAAACTGTTGCAGTTCCTGCAACATAAATTGCAATGTGTGCAATTAAGCTGTTGTTAAAACCACCAAAAGCAAAAAATCCTATAATAGAAGGAACAGCACCCTTAATCATATCTAAAATTAAAGTAACAAAGCCCATACTAACGCCGTGAGTTCTAAGCATATTGGTTGTTCCTGGATTTCCACTACCGTGAGTTGTTATATCGTCGTTTTGAGTTCTTGCCAAAATTCTTGCAAAGCTTATGTTGCCCACAAAGTAGGAACAAACTGCCAATAACAACATCCAACCCGTTGTGATTAATGCACTTTGAACTTCGGCACTCATACCTAGTAAACTTAACATATTAATTATTTATCTCCTTTTTTACTATTAACTTGCAATTTTATTGGAGTACCTTTAAAATCCACCGCATTTCTTATGCAATTTTCAAGATATCGTTCGTAGGAAAAATGCATTAAGCTTTTATCGTTAACAAACAAAACAAAGGTTGGCGGATTTGTTGAAGGCTGGGTTATATAATATATCTTTAGTCTTCTACCATTTTTTGTTGGAGGTTCGTTGGTTAGCACCGCATTTTGTAATATTTCGTTTAATGTTCCGGTGCTAATACGATAACTAGCGTGGTCTAAAACCATATTAACTGTATCCATTAATTGTCCTATGCGTTGGCCAGTTAATGCACTACCATATAGTGGTACAAAATAATCCATAAACTTTAGGTCTTCGCTAAGCTTTTCGTTAAACTTGTTCATAGAATAAGTGTCTTTTTCGATTAAATCCCACTTATTCATAAGAATAACACTTGGTTTTCCTTCTTCGTGAATAAAGCCAGCAATTCTAACATCCTGTTCGGTTAAACCATCAACCGAGTCAACCACCAAAACAACAACATCAGCTCGCCTAATGGCATCAAAACTGCGAATAACCGAATATTGCTCCACCGAATCGGATTCGATATTGCGTTTACGCCTTATTCCTGCTGTATCTATTAACATATATTTTTTGTTGTTATAGTTAAAAGGCGAATCAATAGCATCTCTGGTTGTGCCTGCAACATTGCTAACCATAACTCTATTTTTGCCTAGTAAGCGATTAACCAAACTGCTTTTGCCTGCATTTGGTTTTCCTACTATGGCAATTTTTATTCTATCGGCATCTTCTTCTGGGCTAACTACAGTTTTTAAGTTATTAACTATTTGATCTAAAACATCGCCAATGCCCTTGCCAAGTTCCGAACTTATGGCAATTGGATCACCTAAGCCAAGCGAATAAAATTCGTAGGTTTTTTCAATTTCGTTATTATCTATTTTATTAACTACTAAAACAATTGGAACTTTAAATTTTCTTAAAAATTCTGCTGCATCATAATCGGCTGGAAGCAAACCAGCTTTGCCATCAACAAAAAACAGCACCACCTGAGCTAGCTCTACTGCGATTTCGGCTTGCCTAGTTATATTTAATTGGAAATCATCTTTATTTTTAACATCTAATCCGCCGGTGTCAACCAAAGTAAAAGCGTGACCACACCATTCTGCATCGCCATAAATTCTATCACGCGTAACGCCCGGCATATCTTTAACTATGCTTTTGCGTGTTCCGCATACTTTATTAAAAAATGTGCTTTTGCCAACATTAGGGCGCCCTACTATGGCAACTAAAGGTCTTTCCAAAACATACCACCTTGTTAAAATCTTTTAATATTTTACTTTAATTTATAGAATATAGCAACTTAAAAGAACAATCTTAAGAGTTTTTAAATAATTAAATTTTAACTTAAATTATTAATATTAATAAAAAAAGACATATTAATTTATTGTTTTACAATAAAAAAAGAAGCGTTAACACGCTTCTTTTAATCTTTTTTAGATTTTTCTTGTAATATTAATGGAATTGTTACTGCAACAACTGCAACTGTTAATAAAACGCAAGTTAAAACAATAGAAACATTTAATGCAAGTTTATTTTCGTTTGAAACTTTATTTAAGTGGTCGTTAACGGTTGGAGTGTTGTTAGAAGTGTTTCCGCCAATAACCATATCACCTGTTTCAGGTTCAACCGTTGTGTTAAACAAAGCTGTGTTAATAACATTAGCAAGTGGTGCTACACTTTTTAAAACAAGTTCTTTTTCTGCTAAATATGTTCCCATTTCAAATAGTAGCATTTTGTTATATAGTGCTTGATTATAATGACCTTTTGCATAGTAAATATCGGCAAATAACCAAGGATACATTTTTTCGGCAACACTAATTAAACTTAGTGCAAATTCTAGGTTTTCATCCTTATTAGGGTTTGCTTGCCCAACCACAATTCTAACCTTACAGCGTTCTTCACCATTATAGTTTGTTACATAATAGCTACGTGATACCCCATCGCGGTGAATATCAAATAATGCATCTGGGTTTTCTTGCAACAACTTTTTTGCTGTTGGTTCGCTTCTAGAATATGCCAAGTAATCGTGCGGAATGTGCAAGGTTTCGTTAAAAGTTACTTCAATGCCCAAATTTCTTAAATTTTTAGCAAGTTCCCTTGCAACATCGTGAATGCCGCCTGCCCCATAAATGCTATCGTAGCCATCTGATGGTGTGTAGCTTTCATCGTTGTGTGTGCAATATAAATTAATTCTCTTATTGGTGGTTGAAACCTGATTTGGATAAGGGTTAACCGAAACATTGGGCTTTTTTAATTGCTTTTTAAATTCGGCATAAGCTTTTTTCTCGTTGAAATCAATTTGTTTTATTTCATACATTTTAAAATCTTTAGAAATATAAATATCTTCTAGGCTAACATCGCTTTTTTCAAATAGATAATTACCATCTAAAGTATAAACAATAAAAGGTTTATCTGCTTCTCCATCGAATGCATTAACCGAACAAAGCGGTTGAAAAACAATAAAACTGCCCACAACCAAAATTAAACTACAAAATAATATTAATAACTTTTTCATACTTTTCTCCTTTGCAAAAATTTAAACTTGCTTTTAACAAAATAAGTAACTTTAGTAACTAAATAAGACACACTGAAATAGCTTATTAAATTCAAATCGCCAACAACAACATATTCTAGTGGTTGATCAACAAAACAATTACAAATTGTTAGTAATAAAAGCGTGGAAACAAAAAAGTGTGCTCGTGTGGTTTTGTTGCTAACAAACAATGCAACTATAGTTGCCACAATGGTTATAAACATAGGGTTTAGAGTTGTTAAAAAATCGGAATTAAATTTTATAACAATTAAATAAACAAAGTTTACCATTAATGCATAAAACAAAGCTTTAAAGCTTTTTTGAACTATAACTAAATAAACAAACTCAAAAATCAGTGCTATTAAAAAAGTTATGTTAATTTCCGAACCTTTTAGTTTTAAGCAAGGAATAAAGTAACTAAGCATTAACAATACACAAAATACGCAAGTTGAAATTTTGTGTTGTTTGAAGTAGAACAATGCAAAAATACATATTAATCCAATAACAATAAAACCTAAAGGCATACTTAAACTCCTTATAACTTTAGTTTAAATAAAACCATAATATTTATTCGGTTAATCGACAAAATTTTATTTATTGGGTAATTTTTCCACACTATTTTCATATTATTATATAGGTGGAAAAATATATTTTTGTTTTACTCGCCTTTTTCGCCACATAAAATTGTGGTTAAGATTAAATTTAGGAAAAACATATGGAAATATCTTTTTGCGATTTAAGAGCAAAAGAAGTTGTTAATATTTGTGATGGAAAGTTATTGGGCAACATTGTTGACCTTGTTTTTGATTCGTGCTCGGCACGGATTACCGGAATAGTTGTTCCGGGCGAACGCAACTTTTTTTCGTTTTTTAAAAATAATCAAGATATTTTTATTCCCTTTAATAAAATTTGCAAAATTGGAAAAGATGTTATTTTGGTTGAATTAAACCCTATGAACAATCCGCAAATAGCTGCCCAGTCAACCACAACAGATAGTAAAAATAATGAAGAACAAACACAAGATATTCCAACTAATTAATTGCAATCAAAAATAATTATTGTTATAATTAGTATAGTAAAAATTAAGGATAACAATTATGAAATGTGTGTTTTGTGGCTACTCCGATAGCAAAGTTATTGATTCTAGATATAGTGAAGATACCAACAGCATTAGAAGGCGCAGAGAATGTTTAAACCCAGAATGTGGCAAGCGTTTTAACACCTACGAAACTGTTGAAATGTTGCCTATTTTAGTTATTAAATCCGACCAAAGCAGGCAAGAATTTAGCCCTATTAAATTAAAGCAAGGCATTATGCGTGCTTGTGAAAAACGCCCTGTAACCGTTGCTCAAATTGATAGAATGGTTGATGAAATAACTAAGCAAATTCAAAACAGCTTAAAGCAAGAAATTTCTTCTAACGAAATTGGTGAAATGGTTATGGAAAAGCTAAAAACAGTTGATGAAGTTTCTTACATTAGATTTGCTTCGGTTTATAGAAAATTTACTGATGTTACGCATTTTATGGAGTTTATTAAAGATTTTGAAAATATGCTTGATAAATCACAAAAATAACCGCAATTAAGCGGTTATTTTTTGTTTTGCATAGCAACTAAAATTAATTAAAATCTTTTAACTTTTAGTTTTTAAATATAGTAATTTAACAAATAAAAAAATGCTTATTTTTTAAGCATTTTTAATTATAAACCTTTTCATCTAAATATGTTGCTTGCATATCGGCAATATGAAATAATACCGATGCCGGATACTTATAAAACGCATCGGAAAACGCCAAACTGCCACCCATAACTCGCATATCAAAACCACCGCTATGCCAATTTATTGCTATTGCTTCTTCCCTAGTTAATCGCAAAAACCCATTAATAATGTAAACCGATTTTTCGCCGTGACCATATGGCAAATCGTCGTTAACTTTGTAGTATGGTTTTTGTGTCCAAGTGCCATCTACCTTAACATTTCTATAATCAACTTCGTAATAATTCACCTTGCAAACATCGTGGAGCAAACCAATTATTGCAATAGATTCTTCACTTATAACACTCGAAAAATCTTCCCCATATTCAGAAACAATTAATTTTCTAAAACGATTGTAGGCATTAATGCTGTGAGCACACAAACCACCCTCTATGTTAGAATGAAATCGGGTGCTTGCAGGTGCAACAAAAAAATCGGTTGAAATAAGCCAATCTAAAAGTTTACTTGCTCCATCACGCTTAATATATTTATTATAAATTTCTATAAATTGTTCTTTACTATTTTCCATTATTTTATCCAATTATATTATTAATTTCTAAAGTAATTATAACAAATAGTTTTTAATTTTAAAATTGATTTTGTTGATTAAAAAAATTTGATATAGTTTTGTTTTATTGATATACTTAGTTTATATAATATATATACAACAAAGGACAAAATGAAAAATTTTCTATCTAAATTAAAAGAGAGTTTTATTTCAATATTTCCAATAGCAATTATAGTTGTTGTTTTGGGTGTAACAGTTGCAAGCCTAACAGGCTACGATATTTCAAAATTGGTTATTGCTTGCTTTTTCCTAATTTTTGGTATGGCATTATTCAGCCTTGGTGCAGATGCCAGTATGCTAAATATGGGTGCTTATGTTGGCGGTAACTTATCAAAATCCAGAAAGATTTGGGTGTTTTTACTTTTAAGTTTAATGCTAGGATTTATTATAACTATAGCCGAACCTGATTTGGCTGTTTTAGCATCGCAAGTTACAGCAATTAACAAATGGCTATTTATTTGTATTGTTGCTATTGGCGTTGGCATTTTTTTGGCATTGGCGGTTTTAAGAATTATATTTCAAGTTAGCATTTCTAAAGTTTTAATTATTGCCTACTCTATTATGATTGTGCTAATGTTTTTTGTGCCAAACTCTTTCTTACCTATTAGCATAGATGCTGGTGCAGTTACAACTGGTCCTATTTCTGTGCCTTTTATACTATCGTTTGGTTTAGGCGTTAGCGCAGTTCGTGGCGGAACAACTAGCGAAGATGATAGCTTTGGTTTAATTGCTTTAACAAGCATAGGTCCAATTATTTCAACTATGATTTTATCTATTATTGTTGGAGAAGCTAGCCAAGCCAGCCAAACAGTTAACATAATTTCAGAAAATGGCGATTTTTTTAAGTTAATTAACGAACTTGGTTCAAGTCTTTTAAATAACTTTACTGAAATAGCTTTAGTTTTAGCACCAATTATTATTTTCTTCTTTATTTATAACGCAGTTGAATTAAAGTTGCCTAGAACTAAAATTTTAAGAATTATTGTTGGTATAATTTTTACCTACATTGGTATTGTTATTTATTTAACTGGAACTATTGCAGGGTTCTTCCCTATTGCAAGCATTATTGGCTATCAAATAACTTCAAAAATAAGTTGGTTACTAATTCCTGTGTGCTTGGTTGTTGGTTTCTTTATTGCCTTTGCAGAGCCTGCTATTCACGTTTTAAACGACCAAGTAGCCGAAATAACCAATGGTGTTATTTCTAAAAAAATAATGATGTTAACAGTTGCCACTGGTGTTGCTCTTAGCTTGATAATTTCGGTTTTAAGAGTTTTGTTCAACATTAACTACATTTATTTAATTGCACCACTTTATATTGCGTGCATAATTCTATGTTTCTTTGTTCCTAAAATATTTGTATCAATCGCTTTTGATTCGGGCGGAGTTGCTTCAGGAAGTATGGCAACAGGATTTATATTACCATTTGTTATGGGTGTTTGCCAAGCTAGTGGCGTTGATGTTTTAACAGGTGCATTTGGAACTATTTCGTTAATTGCGTGCTTACCTATTTTTTCGATATTAATTGTTGGAACAATTTTTAAAATTATAACAGATAAGCAAAAAGCAAAACAAAAAGCAAAAAATGTTGTTCCTGTTGAAATAATTGAATTTGATATTGGAGATTAATATGAAAAAATCAGCAGTTAAACAAGAACTACCTAAATCCCCTATTGAAATAGTTTTTACTGTTTGCAATCGTGGCGATGGGAAAATGGTTCTGGATTTGTTAGAAGATAATCACATTAAGGGCTCACTAATATTTAATGGCGAAGGCACTTGGGAAAAAACCAATGCAAGTTTGTTTAGTTTTGGTGTTGTTGAGCGTGATATTGTAGCCTGCGTGGTTGAAGCAGATAAAAGCAAAGCTATTTGCGAAACACTTTACGAAGATATTAAACTAAATCTTAAACGCAATGGTATTGTTTTTAGTATGGCACTTAGCAGTGCTACAAAAGAATTTTTAAGTTTGTATGGAATAGGAGTTTAAAATGGCTAAAGAAACAAAATATGATGTTATTGTAACTATTATTAATCGTGGTTTTTCAGATTATGTTATAGAATCTGCTCAACGTGCTGGTGCTAGTGGTAGCACAATTATTTTGGCTCGCGGAACAGGTATTCACGAAAACGAAGAAGCCTTAGGAATTAAAATTTATCCCGAAAAAGAAATTGTTTTAACCATTGTTCCAAGAGAAACAAGAAACGATATTATGAAAGGTATCTGTAACGATGCAAACTTAAACCTTGAAGGTAAAGGGCTTTGTTTTAGTATGCCAATTAATAACTTGCTTGGCGTAACACACAATATGAACATTAATAAAAAGAAGTAAGAAAACTTACTTCTTTTTTATTAAATTATTTATAACAGTTTTTTCACGTCATACATAGCATTTAGAACTAACCAATTTTGTGGGAAGTATTGGTTAATGGTCCAATAGCTAACTCCTCCTAAATTAAAGTCTGACACAAACTTTAATCTTGCATAGGTGCTATTTGCATCTTCAAACCAAACAACGTGTTCATTTTCGCCACTATAATAATTAAAATATGGGGCTTTTTGTAGTTCGTCAAATTTAATAAAAGAACCAACTTTTCTTGCTAAATCCACTGCTCCAACATTGCTAATTGATGCTGCTGCACTACCTTCAACAAAAGGCAAAGCCCAATCATAACCATAGTTAGGCATACCCATTAAAATTTTGTTGCTAGGAATTTCGGTTACAGCATATTCTAAAACTTTTTTAACTTGATTTGCAGGTGCAACTGCCATTGGTGGACCATAGGTGTAGCCCCATTCATAGGTCATTAAAATAACGTGGTCAGCTGTTCTACCGTGGAAATTATAATCGTGAGCTTCGTATAAAATTCCTTGTTGGTCGGCAGAAGTTTTTGGAGCTAGAGCTGTTGTTACAATATAGCCTAACGGATGAAGTGCATTAACCATTTCTTGAACAAAGTTGTTATAAGCTTCTCTATCGGTTGGATATAAATATTCAAAATCAATGTCAACACCAAAATAATTTTTTTGTTGTATTTTATTAATAACATTATTAATTAAATTTTGTCTCGCTTGCGGATTATTTAAAATTGCACTGCCTAGTTCGCTTGAAAAGCCAGAGTTTTCTTCTAAGTTGGTTATAACCATCATAGGTGCAACTTTTTGCTCTCGTGCTAAATCAATTATTGGTTGATCAGATGCTATGTTAACTATTCCACCATCTGGCAAAACCTCATAGCTAAAAATGCTTAAATAAGTTAAACTAGGCAAAGTTTTTCTAAGCACTTCCCGATTAATATTAACAAAACAATAGCCATTAACCTCTATTTCGCCCATTTTAGGCTGTGAAAGCGGAACTAATATGTTTTCACCAACCTGCAAGTTAAGTGGGTTAGAAATGCTTGGATTTGCGCTTAACAATGCATCTAGCGTTATTCCGAACTGAGTTGCTATTTTATAAAGCGTGTCGCCTTGTTTAACTGTGTAATTAACATCGTTTCTTAAAATAACAATAGTTTGACCAACCACTAATTCGTTAGGATGAGTTAGTTCGTTATCGCTTACTATTTTTTCTACTGTTGTATTAAATTTGTTAGCAATACCATATAGTGTGTCGCCTTGCTTTACTACATAAATTTCCAAAATATAATTCTCCATTATTAAATTTTTAATTTATATATGTAAATTAATGTTTTTTGGTTAATATTAAGCATTAAGTTATTAAGGTTGCATATTTGTAAACAAAAGCTAAATGTGATATAATTAGATATTAAAAATTGGAGTTTAAAATGGAATTTAATTTAAAAGCTATGTTAACTAAAAGCGAAACAAAAAATAAATATATGTTTTGGGATATTGATGGAACATTAGCCCCATATAGGTTTAATGGGCATTTGTGCGACCCTGATGGTTCAAAATATGGTTTATCTTTTAAAGAAATTGAAGAAGGAATTTTTTTAAAGCGACTACCTTCAAAACATATGCAACATATAATTGAAACAAGCAATGCAAAAGCACACATAGTTATGGGACACGCACTTAACGAAAAAGAAATTTCTGATAAACACATTTGGTTAGATAAACACTTTCCTTTAATCAAAGAAAAACTTATAACTTTTGAAAGCAAACCAAAATCTGAAACAATAATTAATTATTGTAAAGAAAACAATATTAATATTAAAGATGTTATTTATGTTGATGATATTATTGCCTACATTCAAGATGCAGAAAAAAATGGGATAACAGCTTATCATATTAGTAGTTTGTTAGATTGGGATTATCTTGAATAAAAAAAACACCACTAAATGGTGTTTTTTAATTTTCATTATCTTTGTTTATAACCACACTATCACTATTTTTCGTTTCTTTACCACTAACAATATCGTTATTATTTAATTTTAATTTTTTATTATTAATAACCAAATCAGTAATTTTTAATGTTACAGTTACAACCAACAATCCAAACTCAACAAATCTTAAAACTTGACTTATTCCAGTTGATTCTATTGCAAAAGGCAACAAACAAATTAAAACAATAATTTGAAGTATTAAAATGCTTATTATCATCCATCTTTTAACAATGCTTTTATTTTTGAATTTTATAGAAGCAAGTATAAATAACACTCCATATATTAAAAAAAGAATACCAAATAAAAATATTAATGCAACAAAAGCAAGAATAAACGCAATTAGAATAAGAAAAGCAAATGACTCTGCAGTAGTATTTGGACTGGTTGCCTGTTTAAAATCGTTAATAGCACTAAATAAAAATAACGCACCCAGTACTAAATCGAATATACCATAAACTAATTCAAAGCAATTTAGTTTTTGTTTCATATAAACCTCTATTTTGCTTAATTCGTGTAAATTAAAAATGAGTGCCAAACTACCTACTTTGCTACCTTAAAGTCGCTCCGCTCGTGTATTTCGGTGAAAATTAAAAAAGAATGAGTATTTTCTACTCATTCCTATTTGGTAGGAATGAGTGCCGAACTACCTACTTTGCTACCTTAAAGTCGCTCCGCTCGTGTATTTCGGTGAAAATT
>CAQIDI010000015.1:0-12551 GCA_948806215.1 uncultured Eubacteriales bacterium | reverse complement strand
AAAAAAGAATGAGTATTTTCTACTCATTCCTATTTGGTAGGAATGAGTGGACTCGAACCACCGACCCCCACCTTATCAGGGTGGTGCTCTAACCGGCTGAGCTACATTCCTATAATGTGAACAATGTCACATATAAAATTGTTATATGTTTGAAAAATCAAACAACACAGAAATAATATTGGTGGAGATAAAGAGATTCGAACTCTTGACCCCCTGCTTGCAAGGCAGGTGCTCTAGCCAGCTGAGCTATACCCCCAAAAGCATTTACTAGTTGCATAGGCATTGGTGGTGGCCGGTGTATGCAACTGATATGTAAATGCTCTAATATAATAGCATATGAAAATTATAAAAGTCAATAAAAAAATAATAAATTTCAGCATTTATTTTTTATTAAATTAATATTAATTTTTTTAATTGTATTGAACATATTATAAATTTATGATATTATATATTTACAGTTGTATAGGTGGTATAGGCCTATGAGAAAGTATTTATGCCTTATTTTAAAACGATTAAATTTTGACGCGTATTTCCTAAATTAAACACATTTAATTTAGGAGGTATTTTTAATGTCAAAATTAAAAAAGACAATTTTAGCAGCATTATTACTTGCTGTAACTATAGTATTATCTAGATTTTTATCTATTAACACACCAATTTTAACTATAAACTTTGCATTTTTACCAATTATGCTATCCGCAATTTTATTAGGACCTTTTTATTCCACTTTAATTGCTGGGCTTAGCGATTTAATTGGTGCTTTATTATTTCCTTTTGGGGCATATTTTGTTGGCTACACAATTTCTAGTGCTTTAGCTGGCTTAATTTACGGATTACTACTTTACTCCCCTAAAAAAGAATTTAACAAAAAACAATTAATTATTAGATTAGTTATTAGCACATTTTTAGTTTTGCTTATTTGCAACACAGTTTTAAACACCTTATGGATTTATATAACAACAAAAAAGGCATTGTTCGCAATTTTACCTACAAGGTTATTAAAACAACTAGTTATGTTGCCTATTCAAGTTGTAACTTTAAGTTTGGTTTGCTGGGGACTTAAAAAAGTTTACCCAAGTTTTTTTAGTAAAAATAATAACTTTGAAGAAGATGAAGAAGAACAAACCGAACCTAACGAAAATAACGAGTTACAAACCGAACCTATAATTAATAAACAATTAGATAATAATAGTTCAAACAACACTAACAAAAAGCAAGTTGAACCTAAAAAACAAAAAAATAGTAATGCCACAAAAACACGAAAAAACTTAAAACCAAAAAATTAAAAATTTGAATTAGATTTATAAGTTGGAGGCATTATATGATTACATTAAATAATATTAATTTCAAATATCCAAACTCAAAATTTAAGTTAGCAAACATTAACTACAATTTTAACGATAATAAAATTTATGCTATTATTGGCAATAACGGAAGTGGCAAAAGCACTTTAACACAAATTATTAGCGGAATTTTAAAACCACAAAAAGGCGAAGTTTTAATAAATAACGAAAAGTTAAAAAATATAAAAAAGAAGAATATTGTTAAAATTGGAATTGTGTTTTCTAACCCAGATAACCAAATTATTTTTAATAATGTTTACGATGATATAGCTTTTATTTTAAAAAACTATAAAATTGATAAATCAGAATTTGAAGAGCGTATTAACTATGCACTAACCTGCGTTGATATGCTAGAATTTAAAAATAGCGAAACTTTTAATTTAAGTTCTGGACAAAAGCAAAGAATTGCTATTGCAGGAATGCTTAGCTTAAAACCAGAAATATTAATTTTTGATGAATGCACAAGTCTACTTGACCCAACAGCAAAAAACGAATTATACAAATTATTTACCGAACTAAATAAACTTGGCATAACCATTATTTTTACAACAAACATTATTAACGAAATAATTATTGCAAACGAAGTTATAATAATGGATAAAGGCGAAATTGTTGTTTCAGAAAATCCAATTAACTTAATTAAAGATTTAAGCACTTTTGAAAAACTAAAAATGGCTGTTCCAACAAAGTTAAAGTTATTTAATATTTTATTAAATAAAAACAAAATTAACTCGCTAAACAATAGCGACCTAATAAAAGTTATAAGCGAGGGTTTTAGTGATTAGTTTATTTGTTATTTTATTTTTTATAGCCTATTCGCTTGTTATATTTTTAGTTGGAAACATTTATGTTTTGCTTGGTGCACTTATATTTAACCTATTACTTATAATTATATTTAGATTAAAAGTTATAGGTATTTTAAAAAACTTATTAGCAATATCCATATTTATTTTAATAGTGTTTGCTTTTAATTTAATTTTTGATTCGCTGATTAATAGTTTAATTATTTGTGCAAAAATAATTTTGGTTTGCAATTTTAGTTATATAATTAGTAAAACTTTAAACATTGTTAAAATAGCAGAAGGCATTACTTATTTGTTATATCCGTTAAAACTTTTTAAAGTTGATATTAATCAAATTTCGCTTATGATTGTTATAGCACTAAATTTTGTTAGCATAATTACTAAAGAAGCTAAAAGCTTAAAATTAGCGTTAAAAGCCAGAAACATAAACTTTAATTTAAAAACATTGTTTACAAAATCTCACACTATTTTTATTATGTTTTTTGCTAATATTTTTAAACGAGTAGATATGTTGGAATTATCACTTAGAAGTAAAAACTTTAATTAAAAAAGCCCTTAATTGGGGCTTTTTTTATGCGTGCTTAAATGTGCATATGTTCATATAAACATTTTTAAACTAATTAAAACACAAAAAACACCTTTAATGGTGTTTTTTTATAATTTTTCTAAATCAATAATTTTAGTTGCAAGTGAATTTACAAAAGGTTTTGAGTGACTAACAAAAATAACAGTTCCATCAAATTCTTTAATGGCTTGTTCTAATCTGTCAATAGCAAAAACATCTAAATGATTTGTTGGTTCATCTAAAATTAACAAATTGCAAGCAGTAAGCGTTAAAACACATATTTTAATTTTGCTTTGTTCGCCACCACTAAGTTTGCTAATTGATTTTTTGCAATGAATTGCATTTAAACCGCATTTATTAAGTGCAGTTCTAACTTCTTTTTCGTTTAACTTTGGAAATTTATTAGAAACATATGTTACCGGTGTTATATCGATATTGTTAAATTCGTTTTCTTGTTCGTAATAGCCAACAACAATGTTTCTTGCTATTTCACTATTACCAGAAATCGCACTAATTTGCCCAATAATGGTTTTTAACAACGTGCTTTTACCAATGCCATTAAAGCCAGTTATTGCAATTCTTTCGCCATTATTAACTTCGAAATTTAATGGTTTTAATAGGGACTTTCCGTTATATCCAACTTGAAGTTTACTAACTTTTAAAACCAAGTTACCTGCAAACGGCTTGTATTTAAAGCTAAATGTTGGTTTAATTTGTTCGCTAGGCGGATTTATAATATCTAGCCTACTTAACATTTTCTCACGCGAATGAGCCATATTTGCAGTTGCTGCTCTGGCTTTATTTCTGGCAATATAATCTTCCATCTTTTTTATTTCGCGTTGTTGTTGCTCATAATTTTTTTCGTGTTGAACGCGTTTTGCTTCTTTTATAGCCATACATTTTTCGTAGTTACCACTATATTTATTAATACGATTATTATCAACATCACAAATATTTGTTACAACATCGTTTAAAAAATGTGTGTCATGGCTAACAATAATAAAAGCTTTATCGGAAGAATTTATAAACTTTGTTAACCATTCGATATGGCTAACATCTAAAAAGTTTGTGGGCTCATCTAGCACCATAACATCTGGGCTTTCAAGCAACAATTTTGCAAGCATAACTTTTGCACGCTGCCCACCACTTAATGTTTTTACTTGTGTGTTTAATCCAAAGCCAGTAATGCCCAATCCAAAGCATACCTTTTCTATTTCAGAATCGATTGCATAAAAATTGTTCGCTGCTAAAAACTCGTAATACTCGCCACTTTGATTAAGCAATTTCTCAAGTTTTTTGGGGTTTTGCTCAGTAGCCAAAGCTTCGTTTATTTTTTCAACTTTTTCTTCTATTTCAAACAAGTCTTTATATGCACCGCTTAAATATTGCTTAATGGTATCGTCACCTTTAACTTCTGCGTGTTGATCAAGATATTTAATTGTGTATTTAGGGTTTTTATAAAATGTGCCTTTATCTAACAACACTTCGCCCATAATTATTTTTAGCAGTGTGCTTTTGCCAGCACCATTAACACCTGTTAATCCTATTTTTTCTTTAGGATTTAAAACAAAGCTGCTATCTTCAAATAATACTTTATCGCCAAAAGTATGCGAAAAATTATTTATTTCAATAATCCCCATATTTCCCTACTTTAGTAACGATAAAAAATAATCTAATCGTTCTTTTATAGTGTTTTCGCCCAACAATTCGCAAATAGAATATAAATCCAAAGAGTTTTGTCTACCAGTTAGTGCCACTCTAATAAGCGAGCAAACATTGCCACAATGACCTAAATAGTTTTCAGGATTTTTCTTATATTCTTTAACTTCACTAGCAAATCCAAGACTTGGACAAAATTGTTTAATTTTATTAAACCAAGTTGTTTTATCATCTTTACAATTATAGTTTTTTAAATACTCACTAAATATTTGTGATAATTGATCTTTTGAAAAACCATCAATTAGTTCAAAATCGTTTAAACTCATTTTATAATATAAATCATCAATTAAGTAACTATATAGTTTTGGTATATCCGACCATTTTGTTATATCTTTACGAGGTTTTTCGTTCTCACGATCGATTCTAAACATTTTAATGCAATAATCTTTGTTATCACGCAAAATATTAGCCCACTCAGCATTATATTTAATAGCCCATAATAAAGCCAAATCATAAACTTTTTCGGCAGGCATTTTTGAAATTATGTTTTTGCTTACATCATTAAATTTATTAATATCAAACAACGCACCACTTAAACTAATTTTTTCGAATGTCATTTTAAAATCTGATAATGTAGCATCAGGATTTTTAAGTCGCCATTCTTCAAAATTTGTGTTTCCTAAAGTGTAAAGATATTCCCAAACCGATTCGGTTGGATAACCTTCCATAAGCATACTAGAAACAGCTGTTTCAGGATCTTTGCGTTTGCTAATTTTGCGTTTTGTTCCTGTTTCTTCATCGATTTTTTGAACAAAAGCAACGTGAGCATATTCTGGCACTTCAAAACCAAGAGCTTTAAATAGTTGCATATGTTCTGGAACAGAATTTAACCATTCGTTACTTCTAATAACAACGGTTGTACCCATTAAAGTATCGTCTACCGCGTGTGCTAAATTATATGGTGGCAACATTGTATCCGATTTTAAAATAACAACATCGTTAACCAAATCTGCCATTTCTATTTCGCCACGAACTTTATCGTTAAATTTAACTCTATCGCCAATGTTAGCTTGTGCTTTAAATCTAATTACATATTTTAGCCCTGCATCAATTTTGTTCTTAATTTGTTCATATGTTAAATTTCTGCAAGTAGCATATTTACCATAGTATCCAATTTGAACTTCTTTATTTTTTTCTTGTTTTTCTCTAATTTTATCAAGTTCTTCTTTTGTGCAAAAACAAGGATATGCTAACCCTTTTTTAACTAACTCCTTAGCAAAGGCTTGATAAATTTCTTTACGCTCGGTTTGAATATATGGCCCAAATTTACCAGTTGATTTTCTGTCCAAATTAACGCCTTCATCGGCATTAACTCCAAAAGCATCTAAATCGGTTATAATACCTTCTACCCCATTAACAATGGTTCGTTCTAAGTCGGTATCTTCAATACGCAAATAAAAAATACCATTTGATTGTTTAGCAAAAATATAATCGTAAAAAGCAGTTAGCAAACTTCCCATATGCACATAGCCTGTTGGGCTTGGTGCAAAACGAGTTACAATAGCACCACTTGCTAAACTTCTTTTACCATATTTATTAACATAATATTCTGCATTATTTTTTATGTTTGGAAACAATAATTCTGCAATCTTTTCGTTTTCTGTCATAATTTTTCACCTTTTAATTAACTTTAAATATTTTACTTTTTATATAAAAAAAAAGCAACCAAATTGCAGTTAGATTGCTTTTGCTTAAAGTTTAATTTATTATTAACAATATTTTATTTTTTTGCATTAATAAAGCAAAAAAAGAAGCGAATATCGCTTCTTTTTATTTTACTATTATTTCGTAAACTGCTTTTAACAAATTTTCAACCGATGTTGACTCAAAGTCTTCAACTACATTCATATTTGTAAATTCGCTTAAATCAAGTATGCTACCATTTTTATCAGCAAAATCTTCTATTGTAACACCATTTCTTTGATAACGTAAATCATAAAATCTTTGAACATTTATTTTTGCAAAAGCTTTTAAATAAAGTTTATAGTATTGTTTAAAAGTGTTTAAACTATTTTCAAATTGTCTAATTTTAGCTTCGGTTGTTCCAGTGCTTGCCTTAGAAACTGTAACAGGAGTGGTTGTTTTAACAATTTTATTAAATAAGTTAGTTTCGTTATTTTCTGCGTCTAATTTAACTTTAAAAATGTTAAAGTAATCTTCAATGCCGTTTCTAACATCAACTAGAGTTACAACCCCATTTTGAGTTAATGGTTGCAAATAATCGTTATAAATAAATTCTGCAAGGCAAAGTAGCGAATCGTAGTACATTTGATTTAAGTATGCATCATCGTATTGATTAGCATCTTTAAAGAAATAGTTATAATGCAAATCTCTAAAGTATTCTACCATATCAAGCGATTTTCTAACTAAGCCATTATAAGCATAGTTAAATTTATCTAAACTTGCAAGTAAAATGTTGCTATCAATTCCGTATAGTTTAACTTCTCGTTCCAAATCGATTTTGCTTGAATTAAAAGATTCTAGTTGTTTAAACATATCTCTAACTTTATCGTAAAGATTTGTAACTTCTTCTTCTTTAATTTCTTTAGCAGAAATGTTTTCATAGAAAGATTTTGCAAAATAATCGTAGTAAGCATATATCATTGCAAGTTCGCGTTCGTAAACAGTTCTTAGTTGCAAGAACTTATATTGTAAATTTGTAACAGAAGCATCGTTTTCGTTTGAATAAACTGTATTAACCATTTTGTTAAGTTCTGCTTCATTATCGTAAACAACTCTTAAAACATAAGAATTATCTTTAAAATACCAGTTGTTGTTTGTTTGGCTGCCTTGAATGTTAGCTTCGTTATATTTGTTAACATTTTGTTCAAATAATTTTGTAACTTCATCCACTGTTCTCATTGTTCTACCACAACCGCAAAGCATTAAAATTGCAACTAATGGAACAATTAATATTGAAAGTAATTTTTTCATTTTAGTTATCTCCTTTTTAATACCTTTTAATTAATAGCTGGTATAGCATTATAAACAGTGTTAATTAAAGATACAATTTTATCGCCAAATGTAACACCATTAATATCGTTTGTGAAGTTATCTGTGTAATATAAGTCTGATGGTTTTAACTCGCCTTCAAGTCTGTCTTCATCAGATTTAACAAGTTGTGCTTTTTGTGTTCTTGTTAAAGTGAAAATGTTTTTAGAACCAGTAATTGCATTAGCTGTTGCTGCGTTTTCTCCATTATACGATTTTAAATCAACATAATATTGAATAACAGTATCGGTAACTGGTGTTATTCCTGTAATTAAATTTTTTGTTACACAAGCATCGTATGAGTGACTTAAGAAAACTTGATAGTTCTTTAATTCTTCTGCAAAAGCCTTTTGTTCTTCTTCGGTTAAATCGGTTTTTGGATCAAAGAATTTAATTGGGTCAATCACTGTTTTATTTGTGAATTCGCTAATAGTATTTATTGCTATTTCGTAAGCAACAGTTTTGCTATCGTAAACCACATTAGAATCAAAAACATATTTATTAACAAAGTTTTTAAGTTCGATTGTTAAATTGTTAAAAGATTTTAAAACTTCAAAAAATCTAACATATAAATTGCCATAGCTTCTGTAAATTTCGTTTATAACAGTTGGATCGTAAGTAGTAGGAATTTGAGTTTGTAAATTTTCTATTTCTTTAACTTTGGTTAGAGCACTGCCCATAGTTGATTTTAAGTTTGAAACTTTATTATTGATGCCATCAATAGCACCTTTATCAAAGCCTGATGCTAATTGAACATAGTTAAGATAATATATATAAATCGAATCTAATGTGTTATAAATTTGTTCAAAAGTAATATTTTTATTAGCATCTAAATTTTCACCTGCGAATGCATTAGCAACATCTTTATATGGACTTGTTATACCTTCAAAAGTAGAGCTATAAAACATAAACGCACGATATAACTTAATATAACCAAAACGAGTAACTTCGGTTTGATGTTCTTCATCCACTAAGTTATATTCGTATTCTTTATAACCTTCGCCTGATTTTGGTGTTATGCCCTTTTGAGCATTTATTCCCTTAACACCACCATAACTAAACATTTTATTATTAAAGTTTGTTTTTTCTTCTTTTTCTAATTTTGATAAAGAATCGAACACAGTTACACTATCGCTTGGGCGGAAAAATATTAACCAAACACTTAATCCAACCAAAGCTAAAATTAAAACTGTAACAACAATTCTTAAAATTATTTTGCTTGCGTGACTCATAACATTAACCTTCTTTTTTAAGATTTTTTTGATTATTTTAGCCGTTGTACATAATTTATTATTTGTACATTTTCTTATTAATATAATTTTATAATATTTATTAGATACTGTCAATACAATTATAATTTAATCGTAGTCAACATCCATTAAAACTAGCCCCACTGCGCCTGCTGTTTTGCCAGCCTTGGCTCGGTTTTTAGAATTAATTATTTCCAACACGCTTTCTTTAATTTTTCCACGAGCAATATCGAACAATGTTCCCATTATTATTCTAATCATATTTTTTAAAAAACCGTTGCCACAAATTTTGACACAATAAACATCACCATAACAAATAAGTTTTGCTGAAAATATGGTTCTAATTTTATTTTCAACTTGTGTATCTGCCGAACTAAAAGCCGAAAAATCGTGTGTACCAACTAAAAGTTTTAACTGCTGTTCTAACTTATTAACATCTATATTATAGCTAACCCTATAACAAAAATCGTCGTAATATGGATTGCTTATTCGGTTTATATAAAAATTATAGGCATAGGTTTTTTTCTTGGCACTAAATCTTGCATTAAAGTTTTTGCTAACATATTCCACATTTAAAACCTTAATATCGGGTGGCAATGTTAAATTTAATCGTGAAAGCAAACTATATTCACTAATTTTAACATCACTTTCAAAATTAACAACTTGGCATAGTGCACTAACCATAGCATCGGTTCGACCAGATGCCGTTGTTTTTATTTCTGAATTGAAAATATTAGATAGTGCAGTTTCCAACTCACCTTGAATGGTTTTTAGCTTGGGTTGAATTTGGTAGCCATTATAATTTTTGCCATTATAGCAAATTTCTAGTTTATAATTCACTTTATTAGTCCTTTTATAATATTTAATTTAAGTATATATTAATGTTTTAAATTTCCCAAGGATTTGACTAATATTTCTACACAAACTATAATTAGATTAGTTATATATTTTTTTATTTAAGGAGATAGTATGGGTAAAATAACAGTTGATGGAAACACAGCGGTTGCCAATGTTGCTTACAAACTTAGTGAAATTGCAACCATATATCCAATAACACCATCTAGCACAATGGCAGAACTAGCCGATAGTATGGCTAGCGATGGCGTTAAAAATATTTTTGGAAACACACTAAAAGTTGTTGAAATGCAATCGGAAGGCGGTGCGGCAGGAGCATTGCACGGAGCACTTAGTTCTGGTGCACTTGCAACCACATTCACAGCTAGCCAAGGCTTATTGTTAATGATTCCTAATATGTATAAAATTGCAGGAGAACTTCTTCCTTGTGTTATGCACGTTAGTGCAAGAACCATTGCAACTCACGCACTTTCAATTTTTGGAGATCATTCCGATGTTATGGCTTGCCGTCAAACCGGATTTGCTTTTTTAGCTTCTGGTTCGGTTCAAGAAGCACAAGATTTAGCACTTGCCGCTCACCTAGCAACACTAAATAGTTCTGTTCCATTTGTTCACTTTTTTGACGGTTTTAGAACCAGTCACGAAATTAACACAATTGAAGCATTAGACTTTGATAAAGTTAAAAAATATGTTCCTTATAGCAAAATTAACGAGTTTAAAAATCGTGGTTTAAACTCTAACCATCCACATCAACAAGGAACAGCACAAAATCCCGATATATTTTTCCAAAATCGTGAAGCTTGCAACACTTATTATAATGCAGTTCCTAAAATTGTTGAAAAAGCACTTAGCGATGTTTATAAAATTACAGGCAGAAAATATGGACTATTTGATTATGTTGGATGCGAAAATCCAGAACACATTATTATTTTAATGGGTAGCGGAAGTAGCACTGCCGAAACAACTGTTAATTACTTAAATAAAAACTTTAGCACAAAATATGGTGTTATTAAAGTTAGATTGTTTAGACCATTTAGTGCCACTCACTTAAATAATGCAATACCTAAATCGGTTAAATCCATAACTGTTTTAGATAGAACAAAAGAACCTGGTTCAGTTGGCGAACCGCTTTACACCGATGTTGTTTGTGCCCTACAAGAAATGGGAAGAAACATTAAAGTTTATGGCGGAAGATATGGTCTTGGCAGTAAAGAATTTACGCCAACATTTGTTAATGCAATTTTTGAAAATATGCTTAATGCTCAACCAAAAAATCATTTTACCATTGGAATTAACGATGATGTTACAAAAACAAGTTTAAAAGTAACAAAACAAGTTTTTCCAAGCGAAAATGTTACCGCTTGCAAATTTTATGGTTATGGTGGAGATGGCACAGTTAGTGCTAATAAAAGCAGCATTAAAATAATTGGTAACAACACCAAACTTAATGGTCAGGCATATTTTGAATATGATAGCAAAAAAAGCGGCAATGCAACAATTTCGCATTTAAGATTTGGTAAACAAAAAATTAACGAAAGTTATTTGCTTGATAGCATAGATTTTGTTGCAGTTCATAACCAAACATATGTTAAAAAATACAATTTCCTAAAAGGATTAAAAGTTGGCGGAACACTGCTACTTAACACTAACTGGAATAAAAAGCAGTTAGAAAAAATGTTACCTAGCGAAGTTAAGCGCACAATAGCAAAAAACAAAATTAACTTTTACACAATTGATGCCTACTCTATTGCACAAAGCTTAGGTTTGAACACTAAAATTAATTTGATTATGCAAAGTGCATTTTTCAAACTAATTAAAATACTACCTTACACCACTGCTAAAAACGAAATGAAAGCAATGGCAGAAAAAAATTACGGAAGCAAAGGCGAAAAAATTTTGCAAGCCAACTTTGAAGCAATCGAAAGTGCCGAAAAATCTTTAAAAAGGGTAAAATATCCTACCGAATGGGCAAAAGCTAAAAACGATGTTTGCGCCAACTGTGCTAACACCAGTTGCAGTAAATACTACGAAGAATTTATTAAACCTATTGAACGATTAGATGGCGATAGTTTGCCTGTTTCGGCATTTAATGCCGATGGAAAAGTTCCAACTGGAACAACTCAATACGAAAAGCGTGGAATTGCAACTATGCTACCTTGTTGGCAAAGTGAAAATTGCATTCAATGTAATATGTGTTCGTTTGTTTGCCCACACGCAGCAATTAGACCAGTTTTAGTAGAAGACAAAAATTTAAAAAAATTACCAAAAGGTATGACAGCACTAAACGCAACTGCTGAGAATGGAAAAAAATATATATTACAATTAGATCCTCTTGATTGCACTGGTTGCGGTGTTTGTGCAAGTGTTTGTCCAGCAAAAAATAAAGCATTAGTTATGACAAATGCCGAAAGTATATTAGAACAAGAAACAAAAAACTACGAGTTTGTTAAAAAATTAAAAACAACTTCAAGTGCTATTTTTAAACCTAACACTGTTAAAGGCGTTGGATTTAATAAACCATATTTTGAATTTAGCGGAGCTTGTGCCGGTTGTGGCGAAACACCTTATATTAAAGTTATATCGCAACTGTTTGGTGACCATATGGTTATAGCTAACGCAACAGGTTGTTCTAGCATTTATGGTGGCTCTGCCCCAACCTGCCCCTACACTTTTGGAGAAAATGGTGGCCCTGCTTGGGCAAATAGCTTGTTTGAAGATAATGCAGAATTTGGCCTAGGAATAAAACTTGGCATTGATATTAAGCGTGAAAAATTACTAGAAAACTTAAAAGAATTAATTAACTCAAAGTGCCCTTCAAACTTAAAAGAATTAATTAACAACTTTTTAAGTAGTTCCGAAGTTAACACTCAACGCGAACTTGGAAAACAAATAATTAAAAAATTAGAAACTGCTAAAGTTGATGAAACATTAAAACAAAATATTGTTAACCTTGGCGATAGCTTTGTTACACAAAGCGTTTGGATTATTGGTGGCGATGGTTGGGCATACTATATTGGCTATGGTG
>CAQIDI010000014.1 GCA_948806215.1 uncultured Eubacteriales bacterium | reverse complement strand
GGGTGCAAGTAATTAATCTTGACTTTCCTATTGGAGAAAATAAGCAAACCTATGCTAATTGGGAAATGGTGTTAAATTCGGTTAGGCGTTTTATAACCGAAGAAAGTGTGTTTTTTTGTCATTCGATTTCTTGCATATTTTTAGTTAAGTATTGCATTAGAAACAACATAAAAATTGGTAAAGCAATTTTTGTTTCTGGGTTTAACCAATATTTGGGTTTGGACGAAGATTTTGATGATGTAAATTGCACAATGTATACCACTCGCTGCAGCGAATTTAGTGAACTTTGTGGCGAACGCATTTGTTATTATTCTAATAACGATCCTTATGTTAAGTTAGAAAAACTAAAAGAATTTGTAACTTTGGTTAATGGTAAGCCAGTTGTTGTAGCCGATGGCGGACATTTTAACAAAGCAGCCGGATATTTAGAATTTAACGATTTATTAAAACATATTTAAAAACGGGTTTTTTTAGCCCGTTTTTTTTAAATTAAAAGCTTCAATTTAAAAAAATTGCGTTTATTTACTAATTATTGTTTATTTATTTTATAGTAAAATTGACTATTGATAATTGCATTAATAAATGTTAAAATAGTTATAACAAAAACTTTTGTTGCATAGCTAAATAAACGAGGTGGGGATTATGGGAAAATTCAAAAAACAAAACAAAGGATTATCACCTTTTGTAGTTGTTAAAGTTAAAAATGCTTTATTAAGTATTGATTATATGGATAAAAGCATTGATTGGGTTGCAAATCACATTAGAGAAAAACTAAATAATTCTGTGTCGCTTAACAATATAAAATCGGCACTAAATTCTTTAGAAATAAGCGGAGTTATTAAAACCAATAAGGGTGTAATTGTTAATAATTCAAATAACGAGCAATCTGGAACATATTATCCATTTAACAGAGCAATGGGCAAAATTGTTACCGATAATGGCAAAGAAATAATGGTTAGAAATAATCAGGGCACTCAGTTATTAGAAGGTGCAAGAGTTAGCTTCGTAACGAATGCTAGTGGTGAAGTTATAATTACTAAAACCGAATCTAAAACAAAAAAGGTTTTGGTTGGAACAATTGAATACGATAATAATGGAACATTATTGTTTTATCCGCAAAGCACGGGAATAATAAAACCAAAAACACTAGTTGTTCTTGACGATAAAAAAAGCGAACTAGTTAAAAATGCAATAGGCAATCGCGTAACTGTTGAAATTCCTAGTTTTAAAGGTGGCGAAGATGTTTGCCATATTAGAAAGGTTTTTGGAAAAATTGGAAACCCGCTTGCCGAATTTAATGCTTTGGCAGATGAAGCTGGCGTTATTATGCAACGCAGTGAAAAAGCAATTAAAGAATTAGAATATATCCCAACCGAAGTTGATGTTAATTCGATTAACTTAACCGATGAAAATAATAATCCACTAAACCCACAAACTTTTGATAGCAAAAAACCTAGCTATGTTGACTTACGAGAAAAAATGTTTGCCACCATCGACCCAGACGATTGCCAAGATATGGACGATTCGGTTTATACCGAAATTGATAAGGATGGCAACTTAGTAACCTATGCTGCCATTGCGGATGTAACCGAATATGTGCACCCCGGTATGGCATTATGGGAAGAAGCTAAACAACAAGGCTTTACATTATATGTTCCGGGCAGTGCATTTGATATGCTACCACACGAACTTGCTGCAGGCATTTGTTCGCTTAACCCAAATGTTGATAGGTTAACAATGTGCGTTAAATCGGTTATCGATTCAAAAACCGGAAAGCGCTTACCAGAGCAAACACAAATTATGCACGCTGTTATTAATAGCAAACGCAAATTTAGCTATAACGAAGTTCAGGCAAAACTTGATGAGTTAGGCGAAAAAGGCGTTAATAAAATTTATAACGAAATGGTAAACCGAGCTAAAGCTTTTGACATCCGAGTTGAACCAACAAATTTAACCGAAGCTATTGTTTTAAACAAAAAGGTTTCCGATGCTGTTTGGGTTAACTTTGATAGCCGAAACAACTTAAAACTTGCATCCGATAAAGAAACCAAATTTATTTGGAACGATAACAAAACCGATGTTATAGGTGTTGAAGAAAAACCACACATTCCAAGTATGGCTTTAATCGAAGCATTAATGATTAATGCAAACGAATGCGTGGCAGAATATACCATTGCAAACAAATTAAATTCACTTTATCGTGTTCACGGTGAACCAAATGGTTTTAAAGCAAACAAACTAAAAACATATTTAGATTATTTTAAAATTCCTTTTGATGGTTCGGTTAGCAACACAAGTTTGCAAAGAGTTATCGATTTTGCTAAAGATAAACCTTACGAAGGTTCTATTAACTATATTATTAAAACAATGCTAGATAGGGCAAAATATTCTTCTGTTCCACATCCAACCGATGAAGATGGCGAAATTAGAGAGGATTTACTTTGCCACAATGCACTTCAAAGCGAATACTATTCTCATTTCACATCGGGTATTAGGCGTTTTTGCGATTTGATTGCTCAATATGGCATTAAGCAACATCTTCGTGGAAAAGGTAATTCGTTTAACGAAGAAGAAGTTTTAAATTTAGGACCATATTTAAGTGGTCGTGAAAAAGCTATTGACGATGCCGATCAGAAAGCCAACGACATTGCAGCTGCAATTTATATGGAGCACCACATAAACGATATAGTTGATGGAACTGTTAGTTTAATAACCGATGGCAGAGTGGTTATCGAAACAAAAGAAAATTTGCGTATCGAAATTCCTACAATGGAATTTGCTAACGGAAAAGCAAGAGTTAAAAACGAAGGTGTTGCTTTAGTTAACGATCAAGGCGCAGAACTATTTAAGTTAGGCGATAGTATTAATGTTAAAGTTAATGGTGCAGATAGAGTGGAAGGCAAAATTTATGCTAGCACCGATTTAACAAAAACCTTTACAAACATTTGCGCAGTTAATGCAGAAAATGCTGTTAATGGAATGGCAAATTATATTAATGGTAAAAAAGTGCAAGGCGTGCCAAATTCAAGTATGAAACCAAAAAGATAACATAAAAGAACGATTAAATCGTTCTTTTTTTTGTTTTTATAATAAGTTGCTTTTTGTTGCTTAAGTTTATATACTAAAGTTAGAGGTGAATATGAATAAAATTATTTTAGCATCTAACAACAAAAACAAAATTAAAGAGATTAAAGAAATGCTACCTAATATGGAAGTTTTAAGTTTAAACGATATTGGTTTTTTAGATGATATTGTTGAAGACGGATTAACTTTTAGCGAAAATGCGTTAATAAAAGCAAGAGCAACAAAGGTTTTTATTAACAGTAAAAATATTAAAGCGTGGATTTTATCAGACGATAGCGGATTATGTGTTAAAGCATTAAATAACGAGCCCGGAATTTATAGTGCCAGATATGCAGGAAATCATAACGACCAAGCAAATCGCGATAAGTTATTAAACGAACTAAAAAATAAATCTAACCGTGATGCTTTCTTTATGTGCTCTATGGCACTTATTAGCCCTAATGGCGAAGAACATATTTTTAATGGAAAAGTTGAAGGCAAAATTTTAGATAAAGAAACCGGAAGCAATGGTTTTGGTTACGATTGTTTGTTTTATTCAACCGATTTAAACAAGTGCTTTGGTTTGTGTTCTCAACAAGAAAAGGCAAGTGTTTCTCACAGGGGCAGGGCATTAAAACAAGTGGTTGAATTTTTAAGTAATATATAAAAGTTTTCTAAAATAGAAAACTTTTTTTATTTTATAAAAAATTATTAGTTTAATTAAAAAAAATAAAAACTTAATAATTAAATAAATTTGTCAAATTTTGTTAAAATAATATTATTAATTATGTTAAAATATAGATAATTAATTTAGTAGGATAAATTTATGAGTAAATTAAAAAAATGTAGTTTTGTTTTAATAGTTGCAATATTATTATTAATTTGTAACTGCGTAAATCCAACATATGCAATGCTACCAAATGGTAACTATGCATTAAATTTGGCAACTGAAAATAATGTTGTTTTAGAAGATAATGGCGAAGAACCGCCTGTTACTCCAAGTGAACCAGAAGAACCCGATGTTCCAACCGAGCCTGAGTTAATAATGCCTAGCGATGAACAACTAGGCCCAGTTATTATTAACGATGAATCTGGCATTCCGGATAGTAATTTATATCAATTATTAGTTGGTGTTTTTAACGAACAATATAAAAATGCATCAAACTTTGTTCGTCAGTCGCAACTAAGAGTTAATATGCTATCAACTTGTGAAGAAATAAATTTTGCAAATATGCGTATTATTTCTATTAATGGTTTAAACAAATTAAATTTGCCAAGCTTGAAAAAATTAAATCTTGGGGCAAACTCTATTTATAATATTAAAACCGAAGACTTAAAATATTTATCAAGTTTGAACGAACTTTATTTATACGAAAATAATTTAACAGAAATAACAATTCCAGCATCCTTAAGCAAATTAAATGTTTTAAATTTAAATGCGAATAAGTTAAGCAAAATTGATATTAGCGGTATTAATAGCGGATTAGTTTCGCTTGGTTTTAATAAATTTAAAAGCATTAGCGATATTTCATTCCCAAGAAAAATTATTGATACTAATTTAACTGTTGAATTATTTAATAATAATATTTGTGATGCAGATGAAATGTATAATAGTAATGGCGTTTTAACAAATGGTGGTCAAATAACAATTGAACTTGGTATTCAAGGAATTGGCTTAAACTATAAAACAACCGATGATGAAAGCGAAAAAATAACTCCTATTGTTTCTCGCGATGGAGTAATTAAATTTTATAATGTTAACGATAGTTACAATTTAGAAGTTGTTATTAAAAAAATTGTTGATAATTCGGTAGTGGCAACTCTTAGCAATGTTGAAGATAAAAAAATAACTGAATTAGTTTTGCCAGTTGGCGATTATAAATTAGAATATCAAGATAAAACAACTCACGAAAATTTATATAACTACTATAATCCTAGGAATTGTGCTTTTAAAGATTTAGCTTTGTTTAATGTTATACCAAAATCTCCAACAGTTAAATTTATTGTTGGCGGAAAAGAGTATGATGAATATAACACAAAATTCACAAGTTGGGATGCAAAAATTGTTGCAACCAACAACGAAGCAGAAGGCGAACTTTACTATAGCATTTCTGGTGGTGAATGGGTTAAGGGTAGCGAATTTAAGTTAACTCGTGGCGGACAATACTTTATTTCGTTTAAAGTTGTGTCGGGCGAACTTTCTAGTAATAGTGTAACCAGACAAGTTTATATGTCACAAAACCCTTATGTGCCAGATTTAATAATGCTTATATTAGTTGGCGCTGTTTTAGTTATTATGTTCTTTGTTATAATTCCAATTTTAGTTAAAAAGTTTATTAAAAATTAAGAAGCAAATTTTGCTTCTTTTTTTATTTAATATTTTAATAATAAAACTTTGCGTTACGCATAATAACAAAATATTTTACCAAAATAATATAAAGGAGTTATTATGAGTAAAGTTAGAGAATTTTTAATAATTGGTTTTGTTATAGCAGTTATAATATCCCTCGCTGTGGGGCTTGGCTTTAGTGGTGTTAAAAACGGCGGATATAATTATGTTGAATTAGAAATTAATCCTAAAATAGAATTTGTAACAAATTCTAAGGATAAAGTAGTTTCGGTTTATCCAATAAATGCTGATGCCAAACTTGTTATAACAGGTGAGCAGTTTGAAGGGTTAAACATTAAAGAAGCAGTAAAAAAATATTTAGAATTAACCACAAAGTTAAATTATCTAGATGTTGAAAGAAACGATAATGTTGTTAAGTTTACTTGCGTGTCGGGGTTAACAAAAGCATTAGAAGTTAAGTTATATCGAACCATTAATTCTTATTTAACCGAAAACCAAATAATGGGAGTTGTTGTAGAAAACACCGAAGATTTGCAAGAATTTAAAGAAGCAAAAAAACTGGGCGTAAGTAATGATAAGTATTCCTTAGTGGAAGCATATATGCGTTTGTATCCAGATTCTAATAGTGAAGAAGTTAAAAATTTATCAGAAAAAAAATTAATCGAGAAAATTAAAGAAGCGCACGAAAATGTTAAAAGCGAAGTGCTAAGTTATTCGGAAGAAGAATTAGGAAACAAAAATAAACAAATCGAATTAAATAGTGCAAAAATCGAAAATCATAAAAGCAAAATAACCAATAAAACTAAATCCGAATTTAAAGAAGAGTATGTTAAAAACAAAAAACAAAATGAAAAAAAGTATGAAACCAATTTTGATGAGCAAAGTGCAATTTGGAAAGAATCAAAAATAAATGGTGGTGTGGCTTAAGGCTTTTGACAAAAAGTTAAAGTTAATTAATTTGGTTGTAAAAACTGTTATATTTCCGTATAATAAAATAACTACTTTTTATTTTTGGAGAAAGCATGAAAGAAAATAGATTTATTTTGTTAGTGTCGGGAACTGGCGGTGTTGGCAAAAACACATTAATTAATGGGTTGCTTGGCCGCAATGATGCAAAGTTTATTTCGTCCTACACAACAAGACAAAGGCGTGATACCGATAACAAAGATCAATATCAATACATTACTAAACAAGAATTTGAAAGTAAAATAAAATCTGGCGAAATTTTTGAATATGATATGTTCAATTCTGAGTATTACGGCACAGCCAAAGCATTATTTTCAAATGCGTTAAAAGAAAAGCCAGTTGTTATAAAAGATATTTCAATTTTAGGTGTTACAAATTGCAAAGAAGCAATGCAAGAAGAACATTCAATTATATCGGTGTTTTTAACTGAAGATAAAAAAGTTATTAAACAACGATTAATTGATAGAGGCGAAAAGAAAGAGCGAATTAAAAATCGCTTGGCGTTATATAATAAAGAACAAGCTGCTAGGTTTAAGTTTGACTTTATTATTAAAAACTCTAACTATAATAAATCTATTGCAAAGCTTGAGGCAATTATTAATTTTGGAAAAAATATAGATATTATTTATCCATATAAAAATTACACAAAACTAAGTGCAAAAAAAATTGATAAATATGCTTTTAAACTTGAAAAGGGAAAAGACTTAAAACCAATTCAAGTTGCTCTTATCGATAATAAAATTTATATTATTGACGGAATGCATCGCTATTTAGCAAGTTTAAAAACTGGTAAAAATGTGTCAAAACAATTTATCGAATGTGAAAAACAAAAATTTGAATTTAATTTAGATGAATGGAAAAAAATTGTTGCATCTTACGATATTAAAAAATAATAAAAAGCAAAGTTTATTCTTTGCTTTTTTGTTTTAAATAAATAAATTAGTTAATACTTTAATGCTGCTTGTTTTAGCAATATGTTTGACAGGTTAATGTTTATTTTATATTATTAATTATAAGTAAAATATTAGGTGAAAAATGAAAAAGAAAACTTGGTACTCTCTGGATAATGCAGCAAAAATTTTTCCTTGTATTTCAAAAAAAGATAGACCAAATATGTATAGAGTAAGTGCTACTCTAGTTGAAGAAGTTAATAAAGACATTTTGCAACAAACTCTTGAAACAGTTTTAACTAGGTTTCCTAGTTTTAAAGTTAAAATTAAGAGTGGCATTTTTTGGTATTATTTAGATAATAACACAAGCGATTTTGTTGTTACAGAAGAACAAGCAAACATTTTTGATTACGATTTAATTAAACAAAAAAGTGGATATTTGTTTAATGTTTCTTACTATAAAAATAAAATAGCATTAACAATGTTTCATAGTTTAACCGATGGAACAGGTGCTATGGAGTTTTTAAAAACAATATTATATCAGTATTTAAAGTATACTGGTAAAAACATTGAAAGCGAAGGGCTAATAATGTTGCCTGAAAGCCCAACTTCTAACGAAGAAGTTAAAGATAACTTTTTAAAATATTACGATAAGCACAATGCGAAAAGTGCTAAAGAAGTTAGAGCATATCACATAGAAGGAACAAATTTTGAATATGGCGGAGTTGGTTGCATTATTGGAACAGCCGATGTTTCAGAAGTTAAGGCTCTTGCTAAAAAATATAATGTAACCATAACAACATATTTATGTGCGCTTTATACCTATGCTTGCTATAAGGATTCGTATAATCCTGATAAACCAAAAATGTTTAAAAATCCTATTGCATTATTAGTGCCAGCTAATATGCGTAAAATTTTTAATGATGATACCTTAAGAAACTACGCAGGCTTTGTTAGATTGGTAACACAATTTAAACCAAATTTAACATTAGAAGAAATTATTGAAGATTATAACAATCAAATGAAAGAAAAGTTAACAAAAGAAAACTTGTTAAATGCTGTTAACTCTAATGTGAAATTTGAAAAGATGTGGATTATTAGAATTATGCCGCTATTTTTAAAAAATATTGTAATGCGCATTGCATATAACATTATTGGCGATAATTTGCACACATCATCGGTTTCAAATTTAGGAATTATTAACTTACCAGAAAGTATGAAACCATTTATTAAAAACTTATATTTTGATTTGGGTGCAAGTTATTCTATAACACGCAACTTTGGAATATGTTCTTATAACGGAAAAATTAATTTAAGTTTTTCTCGTTCAATTATAGAAACCGGCGTTGAAAAAGTATTTTTTAGAGTGTTAACCGAACAGGGTATTAAAGTTGAACTAAATAGCAACTATTGGGAGGTGGAAGAATGAAAAAGTGTTCAAAATGTAATGTAACAGTTAACACCAACTATAAAACCTGCCCACTATGCTATAACGAATTAACCGAAACAAAAGGTGAAGTTAACGAACTGTTTAAACAACGCGAATTAGAACCTAAAAAACCAAGCGTTAAAAAAGTTTTAAAAAAGCTATTTTTGTTTTTAAGCATAATTGCAATAATTGTTTGTGTAACAATTAACTTAATGGTAAAAGTTTTTCCACTTTGGAGTTTGCTTGTTGTGTTAGGCATTTTGTATGTTTGGATTTTAATTGTTCACACAATAATAAGTAAGCGTAATATTTTTGAAAAATTATTTTTGCAAATAGGAACAATTATTGGTTTACTTTTTGCTTGCCAATGGATCTCTGACGGAAGGCAGTGGATGGTGGATTATGTTATTCCGTGCATTTCAATGGCAGTAATGCTAGTGTTGTTTATATTATGTTTAAGTTTAAAAAATCACCAAGGATTAGTTTCGTTTTTTATAATGAATATTATTTTAACACTATTATCGGGAATATTGCTTATTTGTAAAGTGCCTAACTTTTCGCTATTAAACATTATAACTTGCATTATTGGTTGCGTATCGTTTTTAGGTGTTATTTTGTTTAGTGGCAGTGCGTTAAAAACCGAGTTTAGCAAAAAATTTCATGTTTAGAGGATTGTTATGAATAGAAGTGATGTTGAAAAACAATACACCTGGGACTTATCAAAGTTTTGCAAAAACAACAAAGTTTGGTATGAAAACTTTGAAAAACTAAAATCCTATGTGGGCAAATTTAAGCGTTACCAAGGAAAATTAGGCGATAAACAACAGCTTTTAAACTATTTAACCGATAGTAAAAATTGTGAATTATTACTTGGCAGATTATATATGTATAGTTCTAACAATTTAAATATTTGTTTAAGTTCTAAAGCATTTAACGAAATGACAAATCAGTTGCAAAGTTTGATGACAATATTGTCGGAAGAGGATAGTTTTGTTGAGCCAGAACTGCTATCCTATAACGAAACATATTTAAAAGAATTATTAAACGATGAGCGTTTTAAAAATAACAAGTTTTGGATTAAAGACTTAATTAGAGTAAAAAAACATATTCTTAGCGAAAACGAAGAAAAACTATTATCGGGAGCTATGAGTTTTTCTGGCGATACCAGCGATGTTTTTCATAGTTTATCAGATGTTGATTTTAAGTTTGAAAGCCCAGAAGATAGCAATGGGAAAAAGCACGAATTAACCGATGCTAACTATCCGTTGTTTTTAAAAAATGCCGATAGAACACTTAGAAAAAATGCCTATAACAATTTTTACGGAAAGTATCAGGAATTTAATAACACTATTTCGGTTAACTATATTTCCAACTTAAAAGCCGATTACTTTTTTAGCAAAGCTAGAAACTTTAATAACTCGCTGGAAGCTGCATTATATGGTAGCAATATTCCAGTAAAACTATATAATATGTTAAAGCAACAAGTAAAACTTGCACTACCACTTACAAAAAAATATTATAAGCTAAGAAAAAAAGCACTTGGCTTAGATAAATTAAACTTTTACGATGTTAATGTTAGCATTTGTAAAAACTACGATAAAAGGTTTACTTTTGAAGAAGCAAAACGAATTGTGTTAGAAGCCTTAGCCCCAATGGGCGAAGATTATGTAAACACAGTTAAACGCGCTTTTAGTGAGCGTTGGATTGATGTTTATCCAACTAAGGATAAGCGTGGTGGTGGCTACGAAAATAATTGTTACGATGAAACCCCAATAATAATGCTTAACTTTGTTGGAGTTATTGACGATGTGTTTACACTAATTCACGAACTAGGTCACGCAATGCATTCTTATAAAGCTTGCTTAGTTCAACCATTTGAAACACACGAATACACAATTTTTTTAGCTGAAATTGCAAGCACTTTTAATGAAGTGCTACTAACAAAATATTTTTTAGATAACGCAAAAAATAATCAGGAAAAACTATTTTTCTTAGATAAATATATAAACCTATTTTTAGGCACAGTGTTTAGGCAAATGCAATATGCCGAGTTTGAAGAATTTGCTCACTCTTTAGTTGCAAATAATTTGCCAATAAGTAAAGAAATATTAAATCAAAAATACTATGAATTAAATGCGTTATATAATCCAGGTGTAGAAAACGATAAGATTAAACAATTTCACTGGAGCATTGTTCCTCATTTTTATTCTAGTTTTTATGTTTATAAATATGCTACTGGTTTAATTTCGGCAGTAACACTTGCTAGCAATGTTATAAATAACAAACCAAATGCACTAAAAAAATATTATAAATTTTTAGAAGCAGGTGGTAGCGATTATAGCACTAACATTTTAAAACACGCAGGCGTTGATTTAACAAGCGAAGAGCCTTATAAAACAGCTTTTAGCGAATTTAAAAAAGCTGTTAATCAAATGGAAAAATTAATATAAATTTAAGTATGGGTTGTTTTTGGTTAAACCAACCCATACTTTTTACTTGTTTAATTAGCGTAAATAAAGTAGAGTTATATAGGATAAAATTTAAAGGGGTTTAATATGGAATACAAAAGCTATGAACCAAGTAGCAATATAGAATTAGATTGCAAAAAACTAATTAAAAACAATAAGCTGTTTCCGCTAATTGCTATTGAGGGAACTGATTGTTCTGGTAAGCAAACTCAATCGGAAATGCTTATTAAACGATTGCAGGAAGTTGGAGTTAATGCAACAAAAAGGCAATATCCTAATTACGAAAGTCCAACAGGCTATGTTGTTGGTGCTTGCTATTTAGGTAAGCCACATATGGGAAAATGTATTTTTCCAGAAGGAACAGCAAAAGTTGACCCAATTGTTGCTGTGCATTACTATGCTGCAGATAGATATTCCGATAAATATGCATTAACTAAAGAATTGGTTAATAATGTTGTTGTGCTAGACCGTTATGTTGAAAGTAACATTGCATATCAGGCAGGTTTGGTAGCCGATAAAAAAGAAAGAGCAAAAATTTTTAAATACATAACTAACTTAGAATATGGTTTAAATAAATTAATAAAACCCGATATAAGAATTTTAATATATATGCCATACGAATATGCAAATTTATTAAAGAAAGGTAGAGAAGAATTACCCGATGGATTAGAACAAAGCGAGAACCGATTAAAGTTAGCCGAACTTGCTTATTTAGAAATGGCAAAAAAATTAAAATTTAAAGTTGTTAATTGCATAAAAGCTGGTTCAAACTTAAATAATCCTGTTTTAGAAGATATAAAATCTCGCGAAGAAATTAATAACGAAATTTTTGAATATGTTAAAAATAAACTAAGAATAAAAGCCTAAATCTGGCTTTTATTTTTGTTTTTATAAAAGTGGTAATGTTATATTCTATTGACTATGTGTTATAATTTTTGTAAAATATATATACAAGGTTAATATTTCTTATAAAATCATATTTTGGAGAAAATAATGAATAGAGTAAAAATTGGAGTAGTTGGAGCAGGTGCAATAGGTGGCGTGGTTTCTGCAATGTTAGCTGAAAAAGGTTACGATGTTGAAGTTGCAAAGCGATACAATAGCGATATTGTGTTAGACGACTACGTAAACCTTGAAATTAGTGGTGCTTTCGGTAACAGAAATGTTTTAGTTAAAGCTGTTAATGGTGTGGAAGGTTTCACATCTAAAAAAGATGTTATTTTGGTTTTAACAAGAGCTTACGATGCACCAGCAGTTGCCAGACAATGTTTAAAATATTTAAAACCGGGCGGAATTATTGTTTCTTCGCAAAATGTTATGAATGTTGAACAAATGTTAAATGTTGTTGGCACAAACCGATTATTTGCTTTAATTATTAACTGGACAGCAGTTCGTCATAATAAAGCAACAATGGAAGTAACACGACCAGGAAATATGATTATTGGAAATTTTGGAAACGAAAGTTCGGCATATCTTGAAATTATGCAAAGCATTTTATCAAGCATAGCACCAACCGAAGTTTCACAAAACATTATAGGAGATATTTGGTCAAGAACAATAATTAATAGCATTATTGGTTCGCTTGGAGCTTTAACAGGCTATAACCTAAGAAAAACAATGTTAATTCCTAATGCAAAAAAATTAATGACAAAAATGATATTCGAATCAATGACCCTTGCAAACGAATTGCAGGTTGATGTTAAAAACTATGGTGCATTAGATTATTATCAATTTATAGAACGCGGATTTAGTGCTTGGATTTATAGAAGAAGAATTTTGCGTAGATTACAAAAACAAAACGGCGACATTGTTTCAAGTTTAATGACCAGCATTGAAAACAATGTTAAAAGCGAAATTGAATATTTAAATGGTTACTTTATTCGCATTAGCAATTCTTTAAACATTATTATACCAGTTAATCATAGAGTTTATTATATGGTTAAAGAAATTGAAAGTGGAAATAGGGGAATGTTTATTGATAACTTAATGGATGGATATTTAATTAATCCTAGAAGATATGAACAAAAATTAAAAAGTGGTGTAGTGGAGGCTAAAAATGATAATTGATGAAATTAAGGCAGCTAATATGCAAGCTGTAAAAGATCACGATCATAACTTGCGTGCAGTTTATTCGATTTTAATAAATAAATATATGCAAGTTCAAATCGATGCAAGAATAACTAAAAAAGAAGTTAACGATGACGATATGGTTAGAATAATTCAAAAAACAATAAAGGAACTAACCGAAGAAGCCGATAACTATGCTAAAGTTGGAAATGCTCAGGAACAAAACAACATTATTTTACAACGTGCTGCTATCGAAAAATATTTGCCAAAAATGTTAACCGAAGAAGAAATAAAACAAATAATTTTAGGCTTAGAAGATAAAAGCATACCAAGTGTTATGCGTCATTTTAAAGCAAATTTTGGTAGCCGTGTTGATATGAAAATGGTTTCGGATGCACTAAAAAATCTATAATAAAAAAGAGCACTTTAAAAAGTGTTCTTTTTTTATTTTAATAACATTTTTTCAATTTCTTTCCAAGAATAAACTTTATCAACTAAAAATTTTTTTTTATCCATATTATGTTTCCTAATTAATTATTTAATAATTTTATAATAGATGTTATGTTGTTTTCGCTAACAAAGTTTGCTCCATTTTCAATAATTTGAAGCAGTTCTTTATCTTCTTTTTTTGCTTGCTTTAAAGCAATTTCTCTTGCAATGCTTTTTCCTAAAATGTTTATTAATTTAGCTTTAAAACCTTTTAGTTTTTTTATATCCATTCCACCACGCAAGTAAAAAAAGTTTGTTAAATTAATGTTGTTTTTTTCTATTAATTCGTTTTTATATCCACTATTAGGGTTTGTTATTCCCACAGCGCAAGCACCAATTAGCTTATATTTTTTGTTCGCTTTTTTATAGCCCATAATGCGTGACCCAAAAATCCAACCTAAAAAAAACACATCGCTATTTTTTTTAAGTTCTTTTTTTGCTTGTTTTAAACTTAGTGCTTTTAAATTGCACTTATTTGCAATAAGTTCGGCATATTGTTTTGTAAAACCAGAATTGCTTTCGTAAACTATTGTAATCATTTTTCACCTTATTAAATTTTTTCTAAAACCACCAAAGTTTCAACGTGTCGTGTGTTAGGAAACATATCAAATGGTTTTACTTTTGTTATTTTATAATTTTTTAAATTGCTAATATCGCGGCTTAGCGTTGCGCTATCACACGAAACATAAACAATTTTGTTAGGGTAAACCAAGTTGATTAAATTAATAACAGTTTTATCGCAACCTTTTCTTGGTGGGTCTAAAACTATTGTGTTAAAGTTTTTAATGTTGTGAAGTTCCATTTTAACATCGCCACAAATGTTTGTAACATTTTTTATGCTGTTTCGTTTAATTAGTTGTTCTGCATTTAAGTGCGCAGATTTAACAATTTCTATACCATAAACGTGTTTTGCTTTTTTTGAAAGTAGTGCACTAAGTAGTCCTGCACCAGAGTAAGCATTAACAACAATTTCATCGGTAACACTATCGCACACTTCTTCGTAAATTTTGTTTGCAATATAGGTGTTAACTTGCAAAAAACTTTCAATGCTAACATCAAAAACAATTTGATGCTCTAACATAGTTATTGTTTTAAAACCATAAAGATATGTAAACGTATCGGTTAAAATAACATTGTTACAAAGTGTGTTTTCGTTAAGCATTAGCCCAAAATGTTCAAATTTTTCGCTTAACATTTTTATTAATTTATCGGCATTTTTTAGTTTGCTTCCGTTAACAACAACGCAAACTAAAAGCTGGTTTTGTTCCATTCTGCAAACCAAGTGTTTAAGCAAGCCTTGCTTTGTTTGTTCGTTGTAAACACTGTTTCCAGATAAGGTTATAAATTTATTAAAAATTTCAATAATGCTTTTTGCCCACTCGGTTTGAATTAAGCAGTTGTTTATTGGTATTATTTCGTGCGAACCTTCTTTAAACATTCCAACACCACTAGGCGAAATCGGAAACGAAAACTTGTTTCTATAATAGTATTGTGTGTTACTTGGTTCACACGGCAAAACTGTTATATCTTGCTTTGCAATGTTTAAAATGTTGTTTTTAACCAAATTTGTTTTAAATTCTAATTGCTTGTTATAGGTTAAATGTTGCAAATCACAACCACCGCATTTGCCAAAATAAGGGCAAGGCGGTTTTATTCTAAATGGCGATGGTTTTAAAATTTGCAAAACTTTTGCAACATAAAACGAACTTTTGGCATATATTATTTTTGCTTTAACTGTTTCATCGGGTAGAGCATATGGTACAAAAATAACTGCACCATCGTGCTTTGCAACCCCTTCACCATTAATTCCAAACGATGTTATATTAAGTTCTAATTCTAAATTTTTCTGTAGCATTTAGCACCAATAATTTTAATATAATACTTTATTAGTTTACTCTATTTTAAATTTGTTAGCAATTAACTAGTTTCAAGTTTGTTATTTAATACAATAAAAAAATTTATTTATTTATTTTCACTTAATAAAATTTTATGCTAAAATTATTTCGTGAGGTAATTACAAATGGATAAAAAATTAAGTAACAAAGAAAATGTTTGGCAAGCAATAAAATTTGTTTTATTTTCTATTTCTGCAGGTGTTGTTCAACTTGTTAGTTTCACACTTTTAAACGAGTTGATTATTAAGGATACTGGCAGCGATTATGGCTGGTCTTATTTTATAGCTTTGGTTTTATCGGTTGTTTGGAATTTTACCTTTAACCGCGAATACACTTTTAAATCGGCAAATAATGTTACCATTGCAATGTTAAAAGTTGCACTGTTCTATTTAGCTTTCACACCGCTTTCAATTTGGTGGGGAATAGCACTTGAAAAAGCAGCTTGGAACGAATATTTAATTTTGTTTTTAACAATGGTTATTAATATGGTTTTAGAGTTTTTGTATTGCAGATTTTTTGTTTATGGAAAAAGCATTAACACAAATAAGCGTGCTTTAAAATCAGAACAAGAAAAAGAAACTGTTGCTGAACAAACTTCCAATTCTACTATAGAAAGCAAAGAAGAAAAAACAGTTGAACAAAAAGTTGAAACAAAAAACAAACCTAAAAAAACAACGCCCCAAAAATCAACAAAAAAAGATGCATAGTTTAGTGCATCTTTTAATTTTTTATTTCAGCTTTAATTTGGTTTAATATTTCTAACATTATTTCTTTTCTATCGCGATTAATATCAATAAAGTTAACATCATATTTTTCGCATTGCTTTTTAAATTTTAAACTTAACTTAATTTTTCTTTTAACTTGTTTTAAAGTTACAGTTTCGCCATTTTCAGAAAATAATTCAAACAAAGTGTTTTGGTTAACACTTGCAAAACCTAAAACATAAACAATGCAATTTTTTAGTTTTGATAACTTTTTAGGCGATAGCGAATAATGCAAATCAATGCAATAGTTATCTCGGTTTTCAATAAAACTAAGCAACGAATATTTGTTTAAAAAATCATCGCAAATAGTGTAATCGTTAATATAGTTAAAACCATATTCTTTTTCAATTTCTTTGCACAAACTGGTTTTGCCAGTGCCTTTTAATCCGCAAATAATAATATTCATTTTTTTATCCTTTTATGTTAATAATGCTTTGAAGAATTTTTCCATATTTTAATAATGCTATTTCACCGTTCATAACTAAAAAGTCATTAATATTTAAACTAATTTTCTCGGTATTTGTTTTTGTTATTTTAACGCCATCAACATTTTTAATTTCATTTTTAAGTAAAGCTAAACAATTTGTTGCATTAACTTTAACAACGCCCAAAACTTCTGTTTCGTCAAAAACAAAGTTGTTATAGTTTTCGTCAATTTCATTTATATATACATTAGCAAAAGCTCTGTCTATAAACGGAACTCCGTTTTTTACTTTATCCATTCGCCAAGCATTAATTTCTACCATAGTTGCATTTGAAATATCAACTTTAGCACCTATTTCTTCAAACACTTCTCGTGAAAAGGCATCTTTAACTGTTTCGTTAGCTAACACATGACCAGATGCAGTTGTGTAAAGTTTTTCGGAATCCTTTCTTATTTGAAAATATATGTTTCCACTTTTATCATATAACCAGCAATGAACGGTTTTGTGCCATAAACCTTTTTGATGAACAATATCTCTATTTTCACTGCCAACAAAATTCATATATTCATCGTAGATATCTAATTTTTCCATAAATATTTCTTATCCTTAATCTATAAGTTTTGATGTTAATTTTAATACTAAGTTTTTATATTCCAATGGGTAAGTTCCAAATATATTATTAGTTAACATATTTTCAAATTGTTTGTAATCTATAAATTTTGCATCTATTACTTCTTCGGTTTGTAAAACAAGTTCTTTAATCGAGTTGAAAATAAACCCCGAATAAAAATAAACTATTTCTTTACTTTCATCGTTTACCCATTTATCTAAATAAGTTAGGTTTAAAGCATTAACTCCCAATTCTTCCATAATTTCGCGTTGGGCAGCTTGAGTGGGCGATTCATCCTTTAAAATGTGCCCAGCAACCGAAAGTTCTTCCCAGCAACCAGCACGAAATTTTTTATTCCAAGAGCGTTGTTGAATAAGAATTTCTTTTTTATCATTTATTAACCATAACCAAACAACTTTGTGATAAAAGTTAACATTAGGTTCGTGACAATCTTTTCTGGATTTAAAACCTAAATAGTTTTCATTTCTATCATAAATATCTAAATATTCAATCATAATAACTCCTTTTTTCATAATAGCATAAAAACAAAAAAGTTCCAAACTTGTTTTGAAACAAATCAAATTTGAAACTAAAAGTTTAAATAGTTATTCTTTTTTCTGCGATGGTTATGTTTTTATCTTTTAAATCAACTTCATTTATTTAATAACGATTTGAGCGTTGGTAAAAAAGTTTTAACTAATATGATTGTTTGCGATACAATCTATAATTATAAAAACATACAAGTTGCTATGTTATCTAGTAATATTATTGCTATGATTGTGTCAAAAACTGTTCCAATAAGCATTAGTATTGATGATATGAAAAATAGTTTTATTAAAGCTGGCGTCAAGGCTGGAGCAAGATTCAATAGGGTTTTTAAAGAATATTTTAAAACTCTAGAAGAAGAAAAACCTGATATTTATTTCGCCAATATAACTGTTGATAAAAAGTATCGCAATATGGGCGTGGGAAGAACTTTGATTAATTCGATGCTAAATAATAATTATGATATTAATTTAGACGTTGGTTAAAAACAATCTTCCTGCAGTTGCGCTATATAAATCACTTGGCTTTCAAATAAACCACGAGTATCCAGGGTTTACTGGCGTTCCGTGTTATAATATGACAAGACATAAAACAATTTAAAAAAATTTTAGCCTATTGTTAAGATCTTTATATTTAAAATTTGATAATATTTAATAATTATGCTATAATGCGACAATGAAAAAGAAACTAAATTTTGTTAATGATGTTTCAAATCAGTTTATAGAACATCAAGAATATATTAAAGAAATTATAGATGATTATTTTAATGCTTTCGATTTAGATTGTGATTTAAAAATAAGATTTATTGATTTTGCTAATGAAAATGAATATGAATGTACGGATTGTATGGTGAAAAATATATCTGTTAAAAAGTATGAGTTGTTAATAACAAACGATTTGTTGAACTCTATAAACTTTGATGGCGGAGAATTTTTTTGTTTATCTATTTATCACGAGTTAGAACATATTAGAGACTTTATTCATATGATGCAAACAAAACTTTTTAAATTTAATTTGTGTTTAGCACATCAAAAAAATTTTGAAAGACAATATATCTCCACAGGGTTTCTTTTTTGGACTGAAGTATATGCTTATTACAAAACATTGATCTATGCTAAAGAAAATGATTTAAATTTTGAAAAAATTACTTTTGGTAATTTGGTAAAAAATTATTTAAAAACAATTGCCCATAATAAAAGTTTGTACTATAAAAAAGACTTAAGCTATGATGACGCGGAAAAATATACAAAAACTGTAGATTCTTTCATATATTTATGTGCCAAATATATGGCTTCAGCATATGCTTATCATTCTAGGGTTCCATATAAAAGAATAGAAAAAAATAAATATTATAAAAAAGTTTATTCAATTTTATGTAAACTAGAACCAAAGGTGAAATCATTAATGAATAATAAATATAGTCCTAAATCTTATGATAATTTATTTAGATTAGGAAAATATATTTGTGAAAATTTAAGATGGAAAAAGTTTAAAGTAGGACTCATCAAGGAAGGTATAAAGATTTTTTCATTTTATTAAAAATTAATTGCTGATATCGGCAATTTTTATTTGTAATCATTTGATTAAATTACCGATATCGGCCATAATTTAAGTAGAATAAAGATAATCCATTATTTTAATGGGATTTTTAACAGCCAGCTGAATTGCTAAAAAGTGGAATATAAGTGAAAGGTCTGTTCGTAATTATTGCAAACAAGGTAGGGTAAAAGGAGCAGGACTGAAAGGTAAATTATGGCTAATACCTGAGGATGCCGAAAAACCAGAAAAGGCAGAGCGCAAAACTAACATATACTTGCAAAAACTTTAAGGTTAAAAATGTTATTACTAATCGCTATGGCCTGAAAGGTTTATAGTCATTATTTTTATCAAAACAGTTAATTTAAATATTTTGTAAAAGACACGAGATCGAATTTAAAAATTAAGGAGATTACAGATGAACAAACAACAATTAGCATCAAAGATTTGGGATGCAGCCAATAATATGCGTTCTAAAATTGAAGCAAGTGAATATAAGGATTATATTCTAGGATTTATATTTTATAAATTTCTTTCTGAACGAGAAGAAGAATATCTTAAAAAAGAAGGAGCAACAGATGAAGATATAAAAGAACTTACCGAAGATAATACAGATGCAGTTAGGTCTATTCAACGAAATTTAGGATATTTTATTGGATATAAAAACCTTTTCTCAGCTTGGCTTAATAAGGGTTCGGACTTTAATGTGGGTGATGTTCGTGATGCTCTATCTGCATTTAACCGTCTTATAAACCCAACACATTTGAAGGTGTTTAATAAAATATTTTTAACTTTGGAAACTGGTCTTTCAAAACTTGGTGAAAATTCTTCGGCACAAACAAAAGCAGTGCGAGAACTTATTCACTTGATAAAAATTATCCCTATGGATAATAAACAAGGATATGATGTTCTTGGTTTTATTTATGAATATTTGATAAGTAATTTTGCGGCAAATGCTGGCAAAAAAGCTGGTGAGTTTTACACGCCACATGAAGTTTCTTTACTTATGAGTGAAATTATTGCAGAGCATCTAAAAGATTGTGATGAAATAAAAATATATGATCCAACTAGTGGTTCTGGTTCACTTCTTATAAATATTGGTCAAAGTGTCGCTAAACATATTAACGATGCAAATAAAATTAAATACTATGCTCAAGAACTAAAAGAAAATACTTATAACCTTACTCGTATGAATTTGGTTATGCGTGGAATTTTACCAGACAACATTGTAACCCGTTGTGGAGATACTCTTGAAGACGATTGGCCTTATTTTGATGATAATGACAAAGAAAACACTTATGAGCCACTTACAAATTTAGACGCTGTTGTTTCAAACCCACCCTATTCTCAAAAGTGGGACCCAACAAATAAACAATTTGATCCTCGTTTTAATGGTTATGGTTTAGCTCCAAAAACAAAAGCCGATTACGCCTTTTTGCTTCACGATTTATATCACTTAAGATCAGGTGGTATTATGACCATTGTTTTGCCACATGGCGTTTTATTCCGTGGCGGTGATGAGGGGAAAATTAGAGAAAAACTCATTGAAAACAATAATATAGATGCTATTATTGGCTTACCTGCAAACATTTTCTTTGGCACTGGTATCCCTACAATAGTTATGGTGATTAAAAAAGACAGAACAAATGATGATGTGCTTATTATAGATGCTTCAAAAGGTTTTACCAAAGAAGGGAAAAATAATAAACTTCGTGCAAGAGATATAAGAAAAATTGTTGATACATATAATGGCAGACTTGAACTTCCAAAATTTTCAAGAAAAGTATCTCGTGCAGAAATAAGACAAAATGAGTACAACTTAAATATTCCTCGCTACGTTGATTCAAGTAAAAAGGCTGAAAGTTATGATGTATATGCAACAATGTTCGGTGGTGTTCCAAAATCAGAAATTAGTGAACTTAATGAAGAATTTTCTGTTTTTAAAACTTTATCTTCACAATTATTTACTGTTAGCGAAACTTCTTATGTTCAAGCAAAAACAGAAAATATCAAAAATGTAATTGAAAATAACCAAGACGTTAAAACTTTTGACAGCAAGTTTAAAGAATCTTTTAACGGTTTTGAAGATTATCTTAATGAACAACTTATAACTAATATGCAAAACATAAATGTTGCAAAAGAAGAAAATATAATTGCTACAGAAATTTTTAACCGTCTTAAAGATATTCCTCTTGTAGATAAATACGAAGCATATCAAATACTAAACGATAAGTGGCAGACCATATCCTCAGACCTTGAAATGATACAAACTGAAGGTAAAGAAGCAATTACTCAGGTTGATCCAAATAATGTTATCAAGAAAAAAGATGGAAAAGAAGTTGAAGTACAAGAAGGTTTTATTGGGCATATTCTTCCTTTTGAATTGGTTCAAAAAATGTATCTTGCTGATAGTTTAGCAAAAATAAAATTAAAAGAAGACGAAGTAAATAATATTCTTTCTCAATACGACGAAATTATAGACTCTATCCCAGAAGATGATCGTGGCGACTTTTTAAATGAAGATAATACTGCATTTATTCCAAAAGAAGTTGCAAAAATTGCTAAGCCTTATACAAAAGGAAAAACTCAACCAGAGAAAGATTCAATAGATGAAATTCTTGTAAAAGTAAACAACTTAATAGAAAAAGAAAAACAACTAAAAAAAGAAATAAAACAATTAAATGCAGATTTACATGACAAAACAAAAGCATTTATTGAAAATATGAACGAATCAGAAGCCATAAAAGTCTTAAAGTCAAAATGGGTAGAACCTATTGTAAGCGAAATAACACAATTACCCGTTTCAATCGTAAGTGCATTAGAAAAGCGAGTTACTACACTTACAAAGAAGTACAGCGTAACAATGCTTGATATAGAGCAAGATTTGGCAAAAACCGAAAGCGAATTTTGTGCAATGATTGATGACCTTGAAGGTAGCGAATATGACCTTTTAGGGCTAAAAGAGTTGCAAAAATTGCTTAAAGGGGGCAAAAATGACTAAAAAAGCGAATTTACCCCTAATTAGGTTTAAGGGCTTTACTTCCCCTTGGGAACAGCGTAAGTTTGATGATTATTTTGATGAGCGCAATGAAAGATCTGGAATTGGAGAATTGATTTCAGTAACTATCAATTCAGGAATAAAGAAGTTTAACGAATTGAATAGATTTGATAGCAAACCCGATGACTTATCAAAATATAAAGTTGTATGCAAAGGAGATATTGCCTATAATTCAATGAGAATGTGGCAAGGTGCAAGTGGATTATCGCCATATACAGGCATTTTAAGCCCAGCATATACGGTAATTACGCCAAAATACAATGTTTCTAGTTTATTTTTCTCATATCAGCTAAAACGACCTCAAATGATTCATTTGTTTAAAATAAATTCACAGGGCTTAACTAAAGACACATGGAATCTAAAGTTTTTACCATTTAGTCAGATAGAAACTTGGGCACCAAAAGATTATAACGAACAAACTAAAATTGGTACCTTTTTTCAAAAACTAGACAACCTTATCACCCTTCATCAGCGTAAGTATGAAAAGTTAACAAATGTTAAGAAGAGTTTACTTGAAAAAATGTTTCCATCTGGCAACGAAAATGTCCCAAAAGTGCGTTTTAAGGGTTTTACTTCCACTTGGGAACAGCGTAAGTTAAAAGAAATAGGGAAAACATTTACTGGTTTGTCAGGAAAAACCAGTGAAGACTTTGGACACGGAAAAGCAAGATTCATTACATATATGAACGTTTTTAGCAACCCGATAGCCAAGCTGGAAGGGACTGAACCTATTGAAATAGACAACACGCAAAGTAAAGTAAAATATGGAGATGTATTTTTTACCACGTCATCAGAAACACCTGAAGAAGTTGGAATGTCGTCAATATGGCTAAAAAATGAAGAAAATATATATCTAAACAGCTTTTGTTTTGGATATAGACTTAACGAAAATGAAAAAATAAATTTTGAATATTTTGCGCATTTATTAAGAGCAAAACAATTTAGAAAAGATATTACACTTCTTGCACAAGGAATTTCTCGCTATAATATTTCAAAAAATAAAGTAATGGAAATAGGAATTCGCATTCCAAGTAAGGAAGCAGAACAAAACAAAATTGGCTCTCTATTTCAGCAATTAGACAACCTTATCACCCTTCATCTGCGTAAGTTAGAAAAACTTAAAAATATCAAGAAAAGTTTACTTGAAAAGATGTTTGTATAGGAGAAAATTATGAATTTTAATGAAATTTCACATTTTGATAGTGAAGAAGAATTTGAAAGCACTTTTATCGAACTTCTTAAAGAGTGTGGTTGGGAAAAAAATGTATTAAAATATCCCACCGAAGAAGACTTGATAAAGAATTGGGCTGATATACTTTTTAGCAATAACAGGGACAAAGACAAGCTCGGCGATTATCCGTTGACCGATGGAGAAATGAAACAAATTATTGAACAAATTACCAGTTTAAGGACTCCCTATGCCTTAAATAGTTTTATCAATGGTAAGACAGTTTCAGTAAAAAGAGATAACCCTAATGACAAATTACATTTTGGCAAAGAAGTAAGTTTACATATTTACGATAGACACGAAATTGCTGGTGGGAAAAGTCGTTATCAAATTGTTCGTCAACCAAAATTTAATGCTCCAAATTCAATATTCCCTGCCCGTAGAGGCGATGTTATGTTGCTTATAAATGGTATGCCTGTTTTCCACATTGAACTTAAAAAAAGCGGTGTGCCAATAAGTCAAGCATGGAATCAGATCGAAAAATATTCTAAAGAAAATATATTCAGTAGTATATTTAACTTGATTCAAATTTTCGTTTCTATGACTCCAGAAGATGCTGTTTATTTTGCTAATCCCGGCATTGATGGAAAGTTTAATAAAGATTATTATTTTCATTGGGCTGATGTAGATAATCAACCTATAACAGATTGGCGTATTTTCACCAGAAATTTATTATATATTCCTATGGCACATCAGCTTATTGGATTTTATACTGTAGCCGATGGTTCTGATGGTATATTAAAAGTTTTGCGTTCATATCAATACTTTGCTGTTGCCGCAATTACAAATAAAGTTATTCAAAATAATTGGGAAGAAAAGAAACAACGAGGTGGCTATATTTGGCACACTACTGGCAGTGGAAAAACACTTACAAGCTTTAAAACTGCGGATTTAATAGCAAAGTCTGATGATGCTGATAAAGTTGTGTTTTTAGTGGATAGAATTGAATTAGGGACGCAATCACTAGATAATTATAAGAGTTTTGCTGATGATAAAGACGATGTTCAAGGAACAGAAAGCACAGATGTCCTTGTTTCAAAGTTAAAAAGCACAAATCCGTCTGACAAATTGATTGTAACATCTATTCAAAAAATGAGTCGCATTGTTGAAGATGACTTAAAAAATCGTCAAAAAGATATTCAAATAATCAACAAAAAAAGAATTGTTTTTATTGTCGATGAATGCCATAGAGATACGTTTGGTGAAATGATGAGCAATGTAAAAAATACATTCCAATTTGCCCTATTCTTTGGCTTTACTGGCACACCTATTCAAGACGAAAACAAAAAGAAAGGATGCACTTCTAGTGATGTTTTCGGTGATGAATTACATAGATATACCATTGCCGATGGTATTAGAGATAAAAATGTTTTAGCATTTGACCCTTATATGGTGCAAACCTTTGAAGATAAAAAAATCAAAAAGGCTATTGCACTTGAAATGGTTCATGCAAAAGATGAAGCAGAAGCAATAAGTGATCCTCGAAAAAGCAAAGTATATTATGAAATTTTACGCAATATGCCTATGGCAACTATTAAAAAGCCAAATGGCGAAATTGTTAGAGGTGCTGAAAGCTATATACCAAAATCTCAATATAAAACAGATGAACATATAAACTCTGTTGTTAAGGATATTATTGATAAAAACTTAGAAATTAGCCATAATGGGAAATTTCATGGTATATTCGCAACAAGCAGCATCCCAGACGCATTGGAATATTACAAGAGACTAAAAAAAGAGGCTCCACACATAAAGGCAACTGTCATAGTTGATAAATCTGATAACAATACCGATTATAGCATTGAGAAGATGAAAGGTCTTGTTGAAGTTATAAAAGATTACAATGAGCGTTATGACCAAAGATACAATTTCTCTACTTATGAAGATATGAAAAAAGATGTTTCTTTAAGGTTAAAACATGCCGAGGCTTACAAAGGTATAGAAAGAACGCCAGAAAAACAGGTTGATTTGCTTATTGTTGTAAACCAAATGCTAACTGGATTTGACTCTAACTGGATAAATGTTCTTTATTTAGATAAAGTTATGAGACAAGAAAACATTATTCAAGCATTTTCAAGAACAAATAGAATTTTTGGAAATGACAAACCCGTTGGCTTAATTTATTGGTATAGATACCCTCACACAATGAAACAATATGTTGATGAGGCTGTTGAGATTTATTCCGGCGATAAAAAGTATATGGTTTTTGTTGATAAGTTAGAAAAAAACCTTGAAAAATTTAATGAAATATATAGCGGGATTGTAGAATTGTTTAAAAATGAAAGTATTGAAAATTTCTCTCATTTACCGCAAGATGATGATGTAAAAGCAATGTTCGCAAGAGAATTTAACAAACTTAGCAGTTTGCTTGAAACGATCAAAGTTCAAGGTTTTTCTTGGAAGAGAAATAAATACGGAAAAATTGAAGTTACTATTACTCATGAGATATATCTCACATTGTTGCAAAGATATAGAGAGTTGTTCATCCCAACTACTGCCGGAGGAACCGAAGAACCGCCTTATGATTTAGACCCACATATTACTGAACTTAGCACTGGAAAAATTGATGCTGATTATATCAATAGTCGTTTCAAAAAATACTTAAAGCTTAGTAAAAATGGTCAATCTGCCGAAAAAATTGAAGAATCTTTGCAAGAATTGTATAAATCCTTTGCTATGTTGTCTGAAGAAAAGCAAAAATATGCGAATGTTTTTATTCACGATGTTAAACTTGGAAACATAGTTGTTGATGAAAATAAAACATTCCTTGAATATATCGAAAATTATATTAAGGCTGCAAAAGATGGGCAAATCCATAAATTTGCTGAAACATTTGGGCTTGATGAAAACCAGTTGCACGAAATTATGAAACTACATATATCTGAAGAGAAAATCAATGAATTTGGTAGATTAGATAATTTGAAAGCTACCGCCGATAATCAAAAAATTAAAGAATTTTTTGAAAAAGAAACTGGTGAAACATTATCTATTTTTAAGGCTAAATCAAAGTTTGATAATTTGCTTCGCAGATTTATTTTGGAAAAAGGTTTTGACTTATAAGGCTGTTTCAAATATGGAATTAAAAATTCAAAAATTATATAGGAACTGCGATAAAAATCGTAGTTCTTTTTCTATTTCTTGGGAACAGCGTAAGTTTGATGATTATTTTGATGAGCGCAATGAAAGATCTGG
>CAQIDI010000013.1 GCA_948806215.1 uncultured Eubacteriales bacterium | reverse complement strand
ATCAACTGGATCTACTGGATCTACTGGATCTGTTGGAACAACTGGATCTACTGGATCTATAACTCTTGTAAGTTTTTTAGTCATAGTTGGCTCATTAGCTTTTTTAAGCTTACTAAGCATTTTTTCAATTTCATTATAAGTTTTTTGTTCGTCACCACGAACTTTTTGAGTTGTTTTTTGTTCGTTTAATTGAATACGGCCAAAATAATCTAATAAAGTATCCATATCAGAACTTCTCAAAAATTCAATCCCAGTAGCAACTGCTCTAGAATATGGAGGTTTCATTGTTGCAAGTTGAGCTTTAACTTGTATTGCAGTTTTAAATGCTGTGCTCATTTTTTTCAAATCTTTTTGATAACCTTCAATTTCGGTTGCAGTTAAAGGAACTTTCTTTTTAGTTTTTGGATCGATTTTAGTTCCGTTGCTTATTAATTTTTCTGTTTTATTTTGTCTGATATGTAATGCAACTAAATAAGTGTCTAAACCTTTTACAGCGGCATTAACAATTTTGCGTTCGTCAGCGTTAACAATAACAACAGAATCAGGATTATCGCTACTGCGTTCTGCTTCTAAAACTTTACTTGTATAAATAGCGGCAGAAAGATCAACGACATCCTTATCAGTAAAATCAACGGATGGCTTAATTTGCTTTCCTGGAGCAAAATCCACTTTTAAAACTTTTCTAATAGAATCTAAAACATTTCTAGGAATTACACCAGCTTCAAGATATGCAAGAAGTTCTTTCTTTGCATATAAACCCAATTTATCAAGAATATCTAAAGATTTCTTTAAAATCTTAATTTCATTTGGAGTTAATTCTCTAATTTCTTCGTTATTTTTGATATCCATTTTTAACCTCCCTTTATGCACCACCACATAAAGTATAAATCCTTTTATTAATTTATTACCAATATTATACCATTATTTGCGCTTATAGTCAATAGTGGTTTTTTCTACTTTTTTGCATTACAAACAACATTAATATTGTTAATTTTAGCATATAAAACTGCTTCTGGGCTTAAATTATTTTGCTTTTTAATGCTGTTACTTAATGCTTGTGCTTGTTTAATTGTTTTATGTAAATTATCAATAGAATCAACAATTGTTTCACTTGAACTATCGTAGCTTTCTAAAACTGAAATCAACTCGCTTGCTCTATTACTTATTTTATTATTATCACTTTGTTTTAAAACCGCAATTTTTCTATATTGCTTCATACTTTCAATTAAAGGATTAGTTTTAGTAAAATCTGGTTTAACTAAAACATTGTTATACATAACTGCGGCTTGATTTAATAAACTAGCTGTTTGTTTTATAGGAGTAATTAATTTATCGTTAGGTTTAACAGTGTAAACCTTTTTTATTGCTTGTTTTGCTTGTTTTACAACCACTGGTTTTTTAACCACTTTTTTAACACCAGCATTTAACAACTTTGGTGTTATATAGGTTTGCAGCGATAGTTTTAGTTTTTGAATTGCTGGCAAAAGCGAAGTGTTTAGTGTGGAAATGTTTTTAACGCGTTGATTTTTTGGAAGTTCCAAAAAAAACAAATGATCGTTTGCAAAATTAGTTATTTGAGCTTCCATTGGCGAAATTATATTGTAAACAGTTTTATAAAACTTATAATCGCTTTCGCTAATTTCTGTTGGCAAATTGGCTAAAAACTTTAATCGCTTAAAAGTGCTAGAACCAATTGGCTTATAACCAATCATACTACTTAAATAATCTGAAATGCCACAAATGTGTTCGTAGCCTTCTTTAAAAGCATCTTTCAAATCGTTAAACACTTTTTTATCGTCAACTTTTTTCATAAAACCAGCCTTCCCATTTTATTTATTTAATTATAACATCTTAAAAAACGCATTTCAATACCCAATTTAATTATTTTTCAAAAATACTTATTTTTTAACAATATTAAAAAAATCTAAAAATAATGCAGTTTTTTAAACTTTTTTAAATAATAAAAAAGCAAAGCTAATTTAACTTTGCTAATTTAAAAAACCCAAACTTATTAAAATAGCATTGTTAATAAGCCCCATTTTGCTAGTTGATAAGTTTCCTATTTTTTCTTTTAAACGCCTTTTATCCAAAGTGCGCAGTTGTTCAAGTAACACCACCGAATCCTTATTAAGCCCAACTTCGCCTGCTTTAATTTCGATATGTGTAGGAATTTTTGCTTTGTTAATTTGGCTTGTGATGGCGGCAGCAATAATAGTTGGACTAAATTTGTTACCAACATCGTTTTGTATAATTAATACTGGCCTAATTCCACCCTGTTCACTTCCAACAACTGGGCTTAAATCAGCATAAAAAACATCTCCCCTTTTAACATCAAAATTCTCCATATTGTTCTAACCAACTTAAATAATTATCAAGGTCACAAATTGTGTTAATGTTTTCTTCTGCAAGTTCAATTAATAACTGTTTGTTACTTGCATAAAATTTCTTGCACAAATTAGTGTAACTTAAGTTACTCATTGTATGCTTTAAATCTTTAATTTGGTTACTAACCAATTTATAACCTTTTAAATTATTAACCTGTTTTTTAAGTTTAAAACTGTAAGAATTTTTTTTCATAACAAATTACCAATAATTACCAATTAATTTTATTTTACGCAAATTATTTTTTATTATTAATTTATTATTAAATTATCTTTATTTTTTTAACTAAATAAAAAAACACCATTATGGTGTTTAATAATTATCATCAGATATTCCAAGCAAATAATCTGCAGTTGTGTTTAAAATTTTAACTAACTTAATTAAAGTATCGTAATTAGGTTCTTTACCACGCATTTCCCAATCGCTAATTGTGGACTGGTCAAAAAATAATGATTTAGCAAGTTGAAATTGAGTTAAGTTATTTTGTTTTCTTAACTCTTTTAACCTTATTGAAAATTTTGATTTGTTATTGTCTTTCATATTTTTATTATAAACTTTTAAAAAAAGTTTTTGTTAATATGCGGCTAATAGCCATTTTTTTTATAAAAAAATAAAAGCCACAATCTTATTTGTAGCTTTTTTATATATAAAATTTATAAATCAATAGGTGTTAACCTTTGCTTTGGAAACTTTTTTATTTGTTAGATTCTTTATATTCGCTCAGAATGACAATAAAATAATAATTAATTAGCCTCTACCCCTATTAAAAATATTGCTAATATTTTTTACTAAGAAAGCAAGCAAACCGCAGTGCTAACCGAGTGCGTGTGAGTTATGTTAATATCAATTTCTTTAAAGCCCATAATATTAACAATTCGCATAGCAGAATCGGTAAGTTTAATAAAAGGTTTACCATTTTTCTTATGTTTAACTTCTATTTCGTTAAGCGGAATTCCGCCACCAATACCAATTCCTAAAGCTTTAACAAATGCTTCTTTGGCACAATATATTCCTGCCATACGCATTGTTCTATTAACGGTTTTATTGCAATATTCAACTTCGTATTTTGTGAAATATTGCAACAAAAAGCGTTCGTTATCAACCAATCGTTGCATTCTAACAATATCTAACGAATCAATCCCAATTCCGTGCATCGTTTTCTCTCCTTAAACTATTAACAACAGGCTTAATATCATCAAAGCTATAACCTTTGCTTGTTAAATGCCTAACAAGTTTGTTTAGATTATCGTTGTTAACTTCTTTGTTTTTTAAAAATTTTTTTGATAGTTCAAAAATAATATTATTATCAACTTCTAAATTTTCAAGTGCGTTATCGATAATATGTTTAGGAACACCTTTTAATTTTAATTGGTTTTCTATTTTATACTTACCATATTTTTTAACTGCACCTTTTAAATAGATGTTAACATAGTTTTCATCATTTAAGTAATTATATTCGCTAAGTTTGCTAACACAATATTCAACCACCTTTGGGCCATAGCCTTTATCAAACAAATAGTCCTTCATTTGTTTAACAGTTTTTAGGTTTTTACCCAAAAGTTTGCTTGCCCTGCTAAGAGCCAAACTCTTTTCGTTTTCTAACACCAATTCGTTAAGCAAAACCTCGTTAACTTCGTCGTTAACTTTAATTCCGCTTTTAAGCAGCAAATCGTAGTTCATAGAAAGGCTATATTCATAATCGATATAAACATTAACTCTGTCTTTATATTTTTTTTGTGCTTCTATTTTAGTTATAATGCTCAAAACTAAATTTCCTTTTTAATATAATTCGAATTTAAAAATGTGTAATAATTGTTGCGTTTAACGGTTTCGCTAATATCGTTTAAAACTTTTGCACAATCTTGTTTAAAAATTGAAACTTCGTAAACCGCTAAATTAGAATAGTATTTAGAGTTAACATTAACTTGGTTTAAATAAAACTTATTAAACATTTTATCTTCAACACCCAAGTTAAATGTGAACTTATAGTTGTTGCAAGCATTATATTCTGCTTTGCCAGAACTTACTAAAGTTTGTTTTGCTGTGTCGCCATAAGCCCTATTTAATCCGCCTGCACCAAGTTTAACACCGCCAAAATATCTAACAACAATAACTAAAACATTTTTTAGTTCCATTTTTTTTATTATTTCCAACATTGGCTTTCCTGCTGTTCCACTTGGTTCGCCATTATCGGAACATTTTTCTATGCTATTTAAAACATAGGCATAGCAAACGTGGGTTGCATCGGCAAATTGTTTGCAATAGTTACTAATAATTTTTTGTGCTTCTAATTCGTTTTCAATAAAAAAACTAAAACCAATAAATTTTGATTTTTTTATTTCCAGACTTATTTCGCTATTATTTAAAATGCTAACAAAATTATCCATAGTTTTATTATATCATAATTTGCAATTATTAAAAATAAATTAAATTTATTTAGTTACAAAATTATTTAAGTAAAAGTGCAATAAAAAATATTTTTTTAAAACCAAAAACTAAAAATTGCTGGATTCTTCGGTTTCGTTCAGAATGACGGTTGCATTAACAAAATGTTAAACTATAGTCTGATTGATACAACAATAGCCACTTACTAAACATTTTTTGTCTATGCTTGTTAACAACACCACTAAGTAATAGTTTTATTATTTTGCATTTAGTATTATTAACAATTAATTTTAAGTTAATATAAATAAAACAAAAAAGAGTTTAAAAACTCTTTTTAAATTTTTAATTTTTTAACTTGTTCCCACGCATAATCGGGTTTTCCAAAATGACCATAGCAAGCAGTTTTAGCATAGATTGGTTTTAACAAGTCTAGTTCCTTAATTATATTACTTGGCAAAAAGTTAAAGTTGTTATTAACTATTTTATATAGTTTTTCTAGCCCCACTTTTTCTGTTCCAAAAGTTTCAATATTAAAACTTATTGGTTGGCTAAGTCCAAAACCATAGCTTATGTTTAATTCGCACCTATCAACCAAGCCTGCACTAACCAAACTTTTTGCAACATATCTTAAATAATATGCAGCACTTCTATCAACCTTTGTTGCATTTTTCGAACTAAAGCAACCGCCACCAACTCGAGCAACTCCGCCGTAACTATCAACAACAATTTTTCTACCAACGCAGCCACTATCGGCAAAGCTACCCCAAATTGTAAACTTGCCACCAGCATTAATTAACAAACATATGCTACTATCCACATATGCGTTATATTTAATAAGAACTTTATCCACCACATATTTTTTAATATCTGCCCTAACTTTAGTAACGCTAACACTATCGCTATGCGAAACACTAAGTAACACTGTGGTTATTTTTTTAGGAACATTATTAACATATTCTACACTAACCTGACTTTTTGCATCGGCAAAATAGTTTTTGTTTGTTAATCTAAATTTTTCGTATTGTTCCATTAACTTATTTGCAATAACATAACCTAGTGGTAAACATTCGTCTGTTTCGTTACAGGCATAACCAAACATTATTCCTTGGTCGTTAGCGGTAACTTTCTTTTTAACAACTGCCGAGTTTATATCTGGCGATTGGCAAGAAATTTCTTTAACTATTTTAAATTTTGAAGCATCGTAGCCAACATACTTTAAAATTTTTTTTGCAATGCCATTATAGTTTATTTTAGCCTTTGTTGTTGCTTCGCCATAAATAAATAGCTTATTGTTTTTTATTGCACACTCCACTGCCATTTGGCTATTGGCATCTTGGGCTAACGCTGCATCTAAAAAACAATCTGCAATAACATCGCAGGTTTTATCCGGATGCCCCACATTAACACTTTCGCTTGTAATTATTTTTTTCATTTTTTTATCTCCTTTACCACAAAGAGTTTTTACAATAAAAAAAACCCATCGAAAGATGGGCTTATTAATTTAATTAATTATTACCCATCATTCAGCCTTTAGCACCTTGCATTTAAAATTTTGCAGGTTGCTGTGTGGTCAAAGGGGCTGTCCCTCGCACACTCTTTATGGTATTAACATAATAAATCAAAACAATTAGCTAGTCAACTTTTTTATTAACCTTTTCAATAATTCCGCCACCTAAGCACATATTGTTGTTATAAAAAACAACAAACTGCCCCGGAGTTACTGCTCGTTGTGGTTCAAAAAAATCAACTTTAACTAAATTATTTAATATTGTAACTTTAACTTTTTGTTCTGGTTGGCGATATCTAAATTTAGCATAACATTCAAAAGTTTTTTCGGTTGGCACATTTGGTATCCAATTAATGGTGCTTGCTTCTAGGCTAACCGAATATAGCGGAGTTTCATCGCCGTGACTAACAATTAATAAATTTTTCTTAACATCTTTATCAACAACAAACCATCTGCCACCATTAGTTCCGCTAATACCACCTAGGTTTAGCCCCCTGCGTTGTCCCAAAGTGTAATACATAACGCCTTCGTGTTCTCCAACAACATTGCCTTCTAAATCCACAATTTTTCCGGCTTTGGCAGGTATAAAGTTTTTTAAAAACTCTCTAAACTTTCGTTCTCCAATAAAGCAAATGCCAGTGCTATCTTTTTTATCGGCAGTGCTAAAGCCATATTTATTAGCAATACGTCTAACTTCTGGTTTTTGAAGTTTTCCAAGTGGAAACAAAACACGCTCTAATTGTGATTGATTAAGTTGATTTAAAAAATAGGTTTGATCCTTATTTTGGTCGGCTGCTTTTAATAGGTAATGCACACCATTTTTGTGTTCAATATCGCAATAGTGCCCTGTTGCAATATAATCTGCTCCAAGTTTTAATGCATATTCTAAAAATGGTCCAAACTTAATTTCCCTATTGCATAGCACATCGGGATTAGGTGTTCTGCCTGCACTATATTCCGCCAAGAAATAACTAAAAACTCTTTCACGATATTCTTTTGCAAAGTTAACCGAGTAATACGGAATATCTAATTTATTACAAACTCGTTTAACATCTTCATAATCCGAAACAGCTGTGCAACAACCATCTTCATCATCTTCTTCCCAGTTATGCATAAACAAGCCAATAACATTATAGCCTTGTTCTTTCAGTAATGCTGCTGTTACCGAAGAATCCACGCCACCACTCATTCCAACAACAACTGTTTTCATTATTTTCTCCTTTTAGCTCTAACTTTGGTTTTAACTTCGTCTTCGCCTAACACAACTGGAACTTTATATCGTTTAAACAATAACGCAACAATATCAAAAAACCACATCATAAGCGAGATGGCGGCAAATATGCAAACAAAGTCGAGTGCTAATTGTAACCAAACTTCCACTCCCCAATTAAGTTTATCGCCAATAAACAAAAAAATGCTTATGGTTAAACCTAAAACAAAACTAACCAAGTTAACCCAAGCTTTTACTGTTTTTCCAACATAAAAGTTTCCTGCACCTGCATAGCCTAAAAAAACTGTTAATAACATTAATTTTGTTTTATCAACATCGCTAGGCATAGTTTTAGAATAACAAACATCTTGTTTATTACCTTGCTTTAATGCTTGCTTTGCTTTTAAATTACTAGCGCCTAAAACTTGAGCATTGGTTGTTCCGCAATATTTACATATTTTATCATCAACCATTTTTGCGCCACAAACTGGACATTCCATAACTTATCTCCTAAATTACAATTAGTATATAACAAAAAACATATTTGTTACAATAGAAAAACAAGTTTTGTTATACTTAGCCTAATATTATTAAATTTGACTTATAACTTAGTTAATTGTATAATTAATTTATAAAGGAGAAAATATTATGGCTCAAACAGAAATAACTGTTCAAGTTTTTGAACAAATTAATAACCTTAAGAAAAAATTAACTTTGCTTGGATACACCGAAACCGAAGAATTTAATGGTAACGATTATTACTTTACAACTTTAAATAAAAACGAATCAAACACCGCAAGCTATCAAAAGTTATTAGATTCAAGTATAATTGTTAGGTCTTATCACACAAAATCTAGCCCACAAAAAACAAGTATGCTATTATTTAAAAACAAAACCTTTGATATTAAAGGCACTGTTATTTCGGAAGAAAAAGTTTCAACAAAAATTGATAATCCCGAAAACACAATTAAAATTTTGAATTTAGCAAAACTAAATAACTGGTTAAGTTTAAAACAAACCAATGCTTTTTATAAACTTGGAGAAAAAACTTTAATAGTTGGCACTGTTGAAGGATTAAATGGTTGCTTTTTAGAAATTGAAGAATATGATTCAATAAAAAATTTAACACCAACTCAAAAAATAGAAATTTTAAAAGCTGATGCTTTAAATTTGGGCTTTAACCTAGGCAACGATTTTTCGGTTAAAAAAGCAGAAATGTTACACGAAAAAACTAAAAAAACAAGAGTACTATAACAGTGCTCTTGTTTTTTTAAGTTTATTTTTTATTATCAACTTTGTGCATATATTCTATTAAACGAAGTGTTTGAGTTGAATAGCCAAGTTCGTTATCGTACCAAGCAAATAGTTTAAAGAATTTTGGGCCTGTTGTAACGCCAGCTTTAACATCAAAAACACAACCGTGAGTGTTACCTATAAAATCGGAGGAAACTAAAGGTTCTTCGGTGTAACCTAAAACATCTTTTAATTGTTTTTTAGAATATGCTTTAATGTTTTTAACAATATCCTCGTAGGTTGTTTCTTTTTTTAGTTTTACTGTTAAATCAACTAATGACACATCGGTGGTCGGAACTCTAACACTAACACCTGTTAATTTTCCTTTAAGTTCAGGAATAACTTCGCCAACAGCTTTTGCAGCACCAGTTGAAGAAGGAATCATATTATCATATGCTGCTCTGCCACCACGCCAATCTTTTTTGCTTGAACCATCAACTGTTAACTGTGTAGCAGTTACCGAGTGAACAGTTGTCATTAAACCTTCTTCAATTCCATAAACATCGTTTAACACTTTTGCTAATGGTGCTAAGCAGTTTGTTGTACAACTAGCATTTGAAACAACTTCCATAGTTTTACGATATTTATCGTGGTTAACACCATAAACAAACATTGGAACTTCTTTACCAGGTGCGGTTATAATAACTTTTTTAGCCCCACCTTTTAAGTGCTTTTTAGCATCTTCGCCTTTAGTGAATTTACCAGTTGCTTCGCAAATATATTCTGCACCAGCACCTTTCCAATCAATGTTTTCAGGATTCATTTCAGCAAAAAACTTAATAGGGTTTCCATCAACAACTAAGTTACCATTTTTAACTTCCACTGTTCCATCGTAAATTCCGTGAACAGTATCGTAGGTTAACATATATTTAGCATACTCAATATCTGTGAATGGGTCGTTAATAGCAACAACCTTAATGTTTGGGAAGTTTTTTGTTAATCTTAAAATAATTCTTCCAATTCTTCCAAATCCGTTAATACCAATTTTTATAGTTTTATCTTTCATTTTTTCCTCCAATATATTTTCTATTATTAGTTTAATACATTTTCAGGATTTAAAGCAACTAATTCGGGTAAGATAAACCTACCATTCTCCCTTATTTTAACCTCATCAAAATATATTGAACCGCCACCAAAATCTGGCATTTGATTTAATATTAAATCCCAGTGAACAACGCTAACATTTCCATTAAAACAATCGTCGTAGGCATTTCCTAGTGCCATATGAATACTGCCACCCATTTTTTCATCAAACAAAATATCGTTTAAACTATAGGTAACATATGGGTTAACACCAAAAGCAAATTCGCCAACATAACAAGACCCACTATCGGTGTTAACTATTTGATTTAATTCTTTACTATAATTACCACTTGCCTTAATAACTTTTCCATCTTTAAACTCTAGCACAATGTTTTCGTGTTTTATTCCGTTATACATTGCTGGAATGTTAAAACTAATTTTTCCGTTAATGCTATTTTTAATTGGTGCGGTGTATATTTCGCCATCGGGAATATTGCATTCTCCACAACATTTAATTGCAGGCATTCCTTTAATGCTAAAGGTTAAATTGGTGTTTGGCCCCTCAATTTTAACTTTATCGGTTTTTTCCATTAAAGCTTTTAACCCATCCATTGCCTTGCATAGCTTACCATAATCTAAATTGCAAATTTTATAAAAATACTCTCTAAAATCGCGAGTTGGCATTGCACTGCTTTGAGCAAAACTAGCAGTTGGATATTTTAGTAACACCCAACGCTTTTTTAATCTTATTTGCATATGAATTTTGTTATTATAAAATGCATCAAAACTTTTTAAATTCTTTGGCGGAACATATGCATAATCAAACATATTATGTTCGCCACGCACAAGTATTATTGCATCCATACTAGAATATAGCTTTTCATCAAAACTAGCCATTAACTCAAAAAGTTTATCATCTCCCCTTTCTAATGTAACTCGCCTAAGTTCCCTGTTAATATTTTTAAAAAAAGGCATACCTTTTACTTTAAAGGCTTCGTTTTGCAAGGCAATTAAAAAATCATCGTCAACATCAGAATATTCAATTAAAACTTTTTCGTTGGCTTTAAGCTTTACCGAGTTGTTAATTAGGTTATGTGCTAAAACTTCGTAATCACGCATAAAAAAATCTCCTTAAAATATTCTAATTATTAACTTGATTATATTATTTATGCAATTAACGCTTTTTTATTGAAGAAAAAAATAAGTTAGATAATTTTATCTAACCTATTTTGCTTCAAACATATTTTTTAAATTAGGGTTTGCAGTTTTAAAATCTTCTAATAAATCGGTTTTAACAGCTATTTTTAAGCCATTAGCACACCCCTCAAAAGCAGAAGTGCTAATGCTAATCGAACTAGTTAAAGCTGTTAAATCCACGCTTTCTAGTTTAACACAATCGTTAAAACAGTTATCAGGGATTTTGTTAATAAAACTTGGCAACTTAATTTTTGTTAATTCCTTTAACTTTTCAAACGCATTATTAGCTAGTTCTAAACTTGTTGTTTCACTAAAATCAAGTTCCGTTATTTTTGTGTTTGCAAAAGCACAAACGTCAATTTTTGTTACACCCTTTGGAACAATATATTTTCCTACCCAAAAAGGAACGCTATATAAAATTGTGAAGTTATTATTTTTATCTGCTTTTAAAATTGTTTTTCCGTCTTCTAGCGACTTATAATTTTTTGAAGTTATTTTAAAAATAATTTGATTTTTATTTTCTAAATCGCTTAAACCATTATTAGGCAACACAACTTCATCCGAATTAATTATAACCTCTTTTATTGTGTTTAAATTATAAAAGCAATTTTTTGTAAAGTTAAAACAAGTTAATGTTGTTTCTCCACCTGTTTTACTAAATTCTAGTTTTGTTTGTGGCATACTTTGAGGTATTGCATAAACAAAAATTGTTTCTTTGCTAACACCTAAATTTTTTTCCAACAATTTAACTACCAAAGCACCATTTTTAAGTACACCTAATGTTCCTAACTTATAGCAACTAAAAACTTCAAATTTTTCTAAATTAATAAAAGCATTAAAGTTTTTTTGATTTATATATGTTGCCGAATTAGGAACTCCAACAACTTTCACATTAGGATAATTTAATTTTTCGTCAACATTAATTTCTAATTCAGCATCTAAAAATTTATCAGGAAAATATATTTTTTCTTGCGATGCACCAAGTTCGGTTAATGCAGTTATACTATAAGTTATTTTATCATCTTTTTTTGTTTCGATAATATTAAAAAATTCATATGGACTGTGTGGTAAAACTTTAATAGTTCCTGCCTTATTTAGTTTTATTGAATAAAACCTATCTTTGCCTGCAGTTTGTAAAACATCGTTATAATACACACAAAAAGTGTTTGTTTCAAAATTATCGCCAACACTATTAACCACTCTAAAATTTAAAATATCGTTAGTTGCAAATATTTTGTTATCAATATTTAAAACATTGTTATCTCTATCTCTTAAATAATAGTTATTGTTTTCTAACTTAATTCCAAATTCGTTAGGTCTAATTCCGCCAATATGCAAATTTAAAACATTGTTGGTGTTTTTTATTGTGTAAAATCCATTTTTATCAATAGTTAATTTAATTTCGTTAAAAGTAACTAACACTTGTGAATTTATTTCATAGCCTTCGTTAACAACAACTTTAAATTTAAAGCTTTCGTTTAACTTTAGTTTAATTTCATTAACATCTTCATTTTTTTCGTTTTTAATTGTTATGCCATCAAAATATCCGCAAGTAATTTTTACATCGTGTTTTTCTGTAAAGATTATAGCTACTGCAACTGCGGCAAACGCTAGTAAAAACAATAACACGCTTAAAACAAATATTCCAAGTTTTTTATAGTTAAATGCTTTTTTAGAAGTTTTGGTGTTGTTATAGTAGTTGTTTGTGGTTTTGTTGGCTGTTGCGCCTTTAAATTTTTTGCTAGCATTTTTTTTATCTATAACAAAAATTGGTTCGCCCCTATTTGTTGTTTGATAATTTTCTGCAACAAAAATGTTGGTGACTTTGTCATCATCTGCCTGAACTTCGGCTTGCTTAAAAACGCTAACTTCCTTTTTATTATTTTTTAACAAATAACCTTTGTTAATATTTTTTTCATCACGCTTTTTTTGCTGAACCATTATTTCATCTAACAATTCTTCATTTTGTTTTGATTTGTTATTTTGATTATTAAAATAATTATCCATTTTCCCCTAATAAATAATGCATCCCTAAAAAATAGCGATGCATAATTTTTTACATATTATAATATTCAACTTTATCTTTTAGAGCAACATATTCGCTTGGCTCAACTTGTGTTCCAGCACGATAGGATAATGTTTTGCGTGTGTTAAACACTAGCGCTAGCACAACACCTGCAGCTAACAAAAACCATAATCCCAAATGAATTAAAATATGAAAATTCCAATTTAGGCTAAGTGCTAACACACTAACTAATGCCGAAACCACACCAACACCTAAACTTGTGTATGCTACTGTTGCATTTTTTAAGTAGGATTTATCTTTTACTGTGAATGCTTGATTAACTGGTTCTTTAGAATCAACTTCTAAGTGAATAATATCGGTTGTGTAATATAATAGCGAATCAAGTGTTCTTAATTGACGATTTTTACCCGGTAGTTGATTAATTGTTTTAACAACATCTACATCAAGTAACTGAATATCAGTTTCACAATTAACATCTTTAAAAACATTTAATAGTTTAATTCCAAGTTTATAGAACGATGCTTTAATAGCTTCGGTTAACTTTTTAAAGCCACGATAAACTTTACGCAAATAAACAATTTTGTTTCCTGCTTGGTGACTTGTTATAAAAGCTTTAACAACATCTACATTAATTTCCTCTTTGCCAGCATAAATAATGGTTGCATCATAATCTTCACATTTTTCCATAGCAAGAGTTATTAATTTATATTGGTCAACTGGCCTGTCAACCATAAACGCTTTAACATTTTTGCTTTCAATAAATTCGTTTCTAATCTTTGAAAACATAGCACTTAATTTTGAATTTAGAGCAAATATTAAATCATATTCCACACCACAATCAGCACAAGCCTTTGAAACAGAGTCAAAAGCCAGTTTAACATCATATTCGGTAAGAAGTGGAACAATAAAACCATATTTCATAGTAATTACCTCAAATTGGAAATTATATATCTAATATTAGTATAACTAAAATTATATATTTTAGCAAACATATTATAATTATTAAATTATAATTAAGTTTTTAGTTTATTTAATTAATTGCTTTAAATCCGTATTTTTAATAAAATAATTTTAGGAGAATTTTTATGAGTTTACAAAATAGCACAAAACTTTATGCTCACGCAATTAAACATAATTACGCAATAGGAGCTTTCAATTTTGTTAATCTAGAAACCCTAGATGCAATATTAAAAGCCGCAAGCGACGAAAAAAGCCCAGTTATTGTGCAATGCTCAACAAGTGCAATTAAATATGCCGGAATAAACAATTTGGAGGCCTTAATTAAAGCCAATAATTATAGCATACCAATTATTTTAAACTTAGATCACGGCAAAACTTTTGAAGATTGCGTTAACGCCATTAACCACGGATTTACTAATGTTATGATTGATGGCAGCACTCTTGAATTTAGCGAGAATATTAAGTTAACTAAAAAAGTTGTGGAATATGCTCACGCTCGTGGAGTTACAGTCGAAGCAGAACTAGGCATTCTTGCAGGCATAGAAGATGAAGTTAATTCCCATTTTTCTAACTACACTAACCCTATGCAAGCAAAACAATTTGTTGAACAAACGGGGGTTGATAGCCTAGCAATAGCAATTGGTACTAGCCACGGATTAAGAAAGTTTAAACAAACTCCAAACCTTAAATTAGATGTTCTAACTAAAATTGAAGAACTTTTACCAAACTTTCCATTAGTACTTCACGGTGCAAGTTCGATTGATAACACAATGGTTGAAAAACTAAATAAGTATGGTGCAAATGTAAAAAATGCAAATGGTGTTCCAGAAAATATGTTGGTTGAAGTTTGCACCAAGCATAACATAGTTAAAATTAATATGGATAGCGACCTTAGAATTGCTTTCACACTTGGAGTTAGAGAAACCTTATTTAGTAGTCCCGAAACAGTGGATATTAGAAAATATTTAGAAAACGGAAAAAACTATGTCTATAGCACTGTTAAAAACAAAATTAAAAATGTTTTTTTTAGCTCTAATAAAGCAAATTTAATTTAAAACTAAGTTAATTAATAATTTGAAAGGTTTAATAAAATAGTATTATACTTCAAAACATAAACAATTAACATACATAAAAATCATATGCAAAAGTTTGCATATGTTTTTTATTATTATCGCTATTAAATATTTCTTTAATTTGAAACAACTCTTAAATTTAGCATTATAAAATTTAATTATCAACAAAAAAAGAGCCTAATTAAGGCTCTTTTTTAAAACATACTAGTCTTCTAACATATGTTTAATTTCGTAAAGATTTTCTAGTGTTAAATCTTCGGCACTAAGTTCATCATAAGCATCTTTAAAAGCTTTTTTAACAGCTTCAGAATACTTTGTGTTCTTTTTAGCAATATCTTTCATACGTTTAGCAAGATCAACAACTTCTTCTTTCGACTTAAAATCAATAGCTTTAATAATTCCTTCAATAACTTGGAATTTATACATATCAGTATTTGCCATTTAAACTCTCCTTTTAAATTTGCTTATTTACATACTTGTTCCGGCTGTTGGTGTAACTGGTCTTGCATTTAATGAAGCATTTAAAGCATCATCTAACGCAGCTTGCGCTACCTTACCTTCTATTTTACCCAAGCGTTTTAGGGCTGCTTCTGCACCAAATTTTGTAACTTTTGCAGCTTTAACAGCTTGAATAGCAGCTTCTTCTAACTCATCTTTACCTTCAGCTTCAATTAATTCATCATTTCCTTTAGTGTCATTAGGTTTAGCAGCATAATCATACCATTTGTTTGCTGATTCACGAGTTGCAGTTTCATCAATTGTTGCATCATCTTCAATAGGTAATGCGCCTTTATCTTTGTTTTTCTTTCTTTCTTCTAATGCTCTATTACTTGCACCAACCATACCATCGGCAAAAACATCTTTAGAAACACCTTTCGCCTGTAAATCTTTAATCTCTTGTAATGCTTCACCTTTAGCAGCAGCAACTGCAGCTTCAATAGCTCTTTTTGGATCAGAAGAAACTCTAGCAAATAACTCATCACCTAAAAGTGCTTTTGTCATTTGTAGTTTATCTTCTTGTGAAGTCTTTTTATCTCTTAAGAAAGCAATAGATTGTTGCCTTCCAAATATTTTATCATAAGACATTTCCATCACCTCTCCAGGTTGATTTTCGGTTTGAACACCATTATTATTTGCTTGTTCGGCGTGTTTATCTTCAGCGTTAAACTCAGTTGCTCCTTTTTTGCCAGCATCTTGCTGAGTATTTTCTGGAGCATTTTGAACATTCTCTGAATTTGATACAGGTTTTTTAGCACTAGTTGAATTTGTAGCAAAATTATTTGTTTGCTCAGCACTATTAGCAGGTTCAGGTTTAGCTGCATCTTCTTTTTTATCATTTGGTTGATTATTCTCTGAAGTATTATCCGAGCTTGTAGTAGGATTATTGCTTTGTTGAGCATCTGTAACATTATTTTCACTAGCATTAGTTGCTTGCTCAGCTTTTTCAGCGTTAATTTCTTCAACTCTTTTTGTGCTTAATGTAGTTTGTTCTGCTGTATAACCGATTACATCCCCTTGTTCATTTATGATTGGATAAAAATTATTAACATTGTGTTCAAATTGGTCTCTGCTCATAAAACCTGCAAGTTCATCAGAAGCAACAACTTCTTCAACTGGCATTTCACCTTCTATCGGAGTATTTTCTTTACTTACAGTTTCAAAAATAGGAACTAGTCCAGAAGTTATTGCTTCTTGAATAATCTGTGTTCTAATTTCTTGACTCTCAGCTAAAGCACCATTAACATCGGTTTCCATACTGTTAATAATTTCTCCAACGTTAATTCCTTGTTTTTCCAATAATGCTTTAGTTTGGTTATCAATTTCACCCATACCATTTTTAGAAGTTGAATAAACACCTTGTAAATGTGTTAATCTTTCTATAAATGTAGATACAGCTTCATAACGCTTAATAAAATGTTGTTGTTTTGCGTATTCAACCGCTTTTTTACTTTCTAAATCAACAGTTTCTCTAGCTTGTGTTGCACTACCTTTTCCTTCACCACATAAGTAAGTTATTGCTTTACCAGCTTCTCTTTGTTCATTTGCAAAATATTCATCTAATTTTTTTCTTGAATCAAAAGTTTTACTAACTTTTTTACCTTTAGTAGAATCATAAACCTCAATAGTAATTGGTTGAATTAATTCTGTTTTATTATTGCTAATATCTGATTTGATTGTTTCTTGTCTTTCAATAAGGGCTTTTAGTTCATCTAATGTTTTTACTGTACTACTTTTCAAACTTTCTGCAATTAATTTGTCTACAGTGCTTCCATACTGTCCCATAGATTTTTCAATTTTTATTTGTGCTGTGGTTTGTTCTGCTCCGCTTTTTTTACTTATATATTCGGTTGTTAAAGTAGCTTCTAAATCTTCAGTTTTAGTATTTTTATATTTATTTTTTAAACTTTTAACAATTTTTGTAGCATCTTCTAGTTTAACACCATCAGCAACTAATTGAGTTTCATAAATAGAAAAATATGCTTCTCTACTTGAATCTGTAATAATTTGCTTATTAGTTTTAATTACTTCAGCATATTGATTTGCAATAATATCATATGCTTGATTTTGTTCGTTATCAATTCTAGCAGATAATTTCTCTCCAGCTTCTTTCTTTGACTCAGGTGAATTAGTAAAAGAAACACCTTTTAGTTCTGAATATTTCTTTCTATAAGCATCTTCTTGCTTTTTAATATTTTTTAACTGAGTTTCTTTTTCTTCTTGAATGCTAACTAACGCATCATACTTGCAGTCGATTAACATTTTTCTAATTTGACGAATTTCATCTTTTGCTAAAACAGATGCAACTACCAAATCTCTTTGTTTTACATAAATATTGTGTACTTTAATAAAAGTTTCTAAGTCTGAACGTTGTTCAGATGTTAATTCTTCTATTTTAATATTTGTACCATCTTTATTAGTAACACTATTTAAAATTTGTTGTTTAGAATAAGCAACGCCTTCTTCTAACTGTATTAATTGTTTAATTTCATCAGGATAGTGTTTAGCAATTTTAAATGCGGTTTCTTTTTTTGTTTTAGAATTTTTACCACCAGCTTCCATTTTTATTTTTTTATAATATTCATATTCCGATTCGGTTAATCCTAAATCTTCTGCAGTCTTAGTAGTATCAAGATTATATAACGATGCAACTTCTTTTCTAATTGTACCTGCTTCGCCATATTGAGATGATAAAGCTTTTTGCATTAATTCTTCTAAATTTGTTAAAACTTCATCAGTTGCATTTTGTCTTATTCTAGCTTGTTCTTTTGTTGCAACTTTTCTTTTATTTTTACGTATTAATTCAACTAAATAGGTTTTACGTTCTGACATAGCAGCCGAATATTTGCTACCAGTTACAAAATGTCCACTTGTTCTTGCAGTTGAAATTAAACCTTGTCTTTGCTCTTCAAGCATTTCTTCAGTAACAATTTTATCTGTCATTTCTTGAATAGATTGTTGTGTTATATCTAAACTAAAAGTTTTATTAGTCAAAAGTGATTTTACGCTAGCTTTTTGAACAGCATTAAATAATGGAGTAAAAGAGGTTATAACTTTTTTCGATTCTTCTTTTTGGTCATCTAGCAATAAATTTGCCGAATAAGAAGTTTTTGTTTTACCATTTTTATTTTCATTTGTTGTTTGTGTTATAGTAAAACCAACATAACTATCAAACAAACCTTGTAACTCTGCTGGAACACTTTCTTTCATTTTTAAAATTGCTTTTAAGGATTGTGCATTTGCACCTTTACCTTCAGTTACTCTTCTTCTAGCATTAGTAATTGTTTCTATTTGTTTAGATGTTAACATTCCTTTTTGCATCCATTCCAACATTGGCGCAACTGGAATATCAGTTACTATTCCATCAGCATAAGTTTGATCTGCTGTTCCGCCTAAACCTGCCGAGACAAATAAATTTTTTATTACCTGTGTAGATTCAGATTTTGCTTGTTTATCTTTTTTAGAAGTTCCAAACTGTCCTTTAATTTCTGTAATAATAGCATCGGTTAAAGTTTTTAATTCTTTCCTATTATTTGCTAATTGTTCAGATTGTTTTTGAATTTCGCTTTGAATTTTAACATTATTTTGTCTGCGTTCTTCAATAATTTCATTTATTGATTTTCCACTCTCATCTGCCAAGTCAGACTCTGGAACTAACTCAGTTGTTTCAGCAATAATTGCGTTGTCTATACCCTTTATAGCTGCTAAATCAAGTGATCTTGCCAAACGATTGTAGCTAGTTAACATTCTTGCATTTTCAACAACTGTTTCTTCTTCGCTTTGTTGTGATAAACTTTTTGGTAATTCTTCTCCTTTAAATACCCAATTAACTATGCCAGTTAATTCTTCTTCGCTAATAAGTCCTTTAGAATAAGCTTCGATTATTTCATTGGTTTTATCTTCTACTAATTTATCTCTTCTTTGCTTATCTTGTTTTTTAGCTTCAGCTTCGTTTGCCATTCTAGCACTACGATCAGCAACACCTTTCCAAAAGCCACGAATACTTTCAAAAACAGAAGTTCTGCTTTTTCCACCTTTTACATATGCTTTAATTGCTTTTTTAAAGTCTACCATTCACTTTCTCCTTTTGCTAATAATGCGTGTTTCTACCGACAACCTCGGTGGCATTATTAATATAATTAATAATATTTTACCACAATGTTTAATTATTTACAATATTAAAAATTAAAAATTTTACCTATTTTTATTAATTTTAAAACAATTTTTCGGCTTAAAATCGTGACTTTTTATTTTTAAATTAGCAAAAAAACATATGCCAAGTTTTGCATATGTTTTTTATAACTTTTAACCATTATTAGCTTTTCGTTCAAATATTTCTCTAACTGTTGGTAAAGCTTCGATTTGAACACTAGTTCTACTCATAGCACTGGTTATTAAGAATGCCTGACCACGCTTAGCTGTAACAATAGAATCTTTTTCCTCATCGTTAATACCACCCGCATTTCTATAAAGTTCAATCAAGTCGCTCATATCAGCAGGAGCTAAAGCAAATATCATTGAATATTGGCTGGCGTTAATAACCGCTGTAGATTGTTGAGCAATTTCAGGTGTACCAACGAAGTCTTTAATATTTTGTGTAATAATTATTTGCATACCATAATATTTTCTAATACGTTTTGCCATCTGTACCATAAAGTCAAGCGCAACTGGATATTTTTTGTTAATGAACACGTGCGCTTCGTCAACGCAAAGCACAACCCTGCGGTGTTCTTCTTCTTTTAAACTTTTATCATTAAAATATTTTAAGTTAAAGTCACGGTTTCTAATAATTTCTTGGTTAAGATATTTAAATACCAATAACATTTGTGCATTAGTAATTAATTCGTTACCGTTTGCAATAAGTCCACGGAAGTTAAAGCAAATAAAGTTTTCGTTTGTAGCAACCGAAGTTGGACCATTCCAAAGGTTGGAGTTTCTACCACCTGTTGCAAATTTTTCGATATATGTTTTAACTGTTTGCAGGTTCCTTACAACATAAGGTTCGGTTTCTTTACCTAATCGATCGTTAACAAGGTTTAATAAGTCATCAAAGATTGGGAAATCTTCTGGTGCAAGTTCAGAAATATTTGTGTTTGGAGTAATGTTTTTTCTTGCATACAAATCAACAATCATAGAGTTCAATGTTTCAAAAGCATCAGTATTAATACCTTGCAAAATAACGCCAAAGAATTGTTCCAAGAATTGCAAGTGTCCATTAAACGAATCATCTTTCTGACCTTCTTCAGCTTCTAGCGAAGCATAAATGTGGAATGGGTTAAATATACCACTATCACTAGAACCTACGTCAATCATCTTTCCGTTTAAGTTATGACACAAAATTTCATATTCGTTTTCTGGGTCAAGAATAAATACACGAGTATTATCGGCAGCAAAGTTTGTAAGCAATGTTTTTGTTGCAAACGATTTACCACCACCAGATTTACCAATAATAACCATATTGCTATTAACGCGTTCGTTATTTCTTTGGAAAAAGTTAACAAACACAGGATATTGATTATATCCTAAATAAAATCCATTTTCATCCATTAATTGGCTAGAAATAAATGGGAACATTGCTGCAAGTGAAGATGTGTGAATTCCTCTAGCATATTCTTTTAGGGCATCAACTTTTGAAATATTCGCACTTACAAAAGCATCTACTTGGCGACCAAAGTTTTCAGCAAACTTAAAGCCATTTTGACGAAGAAGTGTTCTAACTTCTTTTTTGTTAGTTTCTGCAACGGTAATATGAATGTTTGTATCAAAAATATTTTCACCGTTATTTTTTAATGATTGCAATAGGTTACGCAAACTTTCGTAATGGGTTTTATTTTCGATTTCAGTACTAGCACGAGCAAGTTTGCTCATTCTAACTTCCATTTCCATTAAGGATTTATCAAGTTGTTTTTCTGCTTTATACTTATCAACTGGGGTAATGTTAATAACGACTCTAGCATTATCTAGCATAAACATTGGATACATCCACGCATTTGGAACCTCTAATGGATAATCGGTAACAGTCATTGTTCTCATTGGTTCGCCATCAATAACTGTTGTGTTTAACTTAAACTTAATGTTTTCTGGGCACGCCCATTTAATGCGATCTTCTGCATTTAAAATGTCTAATTCGTGCTCGTCAAACTCAGATGAAAATGTGCTTTTTAAAAATACTAGCAATTCGTTATTTGTTAAAATATCGCTATATATAGGGGTTTGAGAACTCATTAATGATGAAACCATACCATTTATGGTTGCCTCTAATTCCTCTCTATCTTTATCGTAAACAACAATATAGAAATGGTTCATTATTTGACGATCTTGATTGTTTAAAAGATTTATTGCACGCAAACGCTCTTCAAAAACTGGTGCTCTTGCTTCTAACTCGTCGCCATCGTAAAGCCCTCTATCCTGCATATCAAGCATTGTGTTATACTTTTGATCTTCGAAATTAACAAATTGATCTAGAACTAATGGTTTACGAGTTTTAATAATACTACAAGTTTGATGCTGAGTTAAACGCTCAAACACAGCAGAACCAAAGGTGCTAAGTGCCATTTCTTGTTTTTCTTCGTTAAATAAGAAAAATTCGGTTGGATGAACTTCGATAACCATTCCATAATATTCACCAAAACTAATAAAACGATCGGTAGATAACCCCACAAATGGAACAACACGCTTAATATCATCTTTTTTATTCTTAGGATTTTTATAGTAGTTTTTCTTATAAGCTAAAAACTTAAACATTAAAACAACACTATAATAAAGTTTAACGCCATCGGAAATAGGCATAAACATCATACACCAAAAAGAGAATATACTAAGACCAATATACCACTTAAATGGTAAGTTACTTGCAAAAATTACAATTGTAACAATTATTCCAATAATCGCAAAGAACACATCAAAAATGGATACATTACGATATACTTCGGTTTTAACTTTCGTTTTTCTAGGTATAAATTTCATTTTATTACCCCTTAAATTTTAAATATTAATATTAGTATATATTATATTAATAAAAGTATCAATTAATTAAAAATAAATTATTTATTTTGAAAGAATTAAAAACAAGAAAACAATTAACACTTTTTAATTATTTATTTTACTTTTATCCGTATTAAAAAATATTTTTTATTTATCAAATTAGATTTTATAATATTAATCAAATAATTAAACAACAAAAAAAGTTTGGGTAATTCCCAAACTTTTTTATTGTTACTTAGGAGCAACTTTGCTAATTTCTTCCATAAACTTCTTCAAAATTTTGTCAGTCATAGCATTAATATCATTTTTATCTACACCATTATTTTTAACAGCTTGTTCAACAGCTTTCTTAACAGCATCTGCACTTTGTGGAGCAGAATTTGCAAACTTAGCTCTAACTTCAGCCTCAATCTTACTTTGAACATTAACATCTTTAAGTTTAATTTCAGCTGCTTGCCTTTGACTTTCAAATGAACTTCTTAATTGTGTAACTTCACTATTAATCGAACTTCTATTCGTTTTTGCTGCTTTTAATTCAGCTTCAGCAACGCCTATTGCATTACTATCACCACTAGCTCTTGCAACATCTAATTTAGCTTGAGCTATACTTACATTTCCATTAGCTGACTTTTGCCTATTCATAGCATCTAATAATCGTTTTAATGTATCATCCATACCACGCCAAATTTGTTGACTAATTTCACCTTCATGCTCATTGTTCACATGTTTTGCAATTTCAGAAATTAATTTTGTAGGATCGCTACTATTAGTTTTTAATTCCTTCATGGCATTATAAGAATCTTCTTTGGCTTTCTTAACAGCATCACTATCGCCACGGTCTGTACCTGCCTTAAGAGCATCACGCTGTTCAGTAACTTTATCTTTAGCACCAGATCTTAAAACATGTTTACCAAATGCGGTTCCTTTTATTAATTGTCCAACTGATGCATCACCATCCATTATAGCATTAGCATCTGCTTCTGCAATTTTTTCTGCGTTATCCTTACGTTCTTTAGCGGTCATACCTTCGTTTAGTTTTAAACCTGTTTTAGAATTAATAACTTTAGCTGCTCTACCAAGAGTACTAGCTAAATTATTTTTAGCAAATTTAACTCCACTATCACGAACTGCAGCTCGTTTAGCTTCTTTTTCTCTGTATTCATTATATTGAGCAAAATCAGCATCAGTAGCACCAGTATCAAGAGCGGCTTGAGTTAATTTTCCATCTTCACCAACCATGCCTTCTTTTAATTTTCCATCTTTGAAGATACCTGATAACGAGCCACCTTTTTTAGTCATTTTATTTGCCATACCACCAAACTTAGCAGCACCAATTGCAGCTCCTTTTGAAGCTAACAATGCAGCACCACCTGTGGCAATACCAGCAGCAGCAACACCAACTTTAGCAGCAGTACCAACGGCTTTTTTAGCCATTCCTTCACCAGCTCCCATAGCATCTGAGCCACCAGCAATATCACCAATCATTTTAATTAAGTCTTTCATCATATAAAGCCCAACAATAGTAAATAATAAGTGAGCTAAATCGTTATAAATATTTCCACCAAATCCACCAACAGTTGTATTTCCTTCAACACCCGGAATTGCACCAAGTGAACCTGTACTAAAATCTGGGAATAAATTAATATTGTTTAATATTGGCAATATGATAAAGAATAAATTTAATCCAATAATTGCACCATAGCCAGCTAAAACTTCAGAAACAAATTGTTTTCTCCAAGATTGGAAAGCATTTCCTTTATCAAGTGGAGCAATAGCTATAACTGGAGGGGAAATCATAAATAGAATTGCGGCCTTAAATAGTCTCATAACTAATCCAAAAGATGTTACAAGCATTACATAACAAGCCATAATTGAGCCACCAATTAGAATAATCATATTCATTTGTCCAATATCATAATATGTTCCAACCATATAAATATTTTCATAAGTTGTAACACCATAAACACTTCCAGTTCCAGCTTCCATTACTGCTCCGCCTATTCCGCCAACAGCAACGCTAAAAATCGAGTTAATAATGGTTTGAACTACTCCACTTCCAGAAGATGGTTGATTTTGACCAAAATAACGTTTGTTCCTAAAAGCATCATCAATAGCATTAGCAAATTGTGCACTACTTTTATATCCATTACCATTTGTATGTTTTCCGTTAGTATCTACAGTTCCACTTAAGAATTTTGCTAAATCACCAGTCGGAGAAATATCTCCGTTTCTAGCTCTGTTAGCAGAAGAGGATGCAGAAACAAATATATGACTAGCCATACTATCGCTTCCACCTTTACTGGTGGCACCATCCAAGGCTTTTAATAGTGCATTAGATACTAGCACTCCACCAAAACATAAAACTGGAACCAGCATAAACATAATAAAACTTTTTATAGCCTGTCCAATAATTCCGCCTTTAGAGTTTTTAGAGCCTTCAGTTGTGAATTCTGATTGAACAACTTTAATTATTGTAGCTATAATCACCATTGCAACAGCAACCAAAGTTAATGTTATGAAAACTTCCAAAACTGTTTCGTTACGCATTAAGGAAATTAAAATATCTCCTTCCTTCTCAACAGTTTGACCGCCTTCTACCATCCAATACCTATCAAGCCCCGCAAGTCTACGAAACAATGCTTGAATAGCATCAACTATAAATAAAATTTGCTTAGCAATTGAAAATACTAATCTATTAACAATTTGCATTACAATATCAAAGAACCAGCCAATAACTGTTCCAACTAGATTCGCAATCCATTCTATTAAGAAATCAAATATTCCAAGCGACATTGATGCGATATGCATAATCAACTCTCCTTCTGCGATTTTTAGTTGAGAAACCTGTTAAAATTCCCACCAGAAAATCAACACTTTTTCTTATTAGTCTAATTTTACAACATAATATGCCAAAAATCAATAAAAACTTTTAAATTTATGTATTTTATTTAATATATATTATTATAATAACCAAAAATCATTAATTTTAATTAAAAAACTTTTTAACTAGCCTTTCATTTTTTTACTAATGAAAAAATCAACATAGAAAATTAATATTTAATCTAATAATTTTAATTTTTATGCTTTATTAGATTTGCATCAAAAATTTAAATTTTTTCGAAATTAATTAAAAATAAAAAACACAAAAAAACACGGAAAATCCGTGTTTTTTATTAATTACGCTTGAGGTTTATCAAAACTTTTAATCCAATCTACAATTGTTTGTGCATTTGCTGTGAATAATTTTAATAGGATTAATAATAGTAATGTAACAACAATACCAATAATTGCATTAATCATACGTTTTTTAGCTTCTTCACGCTTATCTGCACTTTCTGCTTTACTATAGTTAACACCTAAAACAATTGCATAAATAGAACCAGCAGTTCCAAGTAGAATTAAAATAGGTAATAACATACTATCTAAAATATCAACAACTGGTTTAAAAACCTTTGTGTAAACATCATCTACAGTAGGATCTCCAGTAGGGCTATCAGTATCTCCAGTAAGCATATTAACCTTAGACATAAAACCCATTATTGATTGAGCTATATTTAATAAAAACATTTGCATTATATTTTTCCTCCAATAAACTCGTAAAATATTTTTTCTAGTAAGATATTATCATAAAATTTAGGCACTTTCAAGCAATAAAACCAAAATTTATAAACAATTTTTATATTTTGCCCATAATTTAAAGGAATTACACTTAGTTTTAACACATTTTTTAAAAATATTTGCTATTAACAATAATTTAATAAGAAGATAAAATTTAATAATTATGTAAAATATTTGTAAAAAAATGGTTATTAATATATACTACTATTAGGCATTAACATTATTAAAAAATGGAGAATTTAAAATGGCGGATAAAGATGATGAAAAGAAAACTTCTTGGGCAGAAAAATTAGCAAAAAAAATGCTAATAGGTATTGCATTTTTAATAGGCACAATTTTTGCAGCATTTTGTGTTGCTAGTGTTATTAAATATAAAGAAGTTAAATACGACCCAGAAATTTTTACTGATGGATCTTTTATAACAATTTTATTAATAGGAGTTTTGTTACTTGCATTATGGTTCTTAACCAACCTAACAAAGGATAAAAAAGAATCAAATGGTGCAAAAATAAAAAACAAAGGCGGAATTAAAAAATTCTATGATAGTAAATGGATTACTGCAGAAGAATTAAAAACCAATCCTGCCTACAAATTTCATTACTATTCTGATTTAAGTAAGTCTGATAACATTGGTATTCCTATTAGAGCCGAAGTTATTGGCGGAAGAATGATTGTTAATATGTATGACAGCATTCACACCTTAGTTATTGGTACAACCGGTTCTGGTAAAACAACCCAGTTCGTTGACCCAACAATTCAAATTTTTGGTGAATCACACGCAAAACCTTGTATGGTTATAACCGACCCAAAAGGCGAATTATACGATAATCATAGCCAAAAACTAAGAAAACAAGGCTATAACATTGTTGTTCTTGACTTAAAAGAACCATTTAAAAGCACTTGTTGGAACCCAATGACTCGTCCTTACGACTTAAATAAACGCGCAAACAACTTAGAAAAAGAAATTATGGTTCATCACGGAGATGACCCACGTAACTACCCTAACCTAAAACTTGCTGCAAGCGCATATTATAACGAATGGTACGAATTTGATGGCGTAGCATTTGCCGATATAAATATGGTAAAAAGCCAAATTGCAGGCATAAAACAACAATTAAAAACCGAAGCTATTGAAGATTTAAAAGATATAGCAACCGTTCTTTGTCCAATAGAAAGCACATCCGACCCAATTTGGGAGCGTGGTGCAAAAGATTTTATTTTAGCTATTATGATAGCAATGCTTGAAGATAGCGAAGATGAACGCCTTGGCATGACTCGTGATAAATTTAACTTTTATAATCTATCAAAAATTGCCAACTTAAAGGATAACGACCCATTTAACCCAACAAAAACTTTAACAGATTATTTTGCTGGTCGTAACCCACTTAGCCAAGCAACACAACTTGCCAACCAAGTTATAACCAATGCCGAAACAACACAAAAATCTTATATGGGTATTGTTTCGGATCGTATGGGATTATTTTCCGACCTTGGTGTTTGCTATGCAACTCATATTAACGAAATGCAATTAGATACTTTTACTAATCAACCAACAGCATTATTTATTAAAATTCCTGATGAAAAAATAACTCGTCACCCAATTGCAAGTATGTTTATTAGCCAGTTATATAAAGTATTGGTTGATTCTGCAAATAAAAATGGTGGAAAATTAAAACGCAATGTTTACTTTATTCTAGATGAATTTGCAAATATGCCAGCAATTCAAAACTTTGAATCTATTATAACTGTTGCAAGAAGCCGTAGAATATTCTTTATTTTAATTTTACAATCTTACACACAACTTGCTATTAAATATAAAGATACAGTTGCCAGCACAGTTAAAGATAACTGTAATATTCATATTTATATTGCTTCGAACGATGCTCAAACGCAAAAAGAATTTAGTGATAGATGTGGTACAGTTACAATTGAAACTGAAAACACAACAACTTCAAAAGGCAAAAAAGATGAACAAAGCACAACTACAACCAGTTTAAATATTGATAGTCGTCCGCTTATTTATCCTGCCGAACTTGGATCACTAAAAGATGAATTAATTGTATCAATTTTAAAGCAACAACCATTACGTGCTAGATTTACTCCTAGCTATAAACCTGAAGCTAGAAAATTCTACCAAATGGATAAAGCCCCAGAAGAATTTATTGTTCCAAAAATATTAGATGAACAAGGTATTTATTACGATATTAAAAAGCGTAATCAAATTGTTCTAAATCAAGCTGGAGCAACAAGACCAACTGGCGGAAATTCAACTTCTGGCGGAGTTAAATTTGACTCAAATTTTGGAGATTATGAAATTTAAAAAAGTGCCCATTAAAGGCACTTTTTTAAATTTCATAATCTCC
>CAQIDI010000012.1 GCA_948806215.1 uncultured Eubacteriales bacterium | reverse complement strand
AGCGTAAGCGTGAGCGGAGCAAATCCTACCACCCCAGCCAATTAAAAAAACTTTAAAGGACAATAAATAATAATTTTAAAATTTAATTTTTTTAAATGAGTGCAAAAATTTTTAAGGAGTAAATTTATGGAAGATAAATTTAAAAATGTTTTAAACGATGATGAAAAAATAACAAAGGTAACAACCACAAATAATGTTTACTCATTTAAACGAACCCTACCATTTATTATTCTAACAGTTATTATAACAATATTGTTTGGTGGGCTTGCGATTGGACTAAGTTACGAAGGATTTCCTTGGATAGTTTCAATAATTTTAATAGTTTTATTTATTATTATTACAATTGTTTTTCATTCTATGTTTAAAAAAGGTCAAAAAAACTACTATGTTTGTTTAACTAACAAACGCATTATTATTAGATATGGTATTTTTACAAATAACTTTAACTATTATTCTATCGAAAATGTTTCTGGGAACATTACAACAGTTTGTAAACAATCAATTTTTGATAAAGAAAATGAAAATAATTGTGCAATATATTGTAACATAGAATTGCTACCAGTTGGACACGGACAATTAATGATTTTTACTAGTAATTTAGTGGATGGATATAATTTTTCAAAACTATTAGAAAAAGTCGTTAAAGAAAATTCTAAAAGCAAAAATTTAAAAGAAATTAAAGAATAAAAGGTGTAATGATATTGCACTTTTTTTTGTTGTAAATTTATAATTAAATTTTGTTAGAATATTGAAAATATATTTTAATATGTTATACTTAAACTAATTAAAATTAGTATTTATTAAACTTAAAAATAATAAAAGGAATTAGTTATGTTAAAAGATTCGTTTAAGTTTTATTACAAAGCAACAAAACTAAAAGATATGTTACGCCAAGGTGCGGTTCAGTGGAATGTTAATAGGGATAGATTAGAAAGCATTGCAGAACACACCTTTGGTTGTATGATTTTAGCAATAGGTTTAAAATCGGAACTTAATGTTAATGTTAACCTTGGCAAGGTTTTAGAAATGTTAACCATTCACGAGTTGGAAGAATTAAGCATTGGCGATGTTACTCCGCTTGACAACATTGATAAACAATCCCTAAAACTTCAAGCAAGACAATCGGTTGTTAATATGGTTAGCAATTTAGGTTTAGCATCAGAATTAGTTAACTTAACCGATGAGTTTAATTTAGGAAAAACTGAAGAAGCAAAATTTGCAAAAGCTATTGATAAACTTGAATGTGTTTTAGAATTTAAAAAATATCAGGATATGCAACAAGTTTCGTTAAAACACTTAACCGAACCTATGCTAAAAAATAAAATTCTTAAAGCCTATGTAGATAGTGGCAAATACGACCTTGCCGATATATTTTTTTTATATCACTGCCCTGCATTTAAAGATTATGGCATTGACGAAAAATATTGGTTTGAACATTTAAAACCACTTTCGGTTAACGAACAAAACAAAAATTTAGTTTCACAAACAAACTTAACAAAAAAATAAAAAGCACGGCACTGTGCTTTTTTATTTTATAAAATATGCAATTAGTAATCCAACTGCGGTAAGGCCTAGCAAAATTCCAAGCACTAAACCTGCAATTTTCCAGCCGCTTCTTGGCACTTTGCCTGTAACAAACCCCGAATAACCATTAACTAAAAATTTGTATTCTTTTTGTTTATAAATAAAGTTACAAATCCAAACTGGCAGATATATGTAATTGTATTTTTTGTTAGTAAAATTTGTTTTAACAGTTAAATTTTGAATTCTATCGTAACTATGTTCAAATTCGATGCTGCTTTCAATATCTTGTTTTGCTTCGGTAATAGCTTGGTTAAAACAATTATGAACATCTAATGTTTGTTCTTTAGTTATAAAGCCCAGTAGATATGCTGGATTAAAAACATTTAATTCTTCTAAACCAAAGTTGCCTAGCTTTTTAACTTCTCTTAAATTTAAAGTATCGTTTGCATTAATTAACAAATCTTTAAAACTATCATCTCTTGTTCCCGAAAAAGGATGAGTTGTTGTTTTAACACTTGTTACAACTTGTGGTCCGTTAGGAGTATTAATTGTTCTTGTTATGTGATGTTCTCTAACCCCTATTCCGCTATAACTTGAAAATGCATCAAAACAATAACTATAGCAAGGGAAATAATAACCTTCCATTTTATTTAGCTTTGCATAGTTTTTTAGCTTGTTAGGCACAAAATGGCATTTTTTAATCCAAGCACGATACCTTTTTCGTGCAGATTTTTTATCAATTTTAAACGGAATAACTCCATCGGCTTTAAATTTAAAAGCTTCCGAAAACTCCTTTAAATTTGCAGAGCCACAATATGGACAAATGCCTGTTATATTATTTTTAGCATTTGTTTTAGCTCCACAACTATCACACATAAAAACATTACTATGCGTATCGTTAATTTTAAGTTTTATATTTTGGTCGTAATTATTATAAGTTGATAATATTTGTTTGTTTATGTTGGCTAGGCTTCCGCAATGCGAACACTTTAACATCTGACTAACTGCATCAAAAGTTAAAGTGTAGCCACAAGAGCCACACTTATTACTTAATTCATTCATATATTAATCCTTATAGTTTAGCGCCACATTCTGGGCAGAACTTACCTTTGCCAGTAACTTCTGTGCCGCATTTAGAACATTTGCGTTTTAAGTCTTGGCTTTTACCACATTCTGGGCAGAATTTTGCTCTTGCACCAATTTCTGCTCCGCAGTGAACACATTTTTTCTTAGATGATGTAACAAATTTATGTCCGCAGTCTGGGCAGAATTTTGCAGATTCTTTTAAAGATGTTCCGCAATCTGGGCAAACTTTTTTGTTTGAGCCACCAGATAAACTTTCGTTTAAAATTTGACCCATAGCAGCACCAGAACCAAGCCCAATTCCCATTCCGGCTAAGTTATTACCATTAGGATTGTTTGCTCCTTCACGCATTGCGTGAGCTGCTTGGTATTTAACAAAGGTATCCATTTTATCTGCCATAACTCCCATTGAAGAACGAGTATCAATAGCTTTTTCAACTTCTTCTGGGAAAGAAATGTTTTCGATAACTAAATTGGTTAATGTTAAACCAAGCTTGTTAAACTCGGCATTAATTTTTCCTTGGCAAACTTTGTTAAATTCTAATAAATTACAAGCAAGATCTAACGCCGAAATTTTTGCTTCTGCAATAGTATCAGAAATGTTTGCAACTAACATACTTTTTAAATAACTTGCAATATCTTCGGTTTTAAAAGTTGAATTTGTTCCGAATAGTTCTTTTAAGAAAATTGCAGGATCAGAAACTTTAAAAGCATATGTTCCATAACTTCTAATTCTGATTGTTCCAAACTCTTTATCACGCATTGTAATTGGATTTGATGTTCCCCATTTAACATTTGTGAATTGTTTTGTGTTAATAAAATAAACATCGGCATAAAATGGAGAATTAAATCCAAAAGGCAAACTTAACATTTTTGTTAAGAACGGAAGGTTTGAAGCAGAAAGTTTGTGATAACCCGGTTCAAAAACATCGGCAAGTTTTCCTTTATTAACAAAAATTGCCATTTGGCTTTCTCTAACTGTTAACTTAGAGCCATACATTATTTGACGACCATCCATTGGATACTTATAAACTAATGTATCTTTACTATCATCTGTCCATTCAATAGCTTTTAATAATTGACTTTTTGTAAAACTAAATAATCCCATTGTTTACTCCTTATCTTAAAATAACCGAACCCGAAACTGCACAAACAGTGTCGCCTTCTGCCAAAATTATTTCTTGATTATGATGGTATTCTCTAACATAAATACCAACTCTAATATAAAACTTTTCTTGATTTTCATCGGTTGATAGAACCAAATATTTCCCCGGCTTTAATTCGCCATCTTTAGTGATTTCAACAGGTGTGTTTTGTGGTAGAATATAATCCTTTTGAGTAAATGTAACATTAACAGCATCTTCTGCTTGTTCTTTAGCCGTTTGACTTTCAAAAATCTCTTCTTCAGATTTAACAGGATTTTCTTCCATAGTGTAGCGAACACCATCAACTTCGTTAAGGTTTTCTTTAACCTTTTTCTCGTTTTCTAAATTTTCTGCTTTTTTGCGTTTTTTATTTCTAACAACGCGCATAGTAAACAAACCGCCATAACCAACAGCGCAAACGCCAAGCGCTATGTATAAATAAATTAGTGGATCCATAATTTTCTCCTTTAATGTTAACACTTATGTTAACCTTATAAATTTAATTTTATTTTAACACACTTTTATAAAACTATAAAGCAATTAAAATAACTATCGACATTTTTCGCTTTGTTAATTTTATAAAAAATTTAATTATCTAAAATAAGTTTATGTAAAAGATTAAAACAATAGTAGTAAAATTTTAACTAAACTTTTTATAATCGTTAACCTTAATAGATTCCACTATTTTTTGTTTGTTATCTTTAAGTTCTTTAAAATAATCACCTTTAGGCAAACCTTTGCTTTCATACAACTTTATTTGAGAATCTAATATATAATCGTATTTCATAAAGAAACGCTCGCTACCCAAAGAGTTTTTTAATTGCGAAATTAACGAATTATAACTAAAACTATTTCTTACTGTATCAAAATTAATAATAATGTTTTTTCTAGAAATTGCATCAAACAATTTTTTGAATATTTCAATATTATTAAATCTTATTTGCTCAAACTGATTAGTTGTTAATAACCCCTTAAAAGTTAATAATGTGGAAGTTGCAAATGGTGCAATAAACGATTCACAAGAAGCAAGTGATGTTGGCTTATCGTTAAACTTTAATTTGTGTAAAATCGAACTATAATCAACATCGATAACAGTAAAGCCCTTATCTGAAACAAGCACATTACCTGCGTGGCTATCTTCCATTAAAAAGTTCATTTTACCAAACAGCAAGTAAGTTTGCAATAAATCATCAAAAGCACTATCGGGCAAACTTAAAATTTTTTGTTGTTGCCCCACATTATAATTATAAAGTTCTTCGCCCACCTTTTCTTTTTCTTCTGCAGTTAATTGCGATGGACTGCTAGAGCCACCTAACACTTTTTGTTTTAAAAATATTACATTAGAATATGCAATAGGATCTCCTAATGCCAGCTCCTGAATTTCTATAAAGTTACTATCTGCATAAAACATTGTGTAAAGTTTAGGAACTTTTGCTCCCATTGACCTAAGAATCGAATTAATTTTAATGTTATCATCTATTTCAACCAGTTTAAATTGTTGTTCACATTTAGCATATTTCTTTTTTGATTTTAAAATTGCAAAATTATTTGTTCCATTTTTATCTGTAATAACATTAAAAGTTTTGTTTCCACCCATAGAAGCATAATTAGAACTTTTAATTACATCAATTAAACTTGTATGAATATCTTCTCCCAAAGAAGCAATATCGGGTTCAACATTGTTTAAATCGATAGATTTTCCTCTTAATTTATTAAAATATTCTTCAAGTAGTTTTTGTTTCATAATTACCTTTTTTTAACTTTTCCTGCTTTTACTTCGCACAAAAATTCGTCTGGTTTAAAATTATGCTTGGTTCTTAACTCGGTTTGCGAAGCAAAAATATAATCTGCATTTTTGTTTAAACTTTCTTCATCTAACATACTAAGAACAGTTTGTTTTATTCTATATAGATTAAATTGACCTATAACATTATTATTACTTATAGCATCTACCAATTTTTTTAATATTTCAACATTGTTAGATTCCAAAATTTTAACTTGTTCTTTAGTTAAAAACTTATCATATGAACTAGCATACGAAAATGGATTTAAAAAATTAAAAATATTATTGTTATTGTTTGGTTTTACTGTGTTACCTTTTTCTCGATTTTCAATGGCACTTTCGTAGTCGATATCAATAAGCGAAAATCCCTTTTCACCAAGCAAAACATTTTCGCTGTGAGAATCTAAAAACTCAATGCCGTGATTACTTAAAATTTCGATGGTTTTATAAAGTTTATCATAACAATCTTGCGGAGCATTAATCATATTTTGTTGTTGCCCTAAATTATAGTTAAACAGTTTTTCACCAATTAACAATCTTTCTTCCTCCGAGCAATTAAAAATTATTGGATCTAATGGCTCATCAATAATAGTTTCGGTAAAATTCTCAAAATTAAAAATAGCAATAGGGCTTCCTTTAATGCGTTGTTGAATTTCAATATACTTTTTATCTGCAAAAAACAATGCATAAATTTTTGGAACTAATGCACCTTTCGAAACAACTTTATTATTTAGTTTTCTTATTTTACTCTCAAGCTTTTTTCCAATCTCAACCGAAGCACTTTTTACTGGAGTTTTTTGTTTTAAACAAGCAAGCACTTTTTTATCGCCTAAAAATGTGCAGGTTTTATTAGCCCCCTTACTTACATATTTATCACTTGCAATAACACCTTTTAACTCTGAAACCACACCTTTAGTTATTTTTGCTGTTTTGCTAATTTTGCTACTTGCCATATCAATTAAGGTTTCGTCTAATTCTTCGCCACTTATATTATTTAAAAAATCAATCAATTCTTTGCTAATCATATTGTATCCTGTTATTTATTATTTTTTTAAAGCTTTAACTTCTGCATTTATTTTTGAAACAATTTCTTTCCAATTTTTACCTAACATTAAGTTAAACAAATTCCCGCAATAATCCGACTTATAATCAAGTTTTTTATTGCTTATTGCTGTTAATAACTTAGTAGTAACCTTTATGTTGTTTTTATAAATAACATTGTTTTGTTCGTCAGTAAAACCACTATTCGCCCCATAACTAAAAGGATGAATAAAATCGTAAACACAATTTGTGTTTCCTATTGGCATAGGGTCAATATTCTTTTTGTTTTCGCTCATTAAATTATAATCAATATCAATTATTGTAAAGCCATTTTTATTAACTAACACATTTTCGCTGTGGCTATCATCGTAGCGATAGTTATAAGTTCTAAACAATAAGTGAGTGTTTAATAAATCGTCATAAGCTTTTTGTGGTAGTTTAACTAAAATGTTTTGTTGTTTTGTAACATATTCAAACAACTTTTTGTATCCAATATAGTTATGATAATCGTGTTCGTAAAAAAACTCTTGTTCTCTAATTATTGCAATAGGGTTGCCCAAAATTTTTTGTTGCATTTCAACATATTTATTATTAACAAAAAACACTCCATATAATTTAGGAATTCTTGCCCCATTTTCTAAAAGTTCTTTATTTATATTTAGCATTTCATTAATTCTTGCATTAATAATTTTTTGAGCATCGCTACTATAATATTTTCTGGATTTTAAAATAGCCAGCCTAGGTTTGTTAACAAAATGGCAAGTTTTAAAAGATCCAATTTTATCGGCCTTTGAATTTTCTTCTAGTTTTTCAATAACTTGCTTTGCTGTAGTGCCATAAAAAATAGGAGCATCATTTTTAATATCTTCTATAAATTTGGAAGTTCCGCTTATTGAATTAAAATAATCTGCTAATTCTTTTTTCATATTTTTTTATTTTCGTCTATTCAATTCTTTAAAAAGTAAATCTCTTTGAGGTTCTAAAATATAACCGCAATAATTTTTCCAGTTTTTATCCCCCACAATAAAAGGTGCTGTGTTTTTAATAAAACTATCATCGTTATATAATGCAATATTATTGTTTGACGCAGTGGTCACTAATTTTTTTAATATTTCAACATTGTTATTTTGCAAGGTTTCAATTTGATTATTTGTTAAAAAATTAGTGTGCACTGTTGCATTGGAAAATGGTCGTAAAAATTTATTATATAACGATAACAAACTTCGTTTGGTTGTGTTAAATATCATTTGGTCGTAATCAATATCAACAACCATAAATCCTTTTTCGCTAACCAAAACATTTTCGCTATGGCTGTCGTAATCACCATAAAAGTTATCATTCAAAATTTTATATGTGTTAAAAAGTTCGTCAAACTTTTCTTGTGGCAAATTAAGCATTAATTTTTGTTGCTTTAAGTTATATTCAAACAAACTTTTTTTAAATAGTTCTTTATATTCTTTTGGCGAAATTTTATCCACAGTTTTTAGCACGCGTCTTCCAAAGTTTTCTAAATTTAAAACCGATATAATATCACCTTCTGCTGCATTTTGAAGTTCGAAATATCTACCATCAGCAAAAAACAGCGAATGAACTTTAGGAATTTTTGCACCTTGTGCCATTAACCTATCGTTTTCTTTAATAATTGCACTTGCTTTTCCGTTTAAACATTCTTGGTCGTAAGGTTTAAAAACTATAAACGATTTTAGCATTGCCAACACTTTTTTATTGCCTAAGTAGGCACACATTTTTTTTGTGCCTTCTGCATCGTGGTCTTCATCAGAAGAAAAAATTTGTTCAATTTGTTCATCAACACAACCAAAGTTATTTTTTAACCCATCAATAATTTTGGTTGGTTGCACCGACTTACCATTAAGTTTATTAAAATATCTAACTAATTCCTTAGTTGTGTAACATTTGCTCATATATAATATTGTATCACACAAAAAATGCAGTTTCAATACCCTTTATTTTATTTAATTATATATATATAATTAATGCGTAAATTTACGTTTGTTGTGTTATAATAAAAAAAACTTTTGGAGAATGTTATGATAGAGGTTGAATTAAAGTTACAAGTTAATAACTTTCCTAACTTTAAAAAATTAGAATGTTTAAAAAAAAGCAAAGTGCTTGATATTTATTACGATACTCCAAACTATAATTTAATTTCCACAGGAAATTTTTTAAGAAATAGAGATAACAAAAAAATTGATTTTAAGTTAAACATTGGCGACCTAAGCCACACATATTGCAAAGAAACCAGTTTTTTATATAATGATTTTTTGCCTAAAACTTCGATTGAACAAATTTTTAAAAGCATTGGAATTGAATATAACAATAAATTTAAAAACTTTAATGAATTTTTAAAAGTTAACAACTTAAAAACTCTAGCAATAATCGATAAATATCGTGAAGTTTATAAGTTAGACGATTTGATAATTAGCTTAGACAATGCAAAAAACATTGGTAAGTTTATAGAAATTGAATGTGACTTTCCTGATAATGCAGAAATTAACAAAGAAGAAATTAAAAACTATATGTTAAACAAATTAAATCAAAATGGTTTTAGTTTTGATTACTCGCAAGTAAAAATTGGTTATGTTGAACTTTATTTAAAACAACATAATCCTAAGGCATATAATTTAGGTTTGTTTAAAGAATAAAAAAGAGTTCTTAAAACAGAACTCTTTTTTATTCTAAAATTTTTAAAGACGAATTCATATCGGTTTTAACAATTTTTTTGTAAAGAAACATTGTTGATAAAAAACTAAAAAACATTGTTACTAGTGGTGCTAAAACCCAAGTATACCAATTAATATCTTGAATTGCACCAAAACTAATTAAATCAAAAACAAAATAAATAAAGCCTAGTCCTAACGGAACACCCAAAATAGCTCCTATAAAACTCATTATATAAATTTCTCTAAAAATATAGTTTGTTACTTCTTTGTTGGTGTAACCTAACACCATTAGCGTTGCAATTTCGCGATTACGCTCGCTAACATTAATGTTTGTAATGTTATAGATAACCAACAAGCAAAGCACCGCCGAAAAAACAATTAATGCACACGAAATTGTTACTATCGAATCACTATCGCCTAACTTTATTGCACAATCTAACAATCCCATTCCAGCAAGCACCAGTACTGTTGAACCAATAATTGAAATTACTGTCATAAAAAATCTGCTTTTAAACAAAAACACGTTTCTTAGTGTTGATTTATATTTAAAGCTAAGTTTATTCCAGATAAACGATATTTTTTCGATAAAAACTTTCTTACCAGATTTTGGTGCTTTTGGAGTTAGCAATGTAATCGGTTTATTTTTTACCATACTAATTCCTGTTGCCACTGTTAACAGCACAGTGCTTAAAGTAATAATGCCAAAAGTTAATGCGTAGTAAGTAAAGTTTATTGTTTTAGGCAAAGGTGGCATTATATATTGCATATTAAAAGCCGAATATATAATGCTTGTTAAACCATAACCAACACCAAAGGCAAGTAATCCGCCAATAATGGTTGCAATTAACACAAACATAACATACTTGTTAACAATGCCGTAATCACTAAAACCCATTGTTTTTAAGCAAGCAATTTGTGAGCGTTCTTCATCAAGCAAACGCGACATTGTTGAATAAACCACAAGCAGGGTTACAAGCAAAAAGAAAATTACAAAAATAATGGTTATTAGCCCAACCTTTTCGGCATAAGAGTGCATCGAATATAAGCCAACATTTTCATATAAGCTTAAAATTACAACATTATCTTCGCCTATAACTTGCTGTGTTTCTTGTTTTAGTTTTTCAACTTCGGCTTTATATTTTTTATTAAAACTTTTAAATAGTTCTCTATTCTCTAGCGTTATATAAACATCGTTTGTTATAAACTGAGTCGAATTTAAATAAACTACATTACTTAAATGTTCGTTTTCAAACTGCAAACTAGGTTCTTCGGCTTCGATTAAAATTAAAGGGTTAATAACAATGCCGCAAACAAAATAATTAATATTATTAATGTTTATAACATCCCCAATGTTATAACTTTTAATTGTGTTAGTTTTTCGTTCAACCACAACTTCGTTTTCGGTTTTAGGAAACTCGCCTTCTAATAACTTTAATTTATTAATTTTTGCATCGACAATATTAAAACTATAAACCCTAGTTATTTCGTTATTATTTTTTAATTCGTAACTAAAACTTTTTAAAACATTGTTTTCGCCAAACTTATTGTTTAAATATCTTATTTCGTTTAAAGAAAAACCATATTGGCGTTTGCTTTTTAAATATAAATCCGAAATATTCTCAGAAATATAAAAATTGTTTTGCGCAATATCTATTTTATTTTTAACTTCGCCTAGCCCCGACATAAAACCAACACTAACAATAACAATGGCGATTATTGTTAGTAGCCTAGTAATATATTTTTTAAATAGCCTAAACGAAACTTTTAAACTGGCTTTCATTACCACTCAATCTCAGAAATTGGCTTTGGATTTTCGTTTATTTCAACACTTTCTATTTTGCCATTTTTTATTGAAATAACTTTATCTGCCATTTCTTTTAAAGCTTGATTGTGTGTTACAACCACAACAAGCTTTTTATTCTTTTTCGAAATGCTATATAACAAGGCTAATATATTTTTACCTGTTACATAGTCAAGTGCTCCGGTTGGTTCGTCGCACAAAAGCAATTTAGGATTTTTTGCAATAGCCCTAGCAATACTAACACGTTGTTGCTCGCCACCACTAAGTTGTGCCGGAAAATGCGATAACCTTCCACCCAGTTCAACATCCTCTAACACCTTTTTAGGTTTTAAAGCTTTAGGGCAAATTTCGGTTGCCAATTCAACATTTTCTAATGCTGTTAAATTTGGCATTAAATTATAGAACTGAAAAACAAAACCAATTTCGGTGCGTCTATATTTTGTTAATTGTTTTTTGTTTAAATTTGATACGACTTGCCCGTTTAGTGTTATTACTCCACTAGTTAATGTATCCATTCCGCCAAGCAAATTAAGAAGCGTTGTTTTTCCTGCTCCGCTAGGTCCAAGTATAACAACAAATTCGCCGTTATTTAACTCAAAAGAAACATCTGATAATGCTAAAAAACTACCAGCTGCTGTGTTATATTCTTTGCAAACATTTTCAAGTTCTAAATAAGCCATATCTTACTCCTTATTATGCTTTTTAATAATTAATTATTATGTTACAATAATATTATACAACTATGGTTGAAAAAACAACTACTGTTAATTACGTATAGTTGAAAAAACAACTAATTTAAAAAATCGTTGAAAAAGGATGTTTTATTATGCCAGATTTAAGAACCATTAAAACTAAAAAATCAATAGAAAATGCTTTTTTGGAACTAAGACAAAAAAAGAATTTAGAAGATATTAAAGTTAGTGAACTATACTCTATTGCATTAATTAACAAAACAACATTTTATAACTACTATAGCGACATATACGAACTTTCTAACGAGCTAGAAGAAAAATATTTGCAACAATGTTTTTTAGGTTTTAATGGTTACGATTGTTTGTTTAAAAACACCGAAAAATTTATTAAAGGCATTTATAACAGTTTTAATAATAATAACACTATTCAAATACTATTTTCTAACCGAATTAATATGTTAGTTGAAAAAACTCAAAAATATTTGCTAGAATTTTATAAAAAAGAAATTAACACCGACGAAAAAACTATGTGCGTTATATTTATTATTCAGGGAGCTTTTATTTTGTTAAACTATAAATCAAAGCAAGAAGAAAAATTAAACTTGCTTATAGATATTGCAACAAACATAATTAAGCAAAAATTTTAAATAAATCCAAAAATAACACCTAATTTTGGTGCTATTTTTTATTTATTAATTTATCCACAATAGGCATATCTGCTGGTGCCCAATCAAGAGTTTTTAGTTTGTTAATGCTTAACCACTTAAAATCTTTATGAACATTTAGTTTAAATTTTTTGCTTTTTGCTAAACAAATAAAACTATACATATTCATAGTAAAATCGGGATAGGTGTGATTAACCTGTAAAAAAGGTTTTAATATTTCAATTTCTAATTCCATTTCTTCGTTAAGTTCTCGCTTTAATGCTTGTTCTTTGGTTTCGCCAAATTCAATTTTACCACCCGGAAACTCCCACTTATAGGAAACATAATCAAATTTTCCTTTATCTCGTTGCATACACAAAATTTTACCGTTATGCTCTATTATTCCTGCAACTACTTCAATATGTTTCATAACATTATCCTTATAACTTAAATTTTTATTATTTTATCATATTAATAACTTTCACACAGCCAAATAATAAAACTTTTGAAAAAATAAAAACAATGCCTTTACACATTGTTTTTTTGTTTTAAATCTAAATATATTTTTTCAAATTTATCTAGCATTCTTAAACTTTCCCCTGCAAGTTTTGGATTTTGTGCTCTGCTGTCAGCTCGTCCAACATAAATTAAATATTGTATCAATTCAAAACCATTTCCAACCTGGTTTAAATCGTTTATTTCGTCTAGCACCACTTTATCGCTAAGTGTTCGCCAATGCGGATTATTGGTTTTAAAATCCTTAATAAACATAAAAACATCGTGTTTATTAATTAATTTTTGCATAATTAAAATTTCGTTTTTATCAAAGTCAAATTGGTTTAAAACCCGCCCTGCTATTTTTTCACTTTCTAGGTTGTGATAAAAAAAACTATCAATAAGTTTTCCATTTTTTTCTCGAACAATATAAGTTGCAGGCTTACCTATATCGTGCAATAGCATTACATAGCTAAGCATTTTTCTAATATCAAAACTTAAATGCTTGGTTTGTTTATTAATTTCTTCCACCGATTTTAAAATATGGCCTAAAACATTATATAAATGCCAAGGATTGTTTTGCTTTTGCTTTTCGCAAAGTTCAACTTCTGGCAAAATTTTATTTAGCCAATTTTTAAACTCTAAATTATTATTAAATTCGCTATAAAAATTTTGAGTAACATTTTCTGACAACAAAATATTTGTTAAAACTTCTTTATTATCCATTTTTTCTCCAACCTATTTAACTAAAATAATTTTATCATAAATTCTAAAATTATCATAAATTTAAATAAAAAAATTTTATTTACAACACTTAAATTTTATAATATAATTATAAAAAATTAGGAGATATATTATGAAAAAACATTTAAGCACATTATTTGCATTTTTATTTATTGTTCCTTGTTTATTTTTACTTAGTGCTTGTAACAAAACACAACCAACTAGTAAAGACTGGGAAAATGTTGCTCTAACAAGCGAAACTTTAACTTTACCAGAATTAAAAATTAGCAAAATTGAAAGTAGCAATAAAAACAACGATTCTAAACTTATTATTACTTGGAATAATGGAACAGAAACCATTTTTAACGATTTAGCAAATCAGTGCTACACAAAAATTCCAGCAAATATTAACGAAAGCAATAAAGTTGCTAGTTCCTTAGAAGAATTAGTTGAAAACAATACAGATGTTATTAGCTTTAATGCTTATTATAGTGTTAATGAAACACAATATGCTTGTTCTATTTTATATTTTATTAACGACTATAATATTAATAATGTTAATTACAAAAAAGATCAAATTATTTTATCGCTAATAAAAGAACACCGCGAATCTATATCACACGAAATTTGGGATATTGAAAGTTCTGATAAAACTTGGTTTACTACCGAAGAATTAAATATTTTAGGTTTAAATAACTTAACTGCTCCACAAGGAGATGTTTTGGGTAAGTTAATATCAAACAATGGTTCCTATACTGCTCAATTATCGATAGAAAACACTACTAAAGAAGTTTACCTAGAATTTATTCAAAAACTATTTAACGAATATAATGTAAATTCAGATTACACATTAAAACCATTAGATAGCTATAATAATCCTTTTATTTATAGTGAATTTGACGGAAGAATAAATTTTACTCCAAAATATAAAGTTGATAACACAACCTATAGCACAATGATTATGTATGAAAGAGAACACATTGTTATTTATATTCGAGAAATTTAAAAAAAAGAAGCAAAATTTGCTTCTTTTTTTATTCTTCTTCCACTTGTTTTTCTCGTTTTTGTTTGTTATAAAGCGTTGCATATTTTTTGTTGTTTTTAAGCAAATGCTCGTGAGTTCCATAATCCATAATTTTGCCTTTATCAACAAAATAAATAACATCGCAATTTTCAATGGTAGAAAGCCTGTGAGCAATTGTTATTATTGTTTTATCGGCTTTAAGAGTTTCTACAGAATCCATAATGTGTTGTTGAGAAATGTTATCTAATGCCGAAGTGGCTTCGTCAAATATAATAATTTTAGAATTTTTTAAAAGTGCTCTTGCAATGCAAATTCGTTGCTTTTGACCACCGCTTAACCTAGTTCCGCCTTCCCCTAAATAACTATCAAGTTTTAGCGGTAGTTCCGAAACAAATTGGTAAGCATTTGCAAACTTTAAAACATCATAAATTTCTTCATCGGTTACTTCTGGTTTTACTAGTTGCATATTTTCTCGAATAGTTAAATTAAACAAATATGGATATTGGTTAACCATAGCAACATTTTTTCCAAAGCTTTGGTCAAGCGACATAGAGTTTATATCGTCGAATAATATAACTCCTTGGCTTGGGTCATAAAGTTTACAAATAAGTGCCACAATGGTGCTTTTTCCACAACCACTTTCGCCAACAAATGCCACGTGTGAATTTGGCTTTATTTTAAAACTAATATTATCTAATATCTTTTCGTTTTCAACATATTCAAATGTAACATCTTTAAATTCGATATTTCCTTGAAACAATGGCAATTTAACATTACCAAATTTATCGTGTAAGTAGGTTTCTTGATTTGTTAATCCAAAAACACGACTAGCCGAAATTTCGATTTCTTTAAAGTAATCTTGTAAATTTCCAAGATGCACGGCAAATTCCATAACACTATTTTTATAAACATAAACCGAATAGAACACAGCCAAATTTAAACTGCCCTTACCAATTAAAAACACGCATAGGAAAATAAATAATAGGTTACAAATAATGCTAACAACATTTGCAGAATGGTATAACGCCGAACCAACATACCATTCTTTATTATCATCTTTAGCATAATCGGTTTGCAAATAATCAAATCTTTCAATTAAGTTAGAACTTAAACCCAAAGTTTTAATATCTTTAATTCCCCTAATAGATTCGCCTATCATAGAATTAATGTATTCGTTTTTCTTTAAAACCCTTGGTTTCATAATTGCAAAATAGTGCATTCTTACTTGATAAATTAAATATCTAATAATTATGAATGAAATTAAAAATAATCCTAGCCAATAATTAATAACGCACACAAAAACAATAAAGCCTATTTTAGAAATAAAATCAACAATAGTTTCGCTTATGCGTTTAAACGATGTTGCTAGCGAATCTAGGTCGTTAGTTAATCTTGTAATAAAAGTTCCATTACCCAGTTTTTCGTATTCGCCAATGTTTATGTTAAAACTATCCTTTATAATTTCAAGTTTAACATCCTTTTTAACATTGTTTTCCAATTGTTTAAAAAACGGAACTCTAATTAAATAAACAATAACGCCTAGTAGTTCGATGCCTGCAAATATTAACGCATAGGTTTTTGCCGCATCAAAATCCTGCGTAACTGTCATAGCAGAAATAACTTCTCCAAGTGCCAATGGTGCAAAGAAACTAATAACTCCGGTGCAAATTAAGCTAAACCAAAAACCAAAACATAACCATTTATATTTTAAAAAGTATTTTAAATAATGTTTTAAGTTCTTATAGCCCTTTAACGACTTTTTTTCTTCAATATCAAACTTCATAGTTCACCTTTAAAGTTTTTTTGAATTTATTTTAACACATAAGTTAAAAAAACAAAATAATATGTTTAATAACAAAATAAAAAACTCCTAATTTATTTTAATAATATAAATTAGGAGTTTTAAATTAGTCAGAAATTTTATCGTTTTGTTTTTTCTTTTTTCTTTTTGGCTTCTTTTGTTCTTTAGTGCAATCTAAAATATCTTGAGCATCTTTTTTCGATAAGAAATCAATTCTTCCAATACCATCCCATCGTGTTAGATAAATAGTTTTTAAACCAGTTAATCTAATAACAAAATCATCAATTTTTTCGAAAGCATCTCTTTTAGGATTTCCTTCGTTGCTATCAGAAACTTTTTTTAGTTCAGTCCAAGTATAAAGCGACCAGCTAGCCGACCAAAACACTCGTTCACCCATAAAATTTGGATTCCAGCCATTTATGCTGAAACTCATAACCCAAATGCCTTCGTTAGTAACAAAAATGTGCTTTGTATATTTCCAATACCACAAGCCTCTAACAATAAAATATATCCAGAAAAAATAAAAAATTATAATTAGTCCATATCCTATGCACTTAGACATAATTTCAACGTGTTGACGACCATTAAAAATAATGTAACAAAATAATGTCATAACTACGCCAGATAAAAAAAGCATAAAATTTTGAAAGCCAAAAAACAAATGAAATAAATAACCACCAAACTTTTTAACATAATGTTTGCAAAATGTTTCGTTTTCTTGCCCATCAATATTTCTTTTTTCTAAACACAATTTTTCTCTTTTTGTCATTATTAATCCTCTTTAAATAAATTATAACAAAGTAATAATTATTTTTCAAATAGAAAAAATTTTTAAGTTTATTATATTATAATATATTATATATATTTAACAAAGATAATAACAATATTATTAGTAGTATTTTTTTAAGCAAATAATTAAAAAAAGATGGATAAAACTATCCATCTTTTATTGCCTACTTACTATTTAAATAGTTTGCAACACATTCATCAATTAGCTTTTTAGCATCTTCAACCGAGTTCTCATTTTCGATTTTTACTTCGGTTGTGCCAAAACTTGCAACCAAATTATCGTATTTAACTGCAAACTTAATGTAATTAGTATTTCCCACGCCAACCGATAAATTATATTTTGTGTTTTTAATTCTTGCTTTAGGTTTGCTTAGAGCATAATCCTTAAGAGTATTAAAATATTTCTTTTGACTTTGTGGTAAATTGCTAAATGCTTCTTCAAACTCTGGTTTAACAGAAACCTTTTTATTTATCACTGGAGTCACCGGTTGTGGTTCGTTTTTTTTTGATAATTCATCAAATAATTTATCGTGTTCGTGTTGTTTGTTTTCGGCTTTAACTTTTTCAAGTTCAGCTTCGCTTTTTAACAACTTTGCCTTTGTTTCTTCTAACTCTTTTTCACTTTGGCGTTTTTCCGATTTTTCTAACTTATCGGCAAGCTCTTTGTTTTCTTGTTTCAAGCCACGAATTTCTTCTAATATTCGTTCATACTGATAATCGTCTTTCATAACAGTATATTTATCAACCTTATTTTCGAAACCTTTTGCTTGCGATTCAACCTTTCTTATTTCTTTTGGTTGATTTGAAAGTTTGTTTTCGATTAAGTCTTTTGCCTGCGAATAAATTTCCATTAGTTTATCAAGTGGATAATTAACCATATCTTGGTTATCGAAAGGCAACCAATCTGGTTTATTTTTAAACTTATCCAATAAGAAATTCATAAGCATTGCTTCGGTGTTTGCTAGTTGTTTATTTTGTGATTTTTCTTCTTCGGTAGCTAACTTAAACTTTTCAAGTTTTCTAACCTTTGCCCTTAGTAACTCTAACTCGTCTTCTGGGTCAATAATTTCGTTTCCATCAACATCATAAATTCGTGTAACTCGTTTTTCAAGTCGTCTTAATCGCTCGTCTTGTTCAATGTCGTACTGGCTTCTATAACCTTCGCCTGCTGCATTAACTGGTGCTTGATGGTTAGGGGTATATGGTTGATTTGTTTGAGATGGAACTTGGTTGTAGTTGTTAGGTGGCATTTGATTATAAGCATTTAGAGGAACTTGACCATAGTTTTGTGGCATTTGATTAAAGTTGTTTTGTTGGTATTTTGCTTCTGCCAACTTCTTTTCTAACTCCGCTTTTTCAAGTTCTAATTTTGCTTTGTCACTATTTTCGGTTTTTAGTTTTTCTTCTGCCTTTTTAGCTTCTTCTGCTTCTTTTTGTTTAGCTTTTTTCTTTTTGCGTTTTTTACGAGATGCAACAATTATAATTAAAATAATTAATAATAATAATGCACCACCACCAATAGCAAACCATCGCCAATTTGTTTTTACATATTCTAAAGCGTTTTCAAAGAATGTTTTTGGTTTTTCAAATTCAAACTCTTGCTCTATTTCAAAGTTTTCTACATCACTAACAAATTCGTAGTTTCCTGCAATTGTTTGATCGATTACCATAAGTTTTGCGGTATATTTTACTCCCGGAATAAAGTTTTCTGGTAAAACTTCGTTTCCTTCGGCATCGAAATATACAACTTTAAATAATTGATTAAAGCTTTCGTCTTCTGGAACAAATTCTAAATAGCCTTTATCATTTTTCCATTCGCCTTTAATTTGCGCTGGTTTAATTTCCCAATTGATTTCAATAATATCGTCGCCAGCTTCACGACTTAACATAAATGTGGTTGTTTCGTCCCAAATAATGTTGTTTATAAATTGTTCTTTAAGTTTTAATCTTAAAACATAAACACCAACATTTGTTTGAATCGAATCGATACTGCCTTCTACAACATCAAACCACAATCTCCAATTTGCTTCCGGAGTTAAGTAATCAAAAATATCAATTGCATTGCCAGTATAACGAATTTCGGTTGCAGTTGGTTTTTGAATTGTTAATTTTGTTATTTCAAAGTTTAAAACAACATCATCTAGCGAATTGCCTTCCCAAACAGCACTAACACCCGATTTTAAGCGTAGTATTACAGAATAATTTCCAACTTCGGTTTGGCTTAAGTTTCCCGAAATAATATCAACATAATCTTTAATGCTATCCCAACCAACAATTACAAATGTTTGTTCTTCGCCGTTCCAAGTAACTTGTGTTTTATCAAGTGTAGGAATTGTTAAGGTTTCGTATTCTTCGCCTTCTCCAAAACCTGTGCGGAACGAATAGCTTGTTAAACCTGCTTCAATATCGTTTTCGTCAAAAACTAAATAATCTACACCATCGGCAACTTTTACGCTAATTGTGTATTGCCTGTTATGTTCAATAGCCTCAGTACTAACTTCGTTGCCATTTTCATCGTAAATAACATAAACATAACTATCACTAGGGATTTCACTATCAGAATAAAGTAATACTTCTGGAATTTCTAAGCCATCAGAATTTTCTGTTTGTTCAATTTTCCAACTTAAAACATTTGCTTTAATTGGATTAATGTATAAGTAGAACACTTTATTGATTATGTTATAGCCATCTTTATGTTCTTGATTAGTTGGCTCAATATGAACTTGATAAACTCCAACATTAGTTGGCTGTTCGCCTTCGTTCATAGGAATATATTCGCCATTTTCATCTAACTTGAAATATGTAATATCAAATGGTATATCACCATATTTAGCTATAACACTAATTGGTGAACCTGTGTAAGTAACGCCAGTATCATCATAGTTTAATGTTACTGTAATTGGTAATCTGGTATCGCCTACTGTAAATGCTATCCAAGCATAATCTTGCCCATTAACGCTGTTAACAATTTTATGTGTTGCTCTATGGTCTGGGTCAACTGTAACTCTAGCATAATATGTTTCTATTGTTCCCGGAGTAACATTTATTGCTTTTATATCTGGCACTTTGTTTGTGAAATCACGGTCCGTGAAATATTCAACTAAAACTGCATTATTGTTTTGATCAACAATTGGAACAAGATAAGAGTATTCGTTAAAGTTATCATCAAAATCTTTAACCGATTCCCATTTGTTAGTTGCATTAGAAACCGACACAACAACTTTTTCGATATGCCATTCACGATAAACTGTTGCCGATGTTCCATCTGGAGATAATTGAATGCCAAACGAATTTGAAGGGTCTAATGTGAATATATGGTTTGTATCGCTTAATCTTAAATCTAATTTTGCATTATAATCACCAACATCAACAGCAATTCCTGTGTAGGTTTCATCGTTTTGTTGTGTTATAGAAATCATATAATAATCTGGGTCGTCAAGCCACAAACGAATGTTCATACCTGTCCAAGTGTAACTCTCCGGCCAAGGAATAGTGCTTAGTTCAACTTGTTTAGGATTAATTTTCCAAGTAATAACATATTCAGTTTGCAAACCTTGAGCAAATTCGTAGCCCGGATTTGCGGTAAATTTAACAACTGTTTCGTAATCAAAAGCATCTGTTCCAGAATGCAAACCTTCTTCGTATTCGGTAGAAAAAGTTCCTGTTTTTGTTTTATAAGTGTAACTTACACCAGATGGTAACAATAACTCGTTAACATCCATTGTGTATTCTAATCGATTATAATCAACGCTAACGCCATCGGTAACAACTTGGCTAGAGTATGCCACATTATTTAAAATCCATTCAACATCTATCTTACTAATTGTTGCAGTTAAAATAAAGAAATCAAAAATCTTACCCGGCGAAATTAATTGATAGTTATTATTTATTGTTGAAGAACTATCTAACTCTGCATATAAGTTATAAGATGTTTCGGCTCTAAAAGTTGCTAGGTCTATTGTAACAGTAATTTTACCATCGCTATTAACCATATTAGATTCTGCAACTTGAATTGGAGCACTCGTTGTTCCACCATTTGGAGTGCTGGTATAAAAAACATTAACTTTAACTGGTTCGTCGTTAACAACTCCAGTAATATTAACAACAATGTTATCGCGAGTTCCGTTAGACCAACTTGTTAATGTGTCGTTTTCAACAACAACATTAAGTTTTGCTTTTTCTATAACTAAGTTAATAACTCTTGTTATAGAAGGATCTTGTGCATAGTTTGCCCAACGAGTGTTAGCTCCGCCATCGGCTAAAGAAATTGTTACAGTATAAGTTCCAACCGATTTAGCGGTAAAAATTCCTGTTGCTTTATCGTAACGAAGTCCGCCACCACAAGCCAAAATTGTTGCATCATTTAAAGCTGTGTGATCTAATGTGTTAACAAGTTTAAACGATTGTTGAACACCAGTGTATTCAACAACTAATGTTGTTCCAACACCATCGGTATCTTGAACACCTGCTTCACCATTCTCATCAACAAAAAATGCCAATGTTACATTTTGTTTTGCTTTTTCAAAAGGAACTTCGATATTGTTATCTAAAACATAGTTACATTCTTCGGCATTAACTATATAAACTCTGGCAACATAATCACCTGCAACACTTGGAGGCGTTGTTGTCCAACTTGCAGCACTTACTTTTTTATACTCTAACGCAAACTCAGGCTCTATTCCTAGTTCAGTATCTCTATCAGGATAAGCCGCTAGTGTTGGCATTAATGGACTTGTTGGCAACCCTGTTTGATCGTCTATAGTAAACGGTTGCATTGTTAAACCAACTTTTTCTATAACAATTTTAATTTCAATAGTTCTTAATGATTCATCGTAACCAGGGAACGAAATATTATCGTCGCTTAATGTAAGCGAAACAACATATTCTCCTGCATCTGTATAATTGCCACTATCTACATAATCAACTGTTAAATAATCATCGTTCCACCAAGTTTGGCTTTTTATTGTTGAATCCTTATGCTCTTCGCCATCATAGCTTAAATAAATATCGCTAGCCGGACATTTTATTCCCGATATTTCAAATATAACTCGGGTGCTTCTTGTGGCTACATCCATTCCTTCAAAATAATAATTTTCGTTTGTAAGGCTAATGGTTACACCAATCTTGCATTTATCAGTGTGAACATTTAAGTCATCATCATACTTTAAGTCCATAACTGCAGAATTATACCAAGGAGCGTTTGTTGTATTAATAGCTTGTTCTTCGCCATTATACTCAACTGAAACATTTGTTGGAGCAGTTACTTTTCTAATACTATTGTTTTCTGCCGCAGTTAAATCAAGGTGCAAGCAAGGACGATATCCTATATTACTATTTGCAGTATATCCATAGATTCCGGAAGCTGCTTTAGTCATAAAAAAGCCTCTAAAACTAGACCTTAACCAGTTATGAGTGTTTTCTTCGCGCTGAGCAGCACTAGATTGCCAAATACTATTTGAACCATTAATTTCAGTATAAGAAGGTAACCAAACATAATCGTCTTTCCAATCGCCTTGATGTGATTTACCTTTTATATTATTTATGTGAGCTCCATTTAATGTTCCTACTGGTGTACCGTAAGCTTCGTTTGGCCAAGTATAGCCATTTTTAACTTCAGCATTATAATTTTCGGTTTCTTGATAAGCAATTTTTGCTGGTGTTAAAATAAAATCTGTTAATGAGCCAGAAACACTAGGCATTGTAAAAATTGCATATTTATTGTTTGCGTTTTGAGTGTTTGCACCAACTAATGTTGTTGAACTGCTTTTTTCTGCCCAACCACAACCATTAGCGTTTAAAACTTCATTACGCAATTTTGTGGTTGAATATATAACTGCTGGATATGTGTATTTAAAATATGTACTATCATTAGAATCTGACCAAGGTGACATCATAGCTGCTGCACTTGGGGTTGCTTGCAAAAGTGTTGCAACATAGTGTCCATTTACTTTATCTTTAGTAAGAGATGTTATTGTCCACTCTATTCCACCAAATGTTATAATTACATCCTGATTAGATTTTCCGTTATACTTATTTGCATTAATGGTAGGATTTTGAACAACCTGACTGCCAAACTTATTTACTGCACTTTTACTAAAAGTTGCTGCAAGCGAATTTAAAGTAGCACCTTTAGTTCCAGTTAGTTTTTCGTATAATTTATCTAATTGATCGCCATCAAATTTTCTATCTTTAGTGGCATAATTATTAACTAAAATATTTCCTAAATTTAAAACAGTGCCAGAATTTGCTGTGCTAGTAAATGCATTAGCATAATCCCCAAGGCCAACAAAAAATGTACCCATACAAAAGGTAAATACACAACATAAAACTGAAAAAACAACCATTTTTAATTTGCTTGCAAACTTCATAAAATCCTCCAAGTTAAACAAAATATTTTGTTTTATTACTTAGTATTTCCAATTATATACTTTATTAAATATATATAATAATACAATATTCTACAATTTTTTACAAATTAATTTTAGTAATTAAATGTTTAACATCTAATAAAAACCCTTTAAAATTACTAAATAAAGGCATTTTATATTTAAATCGTTTTTTTAAGTTAATCACTGCTTTTTACTAAATTTATTAAAGTTGTTAATAAATGGTAAATGTTATTATCTAAAAATAAAAAACGCTACTAGTTTTAAAAGTTTTTCAAAACTAATAACGCTTTTTTTACTTATTATCTATTTTCTCTTTTCTTTTTTATTAACCAAACAATAATTGAACCACCAATTATAACAGTTAAAGCAACAGCAACAATTATTATTATTTTTGTTGAATTATTATTTTTATTTTGTTCACTATCGGTTGTTTCATTATCTGTATTTTCGTTATCTGGAGTTTCATCTGGTTTTTCTTCAGGGGATTCATAATACACTGCAGTTATTGTAGTATTAGAAGTTATTATTATTGTATCGCCTGCATTAAATTTGTTTCCGTCAACCAACCAATACAAGAAAGGTTTTTCTAAAGATGCTTCTGGAGTTTTTAATACAAAACTTTCGTTTTTAGAATATTTATATCTTTCACTCTTTTGAACACCATTAACAGTTTTTATTACAGTAACTGTGAAAACTTCTTCTTCTGGTTCTACTTCATCAGAGCTTTTAACTACTGCCGTAGCTGTAAACGCATCAGTCACTTTTATTTTTTCGCCAGCATAATAGCGATTGCCATTAATTTCCCAATAGCAGAAAACATATCCACTATTAACTTCTGGTTTTGTTAATGTTATTTCTTCAAGATAATTTTTTTCTAATTGCAAAGTTTCATTTTCAACAATTTCGCCAGAATCATCTGCACCCTTATTCCAAACAAAGGTTACAGTTATTTTTTCTTCTTTATTTATTTGTGCAAAAACAGCAATTAGTTCAACATCTTTATTTACAACATATTCAGAATCTGCAAAATATTTTACCCCATCTATTAACCAATAACTAAACACTCTACCCATTGCTTCTTGTGGTCGAGATAGTGTTATAATGGCTTTATTTTCGTAATATTCAATTTTTTCAGTTTCATCAATTACTGTAACAACTTTCCAGTTTTCAGTAAATTCGGCAACTACATTAATATTGCTATTAACCATCAAAGATGCTCCTGCCGAATATTTAATACCATCTATTAACCAATGTTTAAACACTTTTCCATTAATAGGATTAGGCATTGGCAATATTAGAGTATCGCCAATGTTAAACATATTTTCCGTTTTATTTTCACCAATTAATAAAGTTACTTTTACTTGTTGTTTTACAACAGCAGTAAAGGTTAAGCTTTTTGTTATTTTAACACCATCTGCATAAGGATAATAATTTCCATCATTATCTTCCCAACCAAAAATAACATCATCGTTTGGTGCACGCATAGGCAAATGATAATATTGCCCCGGCACTATATAAATAATATCGGTTATATCATTGCCGTAATCAAGATTTACAACACAATAATTTGCTGTTGTTAACTCAAATGTGCAAGGTTTGTTTATAACATAAACATCGCCAACCGAATAATTAGTGCCACCTAAATGCCAATTAACAATATATTTTGAATCAGGTAAAACACTTAAATGTTCTGGCAAGGTAAAGTTACCCCAAGGCACTTGAACAACTTCGGTTCTGCCATCAAACTTAAGTGTAACATCAGCCAATTTTCTAACCGCTTTTATGCTTGTGCCCTCTAATCTAGCCAATCCATTTTCTATATAAAGTGCATTAACTTGTTCTTCGGTTAACACAAAATTTGCAATGTTATTAATAATGGTAAAGCCTTCTTCTGGAATTGGCGGAACATTAAACACTGCTTGTGAAAAATCGGGAAGTGAACCATCTAAATTAAATATTCCACTAATTGGTCTGTAAATTCCACCTTCAACACTTCCACCGTTTAATGTAAAGCGTTCGGCTGCCTGAATATAAACCGCTCCGCTTTTGTTATCGCCTGCTGTGTTTTGAGCTATTGTTGAAGAAACAAATGTTATAATCTTTCTAACAATATAAATTCCACCACCACTATTTGTTGCGTGGTTATTAATCAAACTTAAAAATCTTAGTTCAACAATATTATCGGCATAAATGCCACCGCCATTAACAGCCTGGTTATTTCGGATAATAACTTTGCTATATTCAGGATCGTTATTCGAAGTTGAATTAAGTACAAAATTTGTCCCATTAATGTTTGAAGAATAAATTCCACCACCATTATTTGATGCAACATTATTTTCTATAATGGCATTAAACAGTGCCATTTGCGATCTTCCATAGCCCGGATTACTACCTTCAAGAAATACGCCAGCACCATTAGTTGCATAGTTATTTTGAACTATACTTTTAAACAAATATATCTGACCGCAATAACCAACATAAAGTCCTCCACCATTGCCTGTGGTATAGTTATTTCTAAAAGTTACATTATAAGCTTCGGTTCTAACTACGGCATAGTTTGAGCCAGATGTTCTTAAAAGCGAACCACTTTGCCAAAAACCACCACCATCTAATATTATTTTCTTTGTGGAATTGTTACTGCCGAGTTTGAAAGTAAAACCTGCCCCCATAACATTAAATAAATTGCCATCGGTATTTTTGGTTATAGTAATACTATCTGCCGAAACGCTTTCATCAACTAAAATTGTTAAAGGCTTATTTATAGAAATACTGCCATCGTGAAAATCTTTTAAAAGATATATAATAGCATTACTTTCAGCTGCAGCAACAGCTTTGCTTAACGAATCGAAATAAGTATCACCAACACGACAAACCGCGTTTTGAGTATCAGAATTCGGAATTACCGAAACTGGATCTCCGGTGTGATTAAACATTCTATCATAAGCATAAATCCTATATTCTGGAATTGTTTCTCCATAATTATAAGAATCCGTAAAGATAGTGCTATATGTAATTCCAGCTACTTTCCAAACACCATTAACTTTTGATTGAATTTCGTAACATAAGTGTGCTTGCGAATTTTTTATTGAAGGAAGAATAAATGTATAGCCATTATCCGATTTCATAATATCGTTTGAAGTAATGTTAATTTTATTTGATTCCGAATAGCAACTCGCCCAATCTGCCGAAATGCTAATGCCGTGCTCTCTTTCTAATCTATACTGGTCATTATTAACATACCAAAATTTTTTACCATTACCTGTAATTCTGCCACTAGCTTTTGCAGCGGCCATTAAGTCTTTAAATTCTTGAGAGGATTTTTCATAACTAAATCTATTATCAGCTTTAAATGCATCGCCTCTATAAAAGCCCCAACGCTCAAAATATTCGCTTAGATCTTCTCCGGTTGCAAGCGAGCCATAATAAACAAATTTTTCGGTTACTCCTAGTGTTTTACCTGTTTGTTCATAACGATACATATTTTCTGAGTTACCCCAATAGCCCGGGTGCCCACCTTCTAATATCCACCAAATATCACAGTTATCGCTTCCATTTAAATAAAAATTATTAACCTTATCAGAAAAATCTGATGCTAGATTTTTAGCTACATTTGAAACATTAATTCTATTGTTAAAATTGCCATCTATCATATAAATATCAAATATAGCCCACATATTGTTAGTTGTTTCACCAACGCGGCGTTCTTGAATATCAAGCATATGTCCGACTTCGTGTCCCATTGCCCAACCTGCCACACCTTTGTTTACTAGGTGGGTTTGCATTCCGCCATCAGGAAGTCCAACGTGGTCTGTCCAAGCAAAAGCAAACATTCCGGCATATGGTTGATCTGCTCGAATATTTACATTTACATAATCGTTTCGTTTATCGTAAAATGGTTGTGAACTATCAAATTGCACTCCACCATAAGCCAGCAATTTTTTTATCCAATCATCCCAAGTTGCAATGTTTGCTTGTGGAGAAACTCCTTTAACAATATATTGTTGATATGCTTGAGTTGCTCTGGTTGAACATATTACGTGATCACTCACACATTCAAATGCATCAACTGTTATTGCGGTGTTATTTTCATCCATTAATTTTTCGTAATAATCTTTTAAAATCATTTTAAAAGTTTCCTCATCGTCGCCATAACGGAAAACAGGATATAAATAACCACCTTCAATATATAGCTTTACATTCCCTCTCTGAGTTTCTGGTGTGTAAGGGTTTAATATATGAATTGGTCCACCAGCTGCAATATCCACCGAATATCCACCATGAGCTTTAATATTTGGAAAAGTAAAAACATTTTTACCGGGTTTTAAATTTACAGTAGCTTTCCAACTATTCCAAGCACCATAAGTTTGAGTAAATAAAATTTGTGGTAGCTTTGTTTCTGCTTCGGCTTCAACATAAATAGTTATTGTTTCGCCAGTTGTTCCGCCCAATCCGGTTAATTGTTGATTAGTGCCAAAGTTAGGAAGTTTTAAACCTCCATTTTTGTTTCTACTATAATCAACCATATCTCCAATTTGTTTTATTTTGTTACGTGCACCATCTTCGGTGGAAAATTCACGATAAGGGTCTTTTTTTATTGCTCCCGATAAAATAGCATCCGCTCTATCAAGAATAGCTTTGTAAATGTGAATATAGTTTGTGCTATCTTTTGCTTTTTCACGAAGTTCATTAAGTTTTGCAATGCTGTTATATTCAGGTTTTAATTCATATTGTGAATAATCACTAAAAATATTAAGAATTTCGTTTAAATCGGTGTTAACTGGTTGCACTAAAAATAGTTCGCCTGCAACTGCAATAGGGTTTCCATCGGCAACTTTTGAATAGGTTGTAACATCGGTGAACTCTAACACTAATCTTTTACAAGTTACAGTCGAATCAAACACAAACCTAGCTTTATCCCAGTTGGAAGTTGGTGCACCTGCAAACATAGCAGTAAGCGATAAATCTTGGTCAGTTTGAGATGTATAAATTTTTAGTACTTGTGGAAATCCGCTATAGTTTCGTTTGTTATTAGCAGTGTAATACGAGCAAGAATAAACAATGCTTTCTAATTTTACCGGTTTATCAAAAACTACTGTTACTTTGTTTTTAAATAACTCTGTGTTGTAGTTTGTAGAACTCCAATAAGTTCTTGTATTTCCATCAAAAGCATTTCTAACATCTCCGCCACCGTTGGCACGAGCAGACAACATATTGTTTGAAACCGAGTTCGAAATTAAAAAATTATCGCTATTATAATCGCCTTGTGCATTTTTTGGTGTGCTTAATTCAATATTCTCTGGTGTTGTATAAAAAGCCAAATCCGATATAACTGCAACATCCTTACCACCAAAAACATCACGAAAAGTTATAACATCTGCAAATTCTAACTTTATGCTATTACAACTAACAGCTTGATTTAACGAAAATAACACAAATTCGGTATCTTGATTAGGTGTGCTGGTTATTGTATCAACCAACTTAAAATCTTCGCCAGTTTTAGCGGCATAAACATTTAATGTTGAAGGATAGCCACTAAAGTTGCGACCATTACTGCGAGAATAATAGGATGCCCCATATAAAATGTTATGTATTAGTTTTTCCGACTTGAAATTAACAGTAACACTTATTTTGCTTTGTTCTGTGTTACCAAGTTCCGATATCCAAAACGAACTTTTATTACCATCAAAAATATTTGATAATCTATAGTTGCCATTTTCTCCACCATTTGTTGATAATGTTTCCAAATCAATATCAGAATTTTTAATTCCATATGCTGTTTTATAAGTTCCGGTTAAATAATTTGAAAATTCTTCTACATTCAACATTACAGCGTTATTATTATTCAAATCGCCATCTTCGGCAGAAACTCCCCTTAAAGCTGGAATAGTGAAAATTCCAATAATTAAAGAGAAAATAAAAATTAAACTGAATAATTTAGTTGTTGTAGTTTTAATGCTATACTTCATAAATACATTCCTTTTTTTAATTTTTCTACTATAAATTATATATGATATTAAAATATTTTCAAATAATAAATATACTATAGTTTATAATAATTAACTGTATAATAACCGCATTAATATAATTATTTAATTAATTTTTGTCAAATCTATTAGTTTAAGAAAAAATAAAATCATTTCTTTATTTGCTTTCTATGCTTTAAAATTGATTTTGAACTTTTACTTATCAATAACATTAACGCCTTTTGTTTTTGAATTTCAAAACATTTGTTATACTAAATTTAAGGAGCTTTTATGAAATTTATTGATATAGAAAAATTAGATAGAAAAATAGCATACGAAAGATTTTAAGCTTTCGATAACGCCACTTATGGATGCAGTGTTGAAATGGATGTTACAAACCTTGTGAAATTTTCTAAAAAAATGGTCGGTCATTTTTTCTTAACACTCTTTATTTTTGTTTGCAAAGCAATTAACGAAATTGATGAAATGAGAATGTGATTGGTTAATGATAAACCTGTTATCTACGATAAAATTAATACTGGGTTTACAGCAATGACCGATGCAGGTTTTTATGTTGAGGTTTACACAAAATTCTATAAAAGGCATAATTAATTTTATAAACAAGCAAAAATCGAGTTAGAATTTGCAAAGAAAAATAACGGCGCCAACTATTTGCCAAAAGATATTTCCGAACATATTTTTGTTACTAGTTTGCCGTGGATATCTTTCACACAAATGACTCATCCAATTCCGCAAGATAAAAATACTCAAACAATTCCAAGAATATGTTGGGGGAAATATTTTGAAAGAAATGGTAAACTAATTATGAATTTAAACATAATAGTTAGCCGCATATTTGTGGATGGTTATCCGCTATCTAAAACATTTCTAAAAATTCAAGAATACTTCGATAACCCTAAAAACAATTTAAAATAAACACTAAAAAACCGACCAATAACCTTGGCCGTTTTTTTTACAAATTAAAACCCTTTTAATTTAAATAATAATACTCCCCCACAAAACAAAAAACTGATAAGAAAAACTTATCAGTTTGCTTGGCGGAGAGGTTACTTGTTTGTACAAACACAAATCGGCATTTGTTTTGCCGTTTACTT
>CAQIDI010000011.1 GCA_948806215.1 uncultured Eubacteriales bacterium | reverse complement strand
TTATATTACACAAAGATAATATAATTTTATTTTTTATTAAAATCTTTTACTGGGGCTAATATTAATTTACAATAAGTACAATAATAAGTTACTATTGAACCTGTAAAGAATAGATTACCTTTTGTCAATAAAATATGCGGTCTAACAAGTCCTCTACATAAATTATCGTTCGATATTTCTTCCTTATTTTTAGGAAAAAATTTTAATTCATAAGTAGTTGATGACATATGGCCTTCAACCATTTCTTTATTACAATACGGACAAACCATAAAAGACCCTCCAAAATAATTTAACCTTAATATATAATTTACAACCTTTTTACAATATATATTAATATATATTTATTATAACATATCTATTTGTATAATTTTAGCATTTTTGTTCACATATATTATTTTTGTATAAAAATATAATTTGTTTATTTCTAATGTGAAATTCCGCCTTGATTTAATAATTGTTATATTCTTCGGCTTCGCTTAGAATGATAGTTTTATTAGCTAGATTCTTCGGCTGCACTGCGTTCCGCTCAGAATGACAGTGTACTTACTAATTTTTCTACCCCTTACTTAAACTAAAAAGTAGCACAGCCCTATTTAGAATGTTATATTGAGCGGAGCAAATTTATTTGCGTAGTCGAAATATCTAGCACATTTCAACAAAAAAAGCACAAAATTATTTGTGCTTTTTTGTTATTCGCCTTTTTCGTTTTCTTCATACCAAGCAAGTGCTGCATTAACATTTTCGATATCAGCAACCAAGCGGTTGTAGGTTTTTGTAAGCAATCTGTTTGCTTTTTCTAACACTGGGTAACGATCCTTGTTTTGTTTTAAAACTTGGTCGCATTGGAAAACGCTTTCTTTTAATTGATTTAGTTGTTTAACATCTTCATCAAGTTTTTCTTTGCGTTTTGGATCAACATTAGAAGCCTTAACCCCATAAATTGCAACTTTTTGTTTTGCAACAATAGCTTCTTTACGACGCAATTTTTCTTGGTCACGGTCGTAAGATTTTTTAATGCGTTCTAGTGGAACAAATTCACGACGATTTGCTTTAAGTTCTTTTTCAACATCTTTTAATTCGGTTTGTAAACTATCTAGGCGTTTTAAGTAGTATTCTTTTGTGTAATAAGGTTTTTGACTTAAAGTTTCAGCAGTTTTTTGTTGAAGTTCTTTAATTTGGCGTTGAAGTTCGGCTTTTTCTTCGGCTAAAGCAGCTTTTTCTTCAGCAATTCTAGCAAGTTCAGATTCTTTATTTAAAGCTTCATCTTTATATTTTAATAGTTCGTTTCTTTCTTTATCTAACGATTTTTTGTGTTCTTTTAGTTCGTCTAATTCACGCAATTTAACTTCGATTTCGGTTTCTTGAGTTGTTTGAGTTGTTGTTTTAATTTCTTGCATATCTTTAAACGCAGAACGACGAAGTGAGAAAATATCATCTCTAAGCTTTTTAAGTTCTTTGTTTCCTTCATCTTTAACAACAACAGTTTTAACTTTTGTTTTGCTGCGTTCTTCAGCAAGTTGACGTTCTAATTCTTCTTTTTCTAGGCGAAGTTGTTCTTGGCGTTCTTCTTCTAATCTACGACGCTCTTCTTCAGCAAGTCGGCGTTCCTCTTCAGCCTTACGGCGTTCTTCCTCGGCTTTTCTTAATTCTTCTTCGGCTTTGCGGCGTTCTTCTTCCTCTAAACGCTTTTCTTCTTCGGCTTTACGCTTGCTTTCGCTATCGCTGGCAATATCTTGCAATGCTTTTAAACTTACTTCTTTAATAGCATCTGCTAATTCTTCTTCGTTATCTTCTTCAAAAGTTGTTTCTGCTGGTTTTTCTTCAACAACAGTGCGACGCTTAATTAATTTTTGTTCTTCTGCTGCTTTATCAAAATCAACCGAAGAAACTTGAACTTGAGGTTCAGGAGTTGGTTCTGGTTTTTCCTCTTCAGCATTTTTTGCTATTTCTTCGTAATAAGGGGTAACAGTTGCGTTTGCTTCTGTTTGAGGTTTGGCCTCTGGAGCTGGTTCATCTATTTTTTTGTTACGATTAAAAAATATACCCTTATGACCATCAAAACTAGATAGAATTAAATCGGCAACTAGAACAATAATAAATGCTCCTAGTGCAATAATTCCTAAAATAATTAAAACCTCTAATACAACATATAAAATATCCATAAAACCTCCAAATATTGTATGTTTTAAAAAATTGGTGGAAGCGGCGAGAGTTGAACTCGCGTCCGAAAAAGAAATTTTAAACCTTTCTACATGTTTAGTTAATTTTGAAAAATAGTTAAACAAACAAAATCAACAAAACTTTGTTTAACCTGCCCTATAAGTTCAATGCTATGCCCTAAGGCAAAACATAACATCGTTCCCTACTAACCTTGTGCCCAAATTAAATTCGTAGGCAAATTTAACCAGACAAGCTGCGTGACTTTAAGCAGCAGCTAAAACAGAATTGTTTTCTGCATTTAAATTTAATTTCCGTTTTTATGCAGACGAGCCTGCAACATGCTTAGCTTAACCTTTACAATCCCGTCGAAACCATTACGCCCCCAAAACTAACGCGTATAGTTTTTAATTGTTCTTTCCACTTCTCGGTTAATATCTTTTTGTTTTAAAACTTCCTTTTTGTCAAAAGTATGTTTTCCTTTGCATAGCCCCAATTCCACTTTAACCAAGCTACCTTTAAAATAAAGTTTAATTGGAACTAAGGTGTAGCCTTTAACGCTAACCTTTTGAAGCATTTTTTTAATTTCCTGTTTGTGTGCTAAAAGTTTTCTATCAACTCTTGCATTAGGAACAAAAGCAGTTGCTTTTTCATATGGCTTTATGTACATATTCTTTAATATTAATTCGTTATTTTTTGATATTAAAGCAAATGTATCTTTTAAGTTACAACCACCTTGTCGAATGCTTTTTACTTCGCTACCGCATAAAACTATGCCACATTCAAAAGTATCTTCCACAAAATAGTTGTGCAACGCCTGACTATTTGTTGCAACTATTTTCATAAAGTTTAACCCCTTTTTTAATAAAAAATTGCATAAATTAAGTAAAAAAAGTAACAAAAGGCAGTTTCACAATATTATTATAGCACAATAATAAAATTATACAAGACCAAATTTTAATTTTTTTTAATTAAGTTTAAGTAACTTAAAACTAAAATTAAATTAATTTTTTAACCTAAATTTTAAGTTACCTAAAATTTTAATTAAGGAATTAAAACAAAATCTATTTCGCGTGCCAAAACATTTGCATTAACACATTTTACTTTTACTTTTTTACCAATGGTAAAGGTGTTTTTAGCACCTTTTAAAACATTATCTAAATCGTCAAACACATAGCCATCACGAGGAAGGTCAGTTATTTTAATCATACCCTCAACAGTGTTTTCTAGTTGAACAAAAACACCAAAGTTTGTAACACCCGAAACAATTCCTTCAAATTCTTCGCCTATGTGATGAGTCATATAGAACACTCTATAAAGGTCGTCAACATCACGCTCAACTTTATCGGCTGCCTGTTCTCGGTCAGAAGAATTTAGCGAACTAGCTGCAACAAATTGGCGTTGTTCGGTTAGCAATTTTCCTTCTAACTGACCACGCAGGAATAGTTTTATAATTCTGTGAATAGTTAAATCCGGATAACGCCTTATTGGTGATGTGAAGTGGCAATACATAGTTGAAGCCAATCCAAAATGGCCTAAGCACTCTGGGCTATACTTTGCCTTTTTTAAGCTACGCAAACAAAGTGAGTTAAGCATAACTTTGCAATCTAATTCTTCAACTTGTTTTAAAATGCGTTGTAAATCAAGTGGAGAAATGTTATCAGGATAAGCTGTGGTTTTAACTCCATAGCCAGTTGCAAGCCTTAAAAAGTTTGCCATTTTTTCGCTATCTGGTTGTTCGTGCACACGGTAAACAAACGGTGCTTTCATATTTTTAAAATGAGTTGCAATGGTTTCGTTTGCTGCAACCATAAAACTTTCTATAAGCCTATGAGAATCATCTCTAGGTGCCTTTTCTATTGTTAAAACGTCGCCTAGTTCGTTTAAAGTAATTTTCGATTCCGGAATTTCAAAATCGATAGCACCGCGTTTTTCACGCATCTTAATTAAAACTAGGTTTAGTTCCTGCATTAATTTAATATCGTTAACAAAAGGTGCATTTAGTTCGCATTCTCGCTTATCGCCCTCAATAATTTTTTGAACAACTGTGTAAGTAAAACGCTTTTTACTTTTAATAATGCTTTCACAAATTTCGTAGTTAGTAACTTCGCCTTTTAAATTAATATCCATAAACACACTAAGTGCTAACCTGTTAACCATTTCGTTAAGCGAACAAATTCCGTTGCTTAATTCTCGTGGCAACATTGGCAAAACCAAATTTGGAAAATAAACACTAGTTCCGCGTTTAAAAGCTTCTTTATCAATAACCGAATTTAATGTTACATATTCTCCAACATCGGCAATGTGAACGCCAAGTTTATATGTTCCGTTACTATTTTTACTAATAGAAATAGCATCATCAATATCTCTAGTATCTTCGCCATCTATAGTAAATGTGTTAATGTTGGTTAAATCTTTGCGTTTACCCAAATATTTTTGCATATCAACTTCATCTGGTAAAGTTTTAGCAACTTCCAAAACTTTGTTAGGAAAAGTTTCGTATAAATTATAACTTCTAATAATTGCTTTAACTTCGGTTTCAATTTCGTTTGGTCTGCCCAAAACTTCGCTAATTTCGCCTTCTGGATTTTTTTTGTCGTTATAGAATTTATTAACTTTAACAACAACTTTATCACCATCGCTTGCGCCGTTGAGTTTTGATAATGGAACTAAAATATCTTTTCCAAATTTAACATCGTCTGGCATAACCATTGCATTAGATTTTCCAATAAATATTTTTCCAACAACCAAAGTGTTTCCACGCTCTAAAATTGCAAGCACTCTGCCTTCTAGGCGTTTGTTTTTATTATCTCTATTGCCCATAACTTCAACACTAACTGTGTCGTTATTAATTGCACCTTTTAAGTTACCCGCCGAAATAAACACATCTGGATAAGTTTTATCAAACGGAATTAAAAAAGCAAAATCACTTTTTGTTCCTTGAATTTTTCCTTCCAACTTAAATGGCTTATTGCTTTTTTGCTTTTTAGGATCTTTGTTTTTTAGTAGTAAGCGTTTAGCATCTTCTAACATTTCATTGTTAGGTTGATTATAGTTAACTGCTTCTTCCCCATTAAGTGCAAAAAGCCCACTTGAAATTAAATCGTCAAGCGCTTTTTTCATATCTTCAAATGGTTTATTATTTAGTACACAAAGTTGAGCAATAATAAATTCGTAATCTAAATTTTCTAATTTATTAGTTTTTATCTGACTTAAATATTTTGTTTGATTATCCACTAATTTTTTCCTTTTTTTATTTTATTTACCTTTTAACTAATACTTAATATAAAAGAGCCCTAAAATTAGAGCCCTTTAAAAAACTATTGTGTAAAACCTACATAAATTCCAAACGAAATGAAATAAATTAAGGTTGCAACAAAAATAACAATAGCACAGGCAACTACTATTTTTTTAAGTCTGCCTTCTCTGTTTCCACCCTTATGTTGCATATAGTAACTATCGTTAGTTCCTGTTATTGCATTGTTACCACCATCCGGGTTAGATTTTGTCATTAAACTTGCAACTATAATTGCTACCGCTGCAATTGCCACAATAATAATAAGAATTGTTTGTATAATTGGAAATGATTTACTAATCCAATCAGGAATTGGTTTTGCAACATCATCTAGTAATAAGTTTAGAAATTTCATTTTGCCTCCAAAAATTTTTAAGCCATCTGGCTTTTAATCATAATTTAAACTAATAGTAGTTTACCATATAAAGCCAAAATTATCAAACTAAATTATATAAAAAAATGTGCGGATTTTACCACACATTTTAATAATTTGTAAAATTAAATAACCGAATAGAAAATTCCAATACCAGCTAATACTATTGCAACAATAAATAAAAACCAGTTTTTAATCATCTTTTCTTTTTTGCTACCCTTAACCGAGTAAACAAAGCATACTAGGGCGCCAATAAAAATACAGAAAATAATCATACCTCTAGTTACTGGTGAAATGCCTCTAACGCAGGTGTTATAAAAATTATTCCACATTGCAGCCCACATAATTGTTACCTCTCTTATTTATTACAATTATATTTTACTATAAAAAAAATAAATAGTCAATAGCTTGTAAATTTTTGCTTCTTACATAACTATATTTTAAACAAAAAAAACACCTTTAACCAAGGTGTTTTTTGTTGTTTAGCGTTTAAAAGCTTTTTGTTGTGTATTTGTTGTTTTAGTTGGTTCTTCAATTTTTGTTTGATTTTTATTAATAACACTTGCAGCAATAGAGCCTGCAGGTTTTTTTTCTGAATTTACTTTTTGTTGCATTAATTCTGACATATATTCTTTATGTTTTGATTGTAACAATTCTAGATTTAAAAAATCAGATTCTTTTTTATCTGTTGGCACAGCAATTTCAGCCACAACTTTATCATCACCAAACTCAACTAATAATCCATATCCATCTTCCTTAGATAAACCAAATGTAACATTAATTTCGCCACTAAGCATTTGATCCACATATGGTTTAGCATTTTGTAAACTTGGATACGCACACTGCTTAATTATATCAAGAACTCTGGATTTATCGGCATACTTAAAAACTACTGGATTTTGTATTTCAGCAAATCTTCTGTTAGCCTCTTCGCGAGAAATAGCCCCCGTTTCTTTTAATTTAATTAATTCGTTCATTTGTTTACTTTTTAAATCGTTATTCATATTTATCCCCTAATATCACTAATAATTATATCAGAAAATATTAATTTTGTCAATATAGCCATAGCTATTCTATTTAATTTTTATAATTGATAAGTGGTTTAAATTTTTCAATAGTTAAACTTGCCCCACCAATAAGTCCACCATCAATGCTAGGGTTATTTAGCAGTTCGGAAACATTTTTTTCCGACATACTTCCGCCATATAAAACAACAAAATTAAACTCGGTTGAAAATAGTTTATTTAATTGTTCTTTTATATACTTACAAATTGTTTCGGCATCTAAGGCGGTTGCACTAACGCCTGTTCCAATTGCCCAAACTGGTTCGTAAGCAAATATTATTTTTTTAGCGTTTTCTAATTCAATATTCTTTAACCCTTGCTTTAGTTGAGCTAAAATAACTTTTTTGGTTTGCTTATTATTTCTTTCTTCCAAAGTTTCTCCAACACATAATATTGGTGTTAAATTATTGTTTAGAGCCGAGATAACTTTATTATTAATTTCATTATTAGTTTCGTTAAAAATATGTCTGCGTTCGCTATGCCCCAATATAACCATATCACAATTAAAATCGATTAACATTTTTGGACTAACTTCGCCAGTAAAAGCGCCTGCTTCCTTGTAGTACATATTTTGTGCTCCATATAAAACATTAGAACCTTTTAAAACTTTTTTTGCAAGATCCAAATAAACATAAGGAACACAAACACCCACTTTGTTATCAGAATTTTTTGCAACTTTTTTTAAAGCTTTTAAGTAGCCTTTTAGGGTTATATAATCCAAGTTCATTTTGTGATTACCAATAATGTATTTCATATTATTCTCCAATTATTTATTTTCAATAACATCAACAGCTGGAAGCACTTTTCCTTCAAACAATTTTAAGCTTGCTCCGCCACCAGTTGAAATATGAGTCATTTTTTTAGCAAATCCAAACTTGATTACCGCGGCTGCACTATCGCCACCACCAACAATGGTTGTTGCTTTTGCTTTAGCCATTGCTTTTGCCACAGCTTTTGTTCCGTTTGCAAACTTATCGTTTTCAAACACACCCATTGGTCCATTCCAAATAACAGTTTTTGCGTGTTTAATTGCTTTTTTATAAAGTTTAACTGTTTGTTTGCCAATATCAACACCTAAATAATCACTATTAATATTAGCATTAACTGTGTTTTTAATTTTTGTTGGATTATTAAAATCGTTTGTAACAATATGATCAACCGGTAAAAGTAATTGAACACCTTTTTTATCAGCTAATTCTATTAATCGTTTAGCTTCGCCAATCATTTCGGTTTCCACTCTGCTTTTGCCCATATGATAATTGTTAGCAGCTAAAAATGTGTATGCCATTGCTCCGCCAACTAGTAACACATCAACTTTGTTAAGCAAACTTTCAACAATGGTAATTTTATCGCTTACTTTAGCACCACCCAAAATTCCAACAAGTGGGCGTTTTGGATTGTTAATAACATCAACTATGTTTTTTAGTTCCTTTTCTATTAAAAAGCCAACTGCATTAGGAAGCAATTTTGCAACGCCATAGGTTGATGCGTGTTTGCGGTGTGCAGTTCCAAAAGCATCATTAACATAAACATCGGCAATTCGTGCCAACTTTTCACAAAACTGTTTATCGTTTTCTTCTTCTTCGGCATAAAACCTTAGGTTTTCAAGCATTAACACTTCGCCATTTTTAAGACTGTTAGCCATTTTTCTTGTTTCGTTTCCAATGCAATCTTTAGCAAACTTAACTTCTATCCCCAAAAGTTCGCCAAGTTTTTCGGCGGTTGGTTTTAATGAATATTCCATTTTAACTTCGCCATCTGGTCTGCCTAAATGGCTCATAATAATAACTGCTGCACCATTATTTAATAAAAACTTAATTGTTGGTAATTCTTCCCTAATTCTATTATCATCGGTAATAACACCGTTTTTTAGCGGCACATTAAAATCTACTCTAAGTAAAACTTTTTTGCCATAAACATCAATATTTTCAATGGTCTTTTTTTCCATAATTATCTCCTAATAAAATTAATTATAAATAATATATTTTACATTAATAGTATATATTTTTTTTTACTTCAAAGCAAATTTAATTAAGTAATAGTTATATATACTATATATATAATTATTTTTATAAATAAATCACTATTGAAAATATAAAATTTTTATAATATAATATAAACATAAAATTCTAATTTGGAGTAGCTATGATTAAAGATTTGCAAAACAATCCTGAACTAATAAAATTAACTAATAGATTTGTAATTTTACCAAGCGAAGAAGTTTCGATTGAAGAACTTAAAAAAAATATGCAAACCTTTAATTTTTCTAACAATCGCCCAGTTAGTTACAATCCAAAATTAATTAAAAAAATTTTATTAGATGACGATTTATTTAATAACTTATTAGAAGTTTTTAAAAATAGCGAAGCAAATTACATAAGTCCGGCAATTATATCGCGTGGGGATTTGACGCCAACCTTTTCTTTAACAAAAGCAGAGTTTGTTCAAATTGCGAACGATATGTTTAAAAATGGTTTTTTATGGGACGGAAGCAATTTAAAAAAGAAATATGAAACCATTAATAAACTAGTAAGCCTAGAAAGCCTAAAAAATAGCACCGAAATTTTTGAATCTATAATTGATGGAAAGCAAGTTAGCTTTGCCTTTTCGGAATTAACAAAATTTTTAGAAAGTGGCTTTTTAGAAACCTACTACTCCACTAACAATATCAATTTTAAAATTGGTGAATTAAATAAAGATGAGTTTGCATATGTGTTAAAAAGTTTTATAGAAAAACATAAAGTGTTTGATAGATATATTTTTTCGGAATCATCAACAAAATTTAAAAACGATTTAGAAACCGATAAAATTGCAAATACTTCACATTTTAATGTTATAAACAAAACTGAAGATAGTTTTTCAAACGAAGTTTTAATTAATAAACAATTACGTGATAAAATTTTAAAAAACCTGCCTAAAAATTATTCAAAACTAGAGCAAGCAATTTATGTTTATATTAAACTTTGCCAAACATTAACCTACGACCCAGAATTTTTTGCAAGCAACCAAGAAGGTAGAAGTGCTTTTATTCACGAAGATATTTCCAGAATTTCACAAGTAACTCCAAACAATCCCGAAATTGTTTGCTACGAGTTTAATCAAATTTACGGAAAGTTTTTAAAAACCATTGGCATCAACTACGAAATAAGCACTGAATACACTAATGTTTATGGAAAAGGTCACGCAAACTTGCAATTTAGAGTTGACGATTATATTATTACCGCCGATTCTGTTACTTCAATTTTGCAAGGTGATTTATTTAATTCAAAAGTTAACGAAAACATTGTTGGACTTAATTGCAACAATAAAAATTCGATTATACAACAAAAATTTAAAACCATTTTAAATAATGTTTACGAAGATATTCAACAAAACGAATACAACCCATATATTGGAGAAAGTGGTTTTAATTCGTGGTTAGAAATGTATAGAACATTAAGCACAGGTTCAATGCTAGTTGAAGCTAGCGAAAAGTTTGATATTTTAAAGAAACAACTAAAAAAGTTGCCACTGCCTAAAATGGAAAACTTTTCTTATTTGTTAAAACTTTCAAAAGCTTTGTTTAATAATGAATTTGAAGATTCCAAATTTAATGTTATAATTGCTAATGAATTAACAAGGTTAGATAGGGTTAAATTAATGCCTTTAGCTGTTATTGTTTATAATAGTAACAACATTAAGTCAAACCCAGAAAACAACACTTTGTTTACTTATAATCATAAAGGCGATTTTAAAAATATCGATTTTAAAACTTTAAAATTATATTTTGAAGCTGGCAAATATGATTATTTAAAACAACACGATATAGATATTCCGGGCATACCTAAAGGTGGAGCAAAAAAATATGATTAAAAAATTAAGAGAAATTAACAATAAATTAATTCTTAAATATAAACTAGCAAACAATAACGAACAACTTTTAAAGCAAAGAGTTATTAATAAACTCTTACAAAACGACAACTGCTTTTTTGAAATGCCAATAGAAACAGCCTATATGATTTTAGCCGATTTAGGCATTGAAAAAAACAACCTTAAAAACACTTATTTAGAACTTACAAAACCAAATAAATAAAGTTTAATTAATATAAAAAAAAGTCCACCTAATTATAGGTGGTTTTTTTAATTGTTTAAAAACCATTCAGAAAATTGTAAAAAAGGATTAACATAACCATCTTTTCGATTTGCACGCTGTTCGTCTGTCATTTCAGCCATGGTTAAAGTGTTGTTTTGTGGTATAAACACATACCACAAATCCGACCATTTTTTGTTAGTGTCGTTACCCCTTATTTCGGTAGATAATGTTCCCCTAACATAGCCATAAAATGTTTTTAATTGTTTTCCATCAAAATATGCTAAACATTCTTTAAAATAACATTCTCTATTTTTAACATCTTTCATATTTTTAAGTAAACCATCAATTCCAATTTTATTAAGAAGTTCCCTTTTTGGAAAAGCTCCCGGAAAATTTGGATTGCCCGGATAGTTTGGAATATAAAATCCAGCGTCAAGCGAAATGCAAGGTTTGTTAACCAGTTTAAAAGCTTCGGTTACTTTATGAGTTGCAATAACTTCAATATCATTAATGTTTGGCTCTTCAATTTCATAATCACAATAAACAATTTTAACATCTTTATTAAAATATTTTTGTGCAGTTGCTAGTTTACCTTTGTTAGTTGTTACAAAAACAATTTCTTTTTCCATAGTTTACCCCTAAACACTCATTAATGTATTTTAATCAAACAAAGTTAGTGCACATTCGATTGCAAGAATTAATGCTCGTTCTTCTCCGTTTAGTTTATTATTCTCAAGCAATATTCTTGCATCCCATTCTTTGCTTGCTAAAGAATCGGCAGCATAGAAAAACTCAGCAAAATTTATTTTTCTAAACTTTGCAAATGCAGTCATTGCAGCACACTCCATTTCCACCGAAACACAACCTTGTTTTAATCGCTGTTTCATTTTTTTTGGTGTTTCTCTAAAAATAGCATCGCAAGTCCAAGTTTTACCGGTTATATAATCAACATTCGCATTTTTAAAAAATTTAATTAATCTATTAACATATTTTGGTTGCAAAGCTATTTCTTCACTAGGGCGTGCATAATGATAACTTGTGCCTTCATCTCTAATTGCCGCCGTTGGAACAATAATGCTTGCTTCTTTTGCATCAACTAAAACGCCACAAGAGCCAAACATTAAAATGTTTTTAGCCCCCATTGCAACAACTTCTTCAAAATTACCAACTGCATATGGTGCTCCAACACCCGATTGCACAACAGCTAAATCCTTACCCTTATAATTAAATTTATAAACTGGGTGGCGTTTGCAGGCAGTTCCTGTTTCGCCAATTATTTCAGTTTTAAACATTCTTAAAAACTCGTCTAATAACTTATTCTCAAAAAAAGTTATAACTGTTTGTGGCATACCTTTAATTGGTTTTACAAAATCTTTTGCATTTATAATTGCATTTTTATTACTATCAAAATTTAATACCATTTGTTTATCCTTAATAATTTTTTATATTTCTAATTTCTATGCTAGGAATTGTTATGTCGCTTGGCAAATCAAAAACATATTTAATTGTAAGTGCAACTTGTTTTGCGCTTAAACCTAACTCCATAATTTCACTAGAAAGTTCATCGTTTGCCCTAATATAAAAATCTGTTTTAATAAGCCCTGGGCAAACATCAGTGATTTTTACATTGTGTTTTGCCAAATCTCTTTGAACAGCTTTGCGATAATAATAACTTCCGTGTTTTGATGCATTATAAACTGGGCAAAACTCCTCAGTTTCCACACCACTTTGCGAATTTATATTAATTATTTGGCAGCTATCTACCCCTCGCTTAACTGCTGCGTTGTTAATAAGTATTGGAGAAAATGCTGTTATCATTGCAATAGTTCCAAAGGTGTTTGTTGCAATAATATTTTTTAGTTTTTCTAAAGTATTTAATTTTTTAAAATGTTCGTTATTTAACTGTGAAATTTCGCCTTTTGTCCAAACACCTGCACAATTAATTAAAGTATCAATTTTAGAAAAATGTTTTTCAACATATTGCTTTAAACTTTCAATATTTTCAACATTAGTAACATCACAAACAAAATAATCACAGTTAAGCTTTTTAGCAACTGCTTTTAAATTTTTTTCATCAATATCAATCAATAATAATTTTTCATCTTTTAAAATTTCTGCTGTGGCTTTTCCAACACCATTTCCAGCCCCAGTTATTAAAACTTTTCTCATAACTAACACCTTTTTTTTAGTTTTCATATTCAATTTTATTCATATTTTTATTATAGCATTTATGCCTTACATTATCAAATAAAAAAATTCCACCAATTAATTAGGTGAAATTTTAATTTATATTTTAAATGATTGTTAATAAAATTGTTTATTTATCTAGTTATGAATTTAAACATATTGTTTTACTTATTTGAACTTTGCAAAAATTTTTCTAAACACTCATTAAATTTTTGTGGAGTATCCATATTAACGCAATGCCCCGCACCTTCAAAAATTATTTTGTCGCATTTTTCATAATCCGCCCATTCGTTAACAAGTTCTATTTCAAAAGGTATATCGTGTTCACCACAACCCACCAACAATTTATATTGGCGTTGCTTTTTAGGATATTTGTTAACAAGTTTTTGGAGTCCTGCTAAATACATAAAAGATTTTTTCTTAAACTGAATATTTAAGTTATAAAAATCAGTTTGAGCATTGCTTGTGAAAGCCGAGATTTTTTTATTTGATTTAGCAAACCATTTAATAGAAAACATTGCTTTTAACATCATTTTAATTTGAGCTTTTGAATTAGTTTTTTGTTTCGAAACATCAAAATTATTAATATCATAACCGCCAAAGCACGCAAGCGACAACACTTTATTTTCATATTTATTAGCAAAGTCTTGAATAAAAACCGAACCTAACGATACGCCCACAAAATTAGCAGCCAAAATGTTATGCTTTAAAAAAATTTGATTTATCCAATCAGCCATTTTTTCAATATTGTCGCCTTTTTTAGCGTGAACCGAATTGCCGTGTCCTAAAATATCAATAGCAAGCAAATTATACTTACCCAAAAAATATTCAAATTGTTTTTCAAACATTCTATGGTCAACAAATGCAGCGTGAACAAACACAAGCCATTCTTTATTTTTTGTTTCGTTTACATAATAAGCAATAGGCGAATTTTCAAGATATAAATTTTTCATTTTAATTATTCCTTTATTCTTTTTAATAATTTATTATACCAATCAATGTTAAATTTTATTAAATCGCAACCATATGTTGCAGTTTGCAACTGAAAATAAAATATATCATTATTTTTATTTTCGCTAGATAACTTTTGCCCTTCATCACAAATTTTTTCTAAATTAAATCTAACTTCTTTTAATTCGGAAATATAATTTTCAATTAGTTTTATGCGAGTTTCTTTTTCTGTGAAACCTAAAAAATATATTTTAGATAGTTCTGGGTTTTTAGCAGTAGCATTATCAATAGGACTATTTAACCAAGCATTAAAAAAGTTTTTTCCATTATCGGTTATGGAATAAATTTTTTTTAGCTTACCATTTTGTTTTGTTTCGTTAACACTAATTAACCCATTTTTTAATAACTTCTTTATAGCCGCTTGAATACTTCCCATACTGCAACTATACATTAAATTTAAACCATTGTTAATGCGTTTGCGTAGTTCATAAATTGTGCGTGATTGAAGCATTAATAGCCCCAAAATAATATTTTCCATATCGTGCCCCTCATATTACTAATAGTAACATTTTAAATTACATTGTTCAACTAAAATTATAAAATTATTTTGTTATAATATTTATTATTTTTTATTAGTTAAATTTAAAATGCTTAAATTAAAATAACAAAAATAAATTTAAATTTATTAATAAATAAAATTTATTAAATTGAATAATGCAAAGAAAAAGAAACCGAATTTTCGGTTTCTCTATCTGGATTTTAAATTATTCCTAATTTGGTGCGGACGAAGTGACTTGCTCCGCTACGAAGCAGTTCAAGTTAGCAATGCCGCTATCACGCTGAGGTCTAAAAATAGTTCACTGAACTATTTTATTAACGACCCGTTCAAGTCCAAAACAAAAAAAATAATCCAGTCCACCAGAACACGAAGTTCGACACTGGATTATTTATGGTGCGGACGAAGGGACTTGAACCCCCACTCTCTCGAACTAGAGCCTAAGTCTAGCGCGTCTGCCAATTCCGCCACGTCCGCATATTAGTGGTGACCCATCCGCGACTTGAACGCGGGACACCATGATTAAAAGTCATGTGCTCTACCAACTGAGCTAATGGGCCATATTAAAATATTGCTTTAAATTAATTTGGCTGGGGTGGCAGGATTTGAACCTACGCATGCGAGAGTCAAAGTCTCGTGCCTTACCGCTTGGCTACACCCCAACGGTAATTAAAAATAAATGGGGTGAGTAGTGAGACTTGAACTCACGACCTCTAGAGCCACAATCTAGCGTTCTAGCCAACTGAACTATACCCACCATATGGTACGCCAGAAGGGATTCGAACCCCCGACCCTCGCCTTAGAAGGGCGATGCTCTATCCAGCTGAGCTACTGACGCACATTTTACGCTTTTTCGCTCACCCAAAAATAAAATTGGAGCGGGTGATGGGAATCGAACCCACGTAGCCAGCTTGGAAGGCTGGAACTCTACCATTGAGTTACACCCGCATTATTGCCCGCCATCTTAAGCAAAAGCATAATTATAATACCATTAAACACTGTATTAGTCAACAATAATTTTTAAAAATTTTCATATTTTAAAATTTTTAAAAAAACAATATGTTACTAAAAAATAAACTATTATTAATTAGCATTTTATTAAAATATATTTTAATATTTTTAATAGCATATTTAATACTAAAAGCTACTTAAAGTATTTTATTTCGGCACTAACCTTTCCGTTTTCTAACGTTAAAACAGCATAGGTTTTTTTACCATTTTTTGCATAAGAAAATGCTCCAGGATTTAAGTAGCCAATGCCATTAACATATTCTAAGTTCGACATATGTGTGTGCCCATAGCACACAAAATCAACCTTTTCTTTTTCGGCTTCTTTAATTAAATAACCCAGCCCGTGTTTGACCCCAAAACCATGACCGTGCAGTAATAAAAATTTAACATTTTCAATTTTAACAGTAATAATGCTTTTGGTAGAAAAATCGTAATCCCAATTTCCCCTAACCTTAATTAAGTTATCCAGTTTTAAATTTTCCACATCCATAAGCGTATCACCCAAAAAAAACATATAGTTAAATTCGGTTTCGTTAACTAATGTTTTTATATCTTCGCTATTACCGTGAGAATCTGATACTACTAAAATTTTTATCATAGTTAAATTTTAGCAAACCATTAATTAATTTGCAACTTAATGTTGAATTTATAACAAATAAAAAAACTTGCAACTAAGCAAGTTTTTCTACTTTCTGATTATTTGCTTCTGACACTTTTTTAGTTTTTATTATTTTAGGCTCAGAAACTCCGTTAATAACATTTTCATCAATAACAATAGAGCTAATTGTTTTATCGCTTGGTGTTAAGAACATAAGGTCTAGCATACAATTTTCCATTATTGTTCTAAGTCCTCTTGCACCAGTTTTAAGCTTAACTGCTTTTTTAGCAATTGCTCTAACTGCACTTTGTTCTATTTTTAATTCAACACCATCAATTTTAAACATTTCGGTATATTGTTTGGTTAGTGCATTTTTTGGTTTTTGCATTATTTCAACTAAAGCATCTTCATCTAAATCGTCCAAACCAACAACAATAGGTAATCTTCCAACAAATTCTGGAATTAAGCCAAATTTAATTAAATCTTGTGGTTGAATCTTTTTTAAAGTTTCGCCTGTTTTATGTTCCGAAACGCCCTTTATCTGACCATTAAATCCAAAGCCAGAACTTTCGTTAGAACGCTTTTCTATAATATCTTTTAATCCAACAAAAGCACCACCACAAATAAATAAAATGTTAGAAGTATCAATTTGCAACAATTCCTGATGCGGATGTTTTCTTCCGCCCTGAGGAGGAACAGAAGCAACTGTGCTTTCAATTATTTTTAATAAAGCTTGTTGCACTCCTTCACCAGAAACATCTCGAGTTATGCTGCGGTTTTCGCTTTTTTTGGTTATTTTATCTATTTCGTCAATATAAATAATTCCACGTTCTGCTTTTTTAATATCGTAGTTAGCATTTTGAATTAATTTTAATAAAATGTTTTCAACATCTTCGCCAACATAACCTGCTTCGGTTAAGGTTGTAGCATCTGCTTGTGCAAATGGAACTTCCAAAACTTTTGCCAAAGTTTTTGCCAGTAATGTTTTTCCGCTACCAGTAGGGCCAATTAACAAAACATTGCTTTTATCAATGTCAATAAGCTCAACACCATCTTTTTTGGTTTTTGCATCAACATTATAGTTAATGCGTTTATAATGATTATAAACTGCAACGCTAAGCACACGCTTTGCATCGTCTTGCCCAACAATATAATCATCTAAAATTTCTTTAATTTTAGAAGGTGTTGGAAGTTTTATTTTGTCGGAATTTTTAACTCTATCTTCTTCGTTTAAAATATCCTTGCAAGTGTTAATACACTCGTCACAAATATAACTTAACCCATCTGGGCTTGAAATTAATTTTTTTGTTTCTAACCTATTTCTGCCACAAAACGAACAGAACATATTTCCATTTTCTTTTTTCATAATGCTCCAATTAAAATATTTATAGTTCTTTTGTGACTTTAATTAACGCTTGGTAATTATTTTATCAACGATACCATATTTTTTGGCTTCGTTAGCATCCATCCAGTGATCACGCTCAACATCAACACAAACTTTATCGTAGCTTTGTCCACAATTTTCTGCAAGTAATCTATTCATTTTTTCTTTGGTTTTTAAAATGTGTTTAGCAGTTATTTCAATATCGGTTGCCTGACCTTGAACACCACTTAATGGTTGATGAATCATAACTTCACTATTAGGCAATATTAAACGCTTTCCTTTTGTTCCACAACTTAGTAGGAATGCCGCCATACTTGCAGCAAGCCCAATACATATTGTTGAAACATCGCATTTAATATAGTTAATTGTGTCGTAAATAGCCATTCCAGCCGAAATGCTACCGCCTGGACTATTAATATATAGCGAAATATCCTTATCCGGATTTTTAGCTTCTAAAAATATTAACTGAGCAACAACCATATTTGCAACATTATCATCAATTTCACCAGTTAAAAATATAATTCTATCTTCTAACAATCTTGAATAAATATCGTAACTGCGTTCTCCGGTGCTTGTTTGATCAATAACCATAGGTACTAACATATTTTCACCTCTATTTGTGCTTACGCACTTAAAAATTTATAATATTATTTTTTAGTTGTTTTTTTTGCTTCTGAACTTTTTGCTGTTGTGGTTTTTTTAGTAGCAGTTTTAGAAGTTTCATTAGCTTTTGAAGTTTTAGAAGTGTTGTTTTCAAGTAAGAATGTTAACAACTTGTTCATAAGTATATCATTTTTAATATAATTTATTCGCTCAGCTGGCATACTTTCTTTAAATTCTTTAATGGTTTTTTTAGCGGATTTTGCCATTTCTTTTACTTTTTCGTTTACTTCAGCATCAGTAACATCAATTTTTTCTTTTTCTAGAATATATGTTAGTGCTAAACGGATTTTAACCGATTTTAATGCATCAGCTTTGCGTTCTTCACGAATTTTTGCAACAGTGGTGTTTAAATATTTAGCATAGGTTTCAAGATTTAAACCTTGATACATAAGCCTATATTCTAAATCTTTTAATAAGTTATCTAGTTCGCTTTCTACCATTTGGTTAGGAACTTCCACCTCGGTGTTTTCGATAATTTTATCTAAAATTTCGTTTTCAGCATCAACTTTAGCGTGTTCTTTAGCGTGTTGTAATAGGTGTTGTTTTAAGTCTTCCTTATATTCTTTTAAAGTTTCAAATTCAGAAACATTTGAAGCAAATTCATCGTTTAATTCTGGAAGTTGTTTTTGTTTAACAGCGTTAATTTTAACTTTGAAAACTGCTGGTTTATTAGCTAAATCTTTAACGTGATATTCTTTAGGGAATGTTACTTTAACATCTTTATTATCGCCAGTTTTTAAACCAATTAATTGGTCTTCAAAATTATCGATAAAACTATGTGAGCCAATTTCTAAATCGTAGTTTTCGGCTGTGCCACCTTCAAAAACTTTGCCGTCAACAGAACCTTCAAAGTTAATGTTAGCAATATCGCCCATTTTAACAGCCTCGTTAGTTTCCACTAATCTTGCGTTATGTTCTCTTGCGTGCTCAAGTTCGTGATTAACCATTTCATCTGTAATTTTTGGTTCTTTTATGCTTACGCCAAAACCTTTATATTTGTTAACTTTAACATCTGGTCTAACAACAACATCAGCAACTAATGTTACACCATTACTATCCATAGCTTTAACACTTAGGTTTGGAGCATCAACAGGTTCTAAAGTTTTTTCTTTGCTTAAAATTTGCATATAAGCGTTATAAAAACCTTCGCTTAAAGCATCTTCGTAGAACACACCATTACCATACATTTTTTCAATAACTTTTCTTGGAGCTTTACCATTTCTAAAGCCTTCGATTTTATATTTTCCACGGGTTCTAGTATATGCAGCTTCAACTTCTTTTTCCCATTCGCTAGCATTAAGTTTAATTTCAATTTGAACCATACTTTTTTCTTTCTTTTCAATTTTGTATTCCATAATTACTCCTATTTATTTTAACTAAGATAAAGTTTAACACTTTTTACTTTTTTTGGCAATTTAATAACGGTTAAGTTAACAAAAAAACACACAACAAAATGTGTGTATTTTTTTAAAACATATTAATTCCCATAATAATAAAAGTTATAGCAAAAATAATAAACACTATTGTTTGACCAATACCATAACTTTTAATTTGCATTAAAGTTCGTTTTTGTTTTTTTTGTTGCTTTTCGTTTTCTTCGTTATCATTAATATTAACATCACTAGCATCTTTTTTATATGCAACATAACTTAAATAAGCAAAAAATAAGCATAAAACACCGCTAAGCAAAATTGCAATGGGTATAAATATTTGCGATACACGGCTTAACGCTATGCACCCAAATATAACTATTAAACTAATAATAATTATTATAACATTTTTATTTTTAAAAAATTTTTTAAAATCCATAATTAAACAATATAAGAAACAACAATTAATATAACAGCAATAACCCATATTATTAAGAACACAACACTTCTGCGGCTTTTTGCATATGTGAAACTACACATAATTAAAATTGCATAAGCAATAATATCGGCAACCATTTTAATAATTCCCGAAACTTCGTTATTACCCTTAATTAAAGCTTGAATAAGTAGAGCCACCCCTACTAAAACAACTGCAACATACGCTAAGATGTTTGCAAAACTTTTCCAATTAAATTTCATATATATCTCCTATTACTTAATTTTAACACATAATTTAAAAGATGTAAAATTTTAATTAGAACGAAGACTATGTAAAACTCGTTCAAAATCAGAAGGAAGTGGTGCAAAAAAACTTTTTAGTTCGTTTGTTCGCGGATGAACAAATTGCAAGTTATAGGCGTGAAGTAATTGTCCATCAATTTTAAATTTGCTTTTACCCAAGCCATATAGTTCATCGCCAACAATAGGATGATTTAAAAATTTTGAATGAACTCTTATCTGATGTGTTCGGCCTGTTTTTAATTCAAACTTAACCAAACAATAATCTTTAAATCGTTCTATAACTTCAAAATGTGTTTCAGCCAATTTCCCGGTTGTTTCGCTAACCATATATCTAAGCCTGTTTTTAGGGTCGCGGGTTAAAAAGTTTTTAATAACTCCGCTATCTTGTTTTAAGTTTCCGTTTAACAAAGCAAGATAAATTCGCTTGCAAGTTTTATTAGCAATTTGTTTGCTAAGTTCAACGTGCGCAAAATCATTTTTTGCAACAACCAACAAACCACTTGTATCTTTATCAAGTCTGTGCACAATTCCTGGCCTTATAACCCCATTAATACCACTTAAATTTTTAACATTATAAAGCAAGGCATTAACAAGTGTTCCGCTCCAATTTCCGCAAGCAGGATGCACAACCATTCCTTTTGGCTTATTAACAACCACTAAGTCATCATCTTCGTACACAATGTTAATATCAATTTTTTCGGCTTCGGCTTTTAATGGCACTGGTGCAAAATCTTCGATAATAACTTCATCGTTTAATTTAAGGCTATATCCTGCCTTAACAACTTTTTCATTAACTTTAACCTTTTCGGTTACTATTAAATTTTTATAATGAGATCTTGTGTAATCGCTATTATTTTCAAACAAAAAATTATCTAAACGTTTACCAACATCTAAACCACCTATAATAAATTTATTCATCTATTGCTGCTCTTTTTTGTTTTGGTTTTAGCATTTCGTAAAAAACTAAATAAATAACATAGAAAATAACACCAACTGTTAAAAACATATCGGCAAAATTAAAAACTGGAAATTCCATAAATTCAAGTTTTATAAAATCCCTAACATAGCCAAGAGAAATTCTATCAATAAAATTACCAAGCGCCCCACCAACAATTAATGTGAATCCTGCAAAATAAAAACCATTAAAAGTTGTTGTGTATGCATCAATTAGTCCAAACACACATAAAAACAACACCGTAAAAATTATTAGTGTGGTTGTGTTAGAACTAAGCATTCCAAAAGCACCGCCAGTGTTTTTAACATTAGTAATTCCTAAAACGCCATTTATTAAACTATAATCTTCTCCGCCCAACTTATAGTAGGTTTCAAAATAGAATTTTGTTAGCAAATCAATCGCAACAAAAATTCCTATAATAACAAGTTTTGCTATAAGTCTAAAATAAAATCGCTTTTTACTCATAACTAAATTTTACTACAAATTTAATATTAAAAAAATTAAATAATAAACAATTTATTAAATATTTTGGTATAAATTGTACTTTGCAACAACTATTTTGCTAACCAAGCACCTTAAATCGCTGTTAACACTGTTTCCGCTAATAACTTTTAAAATTGCATTATCAAGTGCATCTATAACCGAAATATAAGCGTTTTTAGTGTTTATAGTAAGTTCGCTAACAGCATAAGAATTAATTGCATCAAGTTTTGCTGCAGTTATTTTTGCTTCGCTTTTAATGCTATTTAATTCGCTTGAAACAAGCCCTGTGTTAACTTCGCCTTTATCAACTTTTAAACTATAATCGTAACATTTTTCGTAAATATTATTCAAACTTTTTATTGCTTCCACAATGGCCTTTATTTGTTCGTTTGAATATTCTTTATTGCTAATTGTTAGCTTTTTAAACTTTATTTCTTCAACGCTAATTTCGTAATTACCAGTGCCAGATATATTTTTTAAAACCGAATCAGCCTCGCTTGAATTTTTATATATGTTTCCAACAACATAAAACATTTTATTTAATTCCCAAACATATGCAGAAGCACCCATAACTGCCGCACCACTTGCAACAGCTTCGGCTTCGGAACGAGAATTATATTTTCCCATTGAAACCATATAGTAACTATGTGCAGAAATTGTGTTGGATTTGTTTTGAAACAAATTGCTAAAATTTCCAACAGTTATAGCCCCTGCCAACACTCCTGATAATAAAACCACCATTGCTAGCGATAACACACAAACCATTAATGTTACAAATTTATTTTTATGTTTTTGTTTGCTTTTTACAAGCCTTGTTTCGGCATAACCAACTTTTTTTGACATAGTTTATTGAACTCCAAATTAATTACACTTTAAAATAAAATTAATTTATGTGCTTTTTAACTAGTACTAAAAAAAATTTAAAAATATTATATAAATTTGTTACATTTTTGTTTTAAAAAATTTCTTTAAACAATAACCTACAAAAAAAACTAAATTAACAATTTTTAATATTATTTTTTTGTTTATTAAAGTTAGTTAAATTAAGCAATAATTATTAAACTAAAAATACATTTTTTATAAGGAGCATTAAAAATGAAAATTAAACCCTTGTTCGATAGAATTTTGTTAACAATGCTAGACGATAAGCCCGAAAACACAACAGGAATAATTTTGCCTAGTTCTAGCCAAGAAAAACCCAACCTTGCAAAAGTTGTTGCTTGCGGAGAAGGCGGAAAAATTGATGGCGATAACCAACAAATTGTTGTTAAAATTGGCGATAAAATTTTATTTAACAAATATGCCACAAGCGAATTTAAGTTAGATGGCACTACTTACCTAATAATAAAACAAGCCGATATTTTGGCGGTTTTGGAGGATTAATAATGGCAAAAGATATTGTTTACGGATTAGATGCAATAAAACATCTTGAAAACGGAGTAAAAAAATTATCAGCTCTAGTAAAAGCAACCCTTGGTCCTAAAGGAAAAAATATTGTTTTAGATAGAAAATTTGATACTCCACTAATAACAAACGATGGTGTTACAATAGCAAAAGAAATAACTTTAAAAAACAAGTTCGAAAATATGGGCGCAAACTTAATAAAACAAGTTAGCATTAAAACCAACGATGTTGCTGGCGACGGAACAACAACTGCCTGTGTGCTTGCTGAAAGCATTGTTTTAGAAGGTTTTAAAAACTACACAGCAGGAGCAAATCCGGTAATACTAAAAAAAGGCATTAACAAAGCTGTGGAAGTTTGCATTAATTATTTAAAACAAATTTCAAAACCAATTAATAATGCCACCGAAATTTATCAAGTTGCTTCAATTAGTGCAGGCGATGAAGAAATAGGAAAATTAATTAGCACTGCTTTTGAACGAGTTGGTAAAGATGGCGTTATAACAGTTGAAGATGGAAAAACTTTTAAAACCGAACTAAAAATTGTTGAAGGTTTGCAATTTGAGCGTGGCTACCTATCCCCTTATATGGTAACTAATTCCGAAACTTTAGAAGCAGAGTTAAATAATTGCTACATATTGTTATGCGAAAATAAAATTGCAAACATTAACGAACTTTTACCAATTCTTGAACAAGTTAGTTCCCAAAACAAACCTTTGCTTATTATTGCCGACGAAATCGAAAACGAAGTGCTTGCAACCTTGGTTTTAAATAAACTACGCGGCAACCTTAATTGCGTAGCAGTAAAATCGCCAGCCTATGCCGATAGAAGAAAAGCCATTATGAGCGATATTGCAACTCTAACTGGCGGAACAGTTATAACCGAAGACCTTGGCTTAACTTTAAAAGAAGCAAATTTTAATATGTTAGGCAGTGCCAAAACAGTTAAAGTTAGCAAGGATAGTTGTTTAATATGTGGTGGCAATGGCGATAAAGAAAAACTAAAAAATCAAATTGCTTTAATTAAAGGTCAAATTTTAAATTGTGAAAGCGATTTTGATAAAGAAAAGTTAACCGAAAGATTAGCAAAACTAACAGGCGGAATTGCAGTTATTTCGGTTGGAAGCACCACCGAAGTTGAAATGCAAGAAAAAAAGCTAAGAATAGAGGATGCTATATCTGCAACAAAAAGTGCCGTTGAAGAAGGAATTGTTGTGGGTGGTGGCGTTGCACTTATTAAATGTGTTAACGCAGTTGAAGAACTTATTAAAAATTTAAACGGCGACGAAAAAACCGGAGCACAAATTGTGCTTAATTCCCTGTTTACTCCAATTAAACAAATTGCCGAAAATGCTGGTGTTAATGGTGGAGTTGTTATTGATAAAATACTTAGTAGCAACAACCTAAACTTTGGTTATGACGCTTTAAACAACGCTTATGTTAATATGTTTGAAGCAGGAATAATAGACCCCACAAAAGTAACTCGTAACGCTTTACAAAACGCAAGTAGTGTTGCTTCCACAATGCTAACAACAGCAGGCTTGGTTTGCGAAGAAGATAGTTTTCCAACTACTACTGCGTAAAAAAATTATTGCACTTATTTTAATCATTATTTTAATCATCAAAAAAAGAGTGGATTACCCACTCTTTTTTTATATATAAAATTTTAAATTAATAACACTATAAAACGCTTATTTCGTTTTCGAATTTTTTCCAAACACCAACAAAATTAGGATACATTTTAAATGTTAGTTTTTGCTTTGTTGTTGGATGAATAAGTTTTAATTCATACGACCAAAGAGCCAAATTTCCTTTAGTTTTACTACCATACTTAAAATCGTTATATAAAACATTACCCATATTTTTAAATTGTGCTCTTATTTGGTGGCTACGCCCTGTTATTAAATTAACTTTAACCAAACTTAAATTTTCTCGTTCGCAAAGGGTTTGATAATTAAGTTCGGCATATTTAGCACCGTTTACTGCTTGCCCAACAACCGAAACCATATTTGTTTTTTCGTTTTTTAACAAATAATCCTTTAAACTACCATTAACATTTTTAAGTTTGCCTTCAACAACAGCTAAATAGTTTTTGTTAACCTCGTTTTGCTTAATAGAATCGCTTAGCCTGCTTGCAGCCTTCGAAGTTTTTGCAAAAACCATAAGCCCACCTGTTGGCCTATCTAGCCTGTGCACAAGTCCAACATAAACATTACCTGGCTTGTTATATTTTTCTTTAATGTATTCCTTAACCAAAGTTAGCATATCTTTATCGCCAGAGCTATCAGCTTGGCTAGGAATGTTTTGTGGTTTTATTACCACAATTATTTGATTATCTTCGTAAACAACATCTAACATAATTCACCTACTAATTTTAGTTTACCCTATAACAAAAATTTTTGCAATTTTATTTGTTAAAATAAAAATTACCAAGTTTTAAAATTAGCTTATAAAAACATAAAAAGCCGTTTAATTAACGGCTTTTTATTTATGCTTTTGAAATATAGGTTGTTAATTTTTTATCGTTTAAATCAAATTCTTCGCTATTTGTTCCGTTTGTTCCTGTTTTTACACTAAGAGCCAAAACATCGCCTTTAATTTGTTCTGCATATTTTAAAACAATTTGTTCTAATTCGGCTTCTCCGCTAACTTCGATGTTAATTCTATCGGTAACAACAAAGTTGCTAGCTTTTCTTAGATTTTGAACTTTTGAAACAAATTCTCTAACAACACCTTCTTCTATTAACTCTTTTGTTAAGTGAGTATCTAAAACAACAGCAATACTATCGTTAGTGGATGATGCAAAACCTTCTTTTTGATTAACAGCAATTAACAAATCATCCTTATTAAATTCAACTGGTTCACCATTAATTTCGGTTTTAAACACTTTTCCGCCTTCAACTGTGCTAACAATTAAATTTGCATCGGCATTTTGTAAAAATTCTCTAATACCATTTAAAAGTTTTCCGTATTTTGGTCCAAGAGTTTTTAGTTGTGGTTTTAAACTATAACTTACAAAGTTACTTAAGTTTTCGTGTTGAACAACTTCTTTAACATTTAATTCTTCTTTTAATATTTTAACAAAACCATCGCTAAGTGTTGTTTTATTGTTAGCTTCGGTTAAATAAAGCTTACTTAGCGGTTGACGATTTTTAATTCCGCTTAAATTTCTTGCCGACCTACCTAGTTCGGTATAAGCATAGGTTAAGTTCATATCAAAACTTAGTTTTTCATCAATTAAAGCATTGTTTGCAACTGGATAATCACACAAGTGAACCGAAACAGGAGCATTTTTAAAGAATGGTTTTACAATGTTACCATAAATTGTTTCCGACATAAATGGAGTAAACGGAGCACTTAGTTTTGCAAATTCCGAAAGCACTGTGTAAAGTGTTACATATGCTGCTTTTTTATCCTCGGTAAATTCGCTGCCCCAATAACGCTTACGACCAGTTCTAACATACCAGTTACTTAACTTATCAATAAATTCTTCCATAGCACGGCTGCTTTCGGTAACGTGGAATTTATCAAGTTCTTCGGTAACAAGTTTTGTAAGTTTGTTAAATTCGCTTAAAACCCATTTATCCATAACCGAAAGTTTGCAATCGGAAAGCGAATATTTGCTTGGGTCAAATTTATCTATTTCGGCATATAGCACATAAAAAGCATATGTGTTCCAAAGTGTTCCAAAATATTTCTTTTGACTTTCCGAAACAGTATCCTTGGTTAAAATTAGGTTATTCCAAGGTTGCGCGCCTGTGTAGAATGTCCATCTAACTGGGTCTGCACCCATTGATCCCAACATTTCCATTGGTGGAACATAGTTACCCAAACTTTTGCTAAGTTTTCTGCCTTTTTCATCAACAACCATACCATTTGCAATGCAAGTTTCATATGGTGTTTTATTAAATAAAGCAGTAGAAATTGCTTGAAGTGCATAGAACCAACCTCTTGTTTGGTCAATTCCTTCACTTATAAACTGAGCAGGAAAACTGCTGTTAAATAGTTCTTTATTTTCAAATGGATAATGATGTTGTGCAAATGGCATACTGCCACTATCAAACCAGCAATCAATAACTTCTAATTCACGCTTCATTGTGCCATCGCATTTAGGACAAGCAAAAGTTATTTCGTCAACATATGGTTTGTGTAGTTCAATATCGCCTTTAATATTGCCCAATTTTTTTAATTCTTCAATGCTTCCCACAACGTGATAATGTCCGCATTTGTCGCACATCCAAACAGGAAGCGGTGTTCCCCAATATCTATCGCGGCTTAAGCACCAATCAATGTTGTTTTCTAAGAAGTTTCCCATTCTACCATTTTTTACTGTTTCTGGTAACCAATTAACTTTTGCATTGTTTTTAACCATATTATTTCTAAATTCGGTTGTTTTAACAAACCAACTAGACCTTGCAAAATAAATAAGCGGGCTATGGCAACGCCAGCAATGAGGATAACTGTGAACGTGTTTTTGAGTTTTAAAAATTTTGCCTTCTTTTGCTAAATCTGCGGCAATTTCTTCGTTCTTTTCAAAAACATCTTGATTGGCATATTTCCCGCAAGCACTTAAAAATTTACCATATTTATCTACTAACTGAATAAATGGTAAGTTATAGTTTCTTCCAACATTAGCATCGTCTTCACCAAAAGCAGGCGCAATGTGAACAATACCTGTTCCATCAGTAAGAGTAACATAATCGTCACAAGTAATATAATAGCCTTTGCTTTTTTCTGGTTCTCCAACAAAATTAAACAGTGGTTCGTAGTGTTTAAATTCTAATGCCTTTCCTTTAAAGGTTTCTAAAACTTCGTATTCGCCATCTTTAAAATGGTTTTTAAGTAACGCTAAAGCTAAAACATAATAATCGTTACCACATTTAACTTTAACATAATCTTCGTTAGCATTAACGCAAAGAGCAATGTTGCTTGGCAATGTCCAAGGAGTGGTTGTCCAAGCTAAATAATATAAGTTAGGCTCTTCAACACTTTTAAATTTAGCAACAACAGTTGTATCTTTTCTATCTTCGTAACCTTGTGCTAGTTCGTGCGAGCTAAGTGCTGTGCCACAGTGTGGACAACTTGGTAAAATTTTATAACCTTTATAAAGTAAACCTTTTTTGTTAATTTCGCTTAAAGCCCACCAAACACTTTCGATGTAGCTATTGTAATAGGTTACATAAAAATCGTCTTCCATATTAACAAAATAGCCAACGCGTTCCGAAAATTCTTTCCATAAATCAACATATTTCCAAACATTATCTTTACATTTTTTTATAAATTTTTCAACACCATATTCTTCGATTTGTTGTTTGCCAGAAATTCCAAGTTCTTTTTCCACAGATAATTCAACTGGAAGACCGTGAGTATCCCAGCCACCTTTTCGTGGCACAAAAAAACCTTTCATACTTTTATATCTGGTAAAAACATCTTTTAATGCTCTTGTTAAAACGTGACCAGAATGTGGAACTCCGTTTGCGGTTGGAGGTCCTTCGTAAAAGTTAAAACGAGGCTTTCCTTCGTTATGCTTCATACACAAAGCTTTAACATTGTTTTCTCTCCAATATTTTAAAACTTCGTTTTCTTCTTCGGTAAAATTTAGAGTGTTAACCTTTTTATACATTTTTTGTTCTCCTTAAAAATAAATTTTAATTTGATTGCGTGTTATAGCATAAAAAAAAGCAAAAGATTGTTACAAAAACAATACTTTTGCCAAGCATTATTACCATTTATAACAAATGTGCAATCACACACCGTTCCATTAACGCAAGAACTTAACGAAATCGCTTACTAAAATTTCTGCGATTCAGCTATAAAGGTGATATTTTTTAATTTTTGCAACTCGCTTCTCAGCAAACAGCAAGCTCTCTGTAATGCAATAACAATTAAAAAACGTGTCCTTTTTTAAAACGCTTTTAATAACTATGTTTATAATATTAAAATTTTTTATATTTGTCAAGATTAATTAAATATTTTAATTTTTATTATTGCCCTACCCTAAAACAATTATATTAATTTTGTAACATATGTTAAAAAGTTAATATAACCTTATAAACATTACCACAAAAAAAGTTAAGGAAATTCCTTAACTTTTTTATTTGCTATCTAGTTTTTGGTGGAAATTTCGAATCATACTCTGTTCTACGAGTTGGAGTGCTTACTACTACAACAGGTTTACCTGTTTTAGCATCAACACCATACTCAATAACTTTGTCGTTCTCAACTCCGTGCATTTCTGCAGTAATTTCTGGATTATCAGTTACAATTTGCTTAACTGTTTTTCCAATAACTTTTTGTTGATCTAGTGGAACTGGTCCTGCTTGTTGTTGTGTTGTGTAAGACATTTGATGTAAATTCTTTAGGTGATTATCAATGCGTCTGTAAACTGCACTATTAATTCCTTTAGGTTCGGTTGCAGCAACAAGTTCAGCACGCTTTCTTAATTCTTCTTGTGTTTTGCGCTTAATAATTTGGTAATTAAAGAATTCATCAACAATGTTTCCATCTAGTTTCATTTCTTGTAGTTTTTCAGCCTTTTTAGAATCTGGTTTTTTAGCGATTTGTTTATCGATAAAAGGATCCATTTCGGCTTTTAATCTGCTAAGAGTGGCTGTACCAGTAACTCTTTTAACAGTATGAACAATTTTACTTGGAATATTTAATGCACCTGGCATTTTAACTTCATCAAATTCGTGGTTCAAACCTTTAATAATTGTTAAGTTCTTTTTATCAACTTCTGCCATTTTATTATAAATGTTCTTAACTTGTTTTGTAATTTGGTTGCGTTGAGCTTTAGTTAAATCAGGTTTTTTAAGTGTGTCTTTCAATTCTGCAGCTTGTTTTTGGTAAGAAGCAAGTTGTGCTAAAAGTTTTTCACTTTTCTTAATTCTTTTTTGAACTTTTTTCTCACGATTTAAGAAATGTGCTTGTGCAGAGTTTGCTTGACGACGCTTTCTGAATGTTACATATTTAACACCAATAGCAGCAGCACCAATAGTAGCAAATGTTGCAAGGTTAAACGATGCAAATTTTGCAACAGCTATTGCAGCTGGAGCTAAAGGACCAGCAACTGCGCCAATAGCTAAAGTAGCAGCGGTAACAACAACACCTGCAAGTAACCAGTGACGACCAATCCAGTTAATAATTTTACGGCCTAAACCAATCTTTTTGGTTTTAGCAGAGTTAACCGAACCCGGAACAAATTCGCTTCCGTCAGATTCTACTGGTTCTGTTGGAGCAATTGGTTCTACTGGAGTAACAGGATCGGTTATAATTGGATCAGTTGGTTCAATTGGCATTACAGGATCAGTTGTAACTACAGGGTCGATTGGATCAACAGGATCTGTAGGATCTGTAGGATCAACTGGATCTACAGGGTCTACAGGATCTGTAGGATCAACTGGATCTACAGGGTCTACAGGATCAACTGGATCTACAGGGTCTACAGGATCTGTAGGGTCAACCGGATCAACTGGATCGGTAGGAACTACTGGGTCTACTGGATCTATAATTCCAGGATCAGTTGGTTCTGGCTCTACCGGAATAATCGGATCTTCTGGAACTATAGGATCAACTGGATCTGTTGGAACAACTGGATCTAATGGATCAACTGGATCTACTGGATCTACTGGATCTGTTGGAACAACTGGATCTAATGGATCAACTGGATCTACTGGATCTACTGGATCTGTTGGAACAACTGGATCTAATGGATCAACTGGATCTACTGGATCTA
>CAQIDI010000010.1 GCA_948806215.1 uncultured Eubacteriales bacterium | reverse complement strand
GTGCATTGGCTAATACCCACAGGGTATTACCTCCGCTCAGCCAACTCTCCATATTTATTTTATTTACGGAAAAATTAAAATTTAATCCGTAGCAAATCAAGTTAGAATAGCATTATTTGTTAATGATTAACCAACTTGGCATAATTGCTTTTTTAATATATCAAAAAAAATTTGCCTTGTCAATTAAGTTTAATTAATTTAGTTTGTTAAATTTATTTTAAAATATTATAATTTTATATGTTAAATTAATTATATAAGAGTAATTATTATGAAAAATAAAAAAATTACAATTATTGTTATTATAACCCTACTAATTGCGTTAATAACAACCATAGTTTTAATTTGCATTAAACCTAACAAAAATGAAAATCCGCCGGATGTTCCGCCTAGCATAGAAGATCCAACTTTACCTAGCCAACCAAGCAATCCTAACGAGCAACTAAAAACCTATAAACAAAATTTGAACTATACTGAATCTATTGAAAAAATAGATAATCCTGACCAAGGTTTTTACCGCCCTATTTATGTTAAAGTAACTGAAAGTGGCACAACTTTTAACAAAAATGCAATTACAAAAAACACACAACTATATCATTTGCGTGTTGATATTAGTCAATTTTCTAGCAAGGTTAATAATAGCGAAGATAAACTTTTAACAACCGAAGCCTTAAACGGAATTGAAGAACTACTAAACCATTTAAAACAAAATAACAAAAATGCAATTATCAGATTTAGTTACGATCCAAACTTTGGTGGCAAAGCAAACACTGAACCAAACCCAACCATTATTTATGAGCACATAAAACAAGTTTCGGGTATTTTAAATAAATTTTATAACACCTTAACTGCTATTGAAGCAGGTTTAATTGGACCTTGGGGTGAAATGCACACAAGCGTAATTGCAAATGCAACCTACATTTCTCCTATTATTGAAACTTTTTTAGCAAACACAAACCGCATTCCGGTTTTGGTTAGAACACCTAAAATGATTTATGATTATTTAGGCATAACCATTAACGAAATAGATAACTACACCATTGATAAAAACTCTAAAGCTTATTATTTAGGATTATATAACGATGGTTATTTGGGTTCAAGCACCGACCTTGGAACATACACTAATAGATTAAAAGAAATTGAGTTTTTAAGTAAGCAAACAAATCATCTTCCCTTTGGCGGAGAAGTTGTTGCTCCAAATAGCACTTTGCATAATATTGATGTTTGTTTGCCAGAAATGAACAAAATTAACTTAAACTATTTAAACATTGAATGGAACAACGAAGTTATAGATAAATGGAAAAATTCGCACTACACAAATATGTGTGGAAATGATGAAACATATTATAACCAAACAGCTTTTACTTATATTGAAAACCATATGGGTTATAGATATGTTTTAACAAACTCAGTTTTTGAGTATTCTAATAAATTTGATAAAATTAACATATCCTTAAGTTTTAATAATGTTGGCTTTGGCAACTTAAACAAACAAAAACAAAGCAAATTAATTTTTGTTAACGAAAATAATGAGATAAAATTTACTAAACAACTTGATAACTTTATGCAAACTAACAATGTTAGTTACTCTACTCCACTAAATTTAGAAAATGGCAAATATAAAGTTTATTTAAGTTTGTTTGGCGAAGAACTAAATAACAACTTGCTATATGCTATTAAGTTTGCAAACTCTAACCTTTGGAATAACGAACTACAAGCTAATTTAATAGGCGAAATTAATATTAATAAATAAAAGCACAACTCAACTTGTGCTTTTTTATAACAAAATAAATTAATAGTTTTAATTATTAAATTTTAAATACATTACCTAACATTGCTTCTGCCTATTAAATAATCAACCGAAGTACCAAACAAATCAGCAAGAGAAATAATAGCATCAATATTTGGCATATGCCCAGCTTTCCAATTTGCAATAACACCATTATTAATGCCCAAAGCTTTTGCAACAGCATAATCGGATTTATCACTTTTTAGTTCGTTATATCTTTTAAGAAAAACATCCAAATCAAACACAACATTCTTATTAAAAGTTTTACTTTTATCCTCGTCAACAACACCCAACAAATAATCGGTTGAACAATTAAAATAATCTGCAAGTTTAATTATATTTGGAATAGTTGGACGATATTTATCTAAACAATAAGTCGAAATTAAACCTATTGAAGAATTTATCTTTCTAGAAAGTTCTCTAGTTGATAAATTATGTTCTAAAAGCAACTCTTTTAAGTTTTCGCTAAAATTCGACATAATTATTTAAAACTCCTTATTTTATCTAATAAAATTCTAGACAAAATAACTGTAAATCCCGTGCGCGTCTAGCATTTAAAGTGCTATAATTTAGTTATTACAATAAAGAAAGGAGTTTATACTTGGATAAAAAAGAATTTATAAAAATACTTTTAGACATATTAAAAGATGAATTTGTTGCAACAATAACAAATGTTGATAACTATATTTTTATTAAGTTTGTTAATAATCGTGGAATTATGATAAATATTCAATAAATAAAAGTCGCAAACAATTTGCAACTTTTACTCAAAAGGTTTAATTTTTTTATTTATGTTATAAATGTTATATTATATTATTACAATTCACCATTATAAAAAAAGAGCAAACACTGCTCTTATTTTTTTATTCTACAGCCAGAAACTTTTTTAACTTGTTTTTGTTTAAGTGCTTTAATTGGTAAAGTTAATTGGCTAATTATAATGTTATTAATAGTTTCGTTTTGCTTAACACACTCTTTATGTTTTTTATTTAGCAAAGTTAAAGTTTGTAAATTTAGTTTATATACTTTTTGTTTGTTTAAAAAATTATAAGTTAAATATAATTCATCAAAAATGAAATCTAAATTAATAGCATAAAAAGTTGTTAAATCAAGCTTAGAGTTAACTTCTGATGTGGTGGTTATAACATTATTTTTAATATCTTCACAAACATTAAAAATTTCTTGTTTTATTTCTTTAATAGCCAAACCAATTTCTTCGTTGCTTTCGGTATTAACATATTCTTTAGCAACAGTTAAATAATCATTAATTAAACTTTCAACTTTATTTTCGGATTCTTGCTTTTCTAATTGCACACGCTTAAGCCTAAGCATATAACTTGCCGAAGAAAGTGTTTTATCGTTGCCCATAAAAGGAGTTAATTCTTTTAAGCCATTATCTTTTTTAGCAAGTTCAACCATTTGTTTTTTTAATTCTTCAAATTGAATTTTTATGTTTTGTTCCATAATATTTTTCCTTTTTAGTTTTATTAATTAAACTAATTCTTCAGTTTTATATAGTTCCTTATAAACATTGCAAGATTTGATTAATTGTTTATGTGTGCCTTCTGCAATAATTTTATTATTATCCAACACCAAAATTTTATCGCAATCCACAACAGTTGAAAGCCTGTGAGCAACAACAATTAAAGTGTGATCATATTTTAACGAATCCATAACTTCTTTAATTTTTCCTTGGCTTTCGTTATCTAATGCCGAAGTTGCTTCGTCGAATAAAATAATCTTACTGTTTTTTAATAGTGCTCTTGCAATAGCTAAGCGTTGACGCTGACCACCGCTAAGCACAACTCCATTTTCACCAACCAAACTATCATATTTTTTTGGTAACGCAAAAATAAAATCGTGAATTTGTGCTTTTTTACAAGCATTATAAATTTGTTTTTTTGTTGCTTTAGGGTTAACTAAAAGCATATTATCCATAATGCTCATATTAAATATGTAAGGTGTTTGCATAACTATTGAAACATTATCCCTTAGTGCACTTTCGCTAAGTTCGGCAATATTAACATCATCGATTAAAATTTCCCCATCGCTTATATCATATAGTTTACCAATTAAATTTAAAATTGTGCTTTTACCCTGACCACTTTTTCCAACTATGCCCACCATTTGGTTAGGCGAAATTTTTAAATTTAGTTTTTTAAATAATTTTTCGTCATTATTATAAGTAAAAGTTACATTTTTAAATTCAATAGAGCCTTTCAAATTTTCTATTGTTTTACTTCCAAACTGCTCTTTTGAAAACTTTTCACTATCCAAAATTTCTAGAACTCGCTCTGCTGCAAGTTCACCATCTGTTAAATGTTGTTTTATGTTAACGATATAGTTAATAAGCCCAACCGCTCTACCAAAATAAACATAAACGATAAAAAATGTTGCTGGTGCAAGTAAACCATATTTAATAAATAACACACACATTAAAATAAACAAAAATTCAAACACTGCACAAACAATTTGTTTAAATCTGCGCCAATTATCGTTTTCGTAATCAATCTTTTTAGAAAGTAAAATTGCTTCGTCTTGATATTTTGAAACTTTATTAATTGCAGCATCTTTAAGATTTAGGGTTTTAATATCTCTAATACCCCTAATAATTTCGCTGTATCCGCCAACAACCTTTTCGTTTGCTTCTTTCCAAATTTTTCTATTTTTGAACCAAATTTTAATTCTGCTATTTTCTAAAATATAAACCAAAACCAATTCAACAACAATAAACAAAGCAACCCATATGTTAACAAAAGCAATATAAACAACAAAACCAAAGTTAGAAATAACATCGGCAATGCAATCAACTAGCGAATTATAAAAAGTGGAAAGCTCGTTTGCATCACTATTAACACGAGAAATAAAAACCCCCGAATTAGTTTTATCAAAATTTTTAGTTTCTAAATTAACTAAGTTTTTAATAAGGCTATGTTTAATATCAACCTTAACTCGTTGATTAATATTAACTAAAAACCTAAACCAAATAAAATAACATAGTTTTATTAAAATTGATAAAACCAAAACACAGCCAGCGAATAATAAAACCTTATCAAAATTAAGATTTGTAAATTCGGTTAAAATGTTACCTTCAAAAATGGGAGTTAAAACACTTAGTCCACTACCCAACAAACTAAAAATAATAATGCCAATAAAAAGTCCAATGTGTTTTTTGTAAAACACAAAAGAGCGTTTTAAGCCAACATATTTTTTTGTTTTTAACGATTTTTCTTTAGTTTTCATATTTTTCCTAATAAAAATTTTAGTTAATAGTTTAGTTATTAAGCACTAAATAACTTTTTAAATTGCTAAAAAACTTTTCTTTTTTTTCTTGTTTTAAGCAATTTAAAAAATCAATTAAGTTTTGCCTATCAATAAGCAACACATTTTGAACTTTTGCAAGAGTTTTTGCTTGGGCCGAAAATTTCCAATTAGTAACAACACAAGCATAATTTGCATTATAATAATTAATTGCCGAACTTGCCTGTTGTACACTGGAATTCCCCACTTGATGATTATAATATAGTTTTGTTTGAACCACCCAAGTAATGCCACGCTTTTTTGCTATAACATCAGCGCCATAATCGGAGCTGGCTTTTGTTAAAGTTGTTTTATAACCACAATACTTAAATATAAGTTCAACCAACTCTTCAAAATCTCTACCAGATAAAGCATCAATTTTCTCGATGGTAACACCGCAAAAAAAATGTTTTATTTTTAGCTTATAACAATATTTATATATTAATATTATTGGATAGAATAAAACATATAAAACTTTTTTCATATTTTTATTATAACAACTTTTTATAAGTTTTTAAAATTAATAATAACCAATAACTAAACTAATTTTTTGTTTTCTCTTTACTAAACAACTAAATTAATGTATATTATTAATGCTTTGGTAATTAAAAAACAATTTGAATATGCAGCGGTGTCAGAGTGGTCGAATGTGCACGCTTGGAAAGCGTGTGAACGGTCCCGTTCCGAGGGTTCGAATCCCTCCTGCTGCGCCATTTAAAAAACAACTATATTGATTTATAGTTGTTTTTTTATTTGGGATTCGAACCCTCTTGGGATGCGAAGTCCGTCAGCACATAAAGTGCCTCCCGTTTTGGCTATAAACTTGCTACCAGCAAGTTTATTTAACACGTCACGCCCTCCTGCTGCGCCATTTAAAAAACAACTATATTAATCTATAGTTGTTTTTTTATTTGGGATTCGAACCCTCTTGGGATGCGAAGTCCGTCAGCACATAAAGTGCCTCCCGTTTTGGCTATAAACTTGCTACCAGCAAGTTTATTTAACGCGTCACGCCCTCCTGCTGCGCTACTAAAAACAACTATGTTTAATTAATGTGGTTGTTTTTTATTAATAAAATTGTTAATATTAAAATGTCAAAATTTATTTTAAGGAAAAATTATGAAAATTTATGTTTCACATTCTAGTGCATTTGATTATGTTAACGAACTATATACTCCCCTAGAACAATCGGATTTAACTAATAATCACAGCTTTTTTCTACCACATAAAAAAGAAAACTTGCCAATGAAACCAAATAGCAACATTTCAAACTACGATTTAATTTTGGCAGAAGTTTCTTATCCATCAACCGGACAAGGCATTGAAATAGGTTACGCAAATTGCTTGGATAAACCTATTGTTTGTGTTTATAAACAAGGCTATAAAATAAGTTCTGCTCTAAAAGTTACAACAAACTATTTAATAGAATATTCTAATGCAGCAGATATGATTAATAAAATTGAAGCATTGCTAAACCAATTAAAAAAAATAATATAAATAATTAACAACTATATTAATTTATAGTTGTTTTTTATATTAATACAATTAAATAATTTTATGCTATAATAACTTTGGAGATTTATTTATGATAGGTATTTTATATTTTAGTTCAACTGGAAATAGTTTACATATTGCAAAACAAGTTCAAGACGAATTAGGTGGAAAAGTTTTATATATTCCAAACTATGCTGGCAATGGTGGCGAATTTGAAAAAATTATTATTGTAACTCCGATTTATTCGTTTGGTATGCCTGTTCACGTTTTAAATTTATTAAACACATTAAATAAAACAACCGAAATTATAGTTGTTCAAAACTATGGCGGAATGGTGGGCGGTGCAGACTATTTATTTTATGATTATGCAGTTAACAAGTTTAAGTTAAATGTTGTTGCAATGTATAAGATAAAAATGCCAGAAAACTTTACTCTTTCCTTTACTGTTCCAAAATTTTACTTAAACAAAGTTTTAAAAGCTTCAAATAAAAACATAGCAAAAGTTATTAAAAACATAAAAGAAAAAAATTATGTTTTGCCAAAGCCTAAAAAAACTAAAGAGCAAACTTATTTAAAAAACAAAGGCAACTGGCGTTTAATTGGCAGTGATTTTCACACAACTAGCAGTTGTACTAAATGCGGAAAGTGTGTTAACTTATGCCCAGCCAAAAACATTAGTTTAAGTAATGATAAAATAGAGTTTGGCAACAACTGCGTGGCTTGCCTAGGTTGCTACCATCGTTGCCCTAATAAAGCAATAAAATATAAAAACAAAAATAAAAAATTTCGTTATGTAAATCCAAACATTAACGAGTTTGATATTGGTAAAGATTTTTAAAGGATTTTATTATGGAAAAAATAAAAATTGTTAAAGCAACAAAAAAACATAAGAACTTTTTAATTGAAGCAAACTTAGTAATTCACAATGTTAGTGAACAAACTTATGCTAGCCAATTTGCAAAAAAACTGGATACCGACTATTTTTGCAGCTCCCCTAAGTTTTATTGTTTAGTTGCAGAATATAACAAAACCCCGGTTGGAATGATTTTATATTCCAAAATGTATTGGGCAGATGATGGCGAAGTTTTGTGGGTTTCGCAAATGTATGTTAAAAAAGAATATCGAAAATATGGTGTAGCATTAAAACTTTATGAATCGTTAAAAACCTTTAACAAACAAGCAAGCGTAATTTCTTGTGCAACAGGCAAAAACAATAAAATAATGAACCAAGTTTTATCAGGCTTAGGATATAAAATTATTGATATGAACTTTTATGCTAAAAAAATAAAGTAAAACTTTAAAAATGTTGATTAACTAAAATAAAAAAACAGTTGAATTATTCAACTGTTTTATTTGTTTGCTTTGTTGAAACTTGAACTTGATTATAAATGCTTTTGCACGCTTTGTAGCCACATAGTTTATCGATAAATACAAAAACATAAAATATAACAACACCAAATGCTGCAACAATAATATCCCAAATAGTATCCCAAAGCGGATCGTAAGTTTTAAAAAATTCGCTAACCGACATATCACCAACTTCGCCCATATTTGGCATCCAACGTTGAACGTTAGAGTTAGTAATAATATTTTCGACATATTCATAAATTTCCCAAAAGCCTGCAATTCCAACTACGCAAAGCATAATTATTATAAAAAAACACCACGATTTTAAATTTCTACCATTTCCATATAGTAAAAATATAAACACTGCTAATGCTCCAGTAAAACCAAAAGTTGTGTGTAAGAATTTATCATAATATGGTATTAAGCCATAAAAATCTAACACAGAACCTAATTGCAACGAAACATAACAAAAAAATGTTACTAAAATATTAAGAATTATTGGAACTTTAATTTTAAAAATAACATTTATTAAAGGAATTAGTAATGATGCAAACAAAGCTATAAATATTTTTAATACTTTAATTCCATCGTTACCATTCATTGAAATTAAATATATGCAAATTGTTATAATACTCAATGCAATCATTACAAAAAATGGAATAAATTCAATTATTTTTTTATTTGTTTTCATATTAATTTATTAATTAATGTTAATTAATATCCCCCTAGCTTTAACTAGTATAATATATTATTAACTAAATTAGCAAATTGATTAACTTAACAAAGTTAATTAAAAAAATTATAATAACAAAAATTATTGTGCTATAATAATTTAAAGTTAAGTTAAGGAGTAATTTATGAGTAAAACTATAGTTATAACTGGAGCTCAACAAGGAATTGGAAAAGCTATTGCCGAGCACTTTGCAAAACTTAATTGGAATATTGTTATAAACGATAAGAATAGCAAAGCAAAATTAGAGCGTGTTAAACAAAATTTAATAGCAAAATATAATGTTAAAGTTTTAAGCTGTTTTGGCGATGTAAGCCAAGAAGAATATGTAAACTTAATGTTTAACGAAATTATTTCAACTTTCAAAAAGGTGGATGCCCTTGTTAACAATGCTGGTATTGTTGAAGATATGGATGTTAAAGATAGAAGCGTTATGTTATTTAACAAAACCATAATCAATAATGCAGGTAGCGTTTTTGCAATGAGCAAAATTTTTGGTGCGCATATGTTTAAAAATAAAAGTGGCAAAATTGTTAATATTTCTTCCACTAACGGCGACCAAACAATATATCCAACAAGCATTGATTACGATGCTAGCAAAGCAGCAATTAACAACTTAACAAAAAACTTTGCAATCGAATTTGCACCATATGTTTTGGTTAATGCAGTTATGCCCGGCTGGGTTATGACAGAAATGAACAAGCAACTAGATAAAGAATTTTTAGAAAACGAACGCAAACGCATTTTGCTTAACAAATTTACAAAGCCACAAGAAATTGCCAATGTTGTTGAATTTTTAATTAGCGAAAAAAGTTCTGCACTAACTGGTTCAATTATTTGTGCAGATGGCGGATTATCAATTAAAAGCGTTTAACCCCTTAGGAGAATTTATGTTAGATATAAACTCTATTGACTTATGGACAGAACAAAAGTTAAACCATTACGAGTGTTTTAATGGTTGTTTTGTTGATGGTTTTGAAAACAATAAAGCACCTTTTAACGAATATAAAGTTGTTAAAAATTGTAATTGCATTATTACTTGCGATAATAAAAATATTAATATTACCAACAAACATAATGCTATTGTTTTTTATAAAAAAGGCATACCGGTTAGATTAATGGTTGTAAATAAAAACACCGATGTTGAAAAATGTATTGAAGTGGCATTAAATCAGTTTGTTAATAACAAGCAATTAAAAGAACTTTATGTTAAACACAAAATTAAAAATTCAACAATTAACCTAAACCAAAAACCAATTATAAATAGTGCGGATTTTGCAAAAGAAATTGACGTTGGTTCTTGTGATAGATGGAACTTATTATATAATATGCTAAAAGGCAGTTACACCGAAAGCGAAAGCACCTACGGAAATTTTGGCAGTTGTAACTACGAATTTTTACCAAACTTAAATGTTAAATACGATTTAATAACCAACGCCGAACATTTTTTAATAAATCACAAATGTGCTTTTATTAATGACATTGCTTCTCGTTTAGTTCCAGTGCAAGAAAATTCAAAATTAACAACAAAAGGATAACATAATAAAAACACTCTTATTTAAGCGTGTTTTTTTGTTTTATTTATTTGATTATTTTTTTATTTTAAAATAGTTATGTTATAATTAGGCTATGGAATTAAAAGTTACAAAAATAGAAACTCCAAGATTAATACTTAGGCGTTATAAGTTAAGCGATATTAACGCTTACATAGAGTATCGTGCTAACGAAAACTTGCACACTTTCTTACCAACTAAAGTAAGACCAGATATTGATGGATATAAAAACTCACTTACAAAAATAATTAGAAAATATAACCATAAAACCGAACCCGCCCTAACTTGGGCAATTGAACTAAAAAACGAACAAAAAATTGTTGGAAGTGTTTCGGTAGAAAATGTTTTATGGCAACATAAACTATGCGAAATTGGTTGGGCTTTAAATGTTAACTACCAACATTTAGGCATTGCCTTTGAAGCAAGCAAAGCATTAATGGATTATTTGTTCACAAACTTTGACTTTAATCGTATTCAAGCTTTTATTTGGGAAGGCAATGTTGCAAGCAAAAATCTTGCGCTTAAACTGGGCTTTACTTTTGAAGGAACAGATAGAAAAGCCAGAATTAAAAACGATAAGTTTTTAGATATTTGGAACTTTGGCATTTTAAGAAATGAGTGGGAACAACAAAAAAATAATAAGGAATAGTTATGAATTTATTTATTAATGGAAGCAATCGAGAACAAAATTGTTCTAAAATTATTAACGATTTAAAAAGTGAAAAATGTAATATTATTAACTTGGCAAACAAAGATATTAAGTTTTGTTTAGGTTGCAATGCTTGTGCAAAAAAACTTAAAAACCATTGTGTGTTATCGGATTTTGTTACCACCACAATTTATAAAAGCATATTAGAAGCCGATAACATAATTTTGGTTTCGCCAGTTTATATGAGCCAAGTATCGGGTTTAATTAAAAGTGTTATAGATAGATTAAATCCTTTTTATAATCACAACTCACTAAAAAATAAAAATATTTATTTAATACTAGTTGGGCAAGCAAGCTATAACGATAACATTGAAGAAATTAATGCTATAAGTTCGTGGCTGGGTGGAGTTAGCGAATGGTTTAGTTTTAATTTTGAATTTTTAGATTACTTTGAAAGTGGCGATATTTTTAAAGTTAGTAATGTTAAAGTTGCCGATAAAAAATATAATAAAAAAATAGAATCTATTAAGCAAACTATAGGAATTTAAAAAAATGGAAATAACATCAAAAGGTAGAAACGCAGTTAGAATTATGGCAGATATTGCCAAAAACCACCCTGATTATGTTTCGATTTCTGATATTTCGAAACGGCAAGCTATAACTATTAAATATTTAGAAAAAATAATGTCGATGCTATTAAAAGCAAACTTAGTTGAAAGTATGCGCGGAATTAATGGTGGTTATAAATTAACAAAACCGGCTTCCGATTACACTATTAAAGAAATTTTAGATGCTACTGGCGACACAATAAAACTATCTTCCTGTTTGCACGAAAACAGCTGCCCTAGAAAAGGTAATTGTGAAACCGTTGGAGTTTGGAACACTCTTGGGTGTTTAATAAATAAATATTTAGCAAGCATTACCCTAAAAGATTTATTAGATAAAACCTATAAAAAATAATATTAAATTGTTTAAGTTAAATTAACAAAATATATTGACTTAAACAATTTTTATTTTTATAATAAAACCATACCATATTGGTAGGAATTAAGGAGAATTATGATATATTTAGATAACGCAGGAACAACAAAAATTGATGATTCTGTTTTAAACGCAATGTTGCCATATTTAAAAGAAAGCTATGGCAACGCTTCAAGTTTGCACTCGCTTGGTCAACACGCCAAAGAAGATTTGGAAAACGCAAGAAACAAAATTGCAAGTTGCTTAAACGCAAATGCAAAAGAAATATTTTTTACATCTGGCGGAAGCGAAGCCGATAATCAAGCAATAATTTCGGCAAGCACAATGGGAGCTAGAAAAAATAAATTTCACATAATAACTTCTGCTTTTGAACACCACGCAGTTTTGCACACCTTACACAAACTAGAAAAGCAAGGGTTTAAGGTAACCTATCTTGATGTTTACAAAAACGGAATAATAAAATTAGACGATTTAAAAAAAGCCATAACCGACCAAACTTGTTTAGTTACCATTATGTTTGCAAACAACGAAATTGGCACAATTCAACCAATTAAAGATATTGCAAAAATTTGCCACGAACACAATATTATATTTCACACCGATGCAGTTCAAGCAGTGGGAAATATACCTGTTGATGTTAAAGAGCTTGGCGTTGATATGCTCAGCCTTTCAGCACACAAATTTCACGGACCTAAAGGGATTGGTGCACTTTACTGCAAGTTAGGTGTTCCGCTTTTGCCGTTAATAGAAGGTGGAAATCAAGAAAACGGAAAACGGGCTGGAACAGAAAATGTTGCAGCAGTAGTTGGAATGGCAACTGCATTAGAACTTGCAACCACCAATTTACAAAAAACTATGCAACACGAAATAAGGCTTAGAGATAAATTAATTAAAGGTTTAATAAAAATTGAACATAGTGCAATTAATGGAGACTTGCTTAATAGACTACCAAATAACTTTAGCATTTGCTTTGAAGGAATCGAAGGGGAAAGTTTGTTACTACTTTTAGATGATAAAGGCATTTGTGCTTCTTCTGGCAGTGCTTGCACATCGGGTTCGCTTGACCCATCGCACGTTTTATTAGCCATTGGGCGACCACACGATGTTGCACACGGTTCGTTACGCTTAACGCTTAGCAAGTTTACAACCGAAGCCGAAATTGATTATTGTTTAACAGTTATTCCTAAAATTGTTGAATATTTGCGTGAAATATCCCCTGTTTGGGATAAATTAAAAAAAGGAGAAATTAGTTATGCTTTATAGTGAAAAAGTTATGGATCACTTTAGAAATCCTCGCAATATTGGCGAAATAGTTAATGCCGATGGCGTTGGCGAAGTGGGCAATGCAAAATGTGGTGATATTATGAGAATGTATATAAAAGTTGAAAATAACATTATAACCGATGTTAAATTTAAAACCTTTGGTTGCGGAAGTGCTATTGCAACAAGTTCGATTGCCACAGAGCTAATAAAAGGCAAACCAGTAGAAGAAGCATTAAAACTAACCAATCAGGCAGTTGTTGAAGCTTTAGATGGTTTGCCAGCTTACAAGTTACATTGTTCTGTGCTTGCCGAAGAAGCAATTAAAGCCGCGGTTAAAGATTATTATATAAAACATAATATTGCATACGACGAAAGTTTATATTGTGCTGGCGACTGCCCTTGCACACATAATCACGAGTAAAAAAACAACTTATAAATAGTTGTTTTTTTGTTAACAATTTTTAAAAATGTTTTTAAATTTTTAATAATATGCTAAACTAAAAATATGAAAATTAAAAAAGCATTACTAAGTTTAATAATAATTGTGTCGGCAGTTTTTAGTTTAACGGCTTGCGGAAACACAAATCCACCTAGTGGCTTGCCTGAAAATTGGTTTTCGGAAAACGAACTTTTAACCTATGGGCTTGAAAACTTACCAATTCCAACTGCCACTAATTTTAACAACACCATTCCAGCAAACAGCAACTACTTACTTTATTTAACAGCACAAAATTCTAACTTATCCGATTTTGAAAAATATGTTCAAAGCATTGTAACCTACTTAAACCAACACTACCCTAACACCTTTGGTTACCACGATGGCTCTAGTAGTGAAGCTCCTAACAAACCATATAATTGCAATCGTATAAAAAAATCAAACATTCTTTATAGTTATAACACGGCTGGTAACACCGAAAGCGTTTATGAAATTTTTTACACCCCAGCAGAACTATCAGATGATGTGCAATTTGTTAAAAAAGAAGACCAACTTTTGCCAGTGAAAGTTAAACTTTGGAAAGGCGATAGTACCTTTCACATAACCTTAAAATATTTTGCAAAAGCAACAAACGATAATTTAGCAAATTCTATTGTTATTTCGCTTGATATGCCTGATGAAAATATTGTTAGATATTATTCTATTTTTGATGGCTCGATAGTAAATTAAAAAAAATCACCACTATTGGTGATTTTTATTTTTATTTGATTTTCGTTTAGTTTTTTTATTTGTTCCAATTTTTAAATCATCTATGCTTTCTTGTTCAACTTTTTTAATATTAGGCTCTAAACTTTCGGTTTCTTGTTCGCTTTGTTCGTTACTTATTTCAACATTGTTAATAAATTCTTCTTGATTATTAACTAAGCCACTTAGCTCGTTGCCAGTTTCAGTATTATTGTTTTCGCCTTCCACTAATTTGGGTTGTTGTTTTTTGCTTATTTTTGCACCTAAACTTGTAACAAAGTTTTTAATTTGTTTTTGATATTTCCAACTAATATAGAAAGCAACCCCCATTAAAGCAATTAAAACAATCCAAACAGGAATACCCCAACCACTAAACGGAATTAATATTCCACTACCTAAAAAGCAAGTGCACGCAGTACCAATTGGTCGACTAATTAAATTGGTTACTAAAAAGAATTTAAAACTCATATTAGTTGCACCAACAAGCAAGCACAAAATGTCATCTGGAAAAAATGGAAATAGCATCATTAAGAAAAACACAAACTTTCCCTTTTCTAATTTTTCGTTCCATTTAATAGCATCCTTTTCGCCAACAATCCAATTTATTATTGGCTTGCCAATTTTTCTACCTAAAAAGAACGCAAAAATTGTGCCTGCCATAATTGCAAAAAAACTAATACCAAAAGCAACCCAAGGTCCAAAAACCCAAGTCCCTGGAACGGTTGTAACAAAGGCTGGCAATGGTAAAAATGTTACTTGCAAAAATTGAATAGCAAAATAAATTAAGTAACTATAAGCACCACCACTTAAGATAACCTCTTTTAATTTTTCAGCACTATTAATTTTGTTAATTGTTCCGGTTAACTGCAAAGGCAAATACACCGCTAAACACACTAACAATATAATACCAATTGTAATTAATAGCTTAACAATTTTTTGCTTGGTCTCTTTATTCATAGTTAATATTTTCCCAATAAATAATTTTATAAACACTTTTTAACATTAAAAAAGTTTTATAAATTATAATATTCAATAAATCTGTCTAACAGTTCGCCATTAAACATATATTGCTCATAACGTTCAACACATTCAAATATAACTGTATCGGCTGTCTCTATTTCTTTTTCGTAGCGTTTATTTGCACCATAAGAAGATCGAGTAGTGAAAATAGAATTTGTAAATTCTTTTGCTAAAGTAGGAAACATAAATTCTCTAAACGAATCGCCAAACAATAATAAATTTTTTCCGTTTGTATTAGAACTGTTGCAAATATAAGCATTCTCTGCATTAATTAAGTTATAAGAAATTTCTGGTCGATAATTAACAGAAATTTCGGTATCCAACTTATTTTGTCCTGCAATCATAGCTATTAAATCAGCTCTAGTTTCTTGAACATTACTTGTTATTTCTGCAGTGCCAACTTCAATATTTAGTGCTTTAAGTAATTCCACTGTGCCAATATATCCACCACCAAAGTTCCAGTGAGTATCGTATTTATAATATAATTGCATATCTGGCTTTGCATTTAACAATGCTTGTTTAGGATATATAATTTCAACATTTGAATGCTTTTTAAAATAATCAACCAAAACATCAACTCTTTTACTTGTGTTTTTAATTGCTATTCCATTAGGCATAAATTCGTAATAAATTTGTTCTTTATTTGGTGCTATAAAAATTTTAAATTCCTTACCCATTGATGCAAAATAATTATTAACTTTTTCAGCTTTTTGCACAAAACCAGCCATTACTTCCTCAGATAACACATTTGAACCTTGATAATAATCCAAACTGTTATCTCCTAGAAAAAACAACCAATCCTCTTTACCAAATAAAACATAGTTTTTAGAAGAATAATATGGAATATTTAAAAGTTCTAATATCTTAGAATAAAGGTTATTAAATGCCATTTCTAAACTAGAATAAACTTTAATTAAACTATTTCTAATAGGAAGCCTATCTGTAAAAAATTTATCAAAGTTAACTATTACATTGTTATCAAATTTAGGGAAAGGCGCTTTTTGGCGGTTTTCATTAACAGCAACTTTACTATCAAAACTTTGTAATGCTGGCCAAGCAACCATTGGAAAAACTAAAACAAAAATAAATATAATTATTACTGCAATATTCTTTTTCATATTTCCCTCCTTCTAAAATTGAAAGTAAATAAATGGATTAAATGTATTATTAATTAATAAAACAATACTTAAAACAAATAAACATATTTGCATCGAGTAATCCACCCAAAATACCCAAGTTTTATCTTTTATCTTATTGTAAACTTTTTTAAATAAACTTTGAACTGGTCCGCAAAACAACACACCAATAAATAATATAAACCATTGCCACAAGTTAATTATTTGAGCCACAGAAGTTATTTCTTTCGAGAAATCAAACATTTTTCCTATATACATAAAAGCATATTCCACATTTGGCGCTCTAAAGAAAACCCAAAGCAATACCACAACAAACATTGTGTAAAGCCAATTTAAAAACTTAAACTTGTTTTTTTCTAATAGTTTGCCTAGGAATAACCTCTCTATTACTAAAAATATTCCGTAAAAAACTCCCCACAAAATAAATGTAAAGTTTGCTCCGTGCCAAATACCTGTTAACAAAAACACAATAAATAAGTTTATATAGGTTCTAACCTTTCCTTTTCTGTTTCCGCCAAGTGGAATATAAACATATTCTTTAAACCAAGACGAAAGCGATATGTGCCAACGACGCCAAAAGTTTTGAACGGATGTTGCCAAATAAGGATAGTTAAAGTTTTCTGTAAACTCAAAGCCGAACATTTTACCAAGGCCAATTGCCATATCAGAATAACCACTAAAGTCGTAGTAAATTTGAATTGAATAACAAATAATTCCTAACCAAGCCGATAAAGTTCCCATTTCCCAAATGTTGGTATTAAAAATGGTTTCGGCAACTTCGCCAACAACATTCGATACTATAACCTTTTTGGCAAGACCATATAAAAATCGTTTAATACCTTGAACAAATTTTTCTGTTGTTTCCACTCTGTTTTTTAATTGGTCTTCAATATCGGAATATTTAACAATTGGACCTGCAATTAATTGTGGAAATAACGAAACATATAATGCAAGCAACATTAGATTTTTTTGACATTCAACTTTTTTTAAATAAACATCAATAACATACGACATTGCTTGAAATGTGAAAAACGATATACCTATTGGCAAAATAACTTCTTTTAAACCGAAATTCATATTTGCAATATTTTCTATAATGCTTACAAAAAAGTTTGTGTACTTAAAATAAAATAGCAATCCTAAATTAAAAACAATGGCTAAAACTAATGCTAGTTTTTTTATTTTTAAATTTTTTGTATCTTCATAATTAATCCACAATGCAAACAAATAGTTGCCTAAAATTGATGCCAGCATTACAAACAAATACCATATTCCGCCACCAGCATAAAAAATTAAACTTGCAATTAACAGATTAATATTTTTGCAAAGGTACTTAACCTTAGAATTTTTTATAAAAGAAAAACAATAGTTTAATAACAAAACTATTGGTAAAAAAATCCATAAAAATGTCATCGAACTAAAAACCATAAAAAACTTCTCCTAATTAGATTATAATTTATAATGCAATAGTAAAGCAAACACTATTTATAGTTTATTTAAAAAGCTTCATAGCCCTTATTTCATTGTTAAAAGCTTTAATTTTTGTTATAATTTTAATGCGTTAAAAAATGCAAAATTTTATGTAGTAAGGAATATTTTATGGATATAACATTAACACTAAGTCAAGAATTTTCAATTAGTTTAACACACGCAACAAACATAATCAATTTAATTGATGATGGTTGCACAATTCCGTTTATTGCCAGATACAGAAAGGAATTAACTGGCAGTGCCGACGACCAAATGCTTAGACAATTTGATGACCGACTAAAATACTTAAGAAGTTTAACAACAAGAAAAGAAGAAGTAACTAAATTAATTTTAGAACAAGACAAATTAACCGACGAAGTTAAAAAGGCAATAGAAGATGCTGTTACTTTAACCGAAGTTGAAGATATATATCGTCCATTTAGACCAAAGCGTAAAACCAGAGCAAGTGTTGCTATTGCAAAAGGGTTGCAACCGCTTGCCGACTTTATTTTAAAACAAGCAAACCCAAATTTAGAAGAAGAAGCTAAAAAATATATCGATGCCGAAAAAGAAGTTAACTCGGTAGAAGATGCCATTAATGGAGCAAAAGATATTGTTGCCGAAACAATTTCTGATAACGCTAATTTAAGAAAAATTCTTCGTGAAAAGTTAACTAAGTTTGGAGAAATAAAAACCAAACTAAACCCTAAAAAAGCCGATGCAGAAAATGTGTTTACTTACGAGATGTATGCAAATTATGCTAGCAAAATATCTCAAACCCCTAGCCACAGAATTTTGGCAATTAACCGTGGCGAAAAAGAAGACATTTTAAAAGTTGAACTTTGTATTTCAGAAGAAGAAGCCTTAAAAGAAATTTATAAAATGTTTATTTTAAAAAATAGTTGTTTTGAAGATTTACTAAAAGAAGTTAGTGCCGATAGTTACAATCGTTTAATTTTTTCTAGCATCGAGCGTGAAGTTAGAAACGAACTTAGCAACAATGCAAACGAACAAGCAATTAAAATGTTTGAAGTAAACTTAAAGCCGCTTTTAATGCAACCACCTTTAAAAGGAAAAGTTATTTTGGGCTTAGACCCAGCTTATAGAACAGGTTGTAAAATTGCAGTTATTAACGAGTTAGGTTCAGTGTTAGATACAACCGTTATTTACCCAACACCTCCACAAAATAAAATTGAAGAAGCCGAAGAAAGATTAAAAGTTCTTATTGATAAACATAATGTTAATGTTATATCTATCGGAAACGGAACAGCAACCAAAGAAAGTGAAATTTTTGTTGCCAACCTAATTAAAAAATTAAACCATAAAGTTGAATACGCTGTTGTTAACGAAGCTGGTGCTTCGGTTTACTCGGCAAGCAAACTTGGTGCTCAAGAATTTCCTGATTTTGATGTTGCACTTCGTAGTGCAGTATCAATTGCAAGAAGATTGCAAGACCCACTTGCAGAACTTATTAAAATAGATGTTAAAAGCATTGGCGTTGGACAATATCAACACGATATGCCACAAGCAAGATTAACACAAGTGCTAGATGGCGTTGTTGAAACTTGCGTTAATAGTGTTGGTGTTGATGTTAATACAGCAAGCCCGAGCCTACTTAGCCACGTTGCAGGATTAAATTCTAGCATTGCTAAAAACATTGAAAAATACCGCCACGATAATGGCGAATTTAAAACCAGAGAACAACTTAAGAAAGTTCCAAAGTTAGGCGACAAAGCTTTTGAACAATGTGCCGGTTTCCTTCGTGTTACCAACGGAACTAACATTTTAGATAACACCGCAGTGCATCCCGAAGCATACGATGCAACAATGCGATTACTTAAATACTTTAATTTAAGCGTGGAAGATATTAAAGCCGAAAATTTAGTATTGCTTCCTAAAATGATAGAAAAAGAAGGAATCGAAAAGGTAGCAAACAGCATTAATATCGGTGTTCCAACCTTAAACGATATTGTAAACGAATTAATTAAACCGGGCAGAGATGTTCGTGATGAACTTCCTAAGCCAGTTTTGAAAAGCGAACTATTAGATATATCTAATTTAAAAGCTGGAATGGTTTTAACCGGAACAGTTAGAAATGTTACCGACTTTGGTGCGTTTGTAGATATTTCTGTTCATCAAGATGGACTAGTGCACATTTCCGAAATTTCTAAAGACTATGTTAAACACCCAAGCGATGTTTTAAAAGTTGGCGATGTTGTTAATGTTAAAGTTTTAGCAGTTGACCCAGAGAAAAAACGCATTAGTTTAACCATTAAAGGTTGTGATGCACCTGTTGAAGAATAATAAAAAAAGGAATGAGTTAATCATTCCTTTTTTATTTAATTCCATTTTGAAGTTTATATGCTTTAACAGTGTTTTGCATAAGTGTTGCAATGGTAAGAGGTCCAACCCCACCCGGAACAGGAGTTATTAGTTTTGCTTTTTTAGAAACATTTTCAAAATCGGCATCACCACAAATTCCGTTTTCTTTTCTAACAATAGCAACATCCACAACAACTGCCCCTTTTTTTATCATATCTGCAGTTAAAAAGTTTTGCTTTCCAACAGCGGTTACCACAATGTCGGCGTGCTTTGTGTAAAACGAAACATCTATTGTTCTGCTATGGCAAACTGTTACTGTTGCATTTTCGTTTAACATTAGGTGTGCAAGCGGTTTTCCGACCAAATTGCTTCGGTTAATTATTACAACATTTTTTCCGCTTAAGCAAACATTATATTCCTTTAACAAACTAATAACACCTGTTGGAGTGCAAGCAGTTAAACAAGTTTCGCCAGAAGTTAGTTTGCCCAAACTTAAATTTGTTAAGCCATCAACATCTTTAATTGGGCTTATGCAATTAAGTGCACTTCTTTCGTCTAATCCTTTTGGCAAAGGTAACTGCAATAATATTCCGTTAATGGTTTTGTCGCTATTAAGTTTTTTTAGTTTTTCTTCAAGTTGTGCTTGTGTAGTAGTTGCAGGAAGTTCTACCGAAACACTTTTTATACCAACAAAAGCACACGCATTTTTTTTATTATTAACATAAATTTGGCTAGGACCATCGTCCCCCACAATAACAACAGCCAAGGTTGGAACTTTAAAACCATTATCTAAAAGAGTTTTAACTTCTTCTTTAACCTGTTGTTTTATTTTAGCCGAAAAACTTTTACCATCTAAAATCATACTATCATCCTTTTTGCGAATTAATTATAACATAACTATTGCAAATTTTAAAATAGTTTTTTATTCAATAATTTATTAACCATTTTATTGTGTATTTTTAACAATGTAAACTTTTGCACACTTTAATATTTGATAATTTTTGTTTAGTTTGCTACAATAAATTAGTTAAATTTTACTGTGGAGGAATAAAATGAATAAAACCTTAAAGCAAACCGATGTGCAAGTGTTTAATGCAATCGAAAAAGAAAAAGTTAGACAACACGATGGTTTAGAACTTATTGCAAGCGAAAACTATGTTAGTCCAGCAGTAAGCGAAGCAATGGCTTGTTGCTTTACTAACAAATATGCCGAGGGATATCCTGGTAAGCGTTACTATGGCGGTTGCCAAAATGTTGATATTGTTGAAAACTTGGCTATTGATAGATTAAAAAAATTATTTGGCTGCGATCACGCAAATGTTCAACCACATAGCGGTGCAAATGCAAACTTTGCTGTTTACTTTGCAATGTTAAAACCGGGCGACACAATATTGGGTATGAACCTATCTGATGGTGGGCATTTAACTCACGGATTTAAAGTTAATGTTTCAGGAAAATATTTTAATGCATATAATTATGGCGTTAATTCTCGTGGTTATATTGATTATAACAATGTAAGAGAAATAGCATTAGAAGTTAAACCTAAAATAATTGTTGCAGGTGCTAGTGCATATCCAAGAAAAATCGACTTTAAAAAGTTTAGAAAAATTGCAGATGAAGTTGGTGCTTATTTAATGGTTGATATGGCACATATTGCAGGACTTATTGCTGCAGGGCTTCACGATAACCCAGTTAAATATGCCGATTTTGTTACTTCCACAACTCATAAAACAATGCGTGGTCCTCGTGGTGGATTTATTCTTTGCAAAGAAGAATATAAAGAAAAAATTGATAAAGCAATTTTCCCAGGCACACAGGGTGGACCGCTTGAACATATTATTGCAGGAAAAGCAGTTTCTTTTAAAGAAGCTTTAACCCCTGCATTCAAACGCTACCAACAACAAGTTATTAATAATGCTCAAGCTCTTGCCAACGAATTAAAGGCTAACGGAATAAAGTTGGTTTCGGGCGGAACCGATAATCACCTAATGCTTGTTGATTTATCTGATAGAGATATTACTGGACTTGAACTTGAAACCTTGCTTGGTAAGGCACACATAACTGTTAACAAAAATACGGTTCCTAACGAAAAACGAAATGCCTTTGTTGCAAGCGGTGTTAGAATTGGGACTCCTGCCGTTACCACTCGTGGTATGAAAGAAAAAGAAATGAAAAAAATTGCTGAATTTATTGTTGATATTATTAACAACAAAGAAAAAGCTGTTCCTCGTGTTAAAGAACAAGTTTTAAAACTTTGTGCAAAATTTGATACTTTTAAAATGTAGAGTTTTTCTCTACATTTTTTTATTTGATTTTAAATGCTTTAGTTATGAATATTAGTGCAACAAAAATACCTTTCAACCCCCAAAATATTAATTTCGCAACCGCACACAAAAAAGTTATAAAAAACCTTTGAATAAAGATAATAATTATATAAACATTTTAAATAAAAAATAGTTATAATTATGTGTTATAACCATCAAAAATTATGCATAATAATGAATAAATATAAAAAACTTTTAAAAATGTTTTGTAATTATAAAATATAAGTGTTATTATCTTAATGAAAATACGAAATTTGTAGATTTTTGGGGAGGATAAAATATATGGATAAAGTTATTACTTTTGTATCGGCTAAAGAGGCTGTTAACAACTTTTTATCTAATGAATTTGAATCTTTTCCTAAAAAGTTAAACTCGCAATTTTTAAACTTTTTTTCGGAACTTAGCACATACGAGGAAGAAGGAAGAAAATTGCGTCCAAACATTTTATTTACAAACGCAATAGATTATATTTGTAAAACCATTCCTAATGCTTATAAAATTGAAATGTTTTCCGATGAAGCAGATGTTATGTTTAACTATCGTATTAAAAAACTTGCACCGTTCACACACCACGATTGGGTTATATATGTAAATATTAAAGACGATGTTATAACCTATGGCATATGCACTGTCTTAAACAGCATTAAGGAAGAAAGTTTTAAAAAGTTAATTTTTAGCAGTCCAATTTTAAAAGACCGCAGCGACAAAATATCGTTAGTATATGTTGAACCAATTTCTAACTACTCTATTATATTAGATTCGTTAAAGGGTGAAACACTAAGCGTTAACAACACTTTAGATGAAGCAAAAATTAACGACTGGCAAACTGAAATTAAAGAATTTGTTGATGCAAGTTTTTCAAAATTAAAAACAACCGAAAAAAAATTAAATGAAATTAAAACCCTTTACGAAAATATTTTTGATAATGTTTTTAAAAATGTTAATGGTGCTCTTTGCGTTATTGTTGATAAAGATTATGTTGATAACGGATTTTTTAGCGATGGGGTTTGGCTAAAAGAACCAATAAGTTTTTCAAAACTATTTCTTCGTTCAAAAGCATTTAACGAAAGTAAGCTTGTAGGTTTTTGCAATTTGTTTATGGATATGCTAGATTCCGATGGAATTACCATTATTGATAACACTGGTAGAATTAGAGCTTACAATGTTTTTGTTGAAAGTTCAAACAAAAACTTTAACATAACTGGTGGTGCAAGAAAGCGTGCTGCCTACACTGTTATTAACTCTCGCCGTAAACGTATTGTGGGAATTTATTTCCAAAGCCACGAAGGCGAATTGTTCTACAAACCTGTTAAAAAATAGTGCTGGCACACGGCATTATCTGATAAACTAATTTATAATACAACTGCACATCTTATCAAGGTGCTGGCGCACGGCTATTATCTGATAAACTAATTTATAATACAACTGCACATCTTATCAAGGTGCTGGCGCACGAAATTATAAAACTTTATGATATTAGTAAATCTTATTAATTTATGGTTAAAAAACCTATTAATTAAATAATAAAAAGTAACTCTTAGTTTGGAGTTACTTTTTTGTTACATAGTATAATTTTTTATTTATTGTATAATTCACATTAAAACAAATATAAAAATGTTGCCATTAAAATTTGTCCTGCATAATAAAGTGCGTGATTTACAATAATTAAAAATTTGTCGTTTTCTTTTCCTTCTAAAAAATAGTTTTGAGAAAGAACTAAGTCCGATAAGAATATTAAAATAATTCCACCAGCAAAAATAATAAATTCTTGTGCTAACACTGCTAAGTAAATGCTAAAGCCCACCATAAACACTAATATAAAGGTGTAGGCTAAAGTTTGCCACAAAAATTTACCAAAGTTAAGTTTTAAAACATATTTGCTAACAAGCCAAATAATAGGAGTTAAAACAACCGCAGCAATAACGCCAGTTAGAACCGGCCACATTAAGTTAAACACATTGCCAGCAATAAATATTGCACCAAGCATATAACAAATGTGTCCTAACCCAAAACTTAGCATACCTGCATTTAGATAAATTGACTGATGTTCTTTATAAACAACTTTTAAATCCAGAACAACATCGCCAATCATTCCGAATATAAGCCCCAAAATAATAAATGCTAATGCAAGTGGTTTAAAGTATGTTACTTGAACCAAACTAAAAACACCATATGCCACAAACATAACACTAGCAATGGTTTTAGTTAAAATTCCCCACGCACCACCAACTGTGGTTCTGGTTGTAATGAATGCCACTGCCGCTATAACAGTTAGCACGCATAAAATAATTTGCATTGTCATAATAACACCACCCTTTTTAATCTAACAATTCTTTAAGTAGTTTATTAACTATTTGCGGATTTGCTTTACCTTTGCTTTCTTTCATAACTTGACCAACTAAAAAGCCTATTGCTTTTTCGTTTCCACCCTTATAGTCGGCAACCGATTTAGGGTTATTATTAATTGCAGCTTGCACAATTTGTTTTAGTTCGTCGGTATTACTAATTTGTTTTAGTCCTAGTTTTTCAACAACTTCGGCTGCTGTTTTGTTAGTACCCCAAAGTTGTTCTAACACTTGCTTACCAGCAGTGGAACTTATTTCGCTTTTTGAAACCATTATTAAAAGTTCCGAAAAATTTTGTACCGAAATTAAAATATTATTATCTTCGGTTTTTCTTAAAACTTCGTTAATAACCCAATTTGCAACAAGTTTGGCATTATTAACTTGTTTATTAACTTCATTAAAAAAGTCGCTAATAGTTTTAGATGAAATAAGCAAATTAGCATCGTATTCGCTAAGCCCAAGTTCTAAATAGTTTTCAAAACGCTTTGTTGGTAAAACTGGTAAACTATTTTTTATGTTTTCAATTTCGCTATCGGTTATTTTAACTGGTAACAAATCTGGGTCTGGGAAATATCTATAATCTTGACTATCTTCCTTATTTCGCATACTTTTAGTTTCGCCAATGCTATCGTCCCAACGAAGAGTTTGTTGAATAATTTTATTACCATCTTCAATTTCTTCTATTTGTCGGCGTTGTTCATAGTTAATAGCACGATATACCGCTTTAAAACTATTTAGATTTTTCATTTCGGTTCTTGTTCCCAACTTATCGCTTCCTTTTGGTTTAACCGATAAGTTTACATCGCACCTTAAACTACCTTCTTCCATTTTAACATCGGAAATACCGGTGTAAGAAATTGTGTTTTTTAATGTTTCCAAAAAAGCCACCGCTTCTTCTGCCGAACTAATATCTGGTTCGGTTACAATTTCGATTAATGGAACTCCGCCACGATTGTAATCAACAACAGTTCCACCAACACCATCGTGCACAAGTTTACCTGCATCTTCTTCTAGGTGAATTCTGTTTAATCTAATAGTTTTTTTATTTCCGTTAACATTAATGTTAACTTTTCCATTTATGCAAAGTGGATATTCTAACTGACTAATTTGATAAGCCTTGCTTAAATCTGGATAGAAATAGTTTTTTCTTTCAAACACACTGTAATTATTAATTGTGCAATCAAAAGCTAATCCTGCCATAACAGCATATTTAACAGCTGTTTTGTTTAGCACTGGTAACGCACCCGGAAAACCTAAGCAAACTGGACAACAGTTACTATTTGGGTCGCTACCAAATTCGTTTTTACAACCACAAAAACATTTTGTGTTTGTTTTTAGTTCGCAGTGAACTTCTAAGCCAATAACAACATCGTATTCCATTATTTTGCCTCCCTACTATCAAACACATCGGCAACATTAAATAGTGTTTGTTCACTAAATTTTTTACCTATTAGTTGCATCCCTATTGGAAGCCCATTAGAACTAAATCCGCAAGGAACAGAAATTGCAGGAAGTTCGGCAATGTTAACAGGAACAGTGTAAACATCTGATAAATACATCGATAAAGTATCGTTAACTTTTTCGCCAATTTTAAAAGCAGGCGTTGGGCTTGTTGGTGTTAACAGAACATCGCAAGTTTCAAAAACTTTTGCAAATTCGTTAACAATTAGTTTTTGAACAGCTTTTGCTTTTTTATAGTACGCATCGTAATAACCAGAACTTAAAACATAGTTTCCAAGCATAATTCTGCGTTTAACTTCTTTACCAAAACCATTTGAACGATTTTTTAAATATAGCTCGTTAAGGTTAGAATACGAACCAGAAACGCCATATTTAACGCCATCAAATCTGGCAAGATTGCTTGCCGCTTCGGCAGAACTTAAAACATAGTAGCAAGCAAGTGCATTTCCAACATTAGGCATACTAATTTCTATTATTTCTGCACCCTTACTTTTATAAAATTCGGCAACCTTTAAAATGCTTGCTTTAACTTCAGAATTTAATCCTTCTCCAAAAAATTCTTTAACTAAACCAATTTTAACGCCTTTAACCGAACCTGAAAAACTTTTTAAATAATCAATTTTAGGTTGATTTTTATTGCTTGTTTCTTCCCTTTGGTCGTAGCCACAAATAGCGTTTAACATTAAAGCACTATCCTTAACAGTTTTTGTTAATGGACCTGCTTGATCAAGCGAAGAAGCAAACGCAACAATACCATAGCGTGAAACCAAGCCATAGGTTGGTTTTAAGCCAACAACTCCACACAAACTTGCTGGTTGTCGAACCGAGCCACCAGTATCGGTTCCAATTGAAGCAAAACATAGATTTGCTGCAACTGCACAAGCCGAGCCACCCGAACTTCCACCCGAAACATAGTTTGTGTTATGTGGATTTAAGGCTGGGCCAAAAGCAGAATTTTCGGTTGAAGAACCCATTGCAAATTCATCTAAATTATTTTTTCCAACAATAACAACATTTTCTGCCAAAAGTTTTTCGATTATGGTAGCATTATATGGTGCTTCAAAGTTTTCTAAAAACTTACTTGAACAAGTTGTTTTTAAACCTTTAATATTAATGTTATCTTTAATGGTTATTGGCACACCAGCAAGTGCACCAAGTTTAACACCATCTGCACGCATTTTATCAACTTTTTGTGCTTGCTCTAGCGCAAATTCGGAACAAACCGAGTTAAGAGCATTTAACCTTTTGTTTTGTTCAATGTTATTTAAACATTGTTTGGTTAATTCAACACTGGTAACTTTTCCTTCCTGCAAAAGCGAAGAAACTTCTAATAAACTTAATTTTGTATAATCCATCTTAACTCCTATTCGATAACAGCAGGAACACTAAATCCGCCTGCGCGTTTTTTTGGTGCGTTTTTAATAGCTTCGTTTTGACTTAACGATGGTTTAACTTCATCTAATCTAAGTTCCTCTAAACTAACAGCTTGGTTTTTAATATCAACGCCACTTGTATCAATTTTAGAAAGAGTGTTAACATAATTAACAACTTGTTCTAAATCGTGTTTAAAACTTTCAATTTCGTTTTCGGCAATTTCTAAATTCGAAAGACGAGCAATATGTTTAATATCAGAATCTGTAATCATTATATAGTCCCCTATAATTTAAAATTCTATTTTAAATTTTATCATAATAACCATTTTTAGTAAAACAATATATTTTTTAAATCATTATTTTGTTAAATATTTTATTAATATCTATATAATTAATATAAACAAATAAAAAAAATCGGCATTAACCGATTTTAAAATAAAAGCATTATTCCCATAATGGCATAACCTAAAATTACCGATGCTAGTAGCAACGAACCAACTATAAATAAATTGTGTTTAACATTTTTATTTTCTTTAAATAACACCATTAAAGCAATTCCAGCGTTTACACACAAACCCGATATGGTTGCTCCAAAACTAATACCATTAATTAAATATAACTGAGTAATTAACACAGAACTAGCGCAATTAGGAATTAAGCCAACAATAGCCACAAGCAATGGTTGCAACCACACAATGCTTTGCATAAAGTTAACCACATTTTGTTCGCCCACAAAATGTATAACAAAACCCATTATAAGGTTAATTGCCAAAATATATGCAAACACCTTTAAACTGTGAACTAACGGATGCAAAAAAAACTGTTTTAAAGTGCTACGCTTTCCTTCTATGTTATGCCCGCAACAACCATCAACTTCTAGTTCGGCTTCGGTTATAACATTTTCGTTTTTTGTTTTGCTCAACTCAAAATTAGCATTGTTCTTATGCTCTTGCTTATGTTCCTTATCGTGTTCGTGATTATGGTTTTTTGCACTAATATCTTTTAATGTTCCTTTAACTAAAGGATTTGATTTATAATATTTTGTTAAAATTAAATCTGCACCATATCCCACAACCAAAGCAAAAACAAATTTAATTGCAAGTATTGGAAAAATAACATATGCCTTTGTTGGGTTTGATAGTATAATTGGAACTGCTTCATCCGAAGTTGCAATAAAAATGGCTAAAAGTGTTCCCACTTTTATATATCGCCTTGCATAAAGGTCGCTAGCCACAACCGAAAATCCGCACTGTGGTATTAATCCAAGCCCCGCTCCTACTAAAGTTGCATATTTACCTTGCGTATATTTAAAAAATTTTGTGCCGGTGCTAATTTTTTCTTCCACTACTTCTATAATAATATATAACAATAGTAAAAACGGAAAAACTTTAAGTGAATCAAGCACGGCATCTAAAACAACATCCCACATATATTAATCCTAATTATTTTTATTTTCGTTTTTAGAATATAAACTAAATCGGCAACCACAATAATCCTGCCTATATAAACCTAGCCGTTTGCTTTCGTTAATGCTAAACAAATAACCATTTTGTTTTTTAAAATCGGCTGGCAAAAAATTAACACCATATTCGGCTTGCATTTTATATCCAATTTCGTTTAACCAATCGGCGTGTTTATATGGGCTAACACTAAGAGTCGTTCCAAAATAATCAAAGTTATGTAACTTTGCTTGTTTTGCAGTGTTTTCTAACCTTTGAGTGTAACACTTATAACACCTGCCACCGCCTTCGGGCTGATTTTCTAAACCTTTAGCAATTTCTAAAAAAGCTTGTTCGTTATGTTGTGGAACAATTAATTCAATTTTGTTTTTTAATTTTTCGTTTAAAATTGAAACTAATTTAACTTGTTCGTTTTTTCGTTTTTCAAACTCGCTATCTGGATATAAACACGGATTATAATAATAAACTGTTATCTTAAAAACTTCACTAAGCCTACTAAGTGCTGTGGTTGAACAAGGAGCACAACAGCTTTGCAAAAGCAAAGTTGGAGTTTGCTTTTTTAACTTTATTTCGGTTATTAAGTTAGTTAATTCTAAATCGTAGTTTTTCATACGCATTAGTTTAACACAATAGTTTAAATGTGGCAATGTTTTATAATTCTATACCATTATTTATTTTACAATATTTTATATTATAAAATTAAATATTGATATAATCCACATTAAATGCTTAAACCTATTTTTATTATAACTATAATTTTAATAGTTATTTTAACAACAAAAAAAGAGCAATTTAATGCTCTTTTTATTATCTAGTTTTTCTTTCTTGCTTAATTTCAATTAAGCGTTCGCCTTGCCAGAATAAGATTATTGAAGCAATGCTTAATGCTACGCTAAAACCAATTACAATTGAAAATAATGTTGAATTATCAATTAAAATAAGTCCGTTAGTACTCATTCCAGCATAAACAATAATTCCCATAACAATGCACAAGAATACTAGAGCATAAAAAATTAAACCAGAAATAAATTTCATAGCCGAATTATTTGTTGCAATAATATCGAATATAACATTTAAAATAAGAAGAATCGCCCAAATGTAATAAACAATTTGTTGATACATAGCAACTCCTGTTCTTGTCATAGCTACCATAAACATAATGCTAAATGCAATAATAATAGCACATAAGCAATAGTAACCAATGTTATAAAGTGCTTTTTTTAATGAAATTTCCATTTTTCCCTCCCCTAAATTATTTACTATTAGTTTTGTTAATTTAGGGCGTTTTATTCTAAAACTATTAACAAATTTATAATTAACAAAAATTGTTAAAATATTGTATGAATGCTAAAAGTTATTTATTACGCACTTTTAACAAAATTTGGCAAGTAAGTTTTTTAACTATTTAATTTAGGTAATATGCAGTTTAAATCCACAATTATCAAAAAACTTTAATTTAATATTGTTATGTTGTTAAAAAATAAGGGCATTAAGCTCATCTTAAAAAATAAGCATTAACATATTTATTAATTCCTCAATCGCCATAAATTATTCCCTCCCTAAAAAATAAAAAAGTGGTTTTGTTTTATTATGTAAAAATTTAGTGGAAATTTAAACGATTTAATTAACAAACATAATTATGCTCAGAATTATATTTCAAATAATGCTGGAATTTCTAGCAGTGATATTTCCAATTATTTTAAATTCGTCACAAAAAAAGAGTTCACTTAAATCAAGTGAACTCTTAAACTTAAAACCGTATTCGATTGCATAAGTTTACTATGTTTGCATAAACCATATAGCTTAACTGAACCAAACACAAAATAAACAATGCATTTTGTAAACTTATCGGAGTGTATTCATAGAACGACCACGGAATTAGCGATAGCATTAAGGTGCATAGTATTAACATTCCTATATACATAAAGCTTCTATAAATATCAAATGGTTTACAAATTTTAAACAGAACAACCAAGCCAGAGAAAGTTATAAGTAAACTTGCCATTGTTTCAAATTGCCCGCTTGTTCCAACCACAATATCAAACACATAGCACGCAATAACATTAACTGTAAATATTATTGCACCAGGCAGCGCTCTGGTTATTAGGTTAGATAGGAACTTACCTTGTATTGGTTCTTTATTAGGCTGCAATGCTAAGAAGAACGATGGTATTCCTATAACGCAATATTCTAATAGTAGTATTTGATTGGTATTAAATGGATATTCTCTGCGTAATATCAAACAGAAAATAGAAATCATTATTGTAAACAAGGTTTTCATTAAGAACAGCGAACTACTTTTTTGAATGTTGTTAATAACACGCCTACCTTCTGCAACAACGCTAGGCATACTAGAAAAGTTACTATCAAGTAAAACTAGGTTACTAACATTTCTTGTGGCTTCGCTACCACTTGCCATTGCTATTGAACAATCAGCTTCTTTTAGCGCTAATATATCGTTAACACCATCGCCTGTCATGGCAACTTTGTGACCTTTGTTTTTTAATGCTCTAACTAAAATGCTTTTTTGTTCTGGCGACACTCTGCCAAACACTGTATATTTGCTAGCAGCTTCGATAACTTGTTGTTCGTTTAAACCTTCTAGGCTAATAAACCTTTCGGCGTTTTCAACGCCAACACGCTTGCTAACTTCACTAACAGTTATTGGGTTATCACCACTAATAATTTTTATTTGAACCGCATTATCTTTAAACCATTTAATGGTTTCCGGAGCATCTTGCCTTATATGATCTTCTATAATAACAAGTGCTAGTGGAATTCGATTAACAGGAAGTTTATCTCCTTCAATTTTTCCAACACATTTAACAAGTAATATAACTCTAAAACCTTTTTGAGCATATTGTTTAACCAAGCCATCAACTTCCGAATTTTTTTGTTTTAACACAAACTCCGGAGCACCAAAGGCAAAGGTTTCGCCATTTCTAAATGTAACACCGCTTAGTTTTCGACTAGACGAAAATGGAAGCGCAACATCTTTGGTTAATTCTTTTGAATATCCGAAATGAAGTGCCAAAGCACGAGAAGTTTGGTTGTTGTCTTCTAAAGCAGTTAGCATTGAACCCATAATGTCGTTAAGTGGTCGGCCTGCATCTTTTAACTGAATAACATTGCTAACTTTCATAGTACCATCGGTTATTGTGCCAGTTTTATCTAGGCACAAAACATCGGTTCTGGCTAACATTTCTATAGAATATAAATCTTGAACTAAAGTTCTGCGTTTGGCTAATTTTAAAACCCCAGTTGCAAGCGCAACACTTGTTAATAAAAACATACCGGCAGGAATCATACCAATAATGCTACCTGCAGTTTTTTGAATTGTTTCTGGAATGCTTTTTAATTCTGCCAAGTTATTAAAATACATTAATATTGCAAGTGGAACAACCACAACGCAAATGCTTCGAATAATAATATTCAAACTGCGAAGCAATTCGCTTTTTGGTTTTTTAAATTCGGTGGCTTTTGTTGCTAGTTTAGATGAGTAGTTAAAGTCGCCAATGCGTTCTACTTTTGCCACACAATTACCGGAACTTATAAAACTACCAGAATATAAAACATCGCCTTTGCGTTTTTTAACTGGAACACTTTCGCCTGTTAACATACTCTCATTAGCTTCAACTTCGCCATCTACCATAATGCAGTCGGCACAAATTTGTTTGCCTGTGTTAAACAAAATAATATCGTCTAACACAACTTCTGCTATTGGCACATTTTGTTGCAACCCATCACGAATAACAGTTGCTGTGGGTTCGGTTACCAACGAAATTTTTTCAACTGTGCGTTTTGCTTTTATTTCTTGGAAAATACCAATAAACATATTGGCTAAAATAATAACCATAAACATACAGTTTTTCCAAGCACCAACAGCAATTAATGCTCCGGCAACACTCATACAAACTAAGTTAAAAAATGTGAATATATTTGTAAAGAAAATAGCACCATAGGATTTTCCAACTTTTTTATCAACTTTGTTGGTTAATCTATCTTCCACACGCTTGTGAACTTGTTCTTCGGTTAAGCCCATTATTTTATCTGGGTTATAACGCTCAACATCTTCCAAACTAAAATTTTTTTTGCGTTTTTTAGGTTTTGCTTTTTTCTTTTTTAGTTTAGGATTAACTTCTTCTGCAGTTAGGATACGAGATTTTTTATACTTTTTCTTTTTACCACTATGCTTATCGGTTTTTACTTCAGCTGATTTAACACTTTCTTTAATATCCAATTTTTCGGGTTGAACCGAATTTGAAACAGTGTTCACTTTACTAGGCTCAGGTTTTTTAGCATAATTAATTTCTTTAACATCTTCTATTGGTTTTTTTGTTGCCTTTGCTTCAACCTTTTTTGTGTCCATTGGTTTTTCGACAGTTGCACGCTTTGCTGGTGCGGCTTTTATTGTTCTATCGTTGCCTTGTTTAATTGCCTGTTTAATAGAATTAACTTGTTCTGCTTTTTCAGCCTCGGTCAATTTTTTTGTTGGCTTTTTGTTTGCAACAACTTCTTCAATAGAAATTTGATTTTTATTAAGTTTTGAGTTTTTTGTGGTCTTTTTTGCGGTTGCCATTTTAACTCCAAAATTTTTATTTTTATTTTAAATTGTGTCTAAACTAATTTTAACATAAATTAAGTAATAATTAATAGTATTTATTAAAACATTTTTTAATAACTTAATTGCTAAATAACATTTTGTTTGCTACAATTTAGGGACATTAAATTTTATTAATATTTTAAAAGAGGCAAATTTATGGCAAATGTAACAATGGAAAAAATAGTTAACCTATGCAAAAACCGTGGAATAATTTTTCAAGGTTCAGAAATATATGGCGGAATGGGAAACACTTGGGATTATGGTCCAGTTGGTGTTGAAATAAAAAACAACATTAAACGCAATTGGTGGAAACGCTTTGTTCAACAAAACGATAACAGTTTTGGTGTTGATGCGGCAATTTTAATGAATAGTCGCGTTTGGGATGCAAGCGGTCACACCGCAAGTTTTTCCGACCCTAAAATGGATTGTAAAGAATGTAAAACCAGAGAGCGTGCCGATAACATTATTGAAGATTATGCCAAAAAACATAACATTTCAGTTAATCCCGACACTATGACTAACGAAGAAATGCAAAACTTTATTTCAGAGCACAAAATAAACTGCCCTAAATGCGGAAAACATAACTGGACACCAATTCGTCAATTCAACTTAATGTTTGACACAAGCCGTGGTGTTACCGACGAAAATCAAAACAAAATTTATTTACGCCCAGAAACAGCACAAGGCGAATTTGTTAACTTTTTAAATGTTCAACGCAGTATGCGTGCAAAAGTTCCGTTTGGAATAGCACAAGTTGGCAAAGCATTTAGAAACGAAGTTACTCCTGGAAACTTTATTTTTAGAACCATTGAATTTGAGCAAATGGAACATCAACTATTTTGCAAAGAAGGAACCGACCACGAGTTTTACGAGCAATACAAACAAAAAGCTTTTAGCTTTTTAACCGACCTTGGATTTAATGCAGAACACCTTCGTTTTAAAGACCACGATAAACTAGCATTCTATGCAAAAGCCGCTTGCGACATTCAATATTTATATCCTATGGGTTGGCAAGAATTAAATGGTATTCACAACCGCACAAATCACGATTTAAGCCGTCACCAAGAATATAGCGGAAAAAGTATGCTTTACCTAGACCCATTCACAAACGAAAAATTTATTCCTTGGGTTGTTGAATACAGCATTGGCGCAGATAGATTAATGCTTGCAGTTTTATGTGAGGCCTACGAAGAAGAGGCATTAGATAACGACACTCGTGTTGTTATGCACTTCCACCCAAGCCTTGCAGCCTATAAAGTTGCAGTGCTACCACTACAAAAAAATTTGAGCGAAAAAGCACAAGAAGTTTACAACAAGCTTTCTAAAGAATTTATGTGCACTTTCGATGAAGCGGGCTCAATTGGAAAACGCTATCGCCGTCAGGACGAAATTGGAACACCATATTGTGTCACAATCGATTTTGATAGTTTAGAAGATGGCACAGTTACAATTCGTGACCGTGACACAATGGAACAAAAACGCTTAACAGTTGAAGAAGTTATTAACTTTGTTAAAGAAAAAATTAATTTTTAATAAAAAAATAAAAAGCAGACTTAATTTAATCTGCTTTTATTTTTTTCTTTATTTTATTTTGTTTAATTGTTTTTTCATTAAATTTTGAATACCTTCATAAGTTACATCTTTTTTTGATAGTTCATATTTCTTAACAAAATTGTAAATTTCATTAATGTCACTAGAATTATCTTTTAATTCAATTTATAACAATTCGCCCAAGTTTTTAACCGAATCAAATCCAACTCTAAATTATT
>CAQIDI010000009.1 GCA_948806215.1 uncultured Eubacteriales bacterium | reverse complement strand
TGTTAAATGCCCATTCTGTGGCGGAGTTGGTTGCAAAACTTGTGGTAACAGTGGTTGGATTGAACTTTGCCCTTGCGGAATGATTCATCCAAATGTTTTAAAAATGGCTGGCATTGATCCAAATGTTTATTCTGGTTGTGCCTTTGGTTTAGGATTTGATAGGTTAGTTATGATTAAATCTAACTTAAACGATATTAGAGTGTTAAATAGTGGTAACTTAAAAGTTTTAAAACCATTTAAGGTTAACATTTAAGGGGTGATATATGAGAGTTTCTATTAATTGGATTAAGGAATTTGTTGATTTAAGTGGTATAGAAGTTAGCGAACTTGTTAAACGTTTTAACTTATCAACTGCAGAAATCGAAGATGTTTATTATATGGGTTCAAACACAACAGGTGTTGTGCTTGCTAAAATTTTGGAAGTTAATAATCATCCAGAAAGCAAAAAACTACACATTTTAAAAGTTGATGATGGGCTTAGCGAACCAACTCAAGTTGTTTGCGGTGCACCAAATGTTAGAGTTGGAATGATTACTGCTTTTGCTCGTGTTGGAGCATTAGTTAGCGGAATTAAAATTAACAAGGCAAAACTTGTTGGCGTTGAAAGCTTTGGTATGTGTTGTGGCGAAAGCGAACTAGGAATTGGTTCTGATGAAAGTGGAATTATAGAATTTGACGAAATTGCACCTATGGGAACAGATATTAAAAAATTGTTTCCGATTGATGATGTTATTTTAGAAATTGATAACAAATCGTTAACTAATAGGCCAGATTTGTGGGGGCATTATGGTTTGGCTCGTGAATTTGCTGCAATTTTTGGAAGAGAGTTAAAGCCTTTAAAAACAGTGGACTTAACACAATATAACAATTTACCAAAACTAAATATTAAGGTTGAAAATAAAAATTGTTATAGATATAGCGCAGTAACAGTTAACAATATTAGTAAAAGGCGTAGCCCATTAAATATGAAAATCAAACTAAACTATTGCGGTATGCGCGATATTAATTTACTTGCTGATATGACCAACTATTTAATGTTAGAAGTTGGACAACCAATGCACGCATTTGATAATCAAATTGTTAATGGTATTACAGTTATTGAACCTAAACAAAATGTTAAAATGATAACTTTAGAAGGTGAAGAACACGAAGTTATGGCAGGAAGTGTGCTTATTTGCGACGATAAGCGTGAGCCAGTTGCTATTGCCGGAATTAAGGGCGGATTAAAATCGGGAATAACCGATAATACAAATTCGTTGCTTTTAGAATCTGCAACATTCGACCCTGTTGCAATTAGAAAAGGTGCAAAAGCAGTTGGATTGGTTACCGATGCTAGTTTGCGTTACGAAAAATCGCTTGACCCAGAGTTAACAACCACAGCTATTGCTAGATTAATATTTATTTTAAGCAATATTGATAATGGTATTAAAGTAACAAGTTCGTTAACCGATGTTTATAATTATAGATATCCTGTTCATAAAATTGAGTGTGATTACGATTTTATTTCAAGCCGTGCGGGGGTTGAAGTTGGCAAACAAAAAATTGATTCAATTTTAACAGCTCTTGGTTTTGAACTAAAAGCCGATAACAATAAATTAACAGTAACAGTTCCTTCTTGGCGTGGAACTAAAGATGTTTCGATAAAAGAAGATTTAGTGGAAGAAGTGTTAAGAATGTATGGCTACGATAACATTGTTCCTAAGCCACTTAGCTTTAACTTAGAACCAGTTAGCCAAGATAAAGCACATTTATTAGAATACGAAACAAAGCGATTGCTTGCCGAAAAATTTGGCATATCGGAAGTTCACACTTATTTATGGAACTACGAAGATTTTAATAATGCGCATAACATTAACGAAACAAGCGTTGTTACTTTGATGGATACATCAAACAGTGGACAAGCCGGAATTAGACATAGGCTTGCACCAAGTTTACTAAAAGTTATGTTTGAAAACCGAAATAACTTTAACGATATTAAAATTTGTGAAATTGGCAGAGTTGCTGATAGGTTAAATAAAAATAATATTGTGGAAGAGCAAAATCATTTAAGCATTGTTTTATCAAGCGTAACAAACTCAGAAGAAGAACTATATTTTGAGTTAAAACGAATTATGGAAAACCTAGCAGAATCATTAGTTAAAACAAAACTAAGTTATGTTAGTGAACCAACTAGCGAATATTTGCATCCAAAAAATTCTTGCGTGATTTATGCGGGAAGTGTTAAAGTTGGCGAAATGGGCGTGGTTAATCCAAAAGTTAACAGCACACTTTCGCAAAAGCATAAAACTGTGTTACTTGAAATTAATTTCGAACAATTTGCAAATGTGGAAGAAGTTAAAGCTGTTAGAGCACAAGTTTCTAAACTTCAAAGCGTTAGCCTTGACTTTAACTTTTTAGTACCTAAAAACACAATATATAAGCAAATTGAAGATATTATTAATAACTTTAAATGCAATTTTATAATGGAACATAGTTTAAAAGATATTTATGAAAACGATGAAGTTTTAAAAGGTAATAAAAGCTTTACAATTAACTTTGTTATAACTCCAACCGAAAAAACTTTAACAACTAAGGATATAGAAATTTTTAGTTCTAGAATTGTTGAAGAGTTTAAGCGTAATGGTATTGAACTTAGAGTGTAAATAAAAAAAAGAAGGTGTTTTAACACTTTCTTTTTTTGTTTTTAAAAATAGCTAAAAAGCACAAAATAAATTATTACTTAAATCTTATATTAAATTTCAGATAAAAAAATGGCTTTCTAAAGGAATATTTGTCAATATCTATTGTTTAATTATTAATTTGACATTTTTTGGTATTAATGCTATTTTAAATATGTAGAATACAGGAGAAAAATATGTTTTTTTCAAAACCCGGAGAATATCCTGCCTGCGGTTTATTTAGTTTAGGACATATTCTAGCAGTTTTATTTTTACTAATAATTGTTGTTGTATTATTGCTTTTTTTAAAAAATCTAAAAAAAGAAACAATAAAAAACATAATAAAAGTTAGTGCTATTATTTTTATTGTGCTAGAAGTGCTAAAAATAGCATATAGGTTTTTAACTGTGGGCGGAGCAAACCTTAATACTTGGGTTCCACTATATTATTGTAGCATAATGATTTATGCGGCATTTTTAGCAGGTTTTTTTAAAGGAAAACTAGAACTTGTTGGGTTAAGTTTTCTAACAACAGGTGGCATTGTTGGTGGTTTTTGTTTTTTAATTATGCCAACAACATCGCTACCAGAATTTCCGTTGTTTCATTTTTTAAGTTTGCATAGTTTATTATATCACGCATACTTTTTATTTTTAGGCTTATTGTTAATAAGAAACAATTATTTTGTGCCTAAGTTACGCCATTTTGGCTGGTATGCAGTTTTAACTGGAATTGTTACTCTTGTGGCATTTGTGGTTGATGTTTCGTGTGGTGCAAATTTAATGTTTTTATTAAAACCATTTAACCTAAAACCACTAGAAGTTATCTATAACTTTTCACGAATATTATATATGGTTTTATTTGTTTTAATTCAAGTTATTGCGCCATTTTTTGTTATAACTTTGCCATTAAAACTAATTGAAAAAATCAAGCAAAAACACGCTAAAAACAATAAAAATATCGAGGCTAATTAGCTTCGATTTTTTACTTAAAAGCATAAATTTTATTTTATTATTTAATTAAATCGAAAGTGTAGTTTTGCATTAAAATAGGTTAATATTTATTACAATATTTTTAAGATTTTATTGGTTAAATTAACCAAAAAACAAGGCATAATTTTAAAAATTTTTGCCAAAATATAAGTATATATTAAATATAATAATTTATTTTGTGGTTATATTTTATTTTACGATATTAATATTTTTTGGTAAAATGGTGTTAAATTAGTTCGAAGGAATTTATAAAAATGAAAAAACATAAGTCGTTATTAACACTTTTAATAGGTTTAATTGCCACAGCGGTTTTAACTGGCTGTGGTTGTTCTAAAGATATTAATCCAACCAAAATAGAAGTAGATAAAACATCTGCTACTATGTTTGTTGGTAATACGCTGGATTTAAGCTATGCAATATCTCCGGTGGATGCAACAAAAACCGATGTTACAGTTTCGGTTAACAAGCCGGGCGTTGTGTCGCTTTCCACCACAGCTTTAAATGGCATTGAAGGAACAGTTACCGTAACTGCAAACGCTATTGATACAAGTGGCGTTGTTGTAACATTTTCTGTTAAGGGCACAACCTTATCGGCTTCCACCGAAATTAAGGTTAATCCCGACCCAGAAAAATTACCTACTCCGGCACTTATGAATATATCGTTTTTAAACACTTCTAACAAAATAAGATTTAAAGCCATTCCAAAGGCTACTAGTTACGAAGTTGATATAGACGGAACTGTTTATAGTGTTCCAGATCCAGAACCCGAATCTCCAATTTCAAATAGATATGTGGAATTTAGGGTTTTTAACGAACAAGTTAATTTGGCCTACGACCAAGGACACATTGTTAAAGTTAGAGCAATAGGCGATGGTGCAATTTATGGTAATAGCGATTTTAGTGAAGAATATAAGTTTATAAAATTATCACAAGTAACCGATATAACATCAAATAATGGTGTTTTAACTTGGAAGAATAATGAACTAGCCGATAGATATCAAATTGAAATTAATGGAGTTATTGAAGGAACTTATCCAATTACTAACTCTTACCGTCCAGCACTAAATAAAGCAGGAAGCTACGAAGTTAGAATTAAAGCATCGCACGATATAACAAACAAGAACGAAGAAGGCTATTATGTTTTTGAAGGTGCTTATTCCGAAAAATTTATAATATCAAAACTTGGTGCTCCAGTATTAATTTTAAATAACGATGTTAAAGTTAATAATGTAACAGGATTTAGTAAAGTTACTTGGAACAAAATTGATGGTGCAACATCTTATAACATTACAATAAGTCCAGCATTAAATAATGGCGTTGAAACTTTAGAAGTTTTAGCCGAAGATGAATTAAGTGTTGAAATTAACGAAAACTTTTTAGCCGCAACAGCTTATCAAATAAAAGTTACTCCAGTTGGAAATGCTGAAAGCACATTTGGTGGCGAAACTTCAATTATTAATGTAACTCCAACTTTAACCGTTTCTAATTTTAGAGTTGAAAATAATATTTTATCGTTTAATGGTGTTGCTCAAAGCGGTGGATACGAATTAATTTTAAGTGGCAATGGCGAAAGCAAATCAATTAGAAGTTCTAAAAGCGAATTTAACTTAGCAGAAATGTTAAACGCTAGTGGAACTTACACATTAAGTGTTAGAACTATTGGTTTAAACAATAGCTCCTTAAAACTTGCTAATAGCCAAGTTGTTAATTCCGAAATTAACATAACAAAACTTGCTTCTCCAAAAGTTACAAGCGTTACAAATTCGGGCGTTGTTAATTTTGAAGCAATTAATGGTTCTAACAACTATCAAGTTTATCTAGATGGTATTTATGTTAATTCAACAACAAATAATTCGTTTGCATTAAATTTTGCAAACATTTCTAGTGGTGAACACATTGTAAAAGTTCAAGCAATAGGCGATGGCGTTTCAACAATTTCTAGTGGGCTTGAAAATGCGGTAGCTTATGAATTTTTAAAACTACCAACAGTTACAGCAGTTACAGTTTTAAATAACGAGTTATCGTTTGAAACTGTGGATGGTGCAATTAATTTTAGTATTAGAATTAACGATGGCACACCAATATTAAATGGTGTTAGCGATGGCACTCAAACATATAAAATTAACAATCACATTAAAAATGGTGTTAACTACATAAGAATTACAACAGTTGGCGACAATGTTAAAAACATTTCTTCTGATGAAAAAGTTTTTGAAATTAGTCGTTTAAATGCTCCACAAAATTTAAGAGTGGAAAATGGCAAGTTGGTTTGGGATAAATCAGAAAATGTTTATTATTTGGTTTATGTTGGAAACGATGAAAATGGTGTTAAGGTTACAACAAACGAATATTCCAACATTTCAGAAATTGGAGTAGATATAAATATTAGAGTGGTTGCCGTTAGTGAAAATAGCGGATACTTAAATAGTGATTATGCAACTTTAACTGTTAATAAACTAAATAAAGTTAGCCTAGATTCTATTAAAACCCAATTAATTAGTTTAGATAATTTAAATTCTAACTACAAGCTAGTTTGGGGTGAAGTTCCAAATGCTTCAAGTTACGATGTTAAACTAACTTTAAATGGAAACGAAGATTTTTATGCAGAGTTTTTAGGTGTTACCGACTTATTTGTTAACTTACCAAATAACTATGTAAGTGGTGTTTACACTGTAACGATAAAAGCAAATGGTAACACAACAACAAGTGCAGTAGGTTATATTAATTCCGAAATTGAAACATTTAATTTTACAAAATTTGATGCTCCAACAAATATTAAAGTTACTAATGGCCTATTAACTTGGGAATATCTGGGTTCAACAAAACCTGCTAGCTACACAGTTGGTATAACCGAAGCCGGCAATGCCGAAGTGTTTGTTGAAGCAGATGCAACTTGTTCGTTAGATTTAAGTGCATATTCATCAAAAGAATTAACAGTTAGAGTTAGGTCTTGCGGAAATGGTGTTTCCACTGTTACAGGCGAATATAGCGAACCTAAACAAATAACTCACTTAGATAAACCAGTTGTTAATGCTACAGCTGGTGGCGAAATTTATTTAGTTCAACAAGATATTGACAATATTAAATACAATGTTTATTTAAACAATGTTCTTTGCGAAAATGTTGAGTTTGATTATAACTACAATTTAGTGGAAAATGAAGTTGCAGTTATAATAAACATTCCTAACTTAACAGCTTTAACCATTTACGATTTGCAAGTTGAAGCATATTTGCAAGGTTATTTAAACAGTGAAAAAAGCGATGCTATAAAAATTAGCAAGCTGCCAACAGTTGAAAATTTTGTTATAAATAATGGCGTGTTTAGTTGGGATGCAGTTGCAAATGCAGCCGAATACGAAATAACAAACAACTTGGGCAAAGTGTTTAAAACAAATCAATTAAGTTTTAATTTAGCAGAATTTAACATTATTGATAGCGGAATTTATAACTTTAACATTAGAGCACTAAGCAATGGCGAAGGCGAAATTAAATATATTAATTCCGAATATAACATTAATAATTTAACAGTTGCTCTTACTCCTGCACCTGTTGCAAAAATTCAAAACAGTAAGTTAATATTAACACCAAATTCTAATTTGGGCTTAATACCTTATAAATATAAAATTGAAATTTTAAATGCTGATAATGTGGTTGTTTTATCACAAGAAATTGATAGTTCGATAACAAGCTTTGATTTAGCAAAATTATCACTTGTTGCTGGTGTTTATACAATTAAAGTTTATAGTGTTGGAAACGATAAAAACATTATTGCATTAAATGTTCCAACAGTGTTAGAAAACATAGAAAAAATTGATAATGCTAATGCTGATTTAAAAATTAGAGAAGGTATTATTTGTTGGACAAATACAATGCTTGATGCAAAATTCGATGTTTATTTATCGGATGGAACAACAACAGTAAAAAAATTAGAAAACTACACAAAATCAAGTGCTGTGTTTAACGACCTTATTAAAGGAAAAGCATACGATGTTTTTGTTGTAATAAAACAAAATGGAAAAATTGATAGTGATTTATCAAGTGCATTAAATGTTACAAAACTTCCAGATATTACAGGATTAAAAATTATTAATAGCGAAGGTATAATTAAATTTAGTTGGAACTCGATTGTTACAGATTCAAACTATACCGATATTAATAAATTTTATTACGAAGTTTCTCCTGTTCAAACATTAGAACCATTTAATGGAAGAACCGAAGATGGAAGCAAAAACACATTAACTTTAAATTTTGATTATCCAAACATTAATAATGCAGAATTCAAAATTAGAGCAGTTGGTTCAACTTCCGAAAATGTTAAAGGTTATCTAAATGGCGACCTTAGTGTTGGAACAGTTGGCGTTACAAAACTAGAAAGTGTTTCAGATGTTCATAAAAACGAAAATAATATGTTAACTTGGACAAACAATTCACTAAATGCAACTGGGATTTTATTAACCTTTACTAAAGCAGAAAATAACGAAGTTAAAGAATTTAATTTATCAAGTGAAACAACTTCGTTTGATGTTACAAAAAATTTAGATGCCGGCGTTTATTCTTTATCAATTCTAACACTAGGTAATATTGAAAATGGTGTATTAAATTCAAAGGAAACATTAATTCCTAGCATAGAAGTTTTAGCTCCTGTTACAAACATTATAACAAGTAACGGATACTTAAATTGGAGTTTAGTTGGTGACGAGGTTGTTTACGAAATTTATGCAGATGGAGTTAAACTAACTTTTGAAAAAACAGTTTTAGATGAAGAAACTGGCGAAAATATTACTGTTACAAGCGATTATTTTTCTAACTTTAACGAAGCATTAATTATTAATGATATTTTAGAAAGTGGAAAAAATATTAACATAAAAATTAGATCAAAAAAATTAGATGCAACTGAAGGCACAATAACATTCTTAAGCAAATTTAGTGAAGAATTCACAATTAATAAATTAACTGCAGTATCCGATTTGCATTTTGAAAATAATTTATTAACTTGGTCGCCAGTTCCTAATGCTACTGGATATGTAATAAAAGTTGCAAACGCTTTAGCTAGCGAAATATTTATTGGCGATAGTAATTACGATATCACTATTGATGGCATAAGAGTTGTTGGCGATGCTCACGGAACTAATGGCTACGAATTGCCAACCACAATTCCATCGGGAGTTTACGAATTTTATGTTGCTGCTTTAGGCTCATCTACTAGTTCAATGGAACAAGTTGGATATTTGAGTGGCTCAAAAAGCAATTCTTGCAATGCAACATTCCTTGCTGAACCACTTAACTTACGAGTTGAAAATGGTGTTATAAAATGGGATCCAGTTGTTGGTGCATTAAAATATAAAGTAATTGTTAAACAAACAATAGGAAACACCGAACAAACCAGAACAACTTATGTAACTGGTAATACCAGTGAAGGGCTAGATACTACCGAATATGGTTCTGCACTATATTCTGTAACAGTTGTTGCAATGGGTAATGGCACAACAATTTTAAATTCTCATCCAAGAGAAAACTCTATTATAAAAGTTTATAAACCAAAAGCAGTTGAAAACTATAAGGTTGTAAATGGGTTTATTTATTGGGAAATGTCGTTTGATGATGATGTTATGATGGCATTAAACAATAACGAACTTTACGACGATGAAATTAAAAGTAAAATCGTTTCGGCTTTAACCACTGGTGGTTTAAACGAAACAGAGCTATTTGATAGATTTGAATTCCTTTATAATATTGAAGCAACCATTAATGGAATAGTGTTTACCAATATGCATCCATATAATGTTGAACTATCTTCCGACAGTTCAAAACTTCAATTTAGTTTTGACTTTAACTTTACCGAAACAGGATTAAGAAATCCTTACACAGTAAAAGTTAGATATTTAGGTAGCGGATTTAAAGATCCAATTGTGCTTGCAGCCGAAGGCGAAGAAGGTGGAAACTCGCCAGTACAAGTTTCTAACTTTGTTAATGGTGTTTATTCAAAAGAAATAACCGGTTATAAGCTACCAGCACCTCAAACACCAATTGTTAATGCGTTGGTAGAACAAGAACCTGTTATGACAATGGTTAAAAACAATAAACTATACTTTATGTCGGTTGATGGAAAAGAAGGTTTTGATATTAACTATTTAATAACAGCAATTTCACAAAATACTTTTGCAAAAATAACAAAAACTATTAAAGCTGGCGATGAAAAATATTATGCAAAAGATAATAATGGAAACATTTTAAGCAGCAATGTTTATTGCGTGCCAGTATCAGATCTTAAACTTGGCGAAGATGTTTATTTAGTTAGTGTTAGAGCGGTTGGTACACCGGATTCGGATAATGCTGACGGAAGCATATACTTTACAAGTAATTATAATAACACTTGCTCTGTTCAATTATTAACAACTCCAAACATAACTTTTAACGAAGGTAAATTAGCAATTTCAACTCCTTCAAATGCTAGAGAAATTAACTTACGCATTTGGGATGTTAGAGCAGGCGAAATATTTGATATTAACAAAAATAACGAAACCGAAGGCATTGTTGTTACAAATATTGTTATTAACAACGACACTGTAGAAAATAATGCATTCTTAGATAATGTGGATGGTTACTTCCACTACGACTTATCTAATAACCCATTGTTTACCGATGGAAAATATTATGTTCAAGTTGTTGCAGAAGGCGATGGTATTAGCCAAGTTTCTTCTAAAGAAAGCACAAAAATTGAAGTGTTTAAAACAACAGGAGTTCAAAGTGTAACTCTTAGAGAAGGTAAGTTTACTTGGGATGCAATTAATTATGTTTATAATAAAACAAGCCCATCTCAAACAATAAAAGCACTAGGTTATAAAATTGAAGTGTTTAGAAGTGCTTACATTAACGGCGTTTATGTTGAAAACTCTTACGAATCAGTTGGGGGTCATATGGTTAAAGCAAGCGATGTTACTGGCACTGATAGTTCAAGATGCTACTTTGACCTTCCAAGTAACACAAATCAATACCCAGCAGGTATTATTAACGAAGCTGGTATTAATGTGGTTTATAAATATTCTGCAGAAATTAGAATGATTGGCACAATTACCGATGATGATCATTATAATTATGGCGTTAATGTTGTAAGTTCAGACTCTGCAAAATCTCGTGAATATGCACGATTAAATGCACCAATAAATATCAGAATGGAAAATGGTAGATTAATTTGGAATGCTGTTAATGGTGCAGTATCTTACGAAGTTTATATGTTAGATGTAACTTACGGTTACCCAGAAAACGAACAAGATATTAACTATGGAATTATAACCAATGGCGATTACCGTGAATTAAATTTTGAAGCATTAAATTTAAAAGCTGGCAAAATTTATTCCTTAATTATTAGAGCATTAACAGGTGGTAGCGATACCGAATACTTAAACGGCGAATTCTCACCAGAAATTTACACAAGAAAATTAGAACAACCTGTTGTTAGAATTGAAGATGGTGTGGTTAAGTGGAATGTTACCGAATTAGATTTGGCTGTTGCAACTTTAGTTAATATTAGAGTTACAGGACCAGATGGCTTTACAGCTGTTGATACTTCGGTTGATATTAATAATATGGTTAACGGAACAAACGGCTATAACTTATCGGGTTCTGATGAAAAATATCCAAAAGGCGAATATACAATTAGTGTTTCGTTCTCTGGCTCGAATGGTAAGATTTTATTAGATGTTACCGACCCCGCTCCAGAACCAGAACAGCCTGATCCAGAACCGGAAGAACCAGAAGTTCCAGTTGAACCAGAAAAACCAGAAGAAATTATTAAATTAAGCGATGGCGAAGAGGGCGATAATAACGAGGAAAAACCTCCTGTGTTCACACAAGATTCTTATTGCTGGTTTAGCTCGGATGAAACAACTTTAACTGCAACAAAACTAGAAACTCTAAAAGCGGAAAGTTACACTTATAACGGTGAAAACTATATTAGAGTAAAACCAGTTGATAATGCAAAATATTATACCTTTACAGTTGTTAAGCGTGATGCTTCTAATAACATTATTAAAACATATACAACTAATAAATATTTATATGGCACAATCGATAATCCAGTTATAACCGTGGTTGGCGAACACATTATGTATAACCTTTCGGATGTTGCTGATTACGATGAAAAACACGCAGGAGAAAATGTTTTATTTGGAACAGAGTTCTCGGTTTATGCTCAAGCATTTAGTTTTGATAGCATTTATAACGATAGTGGTGATAAATATATTATTAGTAACCCAAGCGAAGAAGTGTTCGTTGAAGTTCCAGTTGCTCCAAGCAACTTAAGATACGAATACCCTGGAACAATTACTTGGGATAACTATTCAACTAAAACTTATACACGTGTTAAAGTTGAATATTTAGGTTCTTCAAATGATGTGATTGAAGAAAAGATTTACGATTTAAAACAAACAAATGTAACATCGTTCAAACTAAAAGATATTGGTGTTGCCAGAGTTTCTGTTTTAAGCTATATTCCAAATCTTGAAAGATTATCTCCTTACACAACACTTGAAAATCCAATTTCTTATTTGATTTATTCAAGTGGTAATGGTAGTCAAGAAAAACCTTACATTATTAACGATGCAACTCAACTAAGTAATATTAAGTATAATATGGATTGTTATTTTGAATTAGGTAGCAACATAACTTATGCTTCCAATTTACCAGTTGACCAAAGGCCACAAAGCGTTGATGGATTTGTAATTAATGGTGTTAACACTGCATTTACAGGTTCGTTAAATGGTAATAATTACACAGTTGATAACATTAACTTTACCGATATTAAAGAAGGCAATATGGCATTTATTCACACTATTGGTAGTAGTGGTGTAATTAAAAACTTAAACTTAAAAGTTATGGGCACAAGAATTAATGCTACTAACTTTGGTGGTTTAGCAATTTATAATAATGGAACAATTTCTAATGTTACAATTAAATCGAATGGAAATGTAACCTACAACGCTGTAAAAGCAAATAGAATTGCCGGGGTTGTAACTTACAATAACGGAACAATTAATAACACTATTAACGAAGCAAACTTCATAAACGAAAACGGATTTACCTTGCTTGCAACATATGTTTCGGGTATTACAACTCAAAACCGTGGAAACATTACTTATTCGGGTAATAGGGGAACACTTAGCGGCGTTGTTGTTGGTGGTATTAGTAGTTATAACCAAAGCACAATTTCTAAATGTTATAATACCGGAGCGTTACAAGCACAAGTAACGGTTGACAATCTTCAACCAGTTATTGGCGGAATTGCTGCATATAACGAAAATGTAAGTGGAACTTCGAGCAATGCAGTAGTAACCGATTGTTATGCTATAATTTCTAGCTTGATAGTTTATACTAAAAACACAATTAACAACTTTGGTGTTGCCGGTGGTATTGTTGGTGGTAATTTAACAAATTCCACAATTTCTAATAGCTATGTTGTAATTAACGAATCAAATTCGATTGGTTTAACAAATTCAAAATTTGGAATAATTTTAGGATCATCTAGTCCAATTTTAACAAGTGGTTCAAATTATAATTATAATACTTACTTGCTTGTTAAGGGCGGCAACTATCAAACTTATGGCTTAGATGCTAAAATAAGTATTGCTAGTTCGGTTAGTAGTAAAGAAATTTTAATAAGTACTTTAACAACATCTTCTGTGTTGCAAAATATTTATAAAGTTGATGAAAATAATATTAACAATGGATATCCAGTATTCAAATAAAAAGAAGCGAAATTCGCTTCTTTTTTTGTTAAAATAATTAAAAAAAATTAATATTACTAATTATTTGTTAAATATTTTTTAGTTTGGTAAACTATTACTGATTTTATTGGGTAATTTATAGTATTTTATCAAATAATAATATTATTAAAGTTTTAGGTGACCAATGACAAAAAATGTTTATAAATCAAAAAATAAAGTTGTGCAAATAGTTAGTTCTATTATAGCAAATTTGCTTTTGGCGTTTGTTATAACTATTGTTTTGGGCTTTGCAACTGGATATAAATTTTTAAATATAATAACCGGATCCATGACCCCAACAATGCCAGTGGGAACAGTGGTTATTGTTAAGAACATTGATATTAAAGATGTTCAAGTTGGCGATGTTATTACTTTTACTCAAGGAACAAGTAAAATAACTCACCGTGTTGTGGAAAAAACAATTTTGGAAAATAATAATGTTGTTTTAAAAACACAAGGTGATGCAGCCGAAAATGCTGGTTCTCGTGAAACTGTTACAAAAAACAATTTTGTGGGTGTTGTTGTTTGCCACTTTAAAGGGCTTGGTTATGTGTTCGAGTTGGTTAAGGATAATATAATAATAATAACTATTGCAATAGTTTTGGCTTTATTTATTATTACTTATGCATAAACTAAAATTAAATTAAGTATATGAAATATTTCATATACTTTTTTAAAATAAATAACAAACATTATATATAATCTAAATAGATGCTTTACTTTACAAAAAAAACTAAAAAAAGTAAAATATCTATGATAGGAAAAATTTTTAAATATGCTAAAAGATAAAAAGAATTTAAAAAATTTAATAAATGTTTCAATAATTACAGTTTGTTTGTGCTTGATAGCTTTAATTATTGGCTATTCGTTTGCGTGGTTAACCGATATCTTTAACGATGATGGCGATGCACAAATTGGCGCAGTTAAAATAGAAATTTACGATGGGGAAACAAAACTAAACGGAACAACAAATGATGACGGCAGTTACACAGTTGGAACTGCCTATGCGGTTAATTTGGGCGATGTGGGTTCGGTTTCAAGCCTTAACTTAAAAGTTAAAAATGTTGGAACTATTAATGGCATTGTTAGGTGTTTTGTAACAATTTCAACTGTTGTTGGACCATCAGAAGGTTTTACCGACTTAGATGGTGCAAGCTATTTAGCAACAAGTAAACAATTAAAGGTTGAAAGCCCGGATTGGGTGGATTTATATGACGACCCATTATTAGAAGGTGTTTATGGCTATAATATGTTTTTAAACAAAGTTTTAGCACCTGATGCAGAAAATATTGTATTTACTAACTTTACCGTTTTAAGCGAAGTTGAAAACACAACTGTGTATGTTAAACTAAGAGCTGATATTGTTGCTCACTCTGGTAATGCGTATCAAATTGATAACGATCAAAATCCGGTTGCCGACAAAGATAAACCATTTGGTGTTTTAACAAAAGAGTTTTTAGATATCTGGACTGCTTATAAGTAAAAATAATTTAGGAGGGGAACTTAATTGGATAATGTTTACGATTATAACAGATTGGGAAGCCGATTTAATAAAATAGTTTCCCTGTTAATAATTATTGTTCTTAGTTTTTTAATATTTTATTTTGTAACTTATTCTTGGTTCGGTGAAAGCGAAAAAGGGAATAAAGTAATAGTGGTAGGCCAAATAAAATTAGATGTTAAAACCAATCTAAAATTTCCAAGCGATACCCTTGAACCAAATAAATTATATGAAAATATGGAAACAATTATTGGTTGTGTTAAAGATACCGACCAAGCTTATATAAAAGTTAAATTCGAAACCGATTATAAAATTAACGATAACTACATTATAAAACCAGTGTTATATGTTTCAGAAGAATTTGAAGCCGACGGAAAACAAAACTGGATTTATTCAGAAGTTGATGATTGCTATTATTATGTTGGTTTTATTAGCCCAGATAACAGTGCAACTTTTAACACGGGGTTTGTTGTAACAAACGATATTAACAATGTTGATAAAAGCAAACCAGTAAATATAAAATTAACAGTTTATGCAATTCAACGACACTTTAAAGCATACGAAACAGAACCAAACTGGGCAGGTGCTCCACAAGAATGGAAAACCGAAATAGCTGCGTTTGATATAACTAATTAATTTGCTAAGATTTGATTTATATAATAAAATTATAATAATAAAACTTTTAAGGGGAGGTAATCGTGAATAAAGAAAAGCTAAAAGCTAACAACATTCAGTTAATATTAATTTATTTACTATGTGCTATTTTAATTATGGTTATCGTAACCGGAGTTACTTTTGCGTGGTACACAAGAAATGTTTCTGATAAGTTAGGTGTAACACTTTCGCATCCTGTAGAAATTTATATAACCGACGATTTAGGAGTTCCACAAGGTGGACAAGTTGAACTTCCAACCGATCAAGCAATAATATTACCGGGAACAAAAATTAATGTTAAACTTGGTTTTATTATGGGAAAAGAAGATAAACCTAGTTCGCCTGCATATGTTAGGGTTAAGTTAGAAGTTACATCTGATGCATTAACCGATTTGGGCGGAGATATTGTAACCGATGGTTTAATTGACTTTAATACAACACCAAACTCTGCAAATTGGGTGGAAGTTGATTTTGGTGAACAAGATGGCGGAAAATGGTGGGTGTTTAGCGAAAATGTTGAAGGCGATGTTAGAGCTAAAATTGCTTATAATCAAGAAGAACACACCTTCTTAAACGGACAAATAAAAATAAGCACAAGCTTAACAAATATATTTGCAAATAAAAATATATTTATTAATTATAAAGTTAGTGCAATACAAAGCGAAAATGTTGAAAATCCTCTTTTAAACAGAAGCAATCCAACTTGGGGAAAACTTGTTGAAGATGAAGAATAAAGAAAGCAAATGTTGCTTTCTTTTTTTATTTTTAAATTTTAAAAGCAAAGTTAATATAAAGAATAAATTTTAAATGTAGTTATTAAATTAATATTATTTATTCTAAAAGGCATAAACAAGTGTATTTAGTTAAAAATAATTAGTGAATAACTTTTTAGAGGTAAATAATGGAAAAGATAACAAATAAAAATAATAACAAAAATTATAATCAAAAAAATCAGCCCAACAACGACCTACTTAAACTATCAAAAATAGCCTTAATAGTTTTGTATGTTTTAACAATGGTGGCTTTAATTGGTGTTAGTATTTATTCGGTTATTTTAAGTAATCAAAACTATCAATTAAAACAAAATATGAAACAAAATTTTACCGAAAATGGAGAAGTTAAAATAATCGATAACGAGAGTTCGGTTGTTGCTTTTTCTATGGTTAATAATATTGTTTCTGGTGTTGAATATCCCCAAAAAGTAACCATTAATGCTAACAACTTAAAAAAAGATTCACGCATTAGAGCAAAAGCTAATGTTATTTCTTCCGATGGTGATATTCATAATGTAAAACTAGTGGTGGACGCTAATTGGATTATAGGCGATGATGGTTATTACTATTATAAAAATTTGGTTGTTCCTGCCGATAACTTTGAACTATGTGGCAGAGTAGAACTGCCTATTGGTTTTTCTATCGAAAACCAAAACGAAAACAAACACGTGCTAGTTGTTACGGTAGAAACTCTGCCTAATAACTATGATGTTATAACAAGTGTGTGGATAAGCGCTCCTAATAGCTGGCTTATTGCAATTTCATAAAAGGGTGCTTTTTGTTTTACTAAAAAAGAAAAATTTAATATACTAATATTAGTATATTAGAATGTACGATTGTGTCCAAAATTTATTGGGGATTAAATGAAGGAATCAAAAGAGCAAAACAAATACACTAGTTTAATAATTGTTCTTAGCGTTTTACTTGCAATTTCCTTAGTTGCAGGTGCTACTTTTGCGTGGTTTGCTTCGTCACAAGAAAAACTAAGAACAATAAGTTTAGGCGATCCAGTTGTTGTTAACATAGCACAAGATAGTACTGGAGTAATTAAGCCGTCTGGTGCAGAAATCCCGTTTACCATTGCAGGAAACCATTTGTTACCGGGTATGAAAGTTAACACCTATGCAGCTGTTAAGTTTCAACAAAGCCATACTCCTGCAGTTTTAAGAGTTAAGTTAACTGCAACTGTTGAAGGTGGAACAGCTTCTACTGATGAAATTGCAGATTTAGCAACAGAACTAAATCAACAAATATACGATAAAGCATATGGTTACATTGAAGAAGGTGCAAAGTGGATGCTAGATCCAACATCGGGTTGGTGGTATTACACTGGTGGATCAAATAACGATTTTGTAACTCCTAGAAATTCTATTTGCGAAAGTATAAATTGTGAAGAGGGCCCATTGTTAGAATTTTTAGATCCTTACAAAAAAGACCAATACGTTTATTTACCAACCTATGTTGATAATAAATTTGCTACATCGGTTATTACTTTTTGGTTCTCGGTTCAAGCAGTGCAGGCAATAATTCCTTCCGATAGTGATGATCCTAATAGCGGATTTATGGTAAACACAATAGATAATGTAGAAAAAGTGTTTAAAGAAGCTTTTGCTGGAAGCGATAGCAATATTTAAAAAAATACTAAAAAGAAAAATTATTACAAGGTGAATTAAAAATGGCGAAAAAAAATATGGGAGAAAACGATGTTAATAACAAAAATAACATTAAGCCTAAGTCTGCCAAATTTAATAGTGCCAACATTGATAAAGCAAAAGTATCACGAATTTTAAAAGAACTTGATGAAATTGATTTAGAAGAACTTAACGGTAGCATCGAAAACGAAGAAGCAAAAACAAAACAACAAGCTCCGGAAAATCAATATATTCCACATAGTGAACGCATAAAGCAAAAAAATGAAGAATTAATCGAACAAGTTTATAGGCAAAATCGCAAAAAAACCGATATTGTTGCAGAAAAGAAAAAAGAAAATCTTAATGTTATTTTAACAATTTTATTACTGTTATTGTTATTTGCAACTTTAGTTGCAGGGGTGTTTTTATATTTGCAAAAAGTTACTAGCTACGATGAGAACTACATTCGAGTTTCGGTTAGTATGACAAATAAAGATATTTTTTATGATACACAGGTTGATGGAGACCCAATACCAAAAAATGTTAGCCCCGGCGATACCTTTAAATTAAATATTGTTGCTAAAAATGCAAATGCTATAACTGGAGATGCTGGAGCTAATTGGACGAATATTTATGTTCGTTTTAGAATATTCTTAAAAATAAACGGTGTTGAATATCCTGAGTTTATTTATATCGAACCAAATAGTGATAATTGGGAAAAATATAATAAAGAACTAGAGGATAACTACACTATGACCGATGAAACAGGAAATGTTGGCCCAGTTGTTAAACGAGATGATGGCTACTATTATTGCAGGTTAATTTTAAAACCAAACGAACAAGTAACTGTTATTGATAAACTTCGTTTTTCGGAAAAATATATAACCGAGGTTGTTGGTGGAAACAATGCTGTTTTAGAAGTTAATATCGAAGCACTAGATGCTTCTGTGCCTCAGGTTATTAAAGATAGAACAATTTGGTTTGATGCACCTCAGCATTGGGTTGAACTTATGTCTGCACCAGAACTTTATCCGCAAAATCCAGATGATGTTGTTAAACCAGACACATCGGTTAATGTTTGGTGGGTTATATTGTTAGTTGGTGTTGCATTAATGTTATGTGCTGGATTGTTGTTTGTAACAACAAGAAACAGAATCAGCAACCGAAAAGCTAACAATCTATATCGTAAAAGAAATAAACCATAGTTTTAATGGAGCAAAAAATGAAAAACACTAAGAGCAAGAGTTTAATATTTATAGTGTTTGCAATGTTATTGCTAATAAGCCAAACATTGTTTTCGGCGTGTGCTTGCTCGGATTTATTTAGAAAAACACTAAGTGCTCCGGTTATCGATTTAGAACTTGAAGAAAAAGTTGTTGCTTGGAAATCGGTGGAAGATGCAAAAACTTATAAAATTTATTTAAACAACGAATTTTTAGAAGAAATTCAAGAAAATGCAACTGGAACTCCAAAACTTAACAGATACAACTTTTCGCAATTAGTTACTAACGAAAATTTAGCATATAAGTTTTATGTTATTGCAGTTGCCGAAGGTTTTAACAATAGCCCTAAATCAAACGAAAAAACCTATAGGGTTGCTGGCGAAACTAATAATGTAGAAAGCAGTGTTAAAATTAACAACCAAAACAAAGTTATAACAGGACTTGAAATTAGCGATACAAATCTTGGTTGGAATGCAGTTGATAATGTTTCGGAATATTATGTTTTGATTTATGATAATATTAACGGCGAGCGTTATGTAACAACTTCGTTGCCTGCAATTAATTTTTCAAACTATATTGTTAAAAACGAAATTTTAGCTTTTAGGGTGGGAGTTAAAAACCAAGACGACGAAATTTGTTTTTCAGATACTGTTTGCTATAACGATGCATTAAATTCTGTAGATTATGGCGACGATGTTAAAACACTAAATAATTTGTTTAACACTGTTCACTTATTTCAAGGTAAATATTTTGATAGTTATTTAACAAGCCAAGAAGAAATGAATCAAATGATGTATTATATGTTTATTAACAGAATAGAAGATAAAGAGCTTGCAATTTCTAAAGATTACTACACTAAACTTGTTAATAAATATGGTAGAACCGATTATATTTATTTAATTGGTAATAGCAGAAAACTTGGTGGTATTGGTGAAGGCACAAACAGTTTTATGGAAACTTGTGACTATAGCTTAGAATTTGATTACGATACCGTTTTACCTTCCAGACATTTTTATGTTAGATTTAAGTTCAGATTTTTAAAAGGTACTAACAACGAACCTACATTAGTTCAAGAAAAAGAACTTATTGGAAGCGATTTAGATGTTGGCTATTATAACAAAGTAAGTTATGCTAAACGAGCTAGTAGCTTTGATAATTTTGTAAGCGATAAGAATGCGTTAGTGCAATATGTTACAAGTTCGGAGCAACTATATTTTGCTGTTGAAAATAAAATTACTCCATTATTTAATGATAACAATAGTTCGGCTTATAAATTATATAATAAGGCAAAACAAGTTTTGCGTGAGATTATAAGCGATGAAATGAGCGACTACGAAAAGGCTTTAAGTATTTTCGATTGGATTTGCATTAATTCGGTTTATGATAATAAAATTCTTTCATACGATTCGACCAATGTAAGTTTTACTAACTACACTTCATTTTCGTTAGAAGGTGTGCTTAACGATGGGTTAGCAGTTTGCGATGGATATTCTAAAACCTTCTCGTTGCTTTGCAATATGGAAGGAATTGATACTGTTAGAATTGCTGGCGGAATTGATAGCAATGGTAACGGAGTAGTTGATAGTTACGAAGGTTTGCACGCTTGGAACAAAGTTAAAATTAATGATAATTGGTATGTTGTTGATATAACTTGGTCGGTTGTTGATACAGAAAGCGATACTTTTAGCGAAGATGGTGCAACAAAATATAACAGTAACGAATTTTTAAATCATATGTACTTTTTGGTTTCGGATAGTGATATTATAGAACATATTGCTTCCGATACAGAATTAAACACAATGTGTGCTTCGCCAGAAAGTTATTATTATTATGCTAACGAAACCTATAACGGCGTTAATAATTATGTTATAAAAAACCAAGCCGATCTTGATAGAATGGTTGCTTGGATGTTAGAAAACCAAGTTTACGGAATTGATGTTGTGTTTGATAAATCTATTTTAGCAGGAACAATATTTAATACAATAATAAAACAAACAAAAACAAATAATGGCATTGAAAAAGCAAACATTATTTCGTTAAGTGTAGGAAATTATATGTATTATACCGATAACAACATTGGTGCAGTTTATAGCTTATCGTTAATTAATTTACACAAAGTTAATGCTTAATAAAAAGAACAACTTATAATTGTTGTTCTTTTTTTGTTTGAAACAAAAAATTATTTTGTGTTTATTTATTAAAAGCATAAAAACATTAAATGTTACGCACACTAAAACAAAAAGCGTGTGAGTAAAATAATGGAAATTAAAAAAAGTTTAAAACTTAATATTAGCAACATAAAACAACAATTCAACAATAGTAAAGATATTATTGTTAAAGAGTTTAATGTTAACAAGTTAAAAGTTGCTATTATTTATTTAAAAGGTATGACCGATACTTTAATGTTAACTGACTTTGTTATTAAGCCTATGCAACAAGCAAAAAAAGTTCCAAACAAAAACATTATACCTTATATAATAAACAACATAATAACTTTTCCAGAAATAGCAAACGAAACAAATTTTAATACCATTGTGGAAGAAATATCAAAGGGTAAAGTTTGTTTGTTTTTTGATGGATCAAATCAAAGTTATTTAATAGAACTTGATAAATATAAAGAGCGAAGTTTAACCGAACCCCCAACAAGTGCAGTTTTAAAAGGACCTCGTGAAGGTTTTAACGAAAACTTAAAAACTAATTTATCGGTTATTAGAAAAATTTTAGCCACCGATAAGTTAGATACGGAAATGATAACGGTTGGTGATGTTACAAAAACACAAATATGTGTTATGTATTTAAAAGGAATAGCAACCAAAAGTGTTGTTAAGCAAGTTGTTAATAAAATAAAAAAAATTAGTATTGATGGAATTATTGATTCCTATTATATTGCCGAATTTTTAGCACCACGAAAATATAGCATATTTAAACAAATTGGTAGTGCCGAAAAACCAGATGTTGTTGCGGCAAAAATGTTAGAAGGCAGAGTTGCAATTTTAGTTGATGGCTCGCCACTTGTTTTAACAGTTCCGTTTATTTTGTTAGAAGATTTTCAGGCTAGCGACGATTATTATTCTAATAGCGCACACGCATCGTTTGTTAGATGCATTAGAATTATTAGTTTTTTTGTTACCATATTGCTTCCGGGAATGTATATTGCAATTCAATTAAATCACTATAAAGCCTTGCCTTTAAAGTTTTTAGTTACAATAGTTAATTCAACGCAAGGTTTGCCACTTAGCCCTTTTGCCGAAATAATTTTTGTGTTAATCTTGTTTGAAATATTATATGAGGCAAGTTTAAGAATGCCAGAATATTTGGGTATTGCACTATCGGTAGTGGGTGCATTAATTTTGGGTGATACCGCAGTTAAGGCTGGAATTATTAGCCCACCCGCAGTTATGATAGTTGCACTTTCTGGCATAACGCTTTACACAATTCCTGATCAAGCACAGCAGTTGAGTTTGCTTAGATTTATATTTACTATGGCTGGCGGATTGCTGGGCTTCTATGGTTTGGTGTTAATGGCAGTGTTTTTTGTTATTTATTTAAATGATTTTGATAGTTATGGATCGCCATACTTAGCTCCAATATCGCCATATATTAGTAGCGATGCTAAGGATTCGATATTTAAAAAACCACTTCCCGATATGATAATGCGACCTCGAACAATACCTAATGTAAATCATAGGAGAATAAAGAAATGACAAGACAAATTAGCGACAGACAATGTGCCATAATGCTTGCCATTAGCATTGTTAGTCTTAAACTTTTAATATTGCCTGCATTGCTTTCTAGGTATACAGTAAAATATAGTTATATGTCGGTTATATGTGGGCTTGCTATCGATTTTGTTTTTATGATTATTATGCTTGCAATAATGTATAAATTTAAGCATTTAACATTTAGCGAAATAATAGAACGCTCGTTTGGAAAAGTTGTAAGGTATTTATTAAATTTTATTTTAGCGGTTTACTTTTTCTTTAAAGGAATTTTAATAGTTAAAGAAACTCACAACTATTTTAATGAGACATTGTTTGAAAATATTAGTTGGTGGTTTTTTGTTATTCCAATGCTACTACTTATATTTTTTATAATAATTAAGGATTTAAAAACGATTTCGCGTAGTGTTGAATTTTTCTTTTGGCTAATTGCTGCTGGAATTGTGTTAACAATATTAGTTCCAATTAAAACTGTGGATTTTTCAAATCTTTTACCAATATTCAGTAAGGGTAGTTTGGGTATTCCTGAAAGTTTGTTATATTGTAACTTTTCGTTTGGGGATTATTTTGTTCTGCTTATGTTAATGGGCAGGGTGGATTTAAAAACCAAGAGTAGAAAAAAGATTTTGTGGTATGCAACAATAACAAACTTTTTAGTGGTTTTATTTTATATAATATTTGTTGCTATGTTTGGCGATATTAGCGTTAATCAAGGCTTAGCAATTTCCGATATGCCTTTGCATTCTAACATAACATCGGCAATTAGTAGGTTAGACTGGATAATAATTATTATTTGGTCGATAACTTTAATTTTTCAAGCCGGGGCATTATTTTCTATGTCGTGTGCTTGTTTAACAGAAAGTTTTAAATTCAAAAATAAATATATTCCTGCAGTTGCAATTATAGTTTCAATATTTATAACAGCTTATCACTATTATTTAGATTTAGAAGGCATTTTAGAATTAATTATTAGTTTGCCATTTTCAATTATTACAATGACTATTCAAATAATGTATCCAATAATCTTATTAATTGCAGGAGCAAAACAAAACAACAATCGAAAATTTAAAGCTTGCAACGCAGTTATCAAAGGGCAAATAAAAATTCAATACACACAAATTTCTAAACCTAAAAAGAAAAAACTTGCACTAAATTTTTCTCTTGATGCAAATATGGCAAAGGAGGAATTATGACAAGATTTTTGAAAAAATATAAATTGTTTATTACCATTGCATTAATAACAATGATTTTTTTGCCTTTTACAATTTATAAACCTGCAGAAACCGATAGGGTTGCAGTTGTAACAAGTATTGGAATAGATAAAAACGGTGAAGATATCGAACTATCGTTAAATGTTATAACTCCTTCTAGTCAGGGCGCAACAAGCGGTGGCAGTGTTGGAAGTGTTAAAACTTTTGCTGCTATTGGCAAAAACCTATCAACTGCAATTTCGAAAATTAGTTTAAGTGTTGGAAAAAGCGTTGGTCTTGCACATTGCGATGCAGTGGTTGTATCAAAAGATATTGTTGAAGAAGATATTACAAAAGTTTTAGATTATTTTATTAGAAGCAATAATTTAACAAGTAATGCAATAATTTTTATAACCGAAGGAAAGGCTAAAGATGTTATTAAAGCAAGTGCACAAGAAACTTCTAGATTTGCTTTAACACTTAGTGATATTATTAGTTTTAACAAAATGTTTGCGTTTGGGGAGAGTATTAACATTGATAACTTTTATATAAATTATTTTTCTGATAGTGGAGTTTCTATTCTGCCGGTTATTTCAACTGGTCCAGAAGATGAAAGTGCACCCGATGACCAAAGCGGAAATTCTGGCGATGGTAATACACAAAATGCTAGTGGCGATAGTGGTTCAAGCCAAAGTGAAGGAGAACAGCAAGGCGGTCAAAGTGGTGGACAAAGTGGCGGAGGTGATAGCCCAGAACCATCTCAGGGCGGAGGTGGACAAGGCGGTGGGCAATCACAGGGTGGTCAAAGCCAAGATGTTATAAAAAACGAAGGTAAAATAGTAGTTGTTAAAAAAGGAAAATATGTTTGTGAATTAAACGAAAAACAAGTTGCTGCAATTAATTTGATAAACTCAAGATCATTAAAAGGAAATATAACTGCAAAAAATGTTAATTCCGATATTTTTAAAAATGCCGATATTACCTATCAAGTTTATACAAAAAAAGTTAAAACCAATTGCTATTTTATAGAAAACACTCCTGTGTTTAATTTTGATTTAGATTTAATTTTGCAAATAAAAGAAATTATTATGGAAGATTACGAGATTGATAGTATTAATGGAACAACTGCTTATCTAAATGGCGAAGTTACAAAAGCTATTAAAAAAACTATTCACGAAAATTTATCAGAATTAATTAATTTAGCAAAAAAAGAAAAAGTTGATTATTTAAAGGTTTATAAAAACTTTAATAAGTTTGATACTTTTAAATGGGAAAAATATATTGATAGTTTAGATGATAAAGAAAACTATTTAGATAATGTTATTTTTACTGTTAATATTATTGCTCAAGGAAAGTTATAATACTTTTATCAAAATAAAAAAACACCGATACTAGGTGTTTTTTTGTTAAAAAATATTATATTTTGTTATTGCCTAATAAATTTTTATAGTAATTTAAAATAGCTTCATCGCGCTTAATAACAAATTGAGTCATATAAACAGATTCTTGTTCGGTTAAGTTAACATTACTGTTGCTTGCTTTTAGGTTATTAAAGCTATTTTTAATTAGCTCTAAAGACTCATCAACTGTTGCCCACATAAATTCTGCACCTTCTAATTTTTCTTTTTCGGTTAAATGCAGGGTGTGGGTATCGTTTAAAAGTTTTGCAACAAAAACATAACTAACTTGTTTAAAATTGTTGGCTGTTTTATGTTCTTCTATTGTGCCCAAAAACTTTGTTATTTCAACTTCGCAGCCTGTTTCTTCCATTATTTCGCGTAAAAAAGCCTCTTTGGGTTTTTCGTTTTCAATGCCACCGCCGGGCAATTTATATTCGTTTTTGTTTGCTTTATGAAATAATCCAATTTTACCATCGGCTCTAACAATTATTCCACGAGAAGCAAAGCGAGTTGAGGGATTGTTTAATTTTTTGTTTTTTAATCCTGTACCAAGGTCGGCATCTTTAATAATTTTAATAACCATTTTCTTAACCTCTTTATTTTTTTAAAGTATAGTTTAATATTAAAAATTTTTCAACTGATTAAAAATTGATATATAATAATATATTATTAAATAAAATATTACTTGTAATATTAAATATTATTTGATATAATACAGCAGTAATTAATTATTATTAATTACCAACTTGCTTTTGAAGTTCAAAAGCCGATTAGACCATAAGGAGGTAATTTTATGAACAAATACGAACTACTTACTATTTTTTCTGCAACATTAACTGATGAACAAAAAGACGCAGTTGTTAAAAAATATTCAGATTTAATAGAAAGCAATGGTGGGAAAATTCTTGGTCGTAATATTTGGGGCGTTAAAAAATTAGCTTACCCAATTAATTACAAAAAAGAAGGTTACTATGTGTTGTTTGATTTTGAAGCCAACACAGAACTACCAAAACGCATTAATGATTTAATGAACATTGATGAAGCAGTTATGCGTAGCTTATGTTTAAAAAAAGAAGCATAGTAAAAATTTAAAAGAGGAAAATTATGAATAAAGTAATTTTAATTGGAAACTTAACAAAAGATCCAGAAATTTCAACAACATCAAACGGTGTTTCAGTTTGCCGTTTTGCACTAGCAGTAACTCGTCGTTACACAAATGCTAATGGCGATAGAGAAGCTGATTTTATTAATATTGTTGTTTGGCGTGCTCTTGCTGATAACTGCCACAAGTTCTTAAAGAAAGGTAGTAAAGCAGCAGTTGTTGGAACACTTCAATCAAGAATGTACGATGCAACCGATGGAACAAAACGTTATGTTACCGAAGTTGTTGCCGATGAAGTTGAATTTATTAGCACTAAAAACTTTGATGGCGCTGATAATAGAAAAGATGAAGAAGAAGTAACAAAATTAGAACCTATTGATGATAACGATTTACCATTTTAATTAATAGGTTAAATTTAATAAGGAGTTTAATATGAGCGAAGTAATGGAAGAAAAAACCGAAGTTGTTGCAACCGAAGAAAAAGTTGCTCCAAAGCGTTTCAAAAAAACTTCTAGAAAAAAAGTTTGCACTTTCTGTGAAGAAAAAGTTGAATATATTGATTATAAAGATGTTAATAAACTACGTCGTTACATAACAGAAAAAGGCAAAATTGTTCCTAGAAGACAAACTGGTACTTGTGCTAAACATCAACGTGAATTAACAACAGCTATTAAGCGTGCTAGATTTATGGCATTAATTCCATATGTTGGAGAATAGTCACTCGCATTTAAAATTTGTTTAAATAAATTCTGCGAGAATTAAAAAAATTATTTAGATATGTTAAATTAATTGTAATTTTTACAAACTCAAAGCATTTTAATTAATGCTTTTCAAACAGTGTAAAAATATTACAATTAATTTTTTTTATAAATTTTAAATATTAACGCAAAATTTAAAATCACAAATTTAAAAATGCTCGTTCCTAACTACGACAATAAGGGCTTTTGCAGGTGTGCAAAAGGGTTAGATATTTTGTGGGAGTTGCGATGCTCTTAAGGTTCTATAAACCCATTACTTATAAATTAGTAAGCAAAGTAAAGGAAAAATAAACAAATAAAAAGTGTTCAGAAGAACACTTTTTTAGTTTTTTGTTATTAATCTAATATTTTTAAATCACTAATTTTGACTGATATACTATCACCAACATATTTTCCATCGCTATTTATTTTTGAAAAATCCACTTCAATATAATTTTGTATAGCTTTATTATCTACAACACAACCAATATCACCTTTATGAATTCCATATTTGTTATATTTTTTATTTTCTACTAAAAGTTCAACAGTTGAGTATTGTTTAATAGTTGTTTGAGTTAAATTTTCTTTTGCATTTTTTTTGATTTTATCTAAGTTATTTATTAATTCATTAACAATGCTTTGTGGAAGTTTTTCATCTTCAAGAACTATATCTTGTTGTTGCACATTTATTATTATATATTCTCCTATGTTTTCAGAATTAAAAAACAATATATTATAATCTTCGTTTACTTTATCTAATATAATACCATATTCATTTTTTCTTAAGTTGTTTTTGATATATGGTTTTTCGTTTATTAACTTTATTAAATCAAACTTATTCATTTACCCAACCTCCAAACGGTGTAGTGTTTTAAATTTTTCCTTCGGGATAAAGCATCCATCCGCTATAAATATTAACCCCATTCAAGTTAATTGGTATTGCTAATCTTTGACCTCTAATATCTAAATTTTTTAAAATATAATTACCAGATAAATATTGCTGTAGTGCTTGTTTGCAATATTCTTGTTTTAAAAATAATGAGTCGTTAATATTAAAACCCAAGCTATAAAATATCTCATTTTTACCATTAGATTTTTCTTTATCTTTAAAAATATATTCTGTAAATTTCTTGATATCACATTCAGCGGTTGCATTATTTTTAACTTTTATTATAGATATAACTTTTTGTGTGCAATCACATTTTATATGCAAAGGGTGTTTAGGAGAGTTATTTTTAATAAAGTAGCAACCATCAACAGCAGAACAAAGTAAACAATGACCTAAAATAGCAATAATATTTCGCAATATTTGTCTAAACCAATCAGGTTTGTTTGGAACAAGAAAATGAGACCATTCACACCACTCATTATATAAAAGATTTCCTTTTTTATCAATCTTTATTAAATTGTTTAATATTTGCATAATTTGTCTAAAGTCCTTTATTTTAATAACTTAGTTTTAATATTGTTTTGATATGAAAGCAATAATCACTGTCAAAAATTTATTAAACCTAGCATCATTTATTAATATTTTTAGTATTGTTGCATATACATAAAAGTAATAATAAAGTGAGATATTATGATTTTTTCGTTTAAATTAAAGCCAATTATTTGTTTTATTTGTATTGTTACTTTGGGTTTTGCAGGTTCTTATTTTTTAGTAAATTCGTTAAATTCGGTGGAAAGCGATAGTGTGCTAAACTACACTATTGTTTTAGATGCAGGGCACGGTGGAATTGATGGAGGCAGTGTTGGGGCTAAAAAGGTAACCGAAGCAGAAATTAATTTAAGTGTAACAAAAAAGCTAGAAACGCTGCTTTCGGGCTTTGGGTTTAATGTTGTTTTAACTAGGCACGATTCGGGCGGATTATATTCGTTTAATGCCAGCAATAAAAAACAAGATGATATGAAAAAACGCAAAGCAATAATTCAAAATGCAAATGCTAATATGGTTGTTTCAATTCATATGAATAGCTATATTAATGCCTACGAAAAAGGTGCTCAAACTTTTTATTTGGTGGGGGACGATAAAAGCAAACTTTTAGCCGATGCAATTCAAAACGAAATGCAATCAAAATTGGTTGATGCCAGAAAAAACAGTAATCACGCCGACTTATATATTTTAAAATGTGCATCGGTTCCTAGTGTGGTGGTTGAAGGCGGATTTTTAAGCAATCCCCAAGAAGAAGAATTGTTAGTAAGTTCCGATTATCAAAGCAAAATTGCATATAGTGTTTTTTGCGGTATAGTTAAGTTTTATGAACAAATGTCGCAAGTTGGAAATAATCCGATTTAAAAAAGTGCTTACAAAAGCACTTTATTTTTTATTAAATTACACATTGTTTGGCTAATCCTTAAAATTAATTGCCGACTTTTGTTAAAATTTATAATATTATTAATTAAATAAATTTAATTAAAATTAATAACCAATTAGCAAATCATTTTTTAAAACTTTTAAACTATGCTATACTTTTTGTTAGAGGGTATTATGGAAAAACTATTTAATAACATACCTAACATAGAAAAAAGTAAAGCAAAAGCTTTTAATCCTCAAATTTTAGCATTTGTTGGCGATGGTGTTTACACTTTGTATATTAGAACTATGTTATCGGTTCATCACGATTTAAAAAGTGGAGAAATGCATAGTCTAACAACTAATTTTGTTAAAGCTCACGGGCAAAGCGATGCTTTAGAAAAACTTATGCCAGTTTTAACCGAAGAAGAACTTGCAATTTTTAAGCGTGCCAGAAACTACAAAACACAAAATATTGCAAAGCACGCATCGGTAATAGATTATAAACGAGCAACAGGGTTCGAGGCAGTTTTAGGCTACTTGTTTTTAATTGGCGAAGTTGAACGATTAAATCAAATTTTAGCATTATGTTATGAGGAATAATTATGAGGGTTGAAGGCAGAAATGCTGTTAGAGAATTAATATTAAGCGGAGAAACTATTGATAGGGTTTTAATTGCCGATGGCAATCACGATGCGGTAATAAACGAAATTATAAGTTTGTTAAAAAGCAAAGGCGTAAGGTTTCAGTTTGTTAAACAAGTTGTTTTAAATAACGAGAGTGTTACAAAACATCATCAAGGAATAATTGCTTACACCACCGAATTTAAGTATTGTGCAACAGAAGATATTTTAGAATATGCAAAATCTAAAAACGAAGACCCATTTATTTTAATTTTAGATGGCATAGAAGATCCGCATAACTTAGGAAGCATTATTCGTGTTTGTGAATGTTTGGGTGTTCACGGAATTATTATAGAAAAAACCAGAGCTTGTCAAGTTAACGAAACAGTTATAAAAGTTAGTGCAGGTGCAAGTTCCTATGTAAAAGTTGCCAGAGTTAGTAACATAAATAACGAAATTGAAAAACTAAAAAAATGTGGCGTTTGGGTTTATGCTTGTGAACTTGGTGGCGAACCATTAAACAAAAGCAACCTAAAAGGTTCTATTGCAATAGTTATTGGTTCAGAAGGCAAAGGAACAGGAAAGTTAACACTAAAAAATTGCGATGGTATTGTAACCATTCCGCAATTTGGAAATGTTAATTCACTAAATGCTTCGGTTGCAACAGGTATTGTTTTATATGAAGTTGTTACACAAAGAAAGGGTTAATATGACAGAATTTGAACTAATAAAAAATGCACAAAGTGGAAATAACGAAGCCATTGAAACATTGTTAAACAACCATAAACAATTAGTGAATTTTGTTACTAGAAAATATTTTTTAGTTGGTGGCGATAACGACGACCTTTTGCAAGAAGGAATGATTGCTTTATATAAGGCAATAAATAGTTTTGATTTAACAAAAGGAATCGAATTTTCCACCTATGCTAAAACGGTTATTGAGCACACAATTATTAATGCAATAAAAAGCGATGCTAGTAATAAAAACACAATGTTAAATAATTCTTATGGTTTAACAAATCAGGGGCAAATTAACTTTAACGACGATTTTGAATTTGGATATACTGTTGCATCTAATAGTTTATCGCCAGAAACAAAAGTTATTTCAACCGAGCAAACTAAAGATATTGTTAAACAAATAAAAAATTGTTTATCTGATTACGAACTAAAAATTTTAAAATTTTATTTAAAAGGTTATAGTTACACACAAATAGCAACCGAAATTGGTGTAAGTTCAAAAAGTGTGGATAATGCTTTAAATCGAATAAAAACAAAATTAAACTTTTTAAAGGAGAACAAATAATGGCGTATTTGGCATTATATCGTAAACATCGACCAAGTACCTTTGATGGAGTTATAGGTCAGGATCACATAACAACTAGCTTAAAAAATCAAATAAAAAACAATGCTATTTCTCACGCTTATTTGTTTTGTGGAACAAGGGGAACTGGTAAAACCAGTATTGCAAAAATATTTGCAAAAGCTATTAATTGCGATAACCCTAAAAATGGCAGTGCTTGTGGCGAATGTGAAACTTGCAAAGCTTTATCCGACCCAAGCAACTTAGATATTTTAGAAATTGATGCTGCCAGTAACAACCGAGTTGATGAAATTAGGGAACTTAGAGAAAAAGTTAAGTATCCACCGGTTAACGGAAAATATAAGGTTTATATTATTGATGAAGTTCATATGTTAACCGATTCGGCTTTTAATGCACTTTTAAAAACTTTAGAAGAACCACCTAAATATGTTGTGTTTATTTTGGCTACTACTGAAGTTCAAAAACTGCCAGCAACAATTTTAAGCCGATGCTTGCGTTTTGATTTTAAGTTGGTTAGCACCTTAGAACTAACTAATCATTTAAAAAATATATTTAACGAAGATGGTATTAAGTTTGAAGAAGAGGCCTTAAGCCTTATTGCAAAACTAGGCGAAGGTAGTGTTAGAGATACACTCTCGATTGCAGATATGTGTGTTGCATTCACTAACAAAAATGTTACTTATGATTCGGTGTTAAAAGCTGTTGGTGCAATAGATAAAACAACACTAGGTGAAATTGCAAACTTAATTTTATTAGGCGATAAAACAATGCTACTTTCAAAAATTAATGATGTTTGTTTGCTTGGTAAAAATGTTTCGCAACTATCTAAAGATTTAGCAGGTTACTTTAGAGATTTGGCAGTTATTAAAACTTGCGATAACTATAAAGATATTTTAAAATATCCCGAAAGCTACTTAAACACTTTGGTGGAGCTAGCAAATAAGAGTAATATTGAAAATGTTTTAAAAGCATTAAAAACTTATGCTAGCCTTGATAACGAATTTAGATTAACAAATAATCCACGAATAGTGTTAGAAGTAAGTTCTTTGGGGCTTTGCGAAGAAATTAAAAACGAATTAACTTTAACCCAGCGTGTTGAAGCATTAGAAAACGGAGAACGAAAAATTGTTACCAAAAATGTTACAGCTTTAGAAACTCCGCAAGTGGTTATTGATAATCCTAAACTGCAACCCGAAGAAAAAACCATTTTTGGAAAGTTATTAGTTAATTTAAGAAAAATGAACGAAGTTATGCTTATTTCTCTGTTAGGAGAAAATACCGATTATAAGTTGAAACAAAATGTGTTAAACTTAATTTCTTGTAACGAAACAGAATATAACACATTAATTAAACAGCAAAACTTAAAAACTTTAAATTTAGCAATTAAAGAAATTGATGAACAATTTAGTGTTAATATTGAATATAAAGAAAAACAACTTGAAAAATCGGTTGAAGAAGTGTTAAAAGAAAAATTTGGAAAAGATATAAAATTTTAAGGAGATTGTTATGTATAAAAATTTTGGTGGCATGGGTAATATGCAAAACTTAATGCGACAAGCGCAAAAAATGCAAGAGGATTTAAAACAAAAACAACAAGAAGCAGAAGAAAAATTAAGTAGCACAGTTTTAAGTGCTAGTGCTGGTGGCGGAATGGTTACTTGCGAAATAACTGGTAAAAAACAAATTACAGCAATAAAAATTAAACCAGAAGCTGTTGACCCAGACGATGTTGAAATGTTAGAAGATATGATTTTGGCTTGTGTTAACGAAGCTATTAACAAAGCTGATGAACTTGAAAAGGAATTGAAGCCTGATATGCTTAATATGATGTAGTATGAAAGACGAAATTGAAAGTTTACAAAAATTAATAAATGCCTTTACTTATTTACCGGGTGTTGGCAGAAAAACTGCAGAACGCTATGCTTATTCGATATTAAATTTAAGCGAAGATGAAACCAACTTTTTTGCAGAATCTATAGTTGAAGCAAAACAAAAAATTAAGTTTTGTTCAGTTTGTGGAAATTTTACCGATAACGATGTTTGTGAAATTTGCTTAAATAGAAAAAGTGATATTGTTTGTGTGGTTAAAGAACCTAAAGATGTTTTAGCTATTGAAAAAGCAAAAAACTTTAACGGCTTATATCACGTTTTACACGGAACAATTAATCCTATGGAAGGCAAAGGTCCTAACGACATAAGAATTAAGGAATTAATAGAGCGTGTTAGGGGTGGACAAATTAAGGAAGTTATAGTTGCAACAAACCCAGATGTTGAAGGCGAAGTTACTGCAAGCTATATTGCTCAAATTTTAAAACCATTAAACATAAAAGTTACTCGTATTGCTCAGGGAATTAGTATGGGTAGTGCACTTCAATATGCCGACGAAGTAACACTTAGCAAGGCCATTGAAGATAGAAAAGAAATGTAGGAGAAAATAATATGAAGCATATTCCAATTATTATTGATACCGACCCCGGTGTGGATGATGCACTTTCGCTTATAACAATATTAAAATCGCCAAAGCGTTTTGATATTAAGTTGATTGCATCGGTTGCAGGAAATGTTAACATTGATCATACAACCAAAAATGTTTTATATTTAGTAGAAAATTTTAACGCTAATGTTAAAGTGGCTCGTGGTGCAGAAGGTCCATTGGTTAAAGAATATGTTGATGCTAGCGATGTTCACGGCTCGGGTGGTTTTGGAAACTTTACCGTTGCTAATTTATTTAAGCAATTAGATTATACCGATGCAACCGAAGCATATGTTGAAGTTTTAACAAAAAGTAAAAAACCGGTTTATATTTTAGCATTTGGACCTTTAACCAATATTGCAAAGTTAATAAAAGACCATAGTGAAGTTTTACCAAAAATTAAAAAGATTTACACAATGTCGGGTTCTTATAATGGCGATGGTAATGTAACGAAATATTCTGAATATAACACTTACTGCGATCCAGAAGCATTTTCAATAGTGTTAAATTCCGGATTAGATATTTGTTTTTTACCAATGGAATTAGGTCACGAAACAAAAATTCCTAAAAAAGCTTTTATTGATATGAATGTAACTCGACCTGCTATTAATATGATTAAGCAAATGATCTTAGGAACGCACGAAACTGCAATTAGCGACGAATATTTTGCTGTTTACGATTTACACGTTCCTGCTGTAATAGTTTGTTCAAGTTATTACACCTTTAAAAAGTGTGATGTAACAATTAACCTAGATAAAAATAGCGAAAAATATGGTCAGGTTATTATGACTCCTAATAAAAAAGGGAAATATACTGTGGCATATGTTAAAAAACCAAAAAAATTAGCCGATAAAATATTTTATGAACTATATAAAGGATTAGATTAATTTATGATAAATATTTCTGTAGTTGGATCTATTAACACCGATTTTGTTTTTACTTCTAACGAACTACCAAAACCAAACGAAACAATAATGGGAAACCAATTTAACATTAACTATGGCGGAAAAGGCGCTAATGTTTCGGTTTCTGCCAGCAGATTAGGAGCAAAAGTAAAATTGTTTGGTGCTATTGGCGATGATATTTTTTCGAAAGAAAATTTGAAAAATTTAAAAAATCAAAAAGTTAATATTGCTAATGTTATAACTTTGCCTAACACTGTGGGTGGAGCTGCAGGAATTAATGTTGGTAGCGGAACAAACAGCATAACTGTTGTTTCGGGTGCTAACGGAAAATATGGAAAAGAACAAATTGCAAGTAAGTTGGATTTAATTCTTAGTTCAAATGTTGTTGCAACACAGTTAGAAACTAATGTTGCAGGCGTTAAGTTTTTAATAGAACAGTGCTACAAAAATAAAACCACGCTTGTGTTTAATCCTTCGCCAATAATAGATTTAAGCGAAAACCTATTAAAAAAATGTGGCTACATTATTGTTAACGAAGTTGAAATTAAAAAGTTGCCAAACTATCAATCGGATAATCAAATGCTAGAGCACTATAATGGTAAGTTGGTTTTAACCACAGGTAGTAATGGTGTTTATTGTTTTGAAAATGGAGTTAAACATATTAATTCGTTAAAAGTTAAAGCAGTTAATACAACAGGTGCAGGCGATACATTTTTAGCGGCATTTTGTGTGGCTATTGCCGAAGGCAAAAAAGTTTTTGAAGCTTGTGAATTTGCTAATGTTTGTGCAGGTTTAAAGGTTACAAAACAAGGCACTCAAACAGGAATGCCAACAATAGATGAAGTTAATAAATTTTTAAAAAAAGATAAGAAATAAACTTATCTTTTTGATTATATTTATAACTATGTTATAATAGTTTTAATTAAATAATTTATAGGAGAAATTTATGGATAAATTTTTTGTTTGTAAAAAATGTGGAAAATTAGTTTTAGATTTAGATAATAAAAACAAATTGATTTGTGATGATTGTGGCGAAGAAATGCAAGAACTTGTGCCAAACACAGTTGATGCAGCAACCGAAAAACATTTGCCAGTGGTTAATGTTAGCGGAAAAGATGTTTTAATTAAAGTTGGAGAAGTAACTCATCCAATGCTAGAAAACCATTATATTTCTGCAATATTTTTAAAAACCAATAAAGGTATTTATAGCTTAGAACTAAACCCAGTTCAAGAGCCGAAAGCAAACTTTACTTTAAAGCGTTGCGAAAAGCCAGTTTGTGCCTATGCTTATTGCAATTTGCACGGACTTTGGAAAACCGAAATTTAATTATAAAAAATTATTTTAAAAGCCCTATTATAGGGCTTTTTTTATTTTTAAATTTTAAAAATGAATTAAAAAAAATGTCGGAATTTGAAACTTAGCCATTTCAATTGACGCGGG
>CAQIDI010000008.1 GCA_948806215.1 uncultured Eubacteriales bacterium | reverse complement strand
ATACGATATTGGCTATGGTGGCTTAGACCACGTGCTTGCTAGCGGCAAAAATGTCAACATTTTAGTTTTAGACACAGAAGTTTATAGTAACACAGGTGGTCAAGCAAGTAAAGCTACTCCAACTGGTGCTGTGGCAAAATTTGCAGCAAGCGGAAAACACACTCCTAAAAAAGATTTAGGTTTAATGGCAACTTGTTATAAAGATGTTTATGTTGCAAAAGTTAGTATGGGCGCGGATATGAACCAATTTTTAAAAGCAGTTACCGAAGCCGAAGCTTACGACGGAGTTAGTTTAATTATTGCATATGCACCTTGCATTAACCACGGTATTAATATGAGCAATAGCCAATTAGAAGAAAAGAAAGCTGTTGAATGTGGTTATTGGACATTGTGGCGTTATAACCCACAACTTCGTCGTGCCAATAAAAATCCGTTTATTCTAGATAGTTCAGAACCAAGCAAAGATTATTTAGAATTTTTAAATGGTGAAAGTAGATATTTCTCGCTACTTAAAAAACACCCAGAACGTGCTAAAGAACTATTTGAATCTGCAAAAGAAACAGCTAAACAAAACTACGAAGAAATTAAAAAACTAAGCGAATAATAAATTAAAAAAGTACCAAAAAAATTGGTACTTTTTTCTAGCTAAATTTAAGTATAAAAAAATAATTAATTAAACATATTAAATATTGTAAATGTTAACATTTTAAAGTTTTGAAATCGTTACTTTTACTTTTATATGAGAGCAATTTGCTCTCCTTTTTTAAAAAATGTTGAATAATTTTTAATATTCCACACAACATAATATTGTAAGGAACATATTTTTTATCATAATGTCCTTACTTAATAAAAGAGCGATAACATCGCTCTTTTTTATTTATTTTTATAAAAATTTTCTAAAACATTAATAACATCGTTTATCTTTGTTAATTTGCAAATTTCCGCCTTAACAGCACTACAATTTCTCTCACCCTTTAAGTACCATAAAATATGCTTTCGCATATGCTTAACAACAAATATTTCGGGATAATAGCTAAGCAAGGTGTTAATATGATATTTTATTTGTTCTAGCTTATTGGTTTCGGTTTTTAAATTTAAAATTTCTAAAAAAACTTCTGGATGCCCAAGTGATGCTCTGCCCACCATTACTGCATCGCAATTGGTTTCTTTAATGGTTTTTAAATAACTTTCGCGGTCAACAATATCGCCATTAGCAATAACTGGAATACTAACACTTTGTTTAACTTGTTTTATTGTTTCTAAATCGCACTTACCACTATAAAATTGCTCCCTTGTTCTTCCGTGAACTGTTATTGCACTAGCCCCTGCGTTTTCGCACATTTTAGCAAATTCCACCGCATTATTAACACCGTTAATGCCCACCCTAAATTTAACAGTTATTGGCTTATTAGTTGCTTTAACACACTGCGAAATAATATTATAAGCAAGTTCTAAATTTTGCATTAATGCACTACCCTCGCCATTTTTAACAATTTTAGGAGCCGGGCAACCCATATTAATATCTATAATATCAAAAGGTTCTAATTCTTTAGAAGCAACGGCTTTTGCCATAATTTTAGGCTCTGAACCAAAAATTTGAACAACCTTTATTTTTTCGTTAGGAGCAGTAACTAATAAGTCGTAAGTTTTTTTGCTTTTATATTTTAATGCTTTAGCACTAACCATTTCGGTTACAGCATAATCAGCACCAAAACTTACAGCCAAACTTCTAAATGCAAAATCGGTTACACCTGCCATTGGAGCTAATATTAAGTTATTTTTTAATTCGATATTTCCTATTTTCATAACTAACTAAGAATAACACAATACTTAAAATTTTACCAACAAAAAAAGTGTTCCTTTTTTAAGAACACCTTTATATTAAAATGTTTATTTGTTAACTGCTTCCTTAATATTTTTGCTAGGCTTATAAGCAACCGCACGGCAAGAAGGAACTTTAATAACTTCTTTAGAACGAGGGTTAATGCTTTCTCTTGGAGCGCGTTTTTTAACAACAAATTTTCCAAAACCTGCAAAGTTAACTTCGTTACCTTTTACTAGTGCTTTAATTGTTGTTTCAAACATTTCATCAATAACAGCTCCAACCTCTTTTTGTGTTAAACCTGTTTTTTCTGCAACAATTTTAACAATATCATTTTTATTCATAAACATTTTCTCCTTTATGTTATCTACAATATTATAACACAATAATAGTAAACAACAAAGCAAATAAAACAACTATTTTACTAAAAAACACCTAAATATAGCAGTTTTTTATATTAGCCTATAGCACTTTTTAATGCTTTTCCGGCCTTAAAAGTTGGAACTTTTTTAGAAGGTATTGTTTGCATTTTTTTGGTTTGCGGGTTAAAACTAACTCTTTTTGCTCTGTGTTTAACTTCAAACTTGCCAAAACCAACTAGGTTAATGTTATCGCCGTGCTTAAGTGCATCTTGAATTATTTGTGTTATAGCACCTAAACAAAGTGAACAATCCTTTTTAGTTAAATTACTTTTTTTAGAAATTTCTGAAACAAATTCGTTTTTATTCATATGATAACTCCTTAATGTTTTTTTAAAGTATTATCATAATTAAAAAAATTTAAACCTTTAATTTATTTTTTCGTTTTAACATATTAACTTCTTGCTTTGAAAAACATTTAAACAATACGATAAGTCCCACAAAACAAGTAATGCAAACTAATCCGCAAATAATAGCATATATCCAAACATTTAACACATTCATTAAAGCTAATCGTAAAAAATATAACACTATGCCAGTTATTATTCCTGCTGATATAGGAGCTATTATTAATTTATAGAAATTGTAGTTTAATTTTATATATTTTTTTATAGCAACTAAATTAATTAATATGGCTACACTTAAAAATCCTATGTTACTTAAAGCCACTCCAAAAATATTAATGTTTGGATTAGACACAAATAAATATAATAAACCAATTCTTATTATTAGTGCCACGCTCAAACCAATAAACGGAATTAATGGCTTATTAATGCTTTGCAAAATTGATGTGAAAGTTTGCAAAAAAGCGTAATATAAAATACTAACCGAAGATATCATTAACAGTTTATAAGCAAAAACATATTCGTTAATAACCAAATCACTTAAACCATTTTTATATAACATTGTTATAATATCTGGCGAAAAAATTAAAAACATTAAAAAGTAAGGTATGGCTATTAGCCAAGTTATTTTTATAAAAAACGAAGATTTAAACGAAACTTCCGATTCGTTATTTTTAGCAAACAAACCACTTAAGTTTGGCACTATTGCTGTTGCAATTGCCGAACATATTACAACAGGCAAAGAAATTAATGTGTTAACTATTCCGTTACTAATACCATATAAATTTGTGGCTTGCAAACTTGAAAAACCTGCATTTGTTAAAATGTTAATAATCATAAAACTATCTAAAAAACTGGTTATTGGTGTAACGAGTGCACCAAGTGTTGCAGGATATGCATAATACACTATTTTTTTTAATGCTTCAACAAATGTTAGATTTTTTGTTTTAGGAACATCAATTTTGTAAATATATCTTTTTTTAAAAATAAAATAATGAATGGTTAAAAATATTAATGCAAAAAACTCGGATATTGTAACACCTAAAACAGCACCAAACACAGCATAGGTTACTCCGCGTTTTAAAAACAAATTAGCCAATACCAAACCACAAATCAACTTTATAATTTGTTCCGCTAAATTGTTATATAAAGTTGGCATCATATTTTGTTGCCCTTGGAAATACCCTCTAATTACGGCTATAACCGATGCAAAAACAATTGCAGGGGCAATTGCAACATAGCTAAAACTTGCATTAACATTGCCCTGTAATAGTGATAACGGATATCGTAGCAACACAAATAAGCCACTAAAAATTAAACTTAAAACAAACACATATATTAAAGCAACTTTAAAAATTAATTTTTGATTATATTGGTTATGTGCTTTTTTTTCGATACTAACAAATCTAACAACTGCTAAACTTGTTCCCGAACTAATTAACACTAACACCAAACTATAAAGCGGAAAAACTAAATAATAAAGTCCCATTCCATTTGTGCCCAAAATGTTTGTTAATGGTATTTTATAAAAAGCACCAACTATTTTAGCAAACACTCCACCTGCTGCTAGGATTATTGCTCCTATTAAAAATGATTGTTTTTTCATTCTACCTGCTTAGCAATAAATCCAGCAATGGTTTGCAGGATTTTTACATCTGCAACAGTTAGTTTGTTTGTTTCATTTTCAAATGCTACAATGCCTCCAACTATATCGGAGTTTGCCAAAATAGGAACTATAATCTGACCTAAATATGTATTATTGTCGTCTTGAAAAATTGGTAACATTTTAGAATTTTCACTTTGAGTTAACAAATAACTTTTTCTATCCTCTAACAATTCTTCTAATGGCACACTTATTTGCTTACCAATATAATCCTTCTTTTTATTAGTTGCTGCAATTATGTTATCTTTATCAAATATAACCACATTATTATCTATTATGTCGCCAACAACATCGCAAAACAGTTTAGAAGTTTCAGAAACATCAACTATTGGCGAATATTTAGTTAAGGTTAACTCTCCCATTTTGTTTATGTAAATTTGCACAGGTGTGCCTTCTTTTAATCTCATTGTTCTGCGTATCTCTTTAGGAATAACAATTCTGCCTAATTCATCAATTCTTCTAACAATTCCTGTATCTTTCATTTTTCCTCCAAAGCAAAAAAATATTACAACCTTAGTATTAGAAAAATTGGAAATAATATGCAAAAAAACACGGAATTTTCCGTATTTTTTATAATAAAAATAAAATTTAAATTTAAGTTTTTTATAATAAAAAAATAAAAATCACAACACTAGTTGTGACTTTTATTAATTATTAAATTATTTTTTTGAAGTTGTTTTTTTAGCAGTTGTTGCAGTTGTTGCTTTTTTAGCTGCTGGTTTTTTAGCAACTTCGGTTTTAGCTTCAGTAGTTTTAGTAGCAGTTGACTTTGCACTTGTTGTTGCTTTTTTAGCTGGAGCCTTAGTTGCAGGCTTCTTAGCTGGAGCTTTTTTAACTTCAGCATTAACTTCTTCAACCTTAGTTTCTTCTTTAGGTTGTTCTACTTTAACTTCTTGTTGAGCTTCTTCATTACCAGAAGTGATATTTAATTCTGTTAAATCAGTTCCTTCAACAGGTCTTTTAACTGTGTATTCTACAGCTGTTTGTCTAACAATTTCGTTATAGAAAACAACATTAGAAGCATAGAAATATAAAGTTACAATTGAAAGTAATACAAGTGTTACAAGTAAATCAACAATTCCTAAGCAAATTGCTAAAGCTTGTTGTGTAGCATATAGTCTTGCAATAAAGATAAATGCAATTAATGCAATTAATGCAACAATAACATATAGTAGATAATAAATTACTTTATATGCAAACATTGCGGTTTTATTTCCTTCCATTTTCATAGAAGCAAGGTTAAGAGTATCGCTTACACTTGTGATAGCTTCTTCGTCTAAAACAAAGAAACTCATTGAGTAAAATCCGATAATAATAATTCCAGGAACAATAAATATAACTGATCCTAAAATTGTTCCACAACATAAAATTACACCAATTAAAGTTGCTTGTGCAAATTCGTGAACTGTTGTGAAAATCATTGCATAACTTGGATTATTACCGCTTAATAATCCTTTCATAAATTCAACATATCCTGCAGTTAACCAACCAAAAACGGCAATGGCTAATGCCCAACCAACATAAGGAACAAATAGTAAAGCAACTATTGGAGTAACATACATAAGTGTTCCAAGAAAACCTTTTCCCCAAACACCTTTTAGTTTACCACCAGCGATTCCTATTAGGTCTAAACCATTTTTACTAGTTCTATCCATAGTAAATCCCCCAATTAAAATTCTTATTATTAGTATATACCAATTAAAACTTTTTTTAAAGTGTTTTTAACTGGTTTTTAAAATTAATAAGTTTTGTGTATTAACTGCAAGATTTTTCTTACAGTTAATACTACTAAACTTTATTTATAGCTTAAAGTAAACGATACGCCTTCTTTAACAGTAATTAAATTATCTCCATCTTTATAATAAATGGTTAACTTAAATTCACGAATGTTTTTAATTCCAGCATCGCTATAGTTTTCAACTAACTTAGACCAATTAAAGTTAAACATTGTTATAACATTATTTGCATCGGTAGTTATTGTAACCATAACTTCTTCGTTTGTAATAACACCTAGGCTTTCACCTGTATTCAAGTCGCAAGCTACATTTGTTACTTCATAGTAGAATTCGCCAACACCAGTTATTGGAGCATTTGCATCAAATTTTGCTTGAACATCTGATTCGTTTAATGCTTCTTTACTTGAGTAGCTAGAACTTAAATTTCCAATACCAGCATTTTTGTTAATATCAAGAGTAATATTTTGCTCAAAACTATAATTATTTGAATTAGCTTCAAAGTTTGCTAGCAACTTAAAGTTTAATTTAATATCTTCTAATAAATTTTGAGAAATAATTTCTATTGTAGAATCTTTAGTAATTTCATACACATCGTTATTTCCATCTACCGATTTAGTTGCATTTTTAATTGAAATATAGTTATTATAATCAACTAAGTTATTACTTATTGATAAAGTAACATTTACATTATCAATATCGGTATTACTAAATATATTAGAATTTATAAATGAAGCGACAGTATCAGTTCCTAAAATATTATAAGATTTATTTTCCCCACTACTATTTGGAATAACTTCTAATAATTCTTGCTCGATGTTAACATAAGGATTAATTGTTATATTATCAATTATTCCATTAAATATTTGAGTGTTTATTGGATTATCTGCTCCCACAGTAACGCTTGTTTGAATACTAAATGTTACTGGTTTGCAAATTTGATAACGATTTGGGACTAATTTATATTCGTTACCATTTTTAATTAGCCAACTATTAACAATTCTAGCTTCTTCTGCACTTAATCCAGAAGTTATTAAACTAACTTGCTTACTATCGGCTAAAATTTCGTTTTCATTATTAATTAACTTATTATTTATTATAATTTCGCCATTCTCATTTAATTCGCTTACACTATATTCATAATCAACAACTATAGGTTCAATTTCGAATGTAAATCTACTTGAAACTGTTCCGCAAGTTATTTGAACTATAATGCTACGCTTTACAACACTGCCTGCGTTATCTGTTGCATAGTATGGTTCAATTTCTAAATAAGTTTTACCATCCTCTTCAACAATAGAAGCATAGTTAATGTTTCCATCGATTGCAGCATTAAAGTTAACATTATTCATTTCATAAATATAGTATTCTTGAGTTCCACGCTTTAGCGTGTTTACATTTGATGTTGAATTATAGTAATTACTATATTCATTATTGCTTATTGGCGAAGTTCCCAACAAGTATCCATAACGGAATAGCCCTTGCTTAGAATCGCTCCTACCAGTTAACAAAATTCGGTTGTTAGAATCTAACACATATTTTACTTCACCAGATGTCCAACCAATTGTTGTTTTATTATTATCGCCTTCAATTGGTGTAGGAGTTATAATCTGACCAAATCTATCGTTAGAAATTTCCATTCGTGCATACATTTCTATTGATGCATTAGAGTTTGTTACTCCCGGTAAAGTTATAGTTAAAACAAATTCGTATGCAACATTTCCACCAACATTATTAGGTAACACAAAACTTGCAAATAGTTTATTATTTCTAACATCAAATTTAACACTATTATTAGCTTCGGTTTCGGTTAATTCGTTTGTTAATTGATCAAAATTAATTCCACTTTTTGCTTTAACTGAATAATCTATGTTTCTTAGTAGCTTTTCTTTATTTACAAAAATCTTTTCTGCACTAGAACTTTCAAACGATAATTTACTGTTAAGTTCAATATTAAATATTTTAGTTAATTCAATTTCGTTTGCCTGAGCTTCACTATTTTTATAAGGGTCAGTTCCGGTAATTGATAAGTTATTTAGTTTTTCAAAATCAAACATATATGCTTTTTCACTAGTGCTATAATCGTAGTTCTCTTGTGGTGTTGAATCTTCGTTTAAAGCATAAGTAATAGAGTTTAAGCTTGGATTTATTTTTATTTTTAAAGTATGATTTGATTTATATAATTTTGTTGGATCGTTAAATGGAGCACCATCGCCAGCATTAGCTTCAATAACACCACTTAGCTTTCCTGTTAAATCATAGTAAACTTCAAATTCGATTATGTCATCGTTTAAATAACCATCAATTATTAACTTATTGTTTAATAACTTATAGTTAGATCCAGATTTTGCTCTTAACACAACATTAACATATTCAACATCGTCGCTAGTGTTAACTTGTGTTGCGTTAATAGTTGCCGACTTAATATCAGGATTTACACCTTGCATAACTTTAACAGGAGTTTTTAAATCAGTTGGGAAATTAATATTAATTTCGCTTCCTGCAAAAACATTTAAGTAATCAACTCCAATTTCAGAATAGCTAATAGCACTTTCTATTAAGTTTGGAACTAATCTTAATTTAATTGTTTCTGTGTATTTAATTTGTGAAGTTCCATTTGGAATATTTGATTTCCAAATAATGCTAATATCCCCATAAATAATGTATTCTTTGTTAACAGCTGCAACACTGAAACTAAACACATTATTTGCAATTTGAGTTGAAGTAATAATGTGATTAATATTATAATTTGGAACACCATTTTCTATAATATAAAAACTTAATCCAAACGATATATCAGTTGAAGAAGAAATTAATTCGCCACTTAAAGTTCTTGGAGTAACAACATTATTAAGTGTTACAACTTTTAAGTTATTAGAAGCTGCAGCCCCAGTAAATATATAATAGTTAGGGTCAGAGTTTCCATTAGCTAAATAATTTACATTAAAGTTAATGTTTGGTTTTAGCTTAGCATCAAACTCGTAAAAATATGTGTTTTTAGAAACTTTTAGTTTAATATCAATTTCATTTTCGATATTATAAGTTAAAAGTTTATATGTTTTGTTATTACCACTAGTTTCGCTAGTAATATTGAAACCATATTTAGCTATATCATTAGCATTAACTGGTCTAAAATCTTTTTCTCCAGCAGGTTTAATTTGAGAAACTTCTAAATTAATTTTTGCTAAATCTTCGCTTAAAGTGTTGCCTAATTTAATAAACACATTGTCGCCTTCAACATTGCTCATAACAACATTATTTGTTCCTGCTGCAAAAGTGTTTAGTTTGTTATTAGATTCTAAAATCAAGTTTGGTAACAATGTAACTTCTAATGTAACAGGACTATCGCCTTCAACATTAAAGTTATGCCAAATTAAAAATTTAACTTTTACACCATTAACATTTGAAACATCGTCAAACCACATATTTAGCACTTTATTAATTCCACCAGTATACTCTAATGTTTGATTTGTGCTAATAACTTTGTTAGCTGATGTTTTTTCGTTAATATATAAACCATTTGAAATAGATTGATATTTAATAACATACTTAATGTTGCTTGGCTCATTATTAATTGTTAAAAATTGTTCACTAAATAAGTTATAAGGGTTTAGGTTTTCAGCATATATTGTAGGATTTTTAGGCTCAATAATAACTGAACTAGAACCGGTTGTTACATTAAATAAGTAATCAATAGTTGCACCATTAAATGCAACGCAACGAACAACTGCATTTGCTGTGTTTGTTGGATTTACAAATTCAATTAAATTATTATTTACTACGGCTGGTCCACTAACAACATAATATGTGAATGGAGTTACACCTTGTGGTAAATAAGTTGTGATACCATTATTAACTATTGCATAACGAGTTTCGCCACCATTAGGTTTAATAATGCTATAAAAATTATTAGAACCATCAAATAATCTTAAACGATTGTTTTCGTTAATAAACGAATCTAATAAATCTATTTTACTATTAACATTAACCCTTTCGTTACCTTCGGTTTCGATAGGATAAGTTATCATAGATTTTATTACTGGAGATAATGTGAAATAATATTCTAATTTATTTCCATTACCATCTAGAACATCGTTAAATGCACCATAGGAAGTTGTTATTTCCAATTTAAAGTGCTCAGTTTGATTTACTGCGTTTTTAATGCTTAAAACAATATTTTGTAAGAAACTACTATCAAAATTTGTTATAACTTCAAATTTAGCAAATTCGTCGGAGGTATTATAATCTAAATATTTTTCTTGTTCTGCATCAAATTTTAATGCTTTTAAAGAAACAAACTTAGATCTTAATAAATCTTCTCCGCCGCCACCTAACAACGAAATAATGTTTTTTACATTTCCATTAGCATAAAGAGTTTGATTTACTGGGCTTAGTTGATATTCGTTATTGCTAATTGTTGAATTAACACTAGAATATGTGTGCCCTTTAATAATATGGTTTTCTTCAGTACTATCGTATGGTTTGTTTTCTACATTATTACCACTAACATTAAATAATAAAGATGCTTTAAAATTAATGGTGAACACTGCAGAGCTACCCAAACTTTGTTCTGAATTACCCATAAATCCAGCTTTAAATTTAACAATTACAGGAACTTCTAAGTTGGAATTAATTGAATTTGTTTTAATAACACCATTATAAATTGCAGTTAGATAGTTATCATCATTATCGTAATTATTAAATAGTTGCTCTAACAACTCTTCTGATATTCCATCAGTGTTATATTCTAGTTTAATTAGGCGTTTTAATAATCCATTTTCGCCAATTAATTCTTCTACAGGAACATCCATATTAGTTGCAAGATTTGTTATTCTTATAAACTTGCTTGGATCTTTAGCATATGCATTTTCATCATCTGCTGAAGGATTAAACAAGTCGATAGTTCTACCCGAAATTTCTTCAATGTTGTTACCATTTTTACCAACATTAATTTCTACACTATAACCTGCTTCAACCAACACAGCTATATCTTTGGTATCTATTGCGTTAACTGTGTATTTTGTATAAGTTCCATCGGTGTTTTTCAAGTAATAATACATTGTTAATTTTATAGTTTGAGTTTCGTAAACATCGGCTGGATAGAAAATTGTTTTAATAACTTCGTTTGTTGTGCTACCGTCATTATTTTTAACAGTTATGCTTTGTTGCGATTTATTAACATTTTGTTCAATCTTTCCGTATGCTTCATTTTCAAGAGAGAAACTAACAATTTGATTTTCCCAAAGTCCGCCTTCTTGGCGTTGAGCCTTATAGTATTTTTCTAGGTCGATATTTCCTTTTCCAAAATACTCTGAATCAATGCTTCCATTATTTACTTCGTTTTCGTTAGTTGTTCTTGCAGTAACATTTTGTGTTGGACTTATAAGTTTAACTGAACTTTTAACAATAATATTATATGTTGCGGTTTTTCCACCAAATGGTGAGCTAATAATAATTTGAGCTTCGGTATCGGTAGAAATAAATTCGGAATAAACAACTAATTCTTTTTCGCCATCTTCAACATCGCTTGGAGTTATTTGATAAACTTTTTTGCCATCTTTTATAAAATAAATTGGAACACTTTTAATTTGATAACCATCAATTGTATAGGTGCAATAACCTGCTAACTTATTATCGGTATCAAGGTTAGATATAACTCTATAGCGTCTGGTTAATTGAACACCATTATCCATAACAGGATTATATGCTCCGTTAGTACCACTGGTATAAACAGGAAGACCAGCTTCACTATTTGGAGTTAAGTTTTCTAAAAGATTAACTTGTGCTCCACCTTCCATAATTAATGCACTGCTTTCGCCAAGGTTATTAACTGCTAAAATTTTGTTTTCATTATATTCTTTTTCGGAATATAGTTCGTAACTAACTTCGCTTTGAATTAAAGTTAAATTTAAGTCGGATTGCATTTGTTGAATATAACCTAAATTGGTTTTATACAATCCAACAGTGCAAGTAACAATAACATTAACTCCATCCTTTGTTCCCTTTTTAATTTCTAAAATTGGTTTAAAATATTTTATTGTTATTATTTCGCCATCAACTTCAAGTTCTTTGGTTTCTACAGTATGTCTAACTGTAATATATTCTTCAATTCCACTGGTTGTACCATCTGCAAATCTAACAAACCATTCAACACCTATTGTTGAAGAATTTTCTGGATTAAATATTTTATTAATATACTTATTTACATAATCAATAGAAGCACAACTGCTATCAATTTTTTCTAAATTAAAGCTATCACTACCAACAATTAAATCGTTGCTATATTCTAACTCGAAATCAAATTTATTTTCCGCACTAATAGTTGTAGTGCCATCTTTAACTGATGCTCTCCATTCAATACCAGAAGCAGATGTTATTTGCGGACGCAAAATAAAGTTGTTGTGATAAACATAATCTTGTTCTGTATCAGGATTTTTTTCAGTAAAGTTGGTTTTTAAATCAAAATCGGTAAGTTCTGCATAGTTAACTTTCATATTAACTGTTGAATCAGCTTGCTTAAACACACCTTCCAAAGTTCCAACGCCATAAGCACTAAGGTCGAAAGCACCGGTTGTTGCATTTGTTGCTGTTTTATCAATTAATGCATCTATATCAATTTCCCACAAACCTGTTGTTGCATTAAATCGGAACGAATCTTCTGTGCCTAAGGTTATATATTGTCGGTTATCCTGACGATTATCAACTCTAACCTTTACTGTTTTGCTGTTTTCTGCATTTTTCATTGCATATTTAATGTTTGACACTTGATCAACACCATTATTTGCAGAATAATAACCAGCATCAATAGAACCATCAGCAAGCAATCTATAACCTGTTGCATAAAGGGTGTAGTTATTATCGGCAAGCAATTTTATTCTTAATTGCTCTGTATCGCCAGTTCCAACATTCCTTAAAGCATAAGTTTCAGTGCCATCTTCGTTCTTGGTATAGATGTTTAAATTTTCTAAATAATATTCGGTAGTAACTTCAACATAAGTTTCGGTTTTGCTAACCAAAACATAGTTGGTAAATGCTTCGTTTAAAATATATTGACTTGTTGCATTATCATAAATATATTGTGCATTACCATTTGAATCAACCGCAAATCCTTCGTAGTTAGTTCTAATAACAGCAGCAAATATTCTTAATGGGTCGTTATCGTTATAAACATTACTTGCATTAATTGCTTCAAGCATTATTTTGCCATTTTCGGTGTAAGCAATTTCGTAACCAGAAACTGTTTCGTTATCACCTAAAGGCATTTGATAAGCTTTTGGATTGCCAGTATTTGTTAATCTAACTTTAAAGAAGTCACTTCTGGTAACACCATCTGTTCCTAAAGTTTTTGCCGAATTTACTTCTGCAAACCATTTAACAGTTGTATAAGTTGGAGTTTGACCATTATAACCTAGTAATTCGTAAGCATTAGAATTAAGTTCTTGTTTGTGCACACTAGAACCAATAGTTTGATTGTTTACAACCATATTTGTAATAATGCCGTGATTAACTTTAAAATCAAAATGACTAATGCTATTTTCGTTAATTAAAATTGGAATATCCACCCACAAACAATCGTCGTTATAAATTCCGCTTGCATCGTTAGGTAAATAAATTCTAAACCTTGCATTTCTGGATCTATCAGCTGCACTAAGTGGATTAATACAAGTTATTTTCCAAATAGGTTGATTAACATCTGCTGGATTATCTATAACAAAAACATTGTTAAGCAAATCGATATTTTTAAACTCGCTAGTGCTGCTAGCAGCTTTATCCATAACTGCTATTATTTTTAATTCACGAATTCTAAAATCTAAATCAGCTGGAGTAAAGTCATTTGTGTTTGTTGGTGTTAAACTTAAACCAAACAAATCTTTAAATTCTTGAAAACTTAATTGCATAACTTCGCCGTGTAATTGAAAAGCTACTGGTTCCCCATTTAACGACGACTTAACATCATCAATTTCAATTTTTTCTACATTAAAGGTTTTTCTACATTGTACAAACATATAGAACAATGCAGCTTCGTATTCAGGATTATTATCGTTAATTTTTATGTAAGAATCGCCACCAGCAGTGGTTTGAGTTATGCTTTCAATATAATCAGCACCACTTTCGTATGAATAGTTTTGATATGTAAAAGAACGATTATCTGCTTTTATGTAACTTTGATATTTTTGCACATAAGCACTTAAATCTTCAAAGAATAATTGACGATTAACGCCACCATCCGATGTTACATATTTGCTATCCGTTATAGAAACATAGTCGGTTTCCATAGAATAGGTTCTAAGTGCTTTTGCAGTAACAACAATAGGCACTTCGGTGCTTCCCATAGCAGTTGCCGCAAATTCAACATATTTAATAGGAGAAACTAAATCTATAACCTGCCCATTAAATGTGTGAGTTTTTGTTGGTAAAAACGGTGCGTGGTCGTGAGCAATATAGTCTGGGCAATAAAAACCAGTTTTACTAACCCCATTACTATTAATAGCCAAACTATTTGGATTGCCACTTACTAAAGAAATATTTTTATAAGCTTTTGCTAAATCAACACTTGCACCGGTGTTTGGATTAATAGCACTGGCTGGATCGGTAAACACATAGAATGTTATGTTTTGAGAACCTGAAGTTATTTCTTTTCCATCAAAGTTTGAAACAAGTTTTAAACCATCGGTAGGAATTGGAACATCAACAAAAACTTTTAAGTTATTTGTGGTTTTAACAAGCCCTGTGCCAGCTTCTAAAATTGCTTCGCCACCAAGATTTAATCCGTTAGCATCCTTTTTAACCTTAATGGTTATCTCTTGTCCGGCTTTAACCTTTTCTGGAATAATTAAAACATCGCTACCAACACCATTAACAAATTTTAAATCAACATCTAAAACATTTGCATTTTCTGGTAGATAGTTAATTTTAATTTTAAAATCGTCTAAAACATTAACAGTGTTATTTGAACTTGCTCCATCATTGTCAAATTCGGTTTGAAAACTTAAGGATTGAATTTGTATTGGCTTTTTGCTCCACACACCAGTTGCAACAGCAACTATTGCAGCAACAGCAATTAACCCAATAATTGCAGCCATACAAATACCAAGAATAATAAAAGTTTTTTTAACAGGATTATACTTTTTCTTGGTTTCTTCTCCGTATTTATTTGTTGATGGTTCTTGAGTTTTTTCGTTTTTATCTTTTTTCATTGGCTACCCCAAACTTAAAAACAAATTTTAAATTTAATAATAATCTAACATATTTTATATAGTATTTGTAATATTTATTAAAATACTTAAAATAGTTAAAAATTAATATTAATATGTTTTCATATGTGCAAATATGCACACTTATAACTATACAATTCAATTTTACTATTACGCATAAATTTTGTCAAACTAAAGCCATAACTTAAAAGCGAATGCTTAAACAAAAAAAGAAGCAAATTAGCTTCTTTTTATTTTATTTAATATCTAAATTTCCCATTATTACTGGCAGATAATTTTCAATATTAGAATATGTGCAATTTGTTACATTACAATCATTTAATTCCGCAACACTATAGCAAAATAATGCCAAGTTGTTTTCTGGATAATAATTGCCTAAATTAAAATTAACGCTTATGTTATTTAGCTCACACGAATTATTCAAGCTTTTAAAAACACCGCCAAAATTATTAATGTTGTTATTACCAGATAAGTTTATGTTAAGGTTAACATTGCTAACTTTTATTTTACTTTCGCCTAATGTTGAATATGCCAAACCAGCACCAATAAATTTATTAGGAGTAAAAATATTTAAAGTTAAATCAATATTTTTAATTTCTTGCAAAAGACTTTCTGTAACGCCACTAACTTTAACATAGTTTTTTAAATTTAATGTTCCAAAAACATTATCAATAATTCCATTATTAGTGCAAGTTACGCCATTAAATCTAGAAATACTAGCTGTTACATTTTCTCTTGAATCAATAGCTGTAACCGAATCAAAATTAATATTGTTAATATTTCCGTTATTTATATTGCAAACAATCGATAAAAATACCACATTTTCGTTGGTTAAATTGCTAACTTTAACATTTAAGTTATTAAAGCTTATATTTTCGATAAAACCATTATTTGTGTTGGCAATAATGCAATAATTAGAACTTCCAGTGTTTAAACTTAAATTAATATCTTCGCAAAAGTTCAAATTTTTTATTATTGCATTTTCTTCAACAGTGTTAAATAGTGGCACGCTTAAATTTTTAACGCTATGGTTGTTAAAATTCAGTTCTCCACTAAAATTATTAATAGTGTTAAATTTTGAACAATCTAAATCGGATGTAACTAAATAATATTTGTTTTCTAAGTTGTTTAATTGCGAAGCTGAATTAATTTCCACAATTTCTTTAAAAATTATATTCAATTCCAACACATCAACTAGATTATTATCTAGCATTAAATTAACATTAACTTTTCCAGTGTTAACAATTTTAATTGTGTTACCATCAACTATTGCAATGCTATTATTATCTGAAACTAATGTAACTAAATTATCTGCATTAGTATCGTGTGGATTGCTATATGTTAAAATAATATTTGGAGTTATATAAGTTGTGTAAAACATATTAACATCCATTTTATCAAATTCAAATTTTGCATCTAATATAACTGTTGGTTCTGTAACTATAAAATTTAAAGAAAATAACAAATCATTATAATAAAACTCAACAACTGTTGTTCCAACACTTTTAGCCAACACACTAAACGTTCCATCAAAACATTCGTAAGAAATATTTATTGCAGAACCATTAACTCTGTATAGCACTTTATTATTAACTACTATATCGTTAAACATTAATTCAACTTTTACAAAGGCTGTTTCGTTTACTAAAAGTTTAATATTAGAATTAGTAGTAACAGGTTCGTTGTTAACTAATGCCTTAATATTATTTGGAATATAAACAATATTAATTAAAATAGTTTTATTAACATCGCCACAACTTAAATTAACAACACATTCTCCAATTTCTTTTGCAGTTATTACATTATTACTAATATCTATTTTGTTATTGCTTTTAGAAATTATAACATTTTTATCATATGCATAAATGGGCATAACTTCATATGTTAAGTTATAGGTTCTATTATCTTCTAAATTCAATGTTACACTGCTATCGGAAACAGTTATTTCGTTCACTTTAATTTCATTAACATTCACAACATAAGTTTTACTAAAACCAACATAATCACAACTGCCAACAACTATGTTTGCTGTTCCACATTTTACTGCTTTTATTATGTTGTTTTCAAAACTTACCGCATCACCAATAACGCTTATATTAAAATCATCGGCACAAATATCTAAACCTTTAGGATAAGTTATTATTTTTGCAGAATTAAAAATTTCATTATTTAAAGCATCTAAAACATAATTTTCATCTATTAAGCTTAATTCATACTCGCCATTAACTGGTATAATTTCGGTATCATTATAAAACAATCCAAAATTTATGTCGGTTATGGGATTATAAACAGTAACGCTGTTATTAAATGTTATTGTTTCAACACCAGAAGTTAAATTATAGCTATAGCTTACAATAAAATTAATATTTCCAGAATTATTAAAACTTACTTTAAATTTGTTATCACTAACATACAAATAATCACAACCATTAAAGCAAATCTTAGAATAATCAATATTTGCGTTATTAATAACAACATCATATTGGATTCCGGTATATAATTTATTAATTAGGTTGTTGTTTAAAAGCAAACTAACATTAAGATTGTTATCGGTTTCAATAATTGTAAAATTTATTTCTTTAGATATTGTTCCATTAGCCGATTTAACAATAACTTCAATTTTACCACTGCCCGCTTTATTTCCAACTGTAAAGTTGCCATCAGCTTTAACATCTATCAAATTGTTACTTGTTAAGAAGCTAACGCCCATATTATAGTTTAGTGGAGTTATATCAAAATCAATTTTACCTTTATAACCACACTTTAAAACAACATCGGTATTATCCAAAATTGTTGCTGATAAATTTGTAGCATAAATATTGTTAGTAACTTCGCAGTTAAAACTAGTTTTAATAGTTTCTGTTTTATTAGTTTTTATTGTTGCGGTAACCAAAGTTTTACCAACATTAATTGGCGTTATTAAACCTGTGGAATAATTATAACTAACAACATTATTATTGCTATAAGTTATTTCAGGTTTAACAGAACAACTTAATGGATAAATATTTAGTTTATTATCTAATGTATTATTTAAGTTAACTTTAACATTGCTTTTATCAAATATTAGTGAACTAGCATATGTAACTTCGTTAATATTTACTGTTTTAGTAAAACTTATATAAGTTTGAATATCGCTTTTAATTTTGAAAATAATATCACATTTACCATAATTAATAAAAGTGATTTCAGAATCGTTGATTATAGCTTTTGTTTCGTCACTAACACATATTTCTGGTTTAACAGTTATATTTATAGGAGTTATAACAATATTAACATCTTCTAAATTAATAGTGTCGCCAACATTATATTCATCATTAATACCGTTAACAACAATATCGGTAGCATAAATATTGCTACCGCTACAGCCATACAAAACTAACACAAGCATTAAAAATAAAACATATTTTATTTTGCGCATATTTTCACCCTCTTTTATAAAAAATATCGCAAAATATTTAACCTTAAAAATTGGTAAATTTTACCAGTAAAATAACAATAAAAAAAGGCAGATTAATTATATCCACCCTTTTTAATTGATCTAAATTAGCTCAATAATAGCCATTTGAGCGTTATCACCATTACGGGTACCAAGTTTAATAATTCTTGTGTATCCACCGCCAACGCCTAATTCTTCTTTGCGTTTTGCATATTTAGGAGCATATTCATTAAACATTTTTTCAATTAGAGGATATTTAATATCTTCAGTTCTAGCAATGAATGCACTCTTTGATTCTTTAGGTGCTCTAACCTCTTGGATATCAACAAGTTTGGTCATAAGTTTTCTGCGTGCAGCAAGTTTTTTAGGACCATCGTTAATAACTTCACGAGTGGTTGTTACGCCTTTATCATCAACAACTTTTTTGTTAACTTTAACAGTATCTTCATAACTATTAATAGCCAAAGTTAAGCATTTTTCAACATAACTTCTTAAGTCTTTGGCTTTTTCTAGAGTAGTTTCAATTCTGCCATACCACAAAAGGTTGGTTGCTTGATTTTTTATTAACGCAATTCTTTGATCAGTAGGTCTTTGTAACTTTCTCATTTTTATCTCCTTTATTCCTCATCGTTTCGTAAAGACAAGCCATAACTTTGAAGTTTTTCTTGAACTTCTTCTAATGAGCGTTTACCCAAGTTTTTAACTTTTGCTAAATCGTTTTCAGATTTTTTAGTTAAATCTTCAACAGTGCAAATACCTGCGCGTTTTAAGCAGTTATAACTTCTTACAGATAAATCCATATCTTCTATGGTCATTTCTAATACTTTTGTTTGCTTATCTTCTTCACGGCTAACTAATGTTTCCATTTGAGCCATTGAATCAACAAGTTCAACAAATAAATTAATATGATCATTAACTAATTTTGCAGATAAGCTAATAACTTCTCTTGCAGTTAATGTTCCGTTTGTATCAACTTCGATTGTTAATTTATCGTAGTCGATGCTTTGTCCAACACGTGTGTTAGAAACAAAGTAGTTAACTTTTTTTACTGGTGTGAAAATGCTATCAACTGCAATGTATCCAATTGGAGCATCTTCATCTTTATTGCGTTCTGCTGGAACATAACCACGACCACGTCCAACATAAACTTCCATTTCAAATTTTGCACCATTATCTAATGTGCAAATATGTAAATCTGGGTTTAAAATCTCAACTTGATCGTTTGGTTCGAAATCTGCAGCAGTAACTTCGCCTGCGCCATATTTATTAACACGCAAAACGGTTTTAAAGTCGGCAGAAGTTTCGGTTGTTTTAACTGCTAAATTTTTAATATTTAAAACAATATCAACAACATCTTCCATTACGCCTTTAATGCTGGAAAACTCGTGTTGAACACCATTAATCTTAATGCCCATAGCAGCAGCCCCTGGTAATGCCGAAAGTAGCACACGGCGAAGGCAGTTGCCCAAAGTTATACCAAAACCACGATCAAGTGGTTCAACAATAAACCTTGCAAAGCATCCGTTATTAGTTTCTTCACAAGTAATTTTTGGCTTTTCGATTTGTATCATACGAAAATTTCCTCACTTTAAAAAATTTTAAAACTTGTATAACATATGTTAAATTAAACATATGTTTTAGCTTTACTTTATTATTTAGAGTATAACTCAATAATTAAGTGTTCTTGAATGTTCATATCAATGTCTTCTCTAGTTGGAAGCGCATTAATTTTTCCAGTTAGTTTTGAACTATCAAATTCTAACCATTTTGGCATAACAACTTTAACATCTTTCAAATCTTTAAACATTTGAAGTTCGCGTTTGTTTTCTTTAATAGAAACAACATCGTCAACTTTAATAATGTAAGATGGAATATTAACAGTTTTACCGTTAACAGTAATGTGTCCGTGGTTAACAATTTGGCGGCTTTCGGCACGAGATGCACCAATACCCATTCTATAAACAACATTATCTAATCTGCGTTCAAGTAGGCTAAGCATATTTTCACCAACTTTACCACGCATAGTGTTTGCTTTTTCGTAGTAGCTACGGAATTGTTTTTCTTGTAAACCGTAAGCACGTTTAACTTTTTGTTTTTCCCTTAATTGCAAGCCATATTCAGTAATTTTCTTTCTAGCCGCACCGTGCACGCCAGGAACGTTAGGTCTGCGTTCAAACGCACATTTTTTTGTTAGGCAACGTTCGCCTTTCAAAAATAATTTGCAACCTTCACGACGGCAGATTTTACAATCTGCACCTGTATATTTTGCCATAATTAATTATCTCCTTGTAATATTTCACTTTACACAAAAATATGTGTATATAAATTTTAACTAAATTCTTCTTCTTTTTGGTGGACGACATCCGTTGTGTGGAATTGGGGATACGTCCTTAATTGAAGTTACTTCTAGTCCTTGAGCTTGCAATGCTCTAATAGCAGTTTCTCTGCCATTACCAGGTCCTTTAACAAAAACTTCAACACTGTTTAAGCCTTGATCCTTTGCAGCTTTTGCAGCAACTTCTGATGCTTGTTGTGCAGCAAATGGAGTGCTTTTTCTTGAGCCTTTAAAGCCTTGAGAACCAGCACTGCACCACGATATTACATTACCAGCATCGTCGGTAATTGTTACAATAGTGTTATTAAAGGAAGCTTGAATATGTGCTTGACCTTTGTTAAGGTTTTTTGTAACTTTTCTTTTTTTGGTAGTCTTTTTAACAGCAGCCATAATTTACTCCTTTATTATTTCTTTGTAGCTTGTTTGCCCTTAGAAACAGTTTTCTTTGGACCTTTACGGGTTCTAGCGTTTTGTTTTGTGTTTTGTCCACGAACAGGTAAACCTTTTCTGTGACGAACACCACGATAGCAACCAATTTCTTGTAAACGCTTAATATTTAAAGATACTTCACGTTGTAAGTCTCCTTCAACAGTGCAATTCTTTTCAATATAAGTTCTAATAGCGTTTTCCTCAGCCTCGGTTAAATCTTTAACTCGAGTATCTGGATTAACACCAGTTGCATTTAAGATTTTGTTTGAAGTTTGTCTACCAATACCATAAACATAGGTTAAAGCAATTTCAACTCGTTTATCTTTTGGTAAATCAACACCAGCAATACGTGCCATTTTATTCCTCCAATAATTAATATGTAGTTTAATAATAAAATTAATTTATATATAAAACGTGCTTGGGAATACTAAATGTTAATTTAGCACAGCCGCCCCATTACACGGTAATTTTCAAATTTATAAACAATCACATTAAAACTTAAGTAAATATCCAGCATTAAGCCATTTATTTAAATTTTAACAAAATTGCATAGCATCTTGCCATGATATTAAATTTGAAAGTATTGTTTTGTGATTAGCCTTGAACTTGTTTGTGCTTAGGATATTTTGAGCAAATAACCATAACTTTGCCATTTCTCTTAATAACCTTGCAGCTATCACACATTTTTTTAACTGATGGTCTTACTTTCATAATTTTCATCTCCTAATTTATTTCTTTAAACGCCAAACAATTCGGCCTTTTGTTAAGTCGTATGGCGACATTTCAACTTTAACTTGGTCACCAACTAAAATTCTGATGTTATTTAAGTGTAGCTTTCCACTAAGATATGCAGTAATAATAAAGCCGTTTGTTAACTTAACTTTAAAAATTGCATTTCTTAAAACTTCAACAACTTCACCTTCAATTTCAATTACATCTGATTTAGACACTAAATATATCCTCCAAAATTAAAATCACAATGTTAAAATTTCCACACCGTTTTCGGTAATTAGAATTGTATTTTCGTAATGTGCAGCAGGCAAACCATCACGAGTTACGCAAGTCCAACCATCTGGTAAAAATTGAACATATCGTTGTCCCATATTAACCATTGGTTCAACTGCAATAACCATATTATTAACTAGTTTTGCACCTGCTCCAGCTTTACCATAGTTTGGAACGCTAGGATCTTCGTGAACTTCGCTTCCCACTCCGTGGCCAGTTAACTCTCTAACAATTGTGTAGCCATTCTTTTCCACATATGTTTGAATTTGATGTGATATATCTCCAACATATGCGCCATTACGAATGTTTTTAATGCCTTCAAAGAAACTTTGTTCTGTAACCTTTATAAGTCTTTTTTTCTTGGCATCAATTTTTCCAACAGGAAAAGTTCTTGCCGCATCGCCATGATAACCTTTATAACACGCGCCAACATCAACACTTATTATGTCGCCTTCTTGCAACACTTTATGTTTAGAAGGAATTCCGTGAACAACTTCCTCATTAACCGAAGCACAAATTGTTGCGGGATAACCATATAAGTTTTTAAACGATGGTTTAGCGCCTAAACTTATTATATAATCATAGGCAATTTTATCTAATTGTTTTGTGGTAACACCCGGTTTAATGTGTTTTTCAACTTCCTTTAAAGTGTCACCTGTTATTTTGCAAGCAACTCGAATTAATTCTAGTTCTGCATCTGTTTTAATTTTAATCATATATGAGCCTTCTATTTACAAAGTATTGCATCCAATAATTCAAAATTTTTATTAACATCATCGGTTGCATTAATACTATAGAAAATGCCTTTTGTTTTGTAGAAATTAATTAGTTCATCTGAAATACTATTTGTTTTTAAACGAACCTTAATAACTTCTGGTTTATCATCATCTCTAATGTAAACTTCGCCACCACATTTTTCGCATTTGCCATCAACCAACCAATCTATTGCAGTTGGTTGTTTGCAAACCTTGCACATTCTACGGTTTGATAAGCGTTTAATAATTTCTTCTTCGCTTAAGTTAATTAAAATAACTTTATCAAGTTCCATATATTTGTTTAATGCTTGTGCTTGACTAATGTTTCTTGGATAGCCATCCAAAATAAATCCGTTTTTACAATCTTCTTTACTTAATCTATCCTCAACAAGTTTATCTGTTAAGCTATCAGGAACTAACTGCCCAACATTAACATACTGCTTAGCTAATTTACCAAGTTCAGTTTCGTTTTGAATATTCCATCTAAAAATTTCACCAGTAGAAATTTGTGGAATGTTATATTTTTTACTAATTATTGTAGCCTGTGTGCCTTTGCCACTACCAACTGGGCCTAATAAAAGTAGTTTCATATTTTCTCCAAATTTTTAATTAAAAATTTTTTTAAATAATCTCCTCTCAACCCGCTAAAAATTAGCAGGTTGAGCGAGGCTTATTATTTTAAAAATCCTTTATAGTTACGCATTAACATTTGTGCTTCAAGTTGTTTGTTAATTTCGATAGCAACCGAAACAACAATTAATAAACCTGTTGCACTAAATGCATTAACTAAGCCACTACCATTTCCAATACCTTTAAATACCAAACTAGGAATAATTGCAATAATTGCTAAGAAAATAGCACCAAATAAAGTTATTCTATTTGATATTTTCTTTAGGTATTCAGCAGTTGGTTTTCCCGGACGAATTCCAGGAATAAAGCCACCGTTTTGTTGAATATTTCTTGATATATCATCTGGATTAAATGTAACTTGAGTCCAGAAATATGCAAAGAATAATATTAATAATCCCACTAAAACAATGTAAACCCAAGAACCAGCGCCAAGCCAAGTAGCATACCAAGCATAAGCACCAGAAGTTGGCCAGAAAATACTCATTATTAGTTGTGGGAATGTTAAAAGCGACATAGCAAATATTATTGGCATAACACCAGTTGAGTTAACTCTAATTGGAATAAAGGTGCTTTGTCCACCATACATTTTTCTGCCTTTAATTTGTTTAGCATATTGAACAGGAATTTTGCGTTCTGCTAAATCCATAAATACAATAAAACCAAAAATTAAAATTAGAGCAATTAGGAACACAACTAAATTAATAATATTAGAATATGCGCCACTAAAAATGCCTTGGATATTTGATAAAATCGCAGATCCTGCACTTGATAAAATACCAACAAAAATTAATAATGATAATCCGTTACCAATACCAAGTTCAGTAATTTTTTCACCCAACCAGTAAGTGAACATTGCACCTGCAACTAGGATTATTGTAACTAATATTCCAACAACCCAAACAGGAGTATCAAATCCGAACATTTGTGTGTTTAAGCAGTTGTTGTATGTAACAACAATTGCAACTGCTTGAGCAATAGCTAAAACTAGTGCACAAATTTTGGTTATAAAACCAATTTTTTGTTTACCATCTTCTCCTTGCTTAGAAAGTCTTTCTAGAGCAGGAATAGCTATTGTTAATAATTGAATTATAATAGAAGCACTAATATATGGTGAAATACCAAGAGAAAGGATTGCACCTTGAGATAATGCTCCACCGCTTATAGAACTAATTAATGTTAAGAAATCCTGCCCACCAACGGCTTCAGAAAAGCTTTTAAGCATAATGCCCGGAACAGGAAGCCAGCAACCAACTCTATAAACTAATAATAATGCCAAAGTTAGCAAAATTTTATTTCTAATTTCTTTAACTTTAAAAGCGTTAACTATTGTTTTAAACATTATAGAACCTCGGCTTTACCACCGGCCTTATTGATTTTTTGTATAGCAGAATCAGTAAATTTATTTGCTCTAACAATTAAAGCTTTTTCTAAATTACCATTTCCTAATACCTTTAATCCATAAGGGGCAACTTTTTTAATAATATTTTTTTCAATTAATTTTTCAACTGTTACTTCTGTATTATTTTCAAAAACATTTAATTCAGAAACATTAACAATTGTATATTCTTTAGCAAATTGTTTATTATTGAAGCCTCTTTTTGGAAGTCTACGGATAAGTGGCATTTGACCGCCTTCAAATCCTGGTCTAACTCCACCACCACTTCTAGCGTTTTGACCTTTGTGGCCTTTACCACTTGTTTTGCCTAACCCAGAGCCTACTCCACGGCCTAATCTTTTAGCTTTAGTTGTGGAATTAATTGCAGGAGACATTTGATGTAATTTCATAATTTCCTCCTAAACCTCTTCAACGCGTACTAAATGTTTAACTGTAAAAATCATACCTCTTACAGCAGCATTATCAACTAGAACGTTTGAAGAATTAATTTTGTTAAGCCCAAGGGCTTTTACTGTTTTAACTTGATTAGCTTTAGCAGAAATTGTGCTTCTAATCAAAGTAACTTTTAATGTTTTTTTGCTTTCTGCTTTTTTAGCAGGAGCTTTAGCAGCAACTTTTTCTTTTGCAGGAGTTGCTACAGTTTTTGTTTCAGCTTTAACTGCAGTAGCTTTAGTAGCTGCAGGTTTTTTAGCTGTAGTAGATGTTGTGGTTTTGGTTGTTGCTGCTTTAGAAGCAGTTGTTTTTGTTGTTGTGGTTTTGGTTGCAGTTTTTGTTGTTGCAACTTTTTTAGTTTCTTTTTCTGCCATAATTTTACCCTCTATAAAATCTCTTCTACAGTTTTACCGCGAAGTGCTGCAATTTCTTCTTTGCTTCTTAATTGTAATAAGCCATTTAGAGTTGCTCTAACGCAGTTAATTTTATTTCTTGAGCCATAAACTTTGGCTGTTATATCTTTAATACCACAAAGTTCAACAACTGGACGAACTGAACCGCCAGCAATAACACCAGTACCTTCTGCACTTGGAAGCATTTTAACACTGCATCTACCAAACTTGCCAATAACTTCGTGCGGAATTGTTGTACCATCTAGTGCAATTTTAACCATATCTTTTTTAGCACGAGCGGTTGCTTTTTCAATAGCATTTGGAACTTCAGCAGCTTTACCAGTGCCAATTCCAACTTTACCATTTTTATCTCCAACTACAACAAGTGCAGCAAAACGCATAGTTCTTCCGCCTTTTACAACCTTTGTTACACGGTTAACATTAACAAGTTTTTTGTCAATGCCATCGTTTTCAACAACTCTTGGTTGACGGCGTGTATTTTGTTTTCTATCATTAGGTTTCTTATCTGTATTTTGCATAATACACCCCTCTTAAAATTGTAGGCCTGCGTCTCTTGCGCCTTCTGCCATTGCTTTAACTCTGCCAGTGTAAAGGTTTCCAGCTCTGTCATAAACAACAGTTTTGATACCTTTTTTCTTAGCAGCTTTAGCAACGCATTGTCCAACAATAAAAGCAGCCTCTGTTTTAGTTTTTCCCTTAATAAGTTCAATAACATCTTTTTGCACTGTAGAAGCACTGGCAAGTGTGATTCCCTTATCATCGTTGATAACTTGTGCATAAATATGACTTAAAGTTTTATGAACACATAGTCTTGGGCGTTCAGCTGTTCCAAAAACAACTTTTCTAACTCTTAAACTACGTTTTTTTCTTTGAACTTGTTTATTTTCTTTCTTTATCATAACTTAATCTCCCTTATTTCTTACCGCTCTTAATTTCTTTACGACGAACTTGTTCATCAGAATAATAAATGCCGTAAGCGTGATATGGTTCAACTGGTCTTAAGTCTCTGATTTTAGCAGCAAATTGTCCTACTGCTGATTTATCGATACCACTAACAATGATTTCGTTTTTCTCGCAACCAAGAGTAATACCTTCTTCAGCTTTAACTTCGATTGGATGACTATATCCAATGTTTAAAACTAAATCGCTACCCTTCATAGCTACTTTATAACCTACACCATTAATAGTAAGTCTTTTTGTAAAGCCTTGTGAAACACCTTCAACCATGTTTGCAACTAATTGACGGTATAATCCGTGATAAGCACCAGCATTTTTGCTTTTACCAACATTTTCGAAAGTCATTTCGCTACCATTAATTTTAATAGCAGTTTCTTTGCTAACTTGTTGTGTTAATTTACCTTTTGGTCCAGTAACAGTTACAAAGTTATTTTCATCAACATTAACTGTTACGCCGCTAGGAATAGTAACAGGTTTTTTACCAATTCTTGACATAACTTAACCTCCTACCACACATAAGCAAGAACTTCGCCACCGATTTTTGCTTCGCGAGCTTGCTTATCAGTCATTAAACCTTTGCTAGTTGAAACAATTGCAATTCCAAGACCGTTTAAAACTCTTGGAAGGTCTTCATAACTTGCGTAAATTCTAAGTCCTGGTTTAGAAATTCTTTTTAAACCATTAATAACTTTTTGATTGTTTTGGCCATATTTTAAATCAATTGTAATAACACCTTTGCTACCTTCACTAACTTTATAGTCGTTAATGTAACCTTCGTTTTTCAAAAGTTCTGCAATAGCCACTTTCATTTTGCTAGTTGGCACGTCAACAGTTTTATGTTTTACAGTTAAAGCATTGCGCATGCGTGTTAGCATATCTGCGATTGGATCTGTTGTAATCATAATTCTCCTCCTTACCAACTACTCTTTTTCACACCAGGAATTTCACCTTTGTATGCTAGTTCTCTAAAGCAAACTCTGCAAATGCCATATTTTTTAAGCACAGAGTGTGGTCTGCCGCAAACTTTGCAACGAGTATATTCTCTGGTTGAATATTTTTGAGTTCTTTTTTGTTTTTCTTTTAATGCTTTTTTTGCCATATTTTCCTCCAAACAACCTTAGCTTCTGAATGGCAAACCAATCTTTTCTAAAAGAAGGTGTGCATCCTTATCAGATTTTGCAGTTGTTACTATAACAATATCCATTCCTCTAACTTTATCAATTTTTTCGAAGCTAATTTCTGGGAATACTAATTGTTCGGTAAGTCCTAGAGCATAGTTACCTTTTCCATCAAAGGCTTTTGGATTGATACCTTGGAAGTCACGAACGCGAGGAAGTGCAACTGAAATTAATTTATCTAAAAATTCATACATTATTTCGCCACGTAGTGTAACTTTAGCACCAATTTTCATACCTTCTCTTAATTTAAAGTTAGCAATTGATTTTTTTGAAGTTGTAACGATTGGTTTTTGACCAGTGATAGCACCTAGTTCATCTACTGCTTTATTAAAAGCTTGAGTGTTATCTTTGCAATCGCCTAAACCACGGTTAACAACGATTTTTTCAATTTTAGGAACTGCGTTAATATTTTTTAAACCAAGTTCTTTTTGAAGTGCTGGCACAACATTATTTATATAATGAGCATATAATCTATTTGTTTCTTTCATAATTTACCTCTTTATACCTTATCGCCAGTTTTTCTAACTACTGTATTTGTTTTGGTAGTGCTTGATTTTTTTGCAGCTGTAGTTGTTTTTGGAGCTGCTTTTTTTGTTTCTTTTGCAGGTGCTTTAGTAGCTTTTGTTGCTTTAGAAGCTTCTGCTACTTTTGTATCTGCTTTTTTAGCAGTTTTCTTTAAAGAAACCGCTTTATCTAGGCTTGCACCACATTCTTTGTGATTGCAAACTCTAACATTTTTACCTTTTTCGTTTGCTTTTACAGCAACTCTTGTTGCCTTTTTGCATTCTGGGCAAATAACTTGAACATTTGATGCGTTAATTTTGCCTTCTACTTTAACAATGCCACCCTTTTCTTGTGCATTACGAGCTTTTTTGTGTTTGTAAACAAAGTTTACACCTTCAACAACAACTGCGTTTTCGGAGGGCATAGCATTTAAAATTTTTCCAGTTTTACCTTTGTCTTTTCCAGCAATAACTAAAACTGTATCACCTTTTTTAACGTGTAATTTAGTCATTTTATCCTCCTATAAAACTTCGGGAGCAAGTGAGATTATTTTCATATAACCTTTTTCTCTTAATTCACGAGCAATAGGTCCGAAAATACGTGTTCCCTTTGGTTGTTTTTGATTATCAATAATAACAGCTGCATTATCATCAAATTTAACATAAGATCCATCTGGACGACGAACGCCTTTGCTTGATCTAACAATAACAGCCTTAACAACATCGCCTTTTTTAACAACGCCACCAGGAGTTGCAGATTTAACAGAAGCAACAATTATATCACCAATGTTACCGCTTCTTCTAAATGAGCCACCCAAAACTCTAATACACATAATTTGTTTAGCACCAGTATTGTCGGCAACTTTTAATTTTGTTTGTGGTTGTATCATAATTTTACTCCTTACTTCGCTTTCTCAACAATTCTTAATAAACGGAAATATTTGTCTTTTGATAAAGGACGAGTTTCCATAATTTCAACTGTGTCACCAATTCCACACTCGTTGTTTTCATCGTGAGCTTTAAATTTAGTGGTTGATTTGTAAACTTTTCCGTATATTGGATGTCTTTTATTTTCGTTACAAGCAACAACAATGGTTTTATCCATTTTATTACTTACTACAACGCCGATTCTTGTTCGTCTAGCGTTTCTTGTTTCTTCAACTTGAACTTTCTTCATTATATACCTCCCAAAGCTTACGCATTACCTTTGTTTTTTATTGCGCGCTCAGTTAAAATGGTGTTTACTTTTGCGATGTCTTTTTTGCATTTATTTAACTGCATAGGGTTTGTTAATTGCCCTGTTGCGTGTGAAAAACGAAGGTTAAAAAGTTCTTGCTTTAAACTTTTAAGTTTTGCATTAAGCTCCTCGTTGGTCATATCTCTTAATTCTTTAGCTTTCATTACTTATTACCACCTTCGACAGTTTCTTTGCTATTTAAAGCTTCTAAATCGGCTTTAGTAACGAATTTAGTTTTGCAAGGAAGTTTATGGCTAGCTAAGCGGAATGCTTCTCTTGCTACTTCCTCTGATAATTCGCCTAGTTCAAATAACACTCTGCCTGGTTTAACAACTGCTACCCAGTATTCTGTGTTACCTTTACCTTTACCCATTCTAACCTCTGCAGGTTTTTTGGTTACAGGTTTATGAGGGAAAACATTAATCCAAAGTTTTCCACCACGTTTTGTATAACGTGAAATTGCAATTCTGGCAGCTTCAATTTGATTTGAAGTCATCCAGCAAGGTTCTAGAGCAACTAATGCATATTTACCATAAGCAATTTTATTGCCACGAGTTGCCTTTCCTGTCATTCTGCCACGAAATTGTTTTCTTCTTTTAGCTCTCTTAGGCATTAACATTAGCGTTTCCTCCTTCTTGCTCGTGAGTTGCAGCAGGATTCTTTTTTAGAATTTCGCCTTTGCAAATCCAAACTTTAACACCTAAAACACCATATGTTGTTTTTGCAATGCAATAAGCATAGTCAATATCAGAACGAAGTGTTTGAAGTGGAAGCATACCTTCTTGATAATGTTCGCTTCTAGCAATTTCAGCACCATCAAGACGTCCGCCAATTTGAATTTTGCAGCCTTTAGCGCCTGCTTTCATAACTTTTTGCATACCTTGTTTCATTGCACGACGGAAGCTAATACGTTTTTCAAGCTGACTAGCAATTCCTTGTGCAACAATCATAGCATCTAAATCTGGTTTTTTAACTTCTTTAATGTTAATGTTAACATTTTTATTTTCGGTTAAGCTTAAAACCAATTTTTTAATTTCTTCAACACCTGCGCCTTTGTTTCCAATAAGAACACCCGGACGAGATGTATAAATATCAACTACAACACGATTAGCAGTTCTTTCAATATCAATTTTTGAAATGTTGCAGTTAGCATATTTTTTGTTTAATTGTTTACGAATGTTTTGGTCTTCAATAAGGAATTTAGAAAAATCTTTTTTGTTTGCAATCCAAGTTGAACTCCAATCCTTATTAATGCCAACTCTAATTCCGTGAGGACTAACTTTTTGACCCACTTTACACCTCCTACTTCTTAACTGTGTCCAACACTACAGTGATGTGACAAGTCCTTTTTAGTATAATATCGTGGCCGCCTCTGCCTCTCCAAATTCCACGTTTAAGAGTTGGACCTTGGTTAGCATAGCCTTCAGCAACGATTAAATCGTCTTTGTTTAGGCCTTTATTGTTTTCTGCATTAGCTGCAGCAGAATTTAAAACTTTTAAAACAGCAACACTTGCTGTGCTAGGAGTAGTTTCTAAAATAGCAACTGCTTCTAAGTAAGACTTATCTTTAATAAGGTCTAAGCAACGTTTAGCCTTAGGAGCGCCCATTCTAACATATCTAGCAGTAGCATATGGACGGTTATCTTTGTTTTCAATTCTCTTAGCAGCTTTTTCTCTAATTCTTTTTGCCATACTTTACTTACTCCTTTTACTTTTTACCTTTTTTATCACCAGCGTGACCTTTAAAGGTTCTGGTTGGTGCAAATTCGCCAAGTTTGTGGCCAATCATTTCGCTTGTGCAGTAAACAGGAATGTGTTTCATTCCGTTATGAACAGCAATGGTGTGACCAATAAACTCAGGATAAATTGTTGAAGAACGACTCCAAGTTTTAATAACTTGTTTTTTACCACTTTCGTTCATAGCAACAACACGGTTAAATAATTTTTTCTCAACATAAGGTTTTTTCTTTAATGATCTACTCATATCTTTAACTCCTAGTTAACACGCTTAATCATAAGCTTATTACTATATTTTTTGTGCTTTCTAGTCTTTTTGCCCATTGCTGGTTTACCCCAAGGAGTAAGTGGAGATTTTCTGCCCACTGGGCTTTTACCTTCACCACCACCGTGTGGGTGATCTACTGGGTTCATTACTGATCCACGAACTGTTGGTCTAACACCCATATGACGAACACGACCTGCTTTTCCTAGTGACACAATTTCGTGTTCTGAGTTTCCAACTGTTCCAATGGTTGCACGGCATTCAGAAAGAACTAATCTCATTTCACCACTAGGTAGTTTAATTGTAGAATATTTTCCTTCTTTAGCCATTAATCTTGCTTCGTTACCTGCTGAACGAACAATTTGTCCGCCTTTTCCTGGTGTTAATTCAATGTTATGAATAACTGAACCAACAGGCATATCTTTTAATTTTAAGCAGTTACCTGCTTTAATTTCTGCATTAGCGCCACTCATAACAGTGTCACCAACATTTAAGCCATTTGGAGCTAAAATGTAGCGTTTTTCGCCATCAGCATAGTTAAGTAATGCTATGTATGCAGAACGGTTTGGGTCGTATTCGATTGTAGCAACTTTAGCTGGAATACCATCTTTATTGCGTTTGAAATCGATAATTCTATATTTAACCCTGTTTCCGCCGCCTTTGTGCCTTACGGTTAATGTACCTTGATTGTTTCTACCTGCATTTTTCTTTTTTGTAGCAAGCAAACTTTTTTCTGGTTTGTTTGTTGTTATTTCATCAAAACTTGCAGTTGTATAAGCACGACGGGCTGGAGAAGTTGGTTTATATGTTTTAATAGCCATATCTAATTTTCCTCCCTACCCTATTATGACAAGCTGTCGAAGAACTCAATAGATTTGCTATCTTTTGTTAAAGTAACATACGCTTTTTTGTAGTCACTTGTATAGCCTTGAGTTTTTCCTTGTCTTTTTAATTTTCCCTTAACGTGGGTTGTGTTAACTTTTTCTACCTTAACACCAAAAACTTCTTCAACTGCTTTTTTGATTTCGGTTTTGTTAGCATCCATAGCCACAACAAACGCATATTTTTTATTAGCAATTTCAGAATATGTTTTTTCACTTAAAAGTGGTTTAATAATAACATCAAATTGTTTCATTATGCTTTATATGCCTCCTCTATGTATTTAGCAGCATCAGAGGTTAGAACAACTTTACTACTTGCAACAATATCGTATACATTTAGTAAGTTAGCAGTTGTTACATCGGCTTTAGCAATGTTACTTACTGCACGCATAACTAATTCATCTTTACCTTTAGTTACAAACAAAACAGTTTTTTCGATTTTTAAGTTTTTAATAACTTCAACCATTAATTTTGTTTTTGGTTGTTCTAATTTTAAGTTTTCAACAATGATTAAATCTTTGTCTTGTAATTTTGTGCTAATAGCACTGCGGAATGCTGCGCGTTTTGCTTCCTTGTTAACTTTTTGAGAATAATCTCTTGGCTTTGGAGCAAACACAATTCCACCACCACGCCATTGTGGTCCTTTTGTTGAACCGTGACGAGCGTGTCCTGTGTGTTTTTGTCTCCAAGGTTTTTTAGCGTGTCCTCTAACTTCGGAACGAGTTAATGTACTTTTTGTTCCTTGACGAGAATTAGCTAAATATGCAACAACAACTTGGTGAATTAAACCTTCGTTGTATTCTTGTTTGAACACTTCATCACTAAGTTTTAGTGTTCCAACTTCTTCTCCTAATAAATTTAAAACTTTAACGTTCATAATTCGTTCACTCCTTACTTAGCCTTAACCGATTCTTTAATTGTTAGTAGGCTTCCTTTAATTCCAGGAACAGCACCCTTAATTAAAAGAATATTTCTTTCAGGGTCTACTTTAACAATTTGTAAGTTTTGGATAGTAACGCGTTCGTTACCATAACGGCCACTCATCTTTTTGCCTTTGAACACTTTTGCTGGGAATGTGTTAGCACCTGTACCACCAGCATGACGGTGAACAGGACCATTTCCGTGAGTCATTCTCATACGGTTGAAATTCCATTTTTTAATTAAACCGCTCCAACCGTGACCTTTTGAAGTACCAACAACATCAACGCTGTCGCCTTCGCTAAAAATTGAACATTCAATTTTTGCACCTAATTCGTATGTTTCAGCGTTATCGAATGTAAATTCTTTAACATAACGCTTTGGGGTAATTTCTGCTTTTTTAAATTGTCCCATTTGTGGTTTATTAACCAAATTTTCACGCTTATCTTCAAATGCTACTTGAACAGCTTTGTATCCATCTTTTTCCACACTCTTAACTTGTGTTACATAGCATGGACCAGCTTCAACAACTGTTACAGGAACAACTAAGCCATTAGCGGAAAAAATTTGAGTCATACCAAGTTTTTTGCCTAATATTGCTTTTTTCATAATTCGTTTAATTCTCCTTACAGTTTATTATAATTTTATATTGATATCTACGCCAGCTGGTAATTCCAACTTCATTAACGCATCAACAGCTTTTGCAGATGGACTGTAAATGTCAATAAGTCTTTTGTGAGTTCTCATCTCAAATTGTTCACGTGAATCCTTATATTTGTGAGGAGCACGTATTATTGTTACAACTTCTCTATCGGTTGGTAGTGGAACTGGTCCGCTAACTTTAGCACCTGATTTTAATGCTGTGTCAATAATTCTTTTGCTTGCTTGATCAATTAAGTTGTGATCGTATGCTGCAAGTTTAACTCTTATTTTTTGTGTTGCCATTAATTTACCTCCGTTGTTAATTAATTTACCTTAGCACTTTACTTTTGCAAAATTATATTTATTTATATATTAAAACACGCTTCCGTGTGTTCAATGCCGTATTACAAAAAAAATTTTGCAAGTACTAAGTCGTTTAAGTTCTATGTATAAACGCTTGTCAAATGCAAATTATCCGCTAAAATTGGCAGTTTTAACAGTAACTTTGCACTTCACCACATAATACAGCAACATAATTATAACTAAATACAACACATAAGTCAACACAAATTTTAAAAAAATTAATTTATTTATTTTTATACAATTTGCACAAAATTTTTTTATTTAAAAAATATTATTTTTATTTTTTCTATTTTATTTTGCAAATTTTTCAACTATAAATTTTAAGCATAAAAAAATAAAGAGGCATTATTTTTGCCTCTTTATTAATAAGGTTAGTTTATATTTACTATTATATATTATATATATATGCAAATTTTAAAGGCTTTATAATTCTTGTAAAATATCTCTTAATGCTGGTTTTTTGCTTAGTTCGTTCCACATAAACGAATCTTTGTAAGCATAAATTTTTTCAAGAGCATATTTTTCGAATATCAACTCAGAACCTCTAATTGTAACACCTGTAGCATTAGGGTTATTAAACTTTAATTCTTTTAAGCTTGTTAAGCTATCCAAACAAGAATCGCCATATCTGATAACTCCTGCTCCAAATTCTAAGTAAATAATATTAGAACAATATTGGAACGCATAGCCATCTATTAATGTAACGGTTTCAGGTAATATAATTCTTGCATTTTCATTTTTATTAAAGCATTTAATAGCTGTTGTTGGAACTTTACTACCATTAACAACTTCTTGTTTATATAAAATTCCATTTATTACAACAAAGTTATTATTGTTTTCAATTTCAATAAATTGTAAACTTTTAAATTCTCTAAATGTATTTTCGTTAATATTAGCAACTTTAGAACCAAGTCTTAATGTTTTTATACTTGTAGAGTTGTTAAATGCCATCATATCGATAGTTGATACATTTACATCCAAAGTATCCAACTTTTTGCTCATACTAAATGCATAAGGAGCAATTCGGCTAGTTTCGCTAGGAACAACATAATTTAATAAGTCTTTATTTGCAGGATATCTGTAAAGAATTGAACCATCCTTATTAAATAAAACCCCATCAACTGTTTTATAATATTCGTTAGCACCAACAAAATCGTAAGAAACAATATTGGAACTATAAATAAATGCATCATCGCCTAAACCATTATTTTTTAATGTTTGAGGTAATGCAACATAGTTTAAGTTGTTACTATTTATTCCTTTTATTTCAACAACATTTTTCAAATTGATTTTATGAGGAATAACAACAGATGTTAAAGCCAAGCCTTTTTCAGATAATCCGGTAATGGTTACTTCGTTATCGGTTTCGGTATAAGTAAAGCAATCGGCACTTGTTTCGTTATCAACTGTAACTTCGGTTGTCCAAATTGCAAAAACTTCCACCCCACCAGTAACTTTTTTATCAAAGTTAAATGGTGAATTTATAACATTGTTTCCAACTGCCCAATGTTTGAAATATAATCCATCTTTTTTAACTTCGTTTTTAAAATCCTCTTTAGGGTCAGAAACAAACCCATCGTGGAAAATTTCAACAGTACGCCAAGGTTGTCCACCACCTTCTAAAGTTTCGTAATCGGCATAGAATTTTGCCAAGTATTTATTTGGTTCCCAATGTGCATAAAGCCTTAAGGTATCAACTGCAACCGGTTTTTCAAAATCGTATGGTAAATCAGATTCGGTTATTTCTTCTTTTTCATACCAATCAACAAAATGATATCCTTCACGCCTAACAGTTATAACCCTGTCCTTTTCAGGAATAATTGTGCCTGTAAAAATAGTTAATTCGTTAATATACGCGCCACCATTAGGATAAAACAACACTCTGGTTTCCATTCTTGACCAATGAGCATATAGAGTTATATTTCTGCCCGGAACAGAAATTTTATCGCCTTGTTCATATCTATCACCACTTCCATCAGGATTGGTAGACCAATATTTTAAAACCATATCACCCCATTCGCCATATTCTGGGTTGTATTTATGAATGCCAACCACGCTAGCATATGGAGTTGTTGATACGGTTTCAAATTCGGCAGTAAATGGTTCCGGCACATTACTATCGCTATCAGCACCATTAATATCGTAAGTAATGGTATAAATTCCTTTTTGAATTTTTGGATAAAGTTCAATATTGGAACTTATAACATCAATACCTTGTTTAACCTTATTTTCTTCCGATAAATCTTCAGAATAATACCAGCCATAAAAAATATAGCCTTCTTGTGTTATTTCTGGCAGATTATCTATTACATCACCTT
>CAQIDI010000007.1 GCA_948806215.1 uncultured Eubacteriales bacterium | reverse complement strand
TGAACGCACTGCTAGTTTACTATATACCTTATCTTACAGTCAACACTTTTTTTAAGCTTTTTTGGCACTTAACCCTACACTAAGCCCCGAGTTCGTATTTTTTAGTTATTTTGCACAAATAATAAAATATTATTAACGAAATAAAGCAATTTTTTTGATTAATTTAACCCCATATTTATTATGTTAATTCTATCGTTTGCAATTTTAATTAACTCTTTTTTACTATAATTAAGGTTGTCTAAAAATATTAAAAACATTAATGCTTTTAACACATCCATTTCGCACTTTAAATATTCAAAAAAACAAGTTTTTTGGTTTAATTTTTTATTAAACTCTGCTTTTATTGCCGAACTTATGCCAAAATTTGAAAGCAGTTTTAAATTACCATTGGTAATTTTAATAGCATCATCAATATTTTTTGCACCTAAACTTTTAAGTTTGTTTAAATAGCAACCACAAAGTTCAATGTTATAATATAAATCGCTTAAACTTGCATTTTGCTCAAGTATGCTAAGAGTGTTTACAACACTAGAATGTTTTGCATATTCACTGTTTAAAACATTAATTAACTGCTCATCAGGCAAAGGATAATCGTTATATTTCATATTTATCTCCATAAAATATGTATATGCACTTTTAATGGATTAATGTTTTAATAAATTAATATATTTATATATAACCATATACCTAATCGCTTTATTTGACAAAATTGTTAAAATAATTTAAAGTTAGAATAACAATATATAATAAGGAGAAAATATGGATAAACAATTAGAACCTTTATTTACACCTTGGAAAATAGGCAATGTTGAAATTAAAAACCGCATTGTGCTATGCCCTATGGGTGGAACTAGCCTATTTGGTTGGATGGAACCACATCACTTCGATAAAGATGCGGCAGATTTCTTTATGGATCTTGCTAAAAACAATGTTGGTTTAATTATTCCGGGTATTGCACCACTAAGAAATTTAATGGGTAATGCTTGGTTATATAAAGCAAATGGTGCTTTCAAAAAATTAAAAAAATATATGGAAGAATTCCATAAAACTGGTGCAAAACTATTCGTTCAATTAACAGCTGGTTTTGGTAGATCATTCTCAATTCCTAACAATATGGTTCCAATGCTAAAAAACAAAGCATTGGCTGCAGTTGTTAAACCAATTTTTGATGTTCAACGCTTATGTGCTTCACCTAGCCCACTTCCATCACGCTGGGCAGAAGGCGTTATGTGCCGTGAACTAAAAGTTAAAGAAATTAAACAAATGGTTCAAGCTTTTGCTAAAACTGCAAAAAAATGTAAGGAAGCCGGAGTTGACGGTGTTGAAATTCACGCTGTTCACGAAGGTTACTTAATTGACCAATTCACAACCGAATACACAAACAACCGCACCGATGAATATGGCGGTAGTTTTGAAAACAGATATCGCTTCCCTGTTGAAATTGTTAGAGCAATTAAAGAAGCGTGTGGCGAGGATTATCCAGTTTCTCTTCGTTACTCTGTAGTAAGCAAAACCAAAGGTTTCTGCGAAGGTGCATTACCAGGTGAAAAGTTTAAAGAAATTGGCCGTGATATGAAAGAAAGCGAAAAAGTAGCCAAATATCTTCAAGATGCTGGTTACGATATGCTAGATGCCGATAATGGAACCTACGATGCTTGGTACTGGGCTCACCCACCAATGTATATGCCACTTAACTGCAACCTAGAAGATGTTGCTCACATTAGAAAATTTGTTGATATTCCTGTTGTTTGTGCTGGTCGTATGGAACCATACACTGCCGCAAATGCAATTAAAAATGGTGAAATTGATGCTATGGGCGTTGCTCGTCAATTCCTAGTTGATAGCCATTGGGTAACAAAATTAATCGAAAACAGAGTGGAAGATATTAAACCTTGCATTTGCTGTCACAATGCTTGCTTAACAATGTCACACTACAAAGGCATTGCAAACGGTTGTGCAATGGCAGATTCAATTCATATGTCACGCTGTGCCCTAAATCCAAAAACTATGGATGGTGGAAAATACGATTACAAACCTGCAAAAGTTAAAAAGAACATTGCTATTGTTGGTGGTGGTATTGGCGGTATGGAAGCAGCAATGGTTCTTACCGATCGCGGACACAAAGTTACAATTTTTGAAAAAACCGATAAACTTGGTGGTGTGTTTATTGCTGCATCTGCCCCATCGTTTAAAGGTAAAGACAGAATGCTTATCGAATGGTATCGCCGTCAAATGAAATTAATGAATATTGACATTAAATTCAATTACGAAGTTAAAGATATTAGTATTCTTGATAACTTTGATGAAGTTATTGTTGCAACAGGTGCTACTGCTAGAAAACTTAGAGTTAATGGTGCAGAAAATTGCATTGATGCAGTTGATTACTTAAATGGCGCTAAAGTCGGCGATAATGTTGTTGTTATTGGTGGTGGATTAAGTGGTTGTGAAATTGCATACGACTTATTCCTAAAAGGCAAGAAACCAGTTATTATTGAAACTCGTAACGACTTAATGATTGCTAACAACTTAAGTTTGGCTAACACAAGCTATTTAAGAGATTTCTTTAAAACCAATAAAGTTCCTGTTTATTTGGAAAGTGGTTGCACTGAAATTGGCAAAGGCTATGTAACAATAAAAACAAAAACTGGCGAAGAAAAACAAATTAAAGCTGATAATGTTATTGTTTCTATTGGATATAATCCAGCACCAATTGCAAAAGAAAATAAACGTGTTCACATTATTGGTGATGCTTACTCTGTTGGAAACCTACGCACTGTTATTTGGCGTGCTTGGGATATTGCAACAAAGATGTAAAATTATAAAAATAAATACATTTAATATAAAATGTATCTAATAATATTTAAAATAAAAAAGATAGGCTAAATCCCTATCTTTTTTTATTAGCTACTTACTCTGCTTAACATATTTGCTTTCAAAATGCCTTATAACAATAAAACACATTGCAAAACATTTAACCAAACATATTACAAATATCAAACTATTTACATTAAACATATTAATTGCAATTTAAAAAAGTATGTGCTAAAATTTAAAAGCAAATATGTTTCCGTAGCTCAGTAGGATAGAGCGTTCCCTCCTAAGTACCGACTTGTACTAAATTAAAACTTCTACATATCCCTCAAACACGGACATTTAACAATCACAACAAACTCACATAATTATGATTTGCACCCAAAGTGCACCAAAATCAATAAAAAACTAAATATGCAGCCGTAGCTCAGCTGGATAGAGCGATCGCCTCCTAAGCGATAGGTCGGATGTTCAAATCATCTCGGTTGCACCAATTTTTATTATAAGAATCATTAATTAAAGGAGCATTAACATGACAGAAGAGCAAATTAAATTTTTATGCAAACAGATAGTTGAACACTCTAACCGCCCCTTATCAGATTTTGAAAAAGAATTGATTAAACAATCAATTGATAAATCTAAAAATTGGCTAGAGATGATTAATTCTATTTTAGCAATACTTTCAGCTAAATAAAAATAATGATAAAGACGACTAAACTAAGTCGTCTTTTTATTTAGAAATCTATTTTACCTCCAGTCAAATTTTCCGACATACTTGTTTTATACTTAATTAAAGTGTAATAGCAAACCTTATCTTTGTAATCTTTATACCTTAATCTTAGTTTATTAGTCTTCTTTGCATCAAAGACCGAACATGAAACCGTAATTTTAATCATCTCCCTCGCATTTATCATCGTAGGCTCAACATAGTAACTCTGAATTTCACCTAATGAATTTCTCCTATCTTTACTTGAAGTTTCTAATTGGATTTCTCTCAAATTATTCTTCCCTTCATTAAAACATAATATTAGATTTTGGAACAATTTTGGAATATTGCTCGGATTATAAACAACCAACATGCAATGAAAATATTTTTCACTTGTAAAAAGTTTTGAAACATAGAATTTGAGTTTACCTTTTCTATTATAGATGCTTACACAAACAAAAGAAATAAATGCTGTAATCAGCGAAACTCCTATTGAAATTAACGCAGTTTGCCACCAATTCATAATTTTCTCCTTTAATTAAATTATTATAGCAAATTATAAACACAAATCAAAAGCAAATTTTGTTTATTCAAACATTTTATTTATTATTTCACTCGCGTGAATGTCTGAGTTTTTTATGAAATGGCTATAGAAGTCACTTGTAGTAGATGCTTTACTGTGTCCAGCACGAGCGGATACCGTTTTCATATCTACTCCTGCGATTAGTTGTAAGGTTATGTTTGTGTGACGAAGCGAGTGAAGCGATACTTTTGGCAAGCCTGCTTTTGTTAAAGTCTTTTGTAACCAAACTCTAAATAATCCTGGTGAGATTGTTTTACCATCTTCTGTGCAGAACAATCTGTCAGTATCTTTCCAGCGGTCGCCTAAGTAGTACTTTTGATTATCCCACCACGCCTGATATTCTTTCAAATAGCCAATCAGTTTATCTGGCATTGAGATTGTTCGTTTTGAGTTCTCGGTTTTTGGATCTTTGGTTATAAGTCCAAAGTCAACAATATCCTGTACAGACCTTTGTATTGTCATCGTTTTGTTTTCGTAGTCTATATCTTTCCACTCAAGTCCAGCAAGTTCGCCACGTCTTAAACCCATAAATAAGATTGTTAATAGTGCAATCTTCCATCGAGGATTTGGTTCTGTGTCCAAGTATTGTGCCAGTATCTTTGCTTCCTTATCGTTTAGGATTTGTATCTCTTTCTTGTAGCCTTGTATTGGTGTGATTTGATTAAGTTTAATGTTACCAAAGTAGGCATAGAACTTTTTGATGCTGTCTTTACCTTTAACATAGTAATTGAGAGACTTGGTGTTCTTAACTTTTTCTAACCACTTATTGGCATAATCTATAAATAATATGTCATTGTCTACTGCAAGCAAGCCATTCATAGACTTGCGAAACTTATCTTCAAACTCATAGGAAATTCTTTGCAGTTTTCTTTCGTATTGTCTTTCAGTGAGTTCGACGGGTTTTCGGCAAGTCATCACTTTTGCTTCAAACTTGCCTGTTCGCTCATTCTTTGCTTTGACTTGGATACGATATGAAATCGCACCCGTGTCTAGCACATTCTTTTTAATACATGGCATAACTTTTCTCCTTTATCCAATAATAATTTGTTCCATCGGCAACTCGTAGGATTTGCTTTGCAGAAACGCTAGTAGTGAATCGTAGTCTATCAGCACTTTGTTGCCAGTTTTTATGGAACGGATTTTGTAGTTGTTTGCAAGCTTCCTTATTAGAAACTCACTTAAACAAGTTTCTGGATCTTCTTTCTTCAGCATTTGTAATGTCTCTGTGATAGTCCTTATTCTTTGCATTAATACCTCCAGTGTGCTGTTCACTACTGGACTTGTACTTTTGCTAGTACAACACATACCGCAAAAGAACATTAAAGTCCAGTAAACAGCCAAATAAAATAAAAGATTTTTCTAGTATCCTTGTATCCTTGAAACTATGTTTTTTTGTAATTTTGAAACCTTATTTTCTTATATCTTTGTAATATTGCTTTAATTTGTCTTAAAATCGCGCACAGTCGCACAAGATCATTTGTTTTGAGTAAATTATCGCAAAAACCAAATACTTTCTAAAAAGCCTATTTAATCGCGTCATCAAACTTAAAATTGCCGACTGTTTATTTTTTTGATTAAATTTTGATTTATTTTTGATTTTCGTAAATAATCAAAAAGCCTGTTTTTACTAATAAAATAAAGGATTTTAATCATTCTTACTCAAAAATATTCGATTTATTTTGATTTTTGATTACGCGAAAGTTTGTGTGCGACTGCCTGTCCGCTTAGGGAGTGTATCTCGTAGAGATTTGACCGCCCCTGGGCCTAGCTATTGTCAATTAAACTTTTTAATGACTTTTCAACTGCAAATTTAACTCTCTCGCCATATTCTTTTCCTACGTACTTTATATTTGTAGCAGACATCAAAACGTATCCGTCTTTTACTTCTTCTACAAACACTTTATCTTTAATAAATCCTTGGAAGATAGTTGAATTTAATATGCTTGAGATATTTTCATAGAATAGATTTGTTAGTAAATCTTTATCCACATCTTTCACGCGCGCGTATTCAGTTATTATTTTTATTTTTTTAATATCATAATAATCTATTGTCAGCACTCCATTACCTTCATCGTGGAAGCCAATTGCCGAAAGGTCGAAACCGTCTGGCAATTTATTGCCGAATAGCGCGTCAAAATCCACATTTAAGTGCATTTCATTTTTCAACTCTGAAAGACGCTCAACTAGGTGCATATTCTCAAGTTTTATTATCATGTTGCGAATTTTTCTCTCTTTAATTTTTAAGATGGGAAGGTCATCCATAACCTTTTTATAAGTCAACCTAAAGTAGTATTTACCTTCAACTCTTTTACTTCGCATGTTACCGCTATTAACAAATTGCAAGATATAGTCCAAAAACAATAACTCCTTAAGATTTAACCCCAATCGCATTGCAACCTGTTGCTCAAATTCAAATACATAGTTTCGCATAGATCACATGCTCCTTCCGTTTAATTTCTGTTGTTTTCATAATTTCTCCTTTTAATAGATTTTTGCTTTCGCAAAAGATTGATCAGTTCTTTAGCCTCAGCTATATTTCAACAAAGTCTGCAGTCCTTTGTTAAAACCAAGATAACATTGTCGCATCATACACATTTTGTGATGCGGGGAATAAATTTCAAATTTATTTTCAATTTCATTGTAGCAATGTCGCTAGTTCATCATTTGACCTGGCGAGAAAAGTTTTTTAATAAAAAAGCCACAGCTACAGCTGTGACTTAAAAATGGGTAGGAAGTTTTTTGCCTACACTTTATATTATTAGTGTGTTTTTGGACTGGTTTTTAACTTTTTTGGCATCGAAGTGGCTCTTTTTTAACCTTTTCTTGAAACTATAGTGTTTTACAGCCTAAATTATCGGTTCATTTCTTTGAAATCACATATATTAGAAATAAGAAATTTTAAAAAGTTATATTAAATCTGATTTAGAAACTAAGGTGTCATACGTGTCATAGGTATCATAAAAGTGATACGAGTGATACTCAACACTTAAATCCCTTTTACCTTTAAACATTTTTGGAGTTTTTACTATGACACCTAATGATACCTTGCATATACAAGGTGTCATAGCATTTTTATTGATAAAACCCTTATTTTATGGGCATTTTCAAGATATTATGACACCTATGATACCTATGACACCTTTATATATAAAATAAAAAAGAACGGAATTTATCCGTTCTATAAGTTAACCCAAATAATTGCACCATTTGGATGTTTGTAATTTCTAGGGATATCATATTTTATTGCATTTTTGATAACCCAAGCAAATGTTCTTTTATATGGAAGTTTAGTAGTGTCACTTATGCAGTGATTATAAGTGTTGTTTTGATACTCTTTCATGACAATTCTTTGCAATCTACAATTTCGCAACATCCAATTACTAGTCCACTACCACTCTGTATTAATTCTATTTGTCCTCTAATATTAGTTTTACATCCACGAATTTCCCAAGTCTTTTTTCCTTCTAATATGTAATCTATCCAAGTTTTTCTTATTATCAATCCTTTCATTTTAGTTACTCTCCACAATTTCCTTTATTTGTTCAGCCAATAGTTTTATTAATGGCACACAAACAGAATTTCCAACTTGCTTGTATGCGTTTTCTATTGAAATGTTTTTGGGAAACTGAAAATCGTCTGGGAACCCTTGAAGTAAAAGACACTCTGATGGCATTAATTTTCTTATGCCAAAATCATCTTTTATTATAGGAACTCTGTCAGGAAAAGTTCCCATATTTGCGGTTAAAGTGGGGCATATACCGGTTTTACTTTTTCTTACTCCATAGTCAGTTAACTTATAAATTTTGCTTTCATCAATAATCGATTTATTTAACATTTGAAAATATGGACTTTTATCGTCATAATAATAAAATGGATGTTTTTTGTCCGAAGTTCTTATTATGTCAAAAATAGACTCTGGCGATTTTATTGGCTCAGGATATTTGAAATTATTGCATTGCCAATCATCTAAAAAACCAATGATAAATATTCTTTCTCTGTTTTGTGGCACTCCATAGTCTTTAGCATTTAAGACTTTATATCTTACACCGTAACCAAACTGTGCTAATGTATTGTATATAACCAAAAAAGTTTTACCATCGTTGTGCTCTTCAAGATTTCTAACATTTTCTAAAAAGACAATCTTAGGTCTTTTTACATCTATTATTTTAGCAATCTCAAAAAATAGATTGCCTCGTTTATCTTTAAATCCTTTTTGCTTTCCAGCAATAGAGAATGGTTGACAAGGAAAACCTGCTGTTAGAATATCAAAATCTGGTAATGTTTTAGGATCAATATTTCTAATATCGTCTTCAATTAGATAGTGATCGCCTAAATTTTTTCTATATGTTTTACAGGTATCACTATCAACTTCATTTGCCCAAACGATATCAAACCCCGCTTGTTTAAAGCCTAAGCATATACCACCAATCCCTGCAAACATACTTGCAACTTTCATTTAGTTATTTTCCTTGAATACTTTTAGTATTTCTGTTGCTAATAATTGAATTACAGGAACTGATACAGCATTTCCTGCTTGTTTATATAACATAGAGTCAGGATAATTTTTCCCATTGAATTTTATTGGAAGTTTGTATTCTGTGCCGACAGGGAATCCTTGCAATCTAAATGTTTCAGCAGGTAATAATTTTCTAATTCCAAATCCATCATATATTAATGGCACATTATGTCCACCAGTTCCCATATTTGCAGTTAGTGTTGGGCATACATTACTTTTATTTTTTCTTACGTATAGGCCACGTCTTAATTGATAAAATTGATATCTTTCAGTAATTTGCTCATTCAAATTAACATAATCCTCTTCATCTATCTCATGTTTGAAGTAATGAGGATATTTTGACTCGGTATAATAATATTTATTATCTGCCATTGATGAATAATCTATGATATTAGAAACCTGCGCAGATCTTTCTTCTGAGGTATATGTCTTCTTATATTCCTTTTCTATAGTTGTGAAATCGAATTTGTCATAATCTTCTTTGTTTTTGAAACAGATTATGTAAATTCTTTCTCTATTTTGTGGAAGAGTGGACATCTCCATTGTGTTGAAAACTTTCTCTTTAATATGATAACCCATTTTTTCTATTTCGCTTTTAATGACTTTGTAGGTTTGTCCTTTATCATGAGATAATAGGTTTTTTACATTTTCCAGGAACAACACTCTTGGTTTTTGTTTCATTTTGTTAACCAATTTTACAATGCTTAAGAACAAGTTTCCTCTTTCATCGTCAAACCCTTTTCTTTCTCCTGCTATACTAAATGCCTGGCAAGGGAATCCTGCTGTCAGAATATCTACATCTTTTGATAAGATCTCATTTTGCATTCGTTCATATCTTTCTTTTTCGTCTTCTGAACACAATGTTGTATCTATTATTTTATTAATATCGCCTTCTAACACAGAGTGATTAAAATTTGTTCTATATGTTTCACATGCGTATTGATCAATTTCGTTTGCCCATAAAAGACTATATGCACAATCTTCAAATTTTGCATTTTTAAATCCTAAACATATTCCTCCGACGCCAGCAAACAGGCTTCCAACTTTAAATATTTGCATATTCTTTTCTCCTTTAGCAAACAAAATATCACAAATTCTAACGAATATCCAGTGAAATTTTTATTTTGTTTTATTAATTAATTTAACACCATTATCTGTTATGCAATAGGTTTCTTTAGATATAAATCTTCCAGTTTCAATTAAACCAGAATAAATACTGAAACGTGGTCTTCTTCCTTGTGCTTTTTGATCCGCAACTGTTTGGTTTGCATTAACAGAAAAGTTTTCTATATCGCTTGTAGCAATTTCGTATACATCAAAAGTTCGATCCCATTTCCCTTCTCTATAAAAATCAACAAAGAATATTCTATCCCATTGAGAGTGAGGTCCAAAGCTAGTTAAATCGGGAAGTACGCCACATGCCTTTACCTGTATTCTATTGTTACCTCTAGAACTATTAGGATCATAACAATCAAAAGAAGAGTTCGCCCCAGTTATTGAGCTGGTGCATCTCCACATGTTTTTAGCCATTGCAAAACCAATTTCAGACAATCCCTCTGGAAGGTTTACTGATCTTGCATTAAGTTTGTTTAAATTATCGCACAATAATCTCCAACCATCATAAATTTTTTTCAATTCATCATTGTCTCTCTGATCAAATATTGTTACGTCAGCCTTTTTATCACCTTCAGGTAAATGTAAAATCTCTCTTGATATTTTCATTAGTGTATTCTCCTTAGTTTTTATATATTATTTGACTTAAAGATTCAATTAAATTTCTCTCCATATCTGGAAGATATCTTAATAGTCCTTTATTTATAAAATATTCTTCTCTAGCAATTGAACCAAAAGTTCCAAAGTTTATATTATACTGATTTCCTTTTTGTAGGTTGTACCCATTAACGAAAGTATCACTTTCAGCTAGTACCGCTATAGAATTAGTGGTCTTTTTTATAATTCTTAAAACATTAGGATTTCCAATTTCAATATCTAATGTTTTTTCTTTAGGTGTTGTAAATAAAGAATACCAGTTATCGTTAAATCTATATAATCCACATTCTTGTTTATCACAATAGTTGCTTAATAAAGAATTTGGACTATAGTTATTTTCTTTTACTTTAACCTTCCTTTGTGTTACATCAACAAAATATCTTGGAATGTCTCCAGCATTAAGTTTTAGAGCTATATTTCTAAATTGCGAAGCTGTTGTAACACAAAGTAACTCTAAACTGCCCAAACTACATCTATTAAACTCAACTTGCTTTGTTTTAGAAATTAAGCCTTTCGTGTCGGACTCAATAAAATCATTAGGCATTGTTAATTTACTTATTTCATTTTCTGTAAAAATACTTTTATCAAAGAAAGAAAGCAGGTAGTCAACATCAATGTTTGCTCCAACCATTACTAGGAACTTATCTCCATAGTGTTGATCTCTTAAACTAACCATATATTTTTTACCAAAAAAAGACTTAACTTCTATTTGGGGACATTCTGGCTGAGGGACCCAAAATTTAGTGTCTTCTTTTGTATCATCATATTTTACAAAAGGAACAATTTTGCTTTCAATTTGTAAGCCGATTACATCTGGTGCAATGCCTACGACTTTTGGATCGTACATATAGAAATCAGAAAAAACTCTTACAGCTTTATTAATGCTTAATCTTCTTACTGCTTCAGGTAAGAAATATTGATTAAAAACTATGCTTTCTGGAATAATATTTATCCATCTATCAAAAATTCCACCTACAAGGTCACTTTTTGAACTTAAAGATCCAAACATCCCAGATTTTGATTGCTGAGCCATACTACTAACAAAATAAACATAAGCGATTATGTCTTGTTGTTTTATTTCCAATTTCATAAAATTTCTCCTATGTCTGTATTATAACATACTTGCAAATTTTTTTTTACTATTTAAGGAATTTTTATAAATTACTATATGTTTTTAGTTAAATATATTAAATTATTTTATTTGTTAATAGTTTTAAGCCGTCCATATTCCATGTTTTCGTTTGCGGATCATATAAATAAGGAATAATTATTAATCTACTATCTGGACTTTCATATTCTTTAGGGGTGTAATTTGCAGGTTTGAGAATGTTGATAATAAAACCAATTGAACCATTACATTTGTCTAATTTCCTTATTATTCTCTCAACCTCTTTTTGTCTATCCTTGTCAGTAATTCCAGTCCAATATTTAAAATCAATATACTTATCGTTATCAAAAACAAAATCAAATTTTTCATAACGATCAAGGTTGGTAATTCTTTCTAATTTCATTCCCAGTTTGTTTAAGTATCTATTAACTAAAAATTCACCTACAACTTCACCTAATGCTCCGAGATAAATTCTATTAAAAACATTTGGCAATAAAATAAACTTTGAATTTTCAAACTTTATAGCATAACTTTTGTTTTCAAAATAGTCTTTTATTTGTGGTATTTGCATCAAAACCTTTAAATTTGCTAAATCCTCACATATACAGATATCATTATGTCTATCTTCTGTAAATAAATATTTTTGATTATCTATTCTTTGGCAGTAATAATGATTATTTTCTTTTTCTAATTCACAATATATATCATATTCATTATGGATATTGTTATTATCAAATGGGTATTTTAATACAAGCTCTCTTAATTCTTCCCATTTTGTAATATCACTTGGTGAATTAAATCTCTTCATTGATTCTATTTTATCATTAATTTTAATGATTTTAGAATTGTTAATATTGTTAAGTGGAGAATCAAAAGCCTGTTTATAATCTTGACATTCTTCGAGCAATTGTTTTAATTCATAATTAATTGGTCTTTTCAATAATTCATCTTTTACTTGTGATAAATCTTTTTCAATTTGTTGATCAAAACAAATGAAGATGTTTTTACTCTTGTTATTTGTTCTACAAATTCTACCCACTGCTTGAAGTATAACTTTTGCAGTATGCATATAAATGTGTTTTGACTTAGGTGTTTCAACTTTCTTTGGGGAAGCATGATAGAAAATTTGAATACCCTTTTTAATTTCTTCTTTTGCTTTTTCTAAATTAAAATATCCAACTTCTTCTAAGCATTTTACTTGATATATAAACTTTAATAGTTGATCTTCAGATGGATTTTTGTTTAAGTTAACAAATAAATTTGTAGGTTTGTCCAGAAAAATCGCATCAAAATCTTTAAAGTTCTTACTATAATCTTCATCGCTTATAGTTTCAATAAAATCAGCAAAATCTTCATTAAATTCATATTGTAAATTTTGCCCAGCACCTAGAGTTTGATAAGTTGAAACAACAAACATTCTTTTACCATTTTTTAGTATTTTGTTAATAGAATTTTTTGTGTTTTCGAATTTCTCCAAAGAACCTTCTAGGGAATAACAATAAGCATCACAATTTACAGGCTTTAAAAGTGTAAATACTTCTTGCACAAACTCATAGTTAAATTCAAGACCACTTTTCATTGCAGTGTTTGTTATAAACAAAAATGATTGCATCCCTTTTTCAAAGAATTTATTTATTGCATATATAACCTTGCAATATCTTGCTTTAACAAAATCATCAGATGCTAGATTTGTAAGTTTTTCTAATACAGAATTATAAATATTTTTATCCTTAAAGATAGGAATAAGAAAATCGTTGTAATTTTTATCTGTTATATTACACTTATCAACTTCTACGTTAATATTTTTATAGTTTCCAATTTTGCGATTTACGTCTGTATTGATTCTATTCTGATCTTCTTTATCAATTTCATAGTAAGCAGAACCTAATTTTTTCTTTATATACTTTAAGTCATAATTACCTGTAACTGTTTCTAGTGTTCCACTTGCAGAAATGCCTATAACTTTAGAATTGGAACATAAATATATTAAAATTTTTTCAGGTGATAAATTGAATGATAAATAATTAATTTTAGATTGAGTATCAAATGTATCGCTATCTACGAAATTATAAAATCTAAATCCTTTTTCATATACAGAACAATCCAACTCGGATTTTAAATCTACAATTTTGCTACTTGTTCTCTTGCTACTATTTTTTATTTGACTGGCTAAATAGTTAAGATATCTTCCTTCGACACCAAATTCTGATAATACTGTCTTAATTGATGCTTCATATGAAAAATTATTTGTTTCTTGGTTTCTTTCTCGCTTTAAGTATAAGTAGTTATCAGCAATTAGTTTAACACCATTTTGAAAATATGAAAGAAATGATTTTATGTCTTTTAACAACAAAAAAATATTGTTTTCTTCTGATATTTCTATTTTCTCACTTCGCTTAATCCAGTTTATATGTGAATCTTTGTCGTTTTCTAAATATATTGTTTTAGAATCGCCAAGCACTGTATGAAACATATAGTCTTGAAATAAAAAACTTGATTTTTCTCTTTCAGAAGAATCTAATTTATGATAGTTAACTAACTTGTATTTTTGTTCAATATCTTTTGCTCTTTGGCGAAATTCTAACAATATTTGCTCTGGGGTATAAAATCTTCCTTTTTGATTATCAATCTTTGTTTTTAAAGATTTCGAAACTTCAGTTAACAATTTTGAAAATTCAGTATTTTCTAAACCTGCATAAATAATTCTAAATAACTCCACAACACTTACTTGGGTATCTAGAGATTCTCTTATGATACTTTTTAACAGAATTTCTTTACTTGCATCAAATTCATCAATAAAAATAATTGAATTCTTTAATAAAGACATGTTGTCTATTATATTATATGATGGCTCTACAATTGAAGAATTTCTAACGAGAAATTTATCTATACTCATGAATATAATCTTTTTATCGTCAGTCAATACTGCTGGATACAATTTTTCTACCCATTGATATTCTTTATTGGTTTTAATCAATTCTAATTTTTGAGCTTTTGTTCTTTTTCTTCCTTGTTCATCAAATCTAAGATTTTCTTCAATTAATTCACGAAATTCTTTTTCATATTTTTCTTTTAAATCTTCTCTTGCTTGATTCATTATAAAGTAAGCATTTTCTTTTGATCCTATTGAGTTAAAGTCTTGCTTTGATTTTTTGCTTAATGAGTCCTTTAAAGTATTTATAATTTTAACACTGCTTTTTACATTGTTTAAGATATTATTCTTTGAATATTTATCTTTAGGAATTAGGTTTTCAACTTCTTTGAAGTTTTCAATTAGTGTGTCAACATTATTGTCTAAATACAAAACATCTCTATTATAATCATCAAGCCTATTATCTTTTTTGAAAAATTCTTCCAATTTATTTAAAGGCAAATTTTTCTTTAAATTGGTTATAAAAATTATTTTGTTTTCGATCTTTTTATAATTCTTATAAATAAACTCGATTGTATTGTGTGTTTTACCTGTGCCTGTTGGCATATCAACAATCATCAAGCCTTTTTTTGAATCTGAAAAACAAAATTTATGTAATAGTTTCTGCATCTTATATTTTCCTCTTGAACCTATTATACCATATAGTAATTAAATTTTGGTGAATTTTGTAAAACTTTTTCAAATCACTTGCAAAAGAATTGAAAGTACGGTAAAAGACAAACACCTATAAGGAGGGGTTTATGAAACAACTAATTAATTTAGTAAATAAGTCATTTGTGTGTTCTGAAAAACTTAAAACTCGAAGAGAAAAAGTTGCTGTTAAGAAGATGAATTTTGTGACTGGTTTAACTGATGAACAATGTATTACATTTTTGGAGTTTTGGGTAGAAGTAGAAGACATGATAAAAATACAAACAGAAGAATATATCAAACATACTCACAAGATCTGTAAAGATGTGTTTAAGTTGAGGTAGCTATGAAAACTAGATTTATATGTAATGTTTCTAATGTGAGGTTGCTTAGAAATAGGATTGATAAAGGTGAAGGCTTTGTGGCTGAATATGTGGTTGAAAGAGTTGTTTATCTTTCAAAGCGAGAGTTTATTCCTTTTCGTGAAAGGCTACTAGAAGACGAGCCAAATATTGTTAAATATCAAGAGGATATGTTTATTGACGAGAATGGTGTTTTTCATGTGCTTATGTATTTCTGTATTCAATGTGATGTAATGATATTGGTATATAGCGATGGTGAAAAGTATGCCAAGTATTGTTCTATAAAATCTAATGGAGGTGTGAAAGTTGAACCACGTTTTACAACTAGTCAGAGATATTCTAGAAAGTGAGAAAATGACCACAGAAATGCAGTTGCAATTAAATAAGATTTGTGAACTTGAAGATGCTTTTGTTAAAGGCTTCTCAAAAGAAAAGTGGAAAGAGTGTTTTGATTTAGATATAGAAAAAGGTCAACTTCATTCTCTTGAAATTGACCGTGTGATTGAAATTACATATAAAGTTTGTAAGGTATTACTTTTAGATTGAAAAAATTATCTTTTGGGTTTCTTGTCAGTTATTCCGTAATATTCATCCAAATCTTCTTTTATTTGATCTCTCATATGTGAAATGCTTAAATCTATATGTGTCTTATCCTTTCTATCGAAATACTTAATGAACATATATAATTTATGGCTTAATTCTTTGCTACAATAATGAAAATTATTTAACCATGCCTGCTCTATCTTTGACTTTTCGAGAACATTATCAGTGCTTATATTTTGTTCTAAATAATTTAAGTTGTGCAAAATTAGTTCATATGCTTCAAACCTTTTTTTCATAAATTCTTTTTTGCTTTCTTCTCTGTTTTCTATTATCGTCTTTTTTAAGTTCGCTTTTGTAGCAACTATATTACCAATTAAAGAAACTGCACCTGTGATTATTGATGCTCCTAACGTTAAAATAATAACTTGCCAATCCATATGTATCTCCTTATAAATAAATTATAACATACTTTACTTGAAATTGTGCTATTTTCACTTAAAAATTTTTCAATTGTACCCAAATGGCAAAATCGGATAAAAAGTCACCATTTCTGTACCGTGGATTTGGCAGATTTTATGTTTATGGTGCAAAAGTTAGAAAAGTTGGTTGAGATTTCGCAAGATAAGTGACATAATGTTTGTGATAATCGTGAAAATGCACGATAAAAAAGTAGAAACGGGCGATGCCCGATGCTCCTAAGGGAAAGGGTGCGTTCGACTCGCACCGGGAACACCAAAAAAGCACTAGTTAACTAGTGCTTTTTTATAGATTTACTAATATAATTTTATTAACCAGTTATTTCACTTTCAGTTTTTATTATAATATTTTAAATTGTTTTAAACATAAAAAAATAATGGCTAACTGCCATTATTTTTTGTTATTAGTTTTTGTTATTAACAACAGTTTTTTTTGCTGTAGATTTATTTGCTGCTTCGGTTTTAGTAGCAGGCTTTTTAACAGTTAATTTTTCTTCACTATCAACTTTCTTTTGCTTTTCGATTTCTTTAACAATAGCGTTTATTACTTGAGTTGGATTATGCCACCAATCACGACTCCAAACCCTGAAAATTTTCCAGCCTTTTGATTTTAAGAATTCATTACGATAAACATCGCGTTCTAGTGCTGAATCTGAAGATTTTGCAACTAGTTCGTCGGTTTCGATACCAAGCAAATATTTGTCTTGTTTTTTATCGTAAACTGCAATTGAGATTTTGCTATTTGAATTTCCTAAATTTAGTTCGGTTTTATAACCTAGTTTATTTAATTTATTAGCTATTTGATTTTCGATTGGAAGCAAATTTGACAAGCGTGGTTTTTGTGAAATAGTTTCACCAAAGCCATTTAAAATTGTTTTCACTTCTTCGCTATTTCCATTAGAAACTGCTCTAACATAAGTTAAATAACTTCTAAGCAGTTTTGGACCAATATTTTTAGAAGTATCAACTTTTAGTTCTTCTGGCTCGATACTTGTTACAACATATATTTTTTGTTTGGCACGAGTTATGGCAACATTTAGTCTGTTTTCTCCGCCTTCGTTAGAAAGCGATCCAAAAGTTGCATTTATTTTGCCATATTCGTTTTTAGCATATCCTATTGAAAATATTATTATATCACGCTCGTCACCTTGAACATTTTCTAGGTTTTTAATAAACAAGCTAACATCTTCGCCATTTTCGTTTCGATTGCTTTCTTTTAAATAAAGATTTCTAAATTCTGTATCGGAGAAACACTGCTTATCAATTAATTCTTCAATACAATTTTCTTGCTCGACATTAAATGTAATAACCCCAATAGTTTCGTTATGCTTACGATTTTTTAATATCGACTTAATTAATGTAACAATACGTTTAGCTTCTTCTTCGTTTCTTCTATCACTCCACTTACCTTCCACCAAAATTCGTTCTATTGGTTTATTTCTAATATTTTTAGAAACATTAGGAGCAATTTGCAAACTACCATTATAGAATGCCTTATTAGAAAAATCTATTAACTCCTCGTTTTTACTACGGTAATGATAGGTTATGTTTGAACTTGTATAACGAGAAACCGCAAGGTCTAATAGCGATTCAACTTCTAGTGCAGCTTGAGTTGTATAGTCTAAATCGTCTTCAACACCTGCACCCATATATCGTTTCATAAAGGTTGTTGTTGGACGTAATTGTTTTTCGTCACCTGCAACAACAATGCGATTTCCACGATAGATTGATGGAATTGTGTTTTCAATAAACACCTGTGATGCTTCATCAAACAAAACAACATCAAACAAGTTTCGTTTAAGTGGTAAAATTGTGGAAACATTTTCTGGCGACAGTAACCAACAAGGGAACAATTCAAAAAGGTTATCACCATAAACTTCCATTGTTTTTCTTATTGGCCAATAGTTTTGTTTTTTTGCAATTTGATAAACATAATCTTTGCTATTTTTGCTATTTTTAATTTGTTTTTTATATTCTTCGTTAAAAGTTTGAAGCGCAATTTTTTTACTGATTTCGTTTTGCTGTTTCTTTAACGACACTATTCTTGACCTAATATTTTCAAAATCAACAATAGATGATAACACATCGTGTTTTTCTTCTTCGTATTTAACTATTTCGTGATAGATTCTAACTGGTAAAATAGATTTTAAAACATTTATATATTTAGAATAAGTATTACCATTTTCATAAGCAAAGTTTAAAACGTGTTTCTGATTTTCGTTTAAATTTTTTAAAGTTACATTTGTATCGTTTAACATAATATAGTTTTCAACTGCCCAAAGTAACATTCTTAAAATTGCACTATTCCCATTAAGCAATCCATCAACCGCAAGCAAATATCCGCTTTCGGTTAAAACATTTTTTAAAAATGAATAATCACTTAAATATTCATCAACTGCCTTTAAAGTGTTTATAACATCTTGCTTAACTAACTTTTCCTTTTTTAACATATTAATTTTAACAAAAGGATAAAGTGGAAAAACAACACAACTTGATTTTAATGTTTTTTCTAAATTTGGATATTCGTATTTTGCAATAAGTTTAATTAAGGCTGTGCTATTTTTATTGTTTTTAACTTGATCGTAATAAGTTAAAATTTGACGAGCATATTTATATTTTCCAACATCAAATAATGCCCTACGCGAGCCAAACAATTTTTTTAATTTTGATTGAGCTTCTGCAACAATGTGAACACCCAAATCTTCTTTTAAAGTATCAATAAACGGATTTTTCTTTTTTTCTTCAACATAATTAAAATATAACTCCGCTTTGTTCTTTTCTTCCAAAACACTTAATGCTTCAACTAATTGATTATAGTTTAATGCCATTAATCGTTTATCTTTAATTAGTTCTTTATATATTGCATACTCGGTTGATTTTTTGCCAAGTTTATAGGAGTTATAATACATTTCTTGAAGCGACAATCCGAACGGAGTTTGCTGATTTAAACAATTTGAAATAACATTTAAGTTTGAAATTTCAACATCTAATTTTTTTGCAATTTCATCGTATTCTTTTTGTAGTTTGTCGTTATAAACAGAATGCAAAATTTCTTCGTGAGTACTATAGCATCTGCTATAAAATTCTCGCTTTTCTTTTTCGGAATCAACAATAAACATAGCTTTGTTGTTAAGAGTTGAAAGCCTATTATAAACAACTTCTAATGCTGCCTTTTTTTGCGAAACAACTAGCACTTTTTTGTTCTTACAAATTGCATCGGAAATAACATTAACAATGGTTTGTGATTTTCCAGTTCCCGGTGGTCCATAAATAACCATATTGCCACTTTCATTAACAGTTTTAACAACTTGTTCCTGAGCATAATCCACATTGTTAATTAAATAAAGATTATTACATTTGCTAGGTTTTTTATCCTTTCCTTTTGCATTTAAAAGTTCGTTAATTGAATCGTTTGTTAAATGCTTTTTTTCTAATGCAGAATAATCGGAATAAATAGAGTTCGACAAACTGCAACGACTAAGCAAACATAAACTTTTAACTTCTAATGGTCCATAGGTGTTAGGTTCGCCATATTTATTAAAGTTATGAATTTTGCGTTCTGGTTTGTAACTAAGTTTAATTCCAAAACTTCTTAAATAATCCATTAAGCCTTGCAAAGAACCAAACCTAGCATTAATGGAATCAAACTCCATTTCCATATTGGTTAAATTTAAGTGTCTGCAATTAGCAATAGCAAGCATTAATGCTTTGTTTAATTGAACACGCTCGCCATAACGCAAACATAAGTTGATGTTTGTGTCACTAACAACATCGATATCAACAGGGAACATAAGTAATGGAGCTTTAAATGTTATATTTCTAATTGTTCCATAAACAAACGGATAACATAAATATAATTCGTATCTGCCAGTTTCCTTTTCGATTTCTTCTATTTCACGCTTTAATATTTGAAGATTTTTTCCTTCTTGTTCAAACACTTTTTTAGCATAGTTTCGTTTTGCTAATTCGTATTTATTTTTTTCTTTTTCATCTTCGAAAGTTTTATCCGGATACTTAGAATTAATGTTACTAACATTAACAAAAAGTTCTTTGGTCTGCTTTCCGTAAAAATCAAATGGAACGCTTTTCCCATTTAACATACAATCAAGAAGTTCTTCAGTTAGTTCAACATTCTGTGATAAAATTCTACCAACATCGTAACCATTTTTTTTATTAAAATTTTTTAAATATAAACTGCGGTTTTTACCACTGATTTCTATTAATCTTTCTTTATAATATGTGTAAATACTTTTCATTGGCTTGTTCCTTATAAAATTAAATTGTTAACATTATTAATTATAGAATAATTAAAACTTTTTAACAATTATATTAAAAGTTATTAGCACAAAAAAATAAAAAAGCAAAAAAACTTTGCTTTTTTTATTTAAACATTTATTAGTTAATTATTTTAACCTTTCAATAATATCTCTAGCCGAAATCAATCCTGTTGCAGCTGCCACAACAATGTTGCCAGCCTTACCTGCTCCATCACCAATAAAATAAAGATTTTTGTTTTCCACTTTAAACTTGTTATCGGTTTGAATTTCGTTACTAAAGAACTTTATTTCTGGACCATATAGCAATGTTTCGTCGTTACTAACGCCCGGAATAATTTTATTAAGTTCGTCTAATCCTTCCAAAATGTTAGTTATAATTCGATATGGCAAAACAAGTGCCAAATCGCCTGCCACACAGTCTTTAAGCGTTGGTTCAATAAACCCTTTATTAATTCTGTGCCACTCGCTACGGCGTCCGCTACGCAAATCCTTAAGTGTTTGAATAATTGGTTTTTGATCGCCCAAAACATTTGCAATGCGTGCAATGCTTTCGCCATATTGCCTTGTGTTGGTAACAGGTTGGGTTAATGTTACTTTGCTAATAAAAGCAAAGTTTGAATTATTTGATTTTGTGCTTTTTAATGCGTGACCATTAACACAAATGTAACCATAATAGTTTTCTTTAGTTACATAACCACCCGGATTTGTGCAGAAGGTTCTTATTTCGTCACCATAGGTTTTTGTTTTAATAAATATTGTTGGGTCGTAAATAACATCGGTTATGCTTTGTAAAACTTCTTTTCTAACTTCCACCCTAACACCAATTTCGATGCTTTGAGAGTTATAAGGAATTTTGTGTTTATCAAGAAGTTCTTGCACCCAGCCTGCACCGGTTCTACCAGGAGCAACAATAACATATTTAGATTGTATTGTTACTTTTTCACCTTCTTTTGAATAAACAACTTCGTTAGTGCCATTCTCGCTTTCAATATCTAACACATCACCGCTTTCAATAATAGTAACACCACTATCTTCCAAAAACGATGTAAAATTTTCGATGTGAGTTGGAAGAGTATCCGAACCTAAATGCTTTTGTTTAATTAAAAGTAATCTAGCACCCTTTAGGGTAACATCTTTTTTTATCTCTTCACTTTTAGCTGTGTTTTTAGGATATACTTCGGCATCCATTCCAAACTTATTAAAAATGCTTTCGGTTTCATCTATAATTTTGTATGCTTCGCTTTCGCTCATATACTTAAACAAATCGCTTTTGCCAAGTTTAGGAATAAAGTTTAGTTTACCATCGCTAAAAGTACCCGCACCACCATAGCCTGATAAAATTTGGCAAGGATTGCAATTAACACACTTTCCGCTTAATTTCATTGGGCAAACACGATTTTTAGCACGCCTGCCTTGGTCAATTAAACAAACCTTTAAATTTTTATTTTTTGTAATTAATTCGTATGCAGCAAATAATCCAGCTGGACCAGCCCCAACAACCACAACATCAAACATAATTTTCTCCTTAAATTTTTTACCAATATATTATAACAAAAAATATTATGTTATCACTATTAATTTAATGTTTATATTTACTAAATTTATATATCTTAAAATTATTTACTTTGTTTTGTTACTTGCTATTAAAAAAGTGAACCTTTTGGTTCACTTTTAATTTTATTCTTCAACAATGCTAAATTCAACTCTATCTGCAGCGTAATAAGAACCAACGCCATCATTAATTAACACTAGTTCATATTCTCCAGCATCTAATTGGTCTGGAATTGCTTCTGCCATTGTTTCAGGTGTTGCATTAGTAACACCCCAATCCACTGTTGTTTCACCAACAAGGAAGAATGTTGTTCTATTTTTTAAGCTTCTATATTTAGTCCACCAATCAGATCCATCAGGAGAAGCTGTGTAATTAGGGTTATCATATAAATAAACATAAGCTAAATACCCAGCACCATTATTAGCATCAAAATCGCCTTTTCTATATAACCCAACCCATAAATAATGTAGGTTATTTTCATCAATATCTTCTTTAGCCGCTGTTACATTTACAACAATTTTTTCGCCAACTAAATATTCTTCTTTATTTGTTGAAACTTGTGTAATAGCAGGTTTCGGTTCTGGTTTAACATAAGTTGCATCGTTCCAATTTAATTCAGATTCGTCAACTTTATCGGTGTAGTTATAAACACCTTTAATTTCGTTCCAATTTGGATTGCTTTGTGTGTGTGAGCAATTTTCAAATTCAACTTTTCTAGATAAACTACCATAGTAGCCTGTTTTTCTAGTTGTAGCAATTAAGTAGTTATCTAAAGTGCAATTAACAAATTTTACTTGTGTTCCAATTGTTCCAACAAAACCACCAACAATAGCTTCATTAACTAAAGAAATATATTTATTTTTTTCAGCTTTAGTAGTTGCTGCTTCGTAGCTTTCGTAATCGAAACCAATTTTTAAATTTTTAACCGAGCAATTAGTATATAAATATCCTGTTGATTGATCGGTAACGCCAGAGATTCCACCAACCCACATCGAATCCATATATTCAGTACTAATAGCATAAATATTGCAGTTTTCAACGTGAAGATTATCTCTAGTTGAAGTTACACTATCGGTAACCTGATCTTTAGCAATAATTGCACCAACATACATTTTAAATGCATCAACTCTTATATCGCAATTTTTAACTGTAATATCGTGAATAAAGGTTGAAGGTTTATTAGAATCAACCATAGCACTTTCTAATCTGCCAACAACAACTGCTGCATAAAGTGGATTTTGTGCACCCCAAGTTTCGTGGTCTACGCGTTCAAAATCGCCCGCCTTAACTTCGATTGAAATGTTGCTAAATGTTACATTATGAATATAGCAATCGGATGCATTTCCGAAAAAGCTAATAAACAAACCATTTTCGGAACCAGCAACATCTTTATCTACCGAATTAATGTTATATTTCAAATTTGAAATTGTGTGATCATTTCCATCAAATTCACTGCAGAAAAATATTGTTTCGCTATATAATCCAGCAATACTTTTCCAAAGTCTTGGATTTCCTTGTTCATCGGCACAATCAATATCGTTTGCTAGTAAATATCTAATATTTAATCTTGCAGTTTGATCTAATGGATTTTTGCCGTGAATATGATCGTACATAATTAATAAATCTTCGTAAGATTTTAGTTCGATAGTTTTTCTTTCTACTCTAATTTCTAAATCAAAAGTAGCATCGTTAAAATTTTTATTTGTTAAAGTAACAACAGCATAAACTTTTTGTCCAAAGTTTTGAAGTGCTGCTGGTGCTTCGATTGTGTGCTGTTCATCCTTATAGAACTTAACACTTTGATTAAAACCTTTGTTATTTGTAACTGTTATTTTTTCGTATAACTTATTATTTGCTTCAAAATAGAATGAACCATCGGAATTCAATTTTGCTTCCGCATTTGTTTCGTAATCTTCGTTTGTTGCGGTAACAACAAAATTCACATTAACAAAATCAATTTTGTTAATAACAAGTTTTGCGGTTAACGATTCGGGAGTGTTGTAACCTTTTGCCGCAGTAAAGTTGGCTTTAACATAATATGTTCCAGCATCAACAGTGCTTGTGGCTTCGGTTTCGTAAGTTTCGTTTGTGTAATATTTATAATTAACTTCTAAGCCTTCTGGCAAAGTTCCTTCCAACCTTATAAACTTAGCAGTTCCATCGTAATTAACAGTTGCATCATTAAATGAAATTCCGCTTAAATCGTAGTTTTTAGGGCCACAACCAGTAAGCAAAAGGGTGCTACCTAAAACTAAAAAAGCAAACATTACGCTAATTAATAAATAATTTACAACTTTGTTTCTCATAATTTCTTCCTTATTTTTTTAGTTTTTTCACCTTTTAATGTTAGCACAGACCCCCACCCGTGACAAGTAAAAAAGCACATTACAAACATTATGTTTATAATGTGCATTTATTTAATTATTATTTATTTATAAAATTGTAATATTAACCATAAAATGGTTCATCGATATATCTAACCATAATTAAATCTTCGTTCCAATTTGTATCCCAATCAAATTTGCTTTCAACCAATTTCATTGTATCTTTATAGCTAGTAACATCGGTTTCAACACTGTGAGTTATTGACGTCCAACCATCCATAGTTGTCCATTCAATATACTTTAAATATGGCATACTAACATCAAACGAATATTGAGTATCTATATATTTCCAAACATCGTAAGCTGGTTTTTTCTGCCAATTACCATTTAGCAAGCCAAAGTAAGCCCCATCGCCAATATTATCTAGCAGCCTATAGTAACTAACAGCTTTAACGCAACTTAGTTGTGTAGCTTTATAATATAGATAAGCAACACCTGCTGCTTGTTGCATTTTTGTTATTTCTTTTAATTCGCCAGAAGAAGACGATGCAACTCCACCTTCGGTAATATAAACCGATCTAACTTTTCCATTACATAATTTGCTTGGTTGTTCCAAATATAATTGTAAAACTTCTAAGTTGCTCCAGGTTATATAGGTTGAATTTAAAGAACCATTAAAACCATTTGTTGCCAAATCGCCTTTCCAAAACTCTGGCTTTGTTAAGCTAACCCCATAAGGGTGAACTGTTAAACCAAAATCGTAGTTTCCTTGGCGTAAGGTTTTAGCAGTTAAATAATCAACAATTTCTTTAGCAACATAATCTTCATAACTAGAATTCCAAAAATGTGTTAACGAAATATAAATTTGATTATTTGGATGATATTTTTTTATTGCCTGATTAGAAATTCGCATTTCTCTTTCGTATTCTTCCATATAATCTTCAAGTAATGGTGCAGCCTGACCAGGACCAACTATGGCATTATAGTGAAACGAGCCATCAATTTCGTTACCTAAAATATATGCTTGAACATATCCATATTCCGAGTTTTCGCTTGAGTAGCGTTTTGCTAAAAACTCCATAAGCGCACCCCAATAACCTGCACCATACTTGTTTGATGTGTTTGGTTGCATAAATGTTGTTGTGGCTTCGGTGTTTGGATATTTTAAAAAGTATGGTTGAATATACTGATCTAAAACATTTGGCAACAATAAAATTAAAGTCATAATAACATCACGATCGGTAAATTCTTTTATTAGTTTATCGTAATACTCAAACGAGGCTAATCTAAAATAATAGCGTTCGCCATTATAGTCTAAATAATCAACAACATAACTTCTACCTTCTGCAGAAATGGTTAACTCGCCATTGGTGTTTGTGTTTTCTTCCCAATTAATTTTAACAACTTTGCCATTAACAAATCGTTCGTTAGGAACAATTATTGCATCAATCACAAAATTAATTTCGGTATAAGAACAACCCAAATCGGTAACAACTGGATCAAAAATATCTTCGCAAGTAATGCCCTTTTTGTTAACAGGTTTAATTGGAACTTCGTGTTTAAATATAGGTTCTATTTCGGTGCAAAACATTGGGCCAGCCAAAATCTCATCGGAATCGCTTAAAACAAAATATTTATAATAAATTGCATCGGAAGTTTCATTAAAATATCTATCAAAAACAAATTGTTTGGTTGTTCCACATTCGTAAGAAGCAAGTTCTATTGGAGTTGCCGATGTTTCTTCTGCTAAACCTTTAGTTTCTTCATCGTAAAGATATTCATAAATAGGCAAAGCCACAATTTTTGCTTCTTCACCATAATCCCCAATGTTTTTAGCATCAATAACAATATTGTTACTAGTTGCAGAAATATTAAAACTATAGTCAGGCGGAATATAGTTATCATTATCAAAGCCATCGTTAATGTTCCAATCAACAGGAATAAACGAGCATCCCGCTAAACTAAAACAACTAAGTAACGGAAATATTAATAATAAATAAAGTAATCTTAACGATTTTTTCACAAGTTACCTCAAAAAAATTCTATAAATAAATTAGCACATTTAAATATTTTTTTCCACCAAAATACAAAAAATAACAAAAATCGCCATATTATTACTATAAAACTGCAAAAAATATATAATATTTTGTTTTTATTTTTAATTTTACACATAATATGTTAAATTATGTATGTTAAAAATTAATTAATTCGTTAAAAATGTTGGGAGACTTATAAATGTTAGAATTAAAAGGCATCACTAAAATTTATAAAACAAAAAATCAAGAAGTGCGAGCTTTAAATGGTGTTGATTTATATTTTGAAGAAACTGGTATGGTTTTTATTACTGGAAAATCAGGTTCAGGCAAAACCACTCTACTTAATGTTATTGGTGCACTTGATAATTTTGATGATGGCGAAATTTTAATTAAAGGAAAAAGCACAAAAGAATTTTCAAAACTAGATTACGATAGTTACAGAAACACATTTATTGGTTTTATTTTTCAAGAGTATAACCTTTTGGATAATATGTCTATAGAAAAAAATTTAACTCTTGCCACCCAACTTCAAGGATTAAAAGATGATAAAAAACAAGTTGAAAAAATTTTGGCAAAGGTAGATTTAAAGGATGTATCTTTAAGAAAACCGCAAGAACTTAGTGGTGGACAACGCCAAAGAGTTGCCATTGCAAGAGCCCTTATTAAAAACCCATCCATTATAATGGCAGACGAACCAACTGGTGCTTTAGATACCGAAAATGGTTTACAAATAATGTCGTTATTAAAAAAGTTAAGTAAAGATAAACTTGTTATAGTTGTTTCGCACGATTTAGAATTAGCGAACAAATTTGCCGATAGAATTATTCAGTTTAAAGATGGTAAAATTGAAAGCGACATAACCATACAAACCAGCGAAAACACAAAAACAAACCTTGTTGAGAAAAAAGAAATTTTATCAATTAGGCGTGGTGCAACCTTAATAGACGACGACCTACAAAAAATAAAAACCGCTGTAAAAGCTGGCAAAGATGTGCACGTAACCGATAATATTGACGTTATAAAACAACAAACTAAAATTCAAAAAAAGAAAATTTATAACGAGAACTCAAATTTTATTAAAACACACTTAGGCTTTTGGGACACAATTAAACTTGGACTTAACACCCTAAAGTCAAAAAAAATAAGGCTAGCAATAACAATAATTTTATGTGCACTTGCGTTTTCGATTTTTGGAATTTTTGATTCACTTGCAATTTACGACGAAGGCAGGCTTGCAGCAAACACACTAAAATCATCCATCACTCCATCGGTTACAATGACTACTAGCATAACCGAAGATAATAAAAACAACTATGATATTAATTTTAGTAATGCTCTAATCGATTCGCTTAAATCTCAAACCGGATACGATATTAAAGGGGTTTATAATTCTTATTATATTGGCACTCAAGTTCCAAACGAATTAAAAAACAATGAGCCATATAAAATTAGCAAATATTATTATTATAAAAATTTGCTTGGTGCTATAGAATTTAACCAAGACGACTTAAATAACTATAACTTTAGTTTACTATCTGGAAGGTTACCAAACCAATTTGATGAAGTTGCAATTTCGGAATATTTTGCAAATTGTATGTTAAACTGGAGCTACACCTACACCGATGCTAATAACAACATTAAAGTATTAAATAGTTTAGACGAAATTATTAACGAAACAAATCCGTTAACACTTAGCCTTGGCACAACTGGAGCAAAACAAAAATATAAAATTGTTGGCATAATTAACACCGGAACTATTAACAAAAAATTTGATAAGTTAAAAGATAACTTTGATGAAAACTCCAATATGAATCAAAACGAATTTAAAAACTACATAACCAACAGTTTAAACTTATATGCTTTTGTTAAACCTGGCTTTGCTGATTATTGCGTTACAAGATATAACACATTAAATAAGTTTATAAACAAAGCTTATAACTTTGAGTTTAATGCTAAAGATGGAACTGTTAAAACTCAGCGTAACACATTTTATAACTTTGATGATTTTGAAAAACTTATTGTTAATAATTCAACAAACAATCAAGAATTTGTTCCTTATTTATTTTTAGAAAACAATAAAACTAAACTAAACGAAAACGAAGTTTTGGTTGATGTAACACAATTTAAAGTGTTATACGATGATATTATTACCAGTTTAAAAACATTTGCTAATAATAATGTTGATATTTATCCTAAATTTTCTGGATATGCAACCGAAATAGATAAAGCTCTTGACGATTTAAAATCGGCTTCTAGTAAAGATAAAATGCATTTATTTAATTCCGCCCTTTCAAAACTAAAAGAAATTCAGGAAGTTAGAAACAACGAAGAAGATTCTTTTGTTAGAGAATTTATTGTTACTAAAACCGACACAAGCAAATATCAACCGGGCACAACTAAGCCAATAGAAGTTAACGTTGAAAACAACCAATTTAAAATTGTTGGGTTTTACACAAATGTTAATGTTTCGGCAACCAGTTCGTTTATTTTATCCACCGGAGGAATTAATAACCTTGGAATTAATTTAATGCAAGGCCCTTATTCTTCGTTTGTGGCAACTAACACAAGCAAAGGAAACATTAACTCGCTTAGTAACCTACTATTAAAATCTAGCGGAATTTGTTATGCTAGCAAAAATAATGCTATTGCTATGATTAGAGCTAACGGCGATTTCTTTGCAAATTTATCGTTACTATTTTTAATTGTATCTGGTGTTTTTGCACTATTTAGCATTGTTATGTTTTCTAATTTTATTTCTACCAGTATTAAAAACAAATACGGTGAAATTGGAATTTTAAGAGCATTAGGAGCACGAGGCTCAGACATTTTAAAAATGTTTGTGGTAGAAGCTGTTGCTATTGCACTAATTAATGCAGTTTGTGCAACAATACTTTCGGCTGTTGGATGTGTTTTTGTTAATATGTTTTTAACAAAATTCTTAAATTTATATATTCCTCTTGCAGCGTTTGGAATAAGACAAGTTTTAATTATTTTTGCACTAAGCATTGGTGTTGGAATAATTTCTGCAATAATGCCAATCGCTTCGGTTTCACGACAAAAACCAGTTGAAACAATTCGTAGAGCATTTTAATTGAATTCAAACTTTATAAAAAAAGAAAGCAAGTTTTGCTTTCTTTTTTATTTATCTTTAACCACATATTTTAACCAAGAACAATTTGTTTCAAAGGTTTTATTGTTTAAATAACTAAGCTTGCTATTTCCAAAATTTAATTCTAGTTTAACAGCTGTTAAACACTGCTTTTTTAAATTAAATTTTTTGTTAACGCTTTTTTCACCATACTTTTCATCACCAATTATTGGGTGACCAATAAAACTTAAATGTGCCCTTATTTGATGTGTTTTTCCTGTTGGTATTTGAACCTTTAAAAGCGAAGTTGAGTTATATTCTTCTATAACACTATATATGGTTGTTATTGGTTTAGAATTATTAACTTTAGTTTTAAAAATTTTAACTTGCGAATTATCTGCATCTTTTAATAAATAATCATTTAAAACATCGGTTTTTTTAAGTGGTTTTCCGTTAACCCAAGCTAAATAATATTTGTTTATTGTTTTATTTTTAAAAGCGTTAGTAATAATTTTTTCCGCCATCTCGTTTTTTGCAAATAAAACCAAACCTTCTGTGTTAACATCAATTCTGTGGCAAGCAATAACATTAACGCCTTCGCCACTAAGTATGTTAACTAAATCGTTTTCGTTTCCAACAACTTCTATTCCTGTTGGCTTATTAACAATTAATATATTATCATCTTCAAACACTCTATTAATTTTAGGTACTTCCGATATAAAAGCATAAACCGAAACAACATCGCCAACCTTTACTTCAATATCTTTATTAACCCTTTTACCATTAACTTTAATATCTTTTTTGCGTAAGGTTTTTAAAATTATATTATAGTTTAATTGCGGCATTTCTTTTTGCACAACTTTAATTAAAGAGCCTTGACTTTTAACAACAAATTCTTTCACTAGTTATTCCCCCTTAAATCAATCATTTTAGGGTTATCGCAATCTAACGAAATATCGTTTATTAATTCAAAATAACAATTGGCAATTTTTGTGCGCCTAATGTTAAAACTATGCCCTCTTTCGTTGGTGTATTGCAAGCCTTTTTCAAATTTGCAATTTTTGCAATCGTTATAACCATAACTTGTTTTATATGGACAATGAGTATATGTCATAAGCGATGGATATCCTCTAAAACTTAAACCTTTGTTTAAGCCAGAACTTAAATCCCTTTCAATGCTTTTTGTAACATCTAAAACTTTTAAGTTGTTAAGAAGTTCCAAAGCAAAGCTATTAACCACATTTAAAGCATAATTTGCAACCACCTTAAACCCCTGTAAGGCGTAATATAGCCCATAAACATTGTTTATAACTAATCCTTCGGTTTGCTTATTTAAACCGCTTATAATCTTATTAATTATGTTAATATCATCGCCTCTGGCAATTAGCGGAAGCATAACAAAAATATTACAATCATTATAATTTTGTTTTAGTTTATTTATTTCAAATTCGTTAAACACACTTGGAGCTAAAACAATGTTACAGTTATTTGGTACAGTATAATTTTGTTTTTCATCAACAATATAATAAGTTTGATTTTTAAAATCGAATTGCAACTGTGGCTTTAAGCTAAAATTACTATCAAAAACCACTTTTGGCATTTTTTGTTCGTAACAACTAATAATGTTGTTTTCTAATTGTTCAACGGCAATTCTTCTTAAATTGTTAATAACCGATTTTGGAATAAACACATTTTCTAAGTTGCAAGTTAGGTTATTAAGCTCAAAACTAGTTTCCACCATTCTATTAACACTATCTTCAATTTGATTAAAAGTTGCTGGAGCACTTTTAGCTTCGCTAATAATTTCTTCCGATAACACAGTTGCTTTAATGCCCTTATACTCTAGCGTTAATTCGGCTTTTTTGTTTACCTTTGCATTAAAGGTTGCGTTAACTCTTAACTTTTTAGTTGTTGATAATAGTTTTTGTTCGGTTTCGCTATCGAGTGTTAAATAAACTTCGCAACCAACTTTTGCGTTATTTTTACTAAACACTTCAAACTGATTGTTTTTTATTTGATTAGCGTTACCAACCCCCATACTGGATTCAAATCCATCGGAAATAAACTTTAAACCGTCGCCAGCACTTATTTTATAGTTATTGGTTTTTATGGTTATTTTATTTAACTCCTTAAACTTACTTACCGCAATAACTGTACCGATTTTAACACCCCTATGGTTTTGAAACTGAGTGTTAATTAGTTTTTTGGGTGTGCTATTATCTAAATAATAACCACTATTAAAAACCCCACGAGAAAAAACTTTTTGAAGTTTTTCTATTTCGTTGTTTACATCTAGTTTTAAATTATCAAGTGCCCTTCTGTAACTTTGCACTGCTTGACTAACATAAGCCGGTCTTCGCATTCTTCCTTCAATTTTAAACGAAGTAACACCAGCCGAAATCAACTCGTTTAATCTAGTAATTAAGCAAAGGTCGTTTGGCGAAATTAAATAGCCACTATTTAATTTGTTTTCGTTTACGGAAGCTGTGTAACAAAGCCTACAAGGTTGCAAACACTTGCCCCTGTTTCCACTCTCGCCAAAACACAAACTGCTATAGTAGCAGTTGCCCGAAAAAGCAACACAAAGCGCACCCTGAACAAAATATTCAATTTCGATATCGCAATTATTTTTTATTTTTTTAATATCTTCTAATGTTGCTTCTCTCGATAACACAATTCTAGAAAATCCCAGTTGTTTTGCTATTTTAGCACCTTCTAGATTGTGTATTCCCATTTGAGTGCTTGCGTGCATAACAATGTTTGGAAAAGCCTTTTTTAAAACATTAGCCACACCTAGATCCTGAATAATAAATGCATCAACTTTTGCTTCCACTGCGGTTTTGATTAAATTTACTAAGTTGGCAAATTCGCCATCCTTAACCAAAGTGTTAACTGTTAAATAAACCTTAACATTAAACAAATGACATAACTTCACATATTGCCTAATATTTTGTTCGTTAAAGTTTTCTGCTTTACTTCTGGCATTAAAACCTTGCATTCCTAAATAAACTGCGTTTGCACCATTATTTAAAGCTGCTATTAAACTTTCACTGCTTCCTGCCGGAGCTAATAATTCTAAATTTTTCATAACTTAATTTTAGTTTAAAAAACAGTTTTTTCAAAATAAAATTTATACAAAACAAAAAAGAACTAAAATTTAGTTCTTTTTAAAAACAATATTTCCCAAACTCGTAACCCAGTTTATATTCCGAAGCAGCGTTATAGTGAACATCATCTATTAGCGAAAAATTAAAATCGGCAACTTCAAAATAATAATTATTATCGCTTAAATTTGCAAACTCGCTTTTGCTTTTATTTATTTTATCAGAATATTCCGATTTCAAAATTGCAGCATCAACAAACCTAAAATTTCCATACGTCTTATAATCTTCACGCAAAGTAGAAACAAAGGTGTTTAGCCTATTAAAATATTTTTCACTATCTAAAGCTGTTCTATCTGATTCGCCTTGCATCCAACACATTGCTTGAATATTTATTTTACTATAATCCTTTTTAATAAGTTCAATAGCTCTATTTACTGTTGTGCTAAGACGGTTATACCCTTCTTCGCCTTTTTGCCAATAACTAAGCCCTGTTCCACCAACAGCACATTTAACAACAAAAAGATTATCTTTTTTGTTAGTATCCAAAAAATAATCAATAACTCCAAGTTCAATACCAAAGGTGTTCTTATATTCGTTTAAACCAAATTTAAAATTTACAAAATTATCTAAACTATATCTTGCTATAAATTTTACTCTTGAAGTTCCATTTGAATATTTATTATATTTTTCTTCTGATAAAACGCCATTAAGATCGGCATACTCCGAAACCCCTTCTGCATTGCTTTGCCCAGCAATTATAATTATGTTTGCAGTTTTCTTTTTTGGAACTAATAATATAAACGATAGTATTGCAATTAATATTAAAATTGTTCCAACTATTATTGTTGATATATCAATTAACTTTTTCATCTAATATCGCATTTCCTGTTTTTTAGCAATCGCCATAAATTCCGCCATCAATTTTAATAACTTCGTTATTAATAAAATTAGCATTTTCACTAACTAAAAAACCAACCAGTTTAGCAACTTCTTGTGGTTTTCCCGCACGGCGTAACAAAACTTTTTCTTCTTCTAATTTAATAAATTCTTCGTCCATACCACCAATTTCACTTTCGGTTGCAATAAATCCCGGTGCTACAGCATTAACATTAACATAAGGTGCAAACTGAATTGCTAGGTTGTGAGTAAGCGAAATTATTGCTGCTTTACTTGCGTCATATTCTAAACACATTGGATAATATGTGTTAATTCCATTAGTGGAAGAAATGTTTATAATTTTTCCAAATTTGTTGTTATACATTATTTCGCCAACAAGTTTACTAACTAAAAATGTGCCAACAACATTAGTACTTAGAGTTTTATTAAAACTTTCGGCTGTTTTATCGTAAAACATACTATCTAGCGATATTGCAGCATTATTAACTAAAACATCAATTTTACCAAAACTTTTAACTGCGATATCAACCATATTCTTAACTTGTTGCTCGTTCGAAATATCTGCTTTAACAACAATGCATTTTTTGTTGTTGCTTTCAAGTTCTTGTTTTAATTCTAATGCTTGTTTTTCGCTAGTGTTATAATTAATAACAACACAGTAGCCTGCATTTGCTAATTCTAAAACTATTTCTCTGCCTATTCCTTTTGCCCCACCTGTTACAAGTGCAACTTTATGTTCCATAACTCACCTTTAAATTTTTTTAATCTGTAAATATATAATCAACTTTTCTATTTTTTATAAAATTAAAATTGTCTGAATCGTTAATTGTGTGAACCGCAACTTTTTTATTTGTTTCAAAATTATGCATTTTATAAATGCTCCACATATTAACATTTAAAACAATAGTAGTTACTCTTGGTTTATCGCCAAAATAATAATTAATAAAGTTTGGCGAATATAACGATTTATAGTTTGTGTACCAAAACTCACCACTAAAAATATCACACAACTGTTCGTAGTTGTTTTTAGAATACAACTGCAAAATAAAATTATTTGTTAAATCAAAGCCAAGATCGTTACTTTTGCTTATCATTGTTTTAATTAGGTTAACATAGTTTGCTTCTTTAGAATCCACAATAATTTTTAAATCAGGATTATCTCTTAAATTTTCAATTAACCAATTAAAAGTTATTCCGTGATACTTATTAAGTAATATTGTGTTTTCAAACTCTAACAAAGTTGGCCTATTGTTTAAACTAAATCCGGTAACATATTCCAGTTGATGACTACATATAATTTCGTTATCTTTAGTCAATAAAAAGTCTAATTCTATGTACCCCCCCCCACGAACTAATGGATGCTAAAAAACCTTCCTTACAATTTAGGTATGTGTTTTTATTTACTGCCCCACCGGCGTGCACAACAACTTCGCTATTTGTTGGTGCTATGTTAAATAGAAAAATAGCGTTTGTAACAAAACAATATAAACTAACAATTAATAGCACGCCAGATAATATTATTTGTTTTTTATTTTTTGAACAACAAAAAGAAATTGTGCTTAAAACAAGTAGCAAACCTAAACCAATTATAACAACCTTTATAATTGGCAAGTAAACAAAAATTATTAATATTTGCATTAATAAAACAAATAAAAATGATATAGTAAAAATCAAACTTTTTTTCATATAAAATATGATACCATTTATTAATTTATTATGCAAAGAATTAACCATTTACATTAAAATAAAAAAATAATTGCTATTTTAACTATTGATAAAAACAAAAAAACTTAAACCTATAAGTTTAAGTTTTTTATAATTAACCTCTGCCCCAATATTTTCCGTCGTAAGTTGTTACAATAACTTTATCGCCAGTGTTAATAAACATTGGAACTCTAACAACTAAACCTGTTTCGCAAGTAGCAACTTTTGTTGAGTTTGTTGCTGTGCTATCTTTAATGCCTGGTTCGCAATCGGTAATGGTTAGTGTAACTTTTTCTGGAAGAGAAATTCCAAGTAGTTCACTTCCGTACATAGTTAAATCAACACTCATATTTTCTAATAGATAGTTTTTGTTATCGCCAACTTGCTCGTTTGTTAACTCAAATTGGTCGTATGTGTTAACATCCATAAAGTAATAAGTATCGCCAGCTTCATATAAATATTGAACAGTTTTTCTGTCGATGTGAGCTTCTTCAAATTTAACATTAGTGTTAAAAGTACGCTCTAATGTTGTGCCTGTTCTTAAATTTTTTAATTTAGTTTTCATAAATGCTGCGCCCTTACCAGGTTTAACGTGCAAAAATTCTACTATTTGATAAATATTGCCTTCAATTTGTAAGGTCATACCATTTTTAATATTGTTTACGTCTACCATAAATCCACCTTGTAATTTTAATATATTTTTATTTTATTTATTTTTTTGGTTTTAGTCAAATTTATTGCCTATAAATATTTCTTTATTTTAAATTTGAATTTCTGAATTGCTAATTTCAGTTTTCGTAACAACAGCATTTTGTCTTATGTATTTTGTCCATTTTATATAACCATATGTGGTATTAGTTAAATATCCAAACTTTAAAACAAGTAACACCCACTGTCCCGATATTATATTAATTGCAATTTCTATAAAAGTTGCAATATACCAGGCAATCCATTGTTCTCTATACCTAAATAAAATAAATAATCCATTTGCTATACCAACTGCACTGCAACAAGCATCTAAGTAACACACTATTTTAAACATCATTGGACTATTAGATAAAATTCCTTCTTCTAAATCTATTAAGCTAAGAACATAACCAATTGCAACCGTCCAAACACATATTCCAATAATAACTAACGCCTCTTGCCACCCCTTTAGAGTTTTAACTTCGGTTAATTCGTTATTTGCTTTATCTGGATGCTTATTCCACATAATAAAACTAATTATATCAATAGGAATCCAAAAAAATATTGTTGCCGCCATTGTTGCAAACCTATATGCACAAACAATGCAGATTGCAATCTCGGTTACTTCAACAATAAGCGATACCAAAAAGTTCCATTTGCTTTGCTTAGATATTAATAATTCGCATAGTATATTTGAAAAAATATCTACCAAATATAATATCATTATAATTGTGCCATTAACTCCCCCAATATCCTCTTCTGGGAACAAAAATGCAAATATAAATGCTAAAATTGTAATTCCTAAAAACCAGCATTTTTCATAAATAGAATAATAATTCCAAATGCGCTTAAAAAATTTTCTTTAGTTTTTTCCATTTTAACCTCTTAATAAAAGTGTTAATATTTTAATAAAACCCCAATATATTGTCAAATGAGTTATTTAATTTTGCTAATATTAATTAATATGCTAAAATAATTAACAGCAAAACAAAAGGAAATTTTAATATGTACTATAATTTTGATATTGATAAAAAGTTAATTGATTTAGCAGACGAATGCGAAACAGAACTTAAAGATTTATTTTTAACCTACGATGAACTTTGTTTAAAAAACAGTGCTAAAGTTTTAAAAGCTTTTCAAGAAGAAAAAGTTGCAAGTTCCGATTTTGCCGAAGTTAATGGCTATGGAGCATACGATGCTGGACGCGATAAAATAGAAGCCATTTATGCAAAAATATTTGGTGCTGAAGATGCTTTAGTTCGCCCACAAATAATGTCGGGAACACACGCACTAAGCTTAACCTTTTTTTCACTATTAAAACACGGAGAAACATTGCTTTCAATAACTGGTATGCCTTACGACTCGCTTCAAACAGTTATTGGTATTAGCGGAAACAGCCGAAATTCGTTAAAAGCAAACGGAATTAAATATGAGCAAATAGATTTAGTTAATAACGATTTTGATTATGATAAAATTATTAAGCGTGTTAAAAAAGGTAAAGTTAAACTAATCGAAATTCAACGTTCACGTGGTTATTCTCATCGCAAAAGTTTGAGCATAGCAAAAATAGAAAAAGTTTGCCGCGAAATAAGGCGTGTTAATAAAGATGTTATTATAATGGTTGATAATTGCTATGGCGACTTAGTTGAAGAAAAAGAGCCAACACAAGTTGGAGCTGATATTATTGTTGGCTCTCTTATGAAAAACTTAGGTGGTGGAATTGCTAAAAGCGGTGGATATATGGTTGGCAAAAAACAACTTATCGAAGATATTGCCGAGCACTTTTCTGCTCCGGGCACAGGCAAAGCATTGGGTGCTAACTTTAACGAAAACATAACTTACTTTAAAGGTTTGTTTTTTGCTCCGCGTGCTGTTTGCTCAAGCCTAAAAACAATGACCTTTGCTAGTTTAATATTAGAAAAACTTGGCTTTGATGTTGACCCAAAATTTAATGAACCCAGAACCGATATTATTCAAACCATTAACTTATCTAACGAAGAAAATATGATTAAATTTCACATTGGAGTTCAAAAGGGCTCACCTATTGATAGTTTTGTAACACCAGTAGCAGCACCAATGGCAGGCTATCCACACGATGAAATTATGGCAAGCGGAACATTTACTCAAGGCAGCACAATAGAACTTAGTTGCGATGGTCCAATGGTTAAACCATACACAGCCTATATGCAAGGCGGACTTACCTACGAATATGGAAAACTAGGAATTTTGCTTGCTCTTAACGAAATATTAAAAAATAAAAAATAAAAAAACACCAAGGACTATAAATTTTGAAACTAGCAAAAAAGTCGAGAAATATTCTCGGCTTTTTTTAATTTAGAAATTTAATTGTCCTTCATACACATAGATGTAAGAAAGTGGGGTGCAGATGTTTGAAATTGGGCTTTCAACTTTTACTTTTACAAGTTTGTCTTTAACATTTTCAAATTGTGTTCTGCTTAAAATTCTTTCAATGATTTGTCCGTTTTCTCTTATTTCCAAAATACCTGTGCCTGCCCAAAAGTCTGTCATTGAAGATTTGCTTGATCCAATATGCAGCCAAGCTTCTCCACCGGGACCAAGTCCAAATGAGAATAACAAAGGAATGTTGTTTTCTTTTTCAAAGAAATCGTCTCCACGCACTTCATAATCGGCGTCCAAAAAGGCTTCGTTTAATATGCGTGATTTTTTATAAAGTTCTTCTTGTTCTTGTTCGCTCAAACCAGAATAATCAACAACACCATTCAATTTAAAATTTGTTCTTGCTTTTTGGATTCTTCTTGCTTGATCTTCTGGATCATAGCTGTTGAAACGATCAGTGTAATCCGACATCATTTCTTCAATTCGTTTAAGCAATTTTTGTTTGTCAAAGTCATAGTCTTTGTATTGCTCTCTTGCAAGACTTAATTTCATTTCGACAACTTTTTGATTTTTGTTAAAAAACTCCAAAGCCTTTCTAAAAGTGTTTGTGTATTCGTCCAATCCAGATTGTGGCACATTGTTGAGTTCACTTAAAATGATTTCTTCGCTTTCATATTCGATTGTGCTTTTGTTGTCATGATAGTTGGCACAAATAGGGGCAAGATATTCAAGCATAAATTTCATGTTGAAAATTTCTGCCCAGTCAATTGTTGGATAAGTTGGTGCCCACCAATGTTTATATCCACCAAAACTTGGCACAAAAGTCAAAGGCAATTTTTTGTCTATGATGTTGTTCAATTTTGCTTCGACATCAACTCTCACTTGTGGATCAATAGAATATTTTCTAAACTTCTTGGCAAATAATCTGTCAATCATATTTCCATTTAATTCAGTTGATAAATTGTCAACTTTCAAAAGTTGATTGTTTATATATTCATTAACCAAAACTTGAAGATCCATATAATACCTCGTTTATATTATAACACAAGATTCGTTTATTTGTATTAAAAATTAAAAAATGATTTATAAATAATCAATTTGGGATTCTGGCGTGTGCTTGTCTTGATACAAGTGGCTCGGCTTTGCCTCGCCATACAAGCACACTCCTACAACAAATCTTTTTTTTTGCAAAAGAGCGGTTGCTGGCAGAGCAAACGCAAACCGCTCTTTTGCTTTTTGTTTTCTTCTCTCTATTTTTCTAGTGTAAACGAATATTCTTTGTTGTCAAGGT
>CAQIDI010000006.1 GCA_948806215.1 uncultured Eubacteriales bacterium | reverse complement strand
TGACGGGCGGTGTGTACAAGACCCGGGAACGCATTCACCCCGACATGCTGATTCGGGATTACTAGCAACTCCGACTTCATGTGGGCGGGTTGCAGCCCACAATCCGAATTGAGAACGATTTTTTGTGTTTGGCTCCATATTGCTATTTCGCTTCACTTTGTTTCGCCCATTGTAGCACGTGTGTAGCCCAAGGTGTAAGAGGCATGATGATTTGACGTCATCCCCACCTTCCTCCGTATTATCTACGGCAGTCTCTCTAGAGTGCCCATCTTACTGCTGGCAACTAAAAACAGGGGTTGCGCTCGTTGCGGGACTTAACCCAACATCTCACGACACGAGCTGACGACAACCATGCACCATCTGTGGCAGTGTCTTTGTATTGCTACTCAGATTTCATTACTTTCATAACTATGCACTGTCATGTCAAACCTTGGTAAGGTTCTTCGCGTTGCGTCGAATTAAACCACATGCTCCGCTGCTTGTGCGGGTCCCCGTCAATTCCTTTGAGTTTCATTCTTGCGAACGTACTCCCCAGGCGGGATACTTATCGCGTTTGCTTCGATACGGAATTTATTCATCCCACATCTAGTATCCATCGTTTAGGGCGTGGACTACCAGGGTATCTAATCCTGTTTGCTCCCCACGCTTTCGAGCCTCAGCGTCAGTTATGGTCCAGTAAGCCGCCTTCGCCTCTGATGTTCCTCCTAATCTCTACGCATTCTACCGCTACACTAGGAATTCCACTTACCTCTCCCACACTCTAGAAAACCAGTATTAAGAGCATTTCTTGGGTTGAGCCCAAGGCTTTCACTCTTAACTTAATCTCCCGCCTACGCTCCCTTTACGCCCAGTAATTCCGAACAACGCTTGCCCCCTATGTCTTACCGCGGCTGCTGGCACATAGTTAGCCGGGGCTTTCTTGTAAAGTACCGTCATTCTTTTCTTCCTTTACAACATAAGTTTACAACCCTAAGGCCTTCTTCCTTCACGCGGCGTTGCTGGGTCAGAGTTGCCTCCATTGCCCAATATTCCCCACTGCTGCCTCCCGTAGGAGTCTGGTCCGTGTCTCAGTTCCAGTGTGGCCGATCACCCTCTCAGGTCGGCTATCTATCATCGTCTTGGTAGGCCGTTACCCCACCAACTAACTAATAGAATACAAGCTCATCCTATGCCGATACATATCTCTTTTACCCCTATACCATGCGGTATCGTGGTCTTATGCGGTATTAGCAGACATTTCTATCTGTTGTCCCCCTGCATAGGGCAGATTACTCATACGTTACTCACCAGTCCGCCACTAAGTCAATTAGGAGCAAGCTCCCAATTGCTTCGTTCGACTTGCATGTGTTAAGCACGCCGCCAGCGTTCGTCCTGAGCCAGGATCAAACTCTTTAGTTCAATTCTTAACTCGAACTTTGCTAACGATTATTACTTCGTAAAGTTCGTATTTGTGTTTAAAACTCTTCAAAATCGACAGGTCGAATTTATTTAAATCCTTACCTATTTATTTTGGTACAAATATCTTATTCACTTGTCATTGTTCTCTGCGTTCTACCCTTCCGGATTGAACGCACTGCTAGTTTACTATATACCTTATCTTACAGTCAACACTTTTTTTAAAAAAAATTAAAAAATTTTTAAACTTTCTTAAACACACACCCTAGCGTTTAAAGTTTTTGTGCATTTTAACCATATAAAATGGGTTTTTAAATATAAAAAATGCTATAAATTTTTATTATTTTATAAATTTAAACACAATTTTTTATATATCTTTTCTATATTTATATATATTATTTATAATAAACATTAAAAAAGTAGGATAATTAAATCCTACTTATTTATTAGTTTTTTATAGTATTCCCATAATATTTGCTCAACACCTTAGCAATGCACATACAAATATAAATCAAATCCCATTTTTAATCCTCATCAAAAAAATCAAACGACTTCATTATTTCATCTAAATCTTCTTTAGGATTTAATGCTTCTTTTAAATCAAAACCGCTTTCGTTTGGCTCTGGATATGTCATATAGTTAAATGGCGAGCCATTCTTTTTTTCTAATTTCTTTTTTGCAAAATTTTTTGAGTATGCATTAATTTCTAAATCTTCATCGGAATTTAAAAATTTTTCCGCACCACCTTTTGCTACACCGGAGTTTCCTGTTAATCTTGATAAACGAGAACTAATCGAATTCATAGCCATTAAACTTTTTGGTGTCGATTCTTCTTTTTGTTTTGCTTGTTTATTATTAGTTTGTTCTACCGAAGTTTTTAGTTCGAAACTTTTTTTAGGCAGTGGGGCTTTCTTTGGTTCTTCATTAACCTTAGTTTCTTTGGTTTTCAACTCAAAATTCATTTTTTTAAGCGGTATTCTTTTTTCTTCAACCACCTTTTTTTCTTGAACAGGTTCTTCTGCTTTAACACTTGGCTTTTTAATTCTTTCTAAGTTTGCCACATCAATTAAAGATTTAGTCGATTTTTTAGGCTTGGAACTTACTATGGCTTCCGGCTTAGAATTAACAACATAATCCATTCGGTTTAAAATATTTTTTATAAAGTTATCGGAATTAGCACGAAGTTCATCCTTAATACTTTTAGAGTTAAATGATAACGATTTTGAATTAATATCTGAAATTGTTTCTTTAAACTCGTTTAATAACGATTTTAAATATCTATTTTTATTAACATCAGGATATTTGCTTTCTATTTCTAAAAGCAATTCTTCCCACCTTGAATATAGGTTATTAATTCTTTTAATTTCTAGGTTATAAACAGTTTTGGCATTATTTTCTATTTGTTCCGATTTTTCAACAGCATAAATTAAGGCACGACTAATTTGCTCGTCCTTTCCTAAAAATCCATTTAATTTTTCGTTTAAAGTTTCAACTTCGTTTTTAAGTGCAATAACCCTATCCTTTTGCTCGGCTAGTTTTTCTTCATATTTTAAATATAAATTATTAATATATTCGTCAACTTCTTCGGGATTATAACCTTTTTTATCAATACTAAACTTAGCCATTATTTCTCCTTTTTCTTATAGTAAAATCTTTCTGGCAATATTGCACATATAAAAAATGCAAGAATAAAACAAAATATAAACACTGGTATAAACCACCAAACACTAATAACACTAAACGATAACAAGTATAATGCAACACTAACAATGGTTAAAAATGTAAAAATTTTTAAATGTAAAAAGTCTTTAAAAAATATTGTTAATAGTAGTGAACTAAGTGCAGGTGCACTTAGTAGTGCTGGCCACATTTGATAAAATGTTAATTTAGTGCATATTATTACATAAATAACAGAACCAATAATTAAAAATGTTATTGCAAACCATAGTGAACTATCGCTTTTATATATTATTGATTTTATAAATAGCGATAATCCAACCGCAAGCAAAAAGCACGGAAACCAAAAATCCTTTGGGCTTATTCCAAACATAGGTTTATAAGCTTCAAAAACAATTAAGCAAATAAACAAACACAGTATTAACAAATTAAAAATATTATACAGCGTTAGGCGTTTCACTATTTTTCCTTTTTTTAACTAAATAAATTATTAAACAAGTTATTAATCCAATAACGCCTAAAGCAAAAGTTATAATACTAACTAATTTGCTCCAAGCAATATCGGTACCCGGAATTACCATTATAAATTGTTGATCTCTTAAACCTTCTAAGAAAAATCTTATAAATCCATAAAAAGTTAAATAACTAGTTGCAACCAAACCCTTTTGTTTAGTTTTTCTAACAAGTAACAGTAATAATAAAAACCCTAAAAGGTCTAACACGCTTTCGTAAAAGAAGGTTGCCAAATGCCAAACCCCATTAATTTTTACTCCCATAGGAAACCATTGCATTGCAGGATTTGTTATTTCGTGGCCATAAACTTCGGCATTAAAGAAATTTCCCCATCTGCCAATAGCTTGTCCCAAAATTAAAACTGGAGCAACACAATCCATTGCAGGAATTGGATTAACCTTTTTTATTAAACAGCAAATAATTAATCCTAATGTACCACCTATAACGCCACCATAAATAGAAAGTCCGCCTTCCCAAACTGCAATAATATCATAAAAAGTTTTATATTGTTCTGGATAGTTTATAACATAAGCAATTCTAGCACCAATTATTGCTAACGGAAAAATCCACCAAATAAGGTCGTAAGGTAAATCTTTTTTAAGTCCCCTGCACGGCATTAATTCTGCCGAAACAACAACTGCAATAATAAAGGCACAGCCCATTAAAAAACCATACCAACTAATTCTAAACAATAATAAATCGATTAGAACTAAAATTAAAACTAACGCAGAAAAAACACCAACGGTAATCAAAAATTTTTTTGTATTAATTTTAAACCCTAAAAAATTAAAATAATCTTTCAAAATGTTTCTCCTTATTAGCCTACTTAAAAGTATATATTTTAATTCACATAAAAGTCAAATTAATTAAATTATAACTCAAAAATAAAAATTACAATTTTTTACAAAAAAAACATAACAATTAAGTTATGTTTTAATTAAAAGCAGGTGCAGATGCCACAATACTACCATTGCTTTCGTAGACAGTAATAACACCGCTATTTATTTCTGGATGATTGTTGTGATATTCTTCGTAAACACTTAAAGCTTTAAGCATTTTTTGATTGGTTTTAATTAATGCATCTTCTAGTTTAATTGTTAAACCATAAGTTGTTTTAATGTTAATTTCGCTTTTAAAATCGTATTTTAAAACCATACTTTCTATTAACGCTTTTGCTTTTGAACCACCATAGCCAGTGCTTGCTAAAATATCGCCAACCGAAATTAACGAATTGCTAATTGGCAAATCAACCTTTTCACCCAATGTGAAATTTGCATCGGTTAAATTATAATTCTGAATTTCAAGCACAGCCGGATTAACTCCGTTTGGTGTTACAGGTGTGGTTGAAATTTTTAAAACTTTTAAATCGTAATCTAAGTAAACATAGTTATAAACACTGCTATTTTCGCTAGCAACAACTTTTAAAACATAAAGTTCTTCGCGTTCCGAAAGTTTAACTGTTAATTTGTTAGGAAATTTAATTTCCATTCCAACAACCTTAACATAAGGCAATTTTTTTTCAAGGTTATTAATATATTTCTTTTTATTAATTAAAAAAACACTTTCGCCTTTTTTAAATTCGCCAGCTTCTAATATTTGTGTTTTGTTAACATCACTAAGGTTGTTATTAGAAGTTAACCAAACAATATCCACTGTGTGCAATGTGAACACAGTGGAACAAAGAACTATTAAAATTGTAATAACTAAAAACACACTAAGAATTACAATAAGTCTTTTGTTTTTCATTTTTATTCCCTTTTAATTTCTGCCCCTAGTTTTTGTAAATCTTCTTCTATCTTTAAGTATCCACGGTCAATGTGATAAATATCGTTAATTATTGTGTAACCATCGGCACAAAGCCCAGCAATAACTAACCCTGCACCACTTCTTAAATCTGGTGCTGTAACACTTGCTCCGAATAAATTTTTAACACCGTGAATTAAAGCCATTCTATCTTTAATTATTATGTTTGCACCCATTTTAGTTAATTCAGTATAAATTTTAAATCTGGTTTCAAACAAATTTTCAATTATAACACTAGTACCCTTAGAAATTGTTTGCAAGGTTAACATTTGACTTTGCAAATCGGTTGGAAAACCCGGATAAGGTAGTGTTTCAATTTTAGGTATGCTTTTTAATTTATGCGAAGCCTCTAAAATAATTTTATCACTTTTTACCGAAACTTTGCAACCAGATTGTTTAAGTTTAGAAATAAGCGCAGTGTTATGTTCGCTAATAGCATTGGTTAATTCGATTTTGCCACCGGTTGCAGCACACGCAATTAAATATGTACCACTAATAATTCTATCCGACATAGGTGCATAATAAACATCGTGAAGTTTTTTAACACCTTCAATTTCAATTGTGCTAGTGCCAGCACCTTTAACTTTTCCGCCCATTGCATTAATAAAGTTTTGTAAATCTTCAATTTCAGGCTCTTTAGCCGCATTATAAATTCTGGTTATTCCTTTGGTTAAAACGCTAGCCATAATAATGTTTTCTGTTGCTCCAACCGAAGGAAAATCAAGATGAACTTCGCCAGCCGTTATATTTCTTGCATCGCAATAAATATAACCGTGCTTTTCTTCTATTTTAACATTTAATGCTTTTAAGCCTTTAATATGTAGGTCAATAGGACGAGTGCCAATATTACATCCACCCGGATATGCAACTTTCGCAAATCCGAATCTTGTAATAAGCGGCCCTAGCATAAAAATAGATGATCTAACTTTTTTAGTGTATTCTTCTGGCACATAAAACTTTTTAGCCTTAGAAGAATCAATAACTAAATCGTTTTGCTCGTAGTTAGTTTTTGCACCAAGCTCCTCTAAAATTTTAATCATATATTTAACATCACTAAATTTTGAGCAGTTTTTTATGTAAACTTTTCCATCGCACATAATAGAACCTGCCAAAATTGGCAGCAAGGCATTTTTTGCAGATGGAATAAAAACACTGCCGTTTAATGTGTTACCGCCTTTTATGTAAAAAGTATCCATATTCGCTCCAATAAAATTTTTGATAACAATAAAAATACTAAATAAAAAATTTTTTATTTAATTTATGGAACATATTTAAACTATTAATCATATTTAAATCTTTAATAAAATTTAATAGTAGTTCCAATATGTTACACTTCATTTTATGGATTTTTTTGCATTGATGTTACATTGCACTCTTGCTTTTAGTTTTTAGTGGCCTTAAATTCTTTAAATTAAATATATTAAAATTTTTAGATAAAGCTTGATTTTCGCCTTTTGAAATGTTTAAAAGCATTCCAACTGCAGCTAAAAACACCATTAAACTTGTTCCACCAGCACTCATAAATGGCAAAGGTATTCCGGTTGGAGGAATAGAACCTGTTACAACTGCAACATTAATTAGTAGCTGAACACCAATAACACTAGTTATTCCCGAAGCCAAATATGCTCCTAACCTATCCGATGCATTTAATGCAATTTTTACACCTTGCCAAATAACAACCATATAAATTGTTAGCACACAAATTGCCCCAATAAAACCAGTTTCTTCACCAATTATCGAAAAAATAAAGTCTGATTCGGAAAATGGCAAAAACAAATATTTTTGTCTGCTATTAAACAATCCAACGCCAAATAATCCGCCCGAACCCAAAGCATATAAACTTTGTATTAACTGAAACCCCTCTTCTTTAGGGCTTGCCCACGGGTCTAAAAAAGCCATTAAGCGTTGTAATCTATATGGTTCCATTGCAATTAAAATTGGAAGCAAGCAAATAGCAGGAATTAAAAGCAACAAAAAATGTTTTAATCTTATTCCGCCAACAACTAACATTATTAACATTACCATACCAACACATAGTGTTACACTTAGGTTTGGTTCAAGTAATATTAAAACGCAAGTTAAACCGCCAACAATAATAACTGGCAAAATACCAATAAATTTTTTTGTTTCCTTATAGTTTTTAGCCATATAAACCGAAGCAAAAATAACAAATGCAAACTTGGCAACTTCGCTACTTTGCAAACTTATTCCGCCAATGCTTATCCAACGATTTGCACCATAGTTGTTTTTACCTATTCCCGGAATAAAAACCAAAACTAACAAAACAAACGAAACAGCAACAACAATCCATTTTAATCTTTCAAATTTATGGTAGTCAAAACAAGCCATAAATAGCATTAATGCAACACCTATAACCAAACCAAAAACTTGTTTTTTAACAAAATAAAACGAATCGTTATATCTTATTTGAGCACTATAGGAAGAAGCACTGTAAATAAACACTAAACCCAAAAAACATAGTAGCATTACTAAAGATATTAAAATCCAATTTTTTTTTAAAACTTTTAACATATCTCGTCCATATATTCAAAATTATTTTCTTGATTGTTTAAAAATCCATTAACTATTTTTGCAAACTTAACTCCACGCTCTTTATAACTACTAAATTCATCAAAACTAGAGCAAGCTGGCGAAAGCAAAACTGTTTGCCCACTAATAGCCAATTTTTTTGCCATTATAACTGCACTTTCTAAGTTACTAGCCATTATAGAATTTAAGTTTAGTTTTTTAGCTAGCTTATTAATTTTTTTTCGGCATTCACCAAAACAAATTAATGTTTTAACCTTTGAAGGCATTTTTTTTAGCATTGGTTCAAAACTAATATCTTTATCGTGTCCACCAAGTAGCAATATTATATCTTTATTAATTTTTTCCACTGCAGCCATTGTTGCGTGTGGATTTGTTGCCTTTGAATCGTTAATATACTCTACACCATCAATTAAATTAACAAATTCCATTCGGTGCTTTGGTAACTGATAAGAGTTAATGCCTTTTATTATGTTCTGATTACTTATGCCTATTGTTTTAAAAACAGCAATGCTTGCTAGAATGTTATCAATAAAAGTTGGATTTTTAATTTCATCTAAGTTAAACAACAATTCGTTTTTTAAATATATTTTTCCGTCCACACATTTTATATCGCTATTAATAAAAAGTTTTGTGGCATTTATTTTATTGATGTTTTTTAAAATGTTTCGTTCGTAATTCAAAATTGCAACTTGATTTTCGTTACAGTTTTTAAACATACCAATTTTTAAATTTATGTAATTATCTAAAGTTTTATGCCTATCAATGTGGTCACTATCAATATTTAAAATAATACCAATATCTGGTTTAAATTTATAAGATGCTTCTAACTGAAACGAACTAACTTCGGTTACCACATAATCTAAATCGGAATAGTTAACCACTAAACTTAATGGATCACCAACATTGCCCAGTGCAACCGACTTATATCCACTAGCATTTAAAACGTGGTTAATTAAACAAGTTGTTGTTGTTTTTCCGTTAGTGCCAGTTACAGCAATAATTTTGTAAGGACAATTTAAAAATCCAAACTCTAATTCGGAAATAACTCTAATGCCAATTTTTTCGGCATACACAACATACTTATTAAAAATTGAAATAGCTGGGGAAATTATAATTAAATCAAACTTAGCAATTTCTTTTTTTGTTAGTTTAAAAATATATTTTCCGCCACCTAAACGCATATTATCATCAAAAATTTTATATTCAACATTATGGCTAATTAAAATTTTTTCAACTGCTTTACCCGATTTTGAATAACCAAAAATTAAAACGTTTCTATAATTTTTCATATATATACTTCCCTAAATATTAAACACGCAAGTTAATACGCATAAAATTATTGTTATAATTATATATATGGCAACAATTTTAGTTTCATAACAACCTTTTTTCTCAAAATGATGATGAAGCGGTGCCATTAGAAAAATTCGTTTTTTTGTTGCTTTATAATATAGCACTTGCATTATTACAGAAACAGTGCTTAACACAAACATAAATCCCAGTAACGGAATAAACAAATACATTTTAGTTAAGCAACAAATAGCAGCAATAAATCCGCCAAGAGCAAGCGAACCCGTGTCGCCCATAAAAACTTTTGCTGGATGACTGTTAAAACACAAAAATGCAAGAACAGCTCCTGCCACACCACCGGTTAGAGTTAACACGCTTTTAAGTTCGCTAATAAGCAACGGATTTTCACCCATACTTTCTAAATTTAAAATGTAAGAATTTAATATAAACATAAATCCCACAAAAAACACAAAGCTAACTGAACCTGCTAATCCATCTAAACCATCGGTTAAGTTAACAGCGTTTGTAACGGCTAAAAATATAAATATAGCAAAAGGAATAATTCCAGCCCCAATATTTATTATCACATCGGAAAAAGGCAAAATAATTTCGCTACCAACTAATGGGCTTAAATAAATAAACACCGAAACCAAAACCGATATGCCAACTTGTCCAATAATTTTTTGATACGGCTTTAACCCTTCGTTGTGTTTAAACTTAACTTTAATAAAATCATCCAAAAAACCAAGCACGCCATAACCTAACAAACAGGCAATACAAATTGCTGCAAGTTTTAAGTTTGAGTTAATAAAACTTAAAAAGCAAACAATCGAGCCAAACAAAAATATTAACCCACCCATTGTTGGTGTGCCCGACTTGTTCATATGTGCTTCAACATAACCCAAAATTGGCTGAGTGCCTTTAACTTTTAAAACTGCTTTAATAATAAATGGTGCTAAAATTACGGATGCTAAAAATCCAATTAAAAAACTAAATAGTGCATTTTGCATTAGGCATTTTCCTTTATACTAAAATTATTAATATTTAAAATTTGCTTTACAGCATTAAAATCGTTGTGCTCAATTTTTTTGCCTTTTATTAAGTTACTTGTTTCTGCCCCCTTACCCAACAACACTAAAATATCGTTTTTGTTTAGTTTATTAATTCCAATTTCGATAGCACTAAATCTATCTGCATTTTCGGTTACAGGAACAGTAACATATTTTTTTATGTCGGTTGCTATTTTATTAAAATCTTCAAAGTTTGGATTATCGGAAGTTATTATTATTTCGTTAGAGTTATCCGATGCAATTTTTCCCATTTCGTTTCGTTTAATAACATCAGAATATCCAACACAACCAAACAAGGTTATAATTTTTCCTTTGCAATATTTTTTTATTTCGCCTAAAACATTTAAAAAACCATCAGGCGTGTGTGCAAAATCTATTATTATTTTGTTGTTATTTTCTAAGTTAACAACATTAAATCTGCCCGGTATGTTTTTTAAATTTTTAATTCCTAAACAAATGATTTCTGGTTTTATTTCAAGAGCATAGCAAAGCGTTATGCAAGCCATAACATTATACACATTATAAAGCCCAGTTAAATTTGATTTTATTTCTAAAATATCATCTAAACAATTAACAAAATAGTTACTACCATTTAAGCTATGTTTTATGTTAACTGCAAAGGTGTGTGCCGGATTATTTAATCCATAAAATAACACTGGTTTGTTTGCTAAAATTTTATTGGAATATTCACTATCGGCATTGGCAACAACCAACTTAAAATTTTGGGAATTAATGTAATCCAACTTAACTTTTGAATAATGCTCCATATCGCCAAAAAAGTCTAGGTGCTCGTTTGTTAAATTAGTAAAAATAATTGCTTCGCCTTTAATGCCATAAAGTTTGTTTAAGTAAATAGCGTGTGCACTTGCTTCCATAATAACAACTTCAACTTTTAAGTTTAGTAACTGCTTAAAGTAATAATGAAGGTCAATAGGGTCGGGCGTTGTTAAGCCATAATAAAGTTGATTATTGTCGTAAAATATTCCGTTTGTGCCAATTATGGCACATTTTATGCCTGCAGCATTAAAAATACTTTGCAAAACATAAGTTATGCTGGTTTTGCCATTTGTTCCGGTTACCATAATAATTTTTAGTTTATCACAAGCGTTATCATAAAAGTTTTTTGCCATTTTAGCCATAACCATTCTAACATCGCTAACAACCAACTGAGTAACATTAATATTTAATCTGTGTTCAGTAACAATAACTGCCGCACCGTTTTTTATAGCTTCATTAGCATAAACTTCGCCACTACAATTTGTTCCGTTAATACAAAAAAATAAATCGTTATTTTTAACTTCTTTCGAGTTATGACAAAGGTTATTTATATCAACATTTTTATAATCAATTTTACTTATAACTTTAATGCCGTTTAACAAACTATTTAATTCCATACTAACCTTCTTATTTTTAATTTTTTATTAGTTTAATATAAATAAAAACTAATGTTATTTAACTTACAAATTTAGACAAAAAAAACATTGTAAAAAAATTTTTTTTCGACAATGTTTTTTTTTAATTTTATGTATTTAAAATAACTACTGCATTTTTATAAAGCATTTCACCCGGTGGTGGAGTTTGACTTAGCACTACTTCGCCCTCGCCTGCAATTTCGCATTGTAACCCCAATGTTGATAATTTTGCAATAGCTTTACTAAGAGGTTCGCCAACCAAATTTGGCATAACAATGTTGCGTTCCATTTTCTTTAAATCTTCTTCTAAGCCTTTAGGTTCATCGCCTCTATATTTTACAATACCTTCAAAAATGAGTTTAGCATATGGGGTTGCAACAACCGAACCAAAATAGTTTCCTGCACTAGGTTCATCGGCAACAACCAAAACAACATATTCTGGTTTATCAGCAGGATATGCTCCAACAAACGAAGAAACATATTTTTGAACTATTTTTCCATCTTCATATTTTTGGCTAGTTCCAGTTTTTCCACTAACTCTATAGCCCGGCATAAAAGCACTAATTGCATTACCTTTAATTAAAACTTGTTCTAGCATATATCTAATGGTTTCACTGGTTTGTTCGCTTATAGTTTTGTTAATAACTTTAGGATTATTTCTTGCTATTAAATTACCATTAACATCTTTAATACTTTTAATAAAATAAGGTTGCATTAAATTTCCGCCATTAACAACACTGCATATAGCATTTATTAATTGAATAGGACTAACTGCTACTGCTTGACCAAATCCCATACGCGCAAGGTCTACTCGCTTGGCACTATCCTTGTTCATTAAAATACCACTTGCTTCGCCAATAAAATCAACACCTAATTTTTCGCCAAAGCCATACTTACTAAAATAACTATACATTTTTTCTGTGCCTAATCTTAATGCCAAATCAACAAAAACACTGTTACAACTGTTGCATAAACCATCGGTCATTGTTTGCTGACCGTGTCCAATTAATTTCCAACATTTAATTTTTTCGCCGTCAACCATTCTATAGCCGGGGTCGTAAAACCCCTCGGTTGGAGTTGTTACTTTTTCTTCAAGAGCGGTTGCAGTTGTTAAAACTTTAAAGGTTGAACCCGGTTCGTAAACATCTACAATGCTAAGATTTTTAACATTGCTAAGAAGCGTTGCAACATCATCTCTTGGTGGCGAATTTAAGTCAAAACTAGGTTTTGAACTCATAGCCAAAATTTCGCCAGTGTTTGGATTCATAACTATAGCGGTTGCAGTTTTTGGTTTTTGCTCTGCACACAAAACATTTAATGCATCCTCTACAACTCGTTGAATATTAACATCAATAGTTAAACTAACTTGTGCACCATCAATGGCTGGAATATATGTACTAAGTGTGTTATCTATTTTAACACCGTGAACATCGCTTTCTTCTAACGCATAACCTTTTGTTCCCTTTAAATATTTATCGGCATAAAGTTCAATACCTGCTTGCCCCACATTATCAATAGTGGTAAAACCCAAAACCTGAGTAAGCAAATCGCCATAAGGATAATATCGTTTATTATTTTCCGATAGCATTATTCCAGATAAATTTGCATCAATAAGTTTTTTTGCAACACTGCTTTCAACTTGCAACTTTATTAAACTTTCACTAACTAAAACATTTGTAACCTTTTTAAAAGTTTCTTCGTAGTTAAGCCCAATGCTGTTTGCCAAAAGTGTTGCAACTTTAACTGGGTCTTTAACCATACTAGCTCTAACATAAACATCGTAGCTTGAATAGCTTTCGGCAAGGCTTGCCCCGTTGCAATCGGTAATTGTTCCACGCTTAGCATTAATAGGCAAATCCCTTGTCCACTGTTCTGCAGCACGCGCAGTTAGCATTTTATTATTTTTTAACTGAATAATTCCTAGCCTAATAATTATGGCAAAAAAAATAGAGATTATAAGCATAAATATTGCTAATAATCTCTTTTGTAAACTAAATATTGAATTGTTAAACAATCTTTAACCTCCAAACGCACCGCTAAAGAAAGAACATAAACTATCAAACCAGTTAGTAGAATTTGATGCAGTTGAGTTAGGGGTTAAAACCAAATTTTCAAGTTCGTAAATCCCATTGCTTCCAACATCACCATAAGCACCATTAAAAGTTTCGTTAATTAATTCTTTTAATTGCTCTTCGGTTAAATTACCAGTTTGAGCTTGTAAGTTTTGTAATGCAACTTCCGATACGGCAACATTATTCTGTAACATTTTTATGCCAACATTAAGGTTGTTTATTACAAAAACATTATAAATTGCTAAAAAAGCAAGAATTACTGTTATCATAACAGCAGTAGATAAATAAACTTTAACTTTAAAGCTTGTGCTAGCTTTAACATCAACAGCATTATTTTTAATAACTGTTGCATTGCTAACTTCATCGCTAAAAGTTATTGAATCAAATTCGTTATATAAATCGTTTAACTTTTTGGAGGTGTAAGAATTATCAAATTTATTAATTTGTTTTTCCACAACTTCACTAGACATATTTAATTGGTTGGTTTCGGTTTCTTTTAAAACAACTCTTTTTAAATTACCCATTCTTACCTCCGCTAAAATTAAATTTTTTCAACTATTCTTAATTTAGCACAACTACTACGCTTGTTTTGTTCTAATTCCAACTTGCTTGCTTCAATAGGTTTTTTGTTAATAAGCTTAACGCTTGCCTTATGGTTACAAATGCAAATTGGAACACTTTTATCACAAATACAATTAGTGCTAAGTTCTTTAAAAACATTTTTAACAATTCTATCTTCTAAACTATGAAAAGTTATAACACAAAGCCTGCCACCAACATTTAAGGCTTCTACCATATCTTTTAAAACAACATCTAAATTATTTAATTCGCCGTTAACTTCAATTCTAAGTGCTTGAAAAGTTTTTTTACAAACACTTCCGCCAAACTGAAATTTTTTAGGAATAACGCGTTCGATTAATTCTTTTAATTGCATAGTTGATTTTATAGGTGAAATTTGCCTAACTTTAACAATTTCTTTTGCAATTAATCTTGAAAAACTTTCTTCGCCATAAGTATAAATAATTCTGGCTAAATCAGTTTCGGAATAATTATTAACAACATATTCTGCTGTTAAACTTTGGTTCAAATCCATTCGCATATCAAGTGAACCATCAAACCTATAACTAAAACCACGGTTTGGTGTATCAATTTGATAGCTAGAAACTCCAAGATCTAACAAAACGCCATCAACTTTTTTAATGCTTAGTTCTGAAATTATATTTTTAAAGTTTTTAAAGTCCGATTTAACAAAAATAACATTTTTAAATTGCTTTAATCTTTCTTTAGAAAAGCTTAATGCATCGTTATCTTTATCAACTGCAATTAGTGTGCCACTGGTTAAATTTTTAACAATTTCGCTAGAATGGCCAGCACCACCAAGAGTGCCATCAAAATAAATGCCATTAGGTTTAATATTTAATCCAGTAATACATTCACTAAGCATAACAGGTGTGTGTTTAAATAAATGTTCTTCCATTATATTATTTGCTGTTTAACTCCTTAACAGCATCTTCAAAAGATGTTTGATTTGAGTAGCTATTCCATTTTTCGCTATCCCAAATTTCAATACGATTTCCCACACCAACGGAAACCACACTTTTTTCTATTCCAGCAAACTCTTTTAAAGTTGCAGGAATAACAAATCGACCTTGGGTATCCTCTTCAACATCAAATGTGGAACTTAAAATTGCCCTAACCGATTTATTACCAGAAGTTGAATAAGGAAAAATTGAATCTAGTTTTGATAAAAACTCAGTTTCAAAATATGCTTTATTAAATATATACAAACAATCATCTAAGCCTTTAGTTATTACATAAGCACCAGTTATGCCCACTTTTAACTTGGCTGGAACTCTTATTCTGCCTTTTTCGTCTAAGGCGTGCGAATATGAACCAAAAAACATATTTTCCCCTCCTTCTTATCCATATTTTACACTTTTTTTTATCCACTTGCAACCACTTTTAACCACAATTATACATTTAAAATGCAAATTTATACACTTTTTACCCAGCGAATTAGTTAAAATGCACAAAAAAAGAGTATATTTATTCAACATACTCTTAAATTGTTATTTTATTTTTGTTACTTAATATTAATTAAATCGTTAACTGCATCAAACAAATAAGTTGCACATTGCTTTTCGTAGCCTTTAAAAGCGTGATTTGCATTGGTTATGTTAACAATTTTTAAATTAGCATTTTTAAATTCGTTTTTAAAAGCATTATCAACATATTCTGTTGAATAATTTCCATAAACGTGATCGCTTGTACCTTTAATAATTCTAATAAAGCCACTATAATCTAAAACCCTTTGTAACCTATGTTCTTCAATAGCAAGTGTATCGCCTAAACCGCCATATCTAAATGTGGTATAAATTTTTAAAGCAGAAAATTCGCTGGTTAGCATTTCGTATGGTTTTCCTTCTTCTAGTTTTCGCTTTGCCAAATCAATATAATAATCAAATTTATCTTTAACACGCTCTCTAAATCTAAACACCATATCAACTGGGCTAACTAAAATAACTTTGTTAATTTCTTTATGTTTTAATGCATAGTTTAAAACTTTTAAAGTTCCCAAACTATGACCAATTAATATAATATTTTTAAAACCTTGCGATTTTACTAGGTTAATATAAGCTTCAATATCTAATTCAGATTCTTCAAAATTTTCGTATTTACTTCCAGCTTTAAAACGTTCGTATTTTTCGCCATTAATTTTATATAAATTAACTTCTTGTTCTGCGCCCCTATTGTTAGTTGATAAATATGCACAACCGCCATAAATTAATCTATTAATAAAATCGTTTAAATAGGTTTGTTTAAAAAAGTTTCCGCCCGAACCGTGAACAAAAATTGCAACATTTTTGGTTTTTTGTTTTGGTCTATATAAAACACAAGGCAAACTTACTTTATCACGTGTTTCAGCAATCATAAACTCTTTATATCTTATTGCCTTATTTGTGTTAATACCTTTAATAATTTGTTCAAGTTGCTTAAACACATAAACATAAAATGGAATATTTTTAAAAACAGTGTCAGGGCTGTTGGTTAACATTTTTTCTTGTAACTCATAAAAATCCCACCACTTATATTCTGTTGCCAGATATGGTTCAATATTTAAGTCTTTATCCTTAATATCAGCTTTATAATAATAGAAATAAGCATATTTATTTTTGTTTTCATCATCACGCTTTGCAAGCGTAAAAAACATTATTGCGCTTGGGTCAATAGTTAAACCAATTTCTTCTTTTGCTTTTTCCACAACACTTTCTACAATGGTTTGATTAATGTTTGGATGGTTTGCAACCATTCCCCACTTACCTTTATTAAAGTGAACATTTTGGCTACGCTTTTGCAACAATATTTTTCCTTGCTTATTAATAATAAACAATGCAGCTTCGTTATGCCATAAATGCAATTTGTGCATATCCATTTTTGTTTCTGAGTGATTATAATCTATTTCGCCAGTAGCCTCGTCAACAACATAAAGTAAATCGTTATCCTTGGCTTTATAAGTTATTTTTTTATCCATTATAAAATCCTTTAATAAATTCTAATTGCTAATCCATATTTTTAAAACTATAACTAATCAAGTTAAAGTTTTCGTCGAACTTAAATTTTGCTTTAAAAGCTTCGCCATTTAAAACTTTAGGTAACCAAAGCCTATCATCGGGAAACATATTATCATATGGTATGCTATGCAAATTAAACCATTGTGGCTTCATTTCGTCGCTTTCTCTAACTCTGCCATAATAACTATTTGCAACAAAAATGTTCATAATAACTTTTGTGCGTTCGCCTTTATAATATTCGTCAAACTCAATAATCCCTCTTAAAATTGGGTCAATTGGTTCAATAAAAATTTCTTCTTTGGTTTCTCTAATTGCTGCTTGCATTATAGTTTCGCCATTTTCCACCTTTCCACCAACACCATTAAATTTTCCATAGCCAAAATCACGCTTTTTTTGCGCCAATAAAATTTTATTTTTTTTTATTATTAACATTAAAGTTGTGTTAGTTGTTTTCATATTTTCCCCAAAAAAGTTAATAAATTTAATTAATTTATTATAACATAATATTAAATTAAATAAATAACAAAATGCGTTAACTAAAATTAAAAAAATAGTTACAAAAATGTAACTATTTTTATTTATTGCTCTAGTTTTGTTTCGTTTGTTTTATTTGCCAAAAAAATTGAATAACCTAACAAACATTCTGCAGGATAATATGTTACCAAACACAAAATATCAACTAGTTTTGGAAGATTGCCAAACACATTAAATAACAGCATTAAATCACTAAAGAAAAATAAAATGCTTCCAACCATAATAATAATATTAATAACACTGTGCTCTGCAACTAAATTGGAAATTGCTTTGCCCACCATACACGAAATTATTAATGCATAAACAACACAAACAACTTCCATTAAAATTCCGCCAAAATCAAATATTGGTGCAAGAGTTATAAGTAGCACCGAAGGAACAAATAAAATTGCACCATAAGCTAAATCGGACCATTTAAATTTGCATAATACACAATAGGAAACAAAAAAGAAAATATGACCAACTGCAAATAACGCTGCTCCAATAATAAATTCTATGTTTAAAATAATATCTCCTAACATTGCAAACACAAGCCCTGTTAGCATTATTATAGGAAATTTCAAATCGGCTTTTTTGTTTAAAATAACATATGTTAAATTTGTAATACCTATTAAAACAAAGCCTGCACTAGTTAGCCCTTTAATAAGCAAGCCACCCAAAGTTATATATAAAATATCACCCACCACAACAAGCAAAACTAATATGGCATTAATAATGTTAAATGTTTTTTTCACTATCTTCTCCTTTTATATTATAATATATGTTTTCTAATTGTTTTGCCGTAAATAAAACTGGCACAGGATAAAGCGGATTTGCTTCGTGTTCGGCAGTTACAGCAAGTTTAGCTATATCGGCTTCTATTAAAACTTCAATCTTAGTTGGAATATTCATTTGTTTATTTAATTCTTCAATTTTACTAATAAACAAATTTGCACCATCAAAATATGAAACCGATTTATTAAATAATCCGGCGTAAACACCCATTTTCCAAAGTTTTTTATAAACTGCTTTTCCATACGCTTTTAAAACATATGGCAAAATAACAGCGTTTGCAAGCCCGTGTGGCACATTATATTTTCCGCCTAACGAATGTGCTATTGCGTGAACATATCCCACATACGACTTAGTAAATGCAACACCAGCATCGTAAGCCGCTTTTAGCATATTTTTTCTTGCTTCTAAATTTGTGCCATTATTATATGCTTCTAAAATGTTTTCGAAAATTAATTTTGTGGCACTTAATGCTTTTTGTCTGGTTTGCTTTGTTGTGCTTCTACCAATAAAAGCTTCCACTGCGTGAGTTAATGCATCCATACCAGTAGTTGAAGTTATGTGCTTTGGCAAACCAACAGTTAGTTCTGGCATTAATGCGGCATAGGAAGGAATTAATGGGAAATCGTTAATCGCATATTTGTGCCTAGTTTCGCTATCGGTAATAACAGCTGCAAGTGTTGTTTCGCTACCAGTTCCTGCAGTTGTTGGAATTGCAATTAGTAGCGGCAATTTTTTTCTAACTTTTAATATTCCCTTCATTTTGCTTAATGGCTTTTTAGGGTTTGCAATTTGAGCTCCCACACCTTTTGCACAATCCATACTAGAACCACCACCAAAAGCAATAATGGCATTGCAATCATTTTGGTTATATAGCTTAACAGCATCATAAACATTATTGGTTGTTGGATTTGGCACTGTTTCATCGTAAACACATAGTTTTAGGTTTTTATTAAGAAGTTCTTCTAGTTTGCTTGTTAACCCTAAATTTCTAATACCTTTATCGGTTACCAGCATTACAGAAGAAATTTTAAACTGTTTTAAAACATTTAAAATATCTTCGTTAGAATTTAATATTTTAGGCTCTCTATAAGGTAAAACTGGCAATATTGCACGAAATGCAACTTGATAGGTTCTGCAATATAATTTTTTAAATATGTTCATAAATATATCTCCTTTTATTAGTATATCACAAAAATAAAATTAGACTTAACAAAACTTATAAAAAAATAATTTTACTATTATATTAAAATAAAAAACATAAATCTTATTGTACTTTTATTGCATTCACAAATAAAAAATCTGATAAAAATCAGATTTTACTTAGTAGCATAAATAACCATTATTCCATCAGCATAAACATAAAGGTCATCAGCATTATTTATAAACTCAACATCGTTAATTTTAAAATTAGCTTTTATTAATAAATTTTTTATTTTATCGGTTGTTAAATAGTTATAGTATAGTGTGTAATTATTATCTAATGGTTCTTTATAAATAGCTTCGCCATCCTGTTTTGGAATATCCAAAATCAAGCAAAGCTTTCCGTTTTTATCCAATAAATTATATAATTTATTTAACACTTGTGTTAAATCGGAATCTGGCAAGTGAAATAAAGTATCTTTACTAAAAATTCCGTCAAATTTATTTGTTGCATCAAAATCACAAATATCGCTTAACTCAAACTTAACATTTTTATATCTGCTTTTTGCAATGTTAATTAGGTTAACGCTAAAGTCAACCCCTGTTACTTCAAGTTTTGAACTAGCCAAAAAATTAGAAAATTCGCCTGCTCCGCAACCAACATCTAAAACCTTATTACCATTTAGACTTTCAATAAACTTATTCACATATGGTGCATATAACTTTAAATTTCTATCTTCATTAGCATATAAATATGCAATTGCATTATAATCGTCTTTAACAAATTCTCGCTTTTGTTTGTTTGTAAAATTCATAAATACCCCCTTAGAATTTATTTTAAACTAATCTAACAATATGTTATGTTTTTTAAATTCAGAAACATTTTCTAGCATTTCAAATTTACTAATTTCTGCAATGCCACTAATAGCACTATTATCAAATTCGCCATCCACACCAAACTTATTATTATTTAAGTAACAAACAAATTCTGTTAAAAAAATTTCTGCTTCGTATTTAACATCAAATTTTTTGCCTTCAAACTCCCAAGTTGCAACATAGTTAATAATGCCAAGGCTTTTAATAACCTTAACATTCATATTTAGTTCTTCATATATTTCACGCTTAATTGCGGATACATTATCTTCGCCGTCTTCAACTCCTCCGCCACTTAACTGATATTTCCATTTGGGATTTTTTTCATCTTTTAAAACCACAAACTTATCACCTTTTTTAACAGCTGCATAAACTTTTTTGCAAGGCAAGTTGTTAATATATAGGTTATACATTTTTTTTGCTTTATTGTTATAATAACTATTACTCATATTTTTCCTTTTACTACTAAAATTCGGTTTTACTTAATAATTCATAAAGTTCGTTTTCATCATTATAAAGTTTAACATTATTTGTTAATCCATAAATTAACGAAGAAACTTTGCTATTTTTATTTGCAAACACATATATTGGCTTATTTAACATATGTGCCATTCCTAACTCGATACCTGCACCAGTTGAAACTTCACTCATATCTGCAATAATTATATCTGCCTTATTAACGCTTAATTGTGCCCTATTAAACCTTTCTAAGTTAGTGCCATTAAATTTATTTGTTTCAATAGGCGTTCCTAAAATTTCCAATTTTTTTTTAAGTGCTTTTTTATAAACTAAAAAAATCTCGCTCCCGTTTGCGGTTGCACCCAAAACATAAGTTTTTTTCATATTATCTCCAAAACAATTTTACTTTAATGTGTTTAAAAATTTTGCAACGCCATCCTCATCAACGCTACCAATAACTTCATCAACAATAGCTTTAATTTCGTTGCAAGCATTATTAACAGCAATACTATGGCAAGTTGCCGAAAACATTGAAATATCGTTTCGTTCGTTACCGATTGAAATGGTTTTATCGTAATCCACTTTTAGGTGTTTTACCAATTTTTTTATTGCAACACCTTTGTTTGCATATTCCGAAATAAAATCAATAAAGTTATTTCCTTTGTTTTCTCCCTGATTACCAATGGTAACACCAACAGTTTCTATTATTTTTTGTTTTACAATATTAACTAAATTGGTTGGTATTTCGGTTATTAATCCGCCTATAACATTATAGTTTGATAACACACTATTAATATCATCAATTTGTTTTTCGCTACCATCAAAATATTTAACACGTGTAGTAAATCTAAAATCATCTTCAACATTTAAAATAAATCGAAAATTGTTTTTAATTGAAAATTCGTAAAGGATTAATATTGAACTAACAGGAATTGGTGTTGAATAAATAACTTCACGATTAATTGTGTCAAACACTTCTCCGCCATTAGATGTTATTATATATCTACTTCCGCCATAAATACTAGAAAACTCTTCAGTTTTCTGGCGGTTTTTGCCAGTAACTAAAACAAATTCTATGTTCTTTTGCTTTAAACATTTTAGTGTTTTCACACAAAAATCAGTAATTTTTCCGTTTTCTGGTTTTATTGTATCGTTAATATCGCTAAAAATAAATGTACTCATTTTTTTCTCCTATTATTTTTTTAAATTAAAAACAGCAATTTGTTCACCTGGGCTAACATCATAACGCGTTATAATAACTTTATCAATTGTCGTAATAATTGGAAAAGTTAAATTAGTTTTTATTGTTTTTATAACAGCCTCTAATTCTTTATCTAAACATTTAAGGCTATTGTGGAATGTGGTGTCCAAAAATAAGTAAATATTTTTAATATCATTAGCATATTTAGATTTTTTATCTACTTTTATTAACCGCATAACTATTAACCTCTTATGTATTATAGCACACTTTTTTAATTATGATTAAATTATATTAAGTTTTTATTTTGCTAAAAATTTATTCAAATTTATCAAAGTGCATTGTTATCAAGCACCTTTAAAATAAAAAAATTAATTTACTTATATTATAAAAAAATCACAAAACTACGCTCGTGATTTATATTGTTTTTTATAATGCATTTAATAGTGTATTACGCATAATCTGCAACTATATAAATATTATTGCATAAATACCATTTATTCTTCCATAACCTTTCAAATTCTTTAACTGAAACTTTACGATTATAAAGGTGTGAATTTGAAACATTTTCGTTTATTTTTATTGAATCTGTCAAATATATAAACTCAATATCATATCCAACTGCAACAACATAATGTGTATCGTTATTATCCATAATGTAACAAATAACTGGTTTATCCTCGGCTATTCTTTGCTTTAGTGTGGAAACATTTCCATAATAACTTTGTGCTTTATAGCCTTCGTTTTTTATGGCATTTTTTACACTTCGCACCGTCATAAGTCCAAAAAATCTTTTCATTTTTGGATAAACATTTTTACCTGAAATATCTTTACCTAAACTACGAAGCACATAAGCTATTGCATAAGCCGAACAATCATCACTTTCTTGATAATCAATATATGTTCCATTAGTTATAAAAAAACTTTCTGGAAAAATTTCATCTTTTAGTTTATCGGCTTTTGGTGTTAATATAGCAATAGTAGAAATTGTGCTCAAAACTAAAATAAACAAAATTAAAATAATTATTATAAATATTTTCGTTAACTTTTTCATAATTTCATTATAACATAACACTTAAAAAATAGTACTTGTTTTAATTGTTTTTTATTTTCCAAAGATTTAATTATAGTAAAATTTTTGCAATATCATACCAAGAATTTACTCGTTCTATATTTTTAGTTTTTAATTCATTATCACTAATATTTTTATTATGATAAGCGGTTAACATTAGCTTTTTACCTATATAATCGCCAAAATTTGTTGGTTTATCATCAATCATTATGTCGGCGTGAAGCAACTGTTTCCTACGCATAAAAATAAATTGTTTAGGGTTAAGATATGAAAATTTTTCTTTAAGCATATTAAATTTACTTATAAATTCTTTATCCGCTTGCCATTCATAGTTTGGAATTAAAAAATCAGTACATAATAACAAATCATATTTTTCATTTAATTTTGGTAACACTTCTTGCACTCCAGCTTTTACTGGAATATCTTTATACATATCCTGAGTAAATATAAACTTATAATATTCATCTAATTTTTTTGGATCTTTAATAGCGTCTTCCAAATAATAATTTGAAAAATCCTCCTCTTTATAATTTGTTCCTAAAAATTTATTTAACATAATAAACATATAACTATCAACTAGCACATCATCAATATCAATTACTAAAATCTTTTTCATATTCACCCTTTAAATAATTTTTTAATATAACTGGAGCAGGTAGCGAGAATCGAACTCGCACCATAGGCTTGGGAAGCCCATGTTCTACCACTAAACCATACCTGCATATTTACAATATATTATATCAAATATATTTACTTAATAAACTATTTTTATTTTAAATATAAGTAAAATTAATATTTTAATTTTTTACTTTTATAATATTTTTTTCATATAATTTTAATGAGGTTTAATATGAAACAATTTAAACACATTAAAAAATTAATATCCAACACACCTATAATTGAAATAAAATATAAATTTGAAAATAAAATTAACTATGTTTATGCTAAATGCGAATGGTATTCATTAACAGGAAGCATAAAAGATAAAGCCGCCTATCAAATTTTTTATGATGCTTATAAAAACGGTTTATTAAAAACCGGAGATAAGGTTGTGGAAGCAACCAGTGGAAATATGGGCATTTCAATTTGTGCCATAGCAAATTTATTAAACAATCCAGTAACAATACTAATTCCAAAAAATGTTAGTATCGAACGAAAGCAATTATTAAAGCTTTATGGTGCAACTGTTATTGAAACAAATAACTTTACCGAAAGTTTAAAAATGTTAAAATCGTTTAAACAACAAGGATACTTTTGTTCTAACCAGTTTTCAAATCCTAGCAACACAAATGCTCACAGTTTAATAACGGCAAAAGAAATTTTGAAAAAATTAAAAAATAAATCACCCAAATATTTTGTTTCAGGTGTTGGGACTAGCGGAACACTAATTGGAATTGGCAAAGTTTTAAAGAAAAAGTTAAACTTAAAAATTATTGCTTTGCAACCAAGTGCATCTAAAATATTAACCAATAATCCCCCTTTTGATTCACACGAATTGCAAGGGCTAAATGGAGAATTTGTTCCTATGTTATTTAATAAAAACATAGTGGATAATATTTTTTCAATAACAAATAACGACGCAATTGCAATGAGCCAAAAACTTTGCAAATTTCTTTCACTTGGTGTTGGAATTTCGAGCGGTGCAAATTTTTTAGGTTGCGTTTTAACAGGCAAAAATGCAGTAACTGTGTTTCCCGACGACAATAAAAAATATCTAACAACTAACATATCAAACACTTCTATTAAATCCGATTTAGTTGATAGAATAACTTTACTAAATTTTAAAGTTTTATAAAAAAATAAAAAAGCAAAATTCTTTGCTTTTTTTATTTTAATTCTTTAAATCCTGCCACACTATTAACTTCTTGTAGTTGAAATCTATATTCTTGCAAAACATTTGGATATTTTGCTTTATCCACTAAGCTTATAAACATATCGTATGGTCGAACATATCTAGCACCACTTCCATATAATGCCCTATATAAAACCATTTTCTCCTTTGTTTCAGAGTGATAAACAATATCTTCAACCAAATAATAATCACCTTTAAAATGTTTATATATTCTTCCTATTTTAATATCCATATTTCCCACCTAAAATTTTTAATATATTTATATATAACATAATTACTAAAAAGAAACAATCAATTTGCTTTATAAAAAAATAGTGTTCTTAAAAACACTATTTTTTTTAAACTACAAGTGGAACAATAATTCCAGCAATAACAACTAATAAGCAAATAATATATAATACTTTCCAAACAGAAGGTTTGTTTCTAACAAATCTCCAAGCAAGTACAGAAACAATCGAAATCATTATAGCAGTTGCAACACCTTGTAATGCTCCAATAATTCTTAAATTAATACCACACGCAGCTAAAACTAATGATACTACATATAATAAAGTTACTAAAACTATTGTCCAAAAAGATATTTTGTTAATGCTCCAAACAGAGCCCGAAGAACTTCTGGTTGTAGTTTTTGTTGTAGTTTTTGTTGTTTTTTTGTTTGCCATAAAATATACCCTCCTAACAAAATTATTTTATATTCCGCTTAACAAATTGTCAAATAATTATATTAATTTATATTTGTATTTTTTTAATAAACGACTTAATAATTATTATTAAATTTGACATTTTTTTAAGATAAATGATATATTGTTCTACGAGAGGAAATTAATATGACATTACCACTTATTATTGTTGTATTAACATTATTTTTAATGTTAATATGCATTATATTTGATTTTAAACTAAATATTAAAAATTTTTCAATTAGTATTTATTGGATTGTTTGTTTAATTGGTGCTATTATTTGCATTTCTTGTGGATTTATAAAATTTGAAAGTTTTAAAGAAATTTTTATTAGTTCAGCAAGCATAAATCCAATTAAAATACTTATTTTATTTTTATCTTGCACAAGTTTATCTGTTTTACTTGATAAAATTGGATTTTTTAAATATGTTGCACAACTAACTTTGCAAAAAGCAAAATCAAGCCAAACCAAACTATTTTTTGTTTTTAGCTTGATAATTTCGGTTCTAACAATTTTTACATCAAACGATATTTTAATACTAACATTCACTCCATTTATTTGTTACTTTACAAAACGCGCTAACATTGACCCTACACCATATATTGTTTCTGAATTTATTTGTGCCAACACTTGGAGTATGTTTTTCTTTATTGGCAACCCAACAAACATTTATTTAAGCACACTTTATAACATAACATTCATTGATTATTTAATTAAAATGGTTTTACCAACCATTGTTGCAGTTATTGTTTCGTTTATTGTAATGTATTTATTATTTAGAAAAAAGCTTAAAAAACCAATAACCTACGAAGATGAAGAAGTTATTAAACCAAATAAAATATTTTTAATTATTAGTTTAATTGGATTATGCTCAATGATTATTATGATGATTATTTCACCTTATCTGGGTTTAGATATTTGGTATATTCCTTTAATTTGTGCTGTTATTACATATGTGGCAACATTAATATATGCTTTAATAAAAAAAGAAAAGTTAATCATTTTTAAAGATTCTCTAAAATCACTGCCCTACGAAATTATACCCTTTTTAATATCAATGGCAGTACTAGTTTTAACTTTAGAAAACATAGGCTTTAGCAAATTGTTTGGCGAATTTATATCAAACCAACACATTATTGTTGTTGGAATAATAGCATTTTTAATTGGTAACTTAATTAACAACATTCCTATGACTATGTTTTTTGCAAGCGTTTTAGGAACATTTACAGCAAATTATAATATGGTTTATAGTGTTATTGTTGCTTCAAATATTTGTGCATTCCTAACACCTGTTGGTGCGTTAGCAGGAATTATGTTTATGAAAATATTAAAAGAAAATAACATAAACTTTAATTTTGCAAAGTTTATGTTATATGGCTTAATAATATCAATTCCAACTTTAATTAGCAGTTTATCAATTTTATTAATTTAAAAAAGAAGCCAATGCTTCTTTTTTTATTAAATGTTATAAACTTCAACCACTGTTAAAATTCCAGTAAACATAATAACGCTGTTTTCACGCTTTTCGTTATCAGTAAAAAACTTTCTTACACATTCTTTATATTGATTATAAGATTTTTTAGATTTTGGTAAATTTTCAGGATTAACATTTAAAATATTGCCATCAAGTTCAACTTTAACAATTTGCGAAACTGTTCTGCCAAGTCTTCTAAACTCCTGCACTCGTTTTTCACAATCCTTAATATCTTCGCAAAGCCACAAACATCTTAACCTACTTGGAAGATTAGGAAACTCTGTTTGTCTAACTTCTTCACTGGCAAGCTCTCGAATTATAAAATCGTATTCTTCAATAACCCTATCTTTTTCAGTTTTAAAATCCAACTTATTCATAGCAACAAAATCGTAAACATCATTCCACATACCAAAACCTTTAGAACCAATTTCAATTTTATCGCCAACTTGCCAAATATTATCAGACACCAAATGATAATAATATTTTTTCATATTATCTCCTTAATTTTTAAAAATTAATTTATTATTGTAAAATTTTAAATTTTTATAAATTAAATAAAAATCGTCATTATTCTTTATTAACCACTTTTACATTGCTTCTAAGAATTTTTCCATTTTGGTTATAATCTTCAAAAAATGCTTTTGCTATTTCTGGTGGCATAAGTGGCAAAGAAGGAATATCTAAAATATTAATAAGCATCGGTTTATAAACACCATTATTATTTTGTGGTTCAAATTCTTCTCCGTTACCAGTTCCAAATTTGCCTTCAATCCAATCACAAATGTAAAAATATTCTATGCTTTTTTCATTCTCATAAACATAAACTTTTTTTAATGGCTTAACCACCAAACCAAACTCTTCAAAAATTTCACGAACAACACACTCTGTTTCAGACTCGCCTTCTTCCATTCCGCCACCAGGGAAAGTATAAAAAATTCTGTTATCTAATTCACGATACATAGAAATAATTTTATTATCATAAAAAATTATTCCTCTTGCTCGCTGTTTCTTTGTATAACTCATAAACTATTTTTTCCTTAAATAATTTTTTAAATGGAGTTTATTCTAATAGTGATTGTTTTTAATTTTGTTATTTATTTCGCTATTTTTAATAATGTTTGTTTTAAGCCTTAAGCTAAACCAATAAAATACCACCATTAACACTTAGATTTTCACCGTTTATATAACTTGCTTTATCACTACATAAAAACATTACAGCATTTGCAGTATCTTCCACTTCTCCAAGCCTATTTAAAGGATTCTTTTTTGCTGTTTCAATAATTTCTTCTTTGGTGTAAAGTTTTTTTGTTAACGGAGTTAATGTTAAAGAAGGACTAACTGTGTTAACTCTAATTTTATGTGGAGCCCATTCAAGTGCCAAGTTTTTTGATAGCATAACAATGGCAGCCATACTTGTTGTGTAAGGTATGCAAGTTGGCAGTGGTCTTTCGGCAAATCGTGATGCAATGTTTATAACAACAGCCGATTTAGATTTTTTAAGCAATGGCAAAGCGCATCTGCAACAAATAATTTTACCAATTAAATTTACATCAAGGGTTTCTTTTATTTGATTTAACGAAAGCTTATCAATATAATCTTCGTTACTAATGCCAGCACAATTTACTAAATAATCTAGCTGTGATATGCTAGAAAAAACTTTTTTTATTTGGTTTTCATTAGTTATATCTGCATTAATTATAGAAAAATCGCCTAGTTTAGAAAGTTGATTTTTTGCATTAATTGCTTTTTTCTCATCATTTCTATAAATTGCAATTACTTTTGCGCCATTTTCAAGAAATTGCTTTGAAATTCCATAACCAATTCCGCTTGTTCCGCCAGTAACTAACGCAACTTTATTTTTAAACATAACTATACTCCTAAAAAGTTTTTATTTAGTTTTTAATTTTTTTGTTCAATTTTTCAAAAATTAATACTATTTCTTTAAATCATTTATAATTAATTTTTCCACATCTTCCGATATTTCTATTTTTATATCAATAAGTTTTTTAGGCCACCCTTCATCAATCCAAGTCTTTCCATATTTTGAAACAGTTTCAGCATATCTAGGATAAACATTAAAATGAACAAAATGTTCTTTCATCATTACAGCATAATAATTAAACTTATTAGCACCAAATAAATTTTTAATTTTTTCTTCATACCACTTACAAACTTCTGGAAACTCATACATTTCTTCTGGTTTAACATTTGAAAAATCAGATGTTTCCCTTTTTAATATAAATGCACACTGGCCTAATGTGGATGGTAGTTGTTTAAATACAACTGCCCAATACTTAAAATCCTTTATAAGTAATTTAGGATCACTAAAACGGCCTGCAAATTCTAACATTTTTTATCTCCTTTAAATAAAAATATTTTCTTAATCTAATTGGAGCTTGTGGGCGGGATCGAACCGCCGACCTACTGATTACGAATCAGTTGCTCTACCTACTGAGCTACACAAGCATATTGCCTTTTAAAAGGCAAATTATTTTATTATTTCTATTAACTTATTTCCAACAAGGTCACAACTAGTTAAATAATATTTTATGTTATTAATATAAGTTATTAATCGTTGTTTTTTATCGTAGGAATGCAAATGCCCATAAACAACAATATCAACGCCAAATTGTTCAAATAACTTAGTAAAATCGTTTTCTTCTAACTTAGAATTAAAAGGCGGATAATGCATCATAACAATTAAAGTATCGCCATCTTGTTTAAGTTCTAATGCCGACTTTAAACTAAGTTCCATTCTTATTAATTCTCGTTTATAAATTTTTTCGTCGTCTTCGGTTTTATGTGTTATTTCTGGCACAGTCCAACCACGAGAACCACAAACAACATAATTACCAAACCTAAGTGCATCGTTTTGCAGTGCATATAAATTTTCTGGTAGCAAGCTTCTAACACCACTAATGCTACTCCACCAATAATCGTGATTACCTTTTATTATAACTTTTTTACCACTAAACTTAGATAAATAATTCAAATCAGCTTTAGCATCGTTCAATTTCATAGCCCACGAAATATCACCAGAAATTAAAACCAAATCGTTTTCTGTTACCAAACTGGACCAGCTATTTTCAATCTCTTGCAAATAATTTTCCCAAACTGGACCAAAAATGTTCATTGGCTTATTTGAATTTATACTTAAATGTAAATCAGATATTGCAAAAACCTTCATATTGCCTCCAATAATTATTTTATCAAATTTATTTTTTTAATTCAAATGCTTATGGTGCATTAATAACTAAAAAGAAAAAAACCACCATTTAGTTGGTGATTTTTATTTTTTATTTTAAATTTTTATTTCCTTGACATAGCTTTTTGATTTTCTATAACACCTGCATTCTCTTTTTTATTATCATTTTCCATATTTAACGGAACGCTAACTGGTTCAGCCTTAACAAATTCGCCAGTTTCTTCGTTAACGGTATAGTTATTTAAACTAGAAACACTAAAGGTTTTATCGTTTTCAAAAGAATGAAGAACTTTTCCATCAAACCAAACTCTGCCATATGGGGTTATAAATGCTAATTTTTTCTTTACTTCGTTATCGTCGTTAAGAAATTCAACATTTGGATTGTTTTCTTCAGTTAAACTTTCTATTACTTTTTTAGAAAATTCAAAACTCTGGGCACTTAACTCGGTGTGCAAATCGGTTTCAGCGGCAAGTTTTTGTAAAAATGGTGCAAAATTTGGAAATTCAATTGCTGTTGCTAAAATTTCTGAAAGTTCCGAATTGTGAGCATAAACATTTTCCACTCTAAAATTTTTGGCTGCATCGGTTAAAACTTTATTACCAGCAACACCATAACCAAAGTCGGCAACTGCTGCTATAATTTTTCCATCTAGACCTAGTGGTGTTGTGTTGCTTGCTTCTAAACGCTCAAGCAAAACATCAAGTTTTCTACCCAAATAATTAGAAGCATCAAGTCTATCATTTAATAACCTTATATAACTAGATGTTTCATCTAAAATATCAGAACTAGCTTTATCTTCAGGATTTTTTCTAACCTTTTTATATGCTTTATAAGCTTCGGCTTGAATTTGACTTAAAGTTTTTTTAACATCCTTAACATATAAATTTGTTAATTCTTTAAAAGTTATTAATGTGTTTGCAGAAACAGCTTTAACATCCTCGGTTGTGTTAATAGGTGCAAAAATTGTGTTATAACCACTATCGGTTAATCTATCACAAGCCACACTGTGAATTTGTTCTAACATTTCTAATTTTGATAATGCATCGTAATATACAGAATAATCTCTTAAATAACCAAACATTTCTGCGTGTTTAGCACTTATATTTTCAACATTTTCATTTATAAAATTATAATACTCTTCGTTCAAATTATCATCGCTATTAAAAACCAAGTCGCTAAAAACATCATCAAAAGTTTCGGTTGTGTTTGGCTTACATTCTAAATATGTTTTCCATAGCAAGGCCTTATTTTCTTGTAATGGTTTAACAATTATTTCTTTTAGTCTTTTCATTTCACTAAAATTATTATTAATAGTTTCTAAACGGCAAGTTGCATATGCTTTATGTCTGGAACTTAGCCACGCTCTGGTTGTTTCAGATAAATCTAATTCGATTTCCTTTTTTTCTTGATTTAATGCTTTTAAACACAAAAAATTATATTTGCAAACATTATTAATGCATATGTTAAAAAATTTTATAACATCGTTAGTATTGTTAATTTCCATATACTTTTTTTGTTTCATAAGAGTTTCCCTCCACTACTTTTTAGCTGACATATTTTTAATTGTGTTTTGTGTTTGTTTTTGATTATTTAATTCAAACACCACATCTTCACTATAAGGTTGATTATTTGTAACATTAACAAGTTGTCCATTAGAATAATTAACAACGCCAACTGGTGTTTCAAAATGTAACACATTTAGTGCATTTAAGTAATTATTTAATTTATAAACTTCTTCTTGATTAACAACTTGATTTTTATTTAGTTCAACCAAATTGTTTTTTAATTGTGTTTCTTTTTCTTTAATCCAAGAAACAACCCTTTTAGAATGCTCTATTTCTGATAATTTTAGCATTGGATTAATATTTGCATATTTAGCAAGCAACAAACCATTTAAAATTGTGTTTTTATTATATAACGCATTGTTAGCAATAATTTGTGCTTCTGCTTTAGATATTATAATCTCGTTACCTAATGGAGTTATCTTTTTAATATCCTTAGGAATAGATAATCCAAATTCAAATATTTTTTCTATAAGCTGACCATCAACTTCGCCAAACTTCCATTTTTTTGTTGAAGCTTCTGCCCTGTTAACAACTGTATCTAGTCCTAAAAACATATCGTCCATATTCATAACTTGTGTGTTAACATCGTTATATTGATTTTCTAACTTTTCACATTCGGCAAGCACAGTTTCGTTGTTTGCTTTAGATTTTTTTAATTTATTTAATTTTCTTAAACTAACACCAAGTTTTAACGCTTGTTTTCTTAAATTACCATATTCTATTTCGGAGTTGTTTTCAATTTGCTCTATTAACCAACAAGGAACTTTTGCATTTTTATTGCTTAACTTTGGCTCAATAAACGGAACTGCGCCCATATTGTTAACTTTGTTATAAATATCGGATAACAAACATTCAAAATTACCAAGCTGTTCGTTTTCTATAAAAGTTAATGCGTACTCATAAAATGCTTTGCTTAAATTAGAATATGAACCATCAACATTTCCTTTTTCTATTTTATCTTTTGCTTCTGGATAAACTGCAACATTTTTAACAAAAACATCTTCAAATTTTAAGTTGCTATTAGGAAAAGCTTTTGTAAACTCGTTCCATAAAATTCGTTTATCATCAATCATTCTGTTAAATAAGTAAGTTTTTAACTCTAACATATCGTAAGTAATATCGCTATATAAGTTTTCGCGGTATTCGCTATAAACCGAAACTTTCATACTAAAAAAATCAATAACCTTTCTATCTAAATTGCGTTCGTTAGCCATTCGATATTGTTTGTTTGCTATTGATAACATATATGTTGCACTTTCTAAAGCACATAGGTCAACATTCATATTTCCTGACAATGCTTCGTAATCAAAGTTCTTCATAAGCTACTCCAAATAAATCTAACTATATTTTACTATATTTTCAACCAATTTTCAATAGGCAATTTTAATTACCAGTTAATTTAACTAAATAAAAAAAGCGTACCATTTAGGTACGCTTTAACTTTAATTAACCGTTACAAACTGGTTGTTGTGCAGGATACAATGGTAAATCAAAGAAACCAGAACAAGCATCTTGAGTGAATTCTTGACAAGGTGGAATTGGGCAATAACCATAAGTTGGAACTAATAGTTCAGCTTCAACAACCACTCTTAAAATTATTGATAAGCAAGTATCAATGCTAAACACATTGTCGCCAACATATTCGCCATCTGGGCTTAAGCAACTAGCAAAAGCTTCGATAGTGAAAGGAACAATGCTTGGTTGTGGAACATATAGCACAACATCGGTGTTAACGCTAATAACGCTATTGCCAGTGCCAACAACACCATTTGCATCGGTGTATGTAACAACAACTGGAACATTAACAGTTCCGCTAACTCTAGCAAAGCAAGGTTTATCATCAAACCTATCAACAACTAAATCACTAATTGTAACATCTGTTCCAACGCATCTAACATTAACAAAAGTTAATGGTTGAACTGGATTTGCAGGTGTAAAATCAGTAACAGTTAACTGAACATCGGTTTCTTGCATTTGACGAATACAAGCATCAAAAACCTTTTTAGTATGTATGCAAGCTTTTTCACACAAGCCATTTAATGGATTTCCTTGAATTGGTCCTGGACAAAAAGAGTTTCTACTTCCAGAATAAAATGACATAATGTTTTACCTCCTATTTAATAAGCCTGTATACTCTACTATATGAAATTTTGTTATTAATTGTGCAAAAACGCACTAATAAAAAAATAAAGAACCAATAATTGGTTCTTAATTATTTAACATTTGTTCGAAATAAGATAATAATTCTTCTTTTCCATAACCATTAGAACTACTAATGCCATAAACATTTTTAACACCCAGTTTTAAACTATTTGCTAGTTTATTTAGGGCTGGTTTAATTTTACTTTTTGCAAATTTATCACATTTTGTAGCAACAACCACAAACGGAATTCGATAATAGTTTAAAAAGTTAATCATAATTTTATCGTTTTCGGTAGGTTCAATGCGAGAATCCACCAAAGCACAAACAAGTTTTAAATTTGGATTATTAATTAAGTATGGTTCTATTAAACTTTGCCAACCTATAATTTCTTGCCCACTAGCTTTTGCATATCCATAACCCGGAAGGTCAACAAAATAAAATTGATCGTTAATTTTAAAATAGTTAACAAGCCTTGTTCGCCCCGGAGTGGAAGATGTTTTGCATAGTTTAGAGTTATTAGTTAACAAGTTTATTAAACTGCTTTTCCCAACATTACTACGCCCTACAAAAGCAATTTGACTAACACCATCGTTTATTAAATTATTTGCGTTTGCAACACTTGTAAAAAATGTTGCTTTTGTTATTTTCATTATTTATCCTCGTTTAAAATTGCTAATTTTACAACTTCACTAAAGTTGGAAACATAGTTTATGTTTAACTTATCGGTTATATCTTTATTAAGTAGTTCAATATCTTTTTTGTTTTCTAATGGAACAATAACATTTTTAATGTTGTTTGTAACACAGGCATAAAGTTTTTCTTTTAAGCCACCAACTGCTGTAACATAACCAGTTAAACTAATTTCGCCAGTTATTGCAAAGTTGTTATTAATAGGTTTGTTTGTTAACGCACTATAAATAACTAGCGAAAGCACAGTTCCAGCACTAGGACCATCTTTTTCGATAGCACCTTCACACGCATTAACGTGAATATCTATTTTACTGTAATCAATGTTGTTTGTTACTAGGTTGTTATCTTTTTCGATTTGCCTTTTTGCAACCGACAAAGCAATTTTGCAACTTTCCTTCATAACATCTTTTAGGTTACCAGTAATTTCTATTTTGCCATCGCCTTTTAAAACCACGCCTTCCAAAGTTAAAACCGAGCCACCACAACTGCTCCAACTAAGCCCATAGCCAATGCCAACCTCTGAGTTTTTTCTTACTCCGCGATTAATTATTGGTGCTTCGTTAAAAATATCCGGAAGCATATTGGAAGTAACATTCCAAGGTAGTTTTGTGTTTTTATCTTCAACAAGCATAACAGCAAGTTTTCGGCATATTTTTGCAATTAAACGCTCTAAGTTTCTAACTCCTGCTTCAAATGTGTAGTTATTAATAATTGCCATAATTGTTTCGTCCGAAATTTGAATTGCGTTTTCGCTTAGTCCGTTTGCAACAAGTTCACGCTTTAACAAATAGTTTTTAGCAATTTCAAGTTTTTCTGGAGCTAAATAACTATCAATATTTATTATTTCCATTCTATCGTATAATGGCGCAGGAATTCTGTTTGCATAGTTAGCTGTTGCAATAAATATAACTTTGCTTAAATCAAATGGAATTTCTAAAAAGTTATCTCTAAAATTGTTATTTTGAGCTGGGTCTAAAACTTCTAAAAGTGCACTTGCTGGGTCGCCGTGAATGTCGGTTGTTATTTTATCAATTTCATCAAGTAAAAACACCGGATTAACAGAACCCGCATTTTTTATGTTATAAATAATTTTTCCCGGCATAGAAGCAACATAGGTTCTGCGATGCCCTCTAATTTCGGTTTCGTCGTGAATACCACCAAGCGATAGTTTAACAAATTTTCTGCCAAGTGCATTGGCAACCGATTTTGCAATGCTGGTTTTACCAATACCCGGAGCACCAACCAAACATAAAATTTGTCCGCCAACCTTGCCTTTTAAGTTTAACACTGCCAAATATTCTAAAATGCGTTGCTTAACTTTTTCTAAGCCATAGTGCTCGTTATTTAAAATTTCTTTAGCGTGTTCTATGCTTGTGTTATCAACGGTTTCTATTCCCCAAGGAAGTTCAATAATTGTATCAATATAATTTCTAAGCACGCTATAGTCTGCTGCCATAGAAGGGGTTTTAGATAGCTTTGTTAGCGATTTTAAAACAGTTTCTCTAACATCTTCTGGCATATCTAGGCGTTTAATTTTATTTTCAAGTTCCGAAAATTCGTCTTGCTCGTTAATTTCTTCGTTTAAATATTTAATTTTTTCTTTAATATAAATTTCTTTTTGGCGTTTTTCGTTTTCCACCTTAATACGTTCGTTAATTTTTTTGTCTAACGCTTCAAACGAAAACAACTTATTAATTCTAACAATCAAATCTTCAAGGCGTTTTTCTGTGTCGGTTTCACATTGCAATTTATATTGTTCTTCAAATGTTAAATTAATTGTTACAGCAATAAGGCTTACTGCCACATTAGGGTTAACACTTTCTTTAATGTAGCCTAATAAATCTTGGCTAACTTTTCGATTAATATAGTTAATATAATTAAAATATAATTCTTTAACGCGTTCTAATAGTAGCAAACTGTTTTCGGTTTTTGCATTAACTTCGTTTAATGGCTCAACATCAACAACAACCACTCCGTTTTGTGGTTCAACGTGTTTTATTTCGGCAAAATATAAAACATTACAAATGTAGTTTATGCCATTATCTTTAACATTAACACATTCCATTTTGCAAACTGCACCAACTTTGTTAAACATTCCATTAACAGCTTCTTCTTTATTAACAGCATTAGTACCAATAAAAAATAGTTCGTCGTTATTGCTAATATCAACCAACATTTTTTGCATAAAACTATTTTCTATTTCATCTGTAAAAGGCATATAAGGAAATGGCAATGTTTTGCGTTTGGTAATAACTAATTTACAACGCACTTCTTTTTTTTCCACATTGTTATAAATTTCACTATATTGAGCATAAAAATTGCGTTTGTTTTCCATAATTCTCCTAAAATCGCATATATATTTTAGTATATATTAAAAACAACAAATTTCAAAATATTTTTATAGGTTCACACACAGAATAAAATTTGAAAGTTTAATTTAGTTTGTGTAAAATAAATTTAAATAAAATAAAAAAAGGTGTTTTTTTAAACACCTTTTTGTTTGTAATATTCCATTAAACTAGTAACTGCTTTTTTTGCAGAATCTTCTACATTAAGCCCACTAACATCGCACACTATATCGGCTTTACTTTCTAAGTAATTAATAGTAACATCGCTAAACAAATCGTAATCGGAACTATCTTTAAAAGTTTTATTTATTTCTACCAAACTTTCGTTACTTAATTTTAAATAAATCATAACCGAACCATTATGTAGGTTTGCATAATTATCAGGAGTGTTTAACGACCTAAAATCGCAACTAATAATTGTGTTTTCGTAGCTAGACAAGGTTTTTATTTTAACTCGTTCTTGTTTTAAAATATATTCTTTACCAACAATATTTTGAGCTTCAACCAAATTAATAAAATCAAATTTTAACAGTTCCATAACATCAGCAAAAAACATCTCAAGTTCGTCAGATAAAAATCTTCCAACTTCTTTAGCAAATGTATTATTAAGCCCAAAAATTGTTATATTGCTAACCATAATGTCTCCATTAAAACTTTTCATATAATAATACCTATTATATGATTTATTAAATTATACTTTAAAAATTAAAATATTACAATAAATTAAAGTAAAATAGCATACCATTATGGTTTTAAAACATTATTAGATTTTTTTGAAAATAAAAATTTTATTAAATAAGGTAAAATAACAAAAACTATAAATAAAGCAATAACTATAACCACAACAACCCAATAGTTAACAAAAACATAGTTATTAACATTATTAATTGTTGTAACATCGTAAGCATTATTTTTAACGCTAAAAATAATGTTTCCTTGTTTTGCAGTTTCGTAAACCAAGTTATTATATTTTAAATTGTTTGTTTCGGCATAGTTAACAATTTTGTTAATTGTTTCTTCACTAGGATGCAAATAAGAATTATCCTTACCGTAAGAAATAACAACAGCACTTGGCGAAGTTTCGTTTAAAAATTGCTCGCCAGTTGAAGTGCTACTGCCGTGATGACCAAGTTTTAAAACATCACAATTATAAATTTCTTCGCTATAGTTATTAATAAGTTCCAACTCGTTTTGCTTTGTTGCATCACCAGTTAACAAAAACTTAACACCATTGTGGGTTAAACTAATAATTGGGCTAAAACTGTTTTCATCACTATAGTTATTTCTAATAGGTGTTAAAATGCGCATATATTCATTTAAGTTTTCATCGCTAAAATCTGGTGTTGCAAATTTCATATTAATATTTAACGCATAGGCCTTAGCCACTAACCTAACATAGTTTTCTTCTCCACTTGAAGCATTAAAGCCATCGTATTTTTCAATCCCTTCGGCATAAATGTTTGGACGCAAAAAGTTGTTAACCTTATAACTATTAAAAATGGTTAACATATTACCCATATGGTCGGCATCGGGGTGAGTAAGCATAACATAATCAAAGGTTTTATTTTTAGCATTGTTAAAAAACACATTGTTTATGTAGTTTAGCAAATTGTTTTTGTGGTTTTCGCTACCACTATCAATTAGCATTGTTTTGTTGTTAGGAAACCTAACTAAAATTGCATCGCCCTGCCCAACATCAACAAAGTGAACCGAAAGCGAATTGTTATAAACTTTTTGTAGGTTTGGTTTAAGCAACAACAAATTTTCCAACTGGTTGCTAAAAAACAAGGTGACTAAAAACAACACCAAAACAACACTTAATATTACTATTTTAACTATGTTTTTTGTTTTCATTAAAAAATATTTTTTACTTTTCTAACTTTTAATTTTTGTGGCTTGCTTTCAATTTTTTTGCCACTAAGCAAAGCTTTAATGTTATCAATTTGAAATAAGGTTGCATTATAACCTTCTTCTATCATTTCATCTATATAATTTAAACTTGTTCGTTTAAATCGTTTAAGGTCTGGCTGAATAATAATGTTAGAATTTAGGTATCCTTTTAACGAATTACTTTTCATCATAATTCTAATGCTTGCCATTATTTGATCTAAATATTTTGTGCTATCGGTTCCTTGCCCCCTAGTTGAATTAACATCTATTGCAACAACTGCATCGCAATCAAAAACTATTTTAGCAACATTGCTTGGAATATTATTGCTAAGCCCACCATCAAATAATCGATAGTTCTCAAATTGCACGGGATAAAAAACACCAGGAACTGCACAACTGCCAGCAACCGCATCGGCAACCGAACCTTTTGTTATGTGAACTTCGTTGCTGGTTATAACATCAACTGCAACAACGCATAGCTTTCGTTTTAAGTCGGAAAACTTAACATCTCCCAAACTGCTTTTAACCACATCTTTAATTCCATCGGCTACGCTTGGAGTAAATGGCAAAAAGTTTTTTCTAATATCCTTTGGTTTAATATTTTTTGCAAGTTCTTCAATTTCGCTTGCTTTTAAACCTGCGGCATATGCTGCACCAACTAACGAGCCAACGCTTGTTCCAACCACATAATTAAATGCTATATTATTTTCTTCTAAAGCCTTAATTGCTCCAACGTGTGCAAGACCTCGGGTTGCACCACCACCAAGCACTAAAGCCACCTTTTTAGGTTTTTTACTAAAAAAATTTAATTCCATAACACTATTTTAATTTATTAACAAATAAAACGCAAACATAATTACAAACTCAAAATTTTTGTAAAAATTTTTTAATAAAAAACGACTAATTTCTTAGTCGCTTTTTACCTATTATCTAAACCGAATTCGCCAGTTGAAGTATATTTTGCCTGATTATGGCTTTTGGTTTCAAACCAATTTGGTTTCCAAGTTACTGTGTGCAATGTTCCAATGTTTAGTGTTCCGTTGCAAACATTGCCAGAAGTTTCGCCACCATCAATTTGCCCAACTATTTGCCCCATATGAGGTTCTAGTGTTCTACTTTCGCTAGATGGCGAACAATAAACATATGCACCATTGTTCACACAATTAACAACTGTTCCCGAATACATATATCCAACAATTCCGCCAACGCTTCTGCTGTTAACATCATAGTGATAAGCACATTGAGTGTAGTTATGGCAATCGTTAATATATCCCGGTGCAAAGTTGCTTCCCGAAATTCCGCCCAAATCGCCATTACCCATTAGATAACTTCTATTTCGGCAATGATAAATTGTGCCTTCGTTTCTGCCAACCAATCCGCCAACTTGTGATTGATCTAACATAACAGTTATGTAACCACTAGTTTCACAGTTTTGAATAATTCCAAAATTAACTCCGCATATGCCGCCAACATTAACAAAATAACTTGGCACAAATTGATTTTCGGTAGAATCATTTATATTAATTAACACATTACAATTTAAAGAATGAATAAATCCACGATTAATTTGAAATAATCCTATTGTTGAAGATTGCCTAACAACGGTGCTGCTAGCATTAGTAGCTAATCTATAAGAAACAGTTTTATTATTTCCATTTAACTTGCCCATAAAGGTGTGAGGCATAATCCAATCGCCACCCAAATTAATGTCGTTTAATAAATAGAAATAACAATCTAAGCTTGCCATATTTTTAAAATGCCTATAGTTACTTATTGTGTAAGGATTACCTTCCGTGCCATTTCCACCAGCAAAAAGGTTAGAAAACGATGGTCCAACAATTTCTTTTTCAAAGGTATGTGGATTTCCACCTCTAACTTCATAATGATACTTATTTACTTTTATTGTTACATTATATGCTGAAGATTCGCCAACTTCCTTTAACGCATCTATTGTAACAGAATTAACATAATCAAAATTATTATCAACATTATAATCAACACTAAAATTAACTGATTTTGAAGCAATAATACTACTGTTATTATGGTAATAGGTATAATCAATTTTAGTTATTCCCTTAGCAGCTTTCAAATTAAAATTATAAGTGTCGTTACCAAATAAACTTGTTAATATAACTGGATTATTTAATTTTGGAATTATTTGAAGCGAAGCATATGTATTACTAGAATCGTTAATATCAGTTGACTCAGCATCTATATAAAATCCTGGGATATCTAATCCGCATCCCTCTTTTAGTACTAGTTTATTTCCAGATAAATTTTTCTTATAAACTCCTTCGTATCCGTGAATATCTCTATCTCTAAAATGAACATCACTTATTAGTTTATTATTTATTCTAAATGAAAATGTGTAGGTTTTTCGAACATCTACTTCATAATAACTTTCAAATGTTGAAACAACTTTATCTCCATCACTTATTATCCATTCATAAGCAAATTTTTCCATATTAATAAAAATAGAGTTATCCGAATGTGTTCCATTTTTTATACCAATAAAATAAGTATATGAAGGATTAAATTGCACAGTATAAAAACTGCCACCTTTAACAGGCTTAGCACTTAAATTATCATCTAATACATAAACGCATAATTCTACATTATCATTATTTTCTAATGTAATAACATAACTTCCACCTTCGCTTGCTGTAAACTTTACATACGAGTAGTTATCGCCACTCATAGTAATTATTCGTTCAATGCCTAATGCTATGCTAGAAATATTTTCGGTTATAGCAAAGTTTATTTCCAATGCTGAACTTAACTTATTACGAATTGTTATGTAATAAGTTCCTTCCACAAACGGATGCGAAATTAGCGCGCTAGGACTAATTGTGCCTTTTAAAGTGTATGGTTCTAGTTCGCTATTAAACAACGCTTCGATTAAAATATTATTGTTATTTGTGCAAAGTTGTTTAACGCCAGCAAGGC
>CAQIDI010000005.1 GCA_948806215.1 uncultured Eubacteriales bacterium | reverse complement strand
GCAAAAGTACATTGACAACTGCATAGTAGAAAAAAATAGAGAAGAATATCGAGTAGATAAAGTTTAAGAAAAAAAATAAACGAGTAATACGACGAATAATTCAATTTAAGAAAGTTCTTTCGAAAGAAAAACGAAAACCAAGAATATCGACGAAATACGATCAAGCGAAAAAGAGCGTATGGTGGATGCCTTGGCACTAGACGCCGATGAAGGACGCGATAAGCTGCGAAAAGCCACGGGGAGCCGCAAGTAGGCAACAATCCGTGGGTGTCCGAATGTGGAAACACACTAGAGATAATGCTCTAGTATTAATACATAAATACATAGTGTATTAAAGGGAACCCTGGGAACTGAAACATCTAAGTACCAGGAGGAAAAGAAAGTAAACAAACGATTACCTAAGTAGTGGTGAGCGAACGGGTAAGAGCCCAAACCCAATGTAGCAATACAATGGGGGTTAGGTCCTGCATAAAGAGGAATAAAGTAATGTAGTAGAAGATGGTTGGAAAGCCGCACGAAACAAAGTAAAAGTCTTGTATACGAAACATTATTCAACCACGAGCAGTGAACCAGAGTAGCACCGAGCACGAGGAATTTGGTGTGAATGAGCGAGGACCATCTCGTAAGGCTAAATACGATCTAGTGACCGATAGCGAACAAGTACCGTGAGGGAAAGGTGAAAAGAACCCCGGGAGGGGAGTGAAATAGAACCTGAAACCATATGTTTACAAACGGAGGAAGTGAATAACGACCTCGTACTTTTTGTAGAACGGGCCGGCGAGTTACGATATGTAGCAAGGTTAAGTAATTAAGTTACGGAGCCGAAGCGAAAGCGAGTCTGAAAAGGGCGAATAAGTTGCATGTTGTAGACCCGAAACCCAGTGACCTATCCATGAGCAGGTTGAAGCAAGGGTAAAACCTTGTGGAGGACCGAACCCACGTCTGTTGAAACATCCGGGGATGATTTGTGGATAGCGGAGAAATTCTAATCGAACTGGGATATAGCTGGTTCTCCTCGAAATAGCTTTAGGGCTAGCCTCTAGAATTAAGATATGTGAAGGTAGAGCACTGAATAGGTGCGGGGGTTTCACGACCTACCAAGCCTTATCAAACTCCGAATGTCACATATTATGCTAGGGAGTCAGACAGTGTGAGATAAGTTTCATTGTCAAAAGGGAAACAGCCCAGATCTACAACTAAGGTCCCAAAGTTTATGTTAAGTGGAAAAGGATGTGCAACCGCTAAAACAACCAGGATGTTGGCTCAGAAGCAGCCATTCATTAAAAGAGTGCGTAATAGCTCACTGGTCGAGTAGTTGTGCGCCGAAGATGTACCGGGGCTAAAACATAACACCGAAGTTTAGGGATAGAAGAGATTCTATCGGTAGAGGAGCAATGTATACTGGGCAGAAGCCAAACCGGAAGGGTTGGTGGACTGTATACAAGAGAGAATGCCGGCATGAGTAGCGAGAGCAAAGCGAGAACCTTTGCCGTCGAAAGTCTAAGGTTTCCTGGGGAAGGGCAGTCCTCCCAGGGTAAGTCAGGACCTAAGCCGAGGGCGAAAGCCGTAGGTGATGGACAACAGGTAGATATTCCTGTACCACCGTGTATCGACCAAGAGTTGAAGCAGGGACGCAGAAGGATAATAGGACCACGGGGATGGAAAGCCGTGGCTAAATCGTGAGGCCAACAAGTAGTGAAGTACGCTTGTTATCAAAGGCTAGGCGATGATGGGGAGTGAAAATTAGTAACGAAGCCTATGAATTCACGCTGACGAGAAAAGCTGCTAAATAGATACAAGGTGCCTGTACCACAAACCGACACAGGTGGACGACATGAGAAATGTAAGACGAACGAGAGAACCATTGTTAAGGAACTCGGCAAAATTACCCCGTAACTTAGGGAGAAGGGGTGCCTATGGAAACATAGGCCGCAGTGAAGAGGCCCAAGCGACTGTTTACCAAAAACACAGGTTTCTGCTAAATCGCAAGATGAAGTATAGGAGCTGACGCCTGCCCGGTGCTGGAAGGTCAAGGGGAAGTGTTAGGGAAGTGAGAATATTGCAACCCGAAGCACAGAACTTAAGCCCCAGTGAACGGCGGCCGTAACTATAACGGTCCTAAGGTAGCGAAATTCCTTGTCAGGTAAGTTCTGACCCGCATGAATGGCGTAACGATTTGGGCGCTGTCTCAACAATGGGCTCGGCGAAATTGAAGTATGCGTGAAGATACGTATTACCCGTGGCAGGACGGAAAGACCCCGTAGAGCTTTACTGTAGCTTAATATTGGATTTTGATCTTGGATGTACAGGATAGGTGGGAGACTAAGAAGCCAGTTCGTTAGGATTGGTGGAGTCAACGTTGGGATACCACTCTTTCAAGGTTGAAGTTCTAACGGTTTGCCATAATCTGGAAGCCGGACAGTGTTAGGTGGGCAGTTTGACTGGGGCGGTCGCCTCCAAAAGAGTAACGGAGGCGTTCAAAGGTTCCCTCATAATGGTTGGAAACCATTAGCAGAGTGCAAAGGCATAAGGGAGCTTAACTGCAACACTTACAAGTGGAGCAGATACGAAAGTAGGACTTAGTGATCTGATGGTAGAAAATGGAATTGCCATCACTTAACGGATAAAAGTTACCTCGGGGATAACAGGCTGATCTCTCCCAAGCGTCCACAGCGACGGGGAGGTTTGGCACCTCGATGTCGGCTCGTCACATCCTGGGGCTGAAGTAGGTCCCAAGGGTTCGGCTGTTCGCCGATTAAAGTGGTACGCGAGCTGGGTTCAGAACGTCGTGAGACAGTTCGGTCCCTATCCGCCATGGGCGTTGGATATTTGAGAGGATTTGCTCCTAGTACGAAAGGACCGGAGTGAACATACCAATTGTGCATCTGTTGTTTTGCCAAAAGCATAGCAGGGTAGCGAAGTATGGACGGGATAAACGCTGAAAGCATCTAAGCGTGAAACCCACCTCAAGATTAGATATCCCATAACTTAAAGTTAGTAAGACCCCTCAGAGACGATGAGGTAGATAGGCCAGGTATGGAAGAGTAGTAATATTTGAAGTTGACTGGTACTAATAGGTCGAGGGCTTGATCAAAAACAAGACGAATCGCATTAAAATCAATATTCAAGGTAAAATTCTATTATGTAGTTGTGAGTGTACTTAAAAAGAAGTACACTTGTTAGGAAACTAACACTGGCAAAGATTTAATGATTTATTAAGATGCCGCAGTGCTAAGTTGATTAGACGAGCAGCATAACAACCACAAAGTAAATCAGACAAAATCTGAGTTAGCAACCATTAGTGGTGATATTAGCGAAGGAGACACACCTGTTCTCATGCCGAACACAGAAGTTAAGACCTTCAGCGCCGAAAATACTTGCTTGGAGACGAGCCGGAAACATAGGTCATTGCCACTTTTCCATTTAAAAGAACATCTAAAGATGTTCTTTTTTACTTCTGAAGGTCTGTAACTTCTGTTACACAGATGTAATTCAGTTAAATTAAACAATTACAAATTAAACCAATATTTTAGATAAGCCATAAAATTAAAAAATACAAACAATTACTTCATTGCTTCGCAAATTATTTGCTCGCATAAGACCTTCAGCACCGAAAACTTGATTAGATGCGTGGCATAACAACCACAAACTAAATCAGACAATGCTGTGCGCTAGCACCTTGATTAGACGAGCCGGATACATAGGTCATTGCCTATTTTCAATTCTAAGATATCTCTTTTGAGATATCTTTTTTTCGTTTTTTTTAAATTATTATTATCACTAAAAAACCACATTTTATCATATATAATAGAAATTTTTGGTAATTAAATTTTTAACATATTATTAATGGCGTTTTTTGTCGAAATATGATATTATGCTAATGAAATAAAAAATATATTAGGTGATTATATGTGGCACGTTCAAATGTATAACATTTTGTTTACTATTAATAATGTTATACTTATTTTAATTGGTATTCCTTTTATGTTACAGTTTGTGTTTATGTTTTTATTTTGGCTACCAAAAAAGAAATTTCCTGTTAGCGAAAAGAAAAACAGAATTTGTGTTTTAATTCCTGCACATAACGAAGCGGATGTTATATTTGACACAGTTAATAGATTATTTGAAAAACAAAACTATCCAAAAGAAATGTTTGATGTTTATGTTGTTGCGCATAATTGTAGCGATAATACTGCCGAACTAGCTAGAAAAGCAGGAGCAAATGTTTTTGAATTAAATGATCCAGACCCAAGCCATCATATTGCATCCTATGCTTTAAAAGAAGGTTACGAACAAATTTTAAAAACCGAAATTCCGTATGATTTTTCTATTAGACTTGATGCTGATAATCACATTAACGACGATTTCTTTAGTTTAATGAACGATGCATTTAATGCTGGTTGCCAAATTGCAAGACCATATGAATCGGCTTTAAATATGACTCAAAATAATTTTACTAAAGCTTGTGGATTATACTATACTTTTGATTCTCGTTTTTCATCTCGTGTTAGAGAGCGTTTGCACTTAGATGCTCACGTTAATGGTCCGGGTTCAATGGTAGACTTTAATATAATTAGAAAAATTGGCGGATACGATACAACTTCTATAACAGAAGATACCGAGTTTATTTTTAAGCGTATGTTAGAAGGTTATAGATGTCATTTTGTAGAAGATGCAGTTGTTTATGAAGATTTACCATCAACCTTTAAAGATACCTATTCACGAAATAAACGAATTGCTGGTGGTAACATAAGATTACTTGGCAAATATGGTTTTAGAATGCTTGGCAAATTTTTTACAACCTTTAACTTTTCTTATATTGAACAAATATTAACCTATATGTTTAATGTTATTTGTGTTGTGCTTTGCACTTGGATTCCTGCTTATTACATATATGATTTAGCATATATGTGGGGAATGGGAATATTTACCGATGCTCAAGCCGTGGCAATGGGAATTAATGCTGCAGGGCTATATAACCAATTAATATTAGTTGGTATGATTTTATTAGTGCTATTTATATTTGCGGGAATTGGTCAAGGTTTGCTTTTAATTTTGTTAGATTATAAAAAGTTAGGTGCAACTCGTCGCCGTGATTTAATTGATGGAGCATTCTTGTTTCCGGTGTTTACAGTGGTTTATTGTTTAACTATGTGTTTAGGAGCTTTTCAAAAACCAACTTGGAACAAAGTAAAACGAAACAAACAAGCACAAAATAATGTTTAAAAAATCCCATTTGGGATTTTTTTATTTTTTTAGCTTTAAAAATTTGCTTTATTTACCATAAATTTTTTAATTGCCTATTGATATTGGTGCTTATTTGGTATATACTAATTATGTAATAATTTAAAGAATTTTGTTAAAATTTAGCATTATTGACTTTTTCAATGAAATTTGCTATAATTATTTATAATAAAAATATGTGCTTTTAAATTTTAACCTAAAAATAGGGGAGAAGAGAGTATGAAAAAATTTTTAATCTACTTAGCAGTTATTTTGGTTGCTGTGTCACTAGGTTTCACAGTTTTCTATTTGACCAGAAATAACGAAAAAATTTATATTTCAACTTCTAGCGTTTATATGCGTGAAGGCGATGAAATAGATGACTTAAGTATTGTTTGGGAAAACAAAAAAGCTTTCTCGGAATACGAAGTTTTATCTAGTAACGAAGGTATTGCTAAATACGATAAAGAAACTGGAAAACTAAAAGCTGTTAGTGGCGGTATTGCTACAATTACTTTTAGAACTTCTAGTGTTAAATTTAGAAACTTATCTTGCCAAGTTTATGTTGGCGATGGTAGTTTAACAAACCCATTCTACATTACTAATGCTGAGCAACTTCGTCAAATTGGTGCTTACAAACTTGAAGGTGAAGATAAAGTTATTGAATACGGACTAGATAAATGTTATAAACTTGTTTCTAATATTGATTTATTAGATGGTTATAATAACACCGGTTTCTGGATTCCTATTGGCACTGGTAACGAAAATGGCTTTACTGGTAGCTTTGATGGAAATGGTTACACAATTTCTAATGCTTCTGTTGATAGAGAAGAATTAATAAAAGAACTTGCAAAACTAGAAAATGTTGAACCTAATATTTTAAACTATAACACCTTTACTAATGCTGGTTTATTTAGTGTTATTGGTGTTAATGGTAGAGTTTGCAACTTAAAAGTTGATAACATTATTATTCACGGTGCTTATAACGATGGTTATGTTGGTGCTGTTGCTGGTAAAAACTTTGGCACAATTGAAAGAACCGAAGTTTTAAATGGTCACATTGATGTTAGAGGCAGTTATGCAATTGGTGGAATTGCTGCGTTAAATGAAGCAACCGATGCAGTTGTTGAAGAAGAATATTCTAGATATACTGCTCGTATCGATCGTTGTGGTGCTAATGTTACAATGGGTATTACAAAAGCTGAAACTTCTGAAGACATTATTATTAATGGTGTTAAAGGAAAGATTGGTGGCGTAACAGGTGTTAACCACGGTGGTATTGTTATTTATTCTTATGCAATGGGTGATGTTTATTTAAATGTTACTCCAGAAGCTGAAATTGTTTATGGTGGTCTTGTTGGATCAAACAATGTTAAAACCTATGCTACTAACGATTCTAAATATATGTATAATTATACTGGTGCTCACATTAAAGATAGTTATTCTGCTATTGAATTAAAAAATGGCAAAGAAGCAAAAGGTAAAGTTACAATTGGTGGGGTTATTGGTGTTAACACTGATATTCCTGCACTTGATCTTGATTCTAATGGAATTGATATTGATAAAGATAAAGTTGGTAGTGCAAACAAAATTGTTGGTAACTATTATAATAGCGAATTATTAAATCCTGTTGTAGTTGCTCCTGCTGCTGAAACTGAATCAACTGAACCTACAGTTCCTGAAGAAGGGGAAGAAAATCCTGATACTCCTGTAACCCCAGAAGAACCAACTGAACCAACAGTTACTGGCTTTGTTGGAATGGGTAAAAATGTTTTAGATGGTAAAGATGTTGATACTAAAGATAAAGAATATGTTATTATGGGTAAAACCACTAACGAATTAAAACTTAGCAAAACATATTTAAGCCATATAAACACAGAAAGAATTTGGAACGAAGATACTGCTGAATATATTACTAAAGATACAACTATTCCTTGGAAGTTAGATGTTGTTTGGTTTATTAAAGAAAATATTAATAACGGATATCCTTACTTAAATTATGCAAATATTGAAGTTTCGGATGATTTAATTGATATTTCTGATGGCTACACAATTAAAACTTTTGAAGAATTAAAAAATATGAAACTAGATGGAAACTATGTTATTGCTCAAAACATCGTTTGTCCTGATAACGAAATTTGGATTCCAATTGGAACAGTAAGTCGTCCATTCTATGGTTCACTTAAAGCTGGCAAATATTCTAAAGCTGGCGCAGAAAGCTACTACACAATTTCTAACCTTAAAACAACTACAAACCCAGAAACTCTTGGCGAAATTGAATTTGCTGGATTATTTGGTGTAACAAGTGGTGCTCAAGGTGGAGTTATTGAAGATGTTATTATTGTTAACCCAACCTTTACAAATGGTAAAGTTGCAGGTGGTATTGTAGCATCTAACGGTTATGCTTCTGAACACATTGGTTTAACAATTAAAAATTGTAAAGTTTTAGGCGGAACAATTCGTGCAACCGAAAAAGTTGGCGGACTTGTTGGCGATAACTACGGAACAGTTTCTGGCGGTATTGTTTGTGACAGTGCTGACGAATATGAAAATATTACAAAATTAGATATTATTTTATATGCTTCTGGCGAAAGTGTTGGGGGCGGTATGGTTGGTTATAACAATGCCAATGCAACAATTAGTGGTGGAACAGTTTATGGTCAAGTAGCTGTTGTTGCGAGAAGTGGCGAAAACAATGCTTCAACAGTTAGTGTTGGTGGTATTGTTGGTCACAACAATGGTTCGGTTTCTTCTGTTATTGCAAAACAAACAAAAGGTGTTGCAATCGAAAAACTTAAAGGCCAAGTTGGTGGTATTGCTGGAACTAATATGGGTTCAATTACTAAAGCTTTTGCTTCAACCGAAATTTCTGCTTCAACCGAAAACGATCAAGTTTATGCTGGCGGATTAGTTGGTAAACTTATTGGCGATTCAGAATTAACAGTATCAGCTGCTAGAAGTGGTTCTGTAACAGGTTACTATGCTGGTGGATTAGTTGGTTATGTTAACTATTCTAAACAAGATTACAGATATCAATTAAGTGTTGATAAAAACAACAACTTAAAAGAATTAGTTGGTAAAGATACTATTAGTCAATGTTCTGTAGTTGATTTCTCAGTAACAGGAAAACGCAGTGCTGGTATTGCTTCAATTATTGATAATGGTATTGTTAGAAACTGTTATACAACTGCAACCATTTATGGTGTTGATAATAATAGCACTAAAGCTGGTTTTGCTGTTGACTTGAATTTGAATAATGATTCCGTTGGTATTATTATTAACTGCTATGCTTCTGTTAAATTTAATAGTGGTAACGGTTCTAACTATGCTGTAACTCCAAAAGAAATTTTCAAAAACCCTGCATTCACATTTGGTGTTGATGCTTTAAAACGTAATGCTGGTTACTGCTTCGACTTTGTTTATAACAAAGATGCTGGTGGTAGCGAACCAGATACAGGAAATGTTTTAGGCGATTTGTGGGATGGTTGGTTCAACAAAGACAAACTACCTGCTGCAACAGGAAGCCAAATGCAAGGCAGTGCACCTAAGAAATTTACTGATAGAAACTTCAGCAACGAAATTTGGCAATTTACTGATGGTGCTTATCCTTCATTAATAGCTATTAATGCTTTAATTATTGATTTAGGTATTTCATTTTAAATAAAAAAAATCGCACATTATTGTGCGGTTTTTTTATGTTTATTACAAATAAAAATAATTATGTGTTTTATAAGATATAAACTTCTAATATTATTTATTAATAATTTTTAATTTAATATTTTAGAATTTTAATAAATAAAAAGAAGCCAATCGGCTTCTTTTTTTGCTTAATTTATATTTTTATTAAACTAAAATTATTTGCTTAGCTTATTAAGCTTTAGCTTTTTCTTGTTCGAAAGCTGCAATAATAGCTTTGTTCATTTCTTCTCTAGTTGGTGTGTTTAGAGGATGAACTACATCCTTATATTCACCATCAGGAGTTTTTCTAGAAGGCATTGCAACAAAATATCCTTGGTTGCCTTCAAGCACTTTAATATCGTGAATTACAAAGCAATCATCAATTACAGCTGAAGCAACTGCTTTTAGTTTACTGTCTTCTTTTTGAATTAAGCGAATACGAATGTCATCAATTTTCAATTTAGTTTACCTACCTTGTTGTATTATTAATATAATTCTAGCACAATTTTTTTAATATTTACAACAATTTTAATAGTATATTCATATATAATTTTATGAAAAAAAATTTATTTAACGAATATAACAGAATATTTTTTATTGGTGTTGGTGGTATTAGTATGAGTGCACTATGTCAGTTAGCGGTGCATTTTGGAGCAGATTGTGCGGGCTCTGATGTTACAATGTCGCATATAACAAACAATTTAATTAGAATTGGAGTTAAAGTTTTTGGTGAACATAATTCAATTAACATAAAAACTTTTAAGCCTAACTTGGTTGTTTATACTGGTGCAATAAGTAGTGAAAACCCCGAGTTGTTATTGGCTAAGAAATTAAATATAAAGTGTTTAGAACGCGCAGATTTTTTGGGCTTAGTTTGTAATCAGTTTAACAATGTTATTGCTATTGGCGGAACTCACGGTAAAACCACAACTTCTGCAATGATATCGGAAATTTTTGTTGAAGCTAAATTAAACCCAACTTGCCATATAGGTGGAGAAGTTAAAAATTTTAATAGTAATTTAAGATTAGGTGATAACAATTATTTTATAACCGAAGCTTGTGAATATAAAAAAAGCTTTGAAAAAATTTATAGTGTTTGTGCAGTGGTTACTAATATAGAACGAGATCATATGGATTGTTACACAAACATTAACGATTTAAGAAATGCTTTTAAAATTTTTAGTGAAAATTCTAGCGAGCATTTAGTTAGTGGCGATTTAAAACTACCTTACGAAGTTAATAAAAAACTTAATGTTTGCACTTGTGGTGTTGCTGATTATTACGATTATTATGCCGATAATTTAATATCTAACAATGGCTGTTACGAATTTGATTGCTACGAATTTGGGAAATTTTTAATGCACTTTAAACTAAAATGTATGGGAAAATATAATGTTAAAAATGCGTTATATGCAATTTGTGTTGCAAGAAAATTTAACATTGAATTAAATTGCATATATAATGCATTAATAAATTTTAATGGTGTTAAACGCAGAAACGAATTTATGGGAGAAATTAATGGTGTTCCGGTTTATGCAGATTATTGCCACCACCCAACCGAAATTAAAAGTAGCATTTTAGGCTATAGCGAAATTTATAAAAACATATTGAGTATTTTTCAACCGCACACTTATTCACGCACTATTGCACTTAAAAAAGAGTTTTCAACTTGTTTTGAAAAAGTAAAAAAGCTTATAGTTTTTAAAACTTATCCAGCAAGAGAAAAATATAACCATAGCGGAAGCGAAACGGCTTTATTTAAAAAAGTAAAGTTAAAAAATAAAGTGTTGGCTTTAACAGAAAGCGAATTAAAAAACGAACTTAAAATCAATAAAAACAATTATGATGTTATTCTAGTTTTAGGTGCAGGAGATTTATATAATTTATTTGAAGACTTAAACAATTTTAATTAGCATATTTTACATAATTTTTTAAAAATTTGTGTTGACTTAAACCAATTTTATATATATACTATTAAAGCAATGATATGTAATTATTAGTTAGAGGTGATACGCAATGAAACAAAATTTACATCCTGATTACCACGAGGTAGAAGTAGTTTGCGCTTGCGGCGAAAAATTTAAAACTAAATCTACTGTTAACGGTAACGTTATAAAGGTTGATATTTGTAGCAAATGCCACCCATTCTATAGTGGAAAACAAAAAGTTGTTGATACTGCAGGACGTGTGGAGAAATTTAAGAAACGTTACAATTTAGATTAATTAAAAAGCTAAATTATAGGCCTCAGAATTTGTGAGCCTATAATTTTTTTTGAACTTTATGGATATACAAAGCACAGTAAAATTATGTAATGAAATATTAAAAAATGCCAATGTGTTAGATTATAAAAATAACACAACTTTTTTGTGTTGCTATGTTTTAAATAAAACCAGATTAGAGTTGATGTTATTAACAAGCATTGATATTAAAGCACATAATAAAATTATTAAGTTAGCAAAAAAACGAGCAAGTGGCTTGCCATTGCAATATATTATTGGGTATGTTGATTTTTATTATAATAAAATTTATGTTAATAAAAATGTGTTAATTCCTAGAAACGAAACAGAACAACTATGCGATATTGTGGTATCGGAACTAAAACCTAATTTTAATGTTTTAGATTTGTGCACTGGCAGTGGTTGTATTGGATTAGGTATTAAAAACAAGTTTAAAAATTGCAATGTAACACTTAGCGATGTTTCTAAAAAGGCTATTTATGTTGCAAAAAAAAATGCGAAACAAAATAACTTAAAAGTTAAAATTATAAAAAGCGATTTGTTAAATAGTGTTAAAGGTAAGTTTGATGTTATTGTTTCAAATCCGCCTTATATTAAAACAAAGGATTTAGAACATTTATCAATAGAAGTTAAACACGAACCAGTTTTAGCACTTGATGGAAGCAAAGATGGTTATGCTTACTACAAAAGAATAATAGATGAAGTGCCAAACTTTTTAAATAATAATGGAAGAATTTATTTTGAATGTGGTGTTGGACAAGCACAAAAGATAGCAAAATATTTGGAAAAAAACTTTGATTGTATTAAAATTATTAAAGATTATTATGGCAAATCAAGATTTGTTACAGGAGTAATAAAAAGTTAATTATGTTAGATAAATTAAAAACCTATAAAGATAAATATGAACAAATTGGTAAAGAACTTATTAAACCAGAAGTTGTAACCGATAATAAAAAATATAAAAAGTTAAGTCAAGAATATAGTAGTCTTGAACCTATTGCCGAGTGTTACGATAAATTTTTCAAATTAACAAACGATGTTAAACTTGCAGAGCAAATGGTTAAAACCGAAACCGACCAAGAAATGCAAGATATGTTATATGAAGAAATTAAAGAAAACAAACAAAAGCTAGAAGTTTTAACCGACGAGGCAAAAGTGCTTTTGCTTCCACCTGATGTTAATGATGATAAAAATGTTATTGTTGAAATTAGAGGTGGTGCAGGTGGTGAAGAAGCAAGCTTGTTTGGTATGGTTTTGTTTAGAATGTATACAAGATATGCCGAAAGAAATCGTTGGAAGGTTGAAATTATTGATTTAAACGAAACCGAACTTGGTGGAGTTAAAGAAGCAAGCTTTTTAATTAAAGGTAATGGTGCTTATAGGCGATTGAAATATGAAAGTGGTGTTCATCGTGTTCAACGCGTTCCAGAAACCGAAAGCCAAGGCAGAATTCACACTTCAACTGCAACAGTTGCTGTGCTTCCTGAACAAGAAGATGTTGATATTGATATCGAAGAAAAAGATTTAAAAATTGATACTTATAGAAGCTCTGGGGCTGGTGGTCAGCACGTTAACAAAACAGAAAGTGCAATTAGAATAACTCACTTGCCAACGGGCATAGTTGTTAGCTGTCAGGACGAACGAAGCCAAATAAAGAACCGTGAACGAGCAATGAGTGTTTTAAAAAGTAAGTTATACGATTTTTATCAAACTCAAGCCGACGAAGAATATGCTAAAAATCGTCGTACTCAAGTTGGCACTGGCGATAGAAGTGAACGCATTAGAACCTATAACTATCCGCAAAGCCGTTTAACTGACCACAGAATTAATTACACAATTTATAACTTAGATATGTTTTTAGATGGCGATTTAGATGATTTAATTGATAACTTAACATTAGCCGATCAAAAAGCAAAACTTGAAGAACAACAATTTTAAGTGTAAGGGAACAAAATGGATATTAAGTTGGAACTACAAAACTTAATAGAAAAAAATAAAAGCCAATTTATATTTGCAAATTTAACCAACGAAGTTGTTAAGCTTGCAAATAACCTTTTGCACGACCAAGTTAAAACCGAGCGTATGTTTATTACCGAAGGGCTATGGTCGTATCCTTACATTAAACAAAACAATATTAAAGTTAATGCCATTATTATCAATCCCGAAAGTGTTAAGTCGGAATTAGGATTAGAGTTAATAAAATTTTATTTAAATAAAACAAAGTTTTATGTTATATCCGATAAGGTGTTAAACAAACTAACTAATCGAAACGATGAAAATGGCATTTATATTATTGGTGAACTGCCAAACTATAATTTTAACGAAATATTTAAAAAAGATAAATGCATTATTTGTGTTTTAGATGGAGTTGAAAAATCGGGAAACATTGGAACAATTCTTCGTTCCTGCGATGCTACACAAATTGATGGTTTAGTTATTGTTAATAGGCGTGCAAAGCTAACTAACACCACTGCAGTTAAAGGCAGTATGGGTGCAATATTTAGCGTGCCAACAATAACATATAATAGCTGCGAGCAATTAATGTGTGAATTAAAAAATAATGGTTTTAGCATATACCTTGCAGATACTAGAGCAGATAAGGATTATTTTAACTATAAATACGATAAAAAAGTTGCTTTAGTTATGGGTAGCGAGCGATATGGTATTAGTTCTCCTTGGCTTGGTGACAAGCCGAACTTTATTAAATTAAAAATGCTAGGGCAATGTGATTCGCTAAATGTGGGAGTTGCAACAAGCATTTTTCTGTATGATATTAAAATGAAACAATTAGGAGAATAATATGAAAAACATAATTTTAACAGGCGATCGTCCAACAGGAAGGCTTCATATTGGGCATTATGTTGGAAGTTTAAAAAATAGAGTAGAAATTCAAAACGAAGGAAACTACGATAAAATGTATGTTATGATAGCCGATGCTCAAGCACTTGGCGATAATCACGATAACATACAAAAAATTAGAGATAACATAATAGAAGTTGCTATCGATTATATTTCTTGTGGGTTAGACCCCAACAAGGTAACAATTTTTATTCAAAGCGAAATTTCAGAGTTAACCGAATTAACTTTTTATTATATGAATTTGGTAACTTTAAGCAGATTAACAAGAAATCCAACAGTTAAAGAAGAAATTAAACTTCGTAAATTCGAAACAAGTTTACCAGTGGGATTTGTTTGCTATCCAATTAGCCAAGCGGCTGATATAACTGCTTTTGGTGCAAATATTGTGCCTGTTGGCGAAGACCAATTACCAATGATTGAACAAACAAGAGAAATTGTTAGAAGTTTTAACTCGCTTTATGGTGAAACCTTGGTTGAGCCAAAAGAAGTGTTACCTAAAAACGAAATTTGCCGAAGATTACCGGGAACTGATGGTAACTCAAAAATGGGCAAAAGTTTGGGTAATTGCATTTATCTTAGCGACGATGAAAAAACAGTTAACCAAAAAGTTATGAGTATGTATACCGATCCAGACCACATTAAAGTTAGTGACCCCGGAAAGTTAGAAGGTAATGTAGTGTTTACTTATTTAGACGCTTTTTCTAATAACGAATTTATTAAAAAATATGCTCCAGAATATAATAACCTTCAAGAAATTAAAGATCACTACACTCGTGGTGGTTTAGGAGATGTTAAGGTTAAGCGTTTGCTTGCTAGCATATTAAACGAAATATTAACACCAATCAGAGAAAAACGCGCTTATTTAGAACAACATAAGTCGGAAGTTTACGATATTTTATTTAAGGGTAGCGACGAAGCAAGAAAAGCTGCTAGTAAAACTTTAAATAATGTTAAAAAAGCAATGGGAATTGATTATAGAAATTCTTTAGCTTAAGAGGTAAGAAATGTTATATATTATATCACAAGTATTAGTTTGTTTAGCCGATATTTTATATGTAGTATCAATGCTAACAAAAAAGAAAATATCGTTAGTAATGTTTTTACTATTTTCCGATATTTTGTTTGCGTCACATTATTTTTTATTAGATGGCGGTTTAACAGGTGCTGCAACAATATTAGTTGATGTTGTATATTTAATTATTATGTACTTATTAGAAAAGTATAACAAAACAAAATTCAACTTGCTTACAACAATTATTGCAATGATAGTAACAATAGCATTAAGCATTGTTACTTGGCAAGGAGCTATTTCGTTAATGCCTATGTTTTCTATGTTAATTTATTTAACAACTATGATATTTACAAATGTTATAATTGTTAAAAGTGGGGCATTATGCAGAAATTTAATTAATATTATTTATATGTTTTTAATTCAATCGTTTTTTGGTGGCGGACTTGAAATTGTTTTAATGCTTAGTGCTATTATTGGTATTGTTATAAATTATAAAAATAGTAAAAAAGATAACAATAAAAACATTGAAGATAAAAGCGATATTGAAAGTAAAAATGTTGAAAGCAATAACGAAATAAAAAACAACTTAGAACAAAACAAATAAAAAAGATTGAGTAATACTCAACCTTTTTTTAGTTATTGCCACAGCCACATCTACGGCAGCCACAACTATTCCAATTGTTATTCCAGTTATTATTCCAATTATTATTTGATAAGGTTAATAATAGCAATAACAAGAAGTTAGTATTATTATTTAAGTCGGTGTTGGTTGCACTAGTAAAAATAGATAGTAATAAAACTAATAATACATCGTTTGAAAAATTCATTTTTCCCCTCCATTTTACAAAATAAGATATTAATAACTAATATGTTACAAACAATTTTTTTGTTACATAAGTTTTAAGTATGATAAAATACTATATCTTATAAAATAGGAAGTTATATGAATAAATTAATAGTATTACCAAAACAACAACATAGCCATATGTTAGAATATATGCCAAACGATGGAACGCTTAAAAAATTGGCGGATTTTTTTACAATGTTTTCTGATTCGACCAGAATAAAAATAATAACTGCATTATGCCTTGGCCGTATGTGTGTTAACGATTTATCGGTAACACTAAACATAAATCAAACAACAGTTAGCCACCAGTTAAAATATTTAAAAACCTATGGTGCTGTTGGTTGCGAGCGTGATGGTAAAATTATATATTATTTTATTAAAAGCGATTCGATTAATGATGTTATGCTAAACGGAGTTAATTATTTGCTCGCTAATTAAATTAAATTTTGATATAATTAAAATATGAAACAAAAGTTTAAAGCAATTTATAGTGTTAATGATGAACAATTATTAGAACTAATTAACTTAGATGGTTCTGCTTATAATGGGATAGATGCTGGTGAATTTAATAAATGTAAGGAATGGCTAAGTGTTAACAACGAAATATACACTGTTTTGTTACTAAACAATAAGCCTATTGCTTACATTAATTTTATGCCAATAACCGATAGTTGCTATAACAAATTTAAAAAGGGTGAAATTAAAGATTATCAAATTACTAAAAACGATGTTTTAAAGTTTAGTAAGTTAAAACCCAATAAGTGTTTGTTCACATCTATAGTGGTTGATAAAAGTTATCAAAATGGCATAGTGCTTTTAAAACTAATGCAAGCGTTTAAAGAAGGAATGATAAATAAGCAAATTCAAGTTTCGCATATTATTATGGATTGCGTTAGCGATATTGGTAACAAATGTGCAAAATATATTAAAGCAAAGTTGATTTGCAAAACCAACGATAGCAATATTTATGAATTAATAGTAAATAAAAGCCGCTAAATAAAAGCGACTTTTTTAATTAAAGTTTATTAAATATTCTTATTGTGCTATAATTTATATATGGATAATCAAACACTAATTCAAATTAAAGAGCGTGTTAAAAACCTACCATTAAAACCCGGCGTTTATATAATGCGAGATGAAACTGGTAACATTATTTATATTGGCAAAGCAAAAGTTTTAAAAAACCGAGTAAGTCAATATTTTATAAACACTAAAAAACCAGAAAAGGTTAGGTTAATGGTATCAAATGTAAAAACCTTTGATTACATTATTACTAACACCGAACTAGAAGCTTTAAATTTGGAATCCAACTTAATAAAAAAGCATCAGCCATTTTATAATATTTTGTTAAAAGATGGCAAAGCTCAACCATTTTTAAAAATCGATTTAAAACAAGATTTTCCAAAAGTGGAAATGACAAGAAAAATAAAACGCGATGGTGCAAAATATTTTGGACCATATTTTGGGGCTGTTAATTATAAAGACTTATTAAATTTAATAAACAATATTTTTAATTTGCGAACTTGCTCACATAACTTAAACGACGGCAAAAAATTAAAGCGTGAATGTTTAAATTATCAAATGGGATATTGCAGTGCTCCTTGCACAGGTAAAATAACAAAAGAAAACTATAGGCAAGAAGTAAACCGAGTTATGGCATTTTTAAAAGGTGATTTAAGTTATGCCAAAAACACGGTTCAAAATAAAATGAAAGCTTGTGCCGAAACAGAAAATTTTGAAAAGGCTATTGAATATCGAAACAACTTAAATATGCTAAATCATTTAGGCTCTGGGTTGCTTACCGATATTAAGCAATTTGCCGATATTGATGTGTTTGGTTTTTTTGCAAATGGTGGAGCAAGCGTAATTTCGATTTTAGTTGTTCGTGCTGGTAAAATTTTGGGACTTAATAACTTTAATGTTATTGATATTAACAACAACGAAAAGGATATTTTAACATCGTTTATTTCTCAATATTATCCTTCAAATTCTGTAGTGCCAGACGAAGTTATTTTGCCATATGATTTAGGAGATGTTGTTGAGAACTATGTAAATCAATTTTCATCTAAGAAAGTAAAAGTAACTGTTCCGCTAAAAGGTACAAAACAAAAGCTATTAACAATGGCAATAAATAATGCAAAAGATTATTTAGAAAAAAATATTGAAAAATCTAGATTAACCGAGTTAAAAACCATTGGTGCTGTAAATTTATTAAAGGATAGTTTAAATTTGCCAGAAACCCCAATTCGAATTGAAGGCTACGATATTTCTCACGTTCAGGGAACAAATATGGTTGCTAGTATGGTTGTGTTTGAAAGAGGAGAAGCAAAATATAATCACTATCGTAAATTTAAAATAAAAACAGTTGATGGCTCTAACGACTTTGCTTGTATGAAAGAAGTTTTAACTAGGCGTATTGGCGAACTAAAGGGTAACGATGTTAGTTTTAGTTGCCGACCAAATTTAATTTTAATTGATGGCGGAAAAGGGCAGTTAAGTTTTGCTTATTCGGTGCTAACCGAAAATGGAGAAAACATTCCTATGATATCGCTTGCAAAAAAAGAAGAAGAAGTTTATAAACCAAACGAAAGTCAGCCATATATATTAAGTAGAGATAACTATGGATTAAAACTTTTACAACGAGTTAGAGATGAGAGCCATAGATATGCAATAACTTTCCACCGAAGCTTGCGTGGTAAAAATGCCTTAGTAAGCGAACTAAGCAAAATCGAACTTATTGGAAAAAATAAAGAGATGGCTTTACTAGAACACTTTATGGATATTAATAAAATAAAAAATGCCAGTGTTGAAGAACTAATGGAAGTTAAGGGCATTAGTAAAAAACTAGCACAAAATGTTTATAACTATTTTCACAAAAATTAGAACCTTTGAATAAATATTATTCAGAGGTTTTTTATGTTTTATAAATTAAAAAAATTGTGTGGTGGGTGTGTTAAAAAAAATGTTTCCTTAAAAAACTTTAGCACAATAAAAATTGGTGGTAGGGCAAAATTTGTGTGTTATCCCAAAGAAAAAATTAATGTTATAAATTTAGTTAATTATCTTAGCAAAAAGCATATTAAGTATTATGTTTTAGGCAATGGAAGCAATGTTTTAATAAGTAGCTTTGGCTTTAGCGGAGTTATTATTAAGTTAGATAATATTAACGAAATTGTGGAATATGATAATTATATTCAAGTAGGCGCAGGAACAATGCTTGCTCAAGTTGTTAATTATTATGTGTTAAATGGAATTGCAGGCTTCGAACAAGCTGTAGGTATTCCGGGAACCATTGGTGGTGCAGTTGTTATGAATGCAGGAGCTTTTAAGTTTGAGATAAAAAACTTGGTTATTGGTGTTACTGCAATTCATAATGGTAAAGTTGAATACTTAATAAACTCACAGTGTGATTTTAGTTATAGGCATAGCATTTTTAATAGTGATTATATTATTTTAAGCGTGGATTTAAAAAAAGAACTTAGCGATAATAAGGATTTAAAGCTAAAAATGTTAGAAACCATTAACAGTAGGGCAAAGTTGCCTAAAGCACCATCGCTTGGCAGTGTGTTTAAGCGCAACCCAAATGTTATTGTTAGTAAAATGTTAGATGAAATGGGCCTTAAAGGCTTTAAAGTGGGTGACGCTATGGTTAGTAACGAGCACGCAGGAGTTATTATTAACTTAGGTAATGCCACCAGTAGCGATGTTAAAATGCTTATAGATATTATTAAAGATAAAGCTTTAAAAGAAAAAAACGAGCAACTATTGGAAGAAATTAGATATCTTAATTAATTATTTTGTGTGTTAAAAAAATTTAAAATAAATTTTATTTGTGCTATACTAGTTCTAGATTATTTAATAACCTAAACTGGTTGGCACATTTTTTGTGTAATAAGGAAAAAATATGAAATTAGTTGGAGATTATCACACTCATTCAACTTACACCCACGGTGTTAGTTCAATAGAAGAAAATGTAATAAGTGCAATTAATAAGGGGCTTGGTCAAATTGCTATAACCGAGCACGCTTATAAGCATATGAGCAACGGCATAACCAGAAATGGTTATAAAAAAATGAAAGCGGAAATAGAAGCACTTAGAATAAAATATCCACAAATAGAAATTTTATGTGGATTAGAATGCAATTTAATGGGCTTTGATGGTAAAATTGATATTGATAACAGCGAGATTAACGATTACGATATTATTGTGTTAGGCTATCATTACACTTATAAACCCTATAGCATTAAAAACTTTTTTAACTTTTTTTTGCCATCAATATTAAAAATTAAAAACAAAAAACGTATAGAAAAAAATACTCAAGCTTATATTACTGCTATAGAAAAAAATCAAATTGATATTTTGGCACACTTAAATTATGGAATTAAAGTTGACCCAATTAAAATTGCTAAGGTTGCAGTAGAAAAACAAATTTATATTGAGTTAAATGGAAAGCGTATTAATTTTTCCGATGAAGAAATTAAAGGTATGATTAAAACCGGAGTTAAATTTATTATTAATTCCGATGCCCACAATGCAAAAAATGTTGGAAAAAATAATCAGGCATATGCTTTAATTGAAAGATTAAATATTCCAAATAATCAAATTATTAATTTAAACGATTATCCAAAATTAAAACGATATAATGTTAATAAAAACTATTAAGGAGAAAGGTTATAATGTCGTTTGCTGTTGATGCTAAGCGAGAAGTTTTAAAGTCGCAAATAAAAAATGATTGTTGTTCACTTGCGTTTTTAAGTGCGCTAATTAAAGGTTCTGGGCAATTAACACTAACAAAAGGAAAACATCAAATAAATATTTACACAGAAATAGAAGATTTGTTTGATGTTGTTAATGCTATTGTTAAACAATACTATGCCGAAGAGTGTGTGCTTTGCTTAGAAGAAGAAAACTTAGGCTTTAAAATTGTTAAATATAAAATTTGCATTCCCGAAACTGTTTCGGAACGAATTTTGTTTGATTGCGGTATTTTAAAACTAGATGATAAAAATAATGTAACATTTGTTAATGGTATAGAAAGTTTTATTGTTGAAAGTGAATGTTGTAAAAGCGCATATATTAAAGGTGCATTCTTGGCTTGTGCAACAAGCAATATTGTTATTAAAAGTTACGATAACGAAAGCAAAAATAACAGTGGGTATCACTTAGAATTTGTTTTTAATTTTGAACAAACTGCCTTTGATTTTTTAGAAGTGTTAAACAATTTTAACATTAAAGCAAAAACCACAGTGCGAAAAAATAACCCATTAGTTTATATAAAAGAATATCAAGTTATATGTGATTTACTTGCTTTAATAGGCGCTAATAAGGCTGTGTTAGAACTTCAAAACGAAGCTGCTATTAGAGACCTTAGAAACAATGTTAATCGCCAAACTAATTGTTTTAATGCTAACTTAAATAAAATGGTTAAAGCAAGCGTTAAGCAATTAAATGCAATTAACTTAATTAAAAACACAGTGGGGCTTGAAATTTTAGATGAAAATTTGCAAGAGCTATGTTTAATAAGATTAGCAAATCCGGATGAACCATTAGAAAAACTACGACAACTTTATAGTGAGCCAGTTTCAAAAAGTGGAATAAATCACAGATTTAATAAAATTTTAAAAATTGCATCAGATATCGAAAGAAATTTAAGTAAGTAATAAAAGGAGATACTATGAAGGATTTTGTGCACTTGCACGTTCACACAGAGTATAGTTTGCTAGATGGAGCAGCCAGAATAAAAAAACTTGTTAAAGTTTGTAAAGAATATGGTATGAATGCTTGTGCAATAACCGACCACGGAAATATGTATGGCTCGGTTGCCTTTTTTGATGCTTGCGAAGATGCAGGAATAAAACCAATTTTTGGTTGTGAATTTTATGTTTGCGACGATTTGCATATTAAGCAAGGAAAAACAAAACTAAGCCACTTAGTTTTGCTTGCTAAAAACGAAACAGGTTATTATAACCTTTGCAAGTTAAATTCTATAGCTTTTGCCGATGGCTTTTATTATAAACCAAGAATAGATTATAAAACATTAGCAGAATATTGCGATGGTTTGGTTTGCTTAAGTGCCTGCCTTGCTGGCGACATTCCACAATTAATTATTAAACGCCAATTTGATGAAGCCGAAAAATTGATTTTGTGGTTCAAAGAAAAATTTGGAGAGGATTTTTATTTAGAACTTCAAAATCACGGTTTAGAAGAACAAATTATTGTTAACGAAAAACTAAGAGAATATAGTAAAAAATATAATATTAAAACTGTTGCTACAAACGACGCGCATTATATTTTTAAAGAAGATTCCGAAATGCAGGATGTTTTAATGTGCGTTCAAATGGGAAAAACTTTGGACGACCCAGACCGTATGAAATTTCCTAATAACCAATTTTATATAAAAACCTACGACGAAATGGCACAAGCTTTTCCAAACGATTTAGATGCGTTAGATACCACTATTGAAATTGCAGATAAGTGCAACTTTAAGTTAACCTATGGTCACTATATGTATCCTAAATACGAACCAGTAACAGGGCAAACCCCTAACGACTATTTTAGAGATTTAATAGAAGAAGGATTAAAACGCCGTTACGATGTTATAACACAAGAAATTAGGGATAGGGCAGAATACGAAATCGAAACTATTTCTAGGCTTGGTTATGTTGAATATTACTTAATTGTTTGGGATTATATTAATGCAGCAAGAAACAAAGGTATTTCGGTAGGCCCAGGGCGTGGTTCGGGTGTTGGTAGTATTGTTGCATATGCAATTGGAATAACCGATGTTGATCCAATTAAATATGGTTTGTTCTTCGAGCGTTTTTTAAATCCAGAAAGGGTTAGTGCTCCCGACTTTGATGTTGACTTTGAAGATTCTAGGCGTGGCGAAGTTTTTGATTATGTTAAAGAAAAATATGGCGAAGAAAAAATTTGTAAAATAATAACGTTTGGAACAATGGCTGCAAAAAATGCTATTAAAGATGTTGCAAGAGTTTTAAGAATGCCATATTCCGAAGTTAACCGAATAACTAAAGCAATGCCCAACAATATTAAAGGCGGAGATATAATAAAAAAATGTTTTGGACTATATCACCCTAAAGAAGGCGATAAAGATTTTGGAACAACCTATGGTGTTCCGGAACTTATGGATTTATATAACAGCGATTTAGAAGTTCAGCGTGTTATAGATATTGCAATAAAAATTGAAGGTTCGCCACGACAAACAGGTATTCACGCTTGCGGTGTTATTATTGGTGGCGATGTTTTAGATAAACATATTCCGCTTGCAAAAAACGGAGAAATAATAACTAGCCAATATGTTGGTGGTGAACTTGAACATTTAGGACTTCTTAAAATGGACTTTTTGGGGTTGCGAAACTTAAGTGATATTAAGCAGGCCATTGATTTAATTAAAGAAAATCACGGCATAGAAATTAACTTTGAAAAGCATAATTACGACGATCCAGAAGTTTTTAAACTTATTTCAACTGGTAACACAAAAGCAATATTCCAGCTTGAATCAAGCGGATTCCAAAAGTTTATGCGTGAATTGCAACCAACCTGTTTAGAAGATATTATAGCGGGTGTTTCGCTTTACCGACCAGGCCCAATGGATAGCATTCCAATGTTTATTAAAAACAAACATAATCCCGAAGGTATTACTTATGTTAGCCCAGTTATGGAACCTATTTTAAATGTAACTTATGGTTGCATTGTTTATCAAGAACAGGTTATGAAAATTGTTCAAGAACTTGCCGGCTACACTTTAGGTCGAGCAGATAGCGTTAGAAAAATGATGGGTAAGAAAAAACTTAAGGATCTTCAAAAAGAGCGTGAAGTGTTCTTAAATGGAACACCAGCAGAAAATGGAAAAGCAGGCGTGGATGGTGTTTTAAAGCGTGGCATTGATAAAGATGTTGCTAACAAACTTTGGGACGAAATGGAAAAGTTTGGTTCTTATGCGTTTAACAAATCGCACGCAGCAGCGTATGCTCACGTGTCTTATCAAACAGCATATTTAAAAACTTACTACGAGCCAGAGTTTTTAACTTCGGTTTTGAATAACCGCATAACCATAATTGATGAAGTTAAAAACTATATAACATATGCAAAACAAGAAAAAATTGAAGTGTTGCCACCAGATATTAACAAATCAGAAACAATGTTTAGTGTTAAAAATGGCAAAATTCGCTTTGGTCTTGCTGCACTAAAAGGTGTTGGTGTTAGTGTTATTGATACAATTATTGCCGATAGAAAACAAAATGGCGACTTTAAAAGTTTCTCCGATTTTGTTAATAGGTTTGATAACAATGTGTTAAATAAACGATGTCTTGATAGTTTGATTTTAAGTGGAGCATTTGATTGTTTTAATGTTAAGCGCTCACAACTTATGCAAGTGTATCCAAATTTAATAGATCGTGCTAATGCCGATAGAAAAACTCGTGCCCTTGGGCAGTTTAGTTTGTTTGATACTGTGTTAAAAACCGATGTTGTTAACGATGTTCAGTATCCAAACATACCAGAATTTGATGAACAAACAAAACTAAAATTAGAAAAAGAAGTTGTTGGTGTTTATATTTCAGGTCATCCATTAAGCAACTACTCAGCAAAATTTAAAGAATATAACTTAACTGGCGATATGCTTCAAGTTGAAGAAAGCGATGGCGAGAGTGTTAACGAAGAAAACGATGATGAAGATCAGGTTTTTGAAGGATTAACCGATGGTATGGAAGTAACTTGTGGTGGCATTGTTACCGAAATTAAAAAAATGTTATCGAAACGCGATAACAAAGAAATGGCTTTTGCTAAAATAGAAGATTTATATGGCGTTATTGATTTAATGTTTTTTCCACAAAGTTATGCAAAACTAAAGGATAAATTAAACATTGATGCTCTAGTTACTGTGCACGGAAAATTAAGCATTAGAAATGGAGAGCGTCCTTGTGTTATGGTTGATAGTTTAACCCCTTGGGAATTAAAAGGTAACACCACGGAAGTTAAAGAAAAAAGCATTAAAACACTTTATTTAAAATATGATATTTCAAACATTGCTTTGCACGATGATGTTTATAAAACATTAAACACATATCCGGGTTTTAGCCCAGTGGTGGTGGTTGATTTGAATGGCAATGCATTTAAACTAAAGGTTAATGTTAATCCAAACAGCTTTTTGCTTAGCGAATTACACGCTTATATTCCTGATGAATATATAAAATTAAAATAGAGTGAGATTAGTTTCTCACTCTATTTTTTTAGGAGTTTGTTTAAAAAATAGTAATAAACTATTTTGAATCATTGTTATCTGCATTAAAGCCTGTTAAAGTTTGATTAGGCATAGGTGTTTGGTTAGTAACTTGATTAGGCATTTGTGGTGGGGCATAGTAGGGTTGCACATATGGTTGTTGCTGGTTAGGATATTGATTTGGATTATAGTTTGGTTGATTAGGTTGACTTGGTTGATTTTGTTGAGATGTTTGTTCGTTTTTATTATCGTTACCTGTTATATCTAATTTAGGTTTTTTTATTTTTTTATCAAGTTTTAGTTTTCCTTTACCTTTAATTAATGCAAAGCAAACAAAAAATGCTGAAATGCCTATTATTGCATATATAATACGAGAAAAAACATTTGCTTGTGAACCAAATAAACCTGCAATAAAATCGTATTGTAAAACACCAATACAAAGCCAATTTAAACTACCTATTGCCATTATTATAAAAGTTATAATCGATACCATAATGCCTCCAGATTTATATTAATTTTAGTATTAATAAAATTGGAAAAATTATGCAAAAAACTATAAAAAATACAGTTTGGTTAGATTTTTGTAAAATAGTTTGGAATTGACAATTATTATAAAAATGTTATAATTAAATTAGATAATATTATGATTAAATTAACAGAAGAAGTTTGGTTAATACAAAGATTAATACAAGTTGGTTTTTTAGTTCCGCTAGATTCGGTGGAACTATATAATGTTTCTATAAATTCTGAAGGTAAACCACTAAAGGTTAATGGCGATAGTGAATGGGTTAGTTCGTTTTTTAACAACACTCTAACAACTAACTACGAATCTGCAAAAATGGTTTCAGAAAGTTTATTAGAAGATAACTATAAAGCTGAAATCAATAAAATGATTAGTTTGGGTGGTAAATATTATTTTGTTAACACCGATATGAATTTATCAGCTAATAACACCGAAAACGAATTTTTTAAAAATTCCAATGTTATGTTAACAATTCGTAGTGGTGTTAAATTTATGGAACAATTTTGTGAAAGTTGTTTAAACGAATCGTTTCCTATAGATTATGGTATGGAGAAAATTTACGATCAAGTTTTTAGTGAATTTTCTAAAATAATTAATAATAATAATCCTTTATTGTTAAACCATAATATTAGTTATGTTTATAACAAAATTTTAGGATTAAATAATAACCATCGAATGTTTAAAAGCAATCCAGAAAGTTTTAAGGATAAAGTTCAAAAAATTGTTGTTGGATTTGCTGGTTCAATAAATGCTAGAACTTGGCTTTTTGATAACCCAGCAATGGCAATTTATGGTTACATTCAAAATGTATATAACAATTTTGAACTAAATGGTGATGAGTTATCTAATAACAAAATAAAATTTTCGAAAAATAATATTTCGGCTGAATTATATAATAAGTTAGAGCCATTATATGGCAATAAAGAAATTCCGGTTAACTGGCAATATTTGGCTACTTGGATTAAAAAGAATAAAATTGTTGGTGGGGTATCGTACACCGAAAGCGACACGCTTAATAAAAATTCGCCAGTGTATTCGCTACTTGATTTAGATACTGTAAAAACCGAAAGCGAACAAAATCAAATTTATAATCAAATAATTAACAAATATGGCGAACTTATTAACTTGCTATCTAATGTTTTTGAAAACAAACAATTAGAAAAATTTTTGCTGGGTGCATCGCCAAAAAAATGTGTTGATTTTATTAATGGTAGTAAAACGCATCCTAATTTAGCAAAACTATTTTCTGGAGTTTGGGAAGGTTATACTGTTGGTGAACATACCGAAGCAGTTTTAAAAATATATGAAGAAAACTTTTCAAAAACATTACCAGAACAACTTCAACCTTTTATGAAATTATCAATTTTACTTCACGATATTGGAAAAGGTGCGGCAATAGAAAAATTGCGAACTGGTAAGCGTGTTACACAGCACGAAGAAACAAGAGAACTTTGCAAAGACTTTTATAAAGAATTTGGAATAAATAAAAATGTTTCGGAACTTATTACATTTGTTATTTTAGATGCGCAAAAACTAACAACCGAGTTTTATGTTGGAAGAAATGCCGATGCCGAACAAAAACTATTAGAAGCAATAAATAATAAATTTAAAAGTGTTTATAATTTTAACCCAACTCAAAATCAGGTTAATGCTATTGCTAGTTTGTGTAAAATTTTGCAAACCTGTGATAGTTATTCTTACACTCCTAACTCGGTTATTAGAAGAGCAGGAGAGCACGGAGATATTTATGTTTATGGTGCAAACTATAACTTTGGTAAAAACTCTAAAATTGGTAGAAATAGTGTTGAATATTTAAGACCAGATGCAAGTGTTCACCCAAGCGACCCATATGCAACAATAGATGCTAAAAAAAGATAAAAAAGAGCTTTTGCTCTTTTTTTATTTATTAAATTAATTGCAATGCTAATTTTTCAAAACTTATGTTTTCAACAAAGTCGGATGCTATAAATTTTGTGTGTTTATAAACAGTGAAGTCAATAATGTGTCTATCTAAAATTATTGGTGTTGGAATATCCAAATTTTCTGCAATAGTTCTAAGATATTCGTCAAACTTATGATAGTCATAGTTTTTAACGGGTAGTTCAAAACTCTTAACTATTTTTCCATCTTCAATAATCTTTGCCCAAATTCTAATCATATTTTACCTTTTTAATGCATATTAGTTTTTAAATTACAATAAACTTATAATTAAGTTATTTTTTTATGTGAAATAATATTTAAAGTAATGTTACAATAAAAAATAATTTTTTACAACTAATTGACAAAATTTAATTTATATATTAGAATTAATAACTGTTAGGGGTTTTGAATTGGTCAAAATGTCCTAACTTTTTAATTGCTATCATTTTTATAAATTTTAGCATAACATTATTTAATAATTTGATATTTATTTTTTTTTAATAAATACCATACAAAATACATTTTTAAAGGGGCTAGAATTATGGCAAACGAAGTATTTTTAACAAAAGAAGGTTATAAGGAATTAGAACAACGACTTGATTATCTTAAAACAACCGCTCGTGTTGATGTTGCAAACAAAATTGAAGTTGCAAGAAGTTTTGGAGATATTAGTGAAAATTCAGAATACGATGCAGCTCGTGAAGAAGAAGCATTAGTAGAACAAGAAATTCAACAAATAACTAACACATTAAGAAATGCAAAAATAATAACAAAAGTTAAAACCGATAATGGCAAAGTAACTGTTGGTTGCACTGTTGAACTGTTAGACTTAGAATATAAAGACGAATTAACTTTTAAGATTATGGGTAGTTTTGAATCTGACCCAACCAAAGGTTTAATTTCTAACGAAAGCCCATTAGGCAAGGCTTTAATCGGAAAAGAAAAAGGTGATATTGTTGAAGTTGTAACACCTCAAAACATCGAAAAATATAAAATCCTATCAGTTAAAGCATAAGTAAAACGCATCTTATAAAAGGTGCGTTTTTTGTTTTATTACAATTTAATAGTTAACTATTTGGTTTGTAAAATAACTATTATATGATAAAATTAACTTAGTTATGGATTTTATTAATTTATTTGAAAAAAGCAAACTTAATAATATAATATCGCTAGATATTAGTAATAACACAATAAGTCACGCATATATGCTTTGTGGGCAAGATGAGTTATATTTAACATATTTAGCTACCGAATTAAGTAGGCGTTTGTTAACTAATAATCATAACGAAAATTGTAATTGCTCAACTTGTCAAAAAATTTCAAGTGGTGTTCATAGTGATGTTTTAACCTATCCAACTGGAAATAACGGAATTGTGGTGGAAGATGTTAACAAAATTGTTGAGCAAAGTTTTATTTATCCGCTAGAAGGCGATAGAAAGGTTTTTATTTTAAAAAATTTTGATGTTTGCACAACTCAGGCACAAAATAAACTATTAAAAACTTTAGAAGAACCAAATAACTATGTCACATTCATTTTAACAACCTGTGTTCCTAGTGCAATTTTAGCAACTATTAAAAGCAGAACAAAGTTAATTGATATTGAACCTGTTAATAATTTGGAAGTTAAAAACTTTTTAAGTAAAAACTCAGAATTAAATAAATCGCAATTAGATACATTTGTTTATAGTTCTGGCGGAAGCTTAACTAGAGCAATTAAAATTATTAACGATGCAGATTTTCTAAAAATAAAAAATTTGGTTTTAAACACATTTGTTAATATGTTATCATCTTCTGATGTTTTAAAATATTCAAGTTCAATTTGTTCTTATAAAGGCAAACTTGGTGAAATATTAGATGAGTTTAATTTAATTATTAGGGATTTAACATTAATTAAAAGTAATAACGAAAAAAGTGTTTTAAACACACAGAATTTAGAAGCATATAACAAATGTAATTTTTCGCTTAAGGCTTTAAGCGAAATTTGTAAATTAGTAATGGTTAGCCAAAACAAATTAAAAGCTAATTGCAATCCTAATGCAGTTATTGATAGTTTGTTGCTTGGTATGTTGGAGGCAAAATTTAAATGGAAGTAGTTGGAATAAAATTTAAAAATAATAGTAAGGTTTATTATTTTTCGCCAAACGGACTTAACTTAAAAGAAAACGATGCTGTTGTTGTAGAAACTCCAAGTGGGTTAGACATAGCTTACATTAAAAAAGGTAACTTCGAGTTAACCGAGGATTTTTACGAGCCGCTTAAACCAGTTGTTAGGCTTGCTACAGAAAAGGATTTAATGGATAAAGAAAAATTTATGTCGCGCCGTGATGATGTTTTAAAAACTACAAAGGAACTAATATTAAAACTTAGCCTAGATATGAAGATTGTTGATGTTGAGTTTCCGTTAGATGGTCAGAAAATAATTATTAGCTATGTGTGCGAAGATAGAGTTGATTTTAGAGAACTTGTTAAGGAACTAGCAACAGTTTTAAAAGCAAGAATCGAACTAAAGCAAATTGGTATTAGAGATCAAGCAAAAATTGTTGGTGGAATTGGTATTTGCGGTCAAACTTGTTGCTGTGGTAGATTTTTAGACGATTTTAATAAAGTTAGTATTAAAATGGCTAAAAATCAAAATCTATCGCTAAATCCAACTAAAATAAGCGGTGTTTGCGGAAGACTTATGTGTTGTTTAGAATACGAGAATAACACCTATGCCGAAGCTCTGGAATTAATGCCAAAAATAAATAGTTTGGTTACCACTCCCGATGGAGAAGGAACAGTTGTGTATAACGATATATTAAACAAAAAATGCACTGTTAAGTTTATTAAAGGCGATGATGTTAAATTAAACGATTATGAAGTTGAAAAAATAAAATTTAACAAACCAGCTATTCAAAAACAAACCGATAACACTTCTAATGTTAAAAAACAAGAATCTGAACCGGCAAACAATAACAAAACCGAAAATGCATTAGAAAAAACAAATAAAACAAAAAAACATAAAAAATATGGTAAAAAAAATAATAACGCTAAATAAAGATGAGCGTTTGGATGATTTACAATTTAATAACTTGTTTATAATTCAAAACAAACAGAGCTATTGCTTTACTTCCGATGCAGTAGCTCTTGCTAATTTTGTTAGATGCGGCGCAAAGGATACAATTGTTGACCTTTGTTCTGGCTCTGGTGTAATTGGAATTTTGGCACAAGCAAAAACAAACGCAAAACAGGTTTATTTGGTTGAATTGCAACCTTCGCTTAGCGATATGAGTAAGCGTAGTGTGGAATATAATAAACTTAGTAATGTAAAAGTTATTAATAAGCCTTTGCAAGGCGTTAATAAATTAATTGGAAACAATTTTGAAGTTGTTGTTTGCAATCCGCCTTATAAAATTTATAATGGCGGAATGCTTAGTGAAAAACAAGAAATTGCAATTTGTAAAAACGAAGTTACAGTAACTTTAGAAGAAATTGTTAAAGAAGCAAGTTTGCTTTTAAAATTTGGCGGCAGATTTTTTACTGTTAACAAAGAAGAGCGTTTGGTTGATTTGCTTTGCTTAATGAGAAAATATACTATCGAACCAAAAGTTATAAAGTTTATAAAAAGCGAAAAGGGTGCTGCTGTAGTTTTAGTTGAAGGAAAAAAAGGAGGAAAAACTGGAGTTAAAATTCAGTTTTAAAATATGTTATATATTGTAGGAACTCCTATTGGTAACCTAAAAGAATTTTCTGGTTACGCAGTAGAAATATTAAATAGTTGTGATTATGTTTTGTGTGAAGATACACGAACGAGTTTAGTGTTGCTAAACCATTACAAAATTAATAAACCACTAAAAAGCTATCACAAATTTAACGAAACAAAAATGTTAGAAGGTGTTATATCAGATTTAAAAGCTGATAAAAACATTGCTTTAATTTCCGATGCGGGAATGCCTTGCGTTTCTGACCCCGGAAACATATTGGTTAACGAGCTTATAAAAAATAATTTAAAATACACTGTTATTTCTGGCCCTTGTGCTTTAATTAATGCATTTATTCTTAGCGGATTTAGTGCGCCATTTACTTTTGTTGGGTTTTTACCAGAAAAACAAAAAGAGCAAATCGAACTGCTAACCGAATTAAAAGGTTATAAGTCGGCATTAATATTTTATGTTTCGTGCCACGATGTTAATAAAACCTGTGGCTATTTATTAAATGTTTTAGGGAATAGAAAAGTTTGCATTGTTAGAGAAATTTCTAAAATGTTTGAAGAAGTTAACTTTTCAACATTAGAAAAAGGTTATAACGGAGTTAATAAAGGGGAGTTTGTTTTTGTTGTGGAAGGCGAAACAAACAATAACGAACTTTTAAACCTAACAACTTTGGAGCATTTAAAGCATTACTTAGGTTTAGGTATGAACTTAACCGATGCAATAAAGCAAGTTGCTAAAGAAAGAAAAGTTCCTAAAAACGAAGTTTATAAAATTGCGTTAGAATTAAAAAAATGAGCATAGTGCTCATTTTTTATTTTGGAGTATGTGTAGTAAAATTTTCTATTTTTTCTTTTAGATTAATAATTTTTGGTGTTTTGCCATTAATAACAATGCTTTCAGCTAATTTACTTTCTGTTAAAAGTTTAGCATAAGAACTAGTATTATATTCTTCCGCCACAAATTCGTTATATTCGTTATAAATGGTTTTGCTAATGTTTTCAAAGTCGGTTGGAATTTTGCTACGCTTATATTTAATCATTTGAGAAATTAAATAAACAGGTGACCAACTGTTAACAACATATAAATTTTTGTTATCTTTATGTTGCTCTCTAATTTTATTTGCTGTTGTTTGTTTATCGCAAATGTTAATTGCATCAACTCCAAATTCGTTAGAATTTAAACAGCTTTTTAACTTATCATCAATTAAAACATCTACATTAAACATTTTACAAAACTGAGCTTTATTTTTGCAACCAAAAATTAATGTATCGTAACAAACTTTATTATCTTGTAACCATTTTAATACTGAACTTTTTAAAGGCGAAACCAAATGTGGTCGGCTAGATAGTAATATTATTTTATCGTCATCTTGATGAAGTTTGTTAATGGTTTCAATAGCTTTATTTACTGAAAGATATTTATTAGGATTAAAAATGCTAAGCATAAAATTAATCCAGTTAATATTAACTGGTGTATGTTTTGAAACAGTTTTAAACTTAAGTTTCTTATTAAGATGGCTAGGAGATTGAATTTTAGTTAAAACTTTATATATTACAGACTTGCAAGTAAATAAAGTTTTATCTAAATCTATAGCATAAACCATTTTTTATCCTTATAAAATTATTCGCTTTAATTATTATAGCAAATAATTTTACAAAAATAAATACCCAATTTTAAATTATTTTACAAATTAAACAAGCAGCTATAACGCCTAAGAAGTTGCTTATTAATGCTACTGCAATTCCATAAGAAAATTTTTTTACTTTTGTTTGCGAAAAATAAACCGCTGTAACATAAAATATTGCTTCACTGCTTCCGGCAATAGCACAACCAGCACGTGCTAAATAACTATCTGCGCCGTATTTTAAAAATATATTTTCTAACACTGCAAGGCTGCCGCAACCAGTAAAAGGTTTTAATAGTATTAGTTCGTTAAGTTCGTAAGGTATGCCAAACAAACCAAAAACAGGGGTTAAAACTTGTGCCAATAGCACACTAAGCCCACTTGCCGAAAATAGTTCTACAACAATAAAAATTGCAACTAAGTAAGGAAAACTTGTTAACACCAAATCGAAACTTGTTTTTGCTCCATAAACAAAACTTTGGTAGGTGTTATTTTTTTTTATGGTGGAATAAATAACTAAACAAATAATTAAACAGGGAATAAGATAAGCACTCATACTTGCTTTCTCCTTTTGTTAGGAGCAATAGGAACAGGGGTTATTTTTTGCTCTACCTTTTTATCTTTAAAAATTTTACCAAAAATTTTACATAGTATAATACCGCTAATAGTGCTAACCGAGGTTGCTATTAATGTTGGAAAAATAATATCGTTTGGGCTAACACTGCCAGCGGCTATTCTTAACCCAATAACTGTTGTTGGCAATAACTGTAAACTAGAAGTGTTTAAAATCATAAACATAATCATAGCACTTGTTGCAACTTGGCTTCCTTTATCTAAGCCCTTTAAAGCTTTAATGCCACTTGGTGTGCAGGCATTGCCCATTCCAAGCAGGTTAGAAGTTATGTTTATTGCAATTTGATTATGTGTTTCGGCATCGGTTTTGCCAAACAAAAAATTTATTACAGGTTTAAGTAGCTTGCCAATTTTTTTATCTAATCCGGTGTCTTCCACAATTTTTAAAATACCTAACCAAACAGCATAAATTGCCCAAAGTTTAAGGGTTAGTGCAATAGCTTTTTCTGAACCTGTTAAAATGGTGGAAAAAGCAATATCTACATTTGTTAATAGCATTATTCCTAACGAAACAATTAAAACCGAAATCCAAACTAAATTCATATGCCTGTCCTAATAATATAATTATAATCTTATATGTTAATAATTTAATTAATATGCTTTAAGCGTGGGTTTAAATTGAATTTACAACAAACAAATTGTGTGATAAAATTAGTTATTAAAATTTATTTAAAGGCATTTATTTATGAAAAATTATTACATTACAACAGCTATAGCTTACACATCAGGAAAACCACACATTGGAAATATTTACGAAATTATATTAGCCGATAGTATTGCAAGGTTTAAACGCTTTGAAGGCTATAATGTTTTTTTTCAAACTGGAACTGATGAACACGGAGAAAAAATAGAAGAAAAAGCAAACTTAAAGGGTGTTTCGCCTAAAAGTTTTGTTGATGAGGTTTCGAGTGTTATTAAAGGGCTATGGGATAAAGCTAGCATTTCTTACAATAAGTTTATAAGAACTACCGATGAATATCACGAAAAGCAAGTTCAAAAAATATTTAAAAAACTATATGATCAAGGCGATATTTATAAAGGCTATTACGAAGGGCTTTATTGCACACCTTGCGAATCGTTTTGGACAGAATCTCAGTTAGTTGATGGTAAGTGCCCAGACTGTGGCAGAGAAGTTAAAAAGGCTAAGGAAGAAGCGTATTTCTTTAAAATGAGCAACTATGCCGATAGACTAGTTGAATATTATAACGAACATCCAGATTTTATTTTGCCAGTTTCAAGAAAAAACGAAATGGTAAACAACTTTATTAAAAAAGGTTTGCAAGATTTGTGTGTTTCGCGCACAAGCTTTAAGTGGGGAATACCAGTTACATTTAACGATAAACACGTGGTTTATGTGTGGTTAGATGCTTTAACTAACTATATTACAGGCTTAGGCTACGATGTTGATGGTAACAATCAACAAAACTATAAAGATTTTTGGCCTGCAGATTTACATATTATTGGAAAAGATATTGTTAGATTCCACGTTATTTATTGGCCAATTTTTCTAATGGCACTTGGTTTGCCACTACCAAAACAAGTTTATGGTCACGGTTGGCTGCTTCAAAATGGTGAAAAGATGAGTAAGTCAAAGGGTAATGTTTTATATTTTGACGATTTAGCCGATGTGTTTGGTGGTGATGCTGTTAGGTATTATGTGCTAAGCGAAATGGGTGTTGAAAACGATGGACTTATTAGTTGGGAACTTTTAACCGACCGAATTAATTCCGATTTAGCAAATGTTTATGGTAACTTAGTTAGCAGAACCATTGCAATGGTTAATAAATATTTTGGTGGCAAGGTTAAAGGCACTAACGCTAACACACAGTTTGATGAAAGTTTAAAACAAGTGGTAACCCAAGCTTATTTAAAGGTTAGTGCAAAATTTAACGAATTAAAAGTTTCTGATGCGTTATCAGAAGTAATGGCAATATTTAAGCGTGCTAATAAATATATCGATGAAACTTGCCCTTGGGTTTTAGCAAAAGATGAAAGTAAGAAAAACGAACTAGAAACTGTTTTATATAACTTATGTGAAGTTATTATAATAGGAACTAGTTTATTAAGTGCATTTATGCCAAACATCGCTTTAGAAGTTGTAGCAATGTTTAATACAAATTTAAGAGATATTAATAACATTAAATTGTTTGGTTTAGAAAAAGAAATTGTTGTTACTAAAAATGCAAGAGTTTTATTCCCAAGATACGATTTAAAGGATATTATGGAAAAAGCAAAAGCTATTCAAGAAAAACAAATTAAAGAATACGAAAAAGAAAATGCAAAAGTTGAAGCAAAACCACAAATTGTTTTTGATGATTTTGAAAAAGTGGAACTAAAAGTTGGCACAATTTTAAATTCTGAAAAAGTTGAAAAAAGCGATAAACTTTTAAAAAACACAATTAAAATTGGTAACGAAACAAGAACAATAGTTAGTGGTATTGCCGAGCATTATAAACCAGAAGATATTATTGGAAAGCAAGTTGTTGTTGTTACTAACTTAGCACCAAGAAAAATTAGAGGAATCGAAAGCAATGGTATGGTGCTTTGTGCATTTAACGACGAAACAAAAACATTAAAAATAATTTCTCCAGAAAAAGAAGTTGAGGATGGAATAACAGTTGGTTAAGTTAATTGATACTCACAGCCATTTAAACGATGAATATTTTATTAATTCAAGGGAAGCAATAATCGCTTCCCTTGATTGTGATAATATTAGCAAGGTGTTTGTTGTTGGATACGATTTAGAGTCAAGTATAGAAGCTATTAACTTAAGTTTAAAACACAAAAATGTTTATGCCATAATAGGAATGCATCCCGAGCACGCCAATGCCTATAATGCCGAGTTTGAAGCATTTATAGAAAAAAACATTAATAATAATAAAGTTTTAGCTATTGGGGAAATTGGCTTGGATTATTATTGGAATAAGGATAATAAACAAATTCAAAAGCAGGTGCTTGTTAGCCAATTAAAGTTGGCACACAAACATAAAGTTCCTTTTATAATTCACTGTAGAGATGCTATTGGAGATTTAATAACTATATTAAATCAAAACAAAAATATTTTAGAGTTTGGTGGTGTTGTGCACTGTTTTAATGAAAGCATAGAAAGTTACAAACAATTAAGTGCTCTTGGGTTAAAGTTTTCGTTTGGTGGCTCTATAACTTTTAAAAATTCTAAAAACGCACCAGAGCTTTTAAAGGTTGTTGATGTTAACGACATATTACTTGAAACCGATTGCCCATATTTAACTCCTGAGCCGCTTCGTGGCAAAGAAAAAAATCAACCTAAAAATGTTTGGTTGGTTTTAAATAAAATTGCAGAATATAAAAATATGAATTTAGAAACTTTAGCAGAAATAACAAATAAAAATGTTTATAAGGTGTTTAAAAAATTAACTAATGAATGATTTATTAAAAAAATACGATTTTAAATTTAATAAAAGTTTTGGTCAAAATTTTATTTTTGATACTAACTTGCTTCGAGCAATAGCATCGGATGCCGACATTGATAAATCAACACAAGTTTTAGAAATTGGAACTGGGGCAGGAACGCTAACAAAAATTTTAGGCGATATGGCAAAAAGCGTTGTTAGTTACGAAGTTGATAAAAATCTTAAACCTGTTATTGAAGAAAATTTGGCGAATGCGACAAATGTTCAAGTTAAGTTTGGAGATATTTTGGAGCAAAGCATTAATAGCATTGAACAAAATTTTTCTGGCGAATATAAAATGGTTGCAAATTTACCATATTACATAACCACGCCAATAATATTTAAGTTTTTAGAACAAAGCACAAACTTAAAAACAATGGTTATAATGGTTCAAAAAGAAGTGGCTGAAAGATTGTGTGCAACCGAAGGCAGTGCCAATTATGGAGCTATAACAGCTTCTATTAAACTTTGGGGAAATGCAAAAATCACAAGAATTGTTAAACGCAATATGTTTGTTCCTGCACCTAATGTTGATAGTGCTATTGTTAGAATTGATTATGAACCTAATAAGTTTAATATAAGCGATATTAGTTTAACCAAACAAGTTATTAGGTCGGCTTTTAATATGCGCCGTAAAACGCTTGCAAATAACTTAAAAACAAGTTTTAATTTAAGTTCCGAACAAATTATTAATATTTTAAATAAAGCGAATTTAAACGAAAAAATAAGAGGCGAGGCATTGCCAGTTAACAAATTTGTTGAAATTGCTAATTTAATTTATGAAATAAAAAAAGATAGTAATTAATACTATCTTTTTGTTTTTTATTATTTAATCCATTTTTCATCGGAATCTTCATCTGGTTTTTTAGGAGTGTGGTCTTTATCAAACACACCAACAAATTCTGATTCACTAGTGTTAGCATTTAGGTCGGTTCTGTTTAGGTAGTAGTTAGTAGAACCATCTTCTGCTTCGTAACTTACATAGTAATAAGCATTTCTACCATCGTAATCAAAGAAAGTTGTAATATCGGTTTTTAATGTTTTATCGTTTGTTTCAACTTTTAATGGAGTTTGGTCTGCGCCATTTCTAACATTAATATAATAAATTTTGCTATCTTCTAAATAGAACAATTTATCGCCATAAACATTAATTGGTGTTATTTTACTAGAAGCTTTATAAATATAGGTTGTTTCAACAACGCCATTAACATTTTTAACTAACATAATGTTATTATCTTCATCAATTGTAACAACATCTGTTCCAATATAGTTTTCGTTATTACTATTTAAAACAAAAGTTTTAGAGTAGGTAACATAAGATATTTCGCTTTCGTTATTTTCAACCTTATTTTTTTGTTCGCTTAAAACATATTTGCAGAATTTTGCAACAGTGGTTGCAACATTTGTTTTAGTGTAATAAATGCAACCATTTTTAGCAGTGTTAATAGCATAGCTGTTTTCGCCATCGGCACAAACAATTTCTTCTGCTCCGCCATTAATATTAATTCTTGCTAAAATGTTTCCAGCTTTGCCATAATCGGCATCGTCTTCGGTAATATCGCGAGTGTAGTAAATATAGTTGTTAACACCATTTATTGTTTTATTTGCTTCGGTGTTTGATTTAATATAATTATCGTTTGAAATAAATGCAGTTGAAGTTGCTTTTTTGTTAAGTATTACAGGAGCTTTGTTTGCACTAGCGTTAATCGAAATAATTTTAGAATTATCGTAAACAAGCATATAAACTGTTCCATCTAATTCGTACATACTCCAGTTAGCTTGAGTAAGAGTAGCTTCGGTTGTGTATAACACTTTATTATCTGTTCCATTTATTTTAACACGGCAAAGGTTGCTTCTAGCATTTAGTAGGTTACCATTTTTATCTTTTTGCATATTTGGTGTTGCATAGTAAATATAATCGCCAAAAATGTAGAAATTAGAATTTTCTGTTCCAACCATTTGAGGAACAACAACTTCTGCCTTAGATAAAAATCCATCATCATCGTGGCTTATTTTGTTTAAGTCGCTAACCTTTGTTCTGTAGATTGCCGATAACACTTGTTTTCCCCAAACATTATCAACATCTTTAGTTAAGTCGTTATAACTTTTAAAACCGTTAACAAAATAAACATAATCGCCTTTTAAAACAGCCATCCCACCATTAGAATAAACAGGGTCTGCGGTTTTAGGGTTATCTTTTAAACCTTTAGGACCACAACCAACAAGTAGCATTGTGGTAGATAGGAATATAGCTGCAATAACTGTTAAAATTTTTTTCATTTTTACTCCTAAAAATTAATGTCACATTATTCTATCAAAAATAACTTACAAAAGTCAATTTAATAAATATGATTATATATATAATTATAAATATATTATAAATCATTATTATAAATTATTAAATTAATTATTGCTTAATTTTAAATTAATAAAACAAAAAAGAGTTAAATTAACTCTTTTAAATTGCATCAATTTCAACGCTTTCGCCGCTAAGCGCATTTTGATACATAACCCAATATCCAAAGTCGTTAGGACTTTCGGGATTTGTTGGTAGCCATTGGCTATAGTTATTTAAACCATTTGGAGCATTTTCACTAAAAGTTCCGGGAACGCCATATGCAATATATTTTAGTTCAATATCTTCGTATATCAAACCCAAAACATAGTAATTACCATTGTTTTCGTAATCGATTTTAACCCATTTGCTGTTAGGAATTAGTTTTTCTAAGTTTGGCTCGCTTGGATATTTGTTAAATAGTTCTTCTATTTGGTCAGACATACTTTCGTAAAATGTTTCGTCGCCTAGGTTAATGTTTTTTAATTCTTCATCAATAGGGTTTAGTTCTTCGGTAGAAATATCGTCTAAACTATTATTTAATTCTTCGGTTATAATGCCTTCTAGTTCTTCAGAGGTGGGAAGTTCAAACATTTCGCTTAAATCTAGTTTTTCTTTTTTTTCTTCGTTATGAGCAGCAACCACGGTTTTAACAAAAGTTTCTTGTTTAAGCTCTTCAAAAGTTTTCATTATTTCTGTGTTTAAATTTTTATTTTCTCCTGCCCAAACAATAGGAATAACTTCTGTTTTTTCGTTGGATACAAGAACACAACTAATTGGTTCGTCTAGGTTTAGGTTATTAATTTTAAAGTTATAAGTGTTGTTATTAATTAAGCTAATGTTTTGTTTGGTTATTTGTTTTTTATTTTGAGCAATAGCTAAAACCAAGTTATCTTTAATGTTTAAATTAAAAGCCTTAAAAGTTGCATAAACATAGCTTTGTTCTTTATTTAAGGTTAGGGTAGCCATACCATTAAAGTTTTTAACTGTGTTATTATTTAATATAATTGTCTTTTTTAAAGTTCCCATAATTTCCACCTTAATATATAATTGATATTTATCTTAAGTATATATTAAATTAAGTAAAAAAAGTTTAATTTATTTTTAAACTTAAGTTATATTTTTGTGGAAATTTATCGAATTTAGCCCAGTATTATTAAAATTATATTAATTAAAAAATTAACTTAATATAACATTAAATTATGTTAAAAACTAAATTTAAACACATAAGTTAATAATCAAATTAAATTTTTTAAAATAAGTTTTTTTTACTTTTAAAATGCTAAAACATAGTATTAAGTTTGATATTTTTTTGTTATCATTAAAAATACAAAAATTTTCGACAAATTCCTATTAAATAATCAACAATGTTCAACTTTATGCTAAATTTTTTACCTTTATTTTATTAAAGTAAAAATTGCACTATGCTATACTTTAAAAGTTGGCATAGTGGGGTGCAACAAAAATTTAATCGGAAACGAAAAAAATAAACAAAAGACCGTAAGTTAAATAATAAAGAATAAAAGGAGATTAATAATGAACGACGGTAACGCGAGTTGTAAAATTATACTTATAGACAACAGCGAACAGATGCGTGAAAGCATCAAAGAACAACTAAAGAACACTAACATTTTGGTAATGGCAGATTTTGCTGATGCGGTTAGTGCGTTAAGTTACTTAAAGGAGAACGAAGTTGATGTTGTGGTAACAGATATTGTTTTACCAAACATTGATGGCTATGAATTTTTAGAAAACTTAAACAAATTAGAAAAGGAGAACAAACCAAAAGTATTAATTCTATCGGCACTAAGCAACGATAACTTTATTAATAAAGCATTATCACTAGGTGCAAACTATTATATGGTTAAACCTTGCGATATAAATGTATTAAAAACAAGAGTTATGGATTTAAGCAAAAACGAAGAATTAGAAACTGTGGCTGTTACAAGCATTGCAAAAGCAAAACCTCGTAATAGACAATTAGAAGAAAAAATAACAAATATATTTATTACAGTTGGAATTCCAGCCCACATAAAAGGATACCAATTTTTAAGGGAAGCAATTAAAATGGCTATTGATAACCCTGAAATAATTAATAGCATAACAAAAAAACTATATCCAAGCATTGCTGAAAGATATGAAACAACAGCAAGTAAAGTTGAGCGAGCAATTAGGCACGCAATAGAAGTTGCTTGGAATCGTGGAAAAATTGAGAATATTAACGCTTTATTTGGTATTAGAGTTTATTCAAACAACGAAAAACCAACCAATGGCGAATTTATAGCACTAGTTGCTGATAAAATGTTAATTGAAGGAGCATAAAAAACATAAAAAAGTTTGTTTAAATTAGTTTACATAAACTATATTTCCCACTATAATTTTATGTAATAAAAATTGATTAAATTTTAATGTATAAAATTATATAGTTGGCAATAAAATATTTGCAAACATATAAATAAAAAACATTCAAATTTAATTATGTTAACCAAAAGATTATTAATACAGGGGTAATTAATTAATGAGCGATAAAAAACAAACTTATATTAAATGTCCTAGATGTGAACTTAATTACATTTTAAAAAAGGATAAATATTGTGACGTGTGCAAAATGGAAATGAAAGCCGGTGCATTAGACGATGACGATATGGAAGTTTTTGACGAATTAGAACTATGTCCTGTTTGTCACGTTAACTATATTAACGATGGCGAAACAATGTGTGCTTCTTGTTTAGAAGAAAGTTTGGCAATTAATAAAGAAGATGAAGATGATGATTGGCATAACTATGTTGATAAAGAAGAAGACGAAGAAGACGATGACCTAGATTTATTACCTATTGGCGATAGCGATGAGGAAATCGATGAAGAATTGGAAGGAACATTTGCCAAAGATTTGGATGCTGATTTCAAAGACGACTTTGATGATGTTGACGATTTAGATTCTGATTTGGACGATGACTTTGATGACGACCTTGACTTAGACGACGATTTAGACGATGACGAAGATGATGAAGACGATTTCGACGACGAAGACGAGGACGATGAATTTGATGATTAAAATAAGTGCAAACATTGCACTTTTTTTATTTGTAAAATTGCGGAATATAACATAAAAGAATAATTTAACCATTTTTTGTTAATACTATTAAAAAATATAGTGGGTAGTATTATGAAATTATCAAGAGATGCAGTTAAACAAAATTTAGAGAACCTTGTTGGTAAGGATGTTGATTTAGTGGTTAATAAAGGCCGAAAAAAAATAATTAAATTTAATGCTAAAATTTTAAATGTTTATCCAAGTATGTTTGTAATAAGTCCTAACGAAAGTGTGGATTTAGATAGAACTAGTTATTCGTTTAACGATGTAATGTGTGGCGACATTAAAATAATTAATATGGCAACAATAAGTTAGTTGTCATATTTTTTTATTTTCCCTAATAGAATAGTAGCGTAAAACATTTATTTTTGGGGGTAAAAAAATGGAAATTATGCCAAAGAACGAAATGGTAACAAGTTCTAAACGAACTAAACTTGGCGTAACACAGGCGGTTATCGAATGTAAATTGCCTGTAAACAACGACACACAAGTATCAAAAATTTTGTGTGCAAGTGCAAAAAGCTATATTTCAGCTTTTGAAGCAAATAACGGAGAAGTTACTTTTAGTGGTAATGTTAACTTTCAAGTTATTTATGAAAATGAAGATAAAGTTGCTTCTGCACTAGATTATACAGCCGATTTTAAGGATAAATTTGTTTCCGATAAAATTAATCCAATGGTAGTACCAATTATCACATCTAATGTTGTAGATGTAAACACAACAACTCTTAATAACGAAGTTAAAGTAGTTGCAATAGTTGAAATTTGTGTTGAAATAATACATACCGAAGAAGTTAGTGCTTTAGTAGAAGTTACTGGCGATCAGGTTTTTACAAAAACCGAAACAATTAACTATTCAAACTTTTTAGGTGTTCTATCTGATAAGTTTGAAGTTGGCTACGATGTTGAAATTAAAGATAACATTTTGCAAGTTTTAGAAGTTAGCCTTTCTCCTTATTTAGAAAGTGTTGTAGCCGATGATAGAATTGCAAAAGTAACTGGTGGAGCGAATGTTGATATTTGTTATTTAACAAACGGCGAAACACCACTACTTAGAAGCTATCAAACCACAGTTGATTTTGTTCAAGAAGTTGCTCTTGATGCTTTAACTAGTGATGCTTGCATTCAAAGCAATTTAAACATAAACTATTCTCAAATTAAAGTAACAACAAACATTGATGCTGATAATGCTATTGTTAATTTAAGTATTCCTTACGATTATTTAGGATATGCTTTTTCGGAAAGCACAATGGATGTTGTAACCGATGTGTTCTCGCTTAATAACTATGTTAATGTTTCAACACAAAGCATTGCGGGAATTAAATGTGCCGAAAGTTTGCAAGACACTAGCAAAGTTAGCGGCTATGTTACAATCGAAGATAATTTTATTGATGAGGTTTTAGGAACTTGTTGTAATACTATAACTTTAGCAACTAGTGCAATTTCTAATAACACTTTAACATTAGAAGGTGTTGCAAGCACAACGGTTATTTACTTAAATAAAGAAACCAACACAATGCACACTGCAATTGTTGAAATGCCATTTAGTATTACTGAGAATTTAGAAAATGTTACCGACGATTATTCGGCAGTTGTAACTCTTTCGCTTGGCGAAGTTAGTTGCCGATTAAAACGTGGTAGCGAATTAGAAGTTAATGCAACTTTGTTTGTTTATGCTAATCTTTATGGCGAAACCTTAGAGGCTGTTATAACTGGCGTAACAATTCAAGATGAAAAACCAGAAACAAATTCGGTTTTAACAATTTATGTTGTTAAACCAAACGAAACAGTTTGGGATATAGCTAAAGAATTAAATATTAGCCCAGACGATTTGCTATATCAAAATCCAAATGTTAATTTACCTTTAATGGGCGGCGAAAAATTAATTGTTTATAGGCAAAAAGAAGTTTTATTTTAATTATTCCTAACCCCAAAATAAAGGCATATAAAGTCGGATATATAAAATCCGACTTTTTTTTATGTTTAATTACAAGTTTATAAAATTTGCGCTGTAATTAAATTGAAATTAAAAGTTAATAAATTTGTTAGGAGTTTTAAATATGAGAAAAAAATTGTTACTTTTATTGTTACTTTTAGTTTTACCATTAATGCAGGGATGTTCACAAAATAATAGCACTATTAGTGCCGATAGTTATTTTAGAATACATATTAGAGCAAATAGTAATCTTAGCATTGATCAGAATGTTAAATATAAAGTTAAAGATGAAGTTGTTGAATATTTAACAAATAATATTAAGCTTTTAGAAAGCAAACAACAAGTTATTAACTTTGTAGAGAATAATAGTTTAACAATAAAGCAATTATGTGAAAACACCTTAAAAAATAATGGTTTTAATTATAGTGCTAATATTGTTGTAAGAAACGAGTTTTTTCCTACTAGAGCATATGGCGACTATGTTTTAGAAGCTGATTTTTATGATGCATTAATTATAGAACTTGGCGAAGCTAAAGGTGATAATTGGTGGTGTGTGGTTTATCCGCCGTTATGTTTTTTAAATGGAAAAGAAATTGATACCAACAAAATTAAGTATAAAAGCTGGATTATGGAACTTATTAATAAATTTTTTGATTAAAAAAAAGTTTTTGGGAAATAACTTAAAAAAAATTATTATTAGGAGCAAAGCAATGAAAAAATATAAGGTTTGTATTGCAATAATTTCGTTAATATGTTTTGGTATGCTTTTTACCATAAGTTTGTTGTTAAACGATTTTTATTCGCCAACAAGTAGCACAATAACAGCTTCTGCACTTGGTCCAAATATTTCTGAAGTTCAAAGAAGATTAAAGGATTGGGGCTATTATAATGGTGCGGTTAATGGGCAACTTGATTGGGAAACTCAGCAAGCAATAAGATATTTTCAACGAGTTCACGATATTCCCGAAACAGGAACTATTGATGCAGCAACAGCAAATGCAATTGGTGTTAGTTTAAACTCGCAAAACAGCAACGATTTATATTTGTTAGCAAAATGTATTCACGCCGAAGCAAGAGGCGAAATTTATGTTGGAAAAGTTGCAGTTGGGGCAGTTATTTTAAATCGTGTTGCAGATGCGAATTTCCCTAACACTATTTATGGGGTTATTTATCAACCTTGGGCATTTACTGCTGTTCACGATGGACAAATTAATTTAGAACCAGATAGCGAAAGTTATCAAGCGGCACAGGATGCTTTAAGTGGCTGGGATCCAAGCTATGGTAGCTTGTATTACTATAATCCAGCAACAGCAACCTCAAGTTGGATTTGGAGCAGGCAAGTTGTTGTTACCATTGGTAAACACGTGTTTGCTATTTAAGGAGATATTATGAATAGTAAAGATAAAAGTATAATAATAACAATATCGGTTGTTTTGGGAACTACTTTGCTTGCAACATTTATTGCATTAATAGTTTTTATTTGCACAACCAAAACCTATTCTACTCAGTTAGAAAATCTTTATAAACGCAGTTTTTATGAACTTAGCACAAATATTAACGATATCGAGTTAGATATGTCAAAACTTGTTGCTGTTAACGATACCGGAAGCAAACGAGAAGTGCTTACAAACATTTATAATAGTTGTCAAACTGCTAACACAAACATTTCAAATTTACCTATTCAAAGTAATAAGATAGATAAAGTTAATAAATTTATTAATGTTTTAGGCGGTTACAGCTATAGTTTACTTACTAAAACAAATAATAACACAGAATTTTCTAGTGAAGATTACGATAATATTTACGACCTTCACGCAAGAAGCTTAGAACTTTTGTATGAATTTAACGAATATATTTCAAATTTAAAAATTGATTATAGCATTTTAAAAGATATTGATTATAGCGATGGTGATAACTCTAAATTTGATGGCGGACTTGGTGCTATAAATTCAAGTTCAACCGAAGTTCCAACATTAATTTACGACGGTCCATTTTCTGAGTCGGTAACAAATAAAACTATTAAAGGTTTAGAAGATTTTGAAATTGATGCCGAAGAAGCAAAAGAATATGTTATTCAAACATTAAACTTTTTAAATGTTACTAGTGTTGAATATGTTAACGAAACCGATGGTAAGTTTTATACTTATAACTTTAATGTTAAAACTGCCAACCAATCGCTTTATGTTCAAGTAACAAAAAGAGGAAGTAAAATTGTTAATATTACAGGATTTGGGGCTAAAGGCGATAAGGATTTATCTGAAAGCGAATGTATAACATTAGCTGAAAATTTTGGAACACTACTTGATTACGAAAATTTAAAATGTGTTTGGAGTGCAACAAATGGCAATGTTTGCTATGTTAACCTAGCTCCAATTGTTAATGGTGTTATATATTATCCTGACTTAGTAAAAGTTAAAGTTGATAAAGTTACAGGTGCGGTTGTTGGATTAGAAGGAACAAACTATTGTTATAATCACGTTTCAAGAAATCATATAGCACCAAAATTAACCTTTGAAACTGCACAATCAAAGTTAAGCAAAGCATTAACTGTTAAAGAAAGAAATTTATCTTTAATACCAAACAAATATGTTGGCGAAACTTTTGCTTACGAATTTGTTTGTTCTTGGAAAGATTACACTTATTATGTTTATATAGATATTGAAACTGGTGAAGAAGTTAATATATTAAGAATTGTTAAAACAACCAGTGGCGATCTTATTGTTTAGTTTAAACATTAATATTTGTTAATTATATAAAAAAGATGCTTTTTTTACAAAAATTTGATAAAATGTTAGCGGATACAAGACAAACACAAGGAGAAAAGCTAACCATGAATTATGATACTGACTTAGACGAATTCAAACTTAAACAGTTTAGAATTCACGAGCTAAGGGATTTAGCACGAAAAATTGGGGTAAAATCTCCAACTTCTCAAAACAAAGATGAATTAATTGAAAAGGTTTTAAAAATAATAAGTGGAGAATCTGCTCCTTATGTTAAACAAACAGCAAAGGGTAGACCAAGTCGTTCGGCAAGCCAGTTAAATAATTTAGTGGATTATTTCTTACCGGAAAACGCAAATTTAGAAACTTTAGAATTTTTAAATGTTAACGACGATAATAAATTTAACTTTTTTGCAGAAATGCCAGAATTTGATTTTGACACTACCAAAAGCGAACAAAGCGTTGTTCAAGGTTATTTAGATGTAACAACTTCTGGATATGGTATTATTAGAGTTAATGGATTTGGAATTTCTGATAACGATGTTTATGTTCATAAAATTTATGTTGCTAAATATGGTTTGGTTTCGGGTGATTATTTATTAGCAAATGCTAAACAAGTTTATAATAATCGACCAAGAGTTGTTACAGAAATTTTAGAAATAAATAATGGCAATTTAAAATCTGAAATAAAATTTGACGATTTAAAAAAATGTGAAACTTCAAACACATTCACATTGTTAAACGAGAAAATAACACTAGGCAATTCATCGGTTATATTAAGTGATAATAAAGTTATGTTTAACGAAGCTAAACAACTAGCAGGAAACATCACAAATGCAAAGGTTATTGTTGTTGCACCAAGTAAAGACGAACAATCTTTATTAGAATCAAAGAATTTTGTTTTATCGCCATTTAGTGTTACTAAAGGTTATTTGAATGTTTATAGCAATTTAAAATTGGCCATCTTAAAGGCTAAAAATTTAGCTGAACAAAATAATGTTATTATTGTTATTAACGGAATTAACTACTATTACAGAGCCTTAACAGCATTAATTAGCGAAAGTGAAAATAACACCTTTAAAATAGAAGAAACAGTTAAGCTAGAATTAACAAAAATTTTATTAAGTTCTAAAGCAACACAAAACTCTAGTTTATCGGTTGTGTTCTACGAATCTAATAAGTTAGAACAAAAACTATTAGATTTTGTTAAATTTGATGTTGGAACTTTGGCTGATAATACATTTAAGTTTGAAGATGATAAATTAATAAGAATTTAAAAAAATGCCTAATGGCATTTTTTTTATAAAAGTTAACAAAAAAAGAAGCAAAATGTTTTGCTTCTTTTTTTATCTAAATTTTAAGTGAACTCTAATTACAATAAATACAACAATTAATGCAACCACAACAACACTGGCAACAACAATAATAATTATAGCTGTTGTGTTTAGTGGTTCGTTTTTAATTACTTTGTAAGAATTAATTAACTTATCGTCTTTAGTAAAAATTTGAATGTAGTAGGTTTGATTTCTGTCTAACACTACAGTTTGAACTTCGTTAGGACTTTCTGCATTAATAGGTGTTGCTGCATATCCTGTGATTAAAATATAGGATTCACCAACTTGATCGTAAATAATTTTTGGATTATAAGTAATTGTTATTTTGCTTGTTGTTCCTGTTCCGAATGGAATGCTTGAAATTATGTAAGGAACTTCGTTGTTAATCCAAACTTTAAATGTAAATTCTAAAGTTTTTCCCAATTCTTCTTGATACTTACTTAATGTTATTGTGTAGTTACCAGTGCCAAGTGTTGCAGGGCTTATCCATAATTCGTTTAAGTTTGTTATAGAGTAAGTAATATCGGCTGCTTCTTTTAAAACTGTAACAACGCGGAAGTTTGCGTTTTGTGGAACATTAAAGCAAGGTAATGCCTGATTAGGATTAATTATAGTAAAGCAATAGGTTGTTGAAATTTCATCGTTTGCATTATTTGCTCCTGTGTTAACACGAGTAGTTAATGTTACTTCGTAATAGCCTTGGTTAACAAAGCGATATTGATAGAACGAAGTTCCAATTTTTTCAACTTCAATGCTGTTACCATTTAACTTAGCTGTTATAGTTGGATCTGCACTATATAAGTGACGATTAATAATTTCTAAAATAACTTCGCCATTATAAATTTGATTATTAATTGGATTGTTAGAGTTAACAGTGAATAACACATCGTTAACTAAGTTTATTGTAATTCTATTTGAGCCATTAAACTTTTGAATGTTTCCGGCTAAATCGTAGAATTCAAAGCTGTGAATACCAGCTGTTTTAATTGTGAATATATTTTTTGCATCTGATAACGAACTAATTGTTCTAGCATAGGTTCCGTTAAAGTAATAGTCGGCATAAATAATATTTCCGCTAAGCATATTTGGATCGCCATTGCCAATGTAGTATGGGTTCCAGCTAAGCGTAACAGAATTAGCAACCGAAGTTATTTCTTTATCGATTTCGAGACTTGTTAAAGTATCGGTTTCAACGCCATTAACAATTTGTGGCACGCCAATAGTTAAATCTGTAAAACCAACATCAATTCTGCCAGAATCGGTTAATCCATTAACAAATTCATCAATATAAACAATTTCAATATATCTTTCGTAGCCATAGTTGCTAGTTCCATAAATTTTATATTGTTTATTTGTTTCGGTGCTGGTATTTAATAAGGTGCTTTCTAAGCCTTTATTTTTATTAACTCTTATTTCAATATATTTATTAGAGCCCGAATCGTTATTGAATGATGATAGAGCATAATAACGATAAAGTATTTTTTGAACACCATCAACAATAATTGTTGAAGTTACAGGAGATGGTTGAATAACTTTTTCTACTAGCGAATCGATTGCAACAACATCGTAAACAACAATTTCGCCGTTTGTTAACTTAAAGTAAATGTTTTTACTTGAATCGGTGTAACCAAGCGAATTGGTTATGCTTGCTGTGTAAGTTCCAGGTAAGTTAACTTGATAACCGTTTGCAATATTGTTAATATTTTCGGTTTGTTGTTTTCCTTCGCTATCAGTATAAACTCTGCGTAGGCTTACCGATGGATTAAATGCATCAACTTCCCAATTAACTGTAAAGTTTTCGGTGTGAATTGTTGGATCGTTAACATTTTGTGATGTTGAAATTTTTCCACCAGATAAATTGCGTAATTCAATTTCAGGAAGTTTTCGTGTTATGCAGAAGTTATAAACTGTGCTAGAATCTGCTTTTTCTATTAACAATGTTAGTCTGTAAGTTAAATCGGTGTTTTTATTAACATTTGCAAATATTAAAGTTTGAACGCCGTTATTTAAACCTTGATCTATAATATTGTTGTTTCTAAATTCTGATTCAGGAATTAGGGTATAAGTTCCATTTTCGTTTAACACTTCAACTGTTAAGGCATATAAGTTTGTTTGATAGGTTAGTTGCACATTATTTGCTGTGTAGGTTATGTTATCAACCACTTGTGAGTTATTAAAGGTTAGTGAATTAACATCGTTAACACCCAAGCCTTTAAAGAATGCCGATTTAGGATCAAGTGTTAAATCACCACGATTAAAGTTATCTATTAATTGGAATCTATATTCTCCTAGTCCAAAGGTGTAGGTTAAACCTTGTAGAGAAGAGTTATCGCTATAGTTGGTTATGATTGTCGAACCTAGTGAATCTTGTGATAATCTTACCCAAGTTCCATTTTCAAATTTATCAGCAATAAATCCTTTAATATAAGTTCCTGCCATATCGTTAGGTATGGTTAATGTAAAGCTTGTGCCGCCAGCATTATCGGTTATTATTGGTTGTAATCTTTCTCCTGGAATGTTGTAGGTTACAACATAATCACCGTTTAAGTCGGTAAATCGGTTATAGAACCTTAATGTAATGCTATAGCCTGTTTTTGAACTTTCGTTTGTAAAACTTAAACGATTGTTAATTAAGTTAATAAAATCTGTCCAAGAAGTTGAATCTGCTCTGTCGTTAGGGTTGTTATAAACTGTTTGAACTTGATTGTTATAAGAAATATCGCATTTATAGAAATAATCGTTTGTTCCGGCAGTTCCTGCAGAAATGTTAATTATTTTAAAATCTTTTCCTAAAACTTGAATGCCACCAGCTTGCGAGTTGGTTGTTTTATTAATAACACCTTGAATGGTTTCGTTTCCGTCGCCAAGTTTTGCTGGGGTGTATTCGTAGGTTATTTCTGCTGTTTCAACACTAGGTTCAAAATATTGAACAACATAAACTCTATAGTTTTGAGCTTCATCTCTTTCTATAATTTCGTAGTAGCCACTTCCGTTATAGAACATATCGATTGGTAAAATAGAATGTGTGCTACCATCATAAATACTTTTTACAAACTCAGGATTTGCTTCAGAGAATCTAATATTATTTGGTAATGTATCTAAATAATAATTTTCATCATCTGGAGTTAAAGTTTTATAGTATTCAGGGAAGTCGTTAGTTGAGCTTTTTCCGGTTAGGTGTCTAACAAATATTTCTGCGCTATCTAATTCATATCCCAAAGCCTCGTTTTGTTTAAAGATAAAGTTGTTGTTAACTGCAAAGTAGTATTGTTCCATATTAATGTTAACATTGTTAGAAGCACCATATTTTAGATTGTCGTTAACTATTAATTGACTATAGTTATATTGAGGTTTAATTCTATCAAGTGTTATTTTAAATGTTTTTGAGAAGAAGTTTAAACCTCTTTCTGTGTCATAATCGTTTTTGTTTCCGATATATTGAAGTTTAACAGTGTAGGTTATGTTATTAGTTTGAGCTAAAATATAATCTCTGTTATCGCCAGTTCCACCAATATAAGCTTTTCCTTCGTTAATATAATCGTCTTCATCAAATATTGTTAAAGTGTAGCCAGTAGGGTTTTCAACTAAAATTTGGTTATCAACTGGTTGATTAACTCTTGAATAAATTGTTGAAGTTGAGCCATTAACTGTTCTAGTTACGCTAATATTTGTTGGGTCTACTTCTGCACGATACTTATCGCTTGTTTTATCAAATGAAAAACTTAAGCTATTGTTATTTATACTTTTAAAAATTGTTTCATAACTTTCAGTGCCATCACCATTAGAAACTAGATTTTCTGATTTTTGTTGTAATAGCATTGGAGTTTTGTTTTGATCGTTGTATTTGCTGTAGTAGTTACCATTTGGAGCTTCGTGCGAAATTTTAAAGTTGAATTCTAATTTAGTGTTTAATTGGTTGTCAATTTCAGAAGGTTTACTTAATCTTGCATCGGCAGAGTCGTATAGTGTAACTTCGTAAATTCCTGCATTTTTAAATACATATTGATTAAATCCAACATTTTCAAAGTAATCCAAATTAATTAAGTGATTTGTTGGATCGGTAGTATCTACAATTGTTGTTTTAGAGCCTAATTCATCATCGTATACAATATTATATTTTAAATTAAACGAGTAGTTGTTTGAACTTTCTACTGCATTTATATAGTTTGTTAAATTTTGCGAAGCTGCAGCAGTTGCACGATCAAGTGTTAGTTTTGTGTTAAATTTATCTATTGGTAAATTTAAGTATATTGATAATTTATTACTATCAAATATATTAGCTGATGTATTTGAACTAAATGCTAAGTATTGTTGAATTTGTTTAGCAGTGTAGTATGTGTCAAAATTGCCATTATCTGATTTTCCAAAGTTAAATAAAATACCTGCACCAGTTTGATAAAGCATTTTGTTAGATATGCCTGCTTCGTCATCCTGATAAATATTCGTATCGGCTGGAGCATCTGAACCTGTGTTAATAGAAATAATTCCAGTTCTATCAACAAAATAATAGTAATATCTAATAGCTGTATCTAGGCTATCGCCTAAAGCTTCTTGGCTTACTGCATATTCTCTGCGTATTACATACATACCCGGTCTGGTTACAACAGTGTTATTTTCGTTTATTGGATTAATAACATCCGAAACAACTCTATCGCTATCTCCAACAATGTTTAATTTAGTATCAATAATAATTTTTCCTAAATTAAAATCAATTGAAGGATCTTTTTCGTAAGGGTAAACAGAGTATGGTTCGCCATCTTTAATGTTTTGAATATAATCATTCAAATAATCGTTTTCGATTTCGCCGAAGTTTGAAGGATTAAATTTATAGTATCTATAAGTTACGCTTTTAACTGCAAAGTTTCCTTCGCCAGGAAGATAAGTGAAACGTAACTGATTAGAGTTTGTTACTGCTTTTGTGTTAATTGGTTCGCCAATATCGTTTAACGATGTTGAATAGTTACCATAGGCAATACCCATTGCATTATCAAGGTTCATCCAAATCGAATTTGTTATGCTGTTGTTTCTTGCAATGCTTGTTAAACTTTGAATGTGTGAACTATCGGTAACAGTATAACCATAACTAGCTTCGCCACTAAAGAATTTTTGAATTGCATTTGCTCCACTTGGTTCTACTGGATAAAGAATAATATCAGAAACAATAGAAGTGTTTTGTAGAGTTAAAAATTTTCCATCAGTTTTATTTTCAAACGATAACCTTGTTATTGGAGAACACATATATGTTTTTCCGTTTAAGGTTTTAAATAAATTGCTTTCGTTTTCAAAAATATTATTTAGAATATTATTTATTGTTTCGTTAGTTGTGGTGTTTACTGGCACTGCCTTATAGTTTCCCCAAATAACCTGAGCTTCTTCGTTAACAATGTTATAAGCATTATCAATTTCGTTAATTCCTTCTTTAAGGGTGCTAGCATCAACAATAATATATGGTTTTGTTAAGTCGTAAATAATATATTTTGTTGCTTTGTTTCCAGCAGCATCTATTAAATCAAAGAAGTATATATAAGAATTATCTTCGTTAAATGCGTTATCGGCGTCAACAACACCATTTGCAATCGAGTTATAGTTTAATGCGTAATCAGCAGTTGACGAATTTAATGGGTCAATTGCATAGTTGTTAATAACATAGGTTAAACCTGCTTGGTTAAGTAGATGATTTGCAACTGTGTTTGAACTAAATGGAATTTTATAGTATTTAGTTGTGATTTTTGCGCCACTTTGTTTTTGTGAATATGTAAAAGTGAATGGTTGGTTAATTAATGTTTTATTTTCAAAATTAACTGTGTTTGTGTCGTTAACAATTCTAAATCCTGTTGGATTGGTTGAATTTGAAGAATAAACGGCATCGATTGGTTTAAATGTTATATCTTGAATTGGGTCTTTATCAATAACAAAACTGTATTCAACATAAACTGCTTTGCTTTCTGTAAAGTAAACTCTTAAAATATAATTTCCGTTTGGATTAGCTTCTGTGCCAATTGGAGATAGAGCAGTGTAGGTAGAGGTGTTTAATAATTCTCCGTTATAGCTATACTTAAATATTTCTGCAGAAATTTCAGCTTGAAAATAATTTGTTGTTGGCCATTGTGCTGCCACATATTTGTTAGTGAACGATTCGTTTTCAAAGTTTTCTCTATCAATTAAAACATTGTCAACAACTGTTTCACCACTAAACATATCAACTGTTGGAGCAGAGTTATCAATTCTAAACATAAATGCTTGGCGTTGAGCAAAACTTGCACCATTTGTTACATCGTTCGAATCGGTTACATCATAAGAATCGTAGGTGTATTCAAATATTAATTCGTAATAGCCATCGCCTTCTAGGTTAGAATCTTTTGTTAAATAACTTTCTTTAATTTGTTTACTAAAATTAGCATCGGAATAAACTTTATAACGGCTAATAGGTGTTGTTGCATTAAAACTAAATTTTCCGTAATAATCAAAATATATTGGAGCTAAGTTAGTTACAGGGTAAGCTTTTTGATTTGCACTTAAGTCGTTGTTATTTAAAATGGTATTTGCAAAACCAAAGTTTGAGTCAACTGTGTTTGAATATAAGGTGTTATAAATTAAGTTGGTTTTATCGGAAGAAACATTTTCATTTTTTAATTCTAAGCCTTTGCCACCTTTTGTGAAGTAAGCTTTAACACCAAAAATGTGTAATCTAACAAAACCTTTTTGCAAGTTACCTTCTTCATAATCGTTTAGCCCAGTTACAGGGTTTGATTGTTTAACATCGTAAGCTAAAATATTTTCTATTATATTAAAACCAGTTACAGTTTTTACTTGATAGCGGTTTGTAAACTCGTAAGTACCAAGGTCATCAAAGCTAAGGGTAACATTGTAAACTTCGTCGCTGGTTTTTGGTACGATTATTGATGTTATACCTTTTATGGAACTAACAATGGTTAAAGTTCCTGTATCGTTACCATTTAAAACAAACGAGGTTGTAACATTTTCTGTTTCGTTGTTTTTTGTTCTTACATAACTAATGTTATAGTGATAAGCATCAAAAGTGTAGGTTGGTAGGGCATTAACTGTGTAGTTATAAAAATATTGAATTTTTTTATTAAATGGGTTTCCGCTTTGAGCATTTGAAATTTGAGGGTAAGTTGAGTAACTGCTTTGATCCATTAAATAAAAACTATAAGAATATTCTTTGTTAGGGTAGTACTCGCCATCTTGTTGATAGTTATATCTAAACGAGAAGGTATAGTAGCCTTCGCCAAAATTTTTAGCATCTAAATAAGCAAAATAGTAACAACCATTATTTAATTCGTCGCCTTCTACATAAGGATTAAGTGTTCCAACATTGCTTATTTGTTCTCCATTTAAAGTAACGGTAAGGTGAAGACCTGTAAGAATAACGCCATCTTTTTTATCTTTTTCACCAATAGCTATGTATAGGTTTTCAACTGGTTGGCTAGAACCTATTTGTGTATCGGATAATCGGTTTTGAACATTATAGTTATTTAGCATAACATATTCATCTTGGGCAACTGTTCTTATTTCGCCATTAAATGGTTCGTTAGTTAAATAAGAGAACTGACCATCAGAATAGTTATTTGCTTGCCTATTAACAACGCCAACTTTAAATGGCATACCGTTAACTAATTCGGCTCTAACTTCACCAATAGGTTTTTTATTAAAAAATCCTAGCGAAATAATTGCAAACGCAAATAACGCTGCAATGACTATAAAAGTTATGTTTAAAATTTTTGACCAGTTTGTTTTTTTCATTGGTTTGTGCCTTACCCTTTAAAATTTAATTAAAATTCTGTTTAAATTTTATCATAACAAAAAATTTTTGCCAAATATAATATATATTTATTATATACTAATTTATAAGTTATATGTTTAACTTTATAAAGGAAAAATAAATAACATATTAAAATAGAAACTTTACAATTTGTTTTTAATTTCTAAAATTTTTAAAAAATTATAAAAAATCTAATTAAATTAGATAAAATTTTTACTTAATTAACAATTTTTGTTTAATGCAAATTTTTAAAAAAAATATAAATGCTTTTTGGTTATAATTTTAATCTTGCTAATTTTATAAAAATAAAAAAAGTGCCTTTAATGG
>CAQIDI010000004.1 GCA_948806215.1 uncultured Eubacteriales bacterium | reverse complement strand
TTGCCAAACGGAACAAACTATTTTAAGTTTAACGCCGAATATGCTAGTGATTACACATTTAACATTCCTAATGCAAATGGAATAATGGTTAAAGTTAATGGAGCAGTTGTTAACGGAAGTGTTAGCTTAAATGCTGGCGAGCATAAGGTGGAAATAATTAATTTAACAGAAGAAAAAATTTTTAGTAGTTTAACAATTTCACCAAATGCAATGTATGCACCTAATAACAATAAAGCACTAAGCATTAATTCTAATCAAACTTATTTACTAAAAGTAACAAGCCTTGCTGGCGTTAAACAACTTTGCACAAATAATAATAATGTTTTAATCGAAGCTTTGTTTAATAGCGAACTAGAACCCTACACTGCAAAAGGCACAATTAATCCTGGCACGCTAATTTCGCATCCGTTTGTGGAAGGGGCTTATTATATAACAATTCGTAATAAGCAAAGTTCGGCTACTGAAATTAATTTTTCTATCAATGAACCTACCGCAATTAGTTTTGCAACAAAAACAAATGTGGATATGAATGGTAACAATTATATATTTGTAAAATTTGTTGCAACCAAAAGTGCAAATCATATTATAACATTGGGCAATAATATAAACTCATCGTTTATTATTTATAAAAACGATATAAATTCAACAGGTGTTAATAGCAAGAACTATGGCTACTATTGCACAGTTGGTTTTGATAAAAATGTGGTTTATTATATTGGCTTTAAAAATAACACTAACGAAACAAATTCGGTGTTAATAAATTTATTAGAAAGGTCGTATGAGTGGATAATAACCGATAGTAAAAACAATGTTGTTTCCACTTTTGAAGATAGATACGAATTTGGCAGAGAAGAAACATATACTATTAATTTTAAAATTAATGGCGAAGTTCCTAATAACTTAGAAATTATAGATACAACAACTGTATCTAATCAAACCAAATTTAGTTATTATTATGATAAAAATAAAAGAACTATCATATTTTATGCGGATTCGAAATTAGGTGGCGATTGTGTTAAAGTTTCGGCTATAATTAAAGATGAAAATGGTTTTGATGATGAAGTAACATATTTATATCTTGTTCCTAAAATAAGTAAGTCGGTTACTATTGATAAGATTGTAAATGGTGAAAATATTGAAATTTCTTTAACATCAACGAAATATATTACAAAAGTGGAGTATAAACTTAGTGCAAGTAATTTTAGTTTAGATGCTATAATAAATGGCTCTGAAACCACAAATAAAAATGTTATTAGCATTTCAAAAGATGATATTGAAAATAAATTTAAAATAGTTTCGCCAACAAATGTTTATTTTCAAATAATAAAAATTTATTATGTTGATGTTTTTAATGATACTTATGTTTTAGAACAGCAAATAACCAGCGGTGTTCCATTTAACACACATTTTGGAATTGGAAATGGAACAGAAGCAAATCCTTACACGATAACAAATATTCGACACTTTAAAAATATGGACGGAAAAAATTATTATTATAAATTAGCAAACAATTTAAACTTTGGTAATGGTTTTAACATTGTTAATAACTTTAATGGTGTTTTAGATGGCAATGGAGCTATGCTAAGCTATAGAGCAAGCATACACAACAACTGCGGAAGCTTGGGCTTGTTTAAATTTAATAATGGTACATTAAAAAACTTTCATATTGATGCTGGAATTAGTTTTTTAAATTCGGAACTAATTTCAATAAATATTGGTGGCATTTGTGGAGTAAACTATGGCACTATTCAAAATTGTTCCGTTGGTGGTTACATTCATTCGTGCATCGATCAATCTCGTGTTGGCGGAATTGTTGGAATGAATTATGGTTTAGTTGATAGTTGCTTTAATCACATTGGAATAATTGGCGGAGGAGATGTTGGTGGCATTGCTGGGCAGTTATTAACCAATGGAACAATTAAAAATTGCACAAATTTTGGCGAGTTAACTTATATTTATAATATGGATAATCGCAGTATTGGCGGAATAGTTGGATATCAACAATCGGGTTCAGTAATTAGTTGTGTTAATCACGGAACTTATAGTTTTGGTGGCGTTCAAGATGGTGATAAAAAAACCAAGGAAAAAATTGTCGAAATTAACAAAAAGTTGCATCCTCGTATGGCACAAATTGTTGGGCTTTGTAATGGTGGAATAACAAGCAACAATAGTTGGGACGGAACCTTTAATAGTGGAACTCTTGGTGTTTATAAATGGACAGAAGGCGGTTTATTTAATAAAAAAACCTACACAAATAATCAATTGGAGTTTGCCGGAAATAGAGAAATTGGTGTTGATTATAGATAAAAAAATAAAAGGAAGTTAAACTTTTTTAACCTCCTTTTTATTTGTAATAAAAACTAATTATAAAAAAAATTGTAATTCTTTTCATATTTTCAATTTGTGTTACATACAATTTTGTAATAATACTGTGGAGGGAAATATGAACAGTTACAATATTTACTCCGACATAGCCAAGCGTACTAATGGCGATATATATGTTGGAGTTGTTGGTCCTGTTAGGACTGGTAAATCAACTTTTATTAGAAATGTGCTTAGCACATTAGTTATACCTAACATTATGGATGTTAACGATAAAGAGCGTGCTATTGATGAAATGCCACAAAGTGGCGATGGAAAAAGTATAATGACAACTCAACCAAAATTTATTCCTAACGAAGCTGTTAAAATAACAGTTAACGAAAATGTTGAAATGAGTGTTAGATTAATTGATTGCGTTGGATATATGGTAGAAGGTGCGCTAGGTCACGAAGAAGAAAACAAACCAAGATTGGTTAAAACTCCTTGGAGTGAAGACGAACTTCCTTTTGCTGTTGCTGCCGAACTTGGAACAAACAAAGTTATTTCTAACCATAGCACCATTGGCGTTTTACTTACAACCGATGGTAGCGTTACCGATTTAGATAGATTTAACTATGTTAAAGCAGAAGAACAAGTTTATGAGGAAATGATTAAATGTAACAAGCCATTTGTTATTGTTTTAAACACTCAAAATCCGTTTAGCGAAGAAACAAAAAAACTTGTTGAAAGCTTAGAAAATAAATACAACAAAACTGTTATTCCTATGGATGTTTCTAAATTAAGCGAAGAAGATGTTAGCAAAATTTTTGCTTCGGTTCTTAGCGATTTTCCACTTGTTAGCGTTGAAGTTGAAATGCCAAAATGGTTACAAGCACTTCCATTTGATAATAAATACATTCAAGAAATTGTCACAAACATTTATGATATTGTTAACACACACACCAAAATTGGCGATTTTAACAAAGAAATAATGTTTCTAGCCGATAGCGAAAACTTTGAACCAACAACCGATGTTACCATTGAAATGGGCGAAGGTAAGGTTAGAGTTAAAGTTAATCCTAAGCCAGAATTGTTTTATAAAGTGCTTAGTGAAGAATGTGGTTGCGATATTAAATCCGATTATCATTTGGTTAGTTATGTTAAACAATTAACCGAAGCTAAAGTTCAATACGATAAGTTTAAAGATGCTTTATTAGAAGTTGAACAAACTGGTTATGGAGTTGTTCGTCCAACCATTAACGATATGATTTTGGAAGCACCACAAATGGTTAAGCAAGGCGGCAGATTTGGTATTAAGTTAAAAGCAACTGCACCAAGCTTGCATTTAATGAAAGTTGATATTCAAACCGAAGTTAATCCTATTGTTGGCACAGAACAACAAAGCGAAGAACTTGTTAAATATTTAATGAGCGAATACGAAACCGATCCTAACAGCGTTTGGGAATCTAAATTGTTTGGCAAAACTTTAAGTTCTATGGTTAGCGATGGTTTACAAACCAAACTTGTTTCTATGCCAGTAGAAGTTCAAAAGAAAATTAGAAAAACACTTGGCAGAATTGTTAACGAAGGTAAGGGTGGAGTTATTTGCATTTTACTTTAGTATAAACAAATTTTATTATTTTGGATTAATCAAATTTAATTTGTTAATCATATTCATTCCGAAAAAGGTAGCACCGTTAGCTACCTTTTTTTGTTAAAAAATAAAAGCATAATATTATGCTTTTAATTAAAACTTTAATTTTATTTTTTAAAATAAACAATTCCAACTGCACCGGGGCCAACGTGAGTTCCAACTGTTGCGCCAATAGTTAAAGTTGTTTCGTTTCCACTAAGTTTAAAGCAAGCTTTGCACACCGACTTAAATTCTTCTAAAGGTTTTTCGTAATAGGCTCTGCCAAAATATATTGGCATATTTTCATCTCTATTTTTTAAGAACAAACTAATAATAGTTTTGCAAGCTTTCGATGTTCCCATAGCTTTTGTAACAACATCAACCTTTCCATCCTTAATGGTTATTATTGGTTTTATGTTAAGCATACCGCCAATAAAAGCTGTGGTGGTGTTAAGTCTTCCACCCATTTTTAAATATTTTAAATCGTCAACATAAGCTAATAGAACACACTTGTTAATTAAGTTATTAACGCCATTAACAATTTGCTCTAGGTTAGAGTAGTTGTTAATTAATTTAACAGTTTCCATTATTATTGCACCTTGTGCAATGGTTATTTGGTTTAAATCAAACAAAATAAAGTTGCTTGGGTTTCCCATTTCTTCCAAAGCCATTTTAGCTGAATTATATGAACCACTTAATTCTTTGCTCATAGGCATAACCAAATAGGTTGTGTCGGCGCTTTGGGCTTCGAACACTTCTTGCCAACGAGTGCTGTTAATTAAACTTGTTTTTGGTAGTTGTTTGCAATCAATTAATTTTTCGTAAAACTCATTTTTTGTTATGTTAACACCATCTAAATAACTAGTATCGTTAAATGTTATTTCAACAGGTAAAACTATAATATTGTTTTGTTTAATAAACTCGTTTGGAATATCGGATGCAGCATCGGTAATAATTTTAATTTTCATTTTTTATCTCCCTTGTTAATTTGTGAATTAATTTTTAGTATAATTTATAACATAAAAAAATACTTTGATTATCAAAGTATTTGTTGTATTATACTACATATGTTTTTATTATTCAAGCAAAATTTTATAAATTTTGTTTAAAGAACATTTTAATGATGGTATAATTAGATAACTAATATTTTTATTAAATTAATTTTTATTGGAGAAGGGCTATGGATGTTTTAAGCGAACTAAAAAAACTTTCAACCATTAAACAAAAATTGTTTAGTGAGAAGTTAATACCTAACACATATCCCATATTGGGAGTTAAAATTCCAGAACTAAGAAACCTTGCAAAGTTAATTGCGAAAGGGGATTACGCTTTGTTTATTAAAAATAATCCGTGCAACTATTTTGAAGAAGTTTTGCTAGAAGGGTTTGTTATTGGTTATGCCAAGTGTGAATTAACCCAGCGTTTAGAATATTTAAAAAGTTTTATTCCTAAAATTAAAGATTGGGCTGTTTGTGATTGTTCGATATCAACTTATAAATTTGTTAACTCAAATTTGGATGCAATGTGGAATTTTATTGTTCCTTATTACAATTCTAAAAACGAGTTTGAAATAAGGTTTGCTCTTATTATGATGTTAAGTTATTTTGTTAACGAACAATATATTGATAAAGTTTTAAATAGCATTTCAAAATTTAATAGTAAGCACTATTATGCCCAAATGGGTGTTGCGTGGTTGCTTTCGGTTTGTATGGTTAAATTTAGAGATAAAACTTATAACTTTTTATTAAAATGTGATTTAGACGATTTTACATTTAATAAAACAATAAGCAAATGTTGCGAAAGTTTTAGAGTTAGCGATACTGATAAACAACTACTAAAAATATTAAAAAAAGCACATTAATTGTGCTTTTGTTTTAAAAAACAAAAAAGAGTAAAACGCTTACTCTTTTTTATTTTTCTATATCTATTCCAAGCAAATAATCTGCACTTTCACCAAGTGCTTTACATATTAACACTAAAACTTCTAGCGATGGTTCTCTTTCGCCAGAGCAGTAGTTATTAACAACACTTTGTGATTTATTAATTCTTCTTGCTAATTCGCTTTGAGATACTTTATTAATTTGTAGTGATTTTCTTAATCTTTGTGCAAATAATTCTATACACAATTATTATATAAAAATTTATATTGTTTGTGTTGACATATTGCTTAGAGCAATAATGTGTTAACATTTTACCCACTTATTTAGTAGGTTGTTTATAGGGAATATTGAAACTTCTCACGTCTTTTAATACAAAACATTTTAATTGTGCAACAGCACATTTATTATAAGCAATTTTTTATAAGTTAGATAATAAAAACATTTTAGCGAATCACTACCATTTGTTATAAACTTTTTCTGCAAAACCTAAAAAGTTTTTAATTTCTATTTTTGTGCCATCTTCTAAAATAGCATAGCCTGTAAATTTGCCAAACACTTGGTTTTGATTGCTTCTAATAATTAAAACATTGGTATCACTGTGGCGGTTAATAATAGGAGTGAACTGCATTTCAAAAGTTTTGTTGTTTGAAGAAAATGTCCAAGGGGCTAAAAAGTTATCCTTGCCATTTTTAAATTTTGGAATGTTAAATGTAACATCTTCAAGTTTGTGTGCTTTACCATTAAAAAATAGCATATTTTCGGTGGCGTTAGAAGTGTCGCCAAAGCCATAGCCAATATTAAAGCCAAACATATTGCCATCTTCAAGTTTTCCGCAAGCTGCACCCCAATACCAAGTGTTTTTATAGGTCCACACACCGCGTCCCCAATCAAGGAGCCCAAACGAGTTGCTTGGTTTAAAATCAATAATGTTTTCGCCAATGCCAATTTTTCCACTAGCTTTAAATCCGACAATTTTTTGATTATAATAAAAAGCTTTTTTATTTTCTTTAAAAGGGGTTGCAATAACCATATTTTCTTTAGGTTCTGCGCTTAGAATAATGTTGGCTTCTAAATCCTGTTTGCCTTTAAAATTTTTAATGTAGCAATACAAACTTCGGTTTTTATCATCGTGCATAAATCTAAAATCGCAGCGTTTATTTTTAAAGTAAATATCTCCAACATCGCTAGAAGCAGGCATATTTAGGTTTTGTTTAGTGTTATAATTTTGGTTTAGTTTGCCCATTGGAAACCAAGTTATTATGCTGGTTGTTTTTTCGCAGGGCTTTTTAAAATCTATAATCGATGCCGAAAGCATACCCATATAAGAATTATCTGCTATGGTAAGGGCTAGAGCATAATCGGAATTATAAATTAAATAATAATCCCATTCTTTAATTTTTAGTTTATTTGCTTTTATCATTTTTCTATCGTATTTTAAAAGCATTTTTCGGCTGAATCCACAATGCTTTAATTCGCCATTATCGTTTAGCAGATAATCTTGTTTAATAATTTCGTTCATAATTTTATCCTTTATTTTATTGTTTTTAGTATAGCAAATGTAACTTAAATTTTTAAATAGTTTTTACATAAATAAAAAAAGACTTCAAATTTAAGTCTTTTAATTATTTTAATATTAATGCTTGCTTAGGGCAGAAATTTGAGCATTTTCCGCATCTAATGCATTTGCTGTAGTCGATTGTTGGTGCTTCAAAACCTTTTTGTGATAGTGCACCAACAGGGCAAACATTAACAGCAGGGCATTTGTGATTTTGTGGGCAATTTTCTGTTTTTATTGTTAAAATTTTAGGCATAGTTAACTCCTTAAAGTTTTTGGGTATTATTATATATGCAACGTTAAATTTAAAATGTTTTAATTTTTATTTTTATATGTCTAGCAAAAAATAATTGTTATATTAACTGCATATTATTATCATTTTACACTATATAAAAAATTTTTATAAGCATTTTTTATAAAATTCTTGACATATATAAATAATGTTATATAACATATATTATATAAGTGTGATTATCTAAGGAGAAAAAAATAATGCCTAAACAACGAATAACAAGAGAAATGATTTTAGATGTTGCTTTTAAGTTAGCTAAGGATAACGGCTTTGAACAGGTGGTGCTAAAAAACATAGCGGATGAAATTGAATGTTCGGTGCAACCAATATATAGTTATTTTAGCAATATGGAAACCTTAAAAGAAGCAGTGGTTGCCGAAGCAATGAAATTTTATAATAAGTTTATTTATTCAAGAGTTGAAAAGGAAAGAGTGTTAGAAAGTATGGCAAGAGCAAATGTTGCTTTTGCTAAGTATGAAACTAATTTGTTTAAATTGTTGTTTTTGCAAAAACTTAATGGATTAAATAGTTTTAATGATATTTACGAGTGGATGGGTGATAAACAAGCAACTGCACAACTTTCACAAAAATTAATGTTGCCAGAAGAAAATATAAAAGAGGTTTACATAATGCTTATAGTTTTTACGCACGGTGTGGCAACAATGATTGCAACTGGTGGTGCAAACATTTCCGATGAAGAAAGTTCAGCAATATTAGAAAAGGCATATAATGCGTTTGTTAAAGCTCAAAAATAATTAAAGCGAATTTAAAAGTTAAAGGAGAAAATTATGAATAACAAATTAATGTTAAACTATCTTGCAGACCTTTCTGCAAACAACAATCGTGAGTGGTATCACGACCACAAAAAAGAAAATAAAATAGCTTCTGAGAAATTTGAACAACTGGTTCAAGAACTTATTAATGGTATTGGAACTTTTGACCAAAGCGTGTTACACAATGTTCCAAAGGAATTAACATTCAAACTTGTGCGCGATACAAGATTTAGTCACGATAAATCGCCATATAATCCAGCATTTAGAGCGCATATTTCTTCTATGGGTAAACTTCCTATTCCAGTTGGATATTATATAATGATTAAGCCTAATGGTGGCACATTTTTGGGTGGCGGTTTATTTGCTGATATGTTTTCAAATGCTACCACTATGGTTCGTGATTACATAGTCGAACATTCCGACGAATGGAATAATATAATTAATTCTGCAAAATTTAAAAAATATTTTACAGTAAAGGGAACAGCACTAAAAAATGTTCCTGCAGGCTATGATAAAGAGCACCCACAAGCTGAATTTTTAAAATATAAATCGTGGTATGTTGAATATTTTGTGTCAGATAGCGAAGTTTGCAGTGAAGAAAAATTTTTGAAAAAAGCGATTGAAATATTTAAAGCTATGAAACCATTTAACGATTATTTGAATAAAGCATTAGAACAATTTAAAATGCCAACTCGTTAATAAATAAAATTTAATTTTAATATTTATTTTAACAAAAAAACACAAGATAAATTCTTGTGCTTTTTTAATAATAAATTAATAACAACATTGCAAAAGCTTAATTTTGGTTTATGTTATTAATTAAACAATTATGGTGGGCCACCAGAGACTCGAACTCTGGACCCACTGATTAAGAGATATAAAAAAAATTATAAAAATTGCCTTTATTACGATATTTTATAATATAGTACCCATATTTAGTACCCATATATTTTAACTGATAAACAGCATTTATATGCTGTTTTTTTTAATGATTAAATCAATTTTTTAAGCAATTTTACATCCATTAATTATTAATATTCGTTTGACTATTCGCATCGCCTTAATTTTTAACATATTCTTATAAATTCATAAACAAAATTTTTCCGTTAGTTCCGTAGGCTTATACTCAAAATTTTATTTACAAATTTATTTCAAATATGTTTTTTAAAAATTGTCGAAGCGAAGAAAGTCAAACGGGAAAATTAAATTTAATTAAGTCTTGTGATATAAAATTAAAAATTGATTATTTAAAATGTCTCGCAAAAAAATATCAACAAGAAAATTAAATTTTAATTTGCTACTTTTAAAAAGGTGGGAGTAGCAAAAAAGGTATTAGCCCATAGTCCAACAAACTAAACTAATACCTTACACAAATAACGCAAGTAGCCCTGCACTTGTAGGTTATCACACTTTTAATAATTTTGTAAAGGAGTTTTTAAAATGGTTAAAGTTTGTTTTTATAGCAACCTACTAAACAAAAGTGTTACTAAACAATTTAATTGCGTAAATGATGCTTTAAACTTTGCTAACAAAGTTAATGGCATAATTAGTTAATTTAATAAATACGAGCCGATGCAGGGCTAATGCTCGTTAATTATATATATTTTAAATTTAAAGAGGAATTAAAATGAAACATTTAAACATAAAAGAATTAAATAATGATTTATTAAAAATTGCATATGAACAATTAATTTATTACGATAAACTATTTTTGTATAATGATAATAATAATTTCAAATTAATTCCAAATAGTTTAGGTGGATTAAAATCAATTGGTTATATTAATAAAGAAGATTTATATACAAAAGAATATTTTAAAAAAAGAAAAAAATATTTTTTTGATAAATATAAAAATTTTAAGCCTTTCCAAAAAGCAAATTTATTTGGAAAAAAAGCATATGAAATCTGCCATAATATAAAACTTAATCAACTAGAAAAATTATTTAATTATGGTCTTAAATTTTATGATGGTTACAATGCAGCATATAATGATTTTATCAATGAACCATTAAAATGGTTAAATTTAAATAGAGTAAAAAAAACATTAAGATTATTAGAAAAAGCAAATATCTTTGATAGTGAATATGAATTTAATTTTGCATGGAATCAATTTTATATAGACTTAAAAAAATATATAAAAAACAAAGAAAAAAACTAGCATTAATTTGCTAGTTTTTATTTTACATAATACACACTAATTTTTAACACCCAAACCAAAAATAAAGTTCTTTTATCAAGTTTTAAAAACTCACCCTTATATTAATTAAAATAACTATAAATAGATTAATTACTAATTATAACTTATTTAACTAATATACCTTAGTTTTTAAACTTAAAAGGTATTATTTAAAAATTATTTTTCTTATTATTAAGATAATAATAATTATAACAAATATGCTTGCTATAATAATTAAAGTCGGTTCTAAAAATGATTTATAAATTAATTCAAACCAATTATTAGTTTCAATTTTATATGGTAAAAAAATAGGGCAAATATGTATTTCTACAACATCAGTATTTATTATTGAATAAATATTATCAACATTAACTTGTTTTTGATTAGCATCTAAATGTTTACGATAATAATCAGTTCTTGTCCACTTATCAAATTTGTAACCAACTTTAAAACCAGTATCTATATTTTTTAAATCTAAATCATTTTCGGTTATTATTTCGCCAACTTCTTTAAATATAGAATTGATATGTCCATCACTATTATAAATTTTTATTTCAACGCCAATATAATCATACTTAGGATAAATGTCGCAATCTTTATAAATAATGGTATCATTATAAATAGCAGTTAAACCACCATTTGGCTCATTTAAATAAAAAGTATAAAATTTATCAAATTTATATAAATATATTTTATTTACTAATAGATTTAAATCACTAAATTTAATACCAGTTTTAACAACTCTTGACTCAATTAAATTTTTATCTTTATCACATATATTAATTGTTACATATTCTTTTTCGTAATCGAAAAGAGCATTAACTATTAAATCAGTTTGTAAACTATCAAGATTTTTATCGTATGGAATATCAAAACCCCTAAAAACTTTATACTTATAGTTATCACTACCAACAATAGCATTTGCAGCATTTTCTGCCATACTATAAATTTGTGCTAAAGTATTTGAACTTGCAACATACCAATCACGACCATTTGACCTAACAACATATTTAGAACTATAAATTAAATCATTAAACGAACCATAAAAATAAATATTGCTTGTAGATTCGACATATGGACAATAATCAATATTTGAATGAATTGAATAGTTTTTAAATTCTTGCATATCGGTTAGAGAAATATCAAAACCATTAAAATAATATTTTTGATATTGTCCATAATCTTTATGACTATCACACCAAGAATTAATTAAATATAAAGCGTTATTATACATATCAGCAAAAGTTAATTCAGTAACGATTTGTTCATTTTCAACTTGATATGTATAAGAAACTAAAGTTTCATTATTGTAACCATAAAAGGTAACATTATATTCGTTAGTTGTAGACTCTAAAAGGCTATTAACATCTTCAACTATATCATAATTAAAGTTACTAATATTAATTGCGTTATTAACACAATTTTCATTAGTTCCTTTAACTTGATAAATTAATTTACCATAATGTCTAACATTTTCAACACCAGCTTCAGTGTTTTCAGTTCTTTCATAATAAAAGTTCATTTCTATAACGTTAGCCTTTTTTTCATTTGAAAAATAGCTTTCAATATAATGTGGCTGTAAAATTTGAATATAATAAACAGGCTTTCCACTACGAGAATAACTATAATTTATAGAATTTTCAACATTAAATTTAGCATAAATTTGTTTATTAAAACCTTTATTATATCTATCATTATCAGTTGCATTTTCTAATTCTACATAAGTTTCAAAATAAAAATTTGCAAAAGTTTCAATAGGGCTTTCAAAATAATAAATTAATGTGTTATAGTCGTTATTTTCAACATTGCTAAATTCACGATTATTACCATTTTTATCAATTATTGATTTAATATTATCTTTTGTTATTTGTTCCATTTGATTGTCTAAAGCATAAATTGGTTGTGCTTTAACAATTCCAAAAATACAAATATTTAATGCAACAAAAAACAATATTAAAAAAACTAAAAATATATAATAATTTTTATTTTTCATTTTGTTTTTCATAAAAACTCCTAATAGTTTTTAATTTTGTCCATAAACTCTATAAATTGTAAATTTTTCATTATCTTTAAAAATTTCATTGTGTTTAACTAATTGTTTCTGCATCTCAGTATCCATTAATAAAACATACTTTTCCTTAAAATCTAAGTTGCGTGTATGAAAATAACGCTTATAACCATAGCCAATTTTATTTTGTTTATTAACGTATTTAGCAATGTAATTAACAACTTTTAATTGATTATCTTCTTTTGCAATTTTGCAAACCGTATTAAAGCCATAAGTCCATAAACTGCAGTTATAAATTAATTCACCACTAGCATTTGTTATGGGGCAATATACTCTATGTAATTTACGATTAAAAGCATTATCTGGATATCTTGCCAAAGTTAAATATTTATCTAGGTTACAATTACCAAATAAACAATGAAAATGTAACGCACCACGGGGGTATTCTTCACAGGCTTCGTGTCTCTCTGGAACGCAAAGTATTTTTACATCTTTAAATGCTTTTCGCCGTGTAAAATTATGTGCAAATCTTGTCCATAACTCTTTAACTGCGTTATCGTCATTTCGATTTACTTGGTCAGGACTAAAAGTTAAAGTAAAAAAATAGTCCCATTCATTAGTCAATAAATAACCATAAATACTATCAGCAGAACGCTTATAACTATTAAACAAACTTGATTGAATTCGCTTAATTGTTATATCGTCTTTAAGTGGAATTAAAGTTCCATTTTCTAAACGCTTAAATAATCTAGTTCTATCGATATCACTTTTAATTGTTGCTTCGTTAGGAACTAAAAATGTTTTTTTATAAACAATTATTTCTTGAAAATCTTTAAAAATATTCACTACAACATTTGCGTTATCATATGGTTTATGTCCTTCATATTTTGCATAAGGACAAGTCCCATTTCTAAATTCTTCACAAACATCTCGCATTTTACAAATATATGGGTTTTTTGGACATATAGGTGTATAATTTTTCATAAAATCACCCAAATAAGTAAATTTTTAATTTTCGGCTTTACTTAGACTATTTTTTTAATTTGAATAATCTAAAATTGTCATTAAGTGTTGCCATTATGAACTAGGCAACAAATAATTTTTAAACTTTTTCAATTATACAAAGACATTTTTTAATTTTGCACAATGTGTTGTGCAAAATTAAAAAATTGCCTTATTGTATAATTTTTCTTTTTAAATATTATTTTTATTTAGTTCGTGGACTTATTTAGTTTTTCTCTTAACTTTTCTTTTTGCTTTTCAGTTAATCGCATATAGCCTGTCCCCATTTCCCAAGAATGCGAACTTAAATAATATCTATAAAATTCTATTGTATCAGCAAAATTTCTAGATTTTTTATATACATATGTATACCCAGTAGGCATATTTTTAAAAAAATACGGTCTACAAGATTTTGAAGGGTATAAATCATAAATACAACCTTTAAATTTATAAACTTTTGGAACAATAAAATTTATTCTAAAAGTTATAGTTCTAATTAATCGTTTTATAAAAGGTTCAGGTTCTTGATATTTAGTTGCAGCCAAAACGCCTTTTCTTCCACGATATTCCCAGCATTTCCAAATTGTTTTGAATACTTTAAATTTTATTTTCCCATTTTCTTTTTTTATTTTATAAAGCCTATAACTTTTATTTATAAAAATAACTCTATGGAATAATTTAAGCAGGGCAATGTCCATATCGTTAACATCTTGTAAATTAACAATTATCGTTAATCTCAAATGCCTATGATATCTAAAACAATTTTTAGTGCTATCGGGCAAATTTTGCCAATTTCTATTTTCAGCAATTTTTGTAAACTCATCTATAATATAAACACCGCCATAAGTTAAATACATATATTTTTCAAACTCTGCAGGAAGTCTTAATTCCCTAGGGTCAAAATCTAATGTTTTATCAATAACTTTGCCGTGTTTATCAGTTAATTTAAAATCGATATCGCTAAAAATAAAATGTGTTTGATTATTAACATCAAAATTTAAATGTTCATAACCTTTTAAATTTTGATAAAATTCTTTAGTTGCTTTTACAAATTTCTTATTTCTATTTATAAATTGCGAAATTGCGCAATCTAAACTTGTTTTACCTTCGCCAGTTTGACCTGTTACAACAATTAATTCACAATCGTTTTTACGAATTTTAAAACCCATATTTTAACCATTTAATTCGTTATATAAATTTAATAGATCTCCAGAAAAATGCCTATCAATATTATTTTTGGCATACAATTCAACTATCTCATATTCCATATCTTTCCATTCATTATTATAAAAATAAGTTAAATTAAATTCTTCCATATATGAACCGAGCATTACAGGAATAATTAAATAATTTATGTTATTAAATTCTACAGAATTTGAATAGTTGTTATTTTGATATTTATTAATAGTTGTTTTTTTACCTAGAAAAAAATAAGTACTTTCATAGCATTTATTTAAACTAGATTTATGAAACATATTAATTGTATATTTACCATTTAAAGCATCTTTAAAGTAAATAATGATGGCACCACTAGAAAAAGATGCATTTTCAGAATAACCAGATAAACCAAAATATTCTAAAGAATTTTTATTTAAACCTGTATGAAAAGTATTATCAATAGACATTTCTATACGCTGTGGTTGTTCAGGCTCAATAGGTTGTTCAGGTTCGGTTGGCTGTTCGGGTTCGGTTGGCTTATCAGGGTTTTCAGGTTCAACTGGAGTATCAGGTTCAGTTGGCTGTTCAGGTTCTTCAGGAATAACTGGATCAGTAGGTTGGTTTGGTTCAGTTGGTTGTTCAGGATCAACTGGTTGTTCAGGAACTTTTGTATTATTAAATAAATCAACAACCCAATTCCAAGCATTAACGCAACTTGGACCAACTTTATTTACACAAAAATCGTGGATTGTTTCATTGTAAGAATACAAATAAAAACCACCAAGCCCAACTACAACTAATAAAACTAATGTTATAATTTTTTTCATAAATTAATCTCCTAAAAATTAGTATCTTTTGCAATAATTTTAAAATTTAAATAAGCATTCGTTTTTACTTTTTCATAAGTTAAATTTTTCATTAACTCATATTGATTAAAATATTCGTTAATTGAATAATTGTAAAAAATTTCAACATCAAATGCTAAATTTTCATAATTTACACTATTTAATAATGCTAAGAAAAATTGTTCATATGTGATATTTTCTTTAAATCGTAATTTTATATCTGGAATAGATAAATTTTCAGATTTTAAACTATCTATTACATTAAAATAATTATTTAAAAATTTATTAATATCTTCTTCAGTAACAACCCAACCAACATTACTCATAACTTTTTCTAATTTATTATTAGAAAATATAAAGAATAGAGAGCCAATTCGATTAGTTACATTTAATGCAGGTATTTCAATTTCTACTTTGTCATTATATTTTTTTATATCTAATGAAAAATTGACTTCTTGTCCTTGCTTTAAATTGTTATATTCAATCTGCTTTTTTATATCGGTATAAGCATTTTTAATTACAAAAAATAAAAATAAACCAATAATAAATGCAAATGCTAAAATAACAACATTTTTATATTTTTTTAATTCCATTTTGCACCTACTTTTTAATAAAACTATGCCATAATCTGCAAACGATTAAAACAACGCATATTATAATTAAAATAGTTGTTATAGGGTAGTTACTAACTAACCATACAAAGCCGTTAGAAACCCATTTTAAAAAGGAATAAATAACATCTTTAAACAACCAAATAACAGCATTCCATAGTTGTGTTAATAACCATAAAATAGAGTTACCAATGGCTGTTATAACATCATTAACAATGTTTAAATTTAAACTACGCATTTTTGCTCCTTTTTTAAAAAATGGCTAATTACAACTAGCCATTTTAAATTTTATTTAAATTCTACTAAGTCACTACGGCTTATAATGTCCGTAACATCTAAAACTATTGGGTCATCCCCAAGAGTTGCATAATCAACTAAAAACCTAATTCGGTCTAATGGTCTAAGTTCTTTTACAAGTTCAGGTTCTTTGCCATTTAAATATTTAAGTTTAACAACCTTAGGTTTTTTATCTTTTTTAGAAATTTGCAAAATTTGTATATTTGCATAATTTACTTTTTTACCTTTGTCGTCAGTAAACTCACCAACCGAACTCTGCAAAAAATAACCAGTTTGCGGAATTGCATCAATTCCAATTTCATAATTAACATTTTCTTTTTTAATTTCTTGTGACATAATTTTTACCTTCTTTTAAATTTATTTTTTTGACTTTTTACAAGTGTCAATCTTGCTATAGGAAAAGATAAGATGGGGTAAATTTAAAAATTAACTATCACCCCCTTTAAATAAAGTACTTAACAAAAACAAAATTGCACCTTTAAATGCTTTATTGAATAAATCATTTTCATTTTCAATAATTACATTAAAGGGAACTTTATTTTCTAAAAAGAATTGTGTAACATTATTCAATTTTTTAATATCACAATCATAAATTCTATTTGCGGTTACAACTTTAAATTTTTGATTGTTTATTTCTTTTTTGTTTTTATTAGCCATTTTTATACTCCTTTGCTTAATTCTTAATTAAATATTAAGCAAAATGAGTAATATTGTCAAACAAAAATACGCAATATGTTTATATTTTTATATATTTTTTAAACATATTGCGTAATACAAGTTAATAATTTATAATAATATAAAAATTTGGAGGTTAACAATGAGATTAAAAGAATTAAGAAAACAACATAAATTAACACAACAAGAAGTTGCTGATAAATTAAATTTAAAATTAATGACATACAATGGCTATGAAAATGAAAATAGAGAACTACCAAACGAAATTTTAATAAACCTATCAAAATTTTATAATGTATCAACTGATTATATATTAGAATGCAATAATCAATTTGATATTGGTTTTTTAGACCAAGAAACAAAAGAATTAGTTAAACAAATAAAATTATTAAATAAAGAACAAAAAGACCGTTTAAGTGGCTATTTAGAAGCAATGTTACAAGATAGCAATAAATATAATAAAGAATTTAATAATTTTAAAGATAATTTTTAATCGGTGATATTATGATTAATTTAGAATATTTAAAAAAACTTAAACGAAATTAATACCAATATTAATAAATTAATAGGGTATATTGATTATCAAAACGAAAATTATAAAATAAATTATAATACTAATGGGAACTTAATAAAATTAAATATCGCTAATTTTATAAATCGTAATAAAGACAATTTAAATTTTACTAAAAAGGAAGATTTAAATATGTCAAGTATAAGAAAAAGAACAAATGGAATTTATGAATGTAGATTTTATTACAATAAAAAATACTATTCCGTTTACTCAGAAAACTTAAAAGAATTAAGTAAAAAGAAAATACAAAAATTAAAAGAAATAAAAGAAACAATAAATAATAATATCATTTATAATTTTGATAATTTAAACCAATGGTCAATATATTGGTTAGAAAATTTTAAAAAACCATTTGTAAAAGAAAAAACATATAACGAAATATTAAGTTACTTAAAAAATCACATTATAAAACATTTAGGTAATATAAAATTAAAAAATATTAATTCACAAATTTTACAAGAATTTTTTAACCAATATTCAAAAAGTAGAACAAAGGAAATTATATTTTTATATTTAAATGCAGTATTACAAAAAGCACAAGATATAGGCTTAATAAAAATTAATCCTTTAAAAGCAGTAGTTAAAGATAAAAAAATAAAAACAAACAAACTATCATTTACATTTAACGAGCAAAAATTAATATTAGAAAAATTAAAAGAACCATTAAAAAATATAATATTAATTTATTTATTAACCGGATTAAGAAAAAATGAAATAAATCAAATTATTGAAATAAATGAAAATTATATAAAAGTAGTCAAAGAAAAAAGTGACAATGAAATTAAAACTATAAGTCTAACAACAAAAACTATAGAATTAATAAAAGAAACAATTAACAAAAAAATAAATACAGATTATATTTCGAAACAATTTACAATGTTTTTAAAAGAAAACAATATTTTAAATAAAAGTTTGCATACAACTAGACATACATATGCAACAAATAATTATTATTTAGAAACACCAATAAAACATTTGCAAGAATTTATGGGGCATAAAGACATACAAACAACACTAAATATTTATACAAATTTAGATAATAGCATAAAAAAAGAAGAATTAATAAAATTATATAATAATAATTATTATATAGTTAAAATTTAGTACCCATATTTAGTACCCATAAAAAATTACAAAAAAAAGAGTATTTTAACAATATTGCTAAAATACTCAAATTTTTATTACTATTAATAATTTGGCTTTATAAAGATATTATTAATATTTTAAAGTGGTGGGCCACCAGAGACTCGAACTCTGGACCCACTGATTAAGAGTCAGTTGCTCTACCAACTGAGCTAGTGGCCCATAAAGCAATTAAATTCTATTATAAATTTTATAACTTGTCAACAACTAGCAACTAAGTTTGTTATTTTATTTTTGTATAAATTATAGGCAATAATTTTACTTAAAAAGTTAACTATGCTAAAATTAATTATAATTAATTATATGTGAGGACTTATGAGAAAATTTGAACCAGTAAAAAAGGAACTTAGATGTTACGATAAAGAAGCAGAAATTAAAATGCCATTTAGAGCAACAAAAACATCGGTTGCTTACGATGTGTTTTCGCCAATTGATACAGTTGTTAAACCGGGTGAAACTCAATTAATTTTTACAAATGTTAAAGCTTATTTTTATGATGATGAAGCGTTGTTTTTAGCAACAACTTCTAAAATGGGTAAAAACGGAATTATTTTGGCTCAAGGCATAGGTGTTATTGAAAGCGATTATGTCGATAACGAAAGTAACGATGGTAACTTAGGATATATGCTTTATAACCATAGCAGTAACGATTATGTTATTAAGCGTGGCGATAAAATAGGGCAATGCTGGTTTCAAAAATTTTTGGTTACTGAAAACGAAGTTAAGCCAACAGCAGTTAGAACTGGTGGTTTTGGTAGCACATTAAAATAAGGAAAATAGAATTATGAGAAACGAAAATTATTTATTTAATAACGATGAAGAATTTAAACTTTTAATTGGGGATTCGCAAAGCTACAAAACAATGCAAGATGTTATTTCAAAACTTGTTGGTTTTGTTAAGCCAAACTATATGATAGAGTTTGGTTCTGGTAGTGGTGCAACAAGCATAAGGCTTGCTAAAGAAAATCCGCGCACCAGTGTTGTTGCTGTTGATGTTAGAGAAAAATTAATTGAACAAAGCCTTAAACAAAACAAATATCGTAATGTAACTTTTGTTCACGGCGATTTAACAAAGTTAAATAACTTTAATTTGAAAAATTGTAACTTAATTTTGCTTATGTATTCGTTCAAATATATTGAAGACCCAAATACAAATAAATTTAATTTCTTAAAAGAACTTTACGAAAAAATGCAAAAGGGTGCATACATTATTATTGGCGATACTTTTATAGATACTAAAGCATCAAAAGAAAATGTTAAAAATCAATTTGAAAACATTTATTATAACAGCAGTAAGGATGCTTATTGGAATTGCTTATCAGGCCTTAGCGATGAGCAAGTTAAATATGCACTAAATCTTCAAAACGCAACTAGAGAAAAAACTAAAAAACAAGTTGAATATGCTGTTGCTCGTGATGGAATTTATCCTGTTTCACGCGATTGGATGTTTGATAATGTTAAAAAAATTGGATTTAAAATTGTTATTGGAGAACGCACTAACAACTTAAACGACACTGTTTTTGTGCTTCAAAAATAATAATTTGAAATAATTTATTAGTTATTTTTATGCAATTATAAATAAATTAAACATATTATGCAAAAGTAATAACCACGGCTTTACTCCGTGGCTATTTTTTATTTATTAAAATATTTGTTTAATGCAAATATATGCATAATTATGCAATTATAATTTTGTGTTAATAGTTTTTTGTTAACTAAAAAAAACTTAAAATAATATAACATAGTATGGAAAATTTTAATAATTACATATTAGATTCAAATATTTTAAAAAACAATTTTAATCAAATAAAAAACTTAGTTGGAACAAATGTTAAAGTTTGTGCAATGGTTAAAGCCGATGCTTATGGGCACGGATTAAAAGATGTTTGCAAGGCATTAAAAAATGCCGATTTTTTTGGTGTTGCTAGTGCATTGGAAGCAAAGCATATTCGCAAATTTAATAAAACAACACCAATATTAATTGTTGGTGTTGTTAATCCGGAATGTGTGCTTTGGTGCAGTGAAAATAATGTTAGCGTTACAGTTACAAGTTTAGAAGAACTAAAACTATTTTCTTATATTGTTGGTTATAACAAACTTAAAGTTCACTTAAAAGTTAATACCGGTCTTAATAGAATTGGTTTTAACAATGTTAACAATTTTAAAAAAGCTTTAAAATTTATTAAGTATAATTTTAACATAGTGCTTGAAGGAGTGTTTACACACTTTGCAACAAAACTAAACGATATGGAATTTATTGTTTGCCAACATAATCGTTTTTTGCAGTTTATAAAATATGTAAAAGATAACAGAGTAATAATTCATTGTTGTAACAGCTTTGCAACCTTAATGTTAAAAAACTATCATCACGGAATGGTTAGATGTGGATTTAATTTATATGGTTGGCAAATGGACTATAAAATGCAATTAAAACCTGTGTTAAGCATAACAAGCAAGGTTGTTTTTGTGCATAATATTAAAGCGGGAGAAACTGTTGGTTACGATAGAACCTTTACAGCAACTAAAAATTTAAAAATTGCAGTGTTACCAATTGGTTATGCCGATGGCTTTGATAGAAGGTTAAGTAACAAATTAGAAGTTTTAATAAATGGTAAAAAAGCAAAAGTGGTTGGTAACATTTGTATGGATGTTTGTATGGTAGATGTTACAAAAATAAAAAATGTTTGCGTGGGGGATGAAGTTACGCTATTAGGAAGAAATGGTGGTTACGAGTTAACTCCATATCATTATGCCAACATTTTAGGAACAAGCCCATATGAAATATTGTTAAAATTTAGATACGACAGAATGAACAGAATAGTTCTGTAAACGCATATTTAGTTTTGTTTGTAAAACTAAGATTAATGCTATATAATATAGTTATGAGAATTATAGCAGGAAAGCACAAAGGCAGAATTCTTTCAACTTTTGAAGCAGATAACATTCGTCCAACTTCAGATAGGGTTAAAGAAGCAATATTTAGTAAAATTCAATTTGTTTTGCCAGATTCAACAGTGTTGGATCTTTTTGGAGGTACTGGTAACTTTGGGTTGGAAGCACTTAGCAGGGGTGCAAAGTTGGTTTATATTTGTGATAACAACGATAAATCAATAAATTTAATAACAAAAAATAATAATGCTTTAAAAGAGAATGCAAAAATAATTAAAAATGATTTTCATAAAATTTTAAAAAACCTTGAAGGTGTTAAATTTGATATTATCTTTTTAGATCCACCATATGCCACTAACTATGGCGAACAAAGTTTAGAACTAATAAATAAACATAACTTATTATCTTCCGATGGTTTTGTTATTTTTGAACACAACAAAGGCAAACAATTTGATTTTTTTGGTTTTGAATTGTTTGATCAAAAAACATATGGAACAATGCAAGTTAGTTTTTTGAAGGTGAAAAATGATTAGCGTTATTAATGCTAAGCAGGATTTCCCAAATTCGAGTTATGCAGTGTTTTTGGTGGAACAAGAAATTGAACTTAGCGAAAAACTAGGGGTTAATGCTTTGGTTGTTATTCACGGTTATGGTTCGCACGGAACTGGTGGTGTTATTAAAAAAGAATTGCACTTAAAACTAAAAGAATTAGTAAGAAAAAAAGTTATTGTTAACTTTTTTAAAGGTGAAGAGTGGGGAGAACAAAATTTGGAAATTAAAGAATTAAAAAAACAAGAACCAGAACTTATTTTGCATCCGCTTTTAACCAACTTAAACAGTGGAGTAACGGTTATTTGGATTAGAAAAAAATAGAGATGTTGTCTCTATTTTTTTGTGTTATGCAAAGTTAAATAAATATGCTTATTATAGGAACTTTTTAATGCTGTTAATAAATTCTTCCATATGTGATAAAAACTTTTTTGCAATGCTTAATAATTCTTGATTTTCTATTCCACTATTAATTAGTTTGGTTATGCTTATAATTCCCATATTAGTGCCATTAAACATAAGTTCACTTAGGTTAGAATTTGAGCTGTCGCACATTGTTTCCATTTTTGATTGCATAAAACTTCCGGCTTTCATAAACATATTAATATCTTTAAGTTTTAAATTGTTTCGTTTAGCAAATTCTTGGCATTCAGAACTTATTTCTTCATATAATTTGTTTTGCTTTAAAATTAGTTCTTTTAGATCGGGCTTAGTGCTTTCAATAATGTTATCAATGCCATAAGTTCCAGCTCTTGCACCTAAATAAATTTCGTTTAAAATTTCGTTAGTTTCCATTTTATCTCCTTAAAACTTTTTTAATATTTTGCGTAAAAAATAAAATTTATATGCTAAATATTTAATATATAATTTATTAAATAAAAATTGACAACCATTTATGCTTTGTGGTATTATGTTTTTGTTCCACATGGACTAGGCTTAAAAGCACTGAAATTTCAGTCGCCTACAACAGTGAGTCTGGAGAGAGGAGGTAATAAAATGTACGCTATAGTAGAAACAGGTGGAAAGCAATATAAAGTTGCTGAAAACGATTTAATTAATGTTGAAAAACTAGAAGCTAATGTTGGTGACAAAGTAAACTTAAACGTTTTAATGGTTGTTGACGGCGAAAAAGTTAAAGCTGGTAACGATGTTAAAGACGCTAAAGTTGTTGCTGAAGTTATGGAACACGGTAAAGATAAAAAGATTGTTGTTTTCAAATACAAAGCAAAAAAGAACTATCGTAGAACACAAGGTCACAGACAACCTTACACTACTTTAAAAATTGTTTCAGTTAAGTAGTTAATATGACAGTTATTAAGTTTTATAAGCAAAATAATAATTTTGTTAAATTGAAAGCAACAGGGCATACAGGTTATGCCGAACAAGGAAAAGATATTTTATGTGCTTCTGTTTCGTCCATATTAGGCTCGTTAGCTATTGGACTAAAAATGGTTTTGAATTTAAAAATAAAATATAAAGAAAACGAAACCGATGGAAGTATGCTTATTGAGATGCCGCAAAATTTAAACCAAGAACAATTACAAAAATCAAATTTGTTATTTGAAGTTGCATATGTTAGTTTAAAGGATTTAAAAAGTGGATACTCAAATTATATTAAATTGGAGGTAATAGATTAATGTTTATTAATATTCAACTATTTGCCCACAAAAAAGGATTAGGAAGTTCCAAAAACGGTAGAGAAAGTCACTCAAAGCGTTTAGGTGTTAAAAAATCAGATGGCCAAAAAGTAATTGCTGGCAACATCATTATTAGACAACGCGGAACAAGAGTTAAACCTGGCGACAATGTGGGTTGTGGAAAGGATTACACTTTATATGCATTAACCGATGGTGTGGTTAAATTTAGTCACGTTAGCCGTGACCAAAAAAAGGTTGATGTTGTTAAAGAACAATAATAATTAAAACTGCTAAACTTAAGCAGTTTTTTGTTTTAATTAATAGAACAAAGGTGAAAATAATTGAAATACGAAGTTAAAAATAACGAAATAATAATTCCTAAATGTGCTGATTTCGATATTAAACAAACATTAGAATGCGGACAGGTGTTTAGATTTAAACAAACCGATTTTGGTTACGAAGTGTATAGTTTAAACCACAAAGCAAGCATATATTGTCAACAAATGCACACAATAATTAAGTGCGATGATGTAAATTATTTTATAAATTACTTTGATTTGTTAACTGATTATGCTAAAATAAAGCAAGAACTAAGTAAAATTAAGTTTGTTAAGGATTCTATTCCTTTTGGCGAAGGAATAAGAATTTTAAATCAAGATCCATTTGAAACCATAATTAGTTTTTTAATTTCGCAGAATAATAACATTCCACGAATAAAAAAGATAATAGAAAACATATGTTTAAATTATGGTGATAACTGCGGAACTTATTTTGGTTTTCCAACAGTTAATCAGTTGGCAAAAGCAAATAAAGAATTTTTTACAAACATTAAATGTGGATATCGTGATGCTTACTTATTTAAAACAGTTCAAGATATTTATAATGGCTTTAATATAAGTAATGTTTATAATATGACAACTGTTGAAGCTAACAAATATTTAACAACGCTTTGCGGAGTTGGACCAAAGGTTGCCGATTGCATATTGCTGTTTGGATACCATAAAACCGATGTTTTTCCAACTGATACTTGGATTAAAAAAGTTTATAACGAACTTTATCCAAACCAAAACAAATCTGCAACGCAAATAAGAGATTTTTTTGTTAATATGTTTGGTGATTTGGCAGGTTATGCACAACAGTACTTATTCTATGCAAAAAGAGAAAAAAACATTTAAAGAGGAAATTTTATATGAGCAAAGAAAGAAAGATTGCATTATTAGTTGATGTTGATAATGTAAAAGTTAGCAAAGAAGCAATGGATGAACTTTTAGAAAACCTTAACCAAAAAGGCGAGGTTGTTTATTGCAAATTTTATGGTTATAACGATAGAAAACATATTTATTTAATTGATTATATTAATAACTATGGTTACGAAACAGCACCATTTATGCGTTTAAAAAAGCGTTTTAGTCAGTTAGATAATCGTATTATTGTTGATGCGTTAAAACTTAACTACACAAAACCTGAAATTAATGCATTCTGTATTGTTTCTGGCGAAGGCGATTTAATTCCTTTATTAGTTGAATTAAAATCTTCTGGAAAAGTTTGTATTGATGTTAACACCGAATATAGAGAACTAAACACTCACTTATTTGATGAACACGTTTTCTTGCGTAATATTGATAACGATGCTGCAACTTACACTGCAAAAACTAAAAAAGCAAGCACAAAACAAACAACCACTAAAAAAACAACTACAGTAACAACTGCTAAAGCTCCAGTATACGAAGCTCCAGTTAGAAAACCTGCTCCAGCACCAGTTGTTGAAGAAGAAGATGATGAAGATGATGATTATGGTTATAATAAAACTATTAGAAAAACCACAACCACAACAACTTATCAAGCTCCAACAAAAAGAACTGAAGTTGTAGAAAGTTATGACGACTACGAAGATGAATACGAATCTGGCGACGAAGATTTATCAGAAGTTTTAAAAGATATTACTAATCGTTATAATAAATTAGATTTCACTAACGATGATAATATGGGTGAAAAACTAAGATTAATTAGAGATATCGAAAACTTAATCGATCGTGAAAATGGTAAAGGCGAAGGCATTTATAGTGCTAACGAAGATATTCGTCAAATATTTACCGATCTTCAAGATGTTGTTGACGATATGAAAAATGCATTATAAAAATTATTTAAACTTTATGTTATAATTAAAAAAGCACAAATTTATTTGTGCTTTTTATTTAAAAAAAATTAGTAAATTTTTATATAAAAATGTAAAAAATTTCCATTTAATTTATACAATAAATGTTGAAATTTGTAGAATTTTGTGTTAATATATCTAAGGAACAAATTTCCCTAATTTTGTTTCCAAAATATTTAACCTTAGCAAAAAAGAGAGTTTTACCTCTCTTTTTTGCTTTTTAGTTATGCTTATAGCATTAAAATATCGCTGCAATTTGTTAATTTTTAATAAATAATTAAAAAGGACCAAAAAATTTAAACATAATAATATATATTATAATAATAAATATATTAAAATTTACTATTTATTTTTAATTATTTATATGATATAATCAAATAGATTGTAAAAATTAAACCAAAAATTTGGAGATAATTATGTGGGCAGAATTTATTAACTTATTTGCTGGATATGGTGCAATACCAATGGGTATTATTTGTTTGGGTGCACTTCTTTGCATTATTGAAGTGTTTGTTCCGGGCTTTGGTTTTTTTGGTATTACTGGTGGAATTATTTCTGTTGGTGGAATTATTGCTAGAATGGTTATGGGGGCATCGGTTATTCAATTATTATATATGGTTGTAATGGTTGTGTCGCTAGTTGTTCTTTCATTGTTAGTGATGATATTACTTGCTAGATTAGGGTTGGTTAAATATAGCCCATTAGTAGAGCGAAAAACCAGTGTTCCAGAAAATTATGGAAAGGATAATAAAGCTTATTTAAAAATGTTGGGTAAAACCACTTTTGCCGATACAGATTTTAAACCAAGTGGAAAGTTTACATATAACGAAAATATTTATGAAGCCACAACTTATGGGGAGTTTATAAGTAAAGGCGATAAAATAAAAATTGTGGAAGTTAAAGCCGACACAATTTATGTTAAGAAAATATAATATAAATAGAATAAAAAATGGAAAAATTTACAAAAGCGAGGATAAGTTATGCTAAATTTATTAGGTGAAAGTAACACAGCTTTATTTGTATGGCTAGGAATTTTATCTGTTTTTATTATTATTGTGGCTATTTTTGTAGGAGTTGTTCCTGTTAATGTTTGGATTAGAGCAATGGTTTCGGGAGCACATATTTCTGCAACAAGATTGGTTGGTATGAAATTAAGGCATATTGAAGTTAGTATGCTTGTTGATTGCTACATAAATGCAAAAAAAGCCGGAGTTGATTTAACTATTGACGACCTTGAAACTCATTATATGGCAGGCGGTAATGTTAGCCGTGTTGTTGATGCTTTAATTGCAGCGCACGGTGCAAAAATCGAGCTATCGGTTCAAACTGCAAAGGCAATAGACCTTGCCAATCGTGATATTTTAGCTGCGGTTAAACAAAGTGTTAATCCAGTTGTAATAACAACACCAGAAGTTTCGGCTGTTGCAAAAGATGGTATCGAACTAAGGGTAAAAGCCAGAGTTACAGTTCAAAGCAATATTAATAAGTTAATTGGTGGTGCTGGAGAAGATACAATTATTGCTCGTGTTGGCGAAGGCATTGTAACAACCGTTGGTTCTGCAAACACGCACGAACAAGTGCTTGAAAACCCAGATTTAATTAGTAAAACAGTGTTAAACAAAGGCTTGGATTCTGGCACAGCGTTCACAATTTTAAGTATTGATATTGCAGATATTGATGTTGGTAGAAATATTGGTGCTAAGTTGCAAGCAGAACGCGCTGAAGCCGATATGCAAATAGCGCAAGCAAAAGCTGAAGAACGCCGTGCAATGGCTATTGCGGCGGAACAAGAAATGCGTGCTAAAACTCAAGAAATGCGTGCAAATTTACTTAACGCCGAAAGCGAAGTTCCAAAAGCTATTTCAACTGCTTTTACTAATGGTCAAATTGGTGTTATAGATTATTATAAAATGCAAAACATTTTAGCCGATACTAATATGCGTAATTCCTTAGGTTCAGAAAGAGTTGTTCAAACAAAAAAGAAACAAGCCAAAGAAAATAAGGAAGACTAGTTATGGGTGGTGGCGAAATTGCAATTATAATAGTAATTGCATTAATTATTATAACTTGTGTAATTCTTTATTTGTCTAACTCAAAAAAAATAAAACAAAAAGCTAAGTTGGAAAAAGAAAATAAAGAAAAATCCGAAGTTAAACCTGAAGAAAAAGCTAAGGATGAAACAAAAGAAAAAATTAAAAAGATTGTTCAAGAAAATTCTATTCAAGTTGAAAACTATATAAAAGATGCTTTGCTTGAAGATGAGATAAAGGCGGAAGAACTAAATAAAAGTATTAAATTTGAAGAAGTTTCGCAAGAAGAAATACTAAAACCTGTTGATAATGGCGATTTTGAAAGCGGAGCAATTATATTAGGTCAAAAACAAACAGTGGTTCATACTTTTGCCGAATATGAAGAAGAAGACGAAGATGTTGGTGGAATGAACACCATTAGCATTACAAACGAACTTGATTCGATCGAAGACGAAATTATTTCTAGTAAGCACAAAGAATTTAACATTAAAAGAAACAAAGAGGATGTTATTGATAAAACAGTGGGCTCCGAAATTAACAATTTAAGTAAAAATGCAAAAGCTGTGGTAATATCTGGTTTGTTTGATAAAATAGATGAATAAAAGCCTAAACCAAGGCTTTTTTATTTTTATAAGTTTAAAAAAACTTAATTTTTTCTCTAAAAAACCACAATTTTAATATTCAAAGCAAAAAATGCTATTCTATATTTATTTTATAATTAATAAAATATTATAGAATTTTTTTATTTTTTGGAGAAATTGTTATGCTTATAAAAGAGATTTCTGAACTAATAAATTCCGATATAAAAACGCTTATGGGACAAGTTAAGGTTGTTATGCTTGGAAGCAATGTTGTTTGTATTCAAAATTTTATAAAATTATTAAACTATTCTAACACTGAAGCTAGGTTTAGAGTTAAAAACAACGAGCTTATTGTTAGTGGTATTAATTTAAAAATTGCTGAGTTAGGAAGCAAAGAAATTATATTGCAAGGCAAAATTAATAAATTATATTATAAAAAGGAAGCTGTAAATGAGCAAAACGAATTATGATATAAAGGTTGAAGGGCTAAACTTTGACAGATTACTTAGAGAATTTAATAGATTAAATATAACTTTATTTAATGTTAATAAACCTAGTTACAAGGTTATGGAGTTTTCAATAACCACGCTAGATTATTTAAAATTAAAAAAAATAGGCATTTTAAAAAATTATAAAATGCAAATAATATCAAAACGCGGTATTCCAAAATTAAAATACGGAATTTTAAAGCATTTGGCTTTAACCATTACTGGTGTAGTTTGTTTTGTTATATTTTTAATTTTTTCTAATTTTACTTTTAAAATTAATGTTTTAGGCTTAGAAACAATTAAAGAACAGGAAATAATAGAACTTTTAAAAACCTATAATGTAAAAACCAATCAAATAAATCATAAAAGTAACGAAGAAATTGAAAAGTTTTTAAAACAAAATAACGAAAAAATAAGTTTAGTAAGCGTTATTAAAAAAGGCACAAACCTAATAATTAATATAAAAGAAAAAGTTGATGTTATAACCGATACAACTCCGATAACTGCACCATATAATATGCAAATAACGAAATTAAATGTAAAGCAGGGCACAACAAAATTCAAAGTGGGAGATATAGTTAAAAAAGGCGAAATAATTGTTAGTTCAAGCACCATACTATCTAATGGACAAACTGTTAACCTAACACCTATTGCCGAAGTTGAAGGCGAAACTTGGATTAATGGTACTGCCGAATTTGAAACAAACAAAACCGAACTGGTTAGAACAGGTAAAAAGCAAAAGTTTAGTTACTTTGATTTTTTAGGTAATAAATTATTTTATAAAATCCCAGCTGTTAAGTTTGAAAAGTTTGAAGAAGTTGTGTATAATGATTATATATTTAAAAACTGGTTTTTGCCTATTAAGTTTGTAAAAACAACCTATTACGAGCTAAAAGAAAAAACAACTTCTTATAATTTTGAAGAAAATAAAGAAAAACTACTTAAAAAAAGCGAAACTTTGGCATATCAAAATTTGCCAGAAGGAAAATCTGTTTTAGAAAAAAACACTGTTATAAATCAAGTTGATAGCAAATATTTTGTTACAACTTATTTAAAAATTAACATAGTGTTATAAGGGGATAAAATGCAAATAAACTATTCTAACGAAAAAAAAGCAAAAAAATATTTATTAAACATTACTAATGCTATTAATTCTGCAGAAGCAATTTTAAAACCTTCTTGCAGTAGTTTAGAAGTTAATGTTACTTTTGTTAACCGTTTAAAAATTAAAAAACTAAATAAAACTACTCGTGGAGTTAATAAAGTAACCGATGTTTTATCGTATCCGACTTTACTTAGCGAGCCTAATAAAATAATTACAAAAAGCATAACTAAAAAACAATTTATGTTTGATATTAATCCCCAAACAGGAAACATTGTTTTAGGTGATATTGTTATTTGTATTCCAAGATGCAAAGCTCAAGCTAAAAAATATGGCAATTCTTACACTCGTGAAATTTGCTACTTAGCAACTCACGGCTTGCTACATTTGTTTGGTTACGATCACTTAGTTGATAGTGATAAAGTTTTAATGCGTGAAACCGAAGAAAAAGTAATGGCAGAAATAGGTTTAACACGTAGTTAATTAATATAAGTTTTATTGTATAAATATGCAAAAGGATAATTATGGATTTTAAAAGTGGATTTGTTGCAATATTAGGCAAACCCAATGCTGGGAAAAGCACTCTTATTAATGCTCTAGTTGGCGAAAAAGTTTCAATAGTTTCGCCAAAGCCTCAAACAACAAGAAATAATATTATAGGTATTTTAAATAAGCCTAATTTGCAAATAATTTTTACCGACACACCGGGAATTCATCAAGGAAATAATAAACTTGATGATTATATGGAAAAAAGCATTAACCAGGCAAAGCAAGGGGTTGATGCGGTTTTGCTATGTGTAGATGGTAGTAAGCGAATTGGGGAAAGGGAAATTAATTTTATTACTAGTTTTAAAGGTACTAAAAATTTATTTTTAATAATAACTAAAACCGATTTAACAAATTTTGAAAAATTATATCCTACATTAGATAAGTTAAATAAGTTAGATTTTTTAAAAGATATTATTCCGGTTTCTTCGGTTAAAGATAGAAATATAGATGTTTTAATTAAAGAACTAGAAAAATGTTTAACATCAAACGTAAAGTTTTTCGATGATGATGTTTACACTGATAAGTCGGTTAGGTTTATGATTTCTGAAATAATAAGAGAAAAAACTTTGTGGTTGCTTCAAGACGAAATTCCACACGGCTTAGCAGTTGAAATAGATAGCTATAAAGAAGATGATAAAAAGGTAATTATTGATGCAACCATTATTTGCGAAAAATCAAGCCATAAACAAATAATAATTGGTTCTAATGGTTCAAAAATAAAGGAAATAGGAACTAAGGCAAGATTAGATATTGAAAATTTGGTGGATAGAAAAGTTTTTTTAAGCATATTTGTTAAAGTTAAAGAAGGTTGGAAGGATAAGTCGAATTATGTCGCCGACCTAGGTTATAATATTAAAGATTTAGATTAATTTTAAAGTTTATTGCATACAATATATTAATAAATAATTTTATTAATTGAGGTGTGCTATGGAAGATTTTAAACAAACTTGTTGGAAGTTATTTTCTAAAACAGGGGACATTAAATACTATAGGCTATATCACGCAATAAACGAAACAGAAATGGAAGATGAACGAAGCTAAAGTTACGGGAATAGTTTTAAAAGCTATTGATTATAAAGAAAAAGATAAATTAATAACAATTTTCACTGTGGAACTAGGTGTTATTAGCTGTGTGTTAAAAGGTGTTAACAACACAAATGCCAAACTAAAATTTGCGGCTATGCCGTTTTGTTTTGCAGAGTTTGTTTTGGCTCAAAAAAATGGTTTTTTCACAGTTACCGAATGTAGCCAAATAGAAAGTTTTTATAGCATTGTTTCAGACTATAATAAAAGCCTTTTAGGTTTTTTTATGTTGGAGTTAACTTGCATAATTATGCGACAAAACGAACCGGATGAACAATGGTTTTTAATTTTGTTGAACTTTTTAAAAGAACTTGCTTTTAGTGAAGTTAATCAAATATTAGTAGCTTGTAAATTTATTTTAGTAACATTAACACGCATTGGATACGGCTTAAACTTTAATGCTTGCAATGTGTGCGGTTTAAATTTTATTAGTGATGCGTTTTTAAATTTAAACACCGGAGAACTGGTTTGTGAAACTTGTTTTAATAGTAATTCTATTAAATTAACAAAACAAGAATTTGCTAGTTTAAAAATAATTAATAACACCGAATTAACTAAATTAAAAACAATAAAAATTAATGCTGAGGTTTTAAAATCTGCATTATTAACATTAAAGAATAACTTAGAACTAAGAATAAATCATAAAATAAAAAGTTTATTTTTTTAAAAGCATATTTTGTGCTTTTTTTTGTCGTAAATTAGTTGTTAAAATTTGTTAATTTTTATATACTATCCATAGACTTTTTAAAATTAATTAAATAGGAGTAATTATGGCAAAAAAGTATGTTTATCTATTTAAAGAAGGAAACGCCGATATGCGTAATCTTCTAGGTGGAAAAGGTGCAAACTTAGCAGAAATGACAAACTTAGGGCTACCAGTTCCACAAGGCTTCACCGTTACAACCGAAGCTTGTAATAAATATTATAAAGATGGTGAAGTTGTTAGTGACGATGTTGTAAATCAAATTTATACAGCATTAGAAAAAACCGAAAAGGTTAGCGGAAAACAGTTTGGTAACAAACAAAATCCACTTTTAGTATCAGTTAGATCAGGTGCTAGAGCTAGTATGCCTGGTATGATGGATACAATTTTAAACCTTGGCTTAAACGATGAAGTAGTTGAAGGTTTAGCAGAATTAACTTCAAATCCACGTTTTGCTTACGATAGCTATCGTAGATTTATAACAATGTTTGCCGATGTTGTTATGGGTGTTGATAGATTAAAATTCGAAAAAGCAATGGATAAAATTAAGGAAGCAAAGGGTTACACTAAAGATACCGATTTAACCCCAGAAGACCTTAAAAAACTTGTTAAAGATTTTAAAGCAATCTATAAAAAAGAACTTAAACAAGATTTCCCACAAGAACCAAGAGTTCAATTATTAGAAGCTGTTAAAGCAGTATTCCGTTCTTGGAATAACCCTCGTGCTGAAGTTTATCGTCGTATGAACGATATTCCTGCTGAATGGGGAACAGCTGTTAACGTTCAATGTATGGTATTTGGTAATATGGGCGATGATAGCGGCACAGGTGTTGCTTTCACTCGTAACCCAGCTACTGGCGAAAAGGCTTTATTTGGTGAATATTTAATGAATGCTCAAGGTGAAGACGTTGTTGCAGGAATTAGAACTCCAAGCCCAATCACACACTTAGAAGAACAAAATCCTCAAGTTTATAAACAATTTGTTTCTATTTGTAATAAATTAGAAAAACACTATAAAGATATGCAAGATATGGAATTTACCATTGAAAAAGGTAAATTATATATGCTTCAAACTCGTAATGGAAAAAGAACAGCTCCAGCTGCACTTCGCATTGCAATTGATTTAGTTAAAGAAGGTATGATTTCTAAAAAAGATGCACTTCTAAAAATCGAGCCAAAAAGTTTGGATCAATTATTACACCCAACATTCGATGCTGCTGCACTTAAAAAAGCAAAAGTTGTGGCAACTGGTCTTGCTGCTAGCCCAGGTGCTGCTTGTGGTAAAATTGCTTTAACTCCAGAAAAAGCAAAAGAAATGCATAAAAAAGGCGAAAAAGTTGTTCTTGTTCGCTCAGAAACAAGCCCAGAAGATATCGAAGGTATGGCAGTTTCTCTTGGTGTTTTAACTGCTACTGGTGGTATGACATCTCACGCTGCAGTTGTTGCTCGTGGTATGGGAACAGCTTGCGTTGCAGGTTGCACAAAATTAAGCGTTAGAGAAGATAAAAAAGAAATTGTTCTTGCTGGAACAACTTTAAAAGAAGGTGCTTACATTGCTATTGATGGTTCAACAGGTAATGTTTATGCAGAAAATATTAAAACAACCGATGCTGCAATCACAGGCGATTTTGCAACAATTATGAGTTGGGCAGATGAATTTGCTAAAGTTAAAGTTAGAGCAAATGCCGATAACGAACGCGATGCAACTCGTGCATTAGAACTTGGAGCTACTGGTATTGGTCTATGCCGTACAGAGCATATGTTCTTTGAAGCAAATCGTATTAAAGCAGTTCGTGAAATGATTATTGCAACCGATGCTAAAGCAAGAGAAAAGGCATTAAATAAAATTTTACCAATGCAAAAAGGTGATTTTGTTGCAATGTTTAAAGTTATGAATGGTCTACCTGTAACAATTCGTTACTTAGATCCACCATTGCACGAATTCTTACCACACGAAGAAGCAGAAATGAAAGTTTTAGCTAAAGAATTAGGAAAAACTTTCCAAGAAATTAAAGATATTGTTGATTCTTTAAGCGAATTTAACCCTATGATGGGCTTCCGTGGTTGCAGACTTAGCATTGTTATGCCAGAAATTGCAAGAATGCAAACAACAGCTGTTATTGAAGCTGCTATTGAATGCAAAACAAAACACAATGTTGATGTACATCCAGAAATTATGGTTCCACTTATTGGAGATGTTAAAGAATTTTTATATGTTCGTAACATTATTGTTGAAACTGCAGATGCTTTAATTAACAAAGCTGGCATTGAATTAACATATAAAGTTGGAACAATGATTGAAATTCCTCGTGCAGCAATTACTAGTGCAGAAATTGCTAAACACGCACAGTTCTTCAGTTTTGGAACTAACGACTTAACTCAAATGACATTTGGCTTTAGCCGTGACGATGCTGGAAAATTCCTTGGAAACTACTATGATAAACGCATTTTAGAATCTGATCCATTTGTTAGAATCGATGAACAAGGTGTTGGATATTTAATGGAACACACTGTTAAAAATGCAAGAGCTGTAGATAAAAACTTTAAATGCGGCATTTGCGGAGAACAAGGTGCAGATCCGCTTAGCGTTCAATTTGCACATAACATTGGTATTACTTATGTTTCTTGCTCACCATTCCGTGTGCCTATTGCTCGTTTATCAGCTGCTCAAGCTGCTATTAGAAATCCAAAATGTAAATAAAAAATAAAAAGAAGCAATTAATTGCTTCTTTTTTTGCGCTTTTTGTAAGATTTAATAATAATTTATAAAAAAAAATCATCAAAAAAAAGGAAAATAAAAGTTATTATTGTATATCTATTATGTTACGTGCGAAATTTTATTCGTAAAATTTTTTAAAATGGAGGTTACAAATTGGCTAATAGTTTAGAAGAATTTAAACAAAAAGTTAAAGAATCAAACGATATAGTATCGGTTGTTTCTAAATATGTAACCTTAAACAGAAAAGGCAAAACTTGGTGGGCTAATTGCCCGTTTCATTACGAAAAAACGCCAAGCTTTGCTGTTAACGAACAAGAACAATATTATCATTGTTTTGGCTGCGGTGTTAGTGGTGATATTTTTAATTTTGTTCAACACTTAGAAAGTTGCGAATTTATGGATGCTTTAAAAATTTTAGCAGATAATGCTGGTTTAAAAATTCCTGAGTTTGGTTCTGATATTAAAAACGAAGCATTAAAAAAAGAAAAAGAACAATTATATAATGTTCTTCGCGATGCTGCACTATATTATTATCATAATTTAAACCTACCACAAGCAGAACCTGCAATTAAATACATACAAAAACGAAAGCTAAATAACGATGCTGTTAAGGCATTTGCAATTGGATACTCGCTTGGCTGGAACGAAGTTATTGATTATTTAAAGAAAAAAGGGTATTCGTTAGATATAATGCAAAAAGCAGGCATTGTGGAACAAAAAGATGGAAGATATTACGATGTTTATGCAAAGCGTTTAATATTTCCATTAATAAACACTAACGATAATGTTGTTGGCTTTAGTGCAAGGATATTAGATGATGGAAACTATGCTAAATATCGAAACACAGCCGAAACTCCGGTTTTTGAAAAAAATAATATGGTTTATGGCTTGAATTTGGTTAAAAAACTTAAAAGAACTGAAGCTTTAAACGAAATAATTATCGTAGAAGGTCAAATTGATGTAATTTCGCTTTATAGAAATGGTGTGAAAAATGCTGTGGCTTGCTTAGGAACAGCTTTAACGCCAAATCACGCTAAGCAACTTAAACGCTACTGCGATAAAGTTGTTGTTTGTTTTGATGGCGATGGTGCAGGCAAAAAGGCAACACTTAGAAGCCTTGATATTTTGGTGGGTGCTGGGCTTGATGTTTATGTTTTAAATATGCCAGTTGGTATTGACCCAGACGAATATGTTTTAAAGTTTGGTGCAGACGAATACTTAAAGTTAATTTCAAATGCAAAATATTGGGTGGAATATTTGATTGGCGAATATGCATCACAGTTTAATTTAAGTAAAGCAGAAGGCAGAAGCAATTTTGTTATAACTGCGCTTAATGTTATAAAAAAATTACCAAGTTTGTCAGAACAAAATGTTTATTTAGAAATGGTTAAGAGTTTAACAAATATTTCAATGGACGTGCTTCGTCGTGATTTGGAAGATATTGATAATGCTAAGGCAACTAAAGAAACCGTTTCAGATCAAAGCGAAAATGCTTTAAGTACAACAAGAGAAAATGCTTATGTAAAAGCAGTTAAGTTTGTTATGGCTGCATTATTACATAAAAAAGATTATGCAACAATGCAATCTGATATTAAAGAAAACTTATTAGATTCCGACATTCAAAAAATTTATGAGTATATTGAAACTTGTAAGCAAAACGGAACAAAACCTGTTATTAGCCATTTGTTTGATATGTTTGATGTTGAGAATAATCCGGTTATTAACGATATTATTAACTATAACTTTACACAGGCAAACGATAACGAAGTTGGCTTTAACGATTGTGTTAAAGTTTTAGTTGTTAGTGGATTAAATATTAAACAAACCGAACTTCATAACAAATTTAATGAAACTAAAGATTTATCAGAAAGAAGAGAAATTACAAAGCAGCTTTCACAAGTTGTTAAAAAATTAAACGATATAAAAAATAAAAAATAACTGCTATGCAATGTTTGGTTATTTGGCTTTATAAAGTGATTTTTAGAGGGTATAATGGATAAAAAACTAGAAGATGATATTAAAAATTTAATTGCAATTTTAAAAAAGAAAAATGTTACAGAAGTAAGCGAAGAAGATGTTACAAGCAAACTTACAAAACACGAATTAACACCAGAAATTATGGCTGGAGTTATTGCACTTATCGAAGATGATGGAATTAAAGTTGTTCCGTTAGATGTTCCTGAATTAAAGGATGAAGACTTAAAGGCAATTATTAGCACTGTTAAAGTTGATGATCCTGTTAAGATGTATTTAAAGGATATTGGAACAGTTCAACTCTTAACTTCAGAGCAAGAAGTTGAACTTGCTAAAAAAATTTTGGAAGGCGACGAACGCGCTAAAGCAGAATTGATTGAACGCAACTTAAAACTAGTTGTATCAATAGCAAAAAAATATGTTAATCGCAGTTCGATGCAATTTCTTGATTTAATTCAAGAAGGAAATTTGGGTTTGGTTAAAGCTGTTGAAAAATTTGATTATACAAAAGGTTTCAGATTTTCAACTTATGCAACCTGGTGGATTCGTCAAGCTATAACCAGAGCTATTGCCGACCAAGCAAGAACAATTAGAATTCCTGTTCATATGGTAGAAACAATTCATAAACTCAGCCGTGTTTCTAAGCAACTAATGCAAGAATTAGGTCGTGATCCAACAAGTTCCGAAATTGCAGAAAAAATGGGTATTAGCGAACAGCGTGTTAACGAAATTCAAAAAATTGCTCAAGACCCAGTAAGCCTAGAAAGCCCAGTTGGTGAAGAAGACGAAAGTAAAATTGGTGATTTTGTTGAAGACGAAAGTTTTAAATCTCCAGCAGAAAGTGCAGCACAAGATATTTTAAAAGCTCAACTTTTAGCAGTTATTGAAACATTGACTCCTCGTGAACAAAAAGTTATTAGACTTCGTTATGGTTTAGACGATAATCATCCAAGAACATTAGAGGAAGTTGGAAAAGAATTTAATGTTACCCGTGAGCGTATTCGACAAATAGAAGCAAAAGCTTTAAGAAAATTGCGTAATCCAAACAGAAGTAAACGCTTAGAGGATTTTATTGAGTAAAAAATGAAAAGTTTAAGTTTACGATTAAAAGAAATTTGTAATTTAGCTAAAAGTTCAAAGCGTGTGGCAGATGTTGGTTGTGATCACGGAAAAGTTTTAGGATATTTAGTGGATAATTGTAATCCAGAATATGTTATAGCATCTGATATTAGCGCACCTAGTGTGGAAAAAGCGAAAAAATTATTACAAAAACAAAATAAAGTTAAATTTGATGTTAGAGTTGGCAACGGATTTTCAACTTTAACAAATAAGGATAAATTAGATACAATTATCATTGCAGGAATGGGTGGACTTGAAATTATTAATATTTTATCGAATTGCAATATAAATGTTCCAAAATTAATTTTGCAACCACAAAATAATGTTGTAAAATTAAGAAGATATTTAAATCAACAAAACTATTCAATTTTAAACGATTTTGTTATTCGTGAAAAACATATATTTTATACTATTTTAGAAGTTGAGAGGGGAAACCAAAAGTTAACCGAGCTTCAGCTAAAATATGGTGTGAATGTTAATAATCCAAACAAACAGTTGCTTGAGTATTTAGATTTTATTAAATTTGAGTATGAAAAACGCTTGAATTTGGTATCGGAATTACAAAAAGAAGAGTTAATTAACGAAATAAACGAAATTGATAGTGTAAAAAAAGGGAAGGAAAATTAATGAAAGAAATATTAGAGTATCAAAAGTTAGATTTTGATTTACGCAAATTAGAAAAACAAATTAACGGTTCAAACGAAAAAAATGTTATGAATCAAATGATAAACTATGTTAAAACAGCTCAAAATAAAAGCCTTGAACTAGAAAAAAGTGCTAAAAAGTTAACAGAAGATTATGAAATGCTTAAAAACGAATATGATAAAAACTTTAAGCTTATTAAAGAGTTAACTTCTAAAAAAGCAGAAGATTTAAGCGAAAAACAAATGGAAGAAACATTTAATAGAATAAACTTAGTTTCTTCAAATTTATATATGATTGAGCGTAACTTAAACATTAATGTTAATAACATTAAATCAATTTTAAAAGAGTTTGAAAACACAAAAAATCAAGTTATTGTGGCGCGCACAAAGCATAAAGAAAGCAAAGCTAAATATGATGAATTGGTTAGCACAATAACACCTAAAATCGACCAAATAAAGGCAGAAATGCGAGCTTTAGAATCTAAGATTAAACCAGAACTGTTAACAAGATATAAAGAGAAAAAACACGATAATATTTTCCCTGTTTTTGTTGGTTTAAAAGATGGTAATTGTGGTGGTTGTATGATGGCTCAACCAAAGGGTAGATTAGACAAATTAAAGCAAGATGGCTACATTATTTGTGAACAATGTGGCAGAGTTATTTTTAATAAATAACTAATAAAATAAAAATATAAAACACCGAATTTTCGGTGTTTTTTTTGTTTTTTAACCTAGAAATTTTAACAAAAACTTAATATTTTTATTAAATTTTAACTTTTAAATATGGCTTTTAGCCATAAAATGCTTTTAATTAGTGTTATCATATTTATGCATATATATGTATTATTATGTTGTTATAATTTGACAATATATTTTTTAAATAATTATATATAATAAAACATTTCTTAAATTTAATTAAGCAAAAGCTGATTTTGATTTTATATAATATTTGTTTATTCAGCGGTTATTCAAATATAACAAGATAATATATTTTTTAAAATATTCAATTTAAGCTTTTATTCTAAAATTGAATATTTAGCATTATAAATAAAAATTATGTGCATATTTATGCATTTTTAACTTAGAGCTACTTTTTAGTAGTTATATGCGTTTTTAATAAAAAAATAATAACTAATTTTGATGTTTTTTTATAGATAATTTTATAAAACTTATGGCTTAAATAAACATATAATTTGTTTAAATTAAGACCGCAATTATTGTTTTTTAAAGCCTATATTTTATTGACTAATTAGGTGTAGTGTTATATAATTTTTATAGGCAAATTATATTATATATAATATATAAATTAATTTACCAAAAATTTTAGTAATTACCAAAATTTTGCAAACACTAAAAGTAAGGAAAAATTTTGGTTTGAAAATATACTTTAACTGTTAGGATAAGAGGTTTTATAAAATGCGTAAGAAAAGGCCAAATTTCAGAGTTAAACACCCATATCAAAATTTAATTAATAGTATGCTTCTAGGCATATTACTTTTGTTTACCAGTGTTTTTAGTGTGATGATTGCTAAACCAATTTCGCTTGGCGACTATGTTGATGCTTATGGTGGAACTGGAACAAGCAGTAACCCATACTTAATTTATAACACTACCGACCTTAAAAATGTTAATAAGTTTGCCACTCGTGCCTTGCTTGCAAATCGTGGCATTAGAACATTTAAACTTATGGCCGATGTAGACGCAACCAGTCTTAACGATGTTGTAATGGACGACTTTTACGGCATTTTCGAAGGAAACAATAATTCCATTACAACAAGTATGCAATTATTTAACATTATCGGAAAAAACTCAGAAGTTAAAGATTTAACTATTACTCTTAGGGAAAATGATACTATTTTTGATCCAGCATCAAAACTTAGTAGAACCATTTTTGCTCAAAATGTTTTACATAGTAATTTGATTAATGAAATTAGCGATATTCCAGTAGAATTGGAAATGAAGGAGTATTCTACAACACAAAATAATGCGTTATTTATTAATAATTACTTTTTAGGTTCAGTTAAGGCTGATATTATTTCATATAACGAAACATTAGAAAATGATTTTCATACTACTGATGAAATTGAAGAAATTAATCAAGAATTAACAAGATTAAATTTTTATGTTAAAAAATTTGAAAATTCTGCTAAAATTTTAAATATTGATTTTTCGGTAGAGGAAATAAAAGAAGAAAACGAAGAAGAAATTGTTTCTAAAAATGTTATTCTTTTTAAAGGTGAAAATGGTGAAATTGCAAAAAGTGATGTAGGAGTAACAGAGTTAGAGCCATTAAATAATCAATACTTAAATATTCCAATATTAGCAATCGCAAATTATGGTTTAATAGAAGGAATCGTTGCCCAAAATGAAAATAATAATATCACACTTTATAATTATGGTGGTTTAGTACGTTTTAATGCACCTGAAGGTAGAATTTCTGAAACATCAAATGGAAGCAGCACAACAGGTTCATCTAATAGTTCACATGGTGGTTTTGCTGATAATAATTCCGGTTCCATTTATCAATGTTATCATTATGGCTCAAAAACTGGTGGAAGTAGAACATATTCAGGATCTACAGCTTCAAATAAGGCAGGATCTGCTGGTGGTATTGCAGGAACAAATTCCGGATATATTTACGATTGTTATAATACTGGAACAATTAAAGGTGGAAGAGGATATAATGCTAGACAAAATGCTGCTGGCGGTATGGGAGGTTTAGCTGGTGGTATAGTTGGTGAATTAACTGGTGGATATATTCAAAGATGTTTTAATATAGGTTCTGTTACTGGCGGTCAAGGTGGTTCAGGTGGTGGTAACAGTAGCGTTGGTTCAGGTGGTTCAGGTGGCAAAGATGGTGATACAGGTATCGGTTTAACTGCTGCAGGAGCAGAAGGTAAAGCAGGATCAGGAGGTTATGGTGGTTATGGTGGTTACGGTGGCGGTCAAGGTGGTCATGCTGGTGGAATTATAGGTGGATATAATGGATCCTCTAATTATACTACAGGAACATATAACTTTGGTAGAATAACTGGTGGAAAAGGTGGCTATGGTGGTCCTGGTTCTGGCGGTGGCGGTGGCGGCGGCGGTGGCTCAGCAACACGTTGGAATAGTTCTGGAACAGGATATGCAAATTCTGGTGGAAGTGGAAGTCAAAGTTATGGCAATACAACAAGTGGTTCAGTTGGCAGTGGTGGATATAGGGGCTCTAATTCTGGTGGTTGGAGTGCTGCAAAGAATAATGGTGGTTCCGGCGGCGGCGGCGGCGGCGGCGGTGGTGGTGGCGGCGGCGGCCGAGGCGGAGTTACACATAGTTTATATGGTGATTCACCGACTTACTATTGTACGACTGGGTCGCAAGGATCAAGGGGATCAACAGGTAATGCTGGTGGACGTGGCCAAAATCAAAAGTCAACAGCTTCAGGTGGTTCAGGTGGTTCAGGTGGTTCAGGTGCATCTTCAGCATCAAATGGTGGTGCAGGCAGTAGCGGTAACCGCGGATCAAAAGGAAATAGTGGTTCACACTATTCATCAAATTATACTTATGGAGGTTATGGTGGCACTGGTGGTTCTGGTGGCACTGGTGGCACTGGTGGTTCTGGTGGAATAATAAATTCTTCAACATCATCAACTTATAAAAGTAACTATGAAAATTATGACTTTGCAAATGTTTGGGGTATGGGATACAATAGACCATACTTACTATGGGAAAATAAGGCTATTTATGAATATTTTACAACTAATTATTATTTAAACAATAAAGCAGCTTCTATTTCTTCTTATGTTTCTGCTACTATTACCAATGGTCGAATTGGTAATCATAATACAACAAGTTATACTTCAAGTTCCACAACTAGTTTAAATATGTCATATAGCAAATTTAATAGTAGTGGCTATAATTATTTAATTTTCAATAATAAATCAACTGATTTATCCTTAAAATTCACCTCATTAAAAACCACAAATAATAGTTCGACAACTGACCCTATAAGTTCTATTAAAGTTGTTGTTTCTAGGTATGGGAAAACAACATATACTTATACAGCAAGTGGTAAAACATCAGGTACCACCTCTACCATTCCTTCTTCAACGGGGCAGGTTACTGTAAATATACCATTTAGTCAAATAGCCTCAACTGAAAGAACAGAAAATTCAACTTATGGAATTAAAATAGATGTATATGTTTATACATTATTGCCAGGAGCAGGAACTTTTGAAAACCCATATAAAGTTAATAGTGCAGATTCGCTGGAAAACGGCATAAAAAATATGGTTTCCATAAATGGTAATGATAATACAAAGTATTTTAAACAGACTACTGATATAACTACATCTGGAACGCCGTCTAGTTATAGTTTTTATGGATACTATAATGGGTGTGATCATCATATTACATATAATTCAAATACAACAGCTTATCCTATATTTGGAACTTATAATTATGGAATAATAGATAATGTTAGGATTTATAGTAGTGTAAATCGGTCGTTATATATTTATGGTAGTAGTATATCCGGTGGATATGCCACAGGTGTTTTTACAAATATTAATTATGGCATTATTAGAAATAGTAAAATACATTCATCATATCAATTTAATTTATATCCACAAAGTTCAAGCACTTATCAATTTGTGGGATATTATGCGGGCTATAATTATGGTGAAATAGATGCGTGTATGATTCAGTTAACTTCTTCCTCCTATTCTTATTTGGGTAGAAGTGGTTATGGTAATGCTAGAACTGGTGCTATTGCTGGAGAAATGATATCAAGTACAGCTAGAAGATCTACTGAAACAGTAATAAAAAATTGCTATGCAAATATTAATTATTTATATACATATTCAAATTCATCTTCAAATTACTTAGGTGGAATAGTAGGTTATCTTTATTCATCAGCTTCAGTAAGAGATTGTAAAACACAAATTACAACATATGGTTATAATTCTTCTTCAGGAACAAGATATTCTGGAATTATTGCAGGCAATACATCTTCTAGTGGTATTTCTACTTGTTATGGAAATTCGCCAAATAGAAACAATGTAAATTCTTATTATACATTCTCAAATAATGCTGGATTCAGCACATCTCAAACAAAATCAACTTTTGAAAGTGCGGGCTTTAATTTTAACTATCCTTGGGTGGCAACATCGGGCACTAGTAGTTTTACCCCATCACTTTGCATTCAGCAAAATAGTTCAACAGGGCATAGTTATAATAATGTATCATCAACAAAAACTATAAATAACGCTAATGATTTAACTTGGTTCATTTCAAATATTAATACTTTAAGTGGTGAATATAAACTTGGTGCAGATATTTATATGGGAACAGGTAATTCTCCATATACTGGCACAATTTCTGCAAAAAACTTTCCTTCAGGTTTAACATTGGATGGTAATAACCATACCATTTCTGGTATTAAATTATTTTATGGAAAAACTAACACAGCTGTATCTTCAGGAAATAATTCCTTTGGTTTATTTTCTTCAATGCAAGGAACAATTAAGAATATTAAATTTGATGATTGTTGTGTGTATTTTGATTCTTTAATGAATTTAGGATATAGCATTACTGATTATGTTTCGTTTTTTGGTTTGCTAAATGCACCAACAAGTAATTTGATTAATGTTGAATTAGATTGTGATGTTATTGTTCAAAAAGACTATATTAATGGTGATAATAATAACGATAAATTTGGTATAGTAACATCTTATAAAAACATTGGAAAAATTGATAATGTTTTGGTTAAAGGTAATTTAAATATAAATTATCCTACAAGTAATAAACCAAAAGATTCAACTAATTATTATGGTACAGTTGTTGGTCAACATTTAGGTGGAACTATTAGTAGAACTGGTTCTGTTGCAAATGTTACTTTAACTAGAGGGTCAAATAACAATAATGCTATTTATAGTTATATTGGTGGTTTTGTTGGATATTTGTCAGGTGGCGAAATTAAGGATTGTTATTACGGAAGTAAAACAACAAAATTTAATGCTTACGCAACAAAAAATAATGGAAGCTCTACAAATACTAGTGATAAAGTAGCACTATTTGCTGCTTATAATAGTAGTGGAAAAATATCAAATTCATATGCTTTTATACCAAGTTCTAACATTATTAAAGGTTCATCAAGCTATTACAATTATCCATATTGTTTTGTTGAAACAAATAGTACAGCAAACAATATTACTAATTGTTATGCACCAAATTATTCTTCTTTGCGTAAAGATGGTATTAGTAATGTTAAAAAATTGGCTTTGCTGGGTACAACTTTTATTTATAGTGGAGTAGATAGAGAACTTGCGTGGTATCAAAGAGAGGCTTCCGATTATCCAACTCATTGGCACTTTAATGATGATGCAAGATTAATTAATTACTACATTCCTAAAAGAGCTAATGATAAAGTTAGTATGGTTGGTGGTAGTTTAAATAATATTGGAGTGTATTATAATACTTCTGCAACAAAAGAAAATGCAGCATATTCTCCATCTTTTAATACAACAACGTATAAAACTAATAATAATATTAGTTTAAATGGTATCGATTATAGTGTGGCTAGTGCTTATTTAGATATTTCTACAGATGAAGATTTAAATAGTGCAAATGGCAATACTGTTAATAACGATATATTCTTACAACTTAACGATTATAATGGTGATAAAGCTAATAAAAAATACGTTCTAGTATATAAAACAAATACTAGAAACGAATGGGATTCCGTAACAGATCCAACAAAGATGGATTATAGTTTATCGGAAGAAGGTCAGGAATATAAAAAGAGCGTTGACATTACAACAAGTAGATACAAAGTAACCGATTTATTTATTGGATTAGGTTGGTTAAGATATAGGGTTGCATTATCGGCACCTTCGTTAAATTCATTAATGGGTAAAGATGGCGAAAGTTCCTATAATGTTCAATTAACAGGTTCTATTTCTGGAACACAAACAGGAAGTTTTAGCAATGTTTCATTTAATAAAACTGACACTACCACAAATACTAGCATTTATGAAACACTTCACTATGGCGATAAAATTGCTATCACTTTTGGAAGTTATGCTAATGGTGGATATATTAATTACGGTATTCCTATTTTAAATAAATATCATAGTTATAACAATATTTCGGCCGAAGGCTTTATTATAAGTGATAATCAGTTAAATGCTAATGCAACTTTAACTAATAATAATTATAAAAGTGATAACAGCACGACCACATCATTAACATACACATATACAGTTGATGAAACAACAGGTGTAAAAAGAGATGATAAAACAACTTATATCACACCAAAATTTCAACGCTTAACAAAAGTTGAAACTTGGTCTACTTTCCCTGATAAAAAACTAAATGCAAAGGGAGATCCTGATTTAAGGGGATTTAATGATCAAGCAACACCAAAAATAACTGGAGTTAATGGAACTCCAATTGGAAGTTATGACACATATTTTGTTTATCCTGGATACAATGTACAAATAAAATATCCACAAAAAATGTCGGAGTATGTTGGCAATGTGGATAATAAAGAATATTATTATGAACCATATCTTGCTTTTAGAGCTTATAATGGAACACATAATGGTAGTTTGAGTGTTGATACAACTTCATCAAATAATCCTAATATATATAGTAATTCTGTTTATAGTACTACTTCAACTAAAAACACATCTAGCCAAAATAATGAAGTATTTAGAATTGCATATAACTGTAAAACTTATTCTTTTAATCTTAACTTAAATGAAGACTTTACAGGTGTAAATAGAGACTCTCGAGTAACTTTAAAACACAATAGTGCGAAAATAAATTTTCAAATAACACAACGACCTGATTCTGGGGTTACCACTTCAAATTATGAAATTAATAATATTATTTCGCAGTTAACAAGTGTTGAAAAAGCCAATGGTTTAATAACCATTAGTTTAAATTTAGGACCACGCTATAATTATGTAATAATAAGTGAAAATAAGTTTGTGAAGGGTGTTTCGTATACAAGTTCGGAAATGCCAACTGATATAAGGAACAATTTAGAATCAAAAAATATTTTAAAGCCAAGCATAAAAGCAAATGGTTCAATATTAGAATTTAGTTTTTATATTGGAGAGAATATTACACTTCCAATTACATTTGGTGCAGATGCCGATGTTACAACACCTAGTGGAAATGGAACAGAAACTAGTCCTTATTTAATTAATGATGCTTCTCACTTAAATTGGATAGCTAAAAATGTTGCTTCGTCTAATGGTAAATACTATCGTCAAACAAGTAATATTGAAATTATGCCTAATCAAAAAATGCTTGTAATTGGAACAGATAGTAATGGATTTAGCGGAACTTACGATGGTTATGGCTACGAAATAAAGAACTTATATATTGAAGAAGATACTTTAACAACTGTTGGCTTATTTGGAGTTATATCTAATTCCGGAAAAGTTATGCGTGTTAATTTGATAGATTCTAACATAATTAATAATAAATCTGATGGTCAAATAGTAGGTTCAAGTGCTGATTTAAGTGTTGATACTTTTGTTGGTTCAATTGCTGGTAAAAACTATGGAACAATTTCTCATTGTGGTGTTACATATAGTAACTATTCTGATAATAGTGAAAACAATCGTACAAAATCCTTAATTAAAAGTGTTGGTTTAGGAAATGGTTCACGAGGCATTGGAAGAAGCGATATTAACTTAAATGCATATCTAAATGGTGCAGCTGTTGGTGGTATTGCTGGTTTAAATGAAGGTGGCGTTATTGAATATTGCTATAGCGATTCTTTCTTAGTATCTGATTATTTAACTGGTGGCATTGTTGGCATTATGACCAGCAATGGTAAAGTTCAGTATTCTTATAACCAAAGCACAATGCACGGTAAAACAATTGGTGGTATTGTTGGACAAATTGGTCAATTTGATCCAATTAGCAATAATAATCAAGAATTCAAAATTGATTATTGCTATAACGCAGGAAAATTTTTTGATACTACTAATTTAACAGATAACGAGAATGATCCTAACACAAATTGGTATAATCAAACTGCTAAAACTTATGATGGATTTTTTGCTAATGGTATTACCTTTGTTTCGCTAATATTTGATGTTGGAACATTACCAATAAATTATAATAGCATTATTAATTATTCATTCACTTTAGTGGATGGTACACCAGGAAGTGCGGAAAAAGCAATTAGCTTTTATCAATACGACTACGATAAAGATAATAATGCTAGTGCAGAATCAACAGAAGGTAAGTTTATTATTAATTTGCTTCCTAAATTGGCAACACCAATAATTCGCAATAGTATTGATAACAATATTAATATTTATGGAAATTTAACATCTAGTGAACTAAAAGATACAAACAACTTTAAAGTTGAGTATATTTCGGAAGATGGTGTTGAACATAAAGAAACTTGGTTCGATAGTGCTGAGTATGGCGATTGGGAAATAACTGATAAAAGTTCTGTTGCTGTTAAACAACATAACTACGGAATGCCACTTATAAATAGTTTAGGTTTCTCAAACATATACACTTTTGAAGCTTACACTGTTTCAAACACTGGTGATGAAACTCAAATTTCTCAATTAGAAGATGCAAATGGTGTTTACTGGAATTGGGTAGGTAAAAAATTTAAATTAAGTACTGCAAACAGTAAAAAACAATACTTTATAAATGTAGAAAAATCACTTTCGTTTGAGATTGCTCGTGACGAAACTTATGGCGAAAAAACATTAATAAGTTCGTTACTATATAACAATACTAGAACTCCAAATCCAAAAGCTATTGGGGGCGATACTGCACCTAACGGTGTTGGTGGCAATAATGTTGCTCACCCTGATAAGTTAGGTGTAACAATTGATGCTACCGATTTATCGGGTAGCCAAGACGGATTAACTCCTGGTGTTAATAGAATAGAATTTAAGTTCCAACAAGCAGGAGCACATATTAATTACTTCCCAAGTAAAAATATGTTCATAAATCCTGTGGATAACATTAATCTTGATGTTAACACTGCAGCTAAGCCAGATAGTAATAAAAATAAAATTGTAATACAAACAAAATACCTTCCATTACTTGTTAGTCAGTTAAAATTTAGATTACTAGACGAAACCGAAAACGATAATGGTTGGATATTAAAAGCTGATAGTTCAATTCAAAAAACAATTAGCTTTATGCCTAGTGAAGGCAATTTAAATGATATTAATTCTAATCGCTATGTTATAGAAGGCGGAAAAATTAAGCACAATGCTTTCTCGGAAACATTTACATTAACTAGAACTATAACTAAAGGTTCTAAAACATACACTCAACACGTTGAATTTAAAGTTACAGCAACAGAAGTTAATAGTTTACCTTCTGGGTCAACTAATGATAACAGACCATTAAACGATTTTAGTGAAATAACTATTGAGATTAATGGTAACGCAAATGTTGAGATAGCAGTTATTGCAAGTGGTGTTGTTTCGTTGGAAGCAGAAAATCCAAGTAGTTACTCGTTAAGTAACACAACCTTAACATTTGAGCGCACAGGGCTTGATGCTAAAGTTTTTGCAAACGCAAAATTAACTTCTTTAATTTCTCAACCTCAACATTATTTTGTTAACTTAGGTGCAATTGAATATAAAGATAAAACTTATATATTTAATGATTATAGCTACAATGTTGCTATAACTTATCCTAATGGCGAAAACACCACCGACGATATTTTGTCGGAGATACTTGTTAACGAAAAAGAATTCTTTAAAAACAAAAACTACGATGGTAGAATTTCTTACGATTTCTTTGATAAAATGGTTGAAAATGTTAAGTTAACAACCGCTAATGGCTCGTTGCAAGGTCAAATTCCAAGCACTAACATAAATCTATTTGCCGAAGAACAAAGAGATGAAAATGGTAATGTTTCAGGAATTAGTAAACAATATGCAACTTCACACTTTATGTTTAAGTTTATTAAACGTACTGTTTCTGTTGAAATATTAATTGATGCTAGTTATACTTCTTTAGGAACAACAAATAGTGCATTAGCAGAAATTATTAAAAATAATTTAGTTGTTAAACATTATTTAAATAAGCGTGATGATAGCGACTTAACTCCATTTGATGAAACTTTAGTTAATATTGATTCAATTGAGTTTAAAGAAGGAACATATTTTGTTAAATTTAATGTTCTAAATGGCTCTAAATTCCAAATGAGTTTAAATAAATTAACAAAATTTGCTTTAGGTAGTAACTTAGAATATGGGTTTACTTACGACCATATAATTGATGGTAACACTGTAACTAAAAATTATCGTTTTAACTGGGAAAGAAAACAGCCAGAACTATTAGGTAACGATTCTCAACAATTAGATTGGGAATACGATTATTTAACAAATATTGAAGCATCTGGTGCAATTTTTCAATTACAAATTATAGAACTTGTAACAAATGTTAATATTAACACAGTTTTAAGCACAAATTCGATGGGATCAGTGTGTGATTTGGTTCCATATGTATATTTATTACCAGATAACACTTTCTTAACTGGTGCTGCTGTGCCAGAAATGAAATATATTAACACAGATGATATTGAATTTGTACAAAAATATAACAGTTATATTTCTTTAGACAATGGTAAAAGAGCACAACAGAATAATTATTATTTAACAGCTCTTGATTATGGTGTTGAATATAGATTATTTACTAACTTTAATTATGCATTTAACGAAGATAACATTAATCCAAAAAATGTTGAAATAGAAAACACTATTCAAAGTAACTTTGAATTTATTAAGTTCTCGGTTGGAAATTATTCCGATAATAAACTAGAAGATAATATTTCAACAACTGGTGTGTTAAATGAAAATGGTATTAATTTATCTCAAGTGTTAAAAACAAGAACTTATAAGATTGAAGTTGTTAACTATAACAACGGACCAACTGCCGATAGCTTGCAACCAATTGCAGGTGCTAGTGTTGCACCATACTATAGCTTTGATGCAGTACCACTTCCAACAGCTTCGGTAGTTATTAACAACAAGCGTTTATTTGCTTATGGTGATAATTTACCACGTTTGGTAACTCGTGATTATTTGGGTAGCAATGTTAATATGTTTGGTTATATTGGTCAAACGTTAGATAGCAGTGTTATTACTGATAGCACAAATATATATTCGAATACTATTAACAAAGAATATTTAAATTCAATAGAATATGATTCTAATTTAAGTGATATTTTAAGAAAATATATAGCAATTGATAATTCATCTGTAGTTGTTAACGAAACAGGTATTAATAATGGTACAAAATTCTTTACAAAGAAAGTTTACGAAATAAGCGTTGGTGTTCAAGTTTATTACGAAGCTTTTGATATGTACTTTGCAGATAATAATCCTTTATATAAGTTTGATTGTAGCGATGCCAGAGTAGATTTAATGACTTATTATAATGGACTAGATAGTACCGATGAAACAGTTAATATTGTTAAAGATCCTGCAGATTTATATACAAAAGTTGCTACTAAAGATGAAGCATTCTTTAAACTAAATGCTTACAATAATCAATTCTTTAGTTACATTAATTTCTATGCTCAATATAGTACTTCTGGCGATATTAAAGAATTAGTTAATATGGACGAGTTTGAAGGTAACGGAGATAGAAATAACTTTATTGCAGCCTCGATTGCTGGTATATTCTACGATAAAGCATTTAGCGGAGCAAGCATAGAAGAAACAATAAATCCTGCAACTGTTACTGTAACATATAAACCTATGGTAACTGTAAGAGTGGATATTGCTCCAAATAGTGTTAGCCGTAATGGTTCTAAGTTTAGTGAAACATTAAAGAAAACTGCCGACTTAAATGCAGCAGACTTTTACTCGATTGTAGCTTACGAAAACGATGAGGGTGCACCGGGCAATAGAATGTTTGATGTTGGTACTGCAGATTTCTCAGATGAAATATTAGCAATGCAAGAAGGCAGAAAATTAAGATCACTTTTAGGAAATGCATTTATTAATATAACAATAAAAGTTTCCGAGTTTAAAAAGTATTACGATATTGCAAACGAAGAAGAATTAGGTTTCTATAACTTAGATATTACTGGTTCTGCAAATGGTGAAGTTGTTAAAATTAATGATGGAACAATTATTGGTAGAACAGAATATGGTAAAACAACTTATCATATAAACAAAAAATTTGTTCAAGGAAACTCTGAACCACAAGAACTTTCAGCATCTGAAAAAGATCAATATATCTCGCTTTGCTATTACTTACCAAGCGATGGTTTTGTTGCTCAGGATTATGAACTAAGAATTGTTGAAAAATCTAAAGTTATAACATATAACTCTAACTATGAAGAATTAAATCAAAATAATAAACTATTAACTATTTACGATTTACAAACCGAATTAGGTAGCATTACAACTTTATCTGCATCTGGTTTTAGTAACGAAGTTAGTGTTGGTGCATCATATGTAGTTAGCCCTAGTGGCGAATTAAAAATTGGTATTCTTGGATTATATAGAATGCGTTTTGATTTAGCCGAAAAGGATGCAAATGGTGTTGAACTTTATAAAAAATACAACTTGCGTTCGTTTGGTTACACAAGTATTAATTCAGAATTAAATAATGTTAATTCCGAAACATTCTTTAGTAATAGCTTATATAGTTTAAAACAAACTTTATTTAAATTAGATAGTGAATATAGTTCGGCAACTTATAGTAACCACAATATTATGGGGGGCAGTAGCAAACCATTATCAGTTAATTCTGCAGGTGAGTTGGACTTAGTATTCTCTATTGATTCGTTTGAATCTTATAACGATGCTGATCAACAAACATTCTTTATTAACTGTAATAAAACAATGCTAAGCAATGCTAATGTTAAGAGTGCATTTATTTCTGATAGAAAATCAAATATGTTTACAGGAGCGAACATTAGTTACAACATTGGTGGAACTGATATTGAAACTGTAGAGTATTTAACAGATTATGTTGGAAACAACGATAATCAAATGTATTACTTAACACCAAAAGCTGGATTTATTTATAACGAAGAACAACAATATTCTTTCACTGTTTCTATAAGTAGTGCAGGATTTATGTTCGGTGGCTTAATTATTCATTACGAAGGTGCTTTAGATAAAGAATTAACTTATAATGAAATTAAAGCTGTGCTTGATGGAGAAGCTATTTTAGGTTTAACCAGAATTGATGCAACAAGTTTCTATGTTGAATCTTCCTATATGGGAATTGCATCTGATAAACATTTATATAAAATAGCAATTAATTCTTTAAGCGAAATTACTTTAATAACAGTTACCGCTAACGAATTTAGTTATGATAATAACAGAACATTTAGCAATAACTACGAATTAGTTAATAAATCTATAACAACAAGAGTTTATGAAAAAGTTGTTACTTATAATTTTGGAGTTAAATTAAATATTGGAACTTCAACAGTTAATAAAAACGAATTAACTATTGATATGTTAAATATTTCTGGTATTAGTAATTTATACACTTCTGATTATGTTTTAGGCGATGGTTTAACTTATAGCAATTTAGTTAAAGTTGAAAACGGAAAAGTAACAGGAACTGTTGGTGTTTATGGACAAGTTAAAAACTTAATAGCAAGTTTAAAAGATGAAAATTTAGTATATAAATATACATTTACATCTTGGACTATTAACAATGCTAGTGGCACAGCCGACTATATGGCACAACTAGGTGTTGCAGCATTTAATGATAATTCTGGACTTGCTGAAACTCCAAATAGAAATCAAGAAACTCCAGAGACTGCTAAAGCAATTCCTAACGATTTAGTAATATATGCTAATTTTGATCGTAACTTCTTATTATCAAGACAAGATCAAAAAGTTGTTACAGTTACTAGAACAGATGAAAATAGTGGCAGTGCATTAGTTGGTTTAACAAATGTTGCTACAGATAGCATTAAAGTTTCTGGTAACGAATTAACTGATGAAACATATTTTGCTAATAACACTCAAGTTTTACTTAACTACGAGTGGTTACAAGCATACGAGCCAGGATTTGATTTCTTAGGTTGGTTTAAAGTTGAAAGTAATGGAGAATTAACAAAAATAAATATTGTTAATGGCGGATTTGTTTTAACAGACGACACAGAAGTTGTTCCGGTGTTTGCAGAAAAATATTATGTTTATTGGTTAGTAAAAACCGAAGGCATCGAAAAATTATTAACTGCTAAAAACGATAATAAAATGTATTCTAACTTGCCAAGTTACTATAATGCAAGTTCAACCGATAATTTGGTTAAATTACCACAAAGTGTTAGTGCAAGCAGTGTAATTTCTAATATCTTAAATAACAAAGATAGTTCGGTTATGGTTGTTGGTTATTACACTTCTGTTATAATTTCTGCAAAGGTAATTAACGATGAACTTGATCCTTATATGTTAACCGATTGGATAATTAATGCACCAATTAATCGCGATACAGCAGTTGAAAATATTAACTCACTAAAAACCGAAGCTACTTTGGAAATTAAAAACTTCCAAGATAAAACAGAAGGAAATATTAGTGGCGATGCTATTATTAGCGGACCTATTTCAATTGGTACAAAATCGGTTGTTAGAATTTCGGTAACTTCAAATTATAGAGTACTTAATAACAATGATAAGTTATATAATCTAGAATTTAATGGTGACCCAGTTTTAACTAAAGATGTTTATAACTTAGTTAATGATACTATTTCATTTACTCAAACCGATGGTGACCTTCCAATTTCTACTAATACAATAATAGGTTTTGCCGATGCTAATAACTCTGTTGCATTAGAAATTAAAAATGAATTAACTAATGTTGATTCTGATTACAGTTATATCTTAACTGATATACTATATAAATCAATTAAAGATACTTCTAATGGTAAGGGCACTTCAATATTAAGTAATCCATTACTATTAGGTGTGTATAACACACAAATGATGGTTGGAGATACTTATACAACAGTTAGATTTAAAGCGCATAAGGGCACAACCGATAATTATACTCAAGGAACATATACTGCTATTTATCAAAGAGCAATAGATGTTAACTTTAGTCAATATTCAAATATTTATGATAATGATGCTAAATTAATTGGCAATAAACAACAATATGTTGGTGTGCCAGTTCAAGTTTCGGTTTCTGATAAAACACTTCAACCAAAACTACTATTAATTGGTGGAGATCAACCATCTACTAGCATTAACTCAAACGATTTGTTATCAGATGGTATTGCAACTATTAAAGTAGTTGAAGGCACGGAGTTTAATGTTACTACAGGAACTGCTTTTGAAAACGACACTGCTTATATTGGATATACATTTAATGAATCAACAAATAATAACAAAAGAATTTTCAAAGTTGAAAAATTTGATAATTTTGCAACAGATAATATTGTGTTTGATACCGAAGCAATTTTTGTGGATTCAGATAGAGAAGTTAAACTTATATATAATAGATTATTTAGATTAAACTTTTCTAATTCTCCAGCTATCGCTGGCGAAGCTTATGAAATAACAGAGTTTACTTCTGATGTTTTAGAAGTAATTAATCAAGATACGGTTCAAGTATTAACTAGGTTAGATAGGCGTAATGAATATTTAGCTGTTGAAGGCGAAAAAATTGCTTTAGCTGTTAAACCTACCGATAACACAAAATATATCTTTAATAGGTTTACTTATTCTCAAACTGGTTTGGGACAATTACCAACAAAAGGTTATAAGTACTACAGCGAGTTTGAAAAAATTAATCATACACTAACCGAAGGCATTGATTATGCAGTACTTGCATTTAATGTTGTTGAAATAACAATGTTAACCGATGGTTTGCCTGTTAATTATGTGGCAGAATTTGATCAGTTATTTGATTTATCATTTAGTGCAAATAAAGAAGATGCTTGTGATTTTGATAGTTTCGAGATTTCATCAGATGAAAGTTTTGATTTAGAAAAATATACAACATATAGTTATGATGGAAATATTGTTTTAGACGATAATAATAATTGCTTATTGTTCCGCGGATATGTTAGAGAAGGCGTGTTAATTAATGCACAAATTCAAGGTAAAGATGAATTTATTAGATTATCTAATTGGCTTCACAATAATGGTAATAATATTAACGAATTTAAACCTGACACAGTAAACACTATTGGTGAAGAAACTGTAACCACAACAAGTGAATTAAGTGGTTTTGGATTAAATACTATTGAAATTAATAAATTTAGTGCTGATACTTTTGGTAAATATTTAATAATATTTGCTAAAACTTATGAAGAACTTAACCCAATAGTAAAAACAAGTTACTTCACAAATCCTGATTATATTAATTTGGCTAATAAATTAGGTGGAACACTAAGCTTTGAATATTATACATTTAATCAAACTACTAGTTCTTTAACTCCTGCAGAAAAACTAATTAATCTTAACGGAAAAATGGTTTATGAAGAAGGAACAATTGTTAAAGCATTAATTAATGTTAGTGAAGGTTATGAATTTGATGGATTATATTTGTTTGATACTTTAACTGAAATTGATGAAGATAATACAGAAATCTATGAAGAAAACAACATTGGTATTAATCAAGAAGATAATTCTTTCTATTTAGGTGTTAGTGTTGCTTATCCAAATATAACAACTACTTATGAAGGAAACAATATTGTTTCAACATATGGCGTATTTAAAGAAATTACTTATGACTTTGAAGTTGAGTATAAAGTTATTGGTGATAGTGAAGATGAAGAAATAACATATAACCCAATGGATATGCCACAAACTCAAATAACATCTAAAAATAAGAATCCTGATATTTTTAATAAAGTTGGTTATTGGGGTGAAATGTCGCTAGAAACTGAGAACTATAAAAATTATAAGTTCGAGTTTTATGCAACTTCATATGGACTATTTAAAGAATTTAAAAATATTTCATCTAATGCAGAACTAAATGAAAATAACACATATAACATTCTAAATAATGGAAATATAAATTCATTTTTAAAAACTACAAATAGTAGCGATTCAGTAGTTCCTAGAGATTTATCTTGGTTAAATAATGATAACTATCAATTTAATACGTTAAATACAACAAGTAGTGGAGATAAGGTTGTTGTTAGAACTTATCTTCGTGCTACATATGGTTTTAAAATTAATGCAATTTTAGCACCATATGATGTTAATTTGAATGAGTTAGAAGTAAGTGGATCAATAATAAAGGATTATACAACTATTTCGTCAGCCCCTGCCGGATACTATTTACCTAATGACGATTTCTATTATGTTGGTAGTGGTAGCAAATTACATATGACTACTAAATATAATTTATTTAATGCTGAAGGAATTGCTACACTTGAAAATGGGTTAACATATAAAAATAAATATTTAGATTTTGTTATGTTAGTAAATAAAGCTCTAAATGAGAATGGCGATTATAAATACTATATAGTTAATGAAACTGATTATAGATTTGAGAATGGAGAAATTGTATATGAGCCAATTTCAAATAGTGGTACTCAAGGTGAATATTTTGCAATTTATTATTTGAGACAACAAGTAAAAAACATTTATCAATTAAACGGCGAAACATTACCAGATAATTACAATAAACAAGTTGCTAATTTAACTATAACTGGTTCTATTATTGCTTCTGATGAATTTGGTGCAGAAAATAGAATTTTAGAAAATGTAACATTAAATAATGGTGAAATGGCCTGGGTTTATACAGGTGCTAGTTATATTTTTGAAATTGAAACTGTGGAAGCTGAAAATGAAGATTTACCTAAACCTTATACGCCGTTAACCATAACTTTTGATGCTATAGATGTTGGTGTAGTAGAAGGAATGAATCCTGAAACCTTTAATGTTTCAGGTGAAGAAAAGCCAAGAGTTGAATATTCTTTATTAGATTCAACAGTAACAAATGTTATAACTAATTTTGCATCAATTCATATAATAAAAATTAAAATTGATAATGTTGAAAATACTATTAATAAACGAATTGCAACTTTAAACGAATTTTTTGATATTATAAAAGATTCTGAAGATGAAGAGATAAATGTAACTTATAATTCAGATTTTACTGAAGCAACAATAGTTTTACAATATTCAAAAGAATTGAAGTTTAAAATTAAAGCACTTGCTTATATTCAAGATTATTATTACAGATTTAATTATTTAAGTGATAATAATGGAGATAAAACCTTCTTTGATAGACAACAAGCTAATCAAGCCGACTTTGAAAACTTTACCTATTCGATTATTGCTAACTATTTAACCGAAGGAACTTATACAATTGGTATTGCAGAATTGTTTTCGTTAATATATACTACTCAACCGGGATTAATTGAGAATAACTTTGAATTAAATGTAACTAATGATATTTTATCAAACGAAGAACTTTCAATTAAAGGTGAAGGTACTGGCTTATATGATGTTTATAGCAAAATTGTATTAAAATCTTCACTTCCAAAAAATTATACTTTTGAAGGTTGGATTATTAACGAAAACACTATTCCAGTTTTAAATCAAACAATTCAACCTACAGTTGTTACAGAACTTGATGAAAAAGGAATACCAATTCCTGAAACAAAATCTGTTTTAACCATTAATGAATTAAATAAAGGCTATAATTTAACAGCAGTATTTAGTGTTGATGATTCTAGTTTAGAAATATTTGGCGATGGTTATGTTGAAATATATCAAGATGGTATAGATGCTCAACAAATTCAAAATACTAGAAAAAATTTAACCTTTAGTGTTGCTGCGGATTCAACCGAAGTTACATTTAAAGCAATTCCTAACACCAGTGGAACTATGGTGGTTAGTGAAAACTGCTTCTTTAGATATTGGAAAGATAATAAGTATGAATACTTAACTCCAACTATTACAAACAACGCTGATGGCTCAGTAACATTTGTTTATAACAATAAAGATAGATATTATATTGAAGCTTATATCGAATTCAAATCAAAAACTTGGGCTTCAAATGGAAATTACACAAATGCTGGAATTACAGGAACTGGAACTGAAAACGACCCTTATATTTTAACTGCTCCTGAGCATTTAGGATATTTAGCATATCTACATAGCACTGCTGCATTAAGTGCAAGCAATCCAAGTGCTAATAAATATTATAAACTTGGCGCTGATATTAATCTTGAAAGAAACTTCTGGTTACCAATTGGTAGCACCGAAGCTAATGGATGGATGTTTGAAGGTACTTTTGATGGTAATGGTTATAGCATTACTAACTTAGATTTGTATGCATTTGAAAATGTCTTAAATGCAGGAAATGGAGTAGCTCAAAATAATATGCCAATAGGCTTCTTTGGAGCAACTAATGGGGCAAACATCTATAATCTAAAAGTTGATGGAACATTACGATATTTAGCTAATGGTTCTATCACAAGAACCTTAGATGTGAACGAAGGAGTTCAAGAAAATAAGAAAGCAAGAATAATTAATTCTCCAAATGTTTATATTGGCGGATTAATAGGATTTGCAAACAACACAACAATTGTTGCATCCGAATTTAATTCTCCAATTAATTACTCTGAATATAACTATACTGATGATAGTTCATATCAAAGTGTGAATGTGGGCGGACTTGTTGGATACTTAAATAATGGTAGCATTCGTGATAGCGGATTTAATAACTCTATTGTTATTACTAAATTTAATGTTGATAACAACAATTCACAAGTTGGTGGATTAGTTGGATCTGCTCAAGGCGAAGTAACAATAAAAGCTAGCCGTGCTAAAGGAACACAACTTATAACAAGTGGCGAACTTGTAAATAATGTTGGCGGATTAGTTGGTTTAGCAAATATTATTAATATTGTTGATAGCTATGCAATATTTAATAGTGACGCTACTGGTGGAAACACTATTGGTGGTTTATTAGGTAAGGCAACTAGTGCAAATATTAAAACTTCGTATTACACAACTAACACAATTTCAAACACCTATGGTGATAATTACTTTGATATTAATATCTTAGAATTTAACATTAACTATCCTTGGAGCAAGAATAGTAATGGCCTTGAACTATGGGTACTAGATTCGGTTGATGCGGAACACAAAGTTGAAGCTATTGGTAGTAACGATGAGTATTTAGTATCAAACGTAGAACAATTTGTTTGGATTTTAAATAATATTGATAAGTTAACTTACAAAAATGTAAGATTAACAAGCGATATTGATTTAAATAACTATAAATTGCCTTCAGTTACAATTCCTAACGATGTTGTAATTGATGGTTCTGGTTACACAATTTCTAATATTCATTTAATAAATCAAACTGCGTTATTCGATGTAAACAATGGAACTATTAAAAATTTAATTATTAATAATTCTGGTAGTTATCAAAGCGTTAATAAGGGTAGCCAAGCAATTTTAGTTAATGTTAATAATGGTACAATTTCTAGAGCATTAATTAATGCTGATGTTGAGTTTGTAACATATAATGCAAATGCAACAGTTAATAATATAGAAATTGGTGGCATTGTTAGTGTTAATTCTAACTTAATTGAAAAATCAAAATTTGCTGGAAATATTAATGCTTATGCAAATCAATTTGATAGCTTAACAATTGGTGGATTAGTAAGCAAAGTTATTGCCGGAAGTGTTGAACAATCTTACACAGAAGCAAATATTACAGTTGTTGGCAATGCTAACAAACTATATGTTGGATCGCTTGTTGGTGTGGTTCAAATCACAATAGATGCAACAATTAGTAACTTGTATTCTGTAGGAAAGTTAACATATAATAACACCGCAACAACTAAATTAATTAGTGGTGGCGTTGCTTATGTTACATCTGATGGTGCTAGCACACTTAATATTGACCATATTTATTCTGCAGTAAATGTTGCACCTATAAATAGTAACCTAGGTATTATTGGTTCGGTTAATGTGGTTAATGTTAACTACGATAAATTGTTTGTTTTAGATTCCACAGTTAACAGTGCAATTTCAGGTTACAATGGCGAAACTAAAACAAGTGCACAATTACAAGATAAAGATGTTGTTAATGGAACATTTGCAGGTTGGAACTTTAATGATATTTGGACTTTTGAAGATGGCGTTAACAATAACTATCCAATCTTACAAGAAGCTCAAAATGTTCACGAAATTTTTGTAACAATCAACTTTGAAAACGGACCATTTGGTTATGTTTATGGTGTTGATTATTACAATAAAACAGGAACTCCAATTTTAAATGGATATGTAGATGGAAAACCTGTAAACCTACGATTAAATTATGAAACTCCAACAATAGTTAATGGAGAACTAACAAGCATTAGTGGTATTATTAGAGTTAAACACAATGAATCTAAAGATATTACACTACTTCCAAACACTTTAGAAACATTTATGATTCTTGGCTCAATGTTAATTAATGGTCAAGAAATAATGCTTTCAAAAGATGCAAATGGATTAGATGTTTATATGTTTAATAATGTTACAGCTAACAATAATGCTGAAATTAACTTTAATTGGGATAGATATAACATTATTGTTTCTTCAAACGATACAAATCTTGGTGAAGCTAAAATTACAAGAATGGATCCAAGTTATGAAAGCGTTTGTGAAGTTGATAACTATATCCACGGAGAAGTGTTAAAATTAGGTGTTAACTACTTTAATAATGGTGGATTGTTAAAATGGCAAAAATTAGATGGTAGTAACTACGAAGATATTACCGTTATTGAAACCAATAACGATGATGTTGTGGCAGACCTTCAAAATTTAGCTATTGACACTTACTTATATAACACTGAAACTCACGACTTATACTTTATTGCTTCTCCTAACACAGAAGGAGAATATCGTGCAATATTTGTTGAAACATTTGAAATTAACTTTAATTTAGTTCCTAATGTTGATGCAAGTAATAATCCACTAGGAAACATCAGTATTTCTGCCACAGTTCCAGATGTAGTTAATAACATTAATTACAATGGAATTACTATGATTGATGGTAAGTATGTAATTGGTGCAACCTTAACAGTTGAATTAAAATCGTTCTATAACTACAGAGTTGATAGAATTGAATTAACTAATAGTATATTTAGCAATCAAATTGTTGCAGATAAAGAAGGCAATGTTTATAACGAGCATTATTCAATAAACTATAACGAAAGCCCATACTATAAACAAAAAGCTAACTTTAAAGTTATTGATGTAAATGCAAGCACCGAAGGCAACTATAACGTTATGCTTGAAATAATCGATTATAAAGTTAAAGTTGTTCTTGATAAGGGCGGAGCAGTTACTAGTGATGTTCAAGCACAAGAAGATGGAATTACTTATATTGTTAAAGGTGGCGAAAACATAACATTCACAGCAAGCCCAAAAATGCGTTATGCATTAGAAAGCTTTGTTCTAAGTGCTGATGAATTAACTATGGAAACCAGACCAGATGATTATACTGATAAATCATTTAGTAAAACCTTTGGTTTAGATGTTGGTAACGAAGAAGTACTATTTGGTGCATCTTATAGCTACACACTTGAAGCTATTAATAGCGATATGACATTATACATTAATTTTGCACAATTAAAATGGTACGATATTGGAGCATTAGAAAGTTCACAATTTGCTAATGAGTTAACAGGATATCAAAACTTAGGTGGTATTAACTACGATGGTAGAACCATTGATTCTGCATATCAAATAACAAATGCAAGTGCACTTTCAAGAGTAATGTACTTAATTAATAATAACTTAAGCTACACAAATAGCGGAAAAACTTATTATTATAGTGATTTATATTATAAAATTTTACCAACTGCAGCTCCTAACATTGATTTAAGCACACGCTTCTGGACTCCAGTAGCAAACAAAAATGTAATGTTTAGTGGTGCTATTGTTGGTGGCAACAGTGTTTATGCAGAAAATCAAGTAACAATTAAAGGAATTTCGGTAGACCCTGAAAACTTTGAAGATTGCGAAAATGGTGTTGGCTTTATTGCAAAAACTAATGGGGCATATATTAGTAACTTAAATTTAGAAGATATTAATGTAGAATATGAACTATTAGAAAATAATAAAGTGGGAACACTTGTTGGACATTCGATTTCAACAACAATTAATAATGTTTTAATTTTGAGTGGATACTTAAAAGTAAACACAACCAGCGAAAACATAGTTGGCGGAATTGTAGGACTACTTGATAACAACTCTGTAATATTTAAATCACAAAACAAAGCAAACTTAATTTTAACCGACACTAGCGTTAATAACGTAGTAGGTGGAATTGTTGGTGTTAATAACGGGCTAATTAATTCGGTTATTAATAACGGACAAATAAACAATAACAACTATAATGTTGTTGGTGGATTAGTTGGTAGAAACAATAACACTATTGCTATGTCGCTACAAAATGGTTTAATTATTAGTGCAAACACAAACTTTGGAACTCTTATTGGTTCAAACGATATTAATATCGATATTGATTCAAGCTACTTTATAACAGGAAATTCAACCGACTTAGAGGGCAATCAAATTAGCGGTATTAACGAAAAACCAATAGGTAATCAAGAGGATAATCAAAATTATGATATTTCTCCTGATAAATTGCAGTTAACTTCTGCATATGTAGGATTTAACTTTAATGCAATTTATAATAGTAATATTAATGCGCTTGGTCCACAATTTAAGTATTCTGTTGTGTTAAACACAGAAACAAATATGCCGGGCTCGGGCACAGAAGCTGACCCATATTTAATTGGAACAGCACTAGAATTTAACACATTTATTAAACGCATTAATCGTAATATTGGAAACACTCCACAAACCTACTATTCTTTAGCAGCTAATATTGATTTATCAATTTATGTTATGGAAACCATTAACGAATTTAATGCAAACTTAACAGGTGCAGGCTTTACTATTACAGGCTTACAAATTTCTAAAAATGCAAGTAGTGATGTTGCGTTTGTTAATGTTAATAATGGTGTAATTAGAAATTTAACTTTAGTTGATAGCGTATTTACTGGAGATAATAATATTTCAAGTATTGCTGTAACTAATAATGGTATAATCCACGGTATAGTATTTAATGGTGTTGTAATTGGTAGAAATAATGTTGCAGGTATTGTGGTTAACAATAATGGTTCGTTAGTTCGACTAGGTAACAATGGTTATGTTGCTGGTAACAACAATGTAGCAGGACTTGTTTCAAATCTTAACGAATCTAATGTTGATAACTATAACGATGCTTACGACTTTAGCTATAACAACAACACTTTAGTAATGCCTTATAATGGATTAACCGAAAGTTATAACCGTGGTTATGTGTTCGGAAACAATAATGTTGGTGGATTAATTGCAAATGCAATTAACACTAACAAACACTTAGCTATTAAAAATGTTTATAACACTGGTCGTGTTAGTGGTGTAACCAATATTGGTGGTATAGTTGGTAATGCTAACAACGCAGATATTAGATTTGCATATAACTATTCTGACATTTTAACATTTGACGATAATGCAACCGATGTTACTGATGTTAATGCTGGTCAAATTATTGGTAATGCTAATAATGTTACAATTGGTTATGTAAACGATGGAAATATGCTTGGTGTTGCATTTATAACTAAGGATAATAGAAATGTTAAATTTGTTAAACAAGGAAATAGTGTTGTAGGTAATGGTATTGGCAATAGTAGTGCAACCAACGATAATAGAATTATTGCTTATGGTTACACAACATTACAAAGTCAAACCACATATACTGCATACGACTTTGACTTCTCAAATATTTGGAAGTTCTACGATGTAGCAAATAACTTTAACTATCGTCTTCCAATATTAAAATATTTCCATTCCCAACTAATAACAGTAACCACAAACGAATTTGGTACTTTTGAAGCTGAAGAGTATAACGAAAACGATAATCAAAGAACAAAAGTTAATCCAAATACTCGTGGCGAAATTTATGTTCTAAATGGAAACAACTTAGCAATTAACTTTACTGCAGACCCTCACTATCACGTTTATAAACAGATTGTTGATGGTGTAGAAACCATTGTTCAAAAAGCTGACGACCCAATAACAGGAGTTCCTGATAACTCTACAAAAACTTACGAATATGTTTTTGAAAATATTATGTCAGCTCACAAAATTTATGCTGAGTTTGTGTTAGATAGATACAAATTCACATTAACAACAAATCCTGTTAGCGGAAACACCGGAAATGTTGTTGGAACTATTAGTGGTGATGGTATTTACAATTATGGTGAAGAAGTAACATTTGTAATTGATAATATTGATCACTTTAAACTATTAGGATTAGATAATTTATCAAAAACAAATGTAAAAGTTGCATTTGATAATAACTCTAAAACAGTTGCTGATGGGGTTTATAATATTCTTAGTCAGGATGACTTTAATAGTGGTGATTTTGAAACAACAAAATTAAGTTTATCTGAAACTAGAACAATTGTAGAGTATGTTGATGATAACGGAATAACTTACGAACTAAATTATTCTACTAACAAAGTAACTATTAAGTTTATGGCATCTGATTATGCTGCAAGCGGAGATTATTTAGAACAAGAAGGATGCTTTGCATATGGTAATTATGTTGCTAACTTTGTAGAGCAATTTGATATTAACTTATCGGTTGAAACCTATTTTGATATTAATAACTTAAACAAAGATACTGGTGAAGTTGGCGGAAATGTTGTTGGTCAAGTTAATAATAATAGAATTACAGATAACAATGGCTATGGCTTAGTTGATGCTGGTTCACAAGTTGTTATACAATCTATTGCAAACACTGGTTACTATCACGTTGACTATACTGATAAGGAAAGAGATGACCCTCCAACCTTTAACATTATTTCAACCGAAGAAAGATTTGTAACTGATGAAGTTTCAACTAACTTGAATTTCGTATCAAACTTTGAGCGTTTAGGTTACGAAATAAAACTAATACTTGGCGATAATGGTAAAGTAACAGTTTACGAATACGATTATAATCAAGGATATATTCCAACTGTAACTTATTCTAATGCTGGCGAATACTCAACCATAGTAAAACACGGATACCACTTAATTTTAGATGTTGAATCTAAACCGGGTTATGCTATTGAAAGTGTTACTCCAATTAACTTACCAATTGGAACAACCGTTTCTATTCCAGACGATATCTACTTTAAAAAGGTTCGTTTCTCAACTGTTGTTGGCAGATTCTTAGTGGATATGAAGTTTAGAAGAGAAGTTTGGACAGATCATCCAAGTGAAAGTTTACAAGGAAGCGGAACACTAACTGATCCATATTTAATTACTAATGGACACGACTTAGGTTATATTGCAAATCAAGTTAACATCACTGGCGAAACTTATAGTGGCAAATACTTTAAGGTTACTCCAATTGATGAAAATGGAAATGCAACCAACGAAATTAACCTAGAACGTTATTATTGGAATCCAATAGGAATTATTGGCGACCAAGATAAGCAATTTATGGGTAACATAATTGGTAACTTTAAATCGTTTAATAATATCAAAATCGAAACTGCAGCGTCTTTCGTTGGATTCTTTACAGAATTTAAGGGAGAAATTGCAAACTTGAACTTTAATAATGTTTCGTTAATATCTAGTTCTGCAGGTTCTGTTGTTGGCGGAATTGCGGCTCAAAATAGTGGTAACTTAATTAATATTCAACTATCAGGTTCTGTTCAAGGAGCAGGGGCTGTTGGTGGATTAGTTGGAACAAACAAATCAACTGGTAACTTAATTAAAGTTAGAAATTTAAGTGCTGTAACATCATTCGATAACTTTGCAGGTGGTATTGCAGCTGAAAACCAAGGAACAATTAAAGATGCATTAAATTCTGGAGTTGTTACAAATAATAATAACTATGCGGGTGGTATTGTTGGTTATAATTCAAATTATGGTGCTATTGAAAGAGCAAGTAACTTAGGAAATATAATTGCAAAAACCGCAGGTGGAATTGTTGGATTTACAAATTCCGGAATCATAATTGATTCGTTTAATGGTGGATCAATTAATGCAAGCGTTAATGGTGGCGGTATTGTTGGACACAAAGATTCTAGCGTAGAAGAAAATCTAGTATTAACCAGAGTTTATAACTATGGTATTGTTAGAGGTTCAAACTTTGGTGGAATATTTGGTTCGGCTCAAACTGGCACAGTTAATAAGTTTGAAGATGTTTATTACTTAAATACTTATTCAGGCTCGGTTGGTCAAACAGGAGCAATTAGCAAATCTTTAACAGAATTAAGAAGTATTAGAACATTTACTAACTTCGACTTTAATAATGTTTGGGGTATTGATGATAACTTTAATAATAAAACACCATACTTGCGTTCGGCTAACACTTGGAATAACTGGAACGATTTTGCAACCGAAATTATTCCAGATGAAAATGGTGTATATCACATTACTTCTGCTGAAGAATTAGCTTGGGTAAGTGCTAAGACTAACGAAGAAATTAACTTTAGTGAAAATAAGAAATTTGTTTTAGATAACGACATTGACTTATTTGGATGTTACTTCACTCCAATTGGATATGTTGACAATACAAATTCTTATGCATTTAAAGGAATCTTTGATGGTAATAATCATAGCATTAATGGTTTAACTATCGAAAGCAACTATCAAGAACTTAACAATGTTATAGGTTTATTTGGATATGTGCTTGGAAACAACGAAACATTAATATCTAATGCAAACTTAAACAACATATTTGTTGTTAATGCAACTGGTATTGAAAAAACTGGTGCATTAGTTGGTTACATTAAAAATGCTAATGTTAATGGTGTAAACTTAAATATTGAAGTTAAATCAGTTCAAGGTGTTGTTAAACAAATTAACGATACTTTAAATAATGCTTATATAGGTTCACTAATTGGTGAAGCCGATAGTTCTGAAATTAAACAAATTTTAAGCGACTTAAATGTTTATGCTAATAGCAAAAATGTTATACTTGGTGGTTTGGTTGGATTGCTAAATAACAATAGCCTAATTGATCAAGTTGCTTATAGTGGTAATATTATTGCTAATCGTGCAACAAATGTTGGTTCAATTATTGGTGAAGGTGGTAATACCAATGTAACATTAACAAATGCTTACTTTAATGGTTCGCTTAGTGCAACCGATGTTACAAATGTTGGTGGAATTGCAGGCTTGTTTGATACAACTCAAACATTAAAATATACCTACGCAAATCCTTCAACCTTTAATGTAACAGGCACAAATGTTGGTGGAATTATTGGTAATGTTACAACCTATACTCCGGTAGAAGTAACCGAAACCGATACCTTTGCTTATAACTACTATAGCCAAGCTATGGGACTTAACGTTAAACAAGGTGTTGGTGTTGCAAATGGAACAAACTATTTAAGCTTTAACGATTTATATTACTTAGATCGTGCAGAAATGAAAAATAGTTTAGAATTAAAAACCGAAAGCACTTATAAAACTTGGAACTTTGATACAATTTGGGCAATCGATTATGAAAGCACAAATTTAAATAGTGGGTATCCATTATTCTTCTATAATAATAATTACCAAATTGTAAATGTTACCGTTAACCACGAATATTACGAGGATGTTAAAGTTGAATATGGTGAAGTAATTCGCCGCAACTTTAATAACGATGGAACTCAAAGCACAAGAATTATTAAAACCCACGCCACAACCGAACAAGTTTATGTTCTAAATGGTAACTATTCTGGTTTTGATATTTCGCCTTATAGATATGGTTTAATTGACACAGTTTTAGTTGATGGCATAGTTCAAAGTGGACCTGCTCAAACTTATGTAGAATTTGCAAAAACCACAAGCGAACATTCGATTGTTGTTAACTTTAGCCGTCAGTTATACGAAATAACTATTAATGGTGTTATAACTGCCGATGAAGGTTTAACTGTTGATGATAATGTTGTTATAACAGCAGTTCTTCGTAACATTACAACTGGCACACCTTACGTAATAACTTTAAAGAATGGTGAATCTAAAACATTATTCGATATTGAAAGAGGTGAGTATGTATTGGTTGTTAATCCTCCAATGTTCTACGATGCTTATTCAAGATTAGGTCAATATAGCACACCAGCTGATAATGTTTTACGCAAATCAACAGTGTTTGAATTATTACCACAAACCATAGATTCTTCTATTACTGTTACAATTAATAAATCTTATGAACGTTGGTTAAATGATTCAAGCAATAACTTTTAATAAAAAAACACCCAGTTAAATGGGTGTTTTTTTTCATTTTTTACATAATTTTATAATATTAATATTATATGAAAAACAACTACACTTTAACTTTTTTAATATTAGCAACAATAATAGGTGCAGGGTTTGCAAGCGGAAAAGAAATATATGTTTTTTTTACTAGATTTGGCGTTATTAGTTTTTTAAATATTATAATATGTTTTTTATTGTTTTATTTATCAATAAAACTTTATTTGAATGTTGGAAGCAGTTATAAACCCAAAAATGTTTTAGAAGCAAATAAGTTAATACTTGGCAAAAATTTTAAAATATTTAATGTTTTTTATGTTGCTTGTTTGTTTATTGTGCTTGCCGGAATGTTTGCAGGTGTTTATGAAGTTTATGTAAATGTTATTAGCGGAGTTAGTGCAAAAATTTGTGTTTTAATAACAGTGGTTCTTTGCGTTTTTGAAACCAATGGTGGGTTAAACAGAATTAATAAAATAAACAATATATTTATGCCATTAACAATTATTTTGCTTCTTATTTCTGCTATATGTGTTATTTTTTCTGTTGATAATTTTAACATAAATACCAATATAAATTTAAAAACTGTTTTATCATCGTTTTTTTCGGTTATTAGTTATGTGGGAATAAATTTATTATTATCTGGCGGAATATTAATGCTTGCAGGAAAGCAGTACAATAAAAATAACAATAATTTTGGTTCGCTTGTTAGTGCTGTTGTGTTGGCTATAATAATTGTAGTTTTTAATTTAGCAATGCTATTATTTGGAAACATTTCACAAATGCCAATGCTAGATTATGCATTTAATGTTAACTATTATTTAGGAATTTGTGTGCTGTTTGGAATTTGGTTTTGCATATATTCTGCAATAACATCGCTAGCATATGTTTTATCTGATATGCTTAAATCTAAAATAAATAGTAACATTATTTGCAACTTAATTGTTGTAACAATAAGCTATGTTATAAGCCTGTTTGGATTTGGAGAAATTGTTACTTATTTATATCCTGTAATAGGTGTAGTAGGAATTTTATTTTCTTTATTATTAATAAAAAACAGCAGGTATGCAAACATTAAAAAAACCAAGGAATAACCTTGGTTTTTTTGATTTTGCATAATATTAAAATTTTAATGAGCTCTCGATTTTTTTAAAGCTTTTTCAATCCACGAAACAATTAAATACATTAGTGCAGCAAGAACACATAAAATAATTGTGCTAGCCATAACTAAATCTAATTTAAACACTTGGCTACCATTAACTATTAGGTATCCAAGTCCTGCACTTGAAACTAAATATTCTCCCATTATTGTTCCAACCCAAGTTAAACCAACATTTATTTTTAACACAGAAATAAAGTCTAATAGGGAATTAGGTAATATTAATTTGAATAGTATTTGAAACTTATTTGCCCCCATACTTTGAAGCAATAAAATTTTATTTTTATCACAACTAATAAACGAGTTTAACATACTAATTATTGTAATAATAATCATTATTAAAATATCCATTGCAACAATAGCACCCATACCAGCACCAATCCAAATAATTAAAATTGGGCCTAGTGCCACTTTTGGTAAGCTATTTAAAACAACAATGTAAGGGTCTAAAATTCGTCTTAAGGTTTCGTTCCACCAAAGCAAAATTGCTATAAAGCTACCAAGTGCTGTTGCAATTAAAAATCCAATTATTGCTTCAAGTAGTGTTACTCCTATGTGATAAAATAAAGTTCCATTTTTAAACAGTGCACCTATTTGAATTAATATTCGTGATGGTGAACTTAATATAAAAGTATCAATAGCACCAGTTACGGCAAGAATTTCCCAAATCGCAAAAAAAGCAATTAAAATTGTTATTTGACTAGTTAAAACAAATGCTTTTTTTTGCCTTACTTTTTTTAAGTACTTTTTATATTCTTTTGAATAGTTATCATTTTTTTTCATCACACAACTCCTTCCAAATTTCATCAAAGTATTTTTGGAAATTTGCTTCTTCTCGTCGTTGTAAAGGGGTAGAGTTTTTTAAGTTTATTGTGTGAATGTTTTTAACTGTGCTTGGTCGATTTGATAACACAATAACTCTATCCGACATACTAATTGCTTCCGATATATCGTGTGTTACTAAAATCGCAGTTTTTTTCTCGGTTTTTAAAATGTTATAAACATCATCGCATAGGTTTAATCGTGTTTGAAAATCCAGTGCACTAAATGGTTCGTCTAAAAGTAAAACCTGAGGTTTTAGTGTTAGAGTCCTAATTAATGCAACACGCTGTCGCATACCACCACTAAGTTCGCTTGGATACTTATTAATAAAATCTTTTAAGCCATATTTTTCTAGCAATCCTAATGCATAGTTAATGTTTTCTTCGGTTTTTGTTTTATTAATTTCTAAACCCAATAAAACATTATTTTTAATTGTTCTCCAATCAAATAAATGATCTTTTTGGAACATATAACCAGCATTAAAATTTTCTTCTGAGCTATTAATTAAAACTTCTCCAGTGCTAGGTTCTAGTAATCCAGAAATCAACGATAAAATGGTTGTTTTTCCGCATCCACTAGGGCCAACTATAGAAATTAATTCGCCATCTGCAACTTTAAAGGAAATATCCTTAAGTGCAACCGTTTCACCATTTTTGCTGTAATAATTAAAGCCTACTTTTTTTAGTTCTAACATAATTACTCCATTTTATATTAGGGCATAATCCTAATATACTTCATAATATTAAATATAAAGTTTTTATGTTAACAAAATTTAATGCTTTTATTTATTATTAATTTTGTGGGTTTTAGGGTATTGAAAAAACCAATTTGTTATGCTATAATTTTATAAACAAGGAATTGGGATATGGTTGACGAAAAAAAAGTTTTATCAGCAATAAGAAATTTTAGAGTTTTCCCTCACGGAGAAACTTCTAGATATTTATTGCAATATGCCAAACTTAATAGCGATTTTTCTAACTATAAAAGTGAAAAAGTTGTTTATATTTTTGCAGGACCAAGTGGGTCTGGCAAAAGCACTTTTATGGCTAATTTATATGTTAATGGCGCGTTTGGCAAAGTTAACGGAACTTTTATTCCTTTTGTTAACCGACACTATTCAAAACTTAGCGATTCAACCGTTAAACTAGATACAGTGCAAGATGAAATTAATTATAAACGAGAACTTCTTGATGCTGGAAAAAGTTTTGTTATGGAATCTGCTCAGTTTGACGAATCTTATTTTAATTTTATAAAGGAAATAAAAAATAAATACCATTACAAAATAAATATGGTTTATGTAACCAAAAAGAACTATCGCGAAAATGAACTTTGTGGTGAAATTAGAAAACATCAAGGCGGGCATCCGTTAGATGGTAGAGATAAAAGCGATTTAGAAAAAATGTATATTATGGATGGTATTAATTTGCGCCGTGCTATTAGCATTTGTGATTCGGTTTTTGTAATAGATAATCGAAATCAAATTGCTCCATCTGTTGAACAAAGCACACCAGTAATTTTAATGCAAAAAAATCATAAAAGTGGATTGGTTGAAATAAATCCAGAACGAGATTCTCAAAAAGATTATTTTTGCATTATAAGACCAAAAGTTAAACGAGCTTTGCAAGTTAAAAAATCAACTTACAAAATTAAAAGATATGTTATTCCAAAAAAATATTCTCAAAATCAAAATAATGGCTTAAGAATTAGTGTTGGCAAAGCAAAAATACCAGAAGGCTACGAACTATTAGAAACCGGAAACTTAATTAATAGAACAACAGGAGATATTATTTTAGTTTCACCTAAATATAAACCAAAAAAATAAAGGGGATTAACCCTTTATTTTTTTTCACTCATAACTTCTAAAGCCAAACTGTTATCAACAATGCTTTCAAATGGAACACTCTTATCCAATGTGCCAGCTTGAGTTATAACATCAATTAAACGATTATAATCAGCTTCTTGCATAACAGGGGTGTTCATCCAAGCATCAATGCGTTTGTAGCTAAGAATACTTGCTCTAATATCGTCTCTTGTAAATGCATCAAATGAACCAATTAAGGAATCAATAACTTCTTCAATGTCGGCAGAAATAATAAATTCGTAACCTTTCATAACTGCACGAAGGAAACCTTTTAATCTATCTCTGTTTTTAGCAATGTAACTTTCGTTTGCCATAAAGGTTGTAAAAGGAACTTCGCTAGCTGCTTCGCCAACGCTTGCTACAATGTGTCCTTTGCCTTCTCTTTCGATAGAAGTTGCAGTTGGTTCAAAAATTGTAACATAGTCGCCAGTGCCACCAGTAAAGGCTGCAGTCATATTGTTAAATTCAATGTCGTATCTAACATTAACTTGGTCTGGGCCAGTACCAATTTCTAAGCCGTGTTTTTTAATAACATATTCAAGTGTCATTGCAGGCATTCCACCTTGGCGACCGCCTAAAACATCTTTACCTTTTAAACTGTTCCAATCAAAAGTTTCGCCAGCAGGAACGGCGTTTCTTCCAACTAAAAATGAACCATCTCTTTTAGTTAACTGACCAAATACTTTAGGTAAATCTTTTTTGCCTTCTGCTGCAACATAAACGGCAGTTTCTGGTCCAAGCAAAGCAACATCGGCAGAGTTAGAAATTAGGGCAGTCATACTAACATTTGAGCCACCGCCATTAGTTAGTTTTATATTAATATTTTCTTCCTTAAAATATCCTTTGTTCATTGCAACATACATAGGTGCGTAAAAAATGCTGTGAGTAACTTCGTTTACTCTAATTGTGTTGCCATTGTTTCCGCAACCACTAAGCAAAGTTAGCGAAGAAACAAATAGGGCAATTAAAAAGTAAGTAAATTTTTTCATAAAACCTCCAAAAAAATATTACTTAATTATTTTATTCATTTTATTATTTTTAGGTTAATAATGGGCAAAATTGATATAAATTAATAGAAAAAAAACAAATATTATGTTAAACTAATTTTAGAGGTCAAAAATGAAAGATGCATTAAATTTGCCTAATATATTAACATATATTCGTATTGCATTAGTTCCGGTTTTTGTTACTTTGTTTTACGCAGTTAATATTTATGTGGCACTTGCTATTTTTGTTGTGGCGTGTGTTACAGATGTTATAGATGGTTTTGTTGCTAGAAAATTTAATATGATAACAAACCTTGGAAAAGTTTTAGATCCGTTTGCAGATAAATTATTAAAACTAAGCACTTTAATTTGTTTTGTATCGGTAAATATTATTCCATTATGGTTTTTAATAGTAATGTTAAGTTTAGACTTGTTTTTGGTTGTATCTGGTGTTATAATTTTAAAGCAAGGCATAATTATTAAATCTAATTTATTTGGAAAGTTAGGTACATTATTTATTAGCCTTGGTGTGTTATTATGTTTCTTCTACGAATATTTAAATAATTGGAATCTTTATATTTTATATTTTGGATTATTTATTGTGTTTGTGGCGTGCATTAGTTACACAGTAACATTCTTTATTGAAAAGAAAAAACAAAAGAACATTGAGGAGTAAAGTATGAATTTATTATTAGAAGGGAATGTTGTTGCTGGTTTTTTTGATAATTTACTAAAAAGATTGCAATTAGCCGATGTTATAATTGCAATGTGCTTTGCCGTGATTGGCGTGGCAATTGCCGTCTTGGCAAAACGAATTACCCGTACAATACGAAAGCGTAACAATATTGAAGATAATGATAAAATTTTAATATTATTTAAAGCCGCATCATTGGTTTTAATATTTGTTGCATTTTTAATTTTGGTTTTTGAAATATTTATTTAATAAAACTATAACGGGGAAGTTTAAGAATAATCTTAAGCTTCCTAAATTTATTTAAAGGAAAATAGAAATAATGGAAAAAAGTTTTAATCCTAGTAGTTTTGAAAAAAGAATTTATAGTAATTGGTTAGATAAAAAATACTTTAATGCAAAAGTAAACAAAACTAAATCGCCATTCACAATTGTTATGCCACCACCAAACATAACCGATAAGTTACACATTGGACACGCCTATAACACAACAATTCAGGATGCTATTGTTAGATTTAAGCGTATGCAAGGTTACGAAGCACTTTTGCTTCCGGGAACCGATCACGCAGCACTTGCTACCGAAGTTAAAGTTGTTGAAAGGCTAAAAAAACAAGGCATAACAAAAGAAGAATTAGGCCGTGAAAAATTCTTAGAAAAAATGTATGAATGGTACGACGAATTTGGTGGCTTAATTTTAGAACAATTTAAAAGCTTAGGTTTATCCTGTGATTGGGATAGATTATCGTTTACCTTAGATGAGTCTCGTTCAAAAGCAGTTAGACAAGCTTTTGTTAATCTTTATAATAAAGGTTTAATTTATGAAGGAAAGCGTATTACTAACTGGTGCGTAAAATGTAAAACAGCGTTAAGCGATATCGAAGTTGAATACGAAGAGCATAACGGCAACATTTGGTATATAAACTATAAAGTTGAAAATTCTAACGATGTTATAACTGTTGCAACAACTCGTCCAGAAACAATTTTGGGCGATACTGCAGTTGCAGTTAATCCAAAGGATAAACGCTATAAAAATTTAATTGGAAAAAATGTTTTAGTTCCATTTATTAATAAACCAATTCCGGTTATTACAGATAATTATGTTGACCCTAAGTTTGGAACAGGTATGGTTAAAATAACTCCTGCACACGACCCTAACGATTTTGAGGTTGGGTTAAGACATAATTTAGAAGTTATTAAAATTACTAACGACGATGGCACTATGAACGAACTAGCAGGTAAGTATTGTGGTTTAGATAGATACGAATGTCGTAAACAAATTGTTGAGGATTTAAAAAATCTTGGTCAACTTGTAAAAATCGAAGCACATAAAAATAATGTTGGTCATTGCCAACGATGCCACGAAGTTATTGAACCTGTTATTTCACGCCAATGGTATGTTAAAATGAAAGGTCTTGCTAAAGAAGCTATTAAAGTTGTTAAGGAAAATAAAATAAAATTTATTCCAAAACGCAACGAAAAAATTTATTTTAACTGGATGGAAAACATTAACGATTGGTGTATAAGTCGTCAAATTTGGAGCGGACACCGTATTCCTATTTTTAATTGCTCAAATTGTGGAAACAAAATTGTTGAATTAACCGATCCAACAGTTTGTCCAAAATGTGGTTCTAAACATTTAACACAAGAAGAAGATTCGTTAGATACTTGGTTCAGTTCGGCGTTATGGCCATTTAGCACATTAGGCTGGCCACAAAAAACCGAAGATTATAACTATTTTTACCCAACATCTGCTTTGGTTACAGCTTACGATATAATATTTTTTTGGGTTGCTAGAATGATATTTAGTGCAGTAGAATACACTAACGAAGTTCCATTTAAGGAAGTTTTAATTCACGGATTAATTCGTGATAGTCAAGGCAGAAAAATGAGCAAATCGCTTGGTAATGGAATTGATCCTATTGATGTTATAAATAAATATGGAGCAGATACTTTGCGTTATTCGCTATTAAACGGGTCGTCAATTGGAATGGATAGCAGAATTGGCTACGAAAAATTTGATGCATCTGCAAACTTCTTTAATAAAATTTGGAATGCTAGCCGTTTTGTTATAGAAAATGTTGAGAAAAACAACTTTAAACAAATTGATATTGCAAAAACTGATAAAAACATTTTTGATACATATATATTAACTGAATTAAATAAAACAATTAAAAGCGTTGGTAATGCTTTTGATAAATACGATTTGGGTTTGGCTTGTTCATTAATATATGAATTTGCTTGGAATAAATATTGTGATTGGTATATTGAAGCTTGTAAACCACGACTTTATTCTACTAACGAACAAGTTAAAAATAATTGTTTAAATATTTTAGTATATGTTTTAGAAGCAATTTTAAAAATGCTTCATCCAATAGCACCTTTTGTTACCGAAGAACTTTACTTAAATCTTCCACTTCACGGCGAATCTATTATGATAGAAAGTTTTCCTAAAGTTAATAAGAAATTAGAGAATAACTCTGATTACGAAACTTGCTTGCAGTTAATGGATGCTATTAAAAAAGTAAGAAATATTAGGGCAGAATTAAATGTTGCCGATAATGTAAAAACCAACTTAATTGTAATGCCTTTAACAAACCAAGCAAAATTTGAAAGTGTTGGTGAAGAAATTAAAAAATTAGCTTTCGGAAAAGAAATTAAGTTTGTTAAAAACGAATCTGCCGAAATCGAAAATTGCAATGTGTGTTTAAATGCAATGCTAAAAATATTTGTCCCAACTGGCGATTTAGTTAATAAAGAAAAAGAATTAATTAGGTTAAATGGCGAGTTAGAAAAAGCCGAAGCCGAACTTAAACGAGCAAATGGAATGCTAAATAATGCTGGATTTGTGGCACGCGCACCAAAAAATTTAATTGATGCCGAAAAAGAAAAGATTACAAAATATACCGAATTAAAAAACAGTATTTTAGATGCAATTAGTAAATTAAAATAGGTATTATGCAAATATTTAATATTTACCTAAATATAGCAAAAAAAGAACACATTTAAAATGTGTTCTTTTACTTTCTTTTTTTTGTTGGGAAAACCAAAATAACTAAAAATATTATTCCATATCCCCACCAAGGAAAAATTGAAATAGCTTGTGGTTTAATATTTTTAATTATTGCTCCGCTAATTTCCAAAACTTTAAGTTCATCTTCATTGCAATTGTCTAAATAAAGTTTATCTTTAGTTTCTAAAACAACCACATATTCTTCGCTATTAAAAGGATTTTTATAATAGTAAATACCTTCAATATTTGTAAGTTCTTTAATTTGTTCTTCAATAGGAATATCTTGATTATTAGTGTTTATAAATTTAAAGCCACCATTAAAACTTATTATTTTATAATTCCATAAGGCGATAATTGCTAGTAATATAATAAGTAATAGTTTAATAAATTTTTTCATTGTATTTAACCTCTTTTGTATTTAACTTATTATTTATTATTTTGCAATTTCCATTGTTTTAGGGCTTGTGCTAATTGGTCTGGGCAACTTGTTGTTGGTCGGCACTTTGTGCCTTCAAGCAAATTAATAACTTCATCAACATCTCTTCCTTCACATAGTTTAGCAACTCCGGTTGTGTTACCTAAGCAACCACCAATAAATTTAACATTTTTTAGTTTGTTGTTTTCAACATCAAACATAATTGCTTGCGAACAAACTCCGCTGGTTTTGTATGTATACATAATTCTATCTCCCTTTAATTATCAATAATTGTATCATATAAATATTCAAAAATAGTTGCAGCATTTTCTTTCCACTTTTTACAAGCTAAAATTGCTGTATGCCTTGTTGGTGCTTTAAGTTTTATTTCTAAAAGTGGAGTAGGAGCAAGGGGCTCTTTAATTTTTAATGTAACAGTGTGGCTACCATCAGGGTTTTTAACATAATCCGAAACATATTCTTGGCTGCGCTTAACATTTAGTTTATTATCTTTAACAAAGTTAGTAATATCTTCACGAATGCTTTGTGGTATTCTTAAAAAGAAATGGCTTAAACAATTTCTTCCGTCCACAGTTATTCCGTAACGCTTTTCGTTATCGTCAAAATCGGTTTCGTAAATAAAGCCAACTTCTTTTAACTGCCACAAAATTTCTTTGCAATCCATATAGTTAATCCATTCGTTACGGCTTGTGCAAATATCTATTATATTGTTTTCGGTTAATGGTAGTTCCATTTTATCAAGCAAAAACAAAAGTTTTAATTTGTTAACAGTGTTTTTTTCCTGTTGTTGTTGCTGATTGTATTCCATTGTAGCTCCTAAAATTTTATCATTAGTATTGTAACATAAAACATATTTTAATCAAAAATATTTTTAAATCAATTAAAAAACTATTTAATTTGATTTTTAAATAATAATTGATTAAATTATTAAAATTCTATATACTAATTATACTAGTTATAAACTAGAACAAAATGTAAGGATTATTATTATGGTTTATCCAGATTACGAAGTAGAAAAAATTAAATCGTTTTTTATTGCTTGTGATGAAATGATAGAAGGTAGATTTATTTTATCTGATATCAAAATTTCAAAAATATTAAAAGCAATTGCTAGTTCCGAAGTGTTATATAACACTTTTGCACAAGTTTTAAATAACTTTAAATTTAACGAAGAATTTGAAAATGCAAAGTCGCAAAACAAAGTTAATGGTGGATATTTTGTTTTACCAGAAGATGATAACAAAAAAATTGCATTAGTTTTTGCAATATTGTTAGAAGTTGATAATCAAAAACTAAATTTACAAAACTTTGTTAACGAATATTTTTATAATCCAGAAGGTTATAATGTTAGTTATTCAAATTTTTCTATAAATGTTCTAGTACCATTTAAAAATTCGGTTGCCACAATTTTAGGTGTTAACTTTGATGGAACTATGGTTGAATCGGAAGTAGAGGATTTGGAAGAAACTTTAGAAGAAACCGAATTGGTTGAAAAGGTTAGCGAACCTGATAGCAAACAAAAAATTTTATTTGCTAATTTAAGGATGTCGTTAAACGAACTACTATCGGTTATTAATCGTAGCAAAGTTAAAGAAGAAGAAAAAGAAGAACTAAGAATTATTATTAATGCCATTTTTGAAGCAATTAAAATTGAAAATTTAACAATAATTAATGCTTTGGTTATTCCTTTGGAATATATGATTGGCAAAAATAAAAATGTTAAATTTTATTATAACGATTTTAAAGAATGTTTAGTTCAGTTTTATTACAATTAAAAAGTGCTTTTTTAGCACTTTTTATTTTTTATTAAAGCATAAAGGTGCAAAGCATTAAGCTTATTAACACACTTAAAATTGTGTGAGTTATTTTTTGAAAAAAGTAATACTTTAAATTTATGTTAATACTTTTTAAAAATGTTGATGCTTGCAAAAAAATTGATATTCCGCCAAACGAAACAAGCCCCGATAGTATTGTGGCAGAAATTTGTGGGCTTAAGTTTAGTGTGCTTAAATCTAAACAACCTTTAGTAAGTTCAATAACACCATTACTTATTGCACTTACAACGCTAGGGTTAGCAAAAGGAATAAGCTTGCAAATTAAAAAATTAATAGGGTTTAAAATGTTATAGTGATTTAACACTGTTATAATCATAAAAAACAAACTAACATAGCCACCAACTATTAATATGCTTTTTATTGAACTATACATTGTTTCTTCTAAAATGTTTTTGTTCGATTTGTTAAATTCCAGTTTTTCAACACCAACTGTTGGTGATTTTGTTAAATATTTTCTATAAAGCAAACCATTTAATAATGCTCCAACAAAGTGAGATATAATTACAACATATCCAATTTTAGGGTTGTTAAACATACCAATGGCAACAGTTCCTAAAATAAATAATGGGCCACTTGTGCTAGTAAAAGCTATAATTCTGTGGGCTTGTCCAATATCAATTTGATTGTTTTTATATAGGTCACAAGTTAGTTTAGCACCAACCGGATAGCCAGATAATATGCTCATTAAATAAATGTAGCCACTAATTCCGCTAGTGTTATAAAGTTTTTTTGTAATTGGGCTAAAAACGCTAGACATAGTGTTAATAACACCAAGCTCAGAAAGTAGTTTGGTAAAAATAAAAAAAGGAAGTAGGGCTGGAAGCAAACTTGTTGCCCAAACATTTAAACCACTAAAACAGGCTTCGATGCACAGTTTAGGAGATATTACTAATATTATAATAAAAAATAATATTGTGCTTGTAATTAAAATTAAAGTTGATTTTTTCAAAATAAAATAATTTAATCCAAAAATTAATTGCAACTAAGTTTATTAACGATTAAAATATCATTAATAAACACACAATATTTTTATGCGAGGAAATAGTTAATTATGAAAAAACCAGTTATTGGCATTGCACTAGGTGGTGGTGGAGCACTAGGTATGGCACATATCGGTGTTTTAAAAGCTTTAGAAGAAAGCGGAATAAAACCAGATATTATTGTTGGAACTTCGATTGGAGCTATTGTTGGTGGTTTTTATGCCACTGGTTTTTCGGTTAGTGAACTGCAAGAAAAAGCATTAAAAATAAAAACCACAAACTTGTTAGATGTTAATTTTAATCCGCAAGGTTTGCTTTCGGGTAGAGCTGCCGAAAGAACAATAACTTCTATGTTAGGGGGAGATAAACAAATTGAAAACCTACCAACCAAGTTTGCTTGCGTTGCTGTTGATTTAAACGAGGGGGAAGAATATGTGTTTGAAACTGGTTCGTTGGTAAAAGCAATGCGTTGTAGTTTATCTGTTCCGGGCGTGTTTGTGCCAGTTAAATTCGAAGATAAACTAATGGTTGATGGCGGAGTTTTAAATAATGTGCCTGCAAATGTTGCAAGAAAACTTGGAGCCGATATTGTTATTGCTGTTAATTTAGTTTCCGATTTTAAGCCTTATAAAACTCCAAGAAACATAGTTCATTCGGTAGCGTTCTCGTTTTTTATTATGCAAAAAGAACTTTCAAAACACCAATTAAAGGATTATGATGTTTTAATTGCTCCACAGTTAAAAGATTTTAGACAATATACATTTAACGAAAAAAATTCGCAAGCATTAATTGATGCGGGCTATAACGAAACAAAACAGCAAATTAGAAAAATTAAATACAGAATAAATAAACTAAAAAAATAAAAAAACACCATTAGTCACTAGCTTTTGAAACTAGCGGAATATTAAAGAGAACACCAAAACAACAAGGTGTTTTCTTTTTTACCCTTACTCTCTCTTAACTGCCAAACAAACGAATATCTCTGCCGTTGTCATAGGTTGCCGTGAAAAGAATTAAACTTTCAAATCTTATGGCACTTGCCTTGACCTTGACAACAAAGAATATTCGTTTACACTAGAATAATAGAGAGAAGAAAACAAAAAGCAAAAGAGCGGATTGCGTTACGCTCTGCCAGCAACCGCTCTTTTGCAACAAAGTTTAGTTAGGCGTGTGCTTGTCTGCCGAGGCAAAGCCGAGCCACTTGTATAAGATAAGCACATGCCTAAATGCCAAGTTAAAATTTTATAAGAACTCTGATAATTTATAATACAAATAAAATAAACTTATGATATAATTATTTTAGAAGGAGATAAATTATGAAATCTTTATTTATAGACAATGCTTGGCAAAATGCTAATGGAGAACAATTTGTTTCTAAAAGTCCAAATAACAATGAAGTTGTATTTACTGGTAATTTTGCTACAAAAAATAACTGCAACAAGGCAGTTGCGGCGGCAAAGTCCGCACAGCAAAAATGGTTTGAACTTGGGGTTGATACTCGAATTGAGTATATAAGGAAATTTGTTGAGATTGTAAAAGAAAATAAAGAAGAATTATCTCGCACAATTTCAGTTGAAGTTGGTAAGCCAAAATGGGAATCTGATGGAGAGATAAACAGCATTATTGGAAAAGTTGAGCCTTGTATTGATGCATACAAAACTCGTTGCTCTGACATTGTAATAGAAAAAGGGACAGCTAAAGGAATAACAAGATTTAGACCACTTGGTGTAATGCTTATAATTGGACCTTATAACTATCCTATGCATATGACTAATGGACAAATTATGGCAGGTTTAATTGCTGGTAATACAATAGTTTTGAAACCTAGTGATAAAGCACCACTTTGTGCCACAAAAATTATGGAATGTTGGCAAAAAGCTGGACTACCAGATGGTGTTATAAATATGGTGCAAGGCAATGGCGAAACAGTTAAGAATATCATTGAAAATAGAGATGTTAATGGCGTTTATTTTACCGGTAGTTATAAAGTAGGACAAATTATTAGCAATTTATGTTCAACTAATCAGTTATGTGCTTTGGAAATGGGTGGAGATGGACCCATTGTTGCGTGGGATAGTAAAGATGTGAGAGGTGCTGCAATCACTGTTGTTCAAGGAGCATTTGGAACTGCTGGTCAAAAATGTGTTTCTACAAGAAAACTTATTGTGCCAGATAATAAATTTGGAAAGGACTTAATTAAAGAGATTGTTAAAGTTTCTAAAAAAGTAATAGTTGGAAAATTTGATGACAATGAAACTCCTTTTATGGGACCATTAAGAACTCCACAAATGGTTGAAAATGCGTTAAAGATGCAAAAATACTTGTTATCAAAAGGCGGAGTTTCTTTATTAAAAGCAGAGAAGTTATCATTTGGAGAATGTTTTATTTCTCCTTGTATTATTGATGTTACGGGGGTTAAATACACTCTTAAAGATGAGGTGTTTGCACCATTTTTGCGAGTTATCAGAGTTAAAAATTTTGATGATGCCTTAAAAGAAGCTAATGCATCTGAATATGGACTTGCAACAAGTATATTGACAGAAGATAAAGAACTCTATAATAAATATCTCAATAACGCAAAATTTGGACTTGTGAATTGGAACAAGCCAACTGTTGGTTCAAGTGCTTGGGCTGGATTTGGAGGCATTAAAAATAGTGGTAATTTTAGACCAAGTGGTTATCTTGCAAGTGATTTTTGTTCTTATGCTATTGCAAGTGCTGAAGTTGAAAATTTGTCTAATGTTACAACGCCTAAAGGAATAAAATATTAAAAAAACAAAAGACCGAGAATTAATCTCGGTTTTTTGCTAGTTTCAAAGTTTATAACCCTTATGGTGTTTTTTTAAATTTTAATGCTTTTAGTAAGTAAATCGGGTGTGTAGTTTGGAATTGCATTGTTTTTTCTTAAAAGCATATAATAAACTTGATTTGCTCTATCTTCGATGTTTGCAAGTTCTCTGTAGAATTCGCTTTGATTTTGTTCAATGTTATTAATTCTAATAACTAAGTTTGTGTTAGCCGAAACACTTTTTAAAAGTTCATCATTATCTTGTTTAAAAGCTAAAACTTTAATAAAAGGTAAAACATCAATATCGTATATTTGTTTTTCTATTTTTGAAGTTATATTTAATAAACAATCTAATATAATACGTTTTAATCTTGTAAAGGTGTAACGCTTGGTTTTAACATTTAATAAAAAGTCGTTCAAATTTTTTGTGTTTCTGCTAATATCAAAAAATCTGTTTTCCAATCCTTCGGTAACATCAAATATCTTTTTAATATCTTCTGGAGTGGAAGTTTTTAGGGCATACATACATAAGTTGTTAAACAGTTCAATATCAGGAAGCCCAAAAGTTTTAATTTCTTCTTTCAATAAGTTATAAGAAAATTTAGGTAACATTTTTTTTGTTTTTCTAACATTGTTTGTTTTGTAAAGTTTTGCTCTAACAGCAGTTGCAGAAGAATTTTTTCCGTTTTCAAGTTCGGAGCAATAGTCACTATCTTTTCGGTTAGTGAATACCGGTGTTATTTTCGAATTTGTTTTAATTAAAGCTTTCAAATATTCGATTGCTAAAATGTTGTTTGGTTGCTCTAAAATGTTAGTAACTTCGGTTATTTCGCTAAAATTAACTTGGTCGGTTTTAATTAGTTCTTCTATTGCCTTAATACGGCTAGTAACCAAACTATTACCTTGGCTTAAATATTTTTTTAGTTTTGCTTTATATTCTTTTGGTTCATCATTTAAAAAAGCAGCAATTTCTTTTAACAGTTTAAAATTGTTTGTTTCGCAACCAAAAGCTAGGTGTGTTACATTTTCAAAACTGTTTGCAATTTTAACGCCAGCCAAAGCAAAAATTTCGGCAGTGCTAGTAGAATATGCTGTTGGCATTTGCACAACAATATCAGCACCGGCTTCTAGAGCCATTCTTGCTCTAACAAATTTGTTAACAATGGTTGGTTCTCCTCGTTGAGTAAAATTACCACTAAGAATAACCATAACCGCATCAGCGCCACTTTGCTTTTTTGCATCGTTAATGTGTTTTAAATGTCCATAATGAAATGGATTGTATTCGCTTATAATTGCACATATTTTCATAAAATTCACCTATTTAAGTTTGCTTAAATCAACCTTTTTATATTATACTAATTAAGTAATTTAGCAAAACAAAATTAATTAATATTAGTATATAGTATTTTTTATTGTTTTAGCAAGGTAAATTATTAAATTGGAGGTTTTGAATGACAATTGAAAATTTAAGTCCGTTTGAAACAAAAATTTTCAACCGTGCAAAAAAAGCAAAAAAAACCATTGTTCTACCAGAAGCATTTGGGTGTGACGATGTTGTTAAGGCAGGCATAATGTGTGCCGAAAATAAAATTGCAAAAGTGGTTTTGTTGGTTGAAGACGATAGTGTTCAAAAAAGGTTTAAAATTGTTGAAAACGAATATTTAAAACTAGTTAACTATAAAACTAGCGACTTAAAACCAATGCTTAGCAGTGCACTATATGTTAAACGCAAAGATAAAGGTTTAACAATGGAAGGCGCAGAAAATTTATTAAATAGTCCAGTTTACTTTGGAACTATGATGGTTGAACTAGGGTTGGTTGATGGAATGGCGTGCGGTGCACTTTATACTTCAAGCGATAGTTTGCGTCCGGCTTTACAAATTATTAAAGGTAAAACTCCAACTTCGTTTATTTCGAGTTATTTTATTGCAATATCTGAAAACAAAAACATAGGTGATAAAGGTGTGCTATTGTTATCGGATTGCGGATTAAATATTAATCCAACCAAAGAAAACTTAGTTGATATTTGCTTCGATTCGGTAAAAACTGCTAGGTCGATAGTTGGAATAAACCCAAAAGTTGCTTTGCTTAGCTATTCAACTTTAGGCAGTGCCGAAGGCGACTGCGCAATAAAAATGCGAGAAGCAACACAACTTATAAAACAAAAAAATCCTGATTTTGTTATTGACGGAGAATTTCAATTTGATGCAGCAGTTAATAAAAATGTTGCAAAACGCAAAGCTCCTAACAGCGAACTTAAAGGCGATGCCACAGTTCTAATTTTCCCAAATTTAGAAAGTGGAAACATTGCATATAAAATTATGCAACGATTTGCTGGATTTAAAGTTATTGGACCTTTGTGTCAAGGTTTCAAAAAACCAATTAACGATTTAAGCCGTGGAGCAGATGCAAACGAAATATTAAGGGCAGTTGCAATAACAGCATTGCAATGCGAATAAAAAGGAGAAATAAATTATGAAAATTTTAGTATTAAACGCAGGTAGCACAACATTAAAATTTCAATTACTTAATATGGAAGATGAAAAAGTTATTGCAAAAGGTAATGCAGAACGCATTGGAGATTCTGGTTCATTTTTAACATATAAAGCAAATGGAAAATCAACAACAACAAATTTGGTAATGCCAACTCACGTTGAAGCAATGCAATTTATTTTGGATTCTTTAACAGGAAAAGAAAATGGAGTTATTAAAAATGTTAACGAAATTGATGGCTTTGGACACAGAGTTGTTAACGTTGGAGAAGATTATTTTGATTCGGTTTTAATTTCTAACAAAACATTAGAAGATTTTAAAAAGAATGTTGATTTTGCTCCATTACACGTTCCAGCAGCACTTAGTGGAATTGAAGCTTGCTTAAAAATTGCTCCAAAAATTAAAAATGTTGCAGTTTTTGATATTGGTTTCCACAAAACTATGCCAGAACACGCATATCGTTATGCAATTCCTAAAAACGACTATGAAGAACTAAAAATTCGTAGATATGGTGCACACGGAACAAGCCACCGTTTTGTTTCGGGTGAAGCTATTAAACATTTTGGTTTTGGCAAAAACAGTAAAATTATAACTTGCCATTTAGGTGGCGGTTGCAGTATGTGTGCCGTTTTAGATGGAAAAAGTGTTGATACAACAATGGGATTTACTCCATTAGAAGGTTTAGTAATGGGAACTCGCAGTGGCGACTTAGATCCTGCAGTAATAAACTTTATGTGCGATAAAAAGAATATGACTGTTGCGGAATGTATTAACTATCTAAACAAAAAGAGCGGATTATTTGGTATGTGCGGATATTCTGATATGCGCGATATTGAATCTAACTTAAATAATCCAGATGTTAAATTAGCATTTGATGTTATGTGTTACAGAATTGTTAAATATATTGGTGCTTACACCGCTGCAATGGGTGGTTTAGATTGCATTGTGTTCACAGGTGGAATTGGCGAACACGATAATATGGTTAGAGCAAATGTTATGGATGCTTTAAGTTATATGGGCTTAGAATACGATAAAGAAGTAAATAAAAACAATTTTGGCGACCAAGAAGAATTAACAACTAAAAATTCTAAAGTTAAAGTTGTTGTAATTCCAACTAACGAAGAGTTAGTAATTGCACGCGAAACAAAGCAATTAATAAAATAATTTTTTGCTTTTTAATTAACATTTTAGGGGATGTGACAAATGAAAATAAAAAATTTATTAATTATTTTACTATGTTTTTTAAGTGTGTTTTTTGCAACTGGTTGTAACAATAACTCACAAAACAAAGATGGGAATATTACTCCAGTAATAAAAATCATAACTGCAAATAATGCACCAATAGTTAGTAAAGAAGATTATTTAGATGCAAAAATTACTTTAAGCGATAATAAAGGCGAAATTAATCTTGATAATGTTGATGCTGGTGTTAGAGGTAGAGGTAACTACACTTGGACATTGGATAAAAAAGGTTATCGAATAAAGTTTAATAAAAAGCAAGCAATGCTTTCTGATTATAAATGTAAAAGTTGGGCACTTCTTCCAAATTACACCGATAAAACTTTGCTTCGAAACTATTATGCATTAAATGTTGCTAAAAATATGGATGGTTTTGCTTGGTCTAGCAATGCTGAATTGGTTGAACTTTATCTTAACAACGAATATTTAGGAGTTTATTTACTTTGCGACCAAACTCAAGTAAACGAAAATAGGGTTGATATTGAAGAAGGTTCACAAGATGTTGATACAGGATATTTAATCGAACGAGATGTGAATGCACTAAGCGAGCAAGATAAGGTAGAAGGCAGAGATTATTTTGTTATTAATAACGATAAATATTTGGATAATCCTATTCCTTATGTTTTAAAATCCCCAGAATATCCATCTGAAAAAGATTATGATTCGGATGAAGAATTTGAGGTTGCTAAAACCGCTTATATGGCGCAATTTAATTATATAAAAGATTATATAACTTCAGTATTTAATGCAATTCAATCAGGGGATTTTGAATTGTTTAGCAGCCTTTGCGATGTTAATTCTTTTGTTGATTATTTCTTATTGGATCAAATGTTTTTAAATTTTGAAATAGATAGATTTTCTAGTTTCTTTATGCATAAAGATAAGGGTGGAAAATTAGTTGCTGGCCCAGTTTGGGATTATGATTTATCTGCTGGTTATGTTAACCCTGACCCTGAATCAGATTTATATTATTCAAACAACTGGTTTGTTGGTTTGGCAAATAGTGGCACTGAATTTAAAAAAATGTACTATGCTAAACTAGAATCCTATGGCGATATGATTAACGCTGAGGGTAAAAAATTATATGATGTTTATGAAAGAAATAAATTAGCCATAAATAGAAACAATAAAATTTGGCCAATAAAAACAGTTATTTATCCTATGAACGATAAAATTTCTTCATTAAAAACTTATAAGGCACAACTTGATTATTTAGTTAATTATGTTAGTGCTAGACACAAAAGTTTGTTAAATTCTTTAAGTGATTGGAAATAGATAGCCAGTCAAAAAATAAAATAAATTGTAAAATAATATAATTTATAATTGACAAAGAATATAATTTGATTTATACTTTGTAAGCATATTAAGTTAGGAGGTGCTATTAAATGGCAGTACCAAAGGGAAAGGTTTCAAAAGCAAGACGTAATTCCAGAAAAGCAAACTGGAAGCTTTCAACACCTTCTATTGTTGAGTGTTCTCATTGTCACGAACTTGTTGCTCCTCATAGAGTTTGTCCAAAATGTGGCTACTATGATGGTGTTCAAGTTAAAAAAGTTGACAAGGAAAAAAAGGAAACTAAGTAGATATTTAAAACAATTAAAATGTGCGGAAAATACGCACATTTTTTGTTTTTAAATTAATTAAAATATGTTATTATTAATTGGTGTGAATTTTGCACCAATTAATTTTATTTTTATAACTATATAATTTTTAGATTATATTTTAAGGAGATTTATGATTACTGTAGTTTTAGATGCATATGGTGCTGATTATTCGCCAACCGAACCAGTTAAAGGTGCAATTTTAGCAGTTAAAGAAAATGCCGACTTACACGTTACAATAACTGGAAAAAAAGATGAAATAAAAAAAGTTTTAGTAGAAAATAAAGCCGATTTAAACCGTTTTACAATTATCGATGCAACCGATGTTATAACAAACCTAGATGTTCCAACTGTTGCCATAAAACAAAAAACCGAAAGTTCACTTTATAAAGCTATTGAAGAAGTTAGAACTAATAATGATGTTTATGGTTTAGTTAGCGGTGGCTCTACTGGGGCAGTTTTAACCGGAGCTTTTTTGCGTATTGGCAGAATTAGGGGTGTTAGTCGTCCAGCGCTTTGCCCAATACTTCCAACAATTTACGATGATAGGCAAGTAGCATTAGTGGATAGTGGAGCAAACATCGATTGCAAACCAATTAATTTGGTTCACTTTGCAATTATGGGAAATGCATATGTTAAAAATGTTTTAAAAGTTTCTAATCCAAGAGTGGCATTATTAAGTAACGGAACAGAGGATAAAAAAGGTAACGACTTAGTTCACACAACTTTCCCAGTGTTAAAAGAAATGCCAGAAATTAATTTTATTGGAAATATGGAAGCCAGAGATTTGTTATTTGGCGATGTGGATTTAGTTGTAACCGATGGTTTTGCTGGTAATGTTTTGTTAAAAAGCACCGAAGGGGCAATTTCTGCTTTTCAAAAAATATTAAAATCAAAAGTTAAAAAAAGTTTAACAGCGTTAGTTGGTGCAATATTTATGAAAAAAGTGTTTAAGCAACTAAAACAAAAGTTAGATTATAACAATCGCCCAGGGGCAGTGTTATTAGGAACTAAAAAAGTTGTTGTTAAAGCACACGGTTCTGCAAAAGCTAATTGCTTTAAAGAATGCATATTGCAAGTTGTTAAAATGGCAGAAGCTAACATTTGTAAGATAATTGAAGAAGAAGTTTCAAAGGTGGAAGTTAATATTAATGAAGAATAATTTAACCCAATTAGAAACTTTGTTAGACTACAATTTTAAAAATAAAGAATTATTAATTCAAGCACTAACTCATTCTAGTGCGAGCGCTGATAACTATGAAAAACTAGAATTTTTAGGCGATAGTTTGTTATCAAGCTATGTAACAAAACATATTTTTAACTACACAAATTTAAAAGTTGGCGAAATGTCAACTCTAAGAAGCAATCTTGTTTCAACAACTTCGCTAAGCAACATTATTTTAGAATATGGAATTAATAAGTTTGTTATATTAGGCGATAGTTTAGCAAATAATTCAACTCACATAACAAATATCTTAGCCGATATTTTTGAAAGTTTACTTGCTGCAATTTATATTGATGGTGGTGAGAGCCAATCGTTAAAATTTGTAAACAAGTTTTTATTATCAAGTTTTAACGAAAATGTTGTTGTTGATTATAAAACAAAATTGCAGGAATTAATTCAAAAACATTATAATGGCACAAAAATTGAATATAGGGAACTTGGACACACTGGACCTAGCCACGATTTAACTTTTAATATTGGCTTATTTTTAAATGGCGAAAAGCAAGCCGAAGCTAATGGTAAAACAAAAAAGCAAGCCGAGCAGTTGTGTGCAAAAATTGTTTTTAACAAACTTAAGGTTAAAGGTTAATAATAAAATTTTAAATTTATTTTGAAAAATTAATAGTATATTATATACTATTATAGCACTAAATTTTGGAGGAAACTCTCTTGAACTTTAAACAAATTGAAATGGTGGGATTTAAATCCTTTGCAGATCCAATAAAAATAACATTCGATAGTGGAATAACCGCAATAGTAGGACCAAATGGTTGCGGAAAAAGTAATGTTGCCGATGCTATTCGTTGGGTTTTAGGTGAACAAAGCAGCAAAATGCTACGCGGAACTAGTATGCAAGACGTAATATTTAAAGGAACAGAAAAACGCAAAAGTTTATCTTTTTGTGAAGTTTCTTTAGTTTTTGATAATACTAATAAAATTTTCAAAAGCGATTACGACGAAATTTGCATAACTCGTAAACTATATCGTAGTGGCGAAAGCGAATATATGCTTAACCACACAAATTGCCGCTTGAAGGATATTTTTGATATCTTATACGATAGCGGTATTGGTAAAAGTGGATATAGCATTATTGGACAAGGTAAGGTTGAAGAAATAATTAATTCTAAACCAACCGATAGGCGTGCAATTTTTGAAGAAGCTGCAGGAATTGCAGGTTATAAAGCAAAAAAAGTTGATGCCGAGCGTAAGCTTGAACGCACACACGATAACTTAACTCGTATTAACGATATTGTTACCGAAATTGATAGGCAATTAAAGCCATTAAAACATCAGGCAGAAGTTGCTAAAAAATATCTTGATTTAAAAGAAAAATTAAAACTTCAAGAAGTTAATGCATATATTTATCAATACGATTACGCTGCTTCAAACAAAGCAGAAATCGAAACAAAAATAAATGCTATTGTTGAAGAAATGAATTTGCGCCAAGGCAACCTTGACCAAGTTATTTTAGATTATAATAACACTTTCAATAGGGTTAATAGCATCGATTCGGAAATAACACATTTGCGTGATGAAATTTTAAACATCACAGTAGAAATCGAAAAACAAGCCGGACAAACTAATTTAGTTCGTGAAAAAATTAGGAATTGCGAATTAGAAGCAAGCAGGTTAAACGAAGAATTAAAAAAATTAACCGAAAGCAATTTGGCTTTAACCGAAGAATTAAATAATAAACAAACATTAATTAAAAACAAACGCTTGCAACATTCAAGTTTAAATTTAAACTTAGAAGAAATTCAAAAAACCTATAATAAAATTAACGATGAGTTGTTGCAATCCGAAGAAGAAGCTAACGAAACTCAAAGAAAGTTGTTTGAAACACTTTCTAAATTGGGCGATGTTAAAGCGCAAATTAGTGCATTAAATGCCGAAAAAGCAACCTATAGCGAACAATTAAAAACTTTAAATCAAAACATCGAAAATGTTAATGTTAAAATAACCGAAAGCAAAAAATGTTCAAACGAAAGCAACGAAACTTTGCAAAAGTTTAATGATATGCGCGATGCTTTGAACACAAAAGTAAACAAACTTTTAGCAGAGCAATCGGTGCTTGAAACAGAATATAAAAATTGCGAAGAACAAATTAACAACATTAAATCAAATATGATTTCGTTAGACCACCGCAAAAAAATGCTTGAAGATATGCAACGAGAATATGAGGGCTTTAGCGGTTCTGTTAAACGATTACTTACCGATGCAGAAAAAAATGCTCAGTTAAAAAGCAAAATTATTGGTGTTTTTGCTAACTTAATTAAAGTGCCAAATAATTTTCAAGCAGCAATCGAAATGGCACTTGGTAATGCCGTTCAAAACATTGTAACATTATCAGATGATGGTGCTAAGGATTTAATTAAATACCTTAAAGAAAAAGAATATGGTAGGGTAACATTCTTACCAATTAATAGCATTAAAAGCCGTAGATTTGAGGATAGCTACAGAAAACTATTAAATGCACAAGGTGTGTTCGGATTAGCTAGCGAACTTATTAGTTACGATAAAAAAATCGAAAACATTGTTTCTAACTTACTTGGAGCAACAGTTGTTGTTGATAACATTACAACAGCGGTTAATATTGCAAAACAAAGTAGTTATGGATTTAGAATTGTAACTTTAGATGGTGATGTTATTAATCCACAAGGTAGCATAACTGGTGGTAGTAAAAAAGCACAAGTTGCCAATATTCTATCTCGTGAAAGTGAAATTCAAAACGCTATTAAAATGTTAAATAAATTAGCAGTTGAAAATGGCGAAGCACAAGCTAAATTTGAAAGCATTTCTAAAAACCTAAGTAACTTAAATCTTCAATTAAAACGCGATTCTGACGATTTACATAATCTTGAAATTTCTATTGCACAAGAAACCGAACGATTAAATAAATTTAATCAAATTTGTTACGACTTAGAAAACGAAAAGAATTCTATTTTAAGCGAAATTGCAAAAACTAATAAAATTATAGATGGTATTTCGCAAGAATTATTAAAAATTAACAATGCGGAAAATTTAACCGAAGGCACTGCTAATTCTTTAGAAGAAACTAGTCAATTTGGTAAAATGCGTGCTGTTAGAGATGACTATGGCACTCAGTTAACCAATTTAAAAATTGAAATTGCTTCGATTTGTGCAGAGATTTTAAGCTTAGAAAGCGATTTGCAACGCTTAAATTTTGCTTTAACTAACAATGTTAAAATCAGAAGTGAAATCGAAAGTCAAATTAGCAATAATCAAAATTTATTAAATTCTTTAAGAAATGTTGTTGAAGCACCACAAGAAAGTGTTGATGTTAACACCGATTTAAAGAAATTAGATAATGTTAAAAAGAATCTTGAACAACTATCAACTTTAAAATTAGACCTACAATCAAACCTTCGTTCGTTAGAAGAACAGCGTATGAATTTAGGTAACGAAGTGGCAAAATTGCAAGATAAAAAGCATCAACAAGAAATTAATTTATCAAAAATTGATACCGATATTGAAACCTTGCAAGAACGAGTTTGGACAGAGTATGAATTAACATATAACACAGCACTTGATTATAAATTACCAGAATTTGATGTTAAACAAGGTTTAATTGAAATTAGCAACTTGCGTCGTGAAATTAATAAGCTTGGAAATGTTAATGTTAATGCTATTGAAGATAGCAAACTATTAGAAGAACGCCACGGAAATCTTTATACTCAAGCACAAGACTTGCTTAAAGCAGAACAAGACTTACAACAAATTATTAAGGATTTATCCGATGAAATGACAGCAAGATTCGAAGATGCATTTAATACTATTAATACAAACTTTGGATTAGTGTTTAAAGAATTATTTGGTGGTGGTAGTGCACGACTTCAATTAGTAGAATCTGAAAACTCGCTTGAAGCTGGTGTTGATATTATAGCAGAGCCACCAGGCAAAAAATTAAGTAACATAACACTTCTTTCTGGTGGTGAAAAATCGCTTACAGCAATTGCTATTTTGTTTGGTATATTGCGTATGCGACCAATGCCTTTCTGCCTACTAGACGAAATAGAAGCAGCCCTAGATGAAGCCAATGTTGCAAGGTTTGCAAAGTACCTTCAAAAGTATTCAAGCGAAACTCAATTTATTGTTATTACCCATAAAAAACCAACAATGGAACACGCTGATGCTTTATATGGTGTAACAATGGAAGAAAAGGGTGTTAGTAAAATAGTATCGGTTAAACTAACAGAAGCAATTAAGAATATAGAGGAAAATTAAAATGGGTATATTTTCTAAATTATTTAATGGTTTAAAGAAAACAAAAGAAAATATTGCAAATAAACTTAATTCAATTTTTGTAGGCGAGTTAAACGACGAATTTTATGAAGATCTAGAATATGTTTTAATTTCTTCCGATATTGGTGCAGAAGCCACTGAAGAAATTATTGAAGAAGTTAAAAAACAAGCAAAAAAAGAAAAAATAAAATCTTCCGACGATTTTAAAAAACTTTTAAGAAAAGTTATGGCAGAAATGTTAACAGCTATAGAAGATGAACCACTAGATTATCCGGCTTTAATAACTTTTGTTGGTGTTAACGGTGTTGGCAAAACAACAACCATTGGCAGACTTGCAGCAATGTTTAAGTCAAAAAGAAAAAATGTTTTAATGATTGCTGGCGACACTTTTCGTGCTGCAGCAGCCGACCAACTAACCGAATGGAGCAAACGAGCTCAGGTTAGAATTGTTAAATATGCAGAAGGGGCAGACCCTGCAGCAGTTGTGTTTGATGGTATTAGTTCTGCAAAAGCTAAAAAAGATGATGTTGTTTTAGTTGATACAGCAGGCAGACTTCATAACAAGGCAAACTTAATGGAAGAACTTAAAAAGATTTCTAAAATAATAAATCGCGAGTGGGAAGGCACATATAAAAACTATCTTGTAATAGATGCAACCACTGGTCAAAATGCCTTATCACAAGTTGAAACTTTTAACGAAGTTATAGGAATTGATGGTTTGGTTCTAACAAAATTAGATGGAACAGCTAAAGGCGGAATTGTGTTTGCAATAGCAAAACAATTTGGTATTCCTGTTAAATTTGTTGGTGTTGGTGAAGGATTAGACGATATTATGGAATTTAATGCCGAAGACTTTGTTAACGGAATTATTTAATTAAAAAGCACAAATTTAGTTTGTGCTTTTTTGTTATTTTTAAGTTGACAATATATGTACTATAATGTATTATATATGTAAAGTGATTTTGCTTTACAAGGTGGTATGCTAAAATGGAACTAAATAAAGTTATTAAAAATGGTAATTTGTTTAGCATATATGGTAAGTTGCTAACACCTAATCAACAAAAAATTTTAAATGCTTATTATTTTGACGATTTGGGGTTAACCGAAATTTCTGAACTTTTTGGAATAACTAGGCAAGCTGTTTTAGATGCCATTAACAAAGCAAACGATACTTTAAATAAGTTTGAAAACATTTTAAAAATAGAAGATAACAATAAAAAAGTTTTAAAGTGTTTAAATGAACTAGAAGTTTTAACATCAGATAAAAAAGCGTTAAGTTTAATAGAAGAAATAAAAAATATTTTATAAGGAGAATATATGGCATTATTTGGTTCGCTAAGTGAAAAACTTTCACACGCGTTTTCAAAATTAACAAAGCACGGCGTTTTAACCGAACTTGAAATCAAAAATGCTATGCGAGAAATCCGTATTGCGCTACTTGAAGCCGATGTTAACTATTTAGTTGTTAAGGATTTAGTTAATAAAATTAGTGAAAAGTGTAGTGGTGAAAGAGTTTTAAAAAGCTTAACACCGGGGCAACAAGTAATTAAAATTGTTAACGAAGAGCTAACAGCTTTAATGGGAAGCACAAATTCTAAGTTGACCATTGCTCCAAAACCACCAACAATTATTTTAATGTGTGGTTTGCAAGGTGCTGGTAAAACAACAATGTGCGGAAAACTTGCAAGATATTTAAAAAAGCAAGGCAAAAAACCAATGCTAGTTGCGTGCGACATTTATAGGCCAGCAGCAATTAATCAATTAAAAGTTGTTGGAAAAAGTGTTGATACCGAGGTTTATGAAGAAGGCACTAATAAACCACAAAAAACTGCGGTTAATGCATTAAAGTATGCCGAAAAAAAAGGTTACGATGTTGTTATTATTGATACTGCAGGTAGGTTACACATTAACGAAGAGTTAATGGACGAACTTAAAGATATTAAAAAAGCGGTTAATCCTACCGAAATATTATTAACAGTTGATAGTATGACCGGTCAGGATGCAGTAACAGTTGCCGAAACATTTAATAATCAGTTAGATATTAGCGGTGTTATTTTAACCAAACTTGATGGCGACACTCGTGGTGGGGCAGCACTTAGCATTAAAGCAGTAACAGGAAAACCAATAAAGTTTTGTGGTGTGGGCGAAAAAATGGACGATATTGAACCATTTTATCCCGACCGTATGGCATCACGAATTTTGGATATGGGCGATGTTCTAACACTTATCGAAAAAGCACAAAGTGCTGTTGATGAAGAACAAGCTAAAAAACTAGAAAAAAAATTAAAAGCAAATGCTTTTACCTTCGAAGATTACTTAGAACAATTTGAGCAAGTAAAAAAACTTGGAAACATTAGCGATATTTTAGCTATGATTCCGGGTGCGAATAAGTTAAAGCTAAATTCGCTTACAATAGATGAAAAGCAAATTGCAAGAAATAAGGCAATTATTCAAAGTATGACAAAAGCAGAACGCCAAAATCCCGACATAATTAAGGGTAGTCATAAGAAAAGAATTGCATCGGGCTCTGGCACAAGCATTCAAGAAGTTAATTCGTTACTAAAACAGTTTTATCAATCAAAAGAATTAATGAAACAAATGAGTAACAGTAAAGGGCGTTTTAGAATGCCATTTTAGTTAGGTTTTTAAATTTTTTTAAATAAAAAAATTGTAAATATATAAATTCAAAAAGGAGAAAAATTATGGCAGTAAGAATTAGACTAACTCGTTTAGGAGATAAAAAATCACCTTTCTATCGTGTTGTTGTTGCTGATTCACGTCGTTCAAGAGATGGAAAAGTTATCGAAAAACTTGGAACATACGATCCACTTAAAGATCCTGCAGAAGTTAAAATCGAAACTGAACGCGCTAAATATTGGTTAAGCAATGGCGCTGAACCAACTGAAACAGCAAAAACTGTTTTAGTTAAAGCTGGCGTTATTAAAGCAAGCAAAGCAAAAACAGCTCCTAAGTCTGATAAAAAGAAAAAAGAAACCAAATAATAGGAGAAATGTATGAAAGAACTAGTAGAATACATTGTTAAATCCTTAGTAGAAAACCCTGATAAGGTTAAAGTTTCAACCGAAGAAGAAAGCGAAAAAGTAACTATTCTAAACATCGAAGTTGATTCAAACGATCTTGGCAAGGTTATTGGTAAAGGTGGCAAAATTGCAAATTCAATTAGAACAATTGTAAAATCTGCAAGTGCAAAATCAAAAAAGCGTTTTATTGTTAAAATAAACGAAGTAAAATAAAAGGGAATTAACCCTTTTATTTTTTTAATTTTACTTAAAAAATTTTATGCTATATATTGGTTTTTAAAATTTGTTAATTATGATAAAATAAAATAGTAAAAAAAATAACTGCTATGCAAAACAACAAAATATAACTATTTAAAGGCGATATTATGGAAAATGTTAGAATTGGATTAATTACAAAAACACAGGGGCTTAAAGGCGATTTTAGAGTTAAGGTTGATAATAAATATTTAGCAAAAGTATCAAATTTAACAACTGTTACAATTTTAGGTTTTGAATATCACGTTAAAAAAATTGTTAATCGTGGTGGTTTTTGCGTGTTTTCACTTAACGAATTTAACGATATTAACCAAATTGAAAACTTAATAAACAAACCAATATTTGCTACTTTGGAAGAGCCAGAAAGTTTGGCGGAATATTATGTTGATTATTTAGTTATAGCAAATTCGTGCGAAGTTGGAGTGGTGGAAGCAGTTAACAACTATGGCGCAACCGATGTTATAACCTTAACAAACGGAAAGATGTTTGCCGTTAGCCCTAATTTAATTATTAGCGTAGATGAAGCTAACAAAAAAATTGTTGTTGATGCTAATGTTTTAAACGAGGTTTTAGTATGAAAATAGATATTTTAACTTTGTTTCCTGAAATGTTTGAAGCATTAAATGTTAGTTTGCTTGGTAAAGCTCAGGAAAAAGGTAAACTAGAAATTAACATAGTTAACTTTCGTGACTTTTCAAAAAACAAACATAAAAAAGTTGATGACTATGCTTTTAGTGGTGGGGCGGGTATGGTTTTAACTCCTCAACCAATTTACGATGCACTACAAAGTGTTATAACTAAAAATAGTTATGTTGTTTATATGTCGCCAAAGGGCACACCATTAACTCAGAAAAAGGTTGTTGATATTGCAAAGTCGATTGAACACTTGGTTATTATTTGTGGACACTACGAAGGAATTGATGAACGCATAATTAAGCTTTGCGTAAACGAACAAATAAGCGTTGGCGATTTTGTTTTAACTGGTGGCGAAATTCCTGCAATGGCTTTGGTGGATGCAGTTAGCCGATATTTAGAGGGAGTGCTTCATAACAGCGAAAGCGTTGTGGATGAAAGTTTTTCTGATGGATTGCTTGAATATCCGCAGTATACTAGACCTCAGGAGTTTATGGGGTTAAAAGTTCCAGAAGTTTTAATTAGTGGAAACCATAAAGAAATTGAAAAATGGAAAAAAGAACAAAAACTGATAGAAACAAAAAAGTATCGACCAGATTTAATTAAGGATAATATTAATGAATAAAATCTTTTTATTGAGCCACGGCTTAGATAATAAATATGTTAACGAAAAAACAAACATAAAGTTTTTTTGTGAATACCTAAGTAAAAACAACTATAGTGTTGCAATAATTCCCAATGCAAAACCAAAAGGCGATTTTGCGTGTGCTAGTAGAACTCAACAAGTTCTTGCTGGGGGTGCAGTCAACCATAATAGACTTAAATTCAGATAACGCAAATTTATTAAAAAATTTTGATTGTGTTTATATTTCTGGTGGTGACCCAGAGTTACTAATTAATGTTATTAAGGCCAAAGTAGGCATTAATAAATTTATTAACTTAATTAAAAATAAAGTAATAAATTGGTCAATCAGCAGGTTCTATGATTATTTCTAGCCAGTTTATTAATTATAGTGAAAATAATAATGTTATAAAAGTAGAAAAATTTAAAGGCTTAGGTTTAAAACAATTTGATAAAGTGGTTGTGCCACATTTTAATTATTTGTTAAACACAAGCCCAAAACTGGTTACTGAAATAATAAATTTTTGTAATGCTAACAATTTAGAAATTTTGCAGTTGTGCGATGAACAATGTTACGAGGTTAGCAGTAGCGGAGTAGAAAAACTGTGGTAGCAAAAGTTTAAACAAACTTTTTAAATACTAATTAAAAAAAAGGATTTTATATGGATAAATTTTTTTTGGAAATTCCAACTCTAAAACGAAAAACAGAAGCATTAGAGTATTTGCAAGAACATATTAAGTTTGGCTCTAACTTAAATGGAACAGGCGGTATGGATAAATGCTTAAAAAGTTTATCGTATGAGGAATGGTTTAACGAATTAGAGAAAAGAAAAGATGTTGTTTATTTAAAAAAAATAAATCGATGTGAGTCAAAAACATTCTTTTTAATTAGAGAAAGCGATAATAAAATAGTTGGTATGGTTAATGTTCGATATAATATACCTCCTGAACTCATTAAAAATGATGTTTCGCATATTGGTTATGGTATTCGCCCTAGTGAGAGAAGAAAAGGTTATGCAAAGCTCTTGTTATATTTAGCATTACTAGAAGAAGCTAAAGTTGGCGAAAATAAAATTTTGGTTGATTGTGATGTTGATAACATTGCATCTAACAAAACAATTTTAGCACTAGGCGGAAAACTTGAGCGAACTGGTGATTATTTATTAGATGATTGTGTGACTAATTTTTATACTATTGATGCTGCTAATGCAATAAAAACCTATGCAAACACTTATAAAAACGCTATTTTAAGCAATAAAATACAAAAATAAAGGGAAGTAATTATGGTAATTCAATGGTTTCCGGGGCATATGACAAAAGCCCTTAGAATGATGGAAAAAGAAATTAAAGTTGTAGATGCAATTATCTATGTTCTGGATGCCAGAGCACCATTTTCGTGCGTTAATCCAAAACTTAATGCTTTAGTTGAAGGCAAACCTATTATTTATGTTTTAAATAAATGTGATATGGCAAACGAAGAAGCAACCAAAAATTGGCAACAATATTTTAGGAACATATCAGGCGAATGCATAACACTAAATTCAACCGAAAGTGGCACAGCAAAAAAAGTTGAGTTTGCAATTAAAAATGCACTAAACGAAAAAATTGAACGTTTAAAACAAAAAGGTGTTAATGCAATACTTCGTGCTATGGTTTTAGGGGTTCCAAACAGTGGTAAAAGCACATTAATAAACAATTTGTGTGGTCAAGGAAAAACCATAACAGGAAACAAGCCGGGTGTAACAAAAGGAAAGCAGTGGGTTAAAATTGCAAGCGGAATCGAGTTATTAGACACACCTGGAACATTATGGCCAGCATTCGATAATAATCAAGTGGCTCATAATTTAGCTTATATTGGTTCTATTAAAGAAGAAGTGTTAGATATTCCTAGTCTTAGCCTAGATTTTATTATGGACTTAAATAAAATAGATATTGGCATTATTAATAATAGATATAAAATAACAATCGAGCCAGAAGATGAACCTATTGATATTTTAGAAAAAATTTGTGCAAGTCGTGGTTTTTTACTTCGCGGTGGCGAATTGGATTACGACCGTGGTGCAAGCGCATTAATTAACGATTTTAAATCAGGAAGGCTGGGTAGAATAACGCTTGAAACTGTTAATGATGTTAAAGCATTATCTAAGCGTGATAGAAAAACCGAAGAGTAAAATATATGTTAGAATACGAAAATAAATATTTAAGTTTAGGTAATAAATTTATTGCCGGAGTTGATGAAGCGGGACGAGGACCACTTGCAGGACCAGTTTGTGTTGCAAGTGTTATAATGCCACTAGATAAAAATAGCATTATCGAAGGTGTTAACGATAGTAAAAAACTAACCGAAAAAAAGCGTGAAAAACTATTTGATCAAATTGTTAACAAAGCTTTTGCTTTTAGTGTGGAATTTATTGATGAAAAAATAATTGATGAAATAAACATTTTAAATGCAACTAAAAAGGGAATGATCAATGCTATTAATAACTTAAGCGTAAAACCAGATGTTGTTTTAATTGATGCTGTTAAGTTAGATGTTAATGTTAAAACCGAAAGCATAATAAAAGGCGATGCTTTAAGCTATAGCATTGCGTGCGCTTCTATTTTAGCAAAAGTTAGTAGAGATAGGTTAATGTTGGAAATGGATAATAAATATCCTAACTATAACTTTAAAAAACATAAAGGATATGGAACTAAAGAACACATTGCAAATTTAAAAAAGTTTGGAGCGTGCGAAATTCACAGGCAAACATTTATTAAGAATTTTAAGGATTAATATGAGTAACTTACAAGGCGTTAAAGGTGAGTTGTTGGCAAAACAATTTTTAATAGATAATAAATATAAAATTTTAGAATGTAACTATATAAGCCAAATTGGCGAAATAGATATTATTGCAAAACAAAAAGATGTTATTGTGTTTGTAGAAGTAAAATCAAGAACTAGCACAAAATTTGGATTTCCGTGTGAAAGTGTAACTAAGTTTAAACAGAAAAAAATAAAAGATATTGCTAGCATTTTTTTAATTCAAAATAAGATGTTAAATCACAAATGCAGATTTGATGTTATCGACATATTAAATGGCAAAATTACACATATTACTAATGCATTTTAAATATTGTAAATTATTACTTTATTTAGGCTCTAATTTTAAAAATAAATAGAATATTTTGTAAAAAATACTTGTATAAATATTTTTGATATGATATTATGTTATAGTGACTTCAGATGGTCCGCTGGAAATAATAGATTTTTAAGAACATCAAATTTAAAAGTAGGAGGAGTGTAAGTCATGAACTTGATTGATTTAATTGAAAAGGAAAATTTAAAACCTGAAATACCAGATTTTAGCGTTGGTGACACCGTTAAAGTTTTCATTAAAATTGTTGAAGGTGATAAAGAACGTATTCAAGCATTTGAAGGCGTTGTTATTGCAAGAAAGAATTCAAGCGTTCGCGAAACATTCACAGTTCGTCGTGTTTCATTTGGTGTAGGTGTTGAAAAAACTTTCCCACTTCACAGCCCAAGAATTGATCATATTGATGTTTTAAAGAAAGGTAAAGTTCGTCGTGCTAAACTATACTATTTGCGTAATCTTTCTGGTAAAGCAGCAAAAATTAAAGAAGATCAAAAAAGATAATAATAAAAATGGTGACATATTATTGTCACTTTTTTTATGCCAATTTTAAGGTTTATAAATTGTTTGTATTTATTTTATAGTGTTTTAATTTTTTAAATCAAAAAAATAGTTAAGGTAATATAAAAACCAAAAAAATAATACTATGCAAAATTTCATTATTAGGCTTATTATAGCCAATTAAATCAGTTTTGAATAGTATGTGGAGTAATTAAAATTTTTCTATATAATGATATAATATATATATTTATATAATAAACGATAGTTTATAAAATTTTAATTTAAGGTTCAAATTGTTGTTAAATAACTTGAAACATTATATAATTGTTAATGTAAATTTTTTAAAAGGTTGGTAATAAAAGTGCTTTCAATTATTAAAAGCTATGGCTTGCAAGGGCTTGATGGTTATGTTGTTAATGCCGAAATTGATATAAACCAAGGATTACCGGGTTACGACATAGTAGGTCTTGTTGGCACAGCCATTAAAGAAAGTAAGGAACGTGTTAGAAGTGCTATTAAAAACAGCGGACTAAGCTATCCTATAAATAAAATAACTATTAATCTTGCGCCTGCTAACACCAAAAAAGAAGGTGCTATTTACGATTTACCAATAGCTTTAGGAATACTTAGTGCAACAAACCAAGTAAGCTTAGAAAACGCAAAACAATTTATGTTTTTAGGGGAACTTTCACTAAATGGCGATGTTAAAAAAATTAATGGTGTGTTACCAATTTTAATTTCGGCTCGTATGCAAGGTTTTACAAATATTGTTTTACCTTATGAAAATAAAGAAGAAGCAAGTTATATTGAAGGTTTAAAAATTTATCCTGTTAAAACTTTATCGGAAACTGTTAGATTTTTAAATAACGAGTTAAAAATTGAATCGCTAAATTTAAAAACTTTTGAACAAGTTATAAATAATAATTTTACTAATTACGATTTTAAAAATGTTAAAGGGCAGTCCAATGCTAAAAGAGCATTAGAAATTGCAGCAGCAGGTGGGCACAATGTTTTAATGATTGGTCCACCGGGTTCAGGAAAAACTTTGCTTGCAAAATGTTTTCCAACCATACTTCCAAAACTAACATTTAACGAAGCATTGGAAGTTACAAAAATTCATAGCGTGGCAGGTGTGTTAGATAGTTCGGTTGGTATTGTTTGTTTAAGACCATTTAGAGCACCGCATCACACTGCAACCACATTGGCGTTAACCGGCGGTGGAAGAAACGCAAAACCAGGAGAAATTAGTTTAGCACATAATGGAGTTTTGTTTTTAGATGAAATGCCAGAATATTCAAGGCATTCAATCGAAACTTTGCGTCAACCTTTAGAAGATGGCGTAATAACAGTTTCTCGTGTGGAAAACTCGGTAGAATATCCAGCAAATTTTACCTTAATTGCAAGTATGAATCCTTGCCCTTGTGGAAACTTTGGAAATAAAGAAAAAGAGTGCAAGTGCACACCGCAACAAATTCACAAATATCTAAATAAACTATCCGGTCCGTTAATGGATAGAATTGATATTCATTTAGAAGTTGATAATGTTAAATTTACCGATTTAACCAATCAAACCGAAGAAGAAAGTAGCGAAAGTATAAAGGTTAGGGTGGATTTAGCAAGGGCAATTCAGTTAAAAAGGTTTAGTAGCGATAAAAATTATTCAAATGCAAAAATGAACGATGTTCAGTTAAAAAAATATTGCAAGCTGAATAAAAGTGGCGAAGAAATTTTAAAGATGGCTTTTGATAATTTGCATTTAAGTGCCAGAGCCTATAGCAGAATTTTAAAGGTTGCAAGAACTATTGCTGATTTAGATGCTAGCGAAAATATTTTGGATGAGCATTTAATAGAGGCTATATCTTACCGAAGTTTAGATAATAAATATTGGAATTAAAAATGTTAAATAACAAAGAAAAGGCAGTGTTGCTTTTAAGTTATTGTGGTTTTATACCATTAAAAAAGCAACACGAAGTTTTAGAAAAAATTAATTTGATTGAAAACTTAATATTAAATATTAAAAGTGTTAAGTCCGATTTAATTAATATAATTGGTGCAAGTAACTTTACCAAATTAGAAGTTTTGTTAGAAGGAAACAGTTTAAATAATTTTATTTCTAATTTAGATAGTTCAAATATTAAGGTTACAACAATTTTATCGGATTTATATCCTAGTTTGTTAAAATCAACTTCCGAAGCTCCAACTGTTTTATATTATAGGGGCAATGCCGAATTATTTAATTCAACTTGCGTTGCCATTGTTGGAACTAGGCGTGTTTCACGATATGGTTTTGATGTAACAAAGCAATTTTCAAGCGAACTTAGCAAAGCTGGATTAACAATAGTTAGTGGTCTTTGCGATGGAGTTGATACTATTGCACATTCTAGTTGTTTAGATGTGGGCGGAAAAACCATTGCTGTGTTGGGTTCGGGTTTAAACGAAATATATCCTGCAACAAACACTAATTTAGCAAATAGAATAATTGAAAATGGTGGGTTAGTTGTTAGTGAGTATAAGCCAAACGAAAAACCTAAAACATATTACTTTCCGGTTAGAAACCGAATAATTGCAGGTTTAAGCAAGGCAACATTAATTACCGAAGCTCCATTAAAAAGTGGCAGTATGCACACAAAGAATTATGCACTAGAATATGGTAGAGAAGTTTTTGCAGTTCCGGGCAGAATAAACGATATTTATTCGGAAGGTTGCAATAAAATAATTCAAAACTGTCAAAGTGCAGTTGCGTTAAGTCCAAAAACAATTTTAGATTTTTTTGGTAAGAAATTTGTAGAAAACAAAAAAGATATAGTTCAACTTGGATTGTTGGATGAACTTATTTTGAGTATAATAGATGTTAACGAGGTTCACTACGAAGAAATTTTAAATAAAAGCAAAGTAGATTCAAAAACCTTAAACACGTGCCTTATGCGTTTAGAACTAAAAGGCATAATAAAAAAACTAAGTGGCAATTTTTACAGTAAATAGGAGGAATAATGAACTTAGTAATAATAGAAGGTGTTGGAAAAAAGGACACTATAAAAAAATATTTAGGATCAGATTACGAAGTTGTTGCAACTAAAGGTCACGTTCGTGACTTACCAGAAAAATTATTAGGAGTTGATATTCAACACGGTTTTGAACCACAATACGAAATAATGCCAGATAAAAAGGAAATTGTAGCTAGTTTAAAAGATAAAGCTAAAAAAGCTGATAAAATTTATCTTGCTACCGACCCAGACCGTGAAGGGGAAGCAATAAGTTGGCATTTATGCAATATTCTAGGATTAAACGAAACCGATCCTATTAGAATTACTTTTAACGAAATTTCTAAAAATGCAGTTAATAAGGGCTTACAAAATCCACGCGGAATTGATATAAAACTTGTTAATGCACAACAAGCACGCAGAGTTTTAGACAGATTAGTGGGTTATAAAATTTCACCAATATTATGCAAAAAAATTCAACCAAAATTAAGTGCAGGTCGTGTTCAAAGCGTGGCATTAAAATTGGTGGTTGATAGAGAACACGAAATTAAAAACTTTGTGCCTACTGAATATTGGAACTTATCTGCAAATTTATATCCTGATACAATTAAAAATGTTTTTAAAGCAAATCTTGTTAAAATAAATGGTAAAAAAGCAACCGTTTCATCAAAAGAAGAAATGGATAAGGTTTTAGCCGATTTAGATAAAAACGAATATAAAGTTGCTCAAATAAAAAAGAGTTTGGCAAAAACACATCCACAAGCACCTTACACAACTTCAACAATGCAGCAAGAAGCTTTAAATAAACTTGGTTTTAACTTAAAAAAAGCAAGTTTTTGTGCACAAGAACTTTACGAAGGTGTTACACTTGGAGAAGAAGGTAAAGTGGCATTAATAACTTACATTCGTACCGACTCGGTTAGGGTTGCACCAGAAGCACAAGAAATGGCAAAGAATTTTATTTTGCAAGCATATGGTAACAAATATTTGCCAAGTAAACCAAATTTATATAAAACAAAAAGTTCGGCTCAAGATGCTCACGAAGCAATTCGACCAATTAATCTTGAAAGAACTCCAGAAAAAGTTAAACCATATTTAAGCAGCGATAACTATAAACTTTATAAGTTAATTTATAACAAATTTTTAGCAAGTCAAATGGCAGAAGCAACCTTTAATTCGGTTGTGGCAGATATTAATAATGGTAACTATAGTTTTAAAGCAAGTGGTAAAACACCAGTTTTTGATGGTTTTTTAGCTGTTTATAATAGTGATAAAAAAGCAAAAGAAAAAGAAGTTGTAGAAGAAAACGACGAAAACTTTGAAGAAGCACTAAACGCAAATTTACCAGAATTAACCGAAGGACTGGTTTTAAAGTTGGATAAATTATTGCCAGTGCAAAAATTCACAAAACCTCCACAACGCTTTAGCGAAGCAACATTAGTAAAAGAAATGGAAGAAAAGGGAATTGGCCGTCCAGCAACTTACACTCCAACAATAACATTGCTTGCTAGCAGAAACTACACCGAAAAAGAAGGTAAGTATCTAAAACCAACCGAACTAGGCGAAAAAATAAACGAATTAACCGAAAAATATTTTAGCGATATTATTAATGTTAAGTTTACTGCTAATATGGAAAGCCAGCTAGACGAAGTTGCAGAACACGATATTAATTGGCGTGATATGGTAACCAATTTTTACACTGATTTTTCAAAATTATTATATGCTGCCGATAAGGATAGCTTAAAATTTAAAATTCCACCAAAAGAAACCGACGAGGTTTGCCCAGAGTGCGGACATAAAATGGTTATAAGAACCGGAAAATATGGCGAATTTTTAGCTTGTTCAAACTATCCAAAGTGCCATCACGTTCAAGCTATTGTTAGCGAAGTTGGAAAATGCCCGAAATGCGGAAAGCCTGTTTACGAACGAAAATCCAAAAAAGGCAAAGTGTTTTATGGTTGTTCGGGATATCCTGAATGTGATTTTATAAGTTGGGAAATTCCAACCGAAAAAAAATGTCCAAAATGCAACCAATATTTAACTAAAAAAATGGTTTATGGCAAAATGAGATATAAGTGTTCTAATGCAGAATGCGATTATGTTTATACCGAAAAGGATAAGGAAAAAACTACTGATGAAGTTAAACAACAAAATGTGTGAAGTTAATATAATTGGAGCAGGCTTAGCTGGTTGCGAAGCTTGCTATCAGTTATTAAAACGAGGAGTAAAGGTTAATTTGTTTGAAATGAAACCTAAAAAATTTACTCCTGCGCACAAAAACAAAAATTTTTGTGAATTGGTTTGTTCTAATTCGCTAAAATCCAACGATATAGCTTCTGCTGGTGGACTATTAAAACAAGAAATGCGTGAACTTGATAGTTTAGTAATTTCTGTTGCTGATCAGTGCAAAGTTCCAGCTGGTAGTGCACTTGCGGTTGATAGAGAACAATTTAGTTTAAAAGTTACCCAAAAATTAAAGCAGTTTAAAAATTTGAAAATTATTGAAGGCGAAGTTGAAAGTTTTGATGTTAATTTGCCAACAATTATTGCAACTGGTCCGCTTACAAGCGAATCATTAACAAAATTTTTAATGCAACTATTTAATCAGGAATATTTATATTTTTTTGATGCGATTGCTCCCATTGTTAGTTACGATTCTATAGACTTTAATAGTGCATTTGTTGCTGATCGCTACGATAAGGGCACAGGAGATTATATTAATTGCCCGTTAAATAAAGATGAATATTTAAAATTTTATAACGAATTAATAAATGCCGAAATTGTATCATTAAAAGATTTTGAAAATTCAAAAGTTTTTGAAGGTTGTATGCCTGTGGAAGTTTTAGCAAAGCGTGGCGAAGATGCTTTGCGATATGGCCCTTTAAAACCTGTTGGGTTAACCGACCCTAAAACAGGTAGATATCCTTATGCCGTTGTGCAATTAAGGCGAGAAACTGTTAACAATGATATGTTTAATATGGTTGGCTTTCAAACCAACTTAACTTATCCGGAACAAAAAAGAGTTTTTAGTTTAATTCCTGCGCTAAGTAAAGCGGAATTTTTGCGTTATGGTGTTATGCACCGAAACACATTTATAAATGCACCAAAAATAATAAATCAGTATTATCAAATAAAAACAATGCCAAACATTTTTATTGCAGGTCAACTTAGCGGTGTTGAAGGATATATTGAAAGCATTTCTAGTGGGCTTGTTTGTGGAATAAATATGTTTAATTACATTAATAACTATCCACTTGTTAACTTTGGTAACAAAACAATGATAGGTGCATTAGTTAATTATATTAGTTCTGCTAATGTTAAACATTTTCAACCAATGAGTTCTAATATGGGATTAATTAATGCTGAGTTAGTTAAAATAAAAGATAAAAAACAAAAATATGCTTATTTATCAAATTTAGCTTTAACCGAACTAAAAGAAATAATAAGTAAAAATAATATTTAGGAGAGTATTATGGAACAATTTAGAGCAACAACTATTGTGGCTGTTAAGCGCGATGGTAAAACTGCGCTAGCAGGCGATGGACAAGTAACACTAGATAAAGTGGTTTCAAAAGGCAATGCTAAAAAAGTTCGTAGAATTTATAATGATAAAGTTATAATTGGTTTTGCTGGTGGTGCTGCCGATGCTTTTGCATTAGAAGCTCGCTTTGAAGAGTTGTTACAAAAATTTAGCGGAAATTTAATGCGTAGTGCTGTTGAACTTGCAACTGGTTTCAGAGATGATAAATATGCAAGAAAATTAGAAGCATTTATGATTGTTGCCGATAAAGAAACACTATTAATGGTTTCGGGTAACGGTGATATTATCGAACCAGAAAATGGAATTTTAGCCACTGGCTCTGGCGGAAGCTTTGCTCAAGCTGCAGCTTTAGCATTAATAGAAAACACAAACCTAACAGCAAGCGAAATTGCAAAAAAGGCAATAAATATTGCTGCCGATATTTGCATTTACACCAATCATAATGTAACTTGTGAGGAGGTTTAGTATGGATTATTCACCAAAACAAATTGTTAGCGAATTAGATAAATATATTATTGGACAATCAAAAGCAAAGCGTGCAGTTGCTATTGCACTAAGAAATCGCTATCGTAGAGCACAACTACCAAAAGAACTTCGTGATGAAATAACTCCTAAAAACATAATAATGCAAGGTCCAACAGGGGTTGGTAAAACCGAAATTGCAAGAAGACTTGCAAAGTTGGTTAAAGCACCATTTATAAAGGTGGAAGCAACAAAATATACCGAAGTTGGTTATGTTGGTAGAGATTGCGAAAGTATGATTCGCGATTTGGTTGAAGTTTCGGTTAGGTTAGTTAAAGAAGAAAAAATGGCAGAGGTTGGTAAAAAAGCAACCGAAGCTGTTTATAACAAAATTTTAGATGTTTTGTATCCTATTAAAAAACAACTTGAACCAGATAAAGATGTTGATAAATTGCGTGAAGAAATTTTGGAAGGAATAAAAAATGGAACACTAGATCAAGAAGTTATCGAAATTCCTGTGGTTGATAATCAAAAACCTATTGGTGTTATGGCAGGAATGGGAGCAGAACTTGATTTTGGTAATGTTCTAGGTTCAATTTTTCCTCCACAAAAAAAGCGTAAAAAAGTAACAGTGGAAAAAGCAAAAGAATTGCTTATTGCCGAAGAAAGCGATAAACTAATCGATACCGATAGCCTAAATTCGGAAGCTATTAGGCGTGCCGAACAGGAAGGAATTATATTTATTGATGAAATTGACAAAATAGCAGGTAAAACTGGCGGAAAAGGCCCAGATGTTAGCCGTGAAGGTGTTCAGCGTGACATTTTGCCTTTGGTTGAAGGTAGCACAGTAAGCACAAAATATGGAGTTATTAAAACCGATTATATTTTATTTATTGCTGCAGGTGCATTCCACGTTAGCAAGGTTGAAGATTTAATTCCGGAATTTCAAGGAAGATTTCCAATTAGAGTGGAATTGAATAATTTAGTGAAAGAAGACTTTTATAAAATATTAACTCAACCAAAAAATGCATTAACTTTGCAATATGCCGAAATGTTAAAAGTTGATAATATTAACCTATCGTTCACTAAAGAAGCTTTAGAAGTTATTTCGGAATATGCCGAACGAGAAAACGAAACCAGCGAAAATATTGGGGCAAGACGTTTACACACAATATTAGAGTTTTTATTAGAGGATATTTCTTATAATGCCGATGGAAAAACACCTATGATAGATGTTGTTATCGATAAGCCTTATGTTATTAAAGCATTTAGCGACACAACAAAAAAATATGATTTAACAAAATATATTTTATAACTAAATTTAGCTAAATTTTGTTAATTTGCATAGTAGAGAATATGGATAAAGAGATTTTACAAAAGGAAAAAGAATATTTAAAAAAGGTTGAAAATCAGTTAGATTACGATATTTCGATTTTAGAAAAATTTTTAACTATCGAAAAATCTGAAATTCAACAAGAAAAATATGCCTTACGCTCCAATCACGTTACTGAAACCGATGCGTACGACTCTTTTTTCGATACCTGTATGCGAATTGATGATTATGAAGAAAGAGAAGCCGAATTAAATAAATTAAAACGAATTAGAAACAATCCTTATTTTGCAAGGATTGATGTAAAAGAAAAAAACAATAAGTCGTACTATAACTATATTGGTTATCGCAGTTTAAATAATCCGGAAGGCGGATTTTATGTAATTGATTGGCGTGCACCATTTTCTAGTTTATTTTACGATTTTGATAAAGGTTATTTTAATTATTCTACCATCAGCGGAAAAGTTGAAGGCGAAATAATTAATAAGCGACAATTTAAAATAGAAAACCAAGAACTAAAATATTATTTTGATTCCGACTTAAAAGTTGATGACGATATTTTGCAAGAAACATTATCTTCTAACACAAGCGAAAAAATGCGAAATATTGTTGCAACCATTCAACGAGAACAAAATCAAATTATTCGTTGCTCCGAAAAAAATAACACTTTGGTTTTGGGTGTTGCTGGCAGTGGTAAAACTAGCATTGCACTTCACAGAGTGGCATATTTATTATATAAATTAAAAGGCAACTTAAAGAGCAGTGAAGTTTTAATATTATCACCTAACGAAATGTTTTCTTCTTATATTTCGCAAGTGTTACCAGAATTAAACGAAAACAACACAATTAACACAACCTTTGAAAAAATTTTGCAAAACGAACTTGGCGAAAATGTTTTGTTTGAAACAAAGCAGGCGCAGGTGGAACGTAAAATTAAAGGAAAGTTGAAAGTTGACGAGCAAAAAAACACCTACGAGTTTTTTATAGAACTTTATAATTTCGTTATCAATTACTTAAACAAAAATTTCAAACCAAAAAACATAACTATTGGTGCTTTCAATATTCCAGAATCTAAAATAAAAAATTTATATTTTAGAACCTATGGCAATTATATGCCATTTAAACGAATTGAATGGATAGTTGATAACATAATAGAAGCGTTTTTTTCTAGTTATAAAAAGTTGGAGTTTAAACTTCAAGAATTTTTAAGAGCTAAATTATATAGAATGTTTACTAACAACAATCCTATTAATATTTATAAAGAATTTTTAAATGCTAAAAATAAAAAAATGTTGTTAGTTAATAAAAAAATTAAACACGAAGATATTATTCCAATTTTATTTATTAACTATATGTTATACGATTGCATTGATTATTCTTCGTTCAAACACGTTGTTATTGATGAAGCACAGGATTATAATCCTATTCAACTTTATTTAATTAATAGCTTTTTTAATTGCCCAAAAACCATAGTTGGCGATATTGGGCAAGCAGTTAATCCAACCACTTCTAAAAGTGCTATTAATAATATTAAAAATATTTTTGGTATGGTTTTAAAAGAATTTAAGTTGGCAGATACAACAAAAATTGAACCAAACGATATTGTTGAATTAAACCTAAACAAAAGCTATAGATCCAGTTACGAAATAACAAAACTTTCTAACTCAATTTTAAATCGTACCGATGCTGTGGCAATAAAGCGTAATGCCGAAAGCCCTAAGCTTATTAAGGTTGATACTTTTGACCAGTTCAAAGTGGAACTTGGCAAATTATTTGAACAATTTAATAAATGCGGATATAATAACATTGGTGTAATAACTAAAAACTTAGCAAAAGCAAAAAGTGTTTATTCAATGCTAAAAAACGAGTTCTCAACTTTAAAGCTGGTGAGTGGAGTTAATAACCACTTAAACGGAACTTTAGTTTTGCCAGCTTTTGCAAGTAAAGGGTTGGAATTTGATGCTGTTATTGTATTTAACGCAAACGAAGAAGAATTTAATTCTGAATTAGATAAACAATTGCTATATATTGCTTGCTCTCGAGCTCTACATAGTTTAACATTAATACACACATCAAAACCAACAAGTTTTGTTTTAGATTACTTTAAAGGTGGGAATAAAAATGATTAACATTCCAAAGGGTACAAAAGATATTTTGCCATTTGATAGTTATAAATGGCAAGAAGTAAGACGAGTGGTTACAACTTTAAAACACAAATATAATCTACACGAAATAATAACTCCTGTTTTTGAACATACAGAACTTTTTGTGCGTGGAGTGGGTAATAGCACCGATATAGTTAATAAAGAAATGTATACTTTTACCGATAAAGGTGGTAGATCGTTAACTTTAAAACCAGAAGGAACAGCTGGTGTTGCTCGTAGTTTTATAGAAAATAGTTTGTTTAACGAAACATTACCATTAAAGTTATATTACATTTCACCTTGCTTTCGTTATGAAAAACCACAAGCAGGAAGGTTGCGTCAACACAATCAATTTGGTTGCGAAATGTTTGGGGCAGATTCTGTAGAAGCCGATGCCGAAGCAATAATGCTTGCTTGCGATTTTTATAAGTCGTTTGGAATAAATCCAACAGTGCTAATAAATAATTTAGGTTGCACAGAATGTCGTGAAAAATATAAACAAGTTTTAAAACAATATTTTGAACCTAAAATTGATAATATGTGCGAAGATTGTAAAAAGCGTTTTGAAACAAACCCGCTTAGAATTTTGGATTGTAAAGTGGATATTTGTAAAGAACAAGCAGTTAATGCACCTAAAATAACAGATGTTCTTTGTGCAGAATGTAAAACTAGATTTGAAACATTAAAGCAATTATTAACCAGTATGGATGTTAATTATAAATTTGACCCTATGCTTGTTCGCGGTTTAGATTATTATACAAATTTAATTTTTGAATTTATTGATGAAGATAAAAAACTAGGACAAAATGCATTAGGTGGCGGTGGAAGATATAATAATTTAGTTGAAGAACTTGGTGGTAAACCAACGCCTGTTGTTGGCTTTGGAATTGGAATTGAGCGATTATTATTATATCTTGAAAATAAAGGTATAGCTGTTAACAATAGCGATGAAGTAACAGTTTATGTTGCAAGTGTAACCGATAACATAACCGAAGTTATAAAATTTGTTAAATACTTGCGCGATAATAACATTGCAACCGAGCACAACATTAGCAATCGTAGCTTAAAGGCACAATTTAAGTATGCCGATAAGATTGGTGCAAAATTTGTTATAACTGTTGGAGATAACGAATTAAGTAGTGAAACTTTTGCAGTTAAAGAACTTGCAACTGGAAGGCAAGAAATAATTAAAAAACAAGAAATAATAAAATTTTTATTAGGTTAAAATGAATCAAAATTATAAAACAGAATTGTTAATAGGAAATAATGGTGTTAGTAAATTAAAAAATGCGAATATAATAATATTTGGCATTGGCGGTGTTGGTGGTTACACTTGTGAAATGTTAGTTAGAGCAGGTGTTGGAAATCTTACTATTGTTGATTTTGATAAAGTGGATATAACCAACATTAATAGGCAAATAATAGCACTAAATTCCAATGTTGGCGAATTTAAAGTTAATGCTATGCAAAAACGCATTTTAGACATAAATTCAGCCATTAATTTAAAAATTGTTAATACCAGAGTTTGTGCAGAAAATGTAAAAGAATTGTTAGCATATAAATACGATTATGTTATTGATGCTATTGATAGTGTAACCGATAAAATTAACTTAATAGTTACTGCTAAAGAATTGGGGCTAAACATAATTTCTGCAATGGGTGCAGGAAATCGAATTCAAATTCCTCAGTTTGAAGTGTGTGATTTATATAAAACTTATAACGATGGTCTTGCTAAGGTTTTACGAAAAAAATTAAAAGAAAAAGGAATTAATAAACATTTAGTTGTTTTTAGTAAAAATCAAGCAACTCCGTGTGGAGAGCAAATAGGAAGCATTTCTTATTATCCTGCTATGTGTGGTTGCGTGCTTGCTGGCTTTGTTATTAATGAATTATTAAATAAATAATGGGTAAAATATTTTTAGGGAGAAATTTACTATGATTAAAATAATAAATAGTAACGAATTTGAGCGTGAAGTTTTAAACAACAAAAAAGTGGTATTGCTAGATTTTTATGGCTCTTGGTGTATGCCTTGCAAAATGCTTTCTAGCATATTAGATGATGTTAATAAAAAACTTGGCGATAAATTAGATATTGTTAAAGTTGATGTTGATGATAATATGGAACTAGCAAGAGAATATGGGGTTTTAACAGTTCCAACAATGCTAGTTATAATTGGTGGCGAAGAAGTTGAAAAAGTTGTTGGCTTCCGTCAAGAAAAACAAGTGTTAGATTTAGTTAATAAATATCTAAACTAAAAATCGGGGTTTCCGATTTTTTTAATTTTTATAAATTGGATAAAATTATAGCTTTATAAAGAAATACTAGGTTGACAATAACATAATTCTAAACTATAATTATTAAAGAAATTTTATTTTTTTAGGGAAGTAAAAAATGAATAAAAGAATTTATTTAGATAATGCTGCAACAACTCAGGTTAGTGGCGAAGTTTTAAACGAGATGTTGCCATATTTCACTAGTGTGTATGGCAATTCAAACAGTATTCACTCGTTTGGCAGAAATGCTGCAAATGGTGTGGATGAAGCTCGCGACCGAGTAGCTAAAGCTATTCACGCAACCAACAAAGAAATTTATTTTACTTCTGGCGGAACAGAAGCTAACAACTGGGCTATTAAGGGTATTGCTTACGCTAATCAAAAAAAAGGTAAGCATATTATAACCACTCAAATAGAACATCATTCTGTTTTAGAAACTTGTAAGGATTTAGAACGCGAAGGTTTTGAAGTTTCTTATCTTCCAGTTGATGAAACAGGTTTAGTTTCAATTCCGGAATTGTTACACGAAATTCGCCCAGACACAATTTTAGTTTCGATTATGGCTGTTAACAACGAAGTGGGAACTCTTCAGCATTTGCGTGCTATTGGCGAAATTGTTAACGATTATAAGGCATATTTTCATACCGATGCTGTTCAAGCTATTGGTGTGTTAGATATTGATGTTAAAGAAATGCATATTGACCTTATGAGTATGTCTAGCCATAAACTACACGGACCAAAAGGTGCAGGAGCTTTGTATGTTAAAAAAGGCACTCCAATAAAGAAATTTATTTTTGGTGGCGAACAAGAGTTCAATAAGCGTGGTGGAACAACAAATGTTCCTGCTGTTGTTGGTTTTGGTAAAGCAATGCAAATAATGGCTAGAGACAGAGAAGTTATTAATAAAAAGTTAGAAGTTTTATCGGACTATTTTATTAAAAAAGTAAAATATGAAATTCCTGATATTTCTATTAATGGTAATCCACGACAAAAAGCACCAGGGATTGTTAATGTATCGTTTAAATATGTAGAAGGCGAAAGCATTTTAATGAAACTTGATTTAAACGGAATTGCAGTTTCAACTGGTTCGGCTTGTGCTTCTGGAAGTTTAGAAAAATCTCACGTTTTAAAAGCTATGGGGTTAGGTGCTGCAGATGTTAATGGTGCAATAAGATTTTCGTTTGGTGTAGATATAACAAAAGGTGATATTGATTTTGTTGTTAGAACATTAACAAATGCTGTTAACGAACTACGAGAAATGAGCCCACTTACTAAAAAAAGTAAGAAAGGAGAAGAATAATGTATAACGATAAAGTTATGGAAATTTTTCAAAATCCAAAAAATGTTGGCGAATTAAAAGGTGCTAACGGTATTGGAACTGTTGGAAACGAAGCCTGTGGCGATATTATGAAACTTTATATTAAAGTTGATAAAAACGAAGTAATAACTAATGCAACTTTTAAAACCTTTGGCTGCGCAGCTGCTATTGTTAGTAGTTCGGTTGCAACCGAAATGATTAAGGGTAAAAAAATAGAAGAAGCACTAAAACTAGAAAATCAACAAATTTTAGATTATTTAGGTGGACTTCCTGATAACAAAATTCATTGTTCAATTTTAGCTAAAGAAGCGTTAGAAGCAGCAGTTAAAGATTATCGCAAGCGTATTAAAAAACAACAAAAGGCTAAAACTAAAACTGGAAAAAATTAACATAAAAAAACACTCTAATTTAGGGTGTTTTTTTAATATTTCGTAGTACTATGCAAATACTACTATAAACATAGTATGGAGGTGAAAATATGAAAGAAGGGTTAATTATTGGTTTGGCCTTAGGTGTTATTGTTGGAGCAGTAATTGTTACTAATAATCAAAAAGCCGAAAAACTTGTAGAAAAGGGCAAAAAAGCAGTAAAAAAACAAATTGAAAAGCTTTAAAATTGGCTAAATTTAACAATAATTTCTTTGCATTTTATTTTTAGATATGGTAATATTTAGTTATGGATAACAACTACTACAAAACCTTAGCATTGGATTTAGGCGAACGTCGAATAGGCATTGCTATAAGCGATTTAATGGGTATTATAGCAAACGGCTTAGAAACTTATAATCGAGTTAATATTGATGCCGATTGTAAATATATTGCCAATATTATTAAAAACAATACTGTTAAGGAAGTTGTCTTAGGTCTACCAAAAAACATGGATGGCACTTGTGGACCAAGAGTTCAAAAAACCTATGATTTTGCTGAAGAACTAAAAAAATATACCGATGCAAAAATTGTGTTTTACGACGAACGCCTAACCACAGTGGCAGCCGAAAAAGTTTTAATTTCGGCAGATGTTTCCAGAGAAAAAAGAAAAACTGTAATCGATAAAATGGCTGCAACCATAATATTACAGGATTATCTAAACTTTAATAAAAGGGGAAATTAATATGAAAGAAGAAAAATCTCAAATCGAAATGTTATTAGATGAAAACAATACCGAAAATCTAAAACTATACGACGAAAACAATAAGGAAACAGAATTTGAACAAGTTGCAATTATTCCGCTTGACGAAAAAATTTATGCTATTTTAAAACCTGTAACAAAAATTGTTGGCGTTAACGACGATGAAGCTTTGGTATTTGTTATCGAAGAAATCGATGATGAAGATTGTTTAGTTATTGTTGATGACGAAGCAGTTGTTGACAAAGTATTTAAAGAATACTACGAACTTCTTAAAGCAGAAGGCATAGAAGTTGAATAATTATAAAATAAATAAAAGTGCCTTATAATAAGGTACTTTTTTATTTAAGTTATAATTATTTTTTTAATTATTGTTTATTATATTTTATATTTTTGTTAGAATAAGTCTAGTATTAAATTTAAGGAGAAAAAATAGTGGTTGATTTAGATGAATTACAAAAACAAATATATCAAAACAAAATAAACAAAGGTTTTAACACAACCGATATTAATAAAGAATTTTGTTATATGTATGGTGAAGTTGGCGAAGCATATGAAGCATATGTTAAAAGTTATGATAAAAAGGAACTTGGTAAAGAGTTTGCCGATATAGCAATATATCTTTTAGGACTTTGTGAAATTTTAGGTTTTTCTCTTGAAAAAGAAATTTTAAATAAAATAGAGATTAATGAAAAACGCATTTATATTAATGGTAAAAAAATAGAGCCACAGGATTAATAAATATAAACTAAATTTTAAAATAAATAAAAAATTATAGGAGTATCGAATGAAAAAACATAAATCAATAATAACGGCTGTTGCGTTTATATTAATTCTTGCTGCTTTTGTTGTTGCCATGTTTGTAGATGCACTTGGACCATTAATTACGAGCATAACTTCCACAGTTATTACAGTTGTTGGTGCACTAGTTATTTGGGTGCAATTTAAGCGTGATGGTGAACTTGCTTCAATTGATATAGTTAGCCAATTAAACAAACTTTTTGTTAAATCCGATGGATTAATGTATTTACGCGAAAAGCTAATGAAAACTTCTGATCCTAAAGAATATTCCGATCAAGGTATGCTTAAAGGAAAAGATATAACATATTTACCAGATAGTTATATTACCGACGATAATCTAAATTTAATTGAGTATCTTGAATTTTTTGAAAATATAGCGGTTATGGTGTTCGATGATGTTTTAAGTTTAAAAAGCATTGATTCGGTTTTTGGTGATTCATTTTTCTATGCGTTAAATAATACTTACATTCAAAATATTGAAATAATCCCTTATGTTGAGCATTACACACATATTGTTGCTTTGCATAAAGAATGGACAAATTATAGATTAAAAAAGGGAATAGCAATTCCTTATTACGAAACTTCATTATCAAAAAATTTGCAAGGTTATAACGATATAAGGATATAGACTAATGAGTAACAAAAAATATAAAAAAGATGTTGAAAAACAAAAAACTAATAATAAAACAAATTATGTTAAGTTATCAGAAGAAGAAATAAATAAAAAAATTAAAAGCCGTAATAATATAAACAAAAATAGATTATATTATTACTTGTTTGGTGCATTTTTAATAATTGCAGTTGTTGCAATAATTTGTATTATGGTTTTTTCTAAAGATTTAACTTCGGTAATTGATGTTATAACTTTTATAACAACATTAACTGGTGTTGTTTCGGTTTATGTGGAATATAGAAAAAATAAGGCGTTAAGTTTAACTAATAACTTAATTACTATTTATTCCGATTTTAACGATATAGAAACAAACAGACAAATTCAATATAAGCTAGAAGTTTTAAAGCGTAGAGATGTTAATTTGTTTACAAACGACGATATTACTGCAATTAGAATATATCTAAAATTTTTTGAAGGAATTGCTCCGATGTTTATAAATAATGTTGTTTCTTTTAAAAAAATTAACAGCATTTTGGGTTATAGATTTTATTTAATTATGAATAATCCTTATATTCAAGATTTAGAAATAATTCCAAATGCAGGCAGTTATAAAGGTTGCATCACAATGCATTACTTATGGAATCAGTGGAGCAAAAAACACAATTTTGTTAGATCAGGCGATAAGTTTTCGTTAGAAAAACGATTTAACGATTATTATAACTATATCGAACTTTAAATAAGCGTTTTTATTAAACGCTTTTTTTTTATGTTTATAATTAATAAATATAGATAATAAAAATTTTATAATATATATATTAAATATATAAAAAATTTCTTGTAAAAGTTTGTTTATTATGATAAACTAGCAACGGTTTCAAAATTACACACCTTGTGCCATTTGTTAGTGGTTGCCTAAATGGTTACTAACAGAGTTAAAGCACTTGGGAGGAATAAAAACAAGGAGGAAATATAAAATGGCTGTAATTTCAATGAAGCAATTACTTGAAGCAGGAGTTCACTTTGGTCATCAAACCAGAAAATGGAATCCTAAAATGAGTAAATACATTTTTACTTCTAGAAACGATATTCATATTATTAATCTAGAAGACACTGCCGTATTAGTTGAACAAGCATATGCTTTTGTTAGAGATGCTGCAAATGAAGGAAAAACAATTTTATTTGTTGGAACTAAAAAGCAAGCTCAACAAGCTATTGCTGATGAAGCAAAACGTTGCGGTATGTACTATATCAATTCTCGTTGGTTAGGTGGTACTTTAACAAACTTTAAAACCATCCGTTCAAGAGTTGATAGACTAGCAAAAATTAATCAAATGGAAAAAGTTGGAGAGTTCAACTTATTACCTAAAAAGGAAGTTTTAAAGCTTGTTGCAGAACGCGATAAACTAGAAAAGAACCTTGGCGGTATAAAAGACATGACAAAGTTACCAGATGTTATGTTTATTGTTGACCCTAAAAAAGAACACATTGCTGTTAAAGAAGCACGTGCATTAAACATTCCAATCGTTGCATTAGTTGATACAAACTGTGATCCAGATTTAATCGATTATGTAATTCCAGGAAACGATGATGCTATTAGATCAGTAGCTTTAATTGCTAATGTTATTGCTAATGCTGTTATTGAAGCTAAAGAAGGCGTTGTTGTTAACGTTGAAGAAGAAACCGAAGCTACAAAAGCAGTTGAAGTAACCGAAGCACAAGCAGAAGAAAATAAAGTTGAAGAATAATTTTTAGGGGGCAAAACAAATGTTTACAACAGAAGATATTGTAAAACTACGCAAAAGAACAAATTGCGGAATGATGGATTGTAAAAAAGCTTTAGAAGCTTGCAATGGAGATATTGATAAAGCAACCGAATGGCTAAGAGAAAAAGGTATGGCAAAAGCTGCTAAAAAAGCAGATAGAATTGCTGCCGAAGGTTTAGTGTCATCCTATATTCATATGGGTGGAAAAATTGGTGTTTTATTAGAAGTTAACTGCGAAACCGACTTTGCATCAAAAAGCGAAAAATTTGTTCAATTATGCAAAGATATTGCTATGCATATTGCTGCAGTTAATCCTACATATGTTCGTAGAGAAGAAGTTGCTGCCGAAGCTGTTGAACACGAAAAAGAAGTTTTAAAAGCTCAAGCTTTAAACGAAGGCAAACCTGCAAATATTGTTGAAAGAATGATTGAAGGCAGATTGAAAAAATTCTACGAAGAAGTTTGCTTAATGGAACAACCATTTGTTAAAAATCCAGATCAAACAATCACAGATTTAATTAACGATGCTGTTTTAACAATTGGAGAAAAAATTACTGTTCGTCGCTTTGTTCGTTATGAGATGGGTGAAGGCCTAGAAAAGCGTAACGATAACTTTGCTGAAGAAGTAATGAGCCAAGCAAACGGAAACGCTTAATAATGGTAT
>CAQIDI010000003.1 GCA_948806215.1 uncultured Eubacteriales bacterium | reverse complement strand
ATTTGATAGCAAACCCGATGACTTATCAAAATATAAAGTTGTATGCAAAAACATAAAATTCTTTTCATAAATATCTCCTAAAATCATAGTATCATAATTTTATTACAATTCAAAAATATTGACACATAAAAAAATTACCGTTTGATAATTAGTTCAAACGATAACTTTTTGGCGGAGAGTCCGGGATTTGAACCCGGGCGCCAGTTTCCCGACCTAATGCCTTAGCAGGGCATCCTCTTCGACCTCTTGAGTAACTCTCCATAAAATATTAAGTTGTGCTTAATTAAAAGCAATAGTAGTTTATCAATTTTAGTGGGTTGTGTCAATAATATAACAAAATTTATGCTAAAATAATTAGATGTATTTTGTAATATCATTTTTTAAAATTTCAAAATTTAAGTTGATATAAAACTTTTATTAATTTAATAATTATGTGGTTATAAAGTTAATGTTAAATTTTACTTAATATTAATAATGTTTTTGCGTTTATATGTTTGAAAGTGATATTATTTTTTAAAATTTAAAGTAATAAAAAAATATTAATTAAAATTATAGTTGTGATTTTTTACTAATGAAACAATATAATTTAAATAATTTTATAATATTTTTAAAAAAAAGAAGTGATATTCACTTCTATTTTTTTGTTGTAGGTGTGCTTTTATAAGTAAATTGCAATTTAGCATTTATGCCTTGCTTAACATTTTCTAAATATTCGCCAGCTAATTTTTTTGGAGCAAAAATTTTATTGTTTAATCTATCTCTTGCAATATCTTCAATCATTAATGCTTTTTGCGCACCAGGAATTGTTTTATCGAAATTAATTTTATTTTTTTCATCTTGAGCTTCAGTTTCTATGTCGTAACACATATTATCAACTGATGTGTCAAAACAATTAATAGCGTAATCTGTTAAAAGGTAAGTCGCTTTAAATTTATCTATGTTAGCACATTTATTAAATTCGTTAATATCAGAATTAACTTTTTTTGACCATTCCAAAATTGTTTTAATTGGTGCTTTTTCGATCGATGGAAGGTTTAAGCAATTTTGATTGTTTTCAACAGTTGATTTAATAATTGTTCGATATTTGTTAATAACTAAATCTTTTTCTAAACCTTCTGGAAGTAAACATTCAGTTGGTTTTCCGTTAACATTTTTTATTAACACCAATTTGTTTAATAAGTTAACATATTGAGTTAAAACTTCACTTGACATATTAACAATTTTGGCATTAACATTTTGTTCTCCTAAAAAACCAATCATAATGTTGCTTAAATAATTGTCAATATTAATATCGTTATCAACTAAAAGCATAATTAGTTTAGACGAAAGTTCTTTAGCATCGTTAAAGATAAGATAACGCTTTAATGTTAATTCGTTGTTTTTTGCGTTTGGCATAGCAATATCTCCTATGTGAACTATTATTATTATAGCAAAAAAAATAGGGTAAGTAAATACCCCAAATTTTAAAAGTTAAATATCTTCTTTTGCTCTAGATAATTTTAGCATTGCCGATTGCAAAGTGTTCTCTAGTCCGCAATGAACAGCGGCAGAAATAATTATGCAATTTTGAATGTATCTTAGGTCGTTAACAAGATCGGCATCGCTTTTTTCAGGCAAATCAGCTTGTTTAAAAATCATTATTCCTGTTAAATGTTTACCGATTACTGTAAAATCGGCTCGATGTTTTTTTGCAAGATAATCTATTAAATCGGTTGCACTATCAGTGGTAAAATTTTTTAATTCTTGATTAATTAAGTTAATATCCTGCAAATATGGTTCTGCAACACGCAAGTGTTTTAAAGTGTTATAGTAACCATTAATAATTGCTCCTGCCATAGTTATACCTCACTATATATTGATTATAACATAAAAAAAAGTATTTAAAAATTATTTTATTAAAATCAAAAAAATAATAACTTGCATATACCGATAGTAGGGGAAGAAGTTTTTGGAGGAAATAAAATGAATTGCTGTAATTGTGCATTTAATTTTAGATGTGTTTGTGCTAACCCTTTCTGTAATTGTTCTCGTAATAATTGCTTTAATACTTTTAACAATGGTCATTGTGGTTGTGGTAATAATTGCGGTTGTGGCTGTAACCATAATAATGGTTGCAACAGATGTGGCAGAAACAATAATTGGTTAATTTGGGAATAGTTAATACTTTTTATTACCCAAAAGTATTTAAAAGTTTTGGGGTTGCAATTTTCCCCAAAGTAAAACATTATTACTTTTTTTAAGTAAATAAAAATTGAAAAAACTAAAAAATTTTGATTTATTAAATAAAATTATTGGCATTATGTTTAATTTTGCCATTCGGCGATTTTAAACCTTGCAAATTTAACAATAAAAAAACTCGTAAATTTTATTTACGAGTTTTGTTTTAGTCTTTAGCGTTACCTTCTTTAACAAAATGAAGTTTATTATTGTAATCAATAATGGTTTTTAGGTTGCTCATAAACGAGTATTCTAAAATATGATTATCTCGATGAAAATCGCTACCAGCAGTTTTAATTAGGTTATATTTATCGCAAAGTTTTAATAAAAATTTTGTTTGTTTTAAATTAACCTGATAGTGTATGCATTCAAACCCATCTACCAAATGATTTTTTGCTAAGTGCTTATAAAGTTTTTTAGGGCGTTTAATGTTATAAACCCCAAATGGGTGAGCAAGCACCATAACCCCGCCGCAATCGTTAACAACTTTTTTAAGTTCGCTAAGGGTTACAAAAAATTTGCTTAAATCAATAGAAAAAATTCCTTCTGCAATAGAAAATCCATTTCTAAAAAAGTCACGCTTTCTAAGCAAATTATTTGCTGCCAAAAACTTTTGATTTTCTTTGTGCGAATTAATTTCGCTATAAAATTCCATAAAGCCAGTGCTAAAGTTATTATTATCTAAAAAACTATCTCTAATTTTTAAGCCCATTGTTTTTGCTTTGTTAAAAAGTTCAACTGCAATTTTCTTAGCATTTTCTTCGCGCCAAGTTTTGCTTAAAAAGTTGCTTTTTGCAATTTTTTTAACATCAAAGTTATATATTAAACATTCTAGCAAGTTGTTTTCAACAACCACATTAATTTCTGCACCTGTAACAATTTTGCCACTAAAATAATCCTTAGGTTTAATAGTTTTTAAAAAATTGTATGCTTCAATTGTGTTATGGTCGGTAATTGAAATTGTACTTAGTTTTGCTTCTTCGGCACGTTCTAAAATTTGTGGAACTGTTAATGTACCATCTGAAAATGATGTGTGGATATGTAAATCCATTTCTTCGCCTGGGGTATAAAACATAAATTTTCTCCTTATCTTATTTTAGTTATTTTTTAAAAATTTGCAAATGTTTTTCTTGCATTAAAAAAATCACGATATTTTCGTGATTTAAACTGCAAAAGGATTAACTTTATATTTGTTAATAAGAACACAAATAATGTCGTATATGTTCCAAATAACACCAACAACAATAAACATTGAACCAAATTTAATTAAACACATTCTCCAGTTGCGTTTTATTAATTTATCAATACCTAACCAACCTAATAATAGTACTATAATAAAAAATCCAAAATTAAACTTTTTCATAATGTAATTCCTTATATTTTTATATAATAAGATTACCTAATAAATAAAATTTAGGCAACCACATTTAGTTAATTGTTAAAAAAATTTGTATTTGATAAAATTAAACTATGGTTACAAAATTAGTAAGTGAGTTTGTTGGCTCTAATGCATATATAATAAAAAATAATTCTAACGAAGCATTAATTATTGATGCTGGTGTTAATGCGTGCAAAATTAAAAAGCATTTAAACGGTGAAAAGGTTGTTGGAATATTGCTTACACATTTGCATTTTGACCATAGTTACTATTTAAGGGGACTAATTAAAGAATTTGGTTGCAAAGCATATGTATCGGTTAATGCAAAAAAATATTTAAATAATGCGGAAGATTTAACTCTTGCAAATGCATTTGGGCTAAGCGTGCAACTTCCAACCGAATTAGAATTTGTTAATAATCAAGAAATAAAAATTGGAAATTTTATTGTAAAAGTTTTATTAACTGCGGGGCATTCGCCAGATTCGGTTTGCTATTTAATTGGGAGTATGCTATTTAGTGGGGACACATTATTTTTAGATGCTATTGGCAGAACCGATTTTAAACTTAGTAGTGTTAGCGATATGTTAAATAGTTTAAAGGTTTTAAAACAAACAAAATTTGATTGTGTGCTTAGTGGCCACGGTAGGCAAAGCGGATATAGCGACCAGCAACAAAATATTAATTATTTTATTGAGTTGTTGGAACAAATTAATTAAATAATAATTTTATTAGTAACCAAAACAAAAATATTGTGATAAAATATTTTAGTAAACAAAAAAGGAAGATTAATGGCCAAACGATACGACTATGAAAAGTTGCAAAGTGAAGGAATAAGCGATGATTTTCACGTTGATGGCGAAAGGGATGAATCTAAACTAAGTAATGTTGAAATTGATAAAAATTATAAGTTTAGAATTAAAAATCCTATTGCCAAATTTTTTGCCAACCTTTTTTATTGTTTTGCCGCATTAGTTATTCCGTTTATTGTTTATTTGGCTCACGGCGTTAGGTTTAGGGGAAGAAGAAACCTAAGAAATTTAAAGAATACTGGTGCAGTTGCAATAACAAACCACGTGTTATATTTAGACTGTATGATGATTGCTCAGGCAGTATTCCCTAAAAAACTATATTTTCAGGTTTTAGAAAACAATATGAAATTACCAGGTGTTAGGTTTTTTATGAAAGCTTGCGGATGTATGCCTATTCCTAGAAAACAAAGTGCAAAGCGTGTTTATGTTGAAGAAACCGATAAAATTTTAAAAGATGAAAAAAAGTTTGTTGGAATTTATCCCGAAGCTGCATTATGGCCATATTACACTAAAATTAGAAAATTTAAACCAGGGGCTTTTCACTTTGCTGTTAAAGACGATGTTCCAATAATTCCGGTTGTTATAAATTTTAGAGCTCCGCGTGGCATTCAAAAATGGTTTAATATGAAAGTTAGATATGTAACAGTGCATATTGGAAAACCAATTTATGCTAATAAGGATTTGCCTTTTAACGAAAGCGTTACAGAACTTATGGAGCGCAGCCATAACATAATGGTTAGAATGAATCACTGGTTTAAAGTAATTGATGAAGGAAAAGTTCAAGCACAAGAAAAACTAAACGACGATATAATTTAAAACCACTTAAAAGTTTAAGTGGTTTTTTTAAACTTTATACATATTATTTCATACACTAATTTAAGGAGAATTATAATGCTTAAAAACTATGATGTTAGTGTTAATGGAATATTGGATTTAATTAATAACCATTTTGAAAAGTATTTAAACTACGAAAATCTTAAAAGCTTTTTAGTAAAAAACAATGTTAATATTATTAATAATAATTTTGTTTTATCGCTTAGTAGTATTATTTTTAATAAAGTTATGCTAGATGTTAAGTTTATTGCATCGCTTGACCCTAGCCAAAATAGTGAGAATTTGGTTTTACAAACAAAAACCAAAGGCTTAATTGCAACAATGTGTTATAGAACTGCAACTATTTTTTATTACGAAAATTTTATTGAGGATAAAGAATTAAGGCAAAAGTTGGCACGAGAATTTATGGAACAAGTTGCAGTTGATACCGGTGTTGACATTCATCCGCAAGCAAGAATTGATGAAATGTTTTTTATTGATCACGCCAAAAACATTGTTATTGGCGCAACCACACTAATTGGTAAGCGATGCAATTTATTTAACGATGTTGTGTTGGGCAGCAAAAATGTGAAATCCTCACAAAACATTAAACGACATCCCACCATTTTAAACGATGTTACAATTTGTGCAGGTGCTAGAGTTTTAGGGGATATAACCATTGGAAACAATGTTTTTATTTGTCCGCAGGCCGTTGTAACCGATAATATACCCGATAACACAACAGTTAGCATTGTTAATCAGTTGCAATTAACTAAACGCATAAACACTTTACCAAGTCAAAAACTAACAATTTTTGGAGTTGTGCCAAAGTTTAAAAATTGCATAAAAATATTGGGCGAAGGGTTTTATAATCCAACAGTTTTAATAAAGCTAAAAAACGAAAAAACAATAAACTATCAAATAACCTTTTGGGATAAAAACAAAATTATTGTTAAATTTAAAAACAAAGCATTAACCAGCAAAGATTTAGTTGGTATTAAGCTTATTGTTCTTAGCAATGCCGATAAAGTTATTGTTTTAAATAGTTTTGGATTAAACAAAACACTTTTATCGCTATGTGATTAAAATTTAAAATTTTAGTATTGACTTTAACACGTGCCCTAGTGTATAATAAGGGTGCATTTTAAGAAATTAAAATGTTTTTCCATTTTTCATTCTACCTATATTTATTATATGGTAACAAAAAACACACCCGTAACTCCATTTGGTGTGTTTTTTGTTTTTTTAGGTAAGTTAAAAACTTTATATTTTATTTAAAATATATTCTTAACTTTTTTTTAATTTACTAATTTAAAATTATTTGTTATTCTTAGTTGTATGCAATATAAATTATTACAATTTTATAAAGTTTTATCTAACTTTTCCACAAATTTAATAAGTGGCTTTATACCATTAATTGTTTATAAATCAACTCAAAATGTAATATTGGCAGTGGGTAGTTTGGTGTTAGGTTATTTAGCAACCATTGGTTGTAACTTTTTGCTTAGAAAAGCACTATATAAATATCCTGAACTATGTTTGTGTTTAAGAATTTTACCAATTATTGGTATGCAAGTTGTTTTATTATTTATTAATGTGTCGCCAATATTAATGATAATTGTGTTCTCAATTTTCTATGGTTTAAATTACACATTAAAAACTGTTCCTTGTGAAGTTATTTATAGTTACTCTGTTCCGCCAAACACAAGTTCCACAAAGTTAGGTTTAACAAGAGTTTTTGAACAAACCGGTTTTGTTTTGTCTGCAATAGTAGGTGGATTATTTTTAGATAATATACCAACACTATATGTTGTAATAATTAGTTTAACACTTTATTTAATTGCAAGTTTGCCACTTATGATTTATTATATTAAAAACAAAGGTAAAGGTGCATTTAATACCGAAGTGGTTAGCACAGCCTTTATTTATTACGAATCTAAGGATGAATCGTTAAAAGGTAAGAAGGTAAGCAAAAAAATAACATTAATGTATTTTACTTACTATGCTCTTGCTTGTGGGGTTGATGCGTTTTACAGGTTTTTTAGTTTTGCAACCTACTTAGCAACAGGCTCGTTTTTGGTATCGGGCGTGTTAAGTGGTTCTTGCGATGCCATTCACGGAATTATGGTTTTTGTGGCAGCTAAGTTAGATGAAAAGTTTGATTTAACAGTACTAGCTAGCATTTCGTCGTTTATTATGGCAGCTTGCATTGTTGTTGCCACTTTAACAATAGGTTTGTGGCCAAGCTTTGTTTGCTTTTTATTAATTCCAGTTTTCTGGCCAATACCTGCAATTTTTATAAATCAAAGAATGCTTGCTAAATCAAAAATTTTAGGCATTACTAACGATTGTAACTTTATTAAGTATAATGGGCATTTAGCTGGTCAAACATTTTGTTATATGTTTGGGTTAACTGGCTTTGTTTGGCTAATTTTTGTGGCTGGTGCTTGTTTAATGGTGGCGGTTGGAATAACTTCGCCAATAATAGAAGAAAAAACACGAAAAATACTAGTGGATTATATAGAAAATAATTAAAATTTTACAAAAGGATAAAAATTATGCAATTAAAACTTTTAAATTTTCATAAAATGCTTGCAAACTTTTCTACCAGCTTAGTTGGTGGATTTGTTCCACTTATGATTTATAAGGTTACAAACAACATTGTTCACGCATTTATTTATTTAATTGGCTTATATGCTTTAAATATGATATTTAATCTAATTTTTCAACGCTTTATTGTTAAGTATCCGCAAATTTTCTTATTGTTTAGATCGGTTTCCATTTTAGGACTATCGTTATCAATATTGTTAATTGATGTTCATTGGATTTGGGGTGCAGTTTTAGTTGCAACTTTCTATGCTTTAGATAACTGCTTTAGAAGCAACTCAACCGAAATAATATTAAACTACTCAACATCAGATAGCGGTGGGAAAGGACTTGGAATAACCAGACTATTTGAACAATTAGGAACAATAGTATCCTTAATTTTAGGTGGTTTATTCTTAGACTATTTAGATCTTTACATTTTAATTATTATTGCAATTTCAATTTACTTAATTAGTTGTGTTCCGCTATTAATTTATTATATTAAATCGCGAAAACAAAAAGGTTTTAACACTGAAAGCACATCTAATGCACAAATTTTTATTGAAAGAACCGATAGAACTAAAAAGGGTAAGAAAGTTGCAAATAGTTTAATAATGCAATATGGCTTTGTTTACTTTTTAATTGCATTTTTAGATAACTTAACAAATATATTTAACTTGTTTATGTATGTTAAATATGGTCAATTTGCACTTGCTGGTTATTTTAGTGCAACATATAACTTAACCTATGCTATTGCAAGCTACTTAAACGAAAAAGTTTCGCAAAAATTTGATATGTCGGTTTTTGCTTGCATTTGCTGCTTTATCAATGGTGCGGCTGCTATAGCATTGCCATTTGCAAACTACACAGCACTATATTTCACATTAATAGGAATAATAGGTTTTTGCTATCCGTTCTTCTCGATATTCATTTTAGAAAGGTTATTAAGTAAATCGCGAATTTTAGGCATAAGCAATAGGGCAATTTTTATGCGAGATAATGCTTCTGTAATGGGTAAGTTTTATGGTTTATTATTTGGACTAACCGGAATGTTTATACCAATGTTTATTGCAATTGGTGCAGCACTTGCAACTTGTGCTCCGTCAATTTATGAAAACGAAGAATCAACCCGTAGATATTTAATTAACTATTTAGAGGGCGAATAAAATAAAGGCTTGGTTAGCCTTTATTTTTTAATTTTTATAATTTGAACATAAAGGCATTTAAGTTGCTAATAAAATTTTAATTTGTTACAATTAATTTGTTATAGGTTTAACATTTATAATAATAATTAAAATATTAGGGAAGTAAAAATGAATAATTTTGAAGTTTCAACCGATTCTACTTGTGACCTTTATGCACAAGAAATAAAGGATTTAAAGTGCATTTTGTTCCACTTCACTACACAGTGGAAGTTAATGGCAAACTTAATGAATACACCGATAGTTTTACTGAGTATAGCCAATATGTCGAATATTACAATATGTTGCGTCGTGGAGCGGTGGCAAAAACAAGTATGAATAACTTAAATACTCATATTGAACACTTTTTAAGCATTGCTAAACAGGGAATTAAAAATGTTTTACATTTTACAATAAGCTATGCATTAAGCCCAACTGTTGATGTTGCCAATCAAGCAGTTAAAGTTGTTCAAGAAACATATCCGGATTTTAACTGTATTTGTATTGAATGTCATACTACAACTATTGGACAAGGAATGCTTGTTCGAATGGCTGCCAAATTTAGAGATGAAGGAAAGCAATTAGGCGAAGTTGCCGATTACTTAAACGAAGTTAAAAACAAAATTCAACACTTTGTTATAGTGGACGATTTAATGTTTTTACGCCGTGGCGGTAGAGTGGGAAGTGCCAACGCAATTATTGGTTCTGCTTTAAAAATTAAACCAATTTTAGTTTTTACTAAAGAGGGTAGATTAGAATCCTACAAAAAAGAAATGGGCTTTAAAAAGGCAATTAAAAGCATTATTGACGAATTTCCTAAATATACATTAAATAAGGATTACGATGTTGTTAACATTGTTCACACCGATAATTTAGAAGCTGCACAAGGCTTAGCTCAAAGTTTACAAGAAAAATATGGCGTTAAAACTCGTATACAAATAATGGGACCTATTATTGGGGCTCACGTTGGACCAAATGCGGTTGCATATGGATTTGTATCTAATGAGAATCGCCCAATATAAAAAGGAATTATAATTATGATAAAATTAATAGTGGATTCACCAAGTTGTGTGGATTATAACTATGCAAAAGAACATAACATTTCTGTGATTAACTTAAATGTTGAATTAGATGGTATAACACAAAAAGAAGGTTTTGAATGCGACTGGACCGATTATTTTAACCGCTTAAAAACCAGCAAGAACTTTCCAAAAACAAGTTTGCCAAGTCCAGAAGATTTTTTAAAACTTTATAACGAAACTTTTAATTTAGATAGTTCCGCTCAAATTATTGTTGTAACAATTTCGGCATCGCTTAGTGGAACAGTTAACTCAGCACGTATTGCAAAAGATATGACATCTCATCCAGATCAAATTTTTGTTATTGATAGCGGAGAATGTGCTCAAAGCGAGTTAATATTAATAGAAGAAATTGTTAATATGATAGAAAACGATAACAAGAGCGCAAAAGAGATTGCAGAAGTTGCAGAATCTTTAAAACCAAAGCTTTGCATCGAGTTTGTTCCAAGCACCGTGGAATACTTAAAGCGTGGTGGCAGAATGAGTTTGCTAACATCGGCACTTGCAAGTGTGCTTAGCATTAAACCAATTCTAAGTTTTAGAAATGGTGTTTTAACTTGTAAGAAAAAGTGCATAGGAATGGGCAAAGCTTTAACCGAATTAATTAAAGGAGTGCCAAAAAACTTTAAAAAACTTTATGTGTGTTATATTCACGAATCTGAATTTTTAAATCAGTTAATAACAAAAGTAAACGATGCTTTTGGCTTGAATATTGCCGAAGGTAAAAAAATAGGTCCAATTGTTGGTTCTCATATTGGAATTGGTGCAGTTGGAATTGCATATTTAGAATCATAAAAAACAGCTAAATATAGCTGTTTTTTTTGTTGCTGTTTTTTTGATTTTATTATTTATATTTTCCTAAACTATCAAAATTATTTTTATTTGCATATAAGTTTAATAATAAAAATTTAGTTAGGGGATAATATGAATTCATTATTTTTTAATAAAACAAAAACTTTAGATAACAATTTAGAAGAAAATTCGCTGGATGTTTCGTTTGTTAAACCAAGCGATATTTTGTGTGCGGGAATTTGCAATTTAACAGGCGACGAAGTTTTAATGTTAAATTCCGATTTGGTAGATGAAACTTTAGAAACTTTAAGTGTTGAAAATTTTGGCTCGGATAGAATTCAACCATTTTATTCTAAGGGTAATTATGGTGGAATAAAAGTTAATTCTAAAGTGGCGGGAATTGGCTATAAAAAGGCTAAAAATCAAACCTTTTTAGTGCAACAAAATGCAACTAGGCAAGCAAAATTTGTTTATTTAAACTATGTTCGACTTTTAAATTCTTTAAACAAAATGCAATCCCACGCACCAAATAATAATGTTAAAAACGATATTGCAGGGTTAAAGCAAGAAGTGCTTATTTCCACTGCGGTTATGGGTAATATTATAAGAGTTATTTCTGCAAATCAAAATCCAATGCTAGAAGCTGTTAGCCAAGCAAATAATAATATGGCGTTTTGCAACGAACTAAGAAATGCTTTACGAATAACCGATTCTATTATTTTTGGCTTAATTAGACTTAATCGTATGGTTAACATTCCGCAAATTTCTAAGCAAATAACAATTTTAACTTTATCAGCAAACAATATTCACAATAATTTAAGGGGAATGTTAAGTTATTGCTAAAAAATCCGCCTAATTTAGGCGTTTTTTTAATTAATAATATTAAAAATCTTAGTTAAAACAATTGGTAATTTTTTGTAATTTATTTTCTTACGAATTTTTTTTGTTTTATAATAAAAAATAATATTATTAATATTAATTAATAATTTAGTAATTCACTTGCTAACAAAAACAAAAAAATATATAATTTAGGTAAGATAAAATCCAATTATAGGAGAAAGAAATGGAAAAATTGAAAAAATTAAATGGGAGTATGATTGCAGCAATCGTTTTAAGCGTTTTGCTTATTATGAGCTTAACTGCTGGTGCAACCTTAGCGTGGTTCAGTAGTCGCGATACTGGAACTCGTACTTTAACTATGGGCGAAGCTATTGTTGTAACAGTTAGCGATGAAGACCCAGACAAAACTTATCGTCAAGGGGCAGGCACATTGGCTATGGCATTACCAGTTGATGAAGCATCAAATGGTTTAATTCCTGGTATGAGTGTTCAACCTAACATTAAAATTCAACTTCAAAAATCTAATACAAATGCGTTAGTTCGTGCTAGATTTATAACAACTGTTGAATATCCTAATAACTACGAAGATGCAGCATATACCGATAGAGTTAAATATCCAAATGCTGCTACTTATGTTGAAGGTGCTGCAGGAACAGTTTTAGATAATGAACAATTCCCAGATTCTCACATTTTTGCAAGCACAATTCATTACGATTATTATAATGCAGATGGCGAATTAATTAAATATTGGACAGCTGCAGAAATCGAAGCTTTAGCAGAAGAGGATAGACCAAAAGCGGCTGTTATGGTTGATGGAAAATGCAAATCTGATGGAAAATATGCTTTAGATAAAAATGGCGCTAGAATTGAAAATGGAACTTTGGCTGCCGGACAACACTCTGTAGAAATTTTCTTAGCTCGCGTTAAAGTTAGAGATAGCATATTTAATGCTATTGGCGGAACAACAACAATTGCAGGCGTTGAAAGCACACCTATTTCAACAACCAATGCTGCTGAAATGGAAATTCGTCAACGCGGAGCCGATTTAACCGAAGTTATCAACAAAGTTTTAAGTGGCGAACAAGTTAAACAAACAGGCGTTAAATACACCCGTCGTGTTGCCGATGGTTGGGCTTATCGTCAAGCAGACAAAGCCTGGTACTATATGGGTAGCAACACCAATGGTTATGTTTTAGCAAATCAAACTGGTGTTAGCGAAGATGTTGATGATACTAAACCTATTGCAAACGATATTACTGCTTACACAGAAGATACAACTGTTCAAGGAACAAGCGTGTTTAAACCAACTTATAATGTTGTAGCAGGCGATGGCAATGCTCGTAACTACTTAGGAGCTCAAGATGCAACAACTGGTGTTGTTAATGCAAGAGATAACGAAATTGCAGTTTTAAGTGCAGATTCTATGGCTTCGGTTGATTTATCACAAGGTAATGTTTCAATCGATTTCTTAACAAAACGTTTCTCACTACCTTCTTATATTACTAACGATTATGCTAAAGCAAGAATTACCTTTAGCTTTACAGTAGAAGCTGTTCAAGATTATTTAATTAACCCAACACAAGAAGGATTAAATAATCCAGCTCGTGTTCCTAATAACTTAACAAATGCTATTATTGTATTTAATAGTGCATATCAAGCAGGCGAAATTTCTAACGAAAATGATTTAAGCGCAACAGGAACATATTATAATGTTCAACCGGGTGCTAAACTAGATGCTGACGATATCCCTAACAAAGGTTATGTTTTAAATGCCGAAGGTATTGCAGACTACACTCAAAAGAACGGCACATATGGAGTTAATGGTGCAAGTTCGCTTGGTGTTCAACCAGATGGTACAGCAAAAGTAACACTTGGTGCATAAATAAAAAAATAAAACAAAAAGTTATGCAAATGCATAACTTTTTTTATGTTTTAGTATTTTTAAAAGTTTTATAAACTAGTTTAAAGTTTTATAAAAACATATTAAAAATAATTTTAAAATTAAAAACTTGTTTTTTGCGGTTAATTAACTTACAAATTTTAACAAAAATGAAAAGAAATATAATATAAATAAATTGCTAAAATAATGCAATAATACTAAAATATAATTAATAAAGAGCTTGGAGGTAGGGTATGAAAAGAGCAATAAAAATGGTTCAATTCGGATGCGGCAAAATGAGCCTTTACACAATGCGTTATGCATTAGAAAAAGGAGTTAAAATTGTTGGTGCATTTGATATTGATGAAAATAAAGTTGGAAAGGATATTAACTCACTTTTAGGTGGTCCACTAAAAAAAGTTAAAATTTTGCACGCTAGCAAATTAGACGATTTTTTAAGCAAACACGAAGTTGATGTTGTTGTAGTAACAACAATGAGCCTTCTTAACGATGTTAAGGATGTTTTACTTACTTGTGCTAAGAATGGTGTTAATGCAATAACAACTTGCGAAGAAGCATTTTATCCACAAAACAGTAATCCAAAATTAACAGCTAGTATCGATAAACTTGCAAAACAAAATGACTGCACAATTTGTGGTAGCGGATATCAAGATGTGTTTTGGGGTAATTTAATAACAGCAATTGCTGGTGCAACCCATAAAATTAAAAAGATTCAAGGCAAGAGCAGTTATAATGTAGAAGATTATGGTATTGCTTTAGCCGAAGTTCACGGAGCAGGATTAACAACTGCTCAGTTTGAAAAGCAAGTTGCTGCAGCAGATAAAATTAGTGCTCAAGCACGTGAAACATTAATTAAAAAAGGTGAGTTTGCACCTTGCTATATGTGGAATGTTAATGGCTGGCTTGCAAGTAGATTGGGTTTAACAGTTGTTAGTCAAACTCAAAAATGTGTTCCACAAATTGCTAAAAATCGTTTAACAAGCACCACTCTTGGAATGGATATTCCTCGTGGTCGTTGCACTGGTATGAGTGCGGTTGTTACAACAAAAACCAAAGAAGGTGTTGATATTATAACCGAATGTATTGGAAAGGTTTATGATAAAACCGAATTTGATCAAAACGATTGGACAATTTTTGGCGAACCAAACACACAAGTAACCATTAATCGCCCTTCAACTGTTGAACTAACTTGTGCTACTGTTATTAATCGTTTGCCAGATGTTATTAATGCACCAAGTGGTTATTACACAACCGAAAAAATGCCTGCTAACGAATATCGTGCTAAAAACTTAGAAAGTTATGTTAAGGAATAACAAAAATTTTATCTTATAAGAAATTTTTAAAATGTGTTGTAGTGGTAAGTTTTACTATGTCAAATATAATTTATTAAAAATTTAAGTAAATAACAAAAAATAAAAGTGTTCTAAATTTAGAACACTTTTTTTAATTGTCTATTTCGTTATTACCTTTAGCAAAGGTTTCTGGTGGGTTTGTGTTTTCAACCTGTGCTAGTTCGGCTTTAGGCTTGTTAATGTTTTGCTTTTTATTTTTTTTAATATTTTTTTCTTTCTTTTCGGAATTATCTTTATCTAATTTATCAAAGCCCATTCCAATAGCTTCGGTAACATTTACAGAATACATAAAAGCATTTGGGTCAACTTGTTTTATTGTTCGTTTTAGTGCAACCACTTGGGAACGAGAAACTAAACAAAATAACATATTGTGCGATTGTTTTTTATACATACCAGTTGCATTAATTTCGGTAACACCACGATTAACATTATTCTTAATTGCTTCGCTTAGTTCGTCGCCCTTATCGGTTATTATGTAATAAGCGCGAGCAGCTTTAACACCATTTAAAACTATATCGCAAACATTTCCCATAATAAATGTTGTAACTAGGGCATACATACCATAATTAATGCCATAAATAAAACAGCTAACAATAATTATAATGCCATCAATAGCCATTATTAATTGGCCAGTAGTTATTTTAGCATTGTGGTGTTTTAACATACAAGCAATGGTATCACAGCCACCGGTAGAGCCACCCGACTTTAACACTAATCCCGAGCCAAAACCCATAAATAATCCACCATATAGTGCACATAAAAGCAAATCGTTGCCAACATCAAATTTTATAAATTCGCAAATAAACATCGAAAGCGAAAATCCGCCAACTCCGGTTATTGATAAAATTATAAATTCTTTACCCATCGACTTAAACGCAATAATAAATAAAACTGCGTTTAAAGCAAGGTAAATAATTGATGGGCTAATAATAATGTTTGCATTGGCAAGTAGGTTGCAAATAATTGATGCAATACCAGAAAATCCTGTTGGGGAAATTTTGTTAGGGCTTAAGAACACACTAAAGGCAATACCCATTAAAAATGTTCCAACTAAAATATATATAATGTTAATAATCCAATGTGAAAATGTTTTTCTCTTTAGAGTTTTTTCCATAAATATTAATCCTTTTAACAAGCATTAAGGTCGCAAATTATTGCGACCCCTAATATTTAAATATTCAAATAATCTTTACCAATTGTTAAATCGTTTTCGGCTACTTTTATTAATCTAAATTCTTCTATTAATAAATCGTGCACAAATTGTTCATAATAAGGAATTGTGCTAGCTGGGCTATCAAGCCTTAATTCTAAAATGTTAAGTTTAACCTTATCTTTTTTAACATTTTGATAAATACTTTGTTCAAAACTTAATATAACTTTAAATCCTTTGCTATTAATAACTCTGTATCTATCACGCTTTTTTGTTACAATTAATTTTGTTTTTATTTTTCTAACGGCTTCTAATGCATCAACATTAATACCATTAGGTAGTAACTCTAAAACTGCATTTGCAATAAATTCAAAGTAATTATAAATTTTATCTTTCTTACCAATTTTTTTAATAAAGGTATCTGGCAAATTATTTAAAAATTCAATTCTTTTAACTTGATTATTAAACCTAATAACCAAATCGGCATAGGAACGATTTTTATAAACATTAGTACTAATGTTTATGCCTTTGTTGCTAAAAAACATATCGTCGGTATCGTAAAAGGTTTTTATAATTTTGTCGCGCAAAGAGGAACTAACCCCATAATTTTTTAAAAGTGGGCTAGTTTTCATAATGTTTTTATAAACACTTTTATAATCTTCTATTAAAAATTTATTACCGGTATAACTTTCGCGGCGTCCTAATTCAGCATTTGCCATAACACCATTTTACAATATTTATTTTGTTTTTGCAATTAAACGCATAGGTTTATTTTTTTATATTATTATATTCTATTTTATAAAATTATAATTATGATTAATTTTAATCAGTATTGACTAAACAATTATTTTGATTTAAAATATTATTAGTAAAAATTTGGAGAAAATATGCAACCATACTATTCTTTACAAGAAAAAGGAATTAGACCAATAATTAAAAATGCATTAGGTTTAAAAATTCCTAAAGAGGATTTAGAAATTCTATCGTATTTGTGTTTAAATAACGATATTATAAAACATCTTTTTTCTGATAACAGATCTAATCTTTCAGATCATAGCTTGGTAAATAAATTTAGAAGCTATAAAAAACCGGATAAGAGTTTAGACGAGGCAATTGTTGTTAACGAAAAAACTTTTAGCGAATTATTTAGCGTTACAGGTTTATATAGAAGCACATTTGGTGAAGAATATAATTTGACGCAATTTTTAAATTCTAAACTGCATTATAGTGCAGGTTCAAATGGTAGTGGGGTTTATTTTACAGAAAATGACCCAAAGTATTCTATTGATCATTTTCAAAAGTCCGATGAAAACAAAAACCAAAGCAGGTTTGGCCATTTGTTTAAAGTGGCACTTAATCCAGAATCTAAAGTAATTGATAAAATAAAATTGTTTGAAGTGCAACGCGACCTAATAACTGCAGTAAATAATAAGCAATATGCTGACGGAGAAAAAATTGAATTTAAATGTGACAAGGAAGTTTTAGTTAGAATGCTGCAATCAGACCCTTCGCTAATTGCATTAATGATAGGTGTTTCATCGGTTTATGTTCCATTTAGAAATTTTACAAATCAAGGTAATTTTGGGCATTTTGTAATGCTTAATAAAAATGCAGCAGCAGTTTCGAAAAACCAAGATTCGTTAGATGTTAAGGTTGACATTCAAAATTTAAAAAACAATCCAGAACAAGAAAAAAGTATAATTAGTGAAAAATTAAAAATAATGTTGCCAAGATAATTTCTTGGCTTTTATTATCACAAGCAAAAACTTTAGTTTTTACATAAGCATTAATAATTGTATTTTAATTTAATTTTATGCTACAATAATTTTAGGATATTAACTATGAAAACTTTAAAACTTAAAAACTTAATATTGGTTGCAGTGCTAACAATGTTCACATTTATTTTAACTGGTTGCGCTAATGTTGATTATTCTAGGTTTATTAATCAAAATGGTGAAATAACCGATAAATTAGTTATTGAATTGGATGTAAAAAAAATTAATGAAGCAGGAATTAAAACTAGCTTTATATCCGAAAAAATTATTGATGATTTAGATTCGTTATACATTCAACCAATAAGAAATTTTAAAGATAAGTATATGCACGAAGATCACACATACGAACAAAAACAATTGGTTAACAATGGCATAACTTATGGACTTCAAATGTTAGGCGATAGCAAAATTGTTGCCGAAGTTAAATTTAGTTCGATAGTAACTTTTAACCTATATTATGGCGTGGATGATAGTTCCCAAGAAGAGGAAGAGCTTGAATTTAGAGAAGGTACTTTTGTAAACAAATATGTTCAAAGCACTCAAAACGCTTTTGCGGTGTTAAAAACTAAACAACTAAAGCAGTTAATTAAAAAGTACGAAAATTTATTTGATAATAAATTTTTGCTAAATAACGATGTTAAACTTACTCAGGTTTATGCTAGTCCAAATACCGATATAAAATCGAATGCTAATGCTACGGAAATTACGCAGGGCATAAAAATGCATCAATGGGAAATAGATTGTGAAAATTTAGATTTTAATTTGGAATTTTACACTTTAACTGCTAAAACCGGACCGTGGTATATTCTGGCACTGTTTGTAACATTTTTAGTTGTGTTTGTTCTTTACTGTAACATTAGAAGCAAAAAATTTAAAAATCAACTTAACAAAAATAAAAGTGAAACGGAGAAATAATGGACGATAAATATATCTTTGATAAACGGGAAATGAAAAAAGCATTTAAAAAATATGGATTAATATTTTTGTTTGCAATACCTGTTTTAATTGGCGTTAATTATTTTTTAAATAAAGCAATAAAAAATATTTGGTTAGTTGTTTTAATTGATGTTGTAATAATGTTTGCAATAATTTTAATTGTGCAATTAATTATTAATGCTTTAAATAAATACGATTTAAATCATCCTAAACAACCAAAAGAAAAAAATATTAAAACTAAAAATGTTGTTGAAACTAAAGAGTTTGAACCTAAAGTTGAAAATAAGAAAAATAAAAAAACAACTGTAATAGTAAAAAATAAGGAAGAAAATAATGGCAAAACAAACTGAAAAAATGATGCCACATAGCATCGAAGCTGAACAAAGTGTTCTTGGTTGTGTGTTAATAGATACCGATGCGTGCATTAATATTATTGGAGATCTTCACGATGATGATTTTTATGTTGAAGCTCACAAAATAATATTTTCAAGTATGTATAATGTTTACAGAAATAATAGCCCAGTAGATTTTGTAACTTTAACCGATGAACTAGAAAAAAATAATATGTTAGAAAGTGTTGGCGGAATTGAGTATATAACAACCTTAACCAACATTGTTCCATCAGCTGCAAACTATCGTCACTATAGCGATATTGTTAAAAGAAATAGCATTTTAAGAAAGCTAATTAAGGCTAGTAACGAAATAACCAACTATTGTTACGAGGGCGCAGAAATAAAGGAAGCTTTAACCTTTGCCGAAAAAAGTATTTTTTCAATTTCGCAAAAAGAAGATAAAAGTTCATTACTTGCAATTTCGGAAAGCACTCCAGAAGTTTTAGAAAAATTTGAAACTATTCAAAAGGATAGAAACAGTTTGCGTGGTTTATCCACAGGGCTATATGGCTTAGATAAAATAACTAATGGATTACAAAAATCCGATTTAATTTTAATTGCAGGAAGGCCAGGTTCTGGTAAAACTTCGCTTGCAATGAACATTGTTAACTATGCTGCAATTAATGGAAAAGCAAATGTTGCAGTGTTTAGCTTAGAAATGCCTAGAGTTCAACTTGCTCAGCGTGCATTGTGCTCGGTTGCATATGTTGATATGGAGCGCGCCCTAAAAGGCGAACTTAGTGTTAATGAATGGAAAGCATTATGGGGAGCAAACGAAAAGTTAAGCAAAGCAAATATTTTTGTGGATGATAGCTCGCTTAATACTCCAGTTGAAATTTTAAGTAAATGTAGGCGTTTAAAAGCCGAACACGGGTTAGACCTTATAATGGTGGACTACCTTCAACTTATGAATGCTGGTGGAAAAGCTAAAGATAACCGCCAACAAGAAATTTCCGAAATTTCTCGTAGTTTAAAAATTGTTGCAAAAGAACTTAATGTTCCGGTTATTGTGCTTAGTCAGTTAAGCCGTGCAGTTGAAAGCAGATCAGATCATCGCCCACAACTTAGCGACTTAAGAGAATCGGGTGCAATAGAACAAGATGCAGATATTGTTATTTTTGTTTACAGAGAAGATATGTATAACTCCGACCCAAATGCACCAAGAAACGATATTGCAAAAATTATTATTGCAAAGCATCGTAATGGTCCGCTTGGAGATGTTGCTGTTAAATGGATTGGAAGCATTACAACTTTCGTTAATCTTGAACGAGATGCAAATGCTCAAAGTTTAGAAAACCTAGAACCACCAACCCCTAAAAATACTAGTGCTAATGCCGAAGAGGATTTGCCAGAAATTGTTCCGTTAGACGATAGCGATATTACTGATATATTTTAAAAATAAAGCCCTAATTAAATGGGCTTTTTTATTTTTTTTAGTTAATACTACATACATAGTTTATTAATTTTAACACAATATATTATTATGAAACAAAATTGGTATTATAAGTTGTTTTATGGTATGGGAAATTTAGGTTATAGTGTTGTTAGTCAAACTATAACTAACTTTTTTATGTTTTTTGGAACAAGCGTTTTAAAAATACCGGGCTCTCTAATTGGCTTTGCAGTTGCTCTTAGCACTGTTTGGGATGGCTTAACCGATCCGATAGTGGGTTATTTATCAGATAACTATGCCTTTCCTCGCTTTGGAAACAGAAATGGATATATGTTAATTGCAACTTTTGGAATTAGCATTTTAAACATTTTTATTTGGTGTGTGCCCACCGATTTATCAATTGGCTTAAAATTTGCTTGGGTGTTAATTTCGTTAATTGTTATCGAAACTTTTAATACTTTATTTGCAACTCCATATTCGGCACTTAGTTCCGATATTGTTAACGACTATAACGATAGAACTCAAATTCAAATTTATAAAACCATATTCTTTTTAATTGGTATGATTTTGCCAAGTGTTTTATTAAACTTGTTTTTACCAAGCACCCAAGAGTTTCCACAAGGGCAATTAAACCCACACGGATATCATAAAATTGCAATTTTTTGTAGCATTGTTATGTTAATTTGTGGCTTAGTTTGTGTTTTTGGAACATTAAAGTTTGCTAAAAAAAATAACAATAAAACTAAAGAAAAGTTTAATTTAAAAAGTGTTTTTGCAGAATTTTTTATGTGCTTAAAAAACAAACATTTAAGAATTATTATTTTAGGTAATTCGCTATCGCTTGTTAGTGCTGCAATTTTAACATCGGTTGGAATGCATTTTTTCACCTATTGTTTTAACTATTCAACATTTAAAATAACTTGCACACTTTTATGTCTACTTATGGGTATGGCTTTAAGCCAACCTTTCTGGTATAAGTTTAGTGTTAAAGAGGATAAAAAGCCTGCATTGCTTTCTGGGCTATTTACTGCAATTATTGGTGTTTTTTTAATAATGTTAATATTTTTGTTTAGGTCGGTTTTAATAAATTCTGCATTTTATTTAATAATGCTATCAATGTTTATTATTGGTTTTGGTTCAGGCACGCTTTATTGTTTACCAAGTTCTATGTTTATGGATGTGTTATCGCTTAACGATAGTAAAAATTCTAAATCGGCAACGTATTCGGGATTTTTAACTTTGGGTAGCAATTTGGCAAACGCTTTGGCTTTACTAATTGTTGGAATCTTGCTTGATGCAATAAAATTTAATCCAACAAATTTTGAGCAAAACAGAATAGTTCAAACAGGCATTGCCGTTATTTTGTTTGTTGGAGTGCTTAGCAGTTTAATAGGTTCGTTATTTATTTTTTCAAGATATAGAATTAAAGAGAAACATTTAAAACAAGGTAAAACAAATTAATTTATTTGTAAGTTAACAATTTATGTGATATATTAATTATTGTATTAAATTGGTGATTTAAGGAATAAATACATTATGAAAAATATAACTTCAAAACAATTAAGAAACGCTTGGATTAAATTTTATGAGGAACGCGGACACGTTAATATTGGCGCGGTTTCGCTAATTGGCGATGGTTCAACAGGTGTTATGTTTAATGTTGCTGGTATGCAACCATTAATGCCTTATCTTCTTGGCAAAAAACACCCTAAGGGAACAAGACTATGCAATGTTCAAGGTTGTATGCGAACAGTTGATATTGATGAAGTTGGCGATGAAAGCCACTTTACATTTTTTGAAATGATGGGCAACTGGAGTTTAGGAGATTATTTTAAAAAAGAAAAAACTGCTTGGACATTTGAACTTTTAACAAAAGTTTTTGGGCTTGATAAAAACAAGATCTGTGCTACAGTTTTTGAAGGTAATAATAGTGCCCCACGCGATGAAGAAACTGCAAGCTTGTTGCTTGACTTAGGCATTAAAAAACAAAATATTTTCTATCAAGGAAAAGCAGATAACTGGTGGGAGCTAGAAGGCACAGTTGGAACTCCTTGTGGTCCAGATAACGAATGGTTTTATCCTTTAACCGATAACGAATGTGGCTTAGACAAATGTGATATTAATTGTGTTTGCCATAGATATATAGAAATTGGTAACGATGTTTATATGCAATATGAAAAATTGGATGGCGGAAAATACAAACCTCTTAGCAACAAAAACGTTGATACTGGTTTTGGATTTGAGCGTATGTTAATGTTTTTAAATGGTTTAACCGATGGCTACAAAACCGATTTATTTAGCAATGTTATTAGTTATATTGAAAACGCAAGTGGAAAAACTTACTTAAATAATTTAGAAGAAACAAAATCTATGCGTATTGTTGCAGATCATTTAAGAACAACCGTTATGCTTATTGGTGACGAAAATAGCTTAACACCATCTAATACAGGTGCGGGTTATATTTTGCGTAGATTAATGCGCAGAGCAATCAGACACGGAAAATCGCTAGGCTTAAATTGTGACAATCTGGTTGAAATTGCAAAAATATTTATTGAACAAGTTTATAACGAAGCATATCCGCTACTTATTAAAAACGAACAATATATTTTAGATGAAATAAAAAAAGAATATAAAAAGTTCGATACAATGTTAGTTGCCGGAACTAAAGAATTTGAAAAAGTTATTTCTGGCATTATTAGAAAACGCGAGTTTTTAAAACAAAATGGTTCGTTAGAAACAGTTGAAAATGTTATTAATGGTAAAACAGCATTTAGGCTTTACGACACTTTTGGTTTTCCTATTGAATTCACTATTGAAATGGCACAGGAAAAAGGTTTTAGTGTTGACTTAGAAGGCTTTAATAAAGCCTTTGAAGAACATAAAGAATTGGCAAGAGTTCAAGCTGGAACATTTAAAGGTGGATTGCAAGGCAATTCAGATAAAGAAATTGCTTATCACACTGCAACACATATTATGCTTGCAGGGCTTAGAAAAATGTTTGGAACACAAACAGTTCAAAAGGGTTCTAATATTACTAGCGAGAGAATGCGTTTTGATTTTAATATAGACCATAAATTAACCGTGGAAGAATTAGCAGAACTAGAAAACTTTGTTAATAATGCAATCCAAAGAAAATTAGAAGTTACTTGGCAAGAAATTCCGTTTAAGCAAGCAATAAAAATGGGTGCTTATGGCGTTCATAATGCAAAAGACGATGAACTTGTTAAAGTTTACACTATTGGAGATGTTGACTGCCAAATTTGTGGTGGCCCGCACGTTAACAACACAAGCGAGCTAGGACACTTTAAAATAACAAAGGAAGAAAGTAGTAGTTCCGGAGTTAGAAGAATTAAAGCAGTGTTAGAATAAAAGGTGCACATTGTGCACTTTTTGTTTTGTGTTTAATAATTAGTTATTGACCAAATAAGGTTTTTAATATATAATTATTATAAATATAATAATGCATCGTTTTTGATGCGTAAATAAGGGGAAGAAAAATGAAAACATTAAAGGGCATTGGCGTTTATACTTTAGTGATTGCTGGTATTTTAGTGGTAATTGCAGGTTTGCTTGTTGGCTGTATGTTTTTGATGCCAGGATTTAAAATGTTTGGTTGGGCATTACTTGCTAAAAACAACGACGTTGAAACTTATGTTGGTGGTAACGACATTAATGGTGGAAACTACACTGTTAACATTGATGCAAGCCTTTATGATTTAACAATTACTCTTCACGACGGCAAAAAAGTTACTGTATCACAAAATGATCAAATGTATGGATTCTATCGTCCAGAAAGTTATAAGGAAGAAGATTTTAAAACAAAAATAACTCAAGACGGCCGTACTATTAATATTGTTTCACCTAAATTTGATAATAAAGTTACTGCTAGAAAAAGTTATTTGTTTGTTAAGCTTCCACAAGCAGCAAGCAATTATAACTTAAATATCACAACCACATCGGGTGATATAACTATTACTGGTACTCATATAGAAAATAAACTTAAAGAATTTCCTTTAGAAGAATTAACCATTAACACCAATAGTGGCGATGTTAAATTTGATAAATTAAGAAGTGTTGTAGTAGATTACACTGATGGCTTTAAAAAAATTGATTTAACAAAAGATAATCCTTTTAAAGGTTTAAAACTAGAAAATGTAAAAAGATATATTCCTTCTAAAAACATATTAATTAATTCCAATAGTGGCGATGTTGATTTTAGATTTTCTAGTGAATCATTAAAACCAGAAAATGTTTATTTGGTAGCAACCAGTTTTAATAATATAAATAGTGTAAGTAGTTCAGAAGGTTTAGAAACTTTATTAAAAGACAAACAAAAGATTGCTCCAATTATTATTAATTCTAAAAAGAGCGATGTAACATTTAATAATGTTAACGCAAAAGAATTTTCATTAAATGGTGAAGACGTTCTACTTAGAGCAAATAATGTTACTTCTTTAAACGAATTCAAATTTAATTCTCCAAGTGGACTATTTGAAATAGAAAGCTTAGATGCTCCTATGAGCACAATAACAACAAATAATATTGGAATTAAATTAGGTGTTATAAAAGGTGAACTTTCAATTACAACCACCTATGGAAACATCGAAATTGATGAAACTTTAAATAACACAAGTTTAAACACTGTTCACGGAAATATTAAAGTAAAAAATGCTAAAGGTAGCGTTTCTGCAATAACAGAATTTGGCGATATTGATGTTAGCTACTATGGCAAAGCTTACTTTAAAAACGAGCGCGGTTCAATTAAAGTTAACTTTGTTAATTCTAATTTAAGCAATTTAAGCGGTGTTAACCTAGATAAAGAATATAACAAAACTTGTGATATTATAACTGGTAAAGGCGTGGTTGATGCTACAAATTTAACCTATGAAACAACAATTACTTCTAATGGTGGCAGAATTAATGCACAATTTAGTGAAATGTATGAAGCTAGCCAAAAGGAAGAAAACAACATTGGTTTAGTTGTAAATCACAAAGTTATTTTAAATGGTGGTTCAGCAAACATTCAAATTCCTTCACTTAAAGCATTTATGTTTAAAGGCAATGGAAACATTGGTGGGGAAGTTGGTAGCACAGTTATGACTGCTAATAAGGAATACACTGTGGTTGTTGGTGAAACCGGTAGCGACTTACTTGCTCACTTTGAAGTTGATGCAAAAGGTGGAAACGCTAACTTCTCAACATATTGGAAAACAACTGATTAATAAAAAGCAAAAGAACTTTAAGTAAACCTTAAAGTTCTTTTTAATTGTTATTAGTCAAATTTTGTTAAATAAAATAAAAGAACCAATAATATGGTTCTTTTTATTTTTAGTAGTTAACTTTTCTTTGTTCAAAATATGCTTGTGGATGAGCGCAAACTGGGCAAACTGCAGGAGCTTCTTTTCCTTTATGAATATATCCGCAGTTACGGCATTTCCAATATGTTTCACCATCTTTAGTAAAAACTTTTTTATCTGCTACATTTTTATATAAAGCACGGTATCTTGCTTCGTGTTCTTTTTCGATTGCACCAACAGCACGGAATTTAAAAGCAATATCTTTAAAGCCTTCAGCTTCAGCTTCTTTTGCCATTCTTTCATACATATCGGTCCACTCAAAATTTTCGCCATTAGCAGCATCTTCTAAGTTTTTAAGTGTTGTTGGAACAGCACCATCGTTTAAATATTTAAACCACATTTTAGCGTGTTCTTTTTCGTTATCTGCAGTTTCAGTAAATATTTCTGCAATTTGTTCGTATCCTTCTTTTTTTGCCATACTAGCATAGTATGTATATTTGTTTCTTGCTTGGCTTTCTCCAGCGAAAGCATCCATTAAATTTTTTTCAGTTTTAGTACCTTTAAGCTTCATTGTTTATTTTTCCTCCAAACAAATTTATCTAAAATAATTATATAATATAAAGATTTATTTTTCAAATGAATATTATTGATTATCCAACTTTTTTATCCATCATTTTAAACAATTTGTTTTTAGAAGATTTAGTTGATTTTTTCAAATTATAAATGCGTTTATATGTTTTATAACTATCGTTTATATTAATAGCGTTTTTCTTATTTTTTCGGTTAGCTAATCGAATTTGTTTATTAACATAATATGCTTTTATTTCGGCAATATCTTCTTTATAGGTTGCAACTGGGTTTAGTCTGCTTATAAAATTGCAAACATCGTTTAAAGCATTGGTTTTTCTAATTTTTATTATGTTTTGTTTATAAGTTTCAAGTATATCAGGATTTTTGCAAACTTTATTAATAATTTTATCAATATCAAAACTTTTTGTTGCAATAAATCCTGCATCGTTGCTTTTTAAGTATTCTGCATTATATTGTTCTTGCAAAGGTAGTGTTTTTATAAATATTTGAGGAAGTGTTTTGCTCATTGCTTCGTTTATAAAAGTGCATCCGCCCTTTGACACCATAACATCAGCTGCAGCAAACAAAACATCAATTTCGTTAGAGTAACCATAGTTTAAAACTTTTTTGTTGCTGTTTTTAACTTTTGCTGTTTTTATAAGTTTATCAATTTTTTGTTTTGAAGGTTTATGTTTTCCACAAACCGAAATTATTTGCAGTGGATATTTAACTTTTAATAACTTTTTAATTAGTTCTGGCATTTTTGCATAGCCCATTCCACCGCAAGTAACACAAACTGTTAACACGTCGTTATTAAGATTTAGTTTTTGTCGAGCTTCTTCTTTAGTTATAGGGTTAGAAAACTTTTCTTGAATAGGGTAACCCAAACACTTAATTTGCTCTGGTTTAAAACCTTTGTAAATTAGGGTATCGGTAAGCGACTCGCTAGGGGTTATTATGTAATCTATTCCAATGCTTGATTCCCAAAAAGGATGAACAACATAATCGGTTAGAAGCGAAATAACTTTAGCATTTATAGGGAAAGCTTTTCTAAGGTTTGTTATTATAATTCCGGGGTAGAAGTGAGTGCATAAAATAACATCAGGCTTAAAACTATAAATTGTTTTTAGCATTTTTGGTGCTAATTCTTTTAAAAAGTTTTGAGTAGACCCCATATCTCGTTTGTTTGGATCAGCTTTTTCATAGTGTTCAAAAAATTTGTTAAAAATGTGTGGTAAAAGTGTACTTGCAACTAGGTAACCATCGTTAACAAGTAATTGTTTAAATTTTTTGTCATACTCTTTAAAAGTATCAACTATTTTAACAGTTTTTCCCATTTCGGTTAATTTTTGTTTTAAAGCGTTGGCAACAGCGTTGTGTCCAGTTCCGGCTGTTACACTAAAAATTAAAATTTTTTGCATAATTAATTTCCCACTTAATAATATTTATATTTCTTGTATTTAAAGTATATTAAAAATTTTTAAAATTTTCAATTCAATTTAAACAAATAACTATTATTTGACATTATTTTAAAAAAAATATACTATTAGTTATAAAGGTAATTTTTTATAATTCCAATAAATAAAATGGTTTTAAAAATTATCAGTAGAGGTGCTATTGGGCGTTGTTGATGAAAGCGTTATAAACGATATGAAAATTGTTTATAAACCAATTTTAAAACTTAATAAAAAATTTATCAATACTAAAATAGAAAAAAAAGCTTTCCATTTTTTTCCTTTGCCAGATTATAAAGAAGCCATTATCGAAGCAGAAAAGGAAAAGCCAATTTCTAAAGAAATATTAAAAAATGCAAACAAAAAAGATAAACGAAAAAAATGGTTTAACCTTGCGTTCTTCTTGATTAATATACTAGTAGTAATTGGTATATTTGTATATCAATTTTCAACTAGCGAAGTAGTTTCACTTTGGGAATTATTTTCTCTAAAACCATACTACCGCTTCTTGTTTTTATCACTAGCAATATTCTTTGTTATTAATGTTATTGATGCATTAAAATTTGCAAGTTTAATTTGGCGTTCAACAGGTTATGTTCGACCATTTTTAAGTTACAAAGTTGTGGCACTTGGGCGTTATTACGATTGTGTTACCCCAATGTCAACAGGTGGGCAACCATTTCAAATGCTATATTTAAAAAACAATAGTGTTAAAACCGAAGTTGCAACTGCAATTCCGCTTGTAAAATATTTTTTATGGCAAATTGCTTGGTTAATTATTTGTTCGTGCTTGTTAATATTTAATGTTAAGTATTATATTGGCAATGGCAATGTTGTTCAAATTTTTGCTTGGGTTAGTTTGGTTTTAAATTTTGGATTGCTATCTTTAGTTGTAATGTTATCAGTTTCTAAAAAGGTTGGGCCTAGCATTGTTATAGGCATTTTAAAACTGCTAAACAAAATGCATTTAATTAAGGACTATAAAAAAACTTTCAAAAAAGTTTTTAAGTTTGTTAGGGAATATCAAAAAAGTTTTAAACTTTTAATCAAGCACTTTGGTCAAGTTGTTTATCACGTTATATTAAACGGAATTACAATAATATTAAACAGCTCGCTTGCTTATTTTGTTTATTTGGCATTTAATATCGATGGTGGTTTTAGCTTTGTTGAAATTTTAACAAATGTTATTATTTGTGAGTTGGCAGTTGGACTTGTTCCACTTCCGGGCGCAGCAGGTGCGGCAGAAATTAGCTTTGCTGCAGTGTTTGCGAAATATTTCACAAGCCAAACACTTGTTTGGGGAATGTTATTCTGGAGAATATTTACCTACTTTGGCTATATTATTCAAGGCGTAATAATTTTAATTTACGACTATGCATATGGAAATAAAAAAGCAGAGTATTACTTTAAAAATAATAGGTTTAAAGGTAATAAGGATTATATTCCTTATAGAAAACGAGAAAAACAACCCAAAATAGAATCTATAAATTAAAGTATTTAAAAATATAAAATTATGTGGTATAATAGGGTATGCAAAAACTTGTTTGTACTCAGTGTGGTGCACCAATAAATCCCGAAACTTTTGCTTGCGAATATTGTGGGTCGATATTTTTAAATTCACAAAACGAAATTAAAGGTTCGAGTAGTGCAAAAGGTAAAAATAAGGATAGTAACATTTTTGTTCCTAATATTGGTGACGAAGAGTTAAATAATTTAATAAAAGAGCATATAAGAGAAAATAAAAGGTCTTCTGTGTTTTTAGTTGTGTTTAATATTTTTTGGATTATTATTGCTTCAAATATTATATTTTTAGTTTCTGGTCCAGAATTAATGGGCAGGTTATTCGGAATTATTCCGTTTGTGTTTATAATTATTGCTGTTGGCACAATTATAAAAAACATATTTATATCGCCTGCTGTAAAATATAAATTGGAATATGAATTATTAAACAATAGCGATTATAATAGCGTGTATGAAAAGTTTAAACAACGCGAAGCTAAAAAACACGATTTATCTAATGTTTATGTAATGATGTTAATTGGCTTTTATCGTCTTAGAAAATTTGACGAAGTTAGGGGGTTAATAATTTCGTTAGAGCCTAAAGAATTATCTGATTTATTGCACGAAAACATAGATATATTAAATATTGCTGATGCTTTAAATATTAAAACACCAAAATGCAACGACGCAAATTGCGAAACACATTTTAATCATTAAAAAATATCACTAGTTTAACTAGTGATATTTTTTTATTTTGCAATAATATTTACTAATCTGTTAGTAATAACAATAACTTTTACAACAGTTTTTCCGTTTAATGAGTTTTTAACTTTTTCGTTATTTAAACTTTCGGTTTCAATTTGCTTATTATCTAAATTTGTTGCAAAATTTAATCTTGTAACAATTTTATTGTTAATCTGAATTGCATATTCGGTTACTTGTTTAACCAAATCGCTTTCGTTTGCAACTGGCCAAGCTGTGCTTTCTATGCTAGGAGTAAAGTTACATTCTGTCCAAAGCTCTTCCGAAATGTGTGGAGCAAAAGGATTTAATAATTTTAACATTACTTTATATTCTTCGCTGGTTATGTTATCAAGTTCTTCAAACTGATTTGTTAAAATCATAATTGCCGAAATTGCTGTGTTAAACTTAAGATTTTCAATATCGTCGCTAACTTTTTTAATTGCTGTTGCAACATTATATTTTTGTTCTGGCCTAACTTCGCCCAACACAACTTTGTTTTTTAATTCAAATATGCGTTCTAGCAAACGCTTGCAAGGTTTCATTGTTTCGTCGCTCCAAGGTTTTGTTGCAACATAGTCGCCCATAAACATTTGTCCAAGCCTGCTAACATCTGCACCATATTCCGAAACATATTTCATGGGGTCAACAGTGTTTCCCTTAGATTTACTCATTTTGCTACCATCTGTTGCGAGAATTAAACCTTGTTGAATTCGTTTGTTAAATGGTTCGCTAGTTGGAACTAAGCCAATATCATAGAAAAATTTGTGCCAGAATCTTGCATATAGTAGGTGACGAGTAACGTGTTCGCCACCGCCATTATAAATATCAACTTTTCCCCAATATTTTAATGCTTCAGCAGAAGCAAATTGGTTTTTGTTGTTTGCATCCATATATCTTAACCAATACCAACTAGAACCTGCCCAGTTTGGCATAACATCGGTTTCACGCTTTGCTGCGGCACCACAATGTGGGCAAGTTGTGTTTACCCAACTATCAATTCGGCTAAGTGGGCTTTCGCCATCGTCGGTTGGAGCATAATGTTCAACTTCTGGCAAAGTTACAGGAAGTTGATTTTCTGGAACAGGAACCCAACCGCATTTTTCACAATAAATCAAAGGCACAGGTTCGCCCCAATAACGCTGACGGCTAAATACCCAATCACGCATTTTATAGTTAACTTCGTGTTTGCCTAACTTGTTATTTTCTAAAAATTTAGTTAATTCAACTTTTGCTTGTTCAACAGTTAATCCGTTAAACTTATCGGAGTTAATTAACTTTGCACCAACGCCTAAATAATCGGCTTTTTCGTAGGCTTTAACTTTAACATCTCCACCAGAAATAACTTCTATCATAGGTAGCGCAAATTTTTTTGCAAAATCAAAATCTCTTGCATCGTGTGTTGGAACACCCATAACAGCACCACTGCCGTAGCCTGCTAAAACATAATCGCCAATAAACACAGGAACGTGATTTCCGTTAATAGGGTTAATTGCATAAACACCTTTTAAAGGGCAGCCTGTTTTTTCTTTAACCATTTCGGTGCGTTCAAATTCGGTTTTGCGTTTCGAATTTTCGATGTAGGCTTGAACTTCGTCCCAGTTGGTTATTTGTGGTTTTAACTTTTGAACTAGTTCGTGTTCAGGAGCAAAAACAAAATAGGTTATGCCAAACACTGTTTCGATACAAGTTGTGAAAACTTCAAACTTATCGCCAGTGCTTAATTTGCAAAACAGGGTAGTGCCTTCGCTTCGGCCAATCCATTTGCGTTGCATTGCTTTAATGCTATCCCAGTATTCTGTTTCGTCTAAGCCATCAAGTAGTTTTTGTGAATACTCCGACATTTTTAACATCCATTGGCTTTTAGGACGTTGCTCGGTGGTTGTTCCGCAGCGTTCGCAAACGCCACCTTCGCTTTCTTCGTTACTAAGCCCAATTTTACATTTAGGACACCAGTTAATGTTTGCGGTTGCTTTATAGGCAAGTCCGTGTTTAAAGAATTGCAAAAATAACCATTGAGTCCATTTATAATAATCTTCATTACTGGTTGCAATTTCTCTGGTCCAATCAAACGAAATGCCTAGCGATTTAATTTGCTTTTTAAAATAAGCAATATTATCAGCAGTAATCTTTTTTGGTGGAAGTCCTGTTTTTATTGCATAGTTTTCGGTAGGCAATCCAAAACTATCAAAACCAATAGGAAACAACACATTATATCCTTGCGCACGGCGTTTTCTAGCAATAATATCCATTGCTATTTGGTTAGGTGTGTGTCCGCAATGCAAACCACTTCCCGATGGATAAGGAAATTCTAATAAAATATAGTACTTAGGGCGAGAGTTATCGCCAGTAACTGCTTGATATCTACCTTCTTCTTCCCAAATTTTTTGCCACTTTTGTTCAATCTTTTTAAAATCCATTCTTTTGCTCCATAACTTATAGTTATATAAATAATAGTAATTAATATGTAGTTTATTATAAAACCAATAAAAAAGCAATTAATTTAAAAATATAAGAAGTTTTAAATTAAAATTGCAAAAAAAATCTTGCTAAACTTTAGCAAGATTTTAATTATCTATTTTTTTGTTGGGGCTTTAACTTTGTATAAAGAAAGTGTAAAGTCGTCGGCTTTAATAAAGTTTTTAACTTCTTCTTGTTTAAAGTTAAAAGTTTTGCAAATATCTTCTGCCTTAACCCCTAAAACTTTTGCATAAGTAAAAGGCGAAATCATTGGAACATAACCAAAACTTGCAACTTTACTAAAATGCTTATAACTATCGGTAAAGTTAGCTAGTGGGTTTTTATAATATGCTTTTTGCATTATGTCTGGCTCTGTGCCTTCAAAGTGATGGCAACTTAAAACCATATCAAAAGCAAGCTCAATAAATTCTTCTTTAGTGCCTTTAGATTTATCGTATTTTCCGTGAGCTAAACAGTTAAATGCTTCGGTTACTAAATCTTGGCGTAAATCTTCTTCGCCAATGTTTTTAATAATTTGATCGGCATCGTTGTTATAACATCTATATTTTTTTAAATATACGTTTGCCATATCGTATATCTTTAAGGCAAAAGCTTGTTTTTCTTCGTTAGTTGTACCAATATATGCTTGCATATCTTTTGTTAGATTTGACATAAAAAATTCCCCTTAATTAAATCTATAATAATTATATAACAGTTAAGCCCAATAGTCAATATACAATTTTTTAGAACAATTAAATTTTTTTAATTAGACTAAATAAAAAAACTTACTAAAAATTATTTTTTTATTAAGAAATGTTTAAGCATTAATAAACTAAATTTTAGCAAATTAATAGGTGGTAATAATTTTCCAAATTATGTAAATTTTAACATATTACTTTGATAACCAAACTAATATTAAACGCTTTTTAGAAATGGTTTAATTTTAAAATTTTGCTTGATAAATTAAAAACAATGTTGTAATATATTTAAGTAACACTAAGTGTTATGGTAATTACATTAAATAAAAAACTATGGAGATAAAATATGTTTGGCAGAAGACCAGATGGTGTTAGAGTTAAAGCTAACGATATGATCGAACAAATAGCTCCGCATTTTATGCCAATGCGTTGCGATGCTATGAATTTTATAACTCATCCTGTTCGTTGTGAAGATATGGATAAGTGGATTAGTGAAAAAAGTGAAAGAGAAGGCATAAGATTTAATTATATGCACATTGTTATGGCTGCAATAGTTAGACTAATTGCAGAACGCCCAGTTTTAAACAGGTTTGTTATGCGCGGAGCATTGTATCAAAGAAAACGCATTACAATTTCGTTAACTATTAAAAAAGAGTTAAAAGATGATGGCGAAAGTGCAACATTAAAAATTCCTTTTACTGGCAGAGAAACTATTTACGAAGTTAAAGAAAAAGTTGATAAAATTATATCCGACAATATTAACTCAAAAGGTGGAACAGAAGAATTTGCTGGAAAAATTGGCGGAGTACCAAATTTTCTTTGCCGTTGGGCAATTAACGCACTAAACTTTTTAGATAGGCGTGGCATGGTTCCGGGTTCAATTTTGGATGGTGCTAGCCCATTCCACACATCTTGCTATGTAACATATTTAAAAAGCGTTAAAACCGATGCTATTTATCATCACGTTTATAATTTTGGAACAACCGGTTTGTTTGTTGCTATTGGGAAAGAAAAGTATGCACCAGTGGTTGAGTATGAAGAACTAAAAGTTGGAAAAGTTATGAATCTTGGTTTTACTATGGACGAGCGTTTTACTGATGGATTTTATTTTGCTAAAAGTTTAAGAGTGCTTGATAGCAAATTCCATAATTTGCAAGAACTAGAAGTGCCATACGAAATAACAGATCCAGTTTTATTAAAACAAGAACAAAAGGATAATAAAAAAGCTGGAAAACGCCAAAAGAAAGTTGAGCGTAAAATAAGAAAAGCCACAAAAAAGGCTCAGAAAAAAGCAGCCAAACAAAACAAAATGGCAGCTTAGTTTAATAAATAAAAAGTGTTCGGTTTTGAACACTTTTTTTTAATATAAAAATAAAAAAATAAGGGAATTACCCTTATTTTTTAAAAACAATAGTTTCTAACAATTGCAAATGCTAAATATGCAACATACATAAACACTAAAACGCCACCTTCAATTCGGTTAATTTTGTTATTTGTCATACTAAGAGTTGCAAACACGCAAGTGCACACAAATAAAATTGCAACATCCACTAAAATAGTTGTTGAAACAACAATTTGTCCTATTATGCCAACGGTGCTTAAAATTAATGCAATGTTCATTATGTTTGAGCCAAGAACATTTCCAAGTGCTAAATCGCTGTTGCCTTTTCTAGCTGCAACAATGCTGGTTGTAAGTTCTGGTAGGCTTGTTCCAAGAGCAACAATTGTTAAGCCAACTAATGCTTCGCTCATACCCATTTTTAAAGCTAGGAATTGTGCAGTTGAAGAAACACATTCAGCACCAAACATAACTCCGCCAAGACCTAATACTAAATAAAGAATTATTTGCCAAATTTTAAGTTCTTTTTCTTTTTCTTCTTCTTTTGGTTGATTATCCGGCACTACAGCCTTTGGTTTATTATCGTAAACTGCTTTTTGTTTAATATCTTTTTTAGCATTAATAATAAGTAATGTCATATATAAGGCAAGCACAGCAATTAGAATAATGCTTTCGGTTCTGGTAATAATATTTCCTTGTGCCCCATCTAAAAGGCTATCAGAGCAGAATAATAGTAGTAAGCCGGTAACAACTAATAGGAAAGGGAAATCTAATTTTTTATTTGAATCTCCGGTTGCAATAGGTTTTAATAGCGCTACGATACCAATAATTAGTAGCATATTAGATATATTAGAACCAACAACATTTCCAACCGATAAATCAACATTGCCTTTAATTGCGCTTGCAATACTAACCGATAGTTCTGGCAAGCTTGTTCCAAGAGCAACAATTGTTAAACCAATAAATAAAGATGGAACTTTTAATTTTCGTGCCACTGCACTTGCACCATCAACAAAAAAGTCGGCACCTTTAATTAATAGTACTAAACCAATAATTAAAAATAAAATATTTAAAAAAATGTCCATAAGTTTGTCCCTAATAAAAAAAAATTTAACAAAGTTATTATATATAAAAAAATTTATTTTCGCAACAATATAACAATTTATTAAAAAATAATGTTAACTAAAATTTATTATTATTAAAATTTCGATAATAAATCTTAAATATTATAAATATTGTTTTTGCAATGCTTATTTTAATGTTATACTTATAGTAGTTAAATTTTCGGGGGTGCATATTATGTGGTGGATAGAAGCTATAGGCATTGTTTCAACATTGTTTATTCTTGTATCAATGAGTATTAATACTCAAAGTTACAAAGGCGATGTTTGGATGAGAATAATTAACCTTATTGGCTCTAGCATATTTGTTGTTTATGGGGCATTGCTTCCAGCAATAAGCACAGCTGTTTTAAATGGCTGTTTAGTTTTTGTTAATTCTTATCACTTATGGAAATTAATAAGGGACCATAAAAAAGAATTAGCAAGCGAACCTAAAACAGAAGAACAATCAAAAACTGAAGAAGTTAAGTAAAAGTTTAAAGCGTTTTGCTTTAAACTTTTTTACATTTATTATATAAATAAAAATTATTTGGCTTATAAAAAATATATATTAGAATAAAAAAAGGGGATTAAATATGGAAAAAGAAATTTATAAAATTGTTATAACAGGTGGTCCTTGTGCAGGAAAATCCACAGCTCTTGCTAGAATCGAAGAAGAAATGAGCAAACTTGGTTACAAAGTTATTTATGTTAACGAAGTTGCCACCGAACTTATTTTAAATGGCTTAAACTATGCATCTGTTGGATCTGGATACGATTTTCAAATAAACATTTTAAAAATGCAAATGCTTAAAGAAAACTACTACGAAGAAGCGTGCAAGCGTTTAAATTATAATAAAATACTTTTAATTCACGACCGTGGTTTTGCCGATAGTAAAGCATTTGTAACCGAAGACGAGTTTAATAAAATATTAAAACAATTAAAACTTGATTTTATTACCGAGCGTGATAAATACGATGCAGTGTTCCATTTAGTAACAGCAGCTAAAGGTGCAGAAGAATTTTATTCGTTAGAAAGTAATGTTGCCAGAAGCGAAACCAAAGAGCAAGCAATTATGCAGGACACAAAACTTATTAGTTGTTGGACAGGGCATCCGCATTTTAGAGTTATTGATAATTCCACCGATTTTGAAACAAAAATTAATAGGTTAATTGTAGAAATAAAAACCTTTTTAGGCGAGCCTATTCCATACGAAACCGAAAGAAAATTTTTAATTAAAATGCCAGATTTATCTAAGTTAAAACAAATGCCAAATTCTTCGGAAGTAAACATTATTCAAACTTATTTAGAAAGTGATAATCCAAACGAGGAAGTAAGAGTTAGACAGCGTGGCAAAGATGGAAGCTTTATTTATACTTTAACAAAAAAGATAAAAGTAACCGATGTTAAACGAATCGAAACCGAAAAACGCATAACCGAAAAGGAATATGTTAACTATTTAACTTTGGCAAACACAAAACTAAAACAAGTTAAAAAAACAAGATATTGTGTGCTATCTAACAATATATATTATGAAATTGATGTTTATCCAACTTCTAAACAAAATGCAATTTGTGAAATAGAGTTGTCAGATGAAAATCAAAAAATTTCTTTTCCAGATTTTATTAGTGTTATAAGAGAAGTTACAAACGAACCGCAGTTTAAAAATAGTAGCATCGCAAAGAAAACCCCAAAAGAATTAATGAAATAAAAAAAGTGGCATTGCCCACTTTTTTATTTGCTAACAACATTAAAAACATTTTGTAAAAAGTAATATTTGCAAAAAATATATTATAATGTTAATATTGTTAGGTATGAATAAGCAAAGAAAAATTTTTAATGGCATTTTAATATTTTTATCTTTAGCATTAATTATTATAAATGTAGCAATTGTAGCCTATGGCGAAATAGCTTCTAAGCCAGATAATTGGGCAGGTTACATTGCTCTTGCAATTATTGATGGAGTAATAATTTTAGCAATAATAATTATTATTGCAGTTTTTTTGCCAAGAATATCAAAAGTTGAAAACCAATTGTTAAAACAAGAAAACGATTTTAACATTTTAAATTTGACAGGGAAAGTTGATAACACCTTTGATGTTTATCATTCCGAAATTATTGGTGCTAGTTTTTTATCTGATAAAGTAGTGTTTAAAAGAGTTAAATTTTCGATTAACGGAACTCCGGTTTTAAAAGATGAACAAAAAGTTTTAAGTAAACGAAAGGTTGAAATTTCCGACCTTTGCACATTTGATATGGAAGTAAACTATAGCGATTTAAACTTTAGTGTTGTAACCAATAGAAACTATTGGAACTCTGTTCCAAATATTGGCATTGCTGTTAAGTTTAATAAAGAAATTGTTGATACTTTTATCGAGCCAGAACAGTATGCAATAATTAATGCAAGCAAAGAGCTTTTATATTATATTTTAGGAAACGAAAACAAATTAGTTAATAGCGAATTGTTAATCGAAAAACAACTAACCGAAAAACCAAAAGTTATAAAGAAGTTTAACTTTGCAAAACTAAAATGGTGGATAAAACTTATTATATTACTTGGCATTTATGCCATAAGTATTGTGTTAGGAATTTATGTTAGCAGTTATTTGTCAGTTCCGATTGCGGTTATTGCAACGCTTAGCTTAATACCTAATAACACAAATAAACTTGTTTTTTATAATAAATATTTTAGCGACGGAATAAAACTTTGCACCTTAAAAGAAATTACTAAGGTTTATAAAAAACAGTTTTCCGATAATAAAACAGTGGCTATTGCAATAGTTACACCTGTGTTTACTTTAATGCACCCTTTTAAAGAGGATTTGTGGCAATATTTAAACGCTATTTTGCCAGATAAAATAATTAACGATTAAGCACTTTTAAAGTGCTTTTTTGTTTTATAAAAACTATAAAATATTTTTTTTAATTGTTTTGATTTGAAATAAAAATTTAAAATCTTGTAATATATAATTTAATATATTTGTTTTAATTTAACAAAAAATTAGCGTTGTGATAATATAATAGTATACTAAATAAAAGAGGTGTAAAATGAAACAATATTTGGAAATTCAAGATGTTTGGGCTAGACAAATTTTAGATTCACGCGGTAATCCAACATTAGAAGTTGAGGTTATGGTCGATGGCGGGTATGTTGGGCTTGCTGCTGTTCCATCTGGAGCTTCAACCGGTTCGTTTGAAGCTGTTGAACTTCGTGATGGCAAAAAAGGTTATTATATGGGAAAATCGGTTGAAACCGCAGTTAATAATGTTAATACCGAACTTAGAGATTTGGTTGTTGGTATGAACGCATTAGACCAAGTTAAAATCGATCGTGAAATGATTAAATTAGATGGCACTCCAAACAAAGGTAGATTTGGTGCTAACGCAATTTTAGGTGTTTCTCTTGCAGTTGCAAAAGCAGCAGCTAGTGCACTTGGTGTTCCGCTATATAACTATATTGGCGGATGCAATGCAAATACTCTACCAGTTCCAATGATGAATGTTTTAAATGGCGGTAAACACGCAGATAACAGTGTTAATGTTCAAGAATTTATGATTATGCCAATTGGTGCTCCAAGTTTTAAAGAAGCACTAAGAATGTGTGTAGAAGTGTTCCACACATTAAAAGCTGTTTTAAAAGAAAAAGGCTATTCAACAGCTGTTGGCGACGAAGGTGGATTTGCTCCAAACTTAAGTAACGATGAAGAAGCATTGCAATATTTAGAAGAAGCAATTAAAAAAGCTGGCTATAAACCAGGAAAAGATTTTGGTATTGCTATTGATGCTGCTGCTACCGAAATGTATGACGAAGCAAACAAAATTGGCAAAAAAGGCTGCTATTATTTCTGGAAAACAAAACAATTATTTACTCGTGACGAAATGATTGCATATTGGGAAGAAATGAGCAATAAATATTGCATTGTAAGCCTAGAAGATGGATTATCGGAAGAAGATTGGGATGGTTGGAAAGTTCTAACCGAAAAGCTTGGCAAGAAAATTCAATTAGTTGGCGACGATTTATTTGTTACTAACACAACTCGTTTAGAAAAAGGAATTAAAAACCAAGTTTCTAATTCGATTTTAATTAAAGTTAACCAAATTGGAACATTAACCGAAACTTTAGAAGCAATTCAAATGGCAAACCGTGCAGGTTACACTGCTGTTACTTCGCACCGTAGTGGCGAAACCGAAGATGTTACTATTGCTGATATTGCAGTTGCAACAAATTCTGGTCAAATTAAAACTGGCGCACCATCAAGAACCGACCGAGTTGCAAAATATAATCAACTACTTAGAATTGAAGAAGAACTTGGTTCTGAAGCAAAATTTTTAGGAAAAGATACATTCTTTAATTTAAAATAACCAATATTAAAAAGGGTGCATTAAAGTGCACCTTTTTTTAAAATTAAGCAAAAAATTTAATAATTGTTAACATTAATTTGTTTTTTATAATACATAATTTTGCTATAATTATAAAAATAAATAAGGATATTTTATGCAAAACTTAAACCCGATTAATATTAATATGTTTGATGCAGTTGGCGTGTTTAAATTAAGCGACGATAAAGATGTATCAGATCTTGTAGGAAAGTTGGAAGATGGTGTTTTTTTATCGCGTTCTTATGCATATTATAAGCAACGCACAGTGTTAGAGTTTAGAGAGTTTAGGGAAGAGTTAAAAAAGCGATTGTTAACTGTTACAGATCCAATAAAACAATTTGTTATTGCAGAGCATATGCTAACTTGTTCGGCTAGAGTTGCTTATAACGAATTAACTAGTGCTAGGCCAGATTATATGGCAGAATGCAAAATATGTTTAGTAGACGATGCAAAAGTGTTGGTTGATTTATTTGAAGGAAAACAAATTGAAGTGCCAAAATCCGAGCTTCCAAAACGAATGGATGTTGTTAATGCAAAAGTGCTAGAATGCGATAATAAAGCTTTAATTTATGCTTTTTGTAAGTGTCAAAATTTAGCATTGGATTGCTTTGTTGTAACACCGGGATTCGGCTCAATTTTAATCGGACCATTTTTTAAAAACATTAAAAATTTCGATTTTGAGATGGTTGATTTTTCAATTCATAAAAAATCCATAATGGATTTTAATATTAGAAAATATCCAGCTATTTTAAACGCTATTAATAATAAAAAAACACTGTTGTTGCTAGACGATAATGTTGTATCGGGTAGAACATTAACCGATTTAAAACTAATATTAAGTCGAAATGGAGCAAATGTTTTAAGCGGAGCTGTTCAATTTGATTGGCAGAACTATTACGAACAATCTAAACATAAACTTGACCTTTATAGGTTTAAATTAAATATGTTAAACATAGTAACATTAATTTCGTTTTTTGGAGAAAATCTTTTAGAAAATGCAAAGGCTTGTTTAATAAAAAAACCTAGTTTATATGTTGAACTTATTAGTGCCTACGGAATGGGAAAACCAACTAACGATATTATTGAAATGTTTGAACTGGGCGAAAAATTTGCAACAAAATCAAAAATCAACTTAGATAAGCCAGCTAAGGGCGATAGTGAAGGTCTTAACGATTATTCTATTAAACTAAATGCCGATTTAAAAAAGATGTTTAGCTAATTAAATAAAAAGAGTGGTAAATTGCTTATGAAAATAAATTATGAATATTTAGTTAAAAACGCACCAATATTAGAGTGGGACGATGATAGTGCAGAACGCGCTAAGAATTATTTTTTCAAATCAGGTAAAAAGCCTTTTGAAAATTTTGATATTGTAAAACAATTAGGAATAACCAAAGCTCTTATATTTTTTCCAAGAGCCTTTGATAAATTAAAAAAAATAAAACGCAAATGTAAATTAATTTACGAATTCAAATCGGCAAGTTCTTCTTCTCCAGTTTATTTATACGATAATCGTTTAGTTATTGCTTTGTGCCCACTAGGAGGACCAGGAGCGGCTAATTTAATGGAAGAATTAGATTATGTGGGAATAAAAACTTTTGTTTCTTGTGGTACTTGTGGTTGCATTAACAAGGATGTTGATATGGAAAGTTATTTTATTCCAACAAATGCAATTAGAGATGAAGGGTTATCCTATCATTACTTGCCAGCAACTAGAACAGTGGAAACTAGCGAAAAAGTTAATAATGCAATAAGGCAAGCATTAAAGGAATTTGGCTTAGAACATATTGAAGGCACTGTTTGGACTTGTGACGCAATGTATCGTGAAACACCAGAGCGAACAAAGCGCAGAGCAAGCGAAGGGGCGATTGGTGTTGATATGGAATGTGCTTCGCTTTGTGCTTGTGCAAAATTTAATAAAGTTGATTTTGGCGAACTACTATATTTTTCTGATAAAACCGATGGTAAAAATTGGCAATGGCGAATTTATGATAAAATAAATCTTCGTTATCAGTTGGTTCAAATTTGCATTAGAGCGTTAGAATTGCTATAAAAAAAAGTGCTTTTATTAAGCACTTTTTTTATTATCTTTTAATAAAAGTTCCAATCGCTATTGCACCATCGCCTATATGGCAAGAAACCGAAAGGCTTAATGGATCAACCATTTCAATTTCTAATCCGAATTTCTTTAAGGCAACATCGGCTTCTTTTTTAAATTCTAAGCAACGATTGCGATCGTGAGTGTATGCCATAGCAACAACAATTTTATTTTGTTTTACAAGGTCAGAAAATCTGGTATCTAGTTCTTTAACAATTTGATCTATCATACGCTTTTTAGCTGCATTAATCGACATAACTTGCATAAACTTATCTAATTTAGCACCTTGAATTGTTAAAACTGGTTTTATGTTTAGTAGAGTTCCAATGGCTGCAGCGGCAGGGGTTATTCTTCCGCCTTTCTTTAAATATTTTAAAGTTGAAACCATAATATAAATGCTTGCTTGCATACTGGTTTCTTCTAGCCAAGTTTTAATTTCTTTTGCTGATTTGCCTTCTTCAACCAGTTTCATAGCATCAAAAACCGATTGTTTTTGAGTTATAGAAATTCTGCGGTTGTTAACAACTTGAACTTTTCCATTAAATTCTTTGCTAGCGGCAATGGCTGTTTCACAACTTGCCGATAATCCGCTACTCATTGGAATGTGAACTATTTCATCGTGAGTTTTTAAAATCTCTGTCCAAAGTTCACAAACCGAATAAATGCTAGGTTGACTAGTTGAAACTTCGGCATTGTTTAATAACATTTTGTAAAATTCTTCTTGGTTTAAATTAATATCTTCAAAATATTCTTGATCATTAATTAAAAATGGCATTGGTATAACATAAACACCCAATTTTTTTGCTTCATCCTGAGTAATACCACTATTACTATCTGTAACTATTGCTACTTTCATCTCTATCTCCATATTTTATTTTAATATTTATTATTTTGTAAAATAATATTTTACTTTTGATAATAGGTCAACAAGGTTTGCTTCTTCTTTGGTGCTAAGGTTTTTAACAATAAAGTTTACCATTTCTTTATGATAATCGGTGTGAATTTTATTTATTCGTTTACCTTCTTTGCTAAGAGTGATATAAAAAACTCGTTTATCGTGCACTGATTGCTTACGAACAATATATCCTTGTTTTTCAAGTTTGTTTAGTGCTACAGTTAAAGTACCTGTTGTTATGTTTAAAGCTTTTGCTATGCTTGTTATGTTTGTTTTATTTTCTTGTTCGGCACCAGCAATTGCTTCTAATATGTGAATATTTCTAATAGTTATTTTACCATTAGTTTTTTCTTGCAAGGTTGCTTCTTCACTAAACATTATTTGGTTAAAAATTTTAACCAAAATATCGTTTAACATTTCTTTAGTTTGTTCCATATATTTTCCCTTTAGTTTGACAATCAAACAATTATCAACACAAAATATTATATAAAATGTTAATAAAAAAAACAACTATAAATTTTAGATTTTTTTAAAAATAATTATAAAAATAACAGAACAATAAAGTGTTCTGTTATTTATCGTTAAAACTTATCGACTTAATTTCTCCTCGTTCTATGCGAATAATTTTATTAGAAATATCTGCACAATAATCTTTAGCACTAAAAATTAAAATTGTTCTAGTTCCGTGCATTTTATTAATTATATTTTTAATATTATCTTTTTCTAAAGTTGATAGGTTATCAGGGAATTCGTATATTACCAAAATTTCGCAAGCATATAAAATAGCTCTGGCTAATCCTAATAAATAAAGTTTTTCGTAAGGAATTTGTGAAATATTGGTATTAAACTTTTTAGGTAAGCTTTCAATATAATTGTAAATTCCAAGTTCACGACAAATCTCGTAAACTATTTTACGATTTTTTTCATAAACGGTTAAATTTTTTATTATGCTACCTTTAAAAAATGTTGGTTTGGTAGTAACATAACTAAAATTATCTCTGTGGCTTGCTTTTGTAAAATCGTAAAGGTTAACGCCATCAATTAAAATTTCGCCCTTTATTGGTTTAATGTTGCGTCTTAACATATTAAATATGGTTCGTTTTCCACAACTTCTAGGGCCCATAATTAAAGTGGTTTCGTTTTCTTTAAATAAAACATCAAAATTATTTAGGCTTGGGTTTTCATCTTCGATAGATTTTTTGTAACTAACTTTATTAAAACAAATACTGCCTAAAATATCTTTTAAGTTATTTGAACCAACTTCGATTTCTTCTTTGTCGGCAAAATTTAAAACGGTTTTAACTCTGCCTAAGGCAACATTAACATTTTTAAAATCGTATAAAACTGAATATAAGTCTTTTGTATTATAAATTCCATCTGCAACATAAGCAATAATAACAAAATATAGCTCTAAACTAATTCCGTTGCCAGCCACTAAAAATACTGCCACGATTTTTGCAACTAAAATTAGAAATTCGTAAAATGCTTGATAGTAGTTACCTTTCATCGATTCCCAAAAGGTGCTTTTGCTTAATCGATATATGTAATTATCTAAAATTTTATTGTAATCTTTTTTTATTTGTTTATCTAAGCCTAAATCCTTAATGGTATCACGAGTATCAATAATTTCACTAAGTTTTTCGTATTGTTCATCGTTTGATTCTCTAATTTGTCGTAGCCATTTTTCTCGTTTAGTATTAATAAAACTTAAAACAAAAAAATCTAATATGTCTGCAATAAAAACTATTAATCCTGCCCAAAAATTAACCGTGAATATTATTATAATAGAGCTTATTGTTTGAATTAATCTGGCCGATGCAATTCCAATTTTATCTGCAAAATCTGCAACTGTATTAACATCGGTGTGAACCATATTTAATATGCGTTCTTTAGATGTTGTTTTAAAGTTGGAATTTTTTGCGTTCAAACTTTTTTCAATAAATTCTTGATTAATACGATTGTAAACACTTTTAACTAAATAAGGATATATTTTATAGTTAAAATGCCAAAAGGTTTTTCTTAATAGTAAAATGCCAAAAACCACGCAAAGGTAAATAATTGTTTCGGTGTATTTTCCGTTGGTAATTGCAACTGTTGTTTTGGCAGAATATATTGGGGCAACAATAAAACAAACTTGAACTAAAACCACCATAAAAAACGAGAAGAACAATAGTAATTTATTTGGCTTTGCAAGTTTACTCCATTCTCGTAAAATTTTAATGTATGATCTCATAACTTATCCTTAGAATAATTTTTTTATTTAGTATAACACTAAACTTTTTGTTAATAAAGCATTATTAAAAATTTTGAGTATTTACAATAATATTAACTTGTTATATAATTAAAATATGGAAAGAAAAGAGTTATTAAAAATATATAATAATATTTTTTATTCTGATTTATCACATATCGAATTTTTAATAGCAAATAAAGCTTTAAGTTTTGAGTATGTCGATTTTATTTGTCGACAACTTAATTTTGTTGCACACGAATGTGAAAATAATCAAAAAATGTTTAGATATTGGGAAAACTTTGTTGAAGTAAAAAAATTAAGTAAATTAAAAAAACAATTAAGCGAATGTGAAAGCGAAGAAGAAAAAAAGCGATTGCAAACCGAGATTGATGCATTAACTAAAGAGCTAAAACCAAAGTTTGATGTTAGTAACGAAGAAAGCGTTATTTGGTCTAATAAAACTTTAAACAAGTTTTTAGTTCTTCGCGAAGAACTTAGAGCCATTGAACAAATAAAAAACAGCCTTGTTCCTGTTGAAACTAAAAGTGATATAGATAAAGCCCTTTTGCCATTGCAAGATAACAAAAAAATAAATCCTGCGCAAGCCTTAGTGTGGGCTAAACAATTAATAAATTGTTATTTTGATAAACTGGGTTTGGCATATAAGCCCGAACTGAAAGTTGAACAGGAAACAAATTCGATTTTATATAATCTAAAAGGCGAGCAAAAACCATTTACAATATCGGAAGAAAGTTTTAAAAATTTAACTAATAAAACTAGTAAACAAAACTTTGCAAAAACAATAATATATAATTGTGCATCTGCTTACACTCAAATTGCATTAACATCTGCTAAAACCTTAAAAGGAAAGCATTCCTATGCGGCACTTATTGGAATTGGCAATATTGATGCTAATTTAAAAGATATTGATGTTAAAGATAACACCGAAGAATTTATAAACTGCGAAGTTACAAACTTTTTAAAATTGGGAAAGGCTAATATTAGAATAGTTCCAACCGCCAAATTTGAAAGTTTAATGCTTGCCAATTTTATTGGCACTCAAGCAATTAACGAATTTAAAAAAGAGTTAAGTAAAAAATAAACAAATTATTTATTAAAATCGATAGTTGTTTTTATTAAATTTATTTGGTATTATAATAAAAAATATTAGGAGAAATATTATGAATTATATCAGCCTATATCCAAACGAAGTAAAAAAAGATGAACCAGAATTTGAATTGCTATGCAGGTATGCAAATGTTAATCCGAATTTAATTGATAGAATTGTTATAAACGAAAAAACAAAAATTGCATATGATAAATTATTAGAGTACGAAATAAATTTAGACGAAAAGCAATTAATGTTTTTAGAAGATATTGATTTTAATTCTTTGCCAGATGTAAAAAATATTAAAACTGGTGAACTATCTGAAATTGATATAAGAAACCCATATAAATTAATAAATGCTGTAAATATAACTAAAAATAGAATAGAACACTCTTTCCCTAATAATAATATTGCAGCTTCTAGCATATATGCTTACACAAATAAAGCTTGTCCAGAAGGAATAAAGTTGGTAGAAGCAATAAAAAAAGGTGCAAATTGCTACGATGCGTTAGTTATTTTAAATGATTTAATATTAAAAAATAAAGAGTTTGCCAATAAAAAGCAATTTAATTCAAATATTACTAAAACATATAATACTTTAGAAACCTTAATAGTTAGATATTCACCATATGATAAATTATTTACTGAGTTGGAAATCTTTAAAGGTTATCAGGCACAATTAAACGATGCTTATGATGGCAAAGGTAACGGCGACCCAGAAAAATTGCAAGAACTTACTAAAAATGCAGAGCAAAAATGCATAAATATGGCTAAAGAATTTGATCCATATATGTTATTAAATGTGGCTCAAGCAAAAAGAAAAATTATATTGCAAAACAATAAAATTTCAACTATGCCACTAACACAAGCTCAGGTTGTTGCTGGTGACGATTATAGAGCAACAATAGGATTAGAAAGTATTGCAAAAGAATTAATTAGAAAAAATCCGACTTCACAGTTTAAACCAAAAAGATAAAAAAGAGTGAAAATTTTCACTCTTTTTTGTTTATCTAACAGTTGAAAGTTTAATTAAATTTGTTTTTCCCGGTTTTTTAGGAGTTCCGCAAGTTATTGTGATAATATCGCCTGGTTTAGCTAAGTGCATATCTTTAACTAGTTTATTTGCTATTTCAAACATTTCATCGGTAGAATTGTAAACTGGTGTTAAAACTGGTAAAACGCCCCAACTAAGAGCAAGTTGTTGATAAACATCTTTGTTTGGTGTTGCACCAATAATTAAGTCTGATGGCCTAAAACGGCTAACCATTCTAGCACTTTCGCCAGAGTTTGTGAAAACAACAATTACTTTTGTTTTTTGAAGAAAACTAGCGTTAACCGCGCTATGTGAAATAACGTCGGTAACATTATTAAGTCTTGGGTCGTCGTTTTGTAAAAAACGCTTTTTATAATCAATATGTTTTTCGGTTTCTTCGCAAATTTTAGCCATTTGTTTAACGGCTTCAACAGGATATTTCCCTGCAGCCGATTCTCCCGATAGCATAACAACACTTGTTCCATCGTAAACAGCATTAGCAACATCGCTTGCTTCGGCACGAGTAGGGCGGTTGTTATATATCATACTTTCTAACATTTCGGTTGCAATAATAACAATTTTACCTTTTAATCGAGTTTTTTTGATCATTGCTTTTTGAAGTTCTGGCAATTTTGAAATTGGTAGCTCAACGCCAAGGTCGCCACGAGCAACCATAATACCATCGGAATATTCGATTATTTCATCTAGGTTTTTAATTCCAAAAGCACTTTCGATTTTAGAAACTATCATTTGTTTGCCATTGTGCTTATTAATTAATGCTCTAAGTTCTAAAACATCTTCTTTGCAGTTTACAAAACTTGCAGCAATAATTTCTGCACCGTGTTTAATTCCCCATTCAATATCGGAAATATCTTTATCGTTTAAATATGGGGTGGTGAATTTAACACCCGGTATTGCCAAACTTTTTTTGTTGCTTATAACACCCGGAATTAAAACTTTACATTTAACATCTAATCCGTTAACCTCTAACACTTTAAAAGTTATTAAGCCATTAACAGCTAAAATTTTTTGATTTGGTTTAATGCATTCAACAATTTCGGGAATGTTAAAACTAACAATTTCGTTTGTACCTTCTACATCGCGACCAGTAAATGTAAAAATTTGTCCGCGTGTTAATTTAACAGAACCATCTTTAAAGGTTTTAACTCTTATTTCTGGACCTCTTGTATCTATCATTATTGGTAACGAGCAATTAAGTTCTTCACGAATTTTATTTACTATGTTAAAAATATTTTCCATATCTTCGCGAGTAGCGTGGCTTAAGTTAATTCTAACAACATTTAATCCTGCTAAAACTAATTTCTTTAAAGTTTGATAATTGTTGGACGCTGGTCCAATAGTTCCTATAATTTTAGTTTTTTTCATAAAATACTTCCTTTGAATAACAAAATATTTAATTTAATAATAAATAATTTTAATGCAGTTTTAGTATATCATAATTAAATAAAAAAAGAACATAATTTATTTTATAATTTTTAACCTTATTTAATTTTTATTAATTTGCAATCGTAATGTTTATATGGTAATATTTAATTATTAGTTATATTCTTATTACTATTTATAGGAGAAATATGAATAACGAAAGTTTAATTACAAAACTTATAGAACTTAGAATTTCTTTGCAAAGTTTATGTGATGGATTTAACTTAAAACAAGCAAATAAAACCAGTTTGTTAACAATGGATAAAAAAGTTTTGTTTATGTTAAGCCTAAACAATAATTGTTCGCCACAAATTTTAATAGAAAACTTGGGCATAGCAAAAAGCAATTTGGCATTGCTTTGTAAAACTATGGAAAGCAACGGTTTAATTTTAAAGAGCAGTGAACAAGGCGATAAGCGAAAGATTTTTTATAACATAACTGCTAAAGGCAAAGAAAAATTAAATGAGTTTTATCTTGGCTTAAAAAGTGATATTTTTAAAGATAAAAACAAGCAAGAATTAATTATACTAGAAAACAATATTAATCAAATATTAAAATTTATAAATAACAAAAATAAAGTAGGTAAAAATAATGATTAAGATTTATAATACATTCACACGCAAAAAAGAAGAATTCAAACCCATTGTTCCAAACAAACTAGGAATTTATGTTTGTGGTCCAACTGTTTATGGTATGCCACATTTGGGTCACGCAAAAAGTTATATTAATTTTGATACTATTGTAAGATATTTTACTTTTAGTGGTTACAAAGTTAAATATGTTCAAAACATAACCGATGTTGGACATTTGGTTGGCGATGGCGATAGCGGGGAAGATAAAATTTCGAAACAAGCAAAAATTGAGCAATTAGATGCTTACGAAATTGCTTATAAATACGAAGTTGAATATTTTAAAGCTATGGATAAGCTTAATGTACTTAGGCCAAGTATTTCTTGCCGAGCAACTGGCTTTATTATGGAAATGATTGAAACAGTGCAAGATATTATAAACAAAGGATATGGATATTTAACACCACAAGGCAATGTTTATTTTGATGTTAGAAAATATAGTAACTATGGACAATTATCAAATCGCAAATTAGATAACAATGTTAGTGGCGAGCGAATTGAGATTGCAGATGATAAACGAAACCCTGAAGATTTTGCATTATGGAAAAAAGCCGAAACCGATGTTTTAATGCAATGGCCATCTCCTTGGGGAAATGGTTGCCCTGGTTGGCACTTAGAATGCACCACATTAGGTAAGAAGTTTTTAGGGACAAAATTTGATATTCACGGTGGCGGAATTGATAACATTTTCCCACATCATGAATGCGAATGTGCTCAAGCTGATATTGTTAATGGACATTTGCCTATGAACTACTTTATGCATAACGGCTTAGTTACTGTTAACGGCACAAAAATGGGCAAGAGCCTAGGTAACTTTATTACACTAACCGATTTGTTTAAAAAATATGATCCAATGACAGTTAGATATTTTATTGAACAATTCCATTATAGATCGAATGTGGATTTTAGCGACGATGGCTTAAGCTTAGCAGAAAAACAATTTGCAAAATTAAAAGAAAGTGTTAACAGCGTTAGAGTCATAACTACTAATATTGATAGTAAATTAACAAATCAGGAATTAATTGATATTTATAACAACTTTGTTAATGCGATGAACGAAGACTTTAACACACCACTTGCAATGGTTGAATTAAACAAGATTATGAAAGTAATTAGTAATGCAATAAAAAATAATTTAACCGAAATTTATCCACAAATAAACTATGTTGTTTCGGCGTTTGCAGAGCAAGTTTTAGGGTTGGATTTTGGCGAAGTTAACACCCAACAAAAAGTTGTTGAAATTCCAAACAAAGTTAAGGAATTAGCAAATTTAAGATGGGAAGCAAAGCAAAATAAAAACTGGGCAAAATCTGATGAACTTCGTGATGAAATAAAAGCTTTAGGTTATGTTATTTTAGATCGTAAAGATGGTTATGATATTGAACTATTAAATAGCAAGTAGATTTAAGGAGATAAAATGGAACAGCATCATTACTTTTTAAATACCGAACATAGAAAAGAAGATTACTTTAGTTTTACCGATTACTTTATGGGGGATAGTTACACCTTTGAAAGTTGTGCAGATATTTTTTCTAAAGATAATTTTGATTATGGAACAACAACACTGCTAAAAACAGTTTTTAATAATGTAACGCTTAACGGTACAGTTTTAGATGTTGGTTGTGGATATGGTATTATTGGCATACTTATTAAAAAATACTATCCTAATTTAAATGTTAAAATGTTAGATATAAATAAAAATGCTGTTATGTTATCTTGCAAAAATGCAAACAATATTGGGGTTAAAGTTGATGTTTTTGACAGTAACCTATATGATAATGTTAATTTTAAAGTAAATCATATTGTAACAAATCCTCCAATAAAAGCCGGAAAACAAAATTTGTTTAATGTTGTTATTGGTGCTAAAGATGTTTTAGAACCTAACGGAACAATAACATTAGTTATTAAGAAAAAACACGGTATGGAAAGTTTAAAAAACAAAATGAACGAAATTTTTGGCAATGTAAAAATTTTAAATAGAGATAAAGGATATTATATTTTACACTCAGAAAAAATTAATTAGTGTTAAAATTAAACTCTTAATTTTTAGAATTTTGTTCTAATTAGTTAAGAGTTTTTTAATAAAAATTTTAATGTTATAAAAAACACAATAAGGATAAATTATGAAAGCGATAGAAGTTAAAAATTTAACAAAAGATTTTAAAGTAAAGAAAAAATATAAAGGCAAAGAAAAATTTAAGCATTTGTTTAGCAAGCGTGAAGTAAGCATTAAACACGCAGTAAACAATATTTCTTTTGATGTTGAAGAAGGCGAGTGTCTTGCTTTTATTGGGCCAAATGGAGCAGGCAAAAGCACCACTATAAAAATGCTTACTGGCATACTATATCCAACAAGTGGAGAGATTAAAGTTTTAGGTTTTAATCCTAGTAAACAACGAGTTAAACTATCCTATCAAATTGGAACAGTGTTTGGTCAAAAAGAGCAGTTGTGGGTTCATCTTTCGGCGTATGATAACTTTTTGTTTTTTGGTGCCATTTACGATATTCCTAAAAAAGATTTATTGGCAAGAATTAAAGAATTAGCAGATGTTTTTGAAATTAACGATTTTATTAATCAACCAATAAAAAGCTTATCGTTAGGGCAACGAATGAAATGTGAAATGGTGGCAAGTTTAATTCATAACCCTAAAATGTTGTTCTTTGATGAGCCAACAATAGGACTTGATCCAATAGCAAAAGATACTTTAAGAAAACTTATTAAAAAAATAAATAAAGAGTTAGGAACAACAATCTTATTTACTTCTCACGATGTTGGCGATATTGAAGAACTTTGCAAACGAGTTATTATTATTAACGATGGTAAAATAGTGTTAGATGATAGTATGAAAAACTTAAAGTATCACTATATGAACAAAAAAATTGTGGAAGCAAATTTAAAATCGGCTGTTAAATTAAAAGAAACCAAAGGTATTAAAATTTTAAAACATAAAGACACAATGTATAAAATAGAAGTTGATATGAATGTAACATCAATGGATGAACTTATGAAATTATTTAAAGCCGATGATTTGCAAGATATATCAATTTCTTCTACTCCACTAGAAGAAATTATAAAAAATATTTACCAAGGAAAAAATGAATAATGCTTAAATACTTACACATTTATAAAACAAGTATTAAACAAGAACGAGATACTATTATTGACACATTACTTCGTGCCGTTTCCTTTTTTATTATCATTTATATTTTTGTGCAACTTTGGAGTTTTATTTATGGTGAAAGCGGAACAAGCAGTGTTATTAATGGTTATTCGTTAGAACAAATGATATGGTATTTAATAATAACCGAATTAATTGTTACTTGTGCTAGAAACAGGTTAATAATAACTTCTATTGGCAACGAAATTAAAAGCGGTGGAATTGCCTACAAGTTAAACAGACCTTATAACTTTTATTTATATAATATAACGACCTTTATGGGTAAAAGCACTTGGATGCTTATGTTTATGTTTCCTATTGGTTTGGTTATGGGCTTGTGCTTTGTGGGAATAGTTCCAACATTTACTTGGTATCAAATTTTGCCAAATATTCTTTCGCTAATTTTATCGTTTTTATTAGTGTGGGCTATGTTTGCTATAGTTGGCTTACTTAGCTTTTGGATTGAAGATGCTTCGCCATTTTCGTGGATACTACAAAAATTTTTAATGTTGTTTGGTTTGTTTTTTCCAGTTGAGTTTTTCCCAGCTTGGTTGCAACCAGTAATTGAATATAGCCCAATATATTCGGTTTTTTCTGGTCCTGCTAAACTTGTTGCTAATTTTTCGTGGGAATTATTTTTAAAAGTGTTTGTTTCGCAAAGTGTTTGGTGTGTGATTTTAATACTTATTGGTATTGGTGTTTATAACTTAGGAAAAAGGAGGGTTAATGTTAATGGTGGTTAAAAATAATTTTAAGTTAATTTTTAGTTATTTAAAACTAAACTTAAAAAAAGAATACGAATATAAAACATCCTTTTTTCTAAAAATTGTTATGATGATTTTAAATAATGCTTTCTTTATTTTGCAATGGATTATTGTTTTTTCTATTGTGGATAGCATTGGTGGCTATGGCTTTAACGAAGTTTTATTATTATGGGCAATTTCGGCAGGTAGTTATGGCGTTGCACACTTATTTTTTAATAGTGCGTTTTCGGTTGGAGAATTAATATATAACGGAAAGTTAGATGTTTATTTAACTCAACCAAAAAATTTATTAATTAATGTTTGTTGTTCTTCTTGCTCGGTTTCGGCTATAGGCGATATTATTTATGCCTTTGTTGTTTTAATAATAATTAATGCAACTTGGTGGTGGTATTTAGCAATGATTCCTGTAATTATTATTGGTGCGTTAGTGTTTGTTAGTATTGTTTTGATTTTTCAAAGTATTTGTTTCTATGTTAAAAATGGAAGTGCTATTGCAGATATGATAAGTTCGGCTATAACTATGTTTGATAACTATCCACCTGTTATTTTTAAAGGATTTGCTAAAGTGTTGTTATACACAATAATTCCCGCTGGATTTATGGTGTTTATTCCTGCCGAAGCAATATTCTTGGGGTTTAACCCCTGGGCAATAGCAATTTTAATAGCTGTTACAGCATTACTTGTTGTTTTAGCATTTGTAACTTTTAAATTGGGATTAAAGCGTTATTCTTCTGGAAGTCTTATGGGTAGCAGACTATAACAAAAAACTTTGCGTATTGACTAGCGCAAAGTTTTTTGTTAAAATTTTTGTATGGAAACTAATTTAAAAAACTATAGTTTTAATAAGTTGTTATTGCTTGCTAGCACGCCAGAATTTTATAGTGTTGTAAGTAGCGAAGAAAAATTAAAGGAATATGTAAAATGTTTACATTTGGCATATTGCAAAAATAATAACATAAAACCAGCTAAACTAAAGTTTGTTAGTTTATCAATGGAAACTTGGGCACAGTGGAAATGTGGAATTTCAGAAAACATATTTATTAACGATAATCTATTAAAAGCTTTTAAAACTTTAAAGGAAACCAATAATAGCTTTTATCCTTTAAAGCTAGTGCAGGTTGTTATTCACGAATCAAGGCACTCTTGGCAATATAAGAACATAAAAAATCTAAATTCTGGCAAATTATTGATGTCAGAAAACTTAGCAGTTTCCGCACTTAAAAAAGCACAATCTTTAATTGGCTTATATAATAAAATTTTAAAAAATTCAAATCAGATTTTTGCTAAACCAAAACAACAACAAAAAAATTTGAAATATAAGCTAAAGCATCAAAACGATATTAACTTTATGGAAAAAGAATATGGCTTTAATCCATTTGAACTGGATGCAAACAATTATTCGATTGAAGTTTTAAATCATATTAATAATAATGCTTTAAATAGTTCAACAAAATCAAATATATTAATGCTAAAAAAAGAAATTTGTGCAACTGTTGAAAAATGTTCTTGGAATATTGAACAAGAATTTGAAGCGTTAAAACATTCTCGATTTAAAGATGTTCTAAAAGCTTACTCTAATGTTATTGATAATTATAATAGTGAAAAACGCGAACAAATATATAAAAACAAAAATTATAGTTACACAAGCGATAAATATATGTTAGATTTATATCCGCAGCTTAGCCTAGAAGCAAAAAATATTGCTCAAATAGATTTTAAAGAAGCTTGGACGCAGGAACAGTTTATGGATTCGGGTAAATGTGTGATGGCGGTTTTAAAAGCTAGTATGCAGCCTAGTTATGTTAAAAAGAGATAGGAAACTATTTCTTTTTTATTTTTTAACAAAAAACTATTTAGTTGGCTTAGAATAATTCTTTGATTTTAATCATAATATTTTAGTAATAAAATTTTAAATATATTTTGAGGTGTTAATGGAAAACGTTACTAATGTTATAAACGAAAAAAGGTTTAATAGTTCTAAATTAGTTTTAGATAATAGAAAAAAGTTAAGTTTAACTGGTGTTGAAAAAGCCATTAGTTCAAACGAACAAAATATGATTTTTATGGTTAGTGGAAACCGTGTTTACATTTGCGGACAAGGTTTACATATTGAAAAGTTAGATGTTGAAAGCGGAATGCTTGAACTTAGTGGTGAAGTTGATAGCATTAAATATGGTACAGGTGGAAATAAAAATATGTTAAAAAGGTTGTTTAAATGATACAAGCAAAATTGTTTTTCATATTTTTAGCGTTTGGCATTTTGCTTGGTGTTATTTGGGGAATACTAAATTTTATAAAGTTATTATTAAAAAACAATATAGTTGTTAGTCAAATATTAGAGGCACACTTTGCTGTAGTTAATGTGTTTGGATTTTTTATTGCACTAATAAACTTTAATTTTGGCGAATTTAGGTTTTATTTATTAGTTGCTTATGTTGTAGGCTTTATATTAGAGCGTAAAACCCTTGGAAAATTATTTGCCAAAGTTTATTATTGGTTATATAATAAACTTAAAAGTGGCGCAATTCGCCTTAAAAAAACCAAGCTAGTAAAAAGAGTGTTAAAGTAATATGAAATTTAAAAAACTTAATGTTGTTAAATTAATAAGTGTTATTTGTGCAATTTTGTTTTTTGCGCTTGTTATTATTTTAATTGTGGAATTTATTAATATTGCAAATTTAAATAATAAAGAAAAGGCACTACAAAAAAGGCTTAGCGATGTTGAGCAAAGCATTGTTAATGTTACTAACCAGAATAACTATTTAAATTCCAGCGAATATTTAGAAGATTATGCTAGGGAAGTTTTGGGCTGGGGTAAAGATGGCGAAGTAATTTTTAAATAAAAAAATAAAAATCACACTATTAATGTGATTTTTTTATTTGCTAAATTAAAAAAATGGCTAGCGCCATTAAGTGTGGTAGCGGCGGTGGGATTCGAACCTACGACCTTGCGGGTATGAACCGCACGCTATAACCAACTAAGCTACGCCGCCATATTCCCAATAGTTTGGGAAAAATATAAATGGTAGTCCCAAGGGGACTCGAACCCCTGATACCACCGTGAAAGGGTGGTGTCTTAACCGCTTGACCATGGGACCAAATTATAGTGGTAGCGGGGGCAGGATTTGAACCTACGACCTTTGGGTTATGAGCCCAACGAGCTTCCGAGCTGCTCCACCCCGCGACATACCTCAAATTAAAGGCAATATTATTCTACCTGTAATTAAGATTAATGTCAATGGTTTTTTTAATATTTTAAATTTTGATTGTATAATTTTAATATGTTAAATTATATAGTTAAATTTTACCAATAAAAATTTATAAATTTTAAATCTTGACATATTTTAATTAATTAAATTATACTATTATTATAAAGATAAAAAATTTTAACGATTGGAGAAAACATGAAAATTTTAAAATGTCCTTCTTGTGGTGCACATTTAAAAAACAGTAGTGGTGTTTGTGAATATTGTGGTAACACATATGTTGGGGAAGAATTAAAAGAAGATAATAAAACAGTATTAGAAGATTTTGAAAACGAAATAAACAAAGAAGTAACAAAATCTATAAATTATTACGGGGATGTTTATAATAAAGATTATAGGCATTTAAGAAAAGTTATAGGAGATAATATTGGAACATTTATTTTTGGTATGATTATGTTAACTTTTTGTTTTCCTATTGGAGTTATAATATTGATAAGTTTATTAAGCAAAGAAAAAGAAGAAAATTAGTTTTTAATTTTCTTTTTTTGTTCTAAAAAAAAGGCTTGTCTAATAAAAATGTTTTAAGTAGAAAAGTGTTTTGTTATTTTATAACTTAACTTTTCAAAGTTTTTATTAAGGAGCAAGTCAATGAAAAAATTGTGGATGGTAGGCTTACTTTGTGTTATGTTTTTGTTTGGTTGCGGAAACAGCAACTTAGATATAAACAAACAAAGCAAACAATTAAACACCTATCAATTGGATTTAACCTATACCGAAGAGCATATGCTAAATGGCAATGAAACATTAACCTATACAAACAGAACCGATACAACGTTATCGTTTTTATGTTTTCATTTATATCCTAAAGCATTTAGTGAAGGAGCAGTTAACAAACCTGTTAGTACCCTAAACGAAAAAAAAGCATATCCTAACGGATTTAGTGCAGGAGATATAGTTATTAATTTTGCAAAAGTTAATGGTGTGGATGCAACCTTTGAATATAGTGGAACGGATAATAATATTTTAAAACTATTTTTAGGTTTTGATTTAGAACCTCTTGATAAAGTAACAGTGTTAATAGATTTTACTGTTCAAGTTCCAAACGTTAATCACAGATTTGGTTATGGAGAAAACACTGTTAACCTTGCAAACTTTTATCCAATAGTTGCAGTGTTTGAAAATGGTGAATTTATTTTAGATCCATATAATTCTAATGGTGATCCATTTTATAGTGATATGTCGAACTACGAAGTTAAACTAACAGTGCCAACCGAATTTGTTGTTTCTTCAACAGGAGAGCAAACATCTGCGGTTAAAGAAGAAAGCATAAGCACATATTATTTGAACGCAAAAACAGTTAGAGATTTTGCTATAGTGCTATCAACAAAGTTCGAAGTTTTATCAAATACTGTTGATGATACTTTAGTTACTTACTATTACTATAATGACGATAATGCACAAGAAAATTTGCAAACAGCATTGGATTCTGTAAAAACTTTTAACAAGTTATTTGGTAAGTATCCTTATAAAACTTTAAATGTTGTTAAAACAAATTTTGTTCACGGTGGAATGGAATATCCAAATTTAGTTTATATTAGCGACGAAGTTACTGGTGCAGATTATAAAAATGTTATAGTGCACGAAATTGCACATCAGTGGTGGTATGGTGTTATTGGAAGCAATGCATTTAGAAATGCTTGGTTAGACGAAGGCTTAACCGAATATTCAACAGCATTATTCTACGAAGAAAATCCAGACTATGGCATTGACTATAACGAGTTAATAAAAAGCACAAATAATAGCTATGTAACCTTTGTTGATTTATACACAGAAATACTAGGAAAATTAGATACATCTATGAATCGTCACATTGATCAATATGGAACAGAACCAGAATATGTTTATATGACATATGTTAAAGGAATGTTGCTTTTTGACAATTTGCGTGAAGTTGTTGGCAAAAACAACTTTTTAATTGGGTTGCAAGCATATTATAGCGAAAATGCTTTTAACAATGTTAATCCCGATAATTTTATTGCGGCAATGGAAAAAACCTGCAAACGAGAATTAAGAAACTATATTAATTCTTGGATAGACGGAAAATTCGTAATTGTTTCAAAGCCATAACAAGATAACTTGCACAAATTTAATTTATTTAATATAATACTAAAGTAAAAAGGAAGATAAACTATATGATGAAGGTAATAACACTTTCTAGTTCCAGCCGCGGAAACTCAGTTTTAGTGTTAGGCGAAAAAACAAATTTATTAATAGATGCAGGAATTAATGTTACAACACTGGTTGAAAAACTAAAAGTATTAAATGTTGATCCAAATTCGATAATGGCAATTTTATCAACTCACGAACATTCCGACCACACTAAAGGTATTGGACCATTTATTAGAAAATATGGTGCTAAACTTTATGTTAAACAAGAAGGTAAAGAAGCATTGCTAAAAAAAGTTGGCAACATTAATTTAGCAAAAGTTGTTGAATTTTTTGACACGGATTTTTGTGTGGGAGAATTTAATATAACTAGTTTTAAATTACCACACGATGCAACCAGTTGTGTTGGATTTAGAATTTCAAATGGCACAAGTGCATTTGCATATGCAACCGATTTGGGCTTTGCAACTCCTGAAACAATAAACTATTTAAAAAATTGTAAACTTGTTATTTTAGAAAGTAACCACGATGAAAAAATGGTGGTTTCTAATCCTAGTTATCCAGATGCATTAAAGCGAAGAATTTTAAGCAAGCACGGACATTTATCTAATATGGCTAGTGCAAAGGTGGTTTGTGAACTTGCAGTTAACAATGTTAAACAAGTTGTGCTTGCACATTTAAGTTTGGATAATAACGATCCTAAATTGGCGTTCGATACACACTGCTCGTATTTATTAGCACAAGGAATAACTCCGGGGGTAAACATAAAAATAGATGTTGCTCCAGCGTTTAATTTAGGAACATTATTTAAAATTAATTAAGCATAAATATCAAAAATTTAAGCAACCTAAAAATAAGGTTGCTTTTTTTGTGAGGGGATATGAAACTGTTTAGATTAATTTTATGTTTTAGTTTTTGTGTGTTACTTTTTGGATGTTCGTTTAATAGCAATGCAAAATATTTTAAAGTTACCGAAAGTGAAGAAATTGTTAGGCTTAGTTCTAATAGCGATACTTCAACACTTGCAAAAACTGTTAGTCCTGCCATTGTGGCAATAGAAAGTGTTAGTAAAACAAACTCTAGTTTAGGCAGTGGAGTGTGTGTTAAAAGTGGGGGCTATGTTTTAACTAATCAACACGTAATTGCAAACAATGGCAATATTACATTGCATCTAAGTTCTGGCGAAACTGCAAGTGCTATTGTTATTTATAGTGATGAAACTTTAGACATTGCAATTCTGAAAGCCGATTATGCAATTCCTTATTTGCCACTAGGTAATAGCGATAGTTTAACTGTGGGGCAGGATGTTGTTTGCGTTGGAACTCCTGTTTCAATAAATTTTAAACACACTTTTACAAAAGGTATTGTTAGTGCTCTTAATAGAACTTTAAAAGTAACACTTAGTAATGGTGTGGGGCTTATGCATAATTTAATACAGCACGATGCAAGTATTAATCCCGGAAACTCTGGCGGACCGCTTATTAATTCTTGTGGCGAAGTTGTTGGAATAAATACATTAAAAATTGCAGATGCAGAAGGGTTAGGCTTTGCAATTCCAATAAAGAGTGTTTTAAGTTTAATAGAAAAAGCTGATTCTAAAATGCTTTCAACAACCAAGGTTGGAGTTTTTGGCTACGATGCTAATTATGAAAGTGATAAGTTAGGCTTTTTAGTTAAAAGTGTTTCTGAGAATAACGAAAATAACATATTGTGCGGGGATATTATTACAAAAGTAAACGGGAACAAAATAAGTAATGCTACCGATTTTAAGTTTGAAGTAAACAAATATAATGCAAACGATTATGTTATTTTAGAAGGCTTAAGAGAGGGAGTTGTGTTTCGCAGTTTAGTTAAGTTAAAATAATTAAAAGCATCAAATTTGATGCTTTTTTTATTTGCTAATTTAATGCCGATTTTTTAATTTTTGTTAATTTTAAACATTTGGGTTTTTGTTGATTATTGTTAGTAAATAATATATACTAAATTTATAATTATAAATAGTAAAGAGTAAAAAAAATGAAAAACAAAAACCCACGCATAAATAATCAAAATTTAAAAACAGAAAGTAAAAAAACTTGTTTTAATGTTATGGATAGTGGAATAAACTTTTTAATGAGTTTAGTTATACCTTCTGTGGTTGTTTTGATTTTAATAACATTGTTTGCGTTATTTAGCAGAATGGCTGGTTCTAACTATGGCGAGTTTAGCAAAACTAATGTGGCTATTATAATTTCGCTGTTATCAACACCTTTAGTTTTTTTAAGCACCTACTTAATTTATTGCAAAGTTAACAAAATAGATTGCTATAAAGCTTCTGATATAAAATTTAGGGTTAACTATCAAAAAGTTTTAATTGTTATAATTATGTCGCTTGTGGCGGTGTTTTTAATTTCGCCTTTTATAACATTATTTGATTATGGCTGTGCACTATTAGGTTACAATCCTTCTAATAGTTTAAGTTATGTTATGGATAATGGTTTTAGATATGTGTTAGGCGTTTTGGTTATGGCAGTTGTTCCTGCTATATGCGAAGAACTTTTGTTTAGAGGATTAATTCAAAGGGGATTATTAAAAAAATTTAATCCGCATATTGCAATAATTTTAACTGCAACAATGTTTATGCTATTGCACGGCAGTTTGCAACAAACAATATTCCAATTTATTTTAGGCGTTGTTTTTGGCTATGCAACTTACTATGGCAAAAGCTTAGTTTATTCAATTATAATGCACTTTGTTAACAACTTTGTGGTTGTAACAATGTCGTTTATTTACACTTTAAATAATGTAGATGTTAATGCTGCTCCGGTTTATAACACTGTTTGGGATTATTGCTGGCCAATTTTAGCATTGCTAATTGCTGGCGGTGTTATTGTGGGATTAATATTTTTGTTAAGATATGTTAATAAGTTTGAAGAGAAAAAGGAACTAAAAGCTGTTGAACTAAACCAAACTGAAAATTTAGAAAACCTAACCACCAAAAGCACAATAGTTATAGAAGAAGAAAATAATAATATCGAAGATAAAAAAATAACAAAACAAGAACTATTGTGGTTGTTATCAGGTTTTGTTTTGGGTGCTGTTATTTGGATTGTTAATACTTTTGTTTTGTAATTTTATAACGGAGTAAAATGGATAGACCAAATATTTTTAAAATTTACTTAATATATTTTATTAGTATGACCTTATTTTGCGTGTTAAGAATTTTATCGGCTTTTAATGTTACGGGTTCACTTCATCCCGACATTGCCGATATAATTTACACGGTGTTAATTCAGGTTGTGCTAATGTTTTTGTTGCCACTTGTGCTTTACACAATTTTTAATAGACATAATGGCGGATTAAAAACAACATTTAAGCAAATGCGTTTTAAAAGCATTGGCTTTAAAACTGTGTTAATTAGCATTGCGCTTGGTGTTATTGCTTTTATTATTAACATTGCAGTTTCAACTGTGTTTAGTGGAATTATTGGTATGTTTGGTTACTCGCAACCAATAACAGGAACAAACACAAACTATTCGCCACTATTTCCAAATTGGCTAAGTTTTTTAATTGAAGTTATTTCTGTTGCTTTGCTTCCTGCAATTTGCGAGGAGTTTTTGCATAGAGGAATTTTATTGCAAGGAACATATAAAATAGGTGTTAAAAAAGCAATATTTATAAGCTCAATTTTGTTTGGTTTGGTGCACTTTAACATTAACCAATTTTTCTATGCTTTTGTTTTAGGGCTTTTAATGTCGCTTGTTGCTATTGTTGCTCGTAGTATTTATCCGGCAATTATAATTCACTTTATTAATAACTTTATTAGCATTTATATTAGTGCTGCCGAAAATTATGGGTGGTTTGGAAAAAACTTTTATAATGGTATTAACGGATTATTAAAAAATGGAAACGCTTTTTTAACCTTTATTATATGTTTCGTTATTTTAATTTCGGTTGTGGCTATTTTGGTTTGGCTAGTTTCAAAACTATATAAAATATCAACATTAAACAAAGTTAAAAAGGTTATAGATAGTGTTTACACTAAAGAAGAAAGAGCAATAACAAATTCTCCAATAATGCTTGAAAAAAACAGAGTAACGCAAAATATGCAAGAAAATCAAGCAACGCTAGATATTAGTTTTGAAGAAATGAAAAGCCCAATTGATATTGTTTTACCTAAACAAAACAATGTTTTTAAACCTAAATATTACGATAATTTGTTTTTAATAGGCTCGCTAGTTTTAGGCTCGCTTGTAACAATATTTACTTTTGTTTGGGGGTTGTTATGATTAATATTGTTACAGTTGGGCAAATTAAAGAAGATTTTTATGTTAAAGCAATAAATGAATATGTTAAACGAATTGGTAGGTACACAAAAATTAACATAACCGAAGTTAAAGAAGAAAGGTTGCCTGCCAATTTTTCTAACAGTGATATTTTAAATGTTATAACCAAAGAAGGTTTAAAATTAAAACAACATTTAAAAGGGTTTGTTATTATTTGTGATATAAATGGCGAAAAGTTTGATTCGGTTAAGTTTGCAAAAAAATTAAAAATGGTTGAACAAAATTTTTCCGACACAACTTTTGTAATTGGCGGTAGCTATGGCGTTAGCGAAGAATTAAAAAATATGGCAAACTTAAAAATTAGTTTTTCTGATTTTACTTTACCTCATCAGTTGTTTAGGGTTGTGCTAGTAGAGCAAATATACAGAGCTTTAACAATTAATAATAATGTAACTTATCATAAGTGAGAATAAATATGAATAGTTTTATGCAGGTTGCTTATAACGAAGCAAAAAAAGCAGCCAAACACGGAGATGTACCTGTTGGCTGTGTTATTGTTAAAAATAACAAAATAATTGCAAAAGCACATAACAAAAAGGAACAAAAACAAAACAGTTTGTGCCACGCCGAAATTATAGCTATTAATAAAGCCACAAAAAAAGTAAAAAACTTTAGGCTGGAAAATTGTGAAATGTATGTAACGCTTGAACCTTGCATTATGTGCGCAGGTGCAATTTTAAGTGCAAGATTAAACAAAGTTTTTGTAGGTGCGTTGGATACTAGATTTGGTGCAGGCAAAATGTTAACAGAAAATAACTTTAATCACAAGTGTGAAATTAAGGTTTTAGAAAATTGCGAATGTTGTTCGGAAATTATTTCGGAGTTTTTTAAAACTTTGCGTAACAAAAAATAATTAACCTAAATTTTATAAGTGTATAAAAAACTAATATAAATCATATTAAATATTATCTTATAAAATTTAATGGAGAATTATGATAGAGTTAAAAGTAGAAACTAAAAAAATTAATACACAAAATAAAAAAGTTGGCGTTATAGTGTTTAACTATAATAACAACTCTGATTTATTGGGTTTAACTTGCAACGAATGGTTAAAAATAGCAACCATTAATTACGAAACTAAATTTATAGATTACGATATAAAGTTAAGCTTAGAAAATCAAATTATAAGCCATTTAATAAACTGCGATATTACAGTTGTTTTGTTTGCTTTTAATCCGTTATTAACAAGCGAAGATATTGCATTTTATATTGATTATTTATCTTATAAAGATTTAGATGTTGTAAAACTTCCGTATGGCTATGTTTTTAAAACCGATTACATAAAGCGAACAAAATCGTTTAAAGAACCAATTATGTTTAATGGCATAGCAAACGAATTTTTAAAAGTGGATAACAAACAAAACTTTGATGTGGCATATGCAGTTTTAAAAGAAAGAATTATTAATAATCACATTAAAAATGGTGTTAATTTTATTGATACTTCTTCTAATATAATTCATTATTTTGTAGAAATTCAATCGGGTGTTACAATTTACCCATTTAACTTAATAACAGGTAAAACAAAAATTTTAAGTGGTGTTACACTAAAAGATGGTAACACAATAGAAAATTCGCTGCTAGATAGTAATTGCGTTATTGCAAAATCGGTTATAAGAAATTCTAAAATTGGCAGTGGTACAATAGTTTCGCCATTTAACACAATTATTAATTGCGTTATAGAAAACGATTGCTTAATAAAAAGTTATAATCAATTAGAAAATTGCAAAATCGAGAAGCAATCAACACTGGAAAGTTTTAATAATATTGGAAATTAAATAATGGAGCAAGTATGAAAGAAAATAATTTTGTTCCAAAAGAAGAATTTAGTGTTATAATTGGTAGTAATGCTAAGGTTGGTAGTTTTAATAAAATTTTAGATAGTAATATTAAAAGTTGCGCCAAAGTTGATAGTAGTTTATTATTAAACTGTGATATTGGTAACAATTCGGAAGTGCTAAAAAGTGTTGTTAAAAATTCAACTGTTGGCAATAATTCACAAATAGGAGTTTTTGCACATTTAAGGCCGGATTCAAAAATTTTAAATAATGTTAAAATTGGTAATTTTGTGGAAACAAAAAATGCTACAATAGGTAATAACACAAAGGCATCGCATTTAACTTATATTGGCGATGCTACACTGGGTGAAAATATCAATGTTGGGTGCGGAACAATTTTCTGCAATTATAACGGAAAAATAAAACAAAAAACCATTGTTAAAAACAATGTGTTTATTGGAAGCAATGCAAACTTAGTTGCACCGCTTATAATCGAAGAAAATAGTTTTATTGCTGCGGGAAGCACAATAACATTTGATGTGCCATCAAACACCCTTGCAATTGCAAGAAGCAGGCAAATTAATAAAGAAAATTATTATAAAGGATAAACAAATGATTGCAATAGTTGGTTTAGGAAACATTGGAGATAGTTATGCAAACACTTATCATAATATGGGATTTATGGTTTTAGATAGGTTTGCAAAAAATAATGGTTTGGTTTTTAGCAAAAATAAATTTAACGGTATGGTTGCCGAAGGAATGGTTAACAACGAAAAAGTTATTTTATTAAAACCAAGCACCTATATGAACTTAAGTGGAGAAAGTGTTTCAAAAATGGTTTCTATGCTTAAACTAGATTTAAAAAATTTAATTGTGGTTTACGATGATATTGATTTACCAGTTGGAGTTTTGCGTTTGCGTGCTAGTGGTAGTGCAGGAACACATAATGGTATGAGAAATATTGTTGCAAAGTTAAACTCAACCGAGTTTTGCAGGTTAAGAGTTGGTATTGGCAGAGATGAGCGGCTAAACCTTGCTGATTTTGTGTTAAGCCACGTATCTAAACAAAATATGGAAGTTTTAGATGTTGCGTTTGATAAAGCTTGCGTTGCTTTAGAAGATTTTATAAAAAATAAAGGTGATATTACAAAAGTAGTTATTAATAATTAATATGTTAGAAAGTTTAGTAAGCAAAGTTGGAATATTTAATAAATTATTAACTGCCATAAATAACAATATGGCAGTTAGTATTTTTGGTGCTAATTTTGGTGAACAACTGGCAATTTTAAGCGAACAAACAAATGTGTTATATGTTGTGCCTAATAAGGATAGTGCAATAAAAGCATTTAATGCATTAACTATGTCGGGCAAAAATTGCCGAATGGTAATAAACAAATTTGAACCAAGCATAGAAGAAATAGTAAACACAAACGAAATGGTGTTAACTATGGCTATTGGCGATATTTTGTGTGGGGAAGCCAATTATTTAATTGTAACTCCAGAAGTTTTGTTAAATAAGTTGCCAAGTAAAAATGATTTTATAAACACTTTTTTAACGCTTAAGGTGAGTGAAAGTTATAACTTAAAACAACTAAAACAAAAATTGGTTCTTTTAGGTTTTAAAAGTGTTGATGCCGATGTTGAACAAATGGAGTTTAGTTTTAAAGGCGATGTTTTAACGGTGTTTCCACAAAATTTCGAAACTCCTATTAGAATTTCGTTTTTTGATGATGAAATTGAATATATAAAAGTTTTAAGCGAAAACTTGGTTGAAACAAAAAATGAAATAAATAAAGTTACAATTTTACCAAGCAGGCTTGTTACAAACAATTTTGAACTACCAAATATAAATTTTAATAGTTTAACGCAAGAACAAAAGTTGAATTTAGAAGATAAATTAGAAAAATTGGAAATTAACAAAGCCAGTAATAAAATTGATAGTTGGGTGCATCCATTTTTAAATTTAGAGAGTTCAATTTTTTCTTATTTTGATGGTGGATATGTTTTTTTTGATTCTCCAAAACTAATAATAAACGAAATAAAACAACAACTTGCAAAATTTAAAGAAGAATATTTAGAAGAACTTAAATGTGGCAATTTTTTGCCACAGCACAAAAACTTTTATTTTGACGAAAAAAATGTTTTTAAATTTGATAATTGTGCACTTGTTGCTTTTCAGAATATAAATAATGCAAACAACATATTTAAACCTAATGCGGTTTTTAGTGTTGTTAGTTCGCCACTAATTAACTATTCGTTTCAAAGTTTAACCTTAAAGGAAGATGTTTCAAAATTTTGCTTAAATGGTTACACGGTTATTTTATATGCTGGCTCAACAGCTTTAGCAACCGAATTAAAAAACAAATTGCAAGCAAATAATCAAAACATTTTTATTGTTAACGCAATATCGCAAGTTAGCAAAGGTGCAATAAATATTGTTAAAAAAGATTTAGGCTATAGTTATTGTTTGCCAGATGAAAAATTGGTTGTTATTGGTTTACATAAAAAAGTTCCTTTAAATAAACCAGTAAAATTAGAATCTGAAGATGCTTTTGGGTTTTTACCAAGCGTTGGCGATTTTGTTGTTCATTCTACATTTGGAATTGGTAAATGTGTTGCCTTAACAAAACTAACATTAAATAATATAACAAAAGATTATGTTCAACTTGAATATAAGGGCGGAGACAAATTGTTTTTACCAGTTGAAAACATAGATTCGCTTTCTAAATATTTGGGCTCGGATAAAGCACCAAAATTAAACAAACTTGGCACTAACGACTTTATAAAAACCAAGCAAAAAGTAAAGGCTGGCTTAAAGCAATTAACTTTCAACCTTAAAAAAGTGTATGCCGAACGCAGCAAGTGCAATGGTATTAAGTTTGCAGATAACGATGAAATAATGGAAGAATTTGAAAAAAGTTTTCCTTACTCTTTAACTGCCGATCAGGAAGTGGCTGTAAACAATATTAAACAAGATATGGTAACTGGTAAGGTTATGGACAGGCTAGTTTGTGGCGATGTTGGCTATGGTAAAACAGAAGTTGCAATGCGTGCAGCATTTCGTGCAATTTTAAGTGGTTATCAGGTAATGTTGCTTTGCCCTACAACAATTTTAAGTGAACAGCACTATAACACAATCTTATCGCGTATGCAAAACTTTGGTGTTAGAGTGGAAGTTTTAAATAGGTTTAAAACAAAAGCTGAAGCTAAAACTATACTAAAAAAACTTGCTGATGGTGAAATAGATATTTTGTGCGGAACACATAGGCTGCTTAGCTCTGATGTTGAATTTAAAAAGTTGGGTTTTCTAATTTTGGATGAAGAGCAACGCTTTGGTGTTGAACACAAAGAAAAAATTAAAAAGCTAAAAACAAACATTGATGTTTTAACATTGTCGGCAACACCAATTCCAAGAACAATGCATATTTCTTTAATTGGTGTTAAAGATATAAGTGTTATTGCAACACCTCCGTTTAATCGTATTCCGGTTAATGCTAATGTTAGCGAATATGATGAACACATAATAAAATCCTATATTGAACGAGAATTAGAGAGAGCAGGACAGGTTTTAATAGTTTATAATCGTGTTGAAACAATATACGACTTTGCAAAAACAATTAAAAATTTGGTGGGAGAAAATGTTGTAATAGATGTTGCTCACGGACAAATGTCGGAGAATATTTTAGAAAATAGTATTTTTAATTTATATAATAACAAAACGCAAATATTAATAAGCACAACACTTATTGAAAATGGAATTGATTTACCTAATGCAAACACTTTAATTGTTGTTGATGCCGATAATTTGGGACTTAGCCAGTTATATCAATTAAAAGGTAGAATTGGTAGGTCGGATAAACAAGCCTATGCACTTTTTACCTACGCTAAAGGTAAAGTTTTAACCGACGAAGCTTATAAGCGCTTAAGTGCAATTATAGAGTATTCTGGGTTGGGAAATGGTTTTAAAATTGCTATGCGTGATTTAGAAATAAGGGGCGCAGGAAGCGTTTTTGGGGCTGAACAAAGCGGACATATTGAAAGTGTTGGATATAGTATGTATTTAACGCTTTTGAACGATGCTATTAAAGAAGGTGATGGGTTAGAATCCGAAAGCTTTAGCGATGTTAAAATGGATTGCTATTTCGAAGCAAATTTGCCTAATTATTATGTTAGTGGAACTGGTGCTCGCATTAGTGCCTATAGTCAAATTTCAAAATTAAGTAGTTTAGAACAAATGGCTTCGTTAAGCGAGAAATTTAACGAAAGCTATGGTGAAGTGCCACAAGAGTTACTAAGGCTTATGTATGTTGCGGTTATTAAAAATTTAACTAAAACACTAGGTGTTAAAAAGGTTAGTATTGGAATGAGCGAAGTTAAAATAAAATTTGTTAATTCTAACGAAAAAACTTTAAAAATTGCATCACAAATATGCAACAACAAAATATTAAAAGCAAATTTGAATTTAGAAAATGGAGTTGAAGTATTATTAAAAGTATTGCAATCTGTCGAAAAAACTTGCATTAGTATAATTAATATATTAAATAATTTTAATAATAATTAATTTATATTTGATAAATTTTTTGCAATTAGGTATAATCTATTAGTAATCGACCAATAATCAAAATATGGTCAAAATATACTAAAATGGTATTTGGAGATTTATGAAAAAGATTTTATCGTGTTTATTCTCGCTAGTTATTTGTGTATTAATGCTAGCAGGATGTAACTTAACAGAATTAAATAAAAGTAAATATTATAGTCAGGTTGTAACCGAAATAGTTTATGCTGATAACAATACTAAAAAGTTTACTATGGAAGATTTTTATTGGACATATGTAAACTATGGTTATCAATATGTTCAAAACGGTAGCAAAATGGAAGATGCACTTGAATCAACAGCTAAGCTAATGGTTCAACGTTATATGTTAGTGGAAGAAATAAAAACAAAGTTAACATTAACCGATAACGAAAAAAACACTCTAAAAAAACAAGCCTACGACAATATTAATGCTCAATTAAAAGAACTAGAAACCGAAATTAGAGTTGAGTGGGATAGAGTTGTTAACGAACCTGAAAAGAACGAAGAAGAAAAAACTTCTTTGCGTGCAGAATACACCGAATATGAACCAACAATTAAAATGTCAACCGATGAAAATGGTTTAAATCCTTACTTAGAACGCGTTGTTGATGAAGATGAAGAAATTGTTTCTGATCCGGGTGAATTTGTTCAAAATATAACCGACGAAGATGTTTCTAAAGAAGCAATGAAGCGTTTTAAAAAGCAATTAAAAGAAAATAACGAAAATCTTGGTAAAAAAGTAAAAGAAGAAGATTTATTAAAAAACGAAATTAATCGTATTTATGGTATTTTAGAAGAAAATAAATATATTAGTAAATATCAAACCACTGTTTTAAACAGTTCTGATATTAACTCGCAAGCAGTTGTTAATGCTTATATCGAAAAATATAAACGCGATTACGAAAAATTTGCAAACAACAAAACTGCTTATCACGCTGCTATGGGTAGCGATGCTAGTGCTGTTTACTATCATCCAAATTCAGGCAACGAATATATGTGGGTAACACACATCTTATTTAAATATAGCGATGAGCAAACTAAACAAATTGAAAAATTAAAAGCTGATTTAAAATCTAACACCATTGATGAGTATTATTACAATACTAAAATGGAAGAAATAACCAGTATGGAAAACACATTAGTTAAATATGTTAACGATGCTGGCGAAATTGTAACAACAAACATTGAAAGCGCTTTTGAAGATATTAAACAAGGCGTTAATAAATATGATGCAGATATTTATTTTACAGAGCGTGCTAAAGCATTTAACAGTTATATTTATAAATATAACGATGATGAAGGCATTATGAACAAAGATTTTGCTTATGTTGTTAATCTTGATACTTCTGTAGAAGATAAAATGGTAAAAGAATTTGCCGACGAAGCTAGAAGCCTTTATAAAAAAGATATTACCCGTGGTGCTGATTCAAAAGGTTCTATGAGTATTGCTCCTGTTAAAACCGAATTTGGTTATCACGTGTTATTAAATCTTGGACCAGTTAAAAACATTGTTGAATATAACAATATTAACAATTTAACTTGGCAAGCATTATATAATGTTAAAACACAAAGTTCTTCTAATAAAACAATTTTTAACTACGAATATGATACTTTAAAATTGGACGAATCTTTAGTTTCTAACTACTTAAATAATGTAATTGATGATTTAACTGCTACTGCAAAAAAGATTAATTACTATCCTGATAGATATTTAAAAATATTTGATGCTAAGTAATATTAATAATAGATATTAAATAAATATAAAATAAAAAAAGAAAGCCAAATGCTTTCTTTTTTGCTTAATAAAGGGGAATAATGAAATATTGTTATGTTATGTGGTATAAATAATATTGTATATTTATGCAGTGTATAAAATAAGGATTCTATATTATTTTTAATGCTTATTTAGTATTTCTTTGACATTATAATTTAATTTAGGTATATTTAAAAGAGAGTTTTAATATGTCAACAAAAAAAGATTTGATAAAAAAAGATAATAATAAAAACAATGTAAACAATAATAGTGTTTATTTTTTTGCTGACCATAAATTAATTTCAAATAAAAATAACAATGTTAATCAAAAACTAAAAGTAAAAAAGGCAAAAAAGTGTACCACTGTTTTTATGCTCAATAAGGATAAAGGCTTAGCCGTATCCGATGAAGAAATTGCTATTAACTACGATAATTTAGCAATTGAAACCGAAGCTTTAAAGCAAGCTAATAAAGCAGTTGAAAAGCAAAATAAAAAGCCAACAAAATGGCTTAATGTTTCGTTTTTTATATTAAATATTTTAGTGGTAGTTGGAATACTTATTTATCAAATTAACAAAATGGGTGTTGCAACAATCGAAAAACTAACAACCTTTAGATGGATATTTATTGTTTATGCTCTACTTATTTTTGCTTTAATAATGTTACTTGAAAGTTTTAGAACCTTTATATTAATATTTAAAGTTACAAAAACAGTTAGACCAATACTAAGTTATAAGTCGGCAGTTATTAACAGATTTTACGATTGCATAACACCATTTGCAACTGGTGGCCAGCCTTTTGAAGTGTTTTATTTAAATAGTCGTGGCTTAAAAGGTGGGCCAGCAACTAGTGTTCCGTTAGCAAAAAGTGTTTTTCAAGTTATTGCGTTTATTATAGTTTCTATAATAGTATTAATATTTGGTTCAAACCTGTTTGGCGAAAATCAGATTGCTGTTACCACTTGGGGAATAATAAGTTTAGTTATTGCTATTTTTCTAGTAGGAACGGTTTTAATGTTTTCTATTAGTAAAAAAATAATGCCAAAAATAACAATGTTTTTTATAAAACTTTTGCATAAGTTAAAATTGGTTAAAGACTATAATTTAACTTTTAATAAATGTATGAAAGTTATTTTAGAATATCAAAAAAGTATGAGGTTTTATGCTAAAAGCGTTTTAATAGTTATAGTTTCGTTTGTTAGCTCTGGCTTAATTGTGGTTTTAAAAGCAATAATTCCACTTATGATTTATTGTGTTTTTAATGCTAGTGCATCCATTGATGTTGTTATGGAAGTGTTTAGCAAATTTATTATAATAGAACTTGCAACAAAATATATTCCACTTCCGGGTGGAACTGGGGTTGCCGAAATTTCGTTTTCCGCCTTATTTGCTAGTCTATTTGGCGATGGAACATTATTCTGGGCACTATTACTATACAGAATTTTTAACTACTTTATTTACTTGTTTCAAGGCTTAGTTGTAATTATTTACGACTTTGCATATGGTAATCGTAAAAACCGCCGTTTGGTTAACGAAAAAATGTTGTTAGAAAAAAATATTATAGAAAAAGAAGAGCTTTAACTCTTCTTTTTTATTCTTGATTAAATGGTATTGTTCTATTAATATTATCATACACTTCTTCGCAATTAAATAGGTGACTATACTGAACTTTGTTGCTTCTAAGAGTTCTACCATCTATAGATTTTCTATCCATAAGCAAAGTGTGATTTTCGCCACTACCAATAGGAACATAGCCAAAAAAGTTTTTGCCACCCACGCCTAAAAATAATTTAAAGCCAGCATCTAACAAAAGTTTGTGCTTGTAACTTAGTTCGTTATTATCGGTTTTAACTTCCCACTCACCATAAGGATAAACATAAATTGCAGTTTCGCCAATTATTGGAGCAACTTCGTTTTGCCAATTTTGAACTTCTTTAGCAAATTCCATATCGGTTATGTTTTTCATATGATAATGTCCGTAACTGTGGCTAGCAAATTTCCAGCCTAAATTTTTCAATTTAGTAACAACTTCGGTTGCTTTTTTAATTTCGTAACGATTGGTGGCGTTGCTTTTTTGTGTTCTGTAGCCTAAAATTCCGTCGTAACCTGTTAAATTAATAACTCCGCGTGCACCATTAAAACTAAAATCCGGGTGGTTTTTAATAAATGCTTCCATAATAGTTACAAATTCGTTATCGTAAGAAACTCGTTTTGCTATGGATTGCTTAGATGTGTAGGTTGCTATTTGATTGTTTCTATCAAGAATAATTTTATCAACCATTCCTTTATTTTTCTTTTTAGAATCGTAGTTCACATCATCAAACGAAAATATTAGTGGTTTTTTGCCTTGTGGTAGCATTAGTTTTTTCTTAACTGTTATTCCGTTTTTAACTTCATATATGCTATCAATATCTATTAACACATAATTGTTGTTATATAGAGAACTTAAAATTCGCTTAAATTCGGTTGGTGTTAAGCAATCTCGGTCGTAATCCTTACTCATAGAGTTTTTAGGGTTTAGGGCCTGTTCTGGAAAGGCAAGAAGGCAGTGTGTGAATAGGTGTTCAATTTCGCCTGTATATTCTACTAAATTTTTGCTTTTGATAATATTTTCGTTATATGCAATAAGGGCATTAATGCTTTCATCGTTTTTATAATATTTAAGCTTAGAATTTAACAAATTAAGTGCAAAAGTGTTGTTATTTTCGTCGCTAAGTTTTTGTGCTTCGGAAATAAGTATTTTTTTATATTCGCTTAACAATAAATTAAATTTGTTTTTATTATACCCAACTAATTGTTGATCTAGGCCATTAATTTGTTCAAGCGTGTTCATAGCCTTGCCATATTCGTTTAAGTCTATTAAATCCACAACATTTTGTAGGTTAGTCGAATTTGTAACTTCTTTTAATATTGTGCTTTCAGGAGAAGAATAGGTTGTTCCCACTAAGGCTACTATTAAAAGAATAAAAACATAAGATAAAACAATAATTTTTTTCATAGTTTCCCTAATAAAAATTTTTATTAGTTTATGGAATTATAAAAATAATATTTATATATTAATTTAAAATTATATAAATTAATACAAAATTAGACTATTTAAAAAAAATAATAACACCAAAATTTAATGCTATATTTTTAGGATTATTTTAAAATATCCTAGGAGTTAATATGGAACAAAAAAATGTTATTTTTGGTAGTAATGCCGATGAAGAGTTTTTTAACTTAATTCGAAGTAATAATGGTTTTTTTAAATGTTTAATTGTGGCTACAAAACAAAATATTAATAATAATATAGGCTTTGTTAATTCTGTTATTTCTAATTATGGCAGTTATAAGTTTATTGAATTGCCAGATAATGCACTTAACAACGAACTTGTAATAAGACTAATAAAAAAAGAATTAACCGACGATGTTGGACTAATTGTTGTAATAGAAAATTTGTGGGTTTTAAACGAGATTAATAAGTTTTATAATAACACTGCTTTTGTTTGTGTGTCACCATCGATTAGTGAAATTAACGCTAGCGCAAAGTTTGTTATATATAATTTTAATCGAGTAACAGATTGCAGTTTGCACGCTTTTTGTAGTTGTGTTGGAGAATGTTTATCAATGTTTAGTTTTGTTATTGAACAAGTTTTTAATGCTTGTGTTTACGAACAAAATGTTGGGGCACAAAACTTGATTAAGCTAGAAAAGTTGTTGTTTAATTTTGCAACAATTCCTCAAAGTGTACTTAATTCAAAATTTGGTAAGTTATATTTTTGTAAACTTGTGCACGCCATTGCTAGTTTAATTTACAACAATTACTTAAATTGTAATGTCTATAATTTAGCAAATAATTTAATTTATAATAGTGAACAAAAATTTAATTATGGCTATGCACTAGGCTATAGTTCTAAAATTTTATTTAATGCTTTTAATTATGTTTTTAATATAGATTATATTAGCAGTTTAACTGGTTTTAATGCCGAAAATAGAGTGGAACAATTTAGAGCAATTAAGGTTAATAATAATCAATTAATTAATAATAATCTATATAATTTTAATTACGAATCTACAGCATTACTTAACAATTTTAATGGTGTTAAAAACGATTTTTCTATAGTTTTATTAAAGTATAAACGAATGTTTTTAAAAGCCTTTAACAAGTTTTTAAATTTGCAATTTGATAAAGGATATTCTCAGTTAAAGTATTTAAAACCAAATTTAATAAAGCAAGCTTTTAACAAATTGCCAGAACAAAGTTCTAATGCAAATTTTGTAACATTCTTAAGAGAGTTTGGTTTTTTAAATGAGTTTTAAGTTTAAATAAATAGTTTTAAGTAAATCATTCCTAATGGGATGATTTTTTTAGTCCTCATTAAAAATACTAAGTAAAGGATGTTTAATTTGAAAAAATTATTAGCATTTATTTTGGTTATTTCAAGCTTGTTTGCAGTTAACTTGTTATCAAACACCACGCTTAGTGAAGTGTTTAATAACAATGCAATTTGTTACTTTGCTTATGTTAATAACTTGAATAACATTGATTGTTCTAAATATGAGGTTACATTAAATGGCAATGGTGCAATAATAAAAACCGATATAAAGTTAGCCAATTCCATTTTAGTTTCGGGGTGCTCTGTTTCGGGTGAATGTGTTGAAGTTAGTAAGGATTTTGGGTTTGGAGAAATATGCAAAAAATTAAATTTAAAAATAATTTCTTCCGAACACGTTAACGATAGGTTGGTTGTAACAGCATATTCAAATATGTTGCCAACTTATTTAACAAGCGAAAATAATAAAATAAATATTCAAATAGCCGAAACCGAAAACGCTTATTTAATAGGCTATCCACTAATACTACATTCTTATTAAAAATATGTATAAAAAGTTTTAATTGGTCAATTATTTAATAACAAAAATTTAGGAGGATAATATGCAAAAAAGAAATTATAAGGAGTCGTTTTTAAACTTTTTTAAACGCTACGGTTACATTGTTGTGTTAGCAGTTGTTATGTTGGTACTTAGTATTTTACTTATTGTTTCTGTCAGCAAACCTAGGGTTGAAGACAAAAAACCGGTGGATAATAATCCAATAACATTTTATAACCCAGTAATGAATTTTACCGTTGCTAAAGGCTTTGATGGTTCGGGTTTAGTTTATAATGCAACCTTAAATCAATGGGAAGCACATAAACAAATTGCTCTAGCAGCTAGTGAAAGTTCAGAAGTTTATGCGGTTTTAGATGGCGTTGTTGAAGATGTTTATTCAAACTATCTTAACGGACACGTTGTTGTTATTAGCCACGAAGGAAACTTAAAAACTTATTACTCTAGCTTAGACGAAGATGTTAAAGTTAAAAAAGGCGACACAGTAACCAAAGGCCAAGTTATTGGTAAAGTTGGAACAACTGCTAATGCTGAATTAGACCTTGGAACTCACTTAACTTTTGCTGTTATGGAAAACGATGTTAAAGTTGACCCAAGTGCATATTTAAATTTAACAGATAAATAGAAATTGTTAATTTTGTAATTTTGCTCGCATTCGCTTGTTAAACATTTTTAAATTAAGTATAATTAGGGTAGCAAAATTCGGAGGGACAATTTATGCTAGAAAAAGTTAAAAATTTATTGGCTAGCCAACTTGGGATTAAACCAGATCGAATTACAGAAAAATCAAGAATACTAGAAGATCTTGGTGCAGATTCTCTTGACTTAGTAGAATTACTTATGACATTAGAAGACGAATTTAATGTTACAGTAAGCGACGAAGATGCGTTAAAGTTAAAAACCGTGGCAGATATTGTAAGAATTATTGAGGCTACCAACAAAAAATAATTGGCTTAAATTTTAAGTCAATTTTTTTGTTTTGAAACACGCATTTATTAATGTGTGTTTTTTTATGATTTTTGTAGCATTAAAAATTAAGTTGGCTAAATTTGTAATATAATGTAGAGATTTGTCATATCAATAAGTAACTTTTATTTGGAGCGATTTATATGACAAACAATGTTTACTTAAGGCCAAAACTTTTAGGACAATATATTTTAGAAAATAAATCCACCATAAGAAAAACTGCAAGCGAATTTGGAATTTCAAAAAGCACGGTGCACGTTGATGTTTCATACAAATTAAAAAATTTAGACTACGAGTTATATAAAAAAGTTAAGTTAATTTTAGAAAACAATTTTAAAGAGCGAAACATTCGTGGTGGAATTGCCACAAAAAACAAGTATGAAAGCTTAAAAAAACATTCGGCGTGAATGTTTTTTTGCTTTTTTATTAAGTTAAAAAAATTATAAAATTTTGTAAAATTATTAGTTATGTTTGACTTTAATGTATTAAAAAAATATAATGACTTTAAGCGGACTTATATTATTATATATATATTTATAATAATTCGCGCCCGCTTGCGCAAAATAATATATAAATTAACATAGTTTAATGGAAGAAATTTAGGAGTTACAAAATGGCAAAAAAAATTAGTGCGTTATTAATTGCTCTTTTAGGATCAGTTATGTTGTTGTTTGGGTGTAATGACCCATACAAAAATTTTTCTATATCTGTTTCTAAAACCGATGTAGTATTATATTTAACCGATGAAGGCGAGCCACAAGAAGGATTAATTAATTCCGAATATTTAATGGCAACCGTATCGGGAGCAGGAAAAGGTGTTTCAACCGATGTTACCTTTGCTCAGTATGGCACAAATGGTGTTAACGATATTGTTAGTATTGAAGATGTTTCAAAGGATGGCAATAAAACATTATTTAATTTGAAAGCTCAAAAACCAGGAAGGGGAATAATTTATGTTAACACCCAAGAAGGCAACCTTAGAGCAGAAATAAATGTTACTGTTTATGTTCCTGTTAAAAGCATTGGATTTGTAACTAGCAACAAAGCTGTTAAATTTGGTGGCGAAGTTGAACTTGGTAAATATTTAACCTTTATGCCAGTTGGAACAAACCAAACCGAAGTTTCGTTTTTTATCGATGATTCAACAAATGCAGTTGTAACAAACGAACAAGGCAATGTTACCGAAACAAGTTATGCAAAAATTGAAAATGGTAAGTTGATTTCTAAAAACGCTTCTAATTATCCAATTGACGATAGCAATGGTTTGCAATATGTTAATGTTTATGCTGTTAGTAACTATAACAATCAAATAAAAACCCAAACTGTTAAGATTTATGTAATTAATGTTATTGATATGTCGCAGGTTGTTTTAAGCACTAATTCCGACCTAAATTCGCAACCAATAGTATTAGTTCCTTCTAACGGAAATGTTTATGATATTATTCTTGGAAAAAATTCAACAATTCCTTTTATATTTTCTCGTAACTTAAAAATTCAAGTTGGTTCCGAATTTGTAACCGATAAACAATACAGAATTTCAACCAGCTTAGATAACGCAAAATCGGATGTTATTGGTTTAGTATCGTTAGTTTCTGAAAACGATAGATATAACTATAACGGAGTTGCCGATACATACCCATATAAAACCTATCAAATTAATCAACAAGTTAAAAATATGGAAAACAATGTTGAAACATTTGATATAAACATCGATCGTGTTGGTTTTGAAGGCTTGTTCACAATAACAATTAAAGTTAGAGTAACTGTTAAAGAATTTGGTGAAGAAATTGATGTTTATGGCGAAGATGGCGAAAACGTTACCAATAGTTTTGCATCAATCTATAACGTTTATGGTGGAAACATTGTTGGAACACCATTAACCTTACAAATTAATCCAAACTCAACAAGTTATAAAATTAATGCAAAAGTTATTAATGCACCTCAGGTTAATGGAAGAGATGGCTTTGAAATTTATTTAAGAAACAATAGCCTAGTAACTCCAACAACCGAATTAAACGGAGGAACAACTCTTTACATAAAACATAACTATAGCTTTAGCGATTTGCAAACTTTAATAACCGACCCAACTCAAAAAAATTGCCCTAAGTTAGTGTTAGAGTATTCTTACACTATGGCACCAACATCGCTTACTAAAGGTTATAAAACCTACACAGTAACTTCCGAAGTTCCACTTGTTGCTCTTGCTGGAATAACCGATGTTGGGTTCCAAATAACATCTCCAATAAAAATTAATGCAATAACAGGTAAGGCTTTGGGAATTAACGACCCTGAAGAAGGAGAACTTTATGAAATTGTTATTGGCACTATTGGTGACCAAAAAGTTAATTTAAACACAATTATTTCAAGCATTAGAGCTATTGCAGTTAACGGAGAATACGACCCTAACTTTGATGTTTTTGATAATGATTATTTCACTTTAGAATATAGACAAGTTGAAGATGGTTTTGTTAACCGTTTGGTTTTAACACCAATTTTGCAACCAGTAGAATCTAACTTTGATTTGGTTATTAAAACAAAAAATAACATAACAAAAAACATTAGAGTAGAAATTTTTGTTCCTATTGTTTACGATTATGTTGATCAAGGCATTAACCAACAAAGTGTTAGATTAGAAATTTTTGAAGCAGAAGAAAGCCGTGGTGCTATTTACGATGCAAGTAATAAAACAGAATATTTTATCGGTGTTAACGATAACGGTAAAATAACTATTATTCCTAGTGAAGAAGTTGAAGATACAACCATCTACAACAAAAGCGCAACTTACTCAACTCAAAATGCTGTTACTGTTGCAGTTAATTCAAGTGTTGGATTAAACATTTATAACTATGTTGTTCAAACAAGTGGTAACGATCAAACTTTGCGAGCAATTAATTATAACCAAAATGTAACTGTTATTGCCGATAGAAGTTATTATTCGGTTGAGTATAAATATATTAACGGAATTAGAACTCCTTTTATTAAAACAGGAAACATTAAAACCGAAGCTCCGGTTGATGTTAGAATAGTTTTAACTGGTTACGATAATATAGGTAATGTTGTAACTATGACAAAGGTTTTAAAACTAACTATTATTAAACCAATAACTTCCATTCAATTAAATCCTATTGATTCTACAATTTACGAAAGCACTTCGGTTGGATATTTTAACTTAGGTGCAAGCAAAGTAGAATTAAACTTAAGCCTATATCCAACAAATGCTGTTTCTTCTGATGAAGCAACAAAACCAAACATAAATTTCACATTGTTAAACAAAGATCAAGTTATTAAAAGCTATAAAGGAAAACGCGGCAACGAAATTATTGATGTTGAATTTACTGTTGGCGATTTTGTTGAATTAGAAGTTGATAAGGCTAATAACAAATGTTATGTTTATGCAAAAATTGATAAAAATGCATATAATCCTAACTCAAATACCGATGGCATAAAATCTAAATTCGATTTAGTTCACGATAATGATATTTCATTTTCACCAGATCTTTTCTTTAATCAAATTTACAAAGAAGGCAATTTAACAGCAGTTGTTTCTGCAACTTTGCAACAATATAACAAGCCAATTATTGCATCAAATGTTAACGTTAATGTTAAGTATGCTAAAAAAGTGCAAAACATTATTGTAAGTGTAGATAAAGAAAAAGGCGTTTATTTTGATTCTCGTGACTATCAAATTTCTGGTAATGAAATTTATGGCGAAGGAAAAGAAATTGTTTTTGATGTAGAACCAAGCGATGCATTTAACAAAAACTTAATTGCATTTATTGCTGATACTAGCGTTGCTAAAATAGTTAGTGGTGTTGATAGCAATAATCGTATTATTTCGAATAAAATTGTTGTTAAACCTTATGTTAACGCAGGTAGAACAATTTTAACTTTTGCTTCGGAAGATAGCTATACATTTAACGAAGAAACAGGAATTGCAACTCCTAGTACGGTTAACCACATTCCTATTAGAGTTGCAAATGGAACAAAAGAGTATCCTTTTGAAATATCTAATGCAGAAGAATTTTTAGAAATTGGTAGAGATATTAACTTGGGTAATAACTCTTACTATTATGTTTTAACTGATACTATTAGTTTGCGTGCATTAGAAAGCATAGGCGAAACTTTGCCTCCATTTAAAAAGTTTAACGGAGGACTTAGTGGCTTATTTAGTTACTCAATTAATGGTATAAGTTATTCTCGTCAAAATTATATTAACGATTTTGAATTAACAAAACAAATGGATGTTTCTTCCGATAAAGAATACAACATTGGTTTATTTGAAGAATTATCCGAAACCGCCGAAATTGAAAATTTAATTTTTGAAGGCGTTAAATTTGATATTAAAATTTTAAATGCTAATAACAAAAACAAAATTGATATTGGTGTTATTGCAGGTCGCAACTATGGCTCAATTTTAAATAGCCGTATTGCTGGTGTAATAAATGTTACAAGCGAAGCAAAAAATTTAAACATTGGTGGTATGGTTGGCGAAAGCTTTACTTACGAAAATTACGATATTACCAATATGGTGCTTGCTGGCGATATTGATATAACAAGAAAAGTTACAGGTGTTATTTCTTATTTACCAATTAGCACAACCAGTTCAAGTTCTAGCAAGGTTAATAGCGAAGTTGTAATTAACCACATTGGAACTTCTGGCGAAACTGATTTAAATGTTAACATTGGTGGTATTGCTGGTTCGGTTTATACTTATGCAAAACATAACATAACCGAAATTGCTTTTAGCGAAACTAAAACTGCAACCGTTGTTAATGGTTACGATTTTAAAAACGAAAACGAAAATCCTGTTCAACCAGATGTTAGCGTTTATTCCCGTGATATGGGTAGTAGCTATAATAACCTAAATGTTAGTGCAACAATAACAAGTATGGATGCTAATAAAAAGTTGCTTCCTGCAAATGTTGGTGGGGCGTTTGGTTATGCTAACTCAACTTACTTAAACGATATAACAGTTGCTCCTAATTTAATGGCCAAAACAAATGTTGGTGGTCTTGTTGGATTTTTAGAACATAGCATTATTGATAGTGCAGTTGTTGAATTTGCTAATGCTGGTCAAACAGGTGCTAACACATTAAGTTTAATAGGCGAGAAAAATATTGGCGGACTTGTGGGCGAAGGTAACAACATTAACATTTACTATAGCTATGTTAGAAGTTACTTTAATAACAGCGGTATTAATAACGAACAATACTATGGAAATATTGCTTTAAAAAATAATGCCGACATCGAAAATAAATATGTTGGTGGTTTAGTAGGATATTTGAACAATTCTGAAATAAGCAACCAACAAGCAAATTACGGAATTATTTTAACTGGCGATATTAATTTAGATTTAACTTTAAAAACATTATCAGAAGGTTCTGAAGAATTTGATGAATATATGTTTAATGGCACTTTTGCCAATGGAATATTTAACAGCTACTTTAGCGCAGATATTAACTTAACTTTTGAAAAATTAACCGGAAACGTTTATGCTGGTGGTTTGGTTGGTGGAACAAATTTATCAACAAACGCAGTTAACAAAAACGAACAAACAACAATTGTTAATAGTTACGTAACAGGAAATATTAAAAATAACGAACCAAAATCAACACAAGTTACAACAAAATCAGATTTGAATTTAACTCACGTTGGAACAACAATCGAATATAAAATTGGTAGTTTAGTAGAAAACGATGGCACTATTATTTTATCCGGGGAAGGAAATTCGTTAATAAGAGTGCAAACCGAAGTTACTGATAATGTTATTGATACTAACTATCTTGAAACAATTATTACCTACACAGTTTACGATAATGTTGGTGCATTTGTTGGAACAGAAACTAATAGTTTAGAGTTAAACCGTGAAGACATATCAACCGATATTGTTAAGAGTGAAGATTATGCCGAGGACGAAGACACAGGCATTCAAACTGCAGGAACAATAACAACAACAATTGTTAAAAAGAACAATTTTGAATTTTATAAAGAATTTGGTTATATGGTAAATGTTAGCCTAAGCTATATTGGATCTAATAATTATGGTGGAGTTGCATTTACAAACAGCACAAAATTATTGGCAAAAACTTTATCTATAACCGAAACAAGAGTTGAAGAAATTTCGGTTAGTTCAACTTCACTAAGCGTAAGTTCAGTTGAAGAAACAATAAAAACTGATTTAACTAAAACCGAATCATTTATAAACTCTGAAACCGATGCGTTTAATATTGTGTCGGTTAACACCGAAGCTGCAGACTATATACCTTACACTTGGTTACATTATTTAGGAGATATTTACACTTTAAATAATGGATACCCTGTGTTATTTAAGTATAAACACAATAGTGGTGAAATTTTATTTAAAGTTTTACCAACTCACATTAATACAAACATTTTAAATATTAACCAAAGCTTTAGTAACTTAAGCTATATTAAGCAAGACGAAAGCCACGTGGTACTATTTAATAACCAATATATTTCTGGTAAGAATTATAAAAATGTTAACAAATATAAATTGTTGTTAAGCGAAGAAGACTTTAGCACGCAATATGTTAATATGGCTCAAATAATGTTAGACCTTCCAAACTTAGAAAGCGTTGGTATACAGGCAGACTATGCTAGCGATTTAATTATTACAAGTTCAAATGTTAATGTTGTAAGAATTCTTAACGATTTGGTTCTAGAAACCTTAGCCGAAGGCGAAGTTACATTAAGAGTTTCAAGCAAACTAGATGTTTCTATTTTTGATGAAATAACAATTTTAGTTGTTAGTGGTATTAGCGATTATAATTTGTATCTATCTAAAAACTTAACTAACGATGCAAATTTATTAATGGATGATATTACACACACTCAATTTATTGACAACACTTCCAATTATTACGCAACTGCTATTAACCGAGATGTTGAAATAGTTATTAATTCTGGCGTGGAAGATTTAGAAACTTCTATTGCTGGCGGATATAATGGTTATTATACTGTTAATCCAAATGTTGGAGTTAAATTAGTGGTTAGTTCTACTAACACAGGAAGTGCAAAATTAAACGATCAAGTTTTAGAAAATGGCAAAACCTACATATTTAGTTCTTTAGCAGAGTTTAATTTAACAGGTGTTAGCGAAGGAATTATTAGTTACGAATTAACACCATTTATAAAACTAACAAATCAAAATTTTGGTGAAACTTTGGTTTCTTCAAATGGCGATGTAACCATTAATAATTGTCTTTTAATTAATGATTTAACTAAAGAATATTTATTTAATGTAAAACCTAAAGCCGAAAGCTTAGAAATCGATAAAACAAATGCAACAATCGAACCATCACAAAACATTGAGCTAAATGTTAGTGTTGTAACAAGCAACTTTTCTTTAATAGGAGAAGAAGTTGTTGTTAACGAAGATGTTATTATGTTAATTAAAGATACTGTAACAAATCAAACTGTTGGCAGTGTTTCACTACTTGACGAAAATAACGGAACTAACTCAAGTTTAATTAATGTTGAAATAAATAACATTACAGCCGAAAAAATTTATAAAGATGGTGTTTTACAAAAAGTTAAAGCAATATTTAATTTAAGATTGAGCTTTAATACCGAAGCATATAAAAATAGAACTGGCGGAGTTACTTATAACTTAAACGATATTTCGTATTTGTTAAGTTTTTCTCCTTCAACTAATATCGAATTAAATAAACAATTTAATTTAAAAATTGTTCCTAAAAAGGTTAGTGATATTAAGTTAAAATTCTATGCCAACTCAGAAACTTCAGGTAGCGGATCAGATGCCGAATTTAATCCGCAAGAAGTTGAAACAAACTTTATTGTTCCTTCAAGAATGGGACTTTTAAAAATAGAATTATTCCCAGAATTTAACGAAGCCGAATATGTTGAATTAACAACAACAGAGCAATATAAAAATTATGTTAGTTTTAATCAAAAGTTAGCTGTTATGCAGGGTGGCGAAAATGGTTATGTAATTAACTATCAATCGGTATCGGGTAACACCGAATATTTGCCGGGCTTTATTGGGGTTAAACTTGTTAATCAAAGTATGCTTGCAAATAATAGCATAATTTATAATGGTAACTATTATGTTCAAATAGGGCTAGATCAAAATGCACCAATAAACTCAAACATTGTATTCACAGCAAAAGCTTATAAAAATGTTGCTGGTCAAAAGCAAGAAGTTTATTCTAAGGATATAACTTTAACAGTTCAACCGCTACCAAGCATTAATCTAACAGTTAACGGAGAGCATAACTCGTTAATTAACATTGGCGGAAAAGTTGAATTAACTGTTGAAGCCAACAACTTTGAAGGCGATGTTGAATTTGATGTTACATCTGGCAAAAACAACTCGTTAGTTGTTTTAGATTATGATGTTAATACAAATAAGTATTATATTGTGGCAAAAGATAATGCTATTGCAGGCGACACAATAACAGTTATTGCAAGAGTTTCAAGATTTATTAATGGCATAAAAGAAACAAAAGATAGCACAGTTACATTGAATGTTGTTGAATATATTGTTAATAGCATTAGGCAGCAAGGTGCAATTAAAAGTGCTTCTGGTAACACATTAGAAATGCTAAATGGAACAAATCAAATTTTGAATTTGATAGTTGATGCAAAATATAATGGTAATTCGGATATATCAACAAAAATAAATAGTTTTGCACAAGAAGCATCGGGAAGATTAAACTTTAACGGCACAAACGATTTTATTAATAACTGGTATATTAGAAATGGTAACACCGACGAGTTATTAAACTTTAGTAATAAATACGATAACTTTAGCTTCTTAAACAAAACATTAAACGATTTAAACAACACACATTATTTTGCAATTAATGCAAAACGAGTAAGTTCTTCTGATGTTATAGGTGCTAGAATAAACTACTATTATAACGAATATGGTATTCCAACACTTTGTTCTGGAGATGTTATTGGTTATAGAGTTTACGAACAAGAATTTTTCTTTACTTTAATAATTAAAGATAACTCAACATACGATCATCCAAATCCAATTTCGAATGTAACAGAATTTATGGCGTTACAAAACGAAACTTCTGGTCACTTTATTTTAGTTAACGATATCAACCTATACGATTATGTTCCATTTGCTGCTAACTTTAGTAGCCTTGATGGAAATGGACATATTATAACAATTAATAACTTTAATACTTCAAGCTTCACAGGTGGCTCAGATATTAATTGTGGATTATTTACAACAATATCAAATAATACTGTTGTTAAAAATGTTACTCTTGATGTTGCTAACTTGTTAGTTACAAAAGCAGAAATAAAAGCATTAAACGAAAATGGCACAACCGATGCTGATGGAAATGTAACAAGAAATGCAAAAATTAACTTAAGCAATATTAATTCGTTTAACTTTGGTATGTTGGCAGGAACTAATAATGGTTCGTTAACAAATATTAAAGTTATAAACACAAAACAAACTAATGCAAACGATAGTTCTAGCAAATATCTATTTGTTTATAGCACTATTGGATACATTAGCAACGGAACATTAGTTGATGGCAATGTTGGCGGAATTGTTGGTGTTAATGCAGGAACAATTTCAAACAGCTACATTGGCTTGAATGATACCTATTATAGCAATCAAAGTAATAGTGAAGATTTAAAAGCTTTGGCTAGCGAAGGTTCAACCAGAATTCAAACTTATCCGTTCTTTATTGTTGGCGGAAAAAGCATTGGTGCTTTTGTTAACAAAAACGCTGGCATTATTGCTAACTCGTATAACTTAGGTGTTGGCTTAATTAACTCTTCAACAATATTTAGTGGTTCTAAAACAGCAGGTTTTGTTGTTTCAAACAGTTCTAATGGTTATATCTTTAACTCTATGGTTGAGGGTATTAAAACCAATAGCTATAGAGCATCAAGCGAAATATATTTAGAAGCAACAGGTAATATTGGCGGATTTATTTATGAAAACTCAGGTAGAGTAGAAAACGCATATTCTAACATTGCAATAAAAACCAATAGTGGTGGTAGTGGTGGCTTTGTTTACGATAACTTAGCAACCGGTCGTGTTACTAATGCTTATTCAACTTCACCAAACGCATTTAATAGTAAAGCTCACGGTCAATTTACTGGTATTAATAGCAAAAACAAATTTAATAATGCTGGAGAACTAACTTCGTGCTTCTATTTAATTTACGAAAACGAAGTTGCCAACGAAGATGAACCGGCTTTAGCAATTAGAGGCAAAAAGGTAGAAAATTCTTCAAGTGATGAAGAAAACAAAAATCCAGAAGGTAGTAAGGATAATCCTTTCCGCTACACAGGTTCGTTTAACGGATTTAGCTTTGCAACTGGTACCGAATCAAACAATATTTGGACTTTGGGAACAGACGAAAACTTTGGTCCACAACTTATTAATATTAAGAAATTTAATACATTCTCACATAGAACATTAACCGATACTCGTGAGGAAAATAACACAACCATTTACGATTATATTTACGATGACGATTGCCAGTATGGTGCAATGGGAACAACAAATCAAGTTATTAACCCATTACTTGTTAACACTGCAGAAGAGTTTGTAAGATTTATTATTAACAACTCTAAAACAGTTCCTTATAATGGTGACGAACTATACTTGTTTGGTGATAACGAAGGCGTTTATTACATTAGACTTATTAACGACCTTAACTTTAGTGAAATAACACTAAACAATTTGATTGTTGATAATAAACGAATTAGCGATATTATTTTTGGTGGTGTTTTAGATGGTAATGGTATGAGCATTACTGGAATAAAATTAACCGACTTAAAACAAGATAGCGTTCACGAAAACTTTGGTTTATTTAGCCAAGTTGGTTTAAGTGATGCTCAAAAGGAAGCAACAGGAATTGGTTCTGAAGCAAGCCAAGAGAAAAGAATTAATCCTTCTATTCAAAATGTTAACATAACAATTAATGGCTTTGCAGCAACTCAAAGTGTTAAGGTTGGTGCTATTGCAGGATCGATGTACGACACATCATTAATTAATGTTTCGCTTTCAGCAGGCGAAAATGTTGAAATTGTTGGCCGTAACTTAGTTGGTGGATTTGCGGGTTTAATTGTTAATAAACCAGGAATTATTATTAATAATGTTACAACTAACAACATAACAGTAACTGCTTCACACAGAAGTAATAGTGTTAGCGAAGTTAGCACACTTAGTGGTTATGGTGTTGCATTAAATAATGGTAATAAAATTGCATTTAATAGTTACAATAAAGATTCTCGCGATTCAGTAGAAGTTTTAAGAAACTATTCTTATGCAGGAAGTATTGCTGGTGTTATTGATGCTAACAATCGTCCTACAGAACATTCTCAAGGAAAAACCAGTGTGTCAATACCTGAAGGAGATGTAAAAAATCATCGTTCAACTCCAGAAGAAAACTCAATTTCAAAAATAACTGTTCAAGGTGGCGGATTTATTGCAGCCGAACAAGCTGGTGGTATGTTTGGTTATGTAGGTAAAAACACACATATTAAAAATAGTAGTTATTTATTAGGTGTTGTTACTAAGGATAATGGTTCATCAGAAACCGTAACTCCAAGAGTGCAACAAATTAGGGGTTACAATTATGCAGGTGGTATTGTTGGCGAAAACTATGGTATGCTTGAACAAGTTACTGTTCAACACATTGCAGATTGGCAACCTGACATTGATAAAGATTTTGTAAATAACAAAACTAACAAAAATGTTGTTAACAACCTATTTGGTTCTGAAGCAAGCGTTGCAATAGGTGGTATTGCAGGCTTTAGTGACCAAAGTATTATTGTTGATAGCTTTGTAAAAGTTGGAGTTATTAACGAAAAAGCAAAAGTTGCTGGTGGCGTTATTGGTATCGCAACCAGAACAAACTATTTAAGTCACGTTTATGCAACTGGCAATGTTTCGGCATCTACCGTTATTGGCGGACTCGTTGGGTTATATAACAAAACTGGTATGCATATTATTGGCACCGAAGACGAACTAAAAGTAACTTATGTGGCAAATAATGATAGTAGCTCGCAAACAGTAGAAATTTTACCAAGTGCTTTCCGATTATCTTTTGACTTTGCAATTTCTGCAAATAATTGGGGCGAAGATGTAAGTGCAAAACTAACCGAAAATCTTCAAGGTTACTACGATAATGGCGATGGCGGATACTATAACTTCTCGCCTCGTATGCCGGAAATAGGCAACCAAGCATTTAGTTATGGAAGACTTAATATTGTTAAAAACGAAGGCACGGTTACAAGCGTATCTAAAACCGAAACAAGTGTAACCGATGGCGACTTAAACAATATAACTGCAAACAATAATTTAAAATATAAGTATTATATTGGTTCGTTAGTTGGTAAAGTTGAAGAAACTACCAATGCTGATATTAAAACCAATAAAATAATAAATAATGCAGCATTAACAACTTCGGTTAATGCCGCAAGAAAAGTTTCAAATGTAACAACAGGATTTGGTAAATATTACGAATTTGCGAGCGTAATTTCAACAACTCTAAATTCGGGAAAAATTACTAAAAACAATCTTAGGACACCTGATGGTATTCTTGATGGCTTCGAAGATCCAGGTGCAAGTAATGCAGAAGAATTTATGAACAAATTCTTTAACGAGGCGTTATCTGCATTACCAACTCCAGAAGAATTAAACACTGGTAAACAAGTGGTGTTTGATGTTGTTGATTATACAAACAACATTGGTAATCAGTTCCATCTAAACTCGATTTTTGGTCAAACTGGCAAAAACTCTAATATGTTTGGTGGATTTGCTTGGGATGTTGTATCTTTAGCCGATATAAAACCAGATTCGGGTAGTAATGTTTGGATGATTGATGAAAACCTAATGCCAGCATATATTATTGGAATATTCTCTAATTTTAACGAAATTAAAAGCGTTGCAGATTTAAACACTCAAATAAGAATTGCAACCAGCACTAAAAATCAATTCTATTTATTAAGCGAAAACGAAACTGCTGACTTAGCAGATAATAAAGCTTATAATTTCACTAAAGATTCTAGTTCTACTTATCAATCAAACGAAAACTTGTTTAGTAACGCATTTGAAGGAACATTAATAGGAAATCCTAATGCAGGAAAAAATCCATTAATTGTTGTTACTCAGTTAAATAATTTAAGTAATATTTTTAATAGCATTGCAAGTGCAACAATTCAAAATGTTGACTTTAAAATAATAATTCCAGATGGTTATACATCTCAATTATCAAAAAGAGATGCAATGCAAACATCCTTTGGATTGCTTGCTAAAACTGTTAAAGGCTCGGTTTTAAGTAATATTAATGTTGAAATAGTGTTCCAAGGTGTTAATACAAATACAAGTCAAGTTATTAATAATAAGTTTAGAAACAGCTTTAACAACATTGGCTTGTTGTTTGGTAGTGTAGAAGATAGCACATTAAATAATATTAATGTTAAATTAACCTTTGAAAAAGGAAACGCAACAGCTTCTCCTAACATAACAACAGATATTAGTACTAATATTGAAGATGTTAAACCAGATGCTACTAAAAACTTGAATTTTGGTATTTTAGTAGGTAGTGGTTTACGCTCAATTTTAAGTAACATTAACATTATGTCTAGCAACGGAAACAATAACGAAAACTTTATTTCTTTAAACGAAAACCAAAAGAGCGGAATTGTTAATGTTGGAACTTTAGCAGGCTTGTTAAAAGATTGCTCGGTTCAAAACATAAATCAAGTTCAACCAAACGGCGATTATAATATAAATGGCGAAATTAAAGTTAATAACACTTTTGAAGGTGGTGCAAACTTTGATGGCGGTTATAACATTGGTGGCCTTGTTGGAAATTTAGATGCTTCAACAATGGTAAATGCAAATTATGCAGGCAGAGTTGTTGTTGGTAATGCTAATAACAACAGTGTATCAACAAAACTTAATGTTGGTGGAATTGTTGGTTATGCTAATTCTTCTAACTTAAATGTTGTTATGAACAACTACTATAACACTTTAAATAATACTTCTCCGGAATTAAAAATTATTAATAAAAACATTAATGTATATAATGCCACAACTAATTTACAAACAACGGTTGGTGGTGTTGCAGGATTTATTAATAACTCAACAATAACTGGAAATAACAATAACAACATTACATCTGGTAATGCATCTAACATTAACGCAACAGTTAATGGTGGAACACTAGATGTTGGTGGAATTATTGGGTATGCAAGAAATTCAAATAATCGTAACGGAATATTAAGAGCATATAACCAAGGTTATATAAGAGCGTTTAACAACAGCACAACTGCATCGAACTTAAATGTTGGTGGTGTTGCAGGAACAATTATTGGTGGTAAATACGAAGATGTGTTTAACATTGGTGATATAGCAATAAAAACAAACAATAACTATAGTGTTGGTGGGTTGTTTGGTAAAACCTCGCTTTCTACTAGCGAAAAAGAAGGAATGATAAATAACTTTATTTCCTATGGAGATATTTATGTTAATGCTTCTGTTCCAAACACTAATAAATTTATTGGTGGTGTTGTTGGCTCAATAACAAGTAACGCTATAAGATTTAGTAATGGATACACATTAACTCGTGTGTTCAATGCTAAAAATGCTAACGATGACGACTTATTTATTTCAAACAATGGAACTTTTGCTACAAACGAATTTATTAACGGAATTGGTCACATTCAAAGTTTTGATGTTGCAATGTTTGATAAGGTGTTCTATATTCACGAATTCTTCCCATACACAAACACTAAAAATCTATTAAATGGTACAACAGAAATTGGTAAGGTTATTATAAGTGCAAAATCAGATAGTGTTAAATTTGGTGGAATATCTTATGGTAACTTAATTGAAAACGATAGTTCTTCTAACTTGCTATTAGCTTATTTACAAACTGGAAATAATTCTGGTAACTTTAGTAGGTTAGAAACCACAATAAAAATTCCTTACTTACAAAATGTTATTCCTGTTAATGTTGTTTATCGTGAAATGGAGGCTAATAACATTGCAAGTTCTGGTAACAAACTAAACCCAGAAATTATTAGTTCCGCTTCAAATCAAACTTCAGTTAGAAAAGATATTTTGGCTAATAAGTATTACATTATTAACGAATCTGGCACATCTACCTTAAACAAAAACTACGAGTTTAGTTTTAACGATAATACATTTAATGGTGTATTGATTAATAAATCAAGAAAAGGTGTTCCAAGTGTTTCGGGATTTAGCGGAAAAGTTAATAACGGAATATTGGCTAATTTCTATGTTAAGGTTACTAACACAACAAATTTAACAGGTGCTTTATTAAAAGTAAATAATGGTAACATTATAAATGTTGTTACTACTGGATATTTAGAATTAACAAGCGCACCTATTAGTGATAATGGTACTCTGGCAATGTTTGTACAAACAAATTATTCAAACATTGTTGCTAGCGGAAGTATGATTATGCTTGCTTATAATGGAAACATTAAAGCAAATAGTTATAGCGGATTTGTTACACAAAACATTTCAAATTCTACAAAGAGTGGATCAGCTTATATTAAGGATTGCTACAGCACAAGTTCGTTTATTAACACTAGTGCTACTTCAAACTTTGTTCTTAATGCTCCATCTGCGGGCTTAGCTTATAGTAACGATGGTGTAATAGAAACCTCTTATTATGCAGGTTCTTATAACCCAGAAAAAGTTGGAAAGAATGCATTAGTTTATGCTGGCTCTGGCACATTAATTAATTGCTATTACGATTACGATGCATTGAGTACTGAGAAAGACTCGAGTAAATATAATTTAAGTCAAACTGTTAGTCAGCCTTATGATAAAGCAAGATATGTTCTAACTAGCGATATGTTAAATTCGCTATTCACAGATTATGCTTTAAGAACACAAACAATTGTTACAAGTTTCGAAAATGCAAGCGTTAAATATAATTACGGATATCCAACAATTATTAATGGTATTCAAATAAATACATTAAATAATAAAAACCGATTTGTTATTTGGCATAAAGGACAAATTAATAACCTAAATAAATATGATATTACAGGTGTTAATTACGATATTGTTAATAACATAGATATGAATGGCGTTAACAAAGGAATTTCAAGTAATACTATAGATATTGATTTTATTAATCCACAAGATGAATTAAAACATAATATTTATGGTAATGGTTACACAATTTCTAATCTAAAAATAAAAAGCCAAAGTGCTAATCGTGTTGGTTGGTTTATTAAAATTGAAGGAAAAGAAATTTCTAACCTAACAATTAAGAATGCTGAAGTAACAAACACTGCTAGCGATATTGGTGATAGGGTTGGAGAAACTTATGGCGTTGGTATTATTGCAGGTTTTGCAAGTGGCATTACATTAAACGATGTTAAAGTTATAGGAACATCTACAATTACAGCAACCGATTCTAATAATGTTGGTGGTTTAATAGGTTATGCTAAAAATGGTAGAATTTTATTAAATGATAGTACCACTAATGTTATGGTTACAGTTGATGCCAATAATGGCTTAAATGTTGGTGGCGTTGTTGGTTTTGCTTATAATACCGAAATAACATCGGCTAAATATAGCGGTCGAGTTACAGCTAAAAAACAAGTTGGCGGTATTGCGGGTTATGTTGCAAGTTCTGCAAAACTAAAAAATTGCACTGTTGTTTCAAGTTCTTCTATTATCGCTAATAACAAAAATGATATTAGTATTGCAACAACAATAGATAGCGGAATATTTAAAAATAATGTTTCAAGCAAGATTAGTATAATAAATAATTCTATAGGCTCAGGTTCATTTGCTGGTGGTATTGTTGGAAGAACTAGTGCCGATAGCAATGCTTTAATAGAGGATTGTTACCCAATTGGAAGTAGCAATGGTAAAGTTACTATTTCGGCAAACTCTTATTCTGGTGGTATTGTTGGTGGATTATTTAGCACAGCAAGAATTAATTATACTGTTCAAACAAATATTCAATATTTAGATGTTGTTAATAACAATAATGGCATTGGAGCAATTGCACTTGGTGGAATGGTTGGATATATGTCAGATTCTACAACTCTAGAAAATGCTGGAGTCGGAAGAGTTTCAATTAACAATTCAACCATTGCTTATTCTGGTATTAACTTGAACTTTGCTGTTGGTGGAATTGTTGGCTTCCAAAATGGCGGAACTATAAGATATGCAGATTCAAAAAATAACGTTATTTATGGTTCAAGGCTTGTTGGTGGGGCTATTGGTTATCAAAATAGAGGTTCGTTAGCTAATTGCGAAGTTTATAATAACAATTTATATTATAAGAGCAATAAAGAAATGGACGAATACGATGGCGATGGCAAAAACTTATATGCCGGTGCTAATTCTGATTATAATTCTGTACTTACATCTATAAAAAGCAATCCGTATGATTCTTATCTTGGATGCGTAACTATAAATTCAAAAAGAAGTTTAAATGGTTACTTTATGGGAACAAATACTGATAATAGATTAGATGAACAACGCGGTTATTTTGCAGTTGAATATGGCGGATTAGATGCGCGCGCATCTAAAATAGATCACGGTGGAACATTTAAACTTTACTTTGGCTTTATAACTGGAGGAACTAGTTCAGTTGCCTCACAAAGCAATATTATTGTAAATAATGGATGCATTAATGGTATAACAGATAAAGGCACATTATATGCTGTTAATAGGTTCTGGGACGATTGGAGTGGTAAAAACCAATGGAAATGGTATTTAGAAAAACGAATAATCCAACGAACTTTAAATGCTTATCAAAACAATGGTATATTTGCATTTAATAACGGAACAGATGATTATAATAAGTTTAGAGAATATAATAAATCAGTAGCCGAGCAAAATTGTTCAACACATATGTTAAATGTGTTAACTTATATTGCTGCAGGATATTCTATTGCTTATGAAAATGGATATGAACCTATTAGTTATATTGAGGCAGGTGCAAATGGAACAGAGGGAATGGCTGCTTTATTTGAATCGCAAATGAAAAAATGTTCAGTTGTACCTAATAAAGCTGAAGGTTTAGCAATTTTAAAAAATCTTTATACTAATTATGCTTATCAAGGAATGGAGTATGTTTCTTATCAAAAAATCTCCAATGTTAGAAGTCAAGAAATACATTGGCGTGGAGGTTTATGGGAAAATATGTATCCTACAGATTTGAATAAACATGGTAAAAGATTTGGAGAAGTAAGCTATACAAATATTTAACAACAAAAAAAGTGCTAAATTTAGCACTTTTTTTGTTGCAATTTATTGCAAGATTTTTACATTTTTCGGTTAAAAAAACATTAAATATTTACTTTATAATTATTAAATTAAACTCACAAAATTATATAAAATTTATGTAAATTTAACATAAAAAAACAATAAAAAATATTAAAAAAATATGGTTAATTTAACCATAAAAAATTATAAAAATTAATAAAATTTAGTTATAATTTTTTTTATTTTTAATTTTAAAAAAACTATCGAAAAATGTTAAAACAAATATTTTTAATTGACATATAAAACGCATAACATTATACTCTATGTAGGCCGTATTATTATATATATAATATATTATATAAATAATAAATATGAAAAAAGCAAAAACTATATTAATTTCAAGGACAAATTTTATGAAAAACGTTAGGAAGAGTTTAGTTTTAATAACATTAATTTTGTTTAGTGCACTATCGCTTTTGGCTGGGTGTAACGATAACATATATAAAAACCTAAAATTATCACTTTCAACTTCTGCGCCAAATGGCGTTGTTACACTTAGTGATAATGTTCAGGATAATGTGTTTACAATAACTGCAACAACAACTGGTATGCCTAAGGGCTATGATGGTGCTGTTGCTTTTTCTGTTCCTGTAAACGATTCAATCGAGCTAACTCAAGGTGCAACAAAAATAAGTAATGGTGTTTATTACGGAACTTTCTATGCAAAAGAACCGGGCACTGTTAATGTTAGTGTTGTAACCCTAGAGGGTAATGTTTCTAGCGAAATAACAATAAAAGTTGTTAAAGAAATTAGTGGATTAAATTTTAACGACACATTAATCCCTGTGGTTAAGGGTGTTGAAACCGATATTTCACAATTTTTAAACTACTATCCACAAAACACAAATCAAACCGAAGTTGAACTTGAACTTATTAAACAAGGTGAAAACGACGAGTTAATTAAAATTATTAGAAATGGTAGCAAAATAACTGTTCCTAACGATTGTAATGTAACCGATTTTGAAGTTGTTGCAAAATCTATTTATAACGATCGCATTTTTGCAAGAACTCAAGCAAAGGTTATTAGCTTAGTTGCAACCGAACAACTTTCGGTTAAACACGATGCCGGTGTTATAGGCGATACTTCCGACGATAAAGTTTTAACTTATTCTCGTGGAGAATATTTCTTAGAACTTGCTTCTAACACTTCCGATTTGCACGAAAAAATTATTTATGTTGATTTCTTAAACTCTGCCGATGCCGAAAATTATGTTGTTTCGGTTGTTGGTTTAAACGAAGAAGGTTTAATTGTTGAAAACGGAATTAAAAAAGGTGTTGTTCAAATTGATATCGATAAAACAACAGGTGTTTTAACAGTTAAAGCAATCGGACTTGGAACAGATAAATTAATTTTAAATGTTTCTCGTCGTGATTTTCCTAACTACACACAATTTACTCGCCAATTAATTGTTAATGTTAATGTTTTAGCTTATCCAACAAGCATAACAGTAACCGATGGCAATAAAGAATTAAACGAACTAGTTATTTATGCAAACTACGATAGCGTTTTATTTGGTGCTCCAGTTAAATTTGATGTTTATAACGAATTTGGTTTAATGAGCAACGAAGATGTTATATTATCACTTTCTGGCTATGAAGACAGAATTGAATTATACGATCGTTGGAGAAACCAATTGCAATTTAACGAAAGTGTTAGCGCAAACTATACATACTATTTAAAACATAATTTAACAACTGTTCCATCTGATTTAACATTAACAATCACAAGTGTTAAATATAACAAAGTTGTTAAAACCATTCCTATTAAAATTGTTACTCAAGGAATTGATTTAACTACCGATGTTGGTGCAAAAGAAGGTGAGTTATCGTTAGATATTAATGTAACCGATCCTACAGTTGTTGGCATTAGCGGATTGCCTAATGGCTATGATTATCGTAATTTAACTGTTGATTACGATGAAAATATGCTTAATTTAACTCAAACTAATGCAAGAATTTCTATTTCTCCAAAAAATCAAATTGGAAAAACAAACTTAACAATAACAGCACCAAATGGTAGCAGGGTTCGTTATGTGATTAGCTTATACGAAAGTTTAGAGTTAGAATCAACTAATTTAAAAATTGCAGGTCAAATAATTTCTCCTTATGAACTTACAAACTCTGACCCAATTAATGTAACTGTTAAAAACAATCTTGTTTTACCAATTATGTTTACTGTTAACGGAAAAGAATATAGTGCACTACCTGATGTTTTAGATTATAGTGCCGATAGTGAAAACCGAGATGTTGTTAGAGTTGCAACAGGATATAAACTAGCGACTCAAAACATTAGTGGTTCTTCGTTAATAACCATTAGAATAACAGGTTACGATAATTTTGGCTCAAAAACCAGAGTTGCAACTTTTAGAATTAGAATTTCGGTTCATATTCCACTATCTGAAATTTCGGTTGCAAAAAGAGAAGTTACAATTTACGACTATAACGAAATTAATATCGAACAAAAACAACTTTATGGCACACATAAAATTGTTTTAAACACACAACCATCCTATGCTACTTATACTTTTGAAGATTTAGAATGGCTTGTTAATTTTAATGGTATTAGTTATAACTTAAAACAATTAGCAGAGTTAACTGTTAATGGCGATGTTTACACCTATGTTTTAAGAACCAGCAATGTAACAACAATAACTTTAGTAACAAACATTAATAACTTTACTGAAGCAACTGTTTATTGTTCGCTAGGTTCAACCTCTAGTGCAAGCTTTACAGTTTCTGCAAGAATTAAACAAAGCTTTATTAACGAATCAGGTATTTTAATTGATGCTACAAAGCAAATTGATATCAAGTTTGAAGTTATTAAACCAATAGCGGTAGAATATTTTGTTTTTGATAATGTTGAAACAAAAGTTGTTAATAACTATGCTAGAGAATATTTTGTAACTTTTGACGAAAGAGAACTTGGCTACACCGATTCGGGCTACACAACAAACAATGTTAGAGAAATTAATTTCCAAGTTTATCCTCAAAATGCTTTATATAAAGACTTAGATGTTAGATGCTCGGTTCCGGGTGCAATCGAAGTTAAAATAAATAACACAACTGGCGTTTTAACTATTACTGCAAAAAATAAAATATTATCAGAATATGGCACTGCACTAATAACAGTGTGGGCTAAAGATTCGGTTAATGTTGTTGGCGGTATGGGTGATCTTTACACCGAAATAACAGTAAGAATTTTAAACGGAACAAAGTTTGCTCCATTTGAAATTACAAACACTAACGACTTATTAAAAATTAATCAATCAATGAATGCTTACTTTGTGTTAGCCGATAATATTAGCGTTGGCGAATGGCAACCTATTGGTTATACCAACCACGATTTAGTTGTTCCATTCACAGGATATTTAAGTGGTAAAAACAAAACTTACGATGTTAACGGAAATGTTTTAGAAGAACGTCAATATTATTTATCTAACTTGCAAGTAACTGGCAGTTACTCCTATATGGGATTATTTGCAATGCTTGGCAGAAATGGTGTTTTAGAAGATATTGTTATAAATGGCGTTTATATTAACAACCCAGCAATAGTTGATTCCTTAAACTATTATGTTGGTTCGCTTGTAGGATATAGCGAAGGCGTAATTAAAAATGTAACTATTTCCGATTTAAGTGGTGTGGATAACTTTAACGGTGCATACTTTGATAATTTAGATACTACAATTATACAAAACAGGGGAATTAGCATTAGCCCTTCGGTTAGTATGCAAGGAAAACAAAATGTGTTTGTTGGCGGTGTTGTTGGTTTTGTAAACAATACAACTCTTAACGAATTTGGTTCAACTGCTGGCAGATTAAGCACTGCTAACGAAAATATTGGCTCTTATAGCTATACAAATGCCGAAATTTTACTTCAAAAAGCAACGCAAGAAACAAAACCGCAAATTGTAGATGTTAATGTTTCTATCGAAATTAATGTGGATGCTAAAGGTTCGGTGGCATATGTTGGTGGTATTGCTGGATTTAATAATAAAGCAATAATAACTAAAACACTTAATGATATTTCGGGTTCTGGAATTAGCCAAGCAGATGTTGTTGTTTGCATTAATTCTAGAGTTATAAACGAAAGAAACGATAATTCGGCCTTTGGTGGTGCTGTTGGTTTTAATAATGGTGAAATTAGTAATTACACTATAAAAGCTTTAATTCCAAGCAATAAAGCAATTGAAAGTTCAAAAGCCTTAAACAATGTTGGCGGTGTTGTTGGTTACAATGCTGGTGTTATTGAAAATAATATTTCAAATCCGTTAGTTAGAGGAAATAACAATGTTGGTGGATTAGTTGGTGTTAGCGAAAACACTGTTGTTAATTTTGTAACTAGAAAATATAACTTTATTAATGGTATCGACTTAGCTAATAATAGCGCATTGGTTGAATTTAATAAGAACTTACAAATTGAATATGTAAACTATTCTAACATTATGGCTAGAGTAAACCGTGACGATTATAACAATGATGAACTTACTCTATACGATATTTTTGCAAAAGAATTTAATGTTAGTTTATCTGATAGTATTGAAGATTTAGGTAACAGAGAATTATTTAATCAATTTGTAAACTATTATCTTGCAGGTAATCAAGGTAAAAACCGTGAACATATGGTTATTTTAAAAGTTGAAAACACTAACTTAAATAGTGGTGTGTCACCATCGGTAACTTATGTTTATAAATCAAATGTTAACGCAGGAAATTATAGTTTAGAAAAATCAGGTTCTAACATAACAATTAACACAACTAAAGAAATTGTTTCTGTTCAAGAAGTTGTTGAAACATTAAACAATGCAAAAATAAATTATGTAACAGGAAATAATGTTGAACTTTTAGAAACCGAAAAGTTGGCAGATTATAAAACTGGCGTGTTAGGTTATAACAATGTTGGTGGATTAATTGGTAAATATTCTGGTTTATATTATCAAACTCCTGCCGATAACGAAGAAGATACTGCAACTGGCATTTTAAACAAAAACTTAATTTTTGCTGTTGATGCCGATACTGGCAGAAAACCTTTATCTTCAAATATGAAGATTGAATTTGTTAATACATTAGAATATAACTCGGTTTATAGTTATTATTTAGATTCAACTTTAATTGATAAATGGAATACAAATGTTTCTAGCACAAACGAATATTTTGGCGACATAGTATTAGAAAAAGCATTAAATAATTCAAATAAATATAATGTTGGTGGATTGATTGGTGAAAGTAATAATGCTTACATTCAATATAACTCTGTTAATGCCGGAGTTGCTGCAAACAATGCAAATATTGGTGGATTAGTTGGTTCTGCTTCAAATGTTATTCAAATTGCAGATAGCTATTTTGCAGGAGCAATTCTTAACTCTCCAGAATCTCAAACCGAAGCTGAGAGATTAAGCCGTGGTACTTTAATTGGTAGTGCCCAAAATGCTCAGCAAACCGGATTAAACTATGGCGAATGGATGGATATTAATTCAAACAATGTTATTGATTCAAACGATAGAGTAACTCATTACTATGCTCCTTATGCTGTAACTAGCAAATACACAAATAAAGAATACTTTAATAACATTGTAAACTCATATTTCTTTGGAAATTATAATAATGAAGATGGAATAGAAGTAGTAGGTAACAACAAATCTAGCAAGAATTATTATAAGATGCTTGATAATCACATTGATCCAAATGCGTTATTAAAATTTGTTGTAGACGAAAGTCAACCAGTTTATAATGTTTCTTATCAAAACGAAAATTATTTATATTTTGGTTATGAAACTGGATATTCTATTATGGGTATGTTTAAAACAACCACTAGTGGAAGTGTTATTCCAGATGCAGTTTGGGAAAAAATTAAACTTTACGAAAAAGTTTTAACTTTAAGTGATCCTAGCGATTTTTATCCAGATACAGATAAAAATTCTAGTGTAAGGCAAAGCTTTAATCCTTATGAAATAACAGTTGATGCAGATTTAAATGGTATTAATGATATCGACCAATCAAACGGTTTTGATGATGCTTATAGCAGATTAAGTAACTATTCTTGGTATGGTTATGCCGATATTAATAATGGTTTACCTGTTTTACTAAGTAGACAAAGAATAAGAAAAACCGATGAATATAATTTTGCAATAAAACTTTTGGTTAACTTCCCACCAAAGAGTATAAAAGTTGAAACAAATTCAAATATGGCTAATATTTGGACACAAAAAGGTAAAAATGTTTCAACTATATACTATTACTCTTTAAGTTCAACCAACTACGACTCTAATGGCAAATTAGATTTTGGAATTTCTAATTTATTATCAAGTGAAGTAGAATCTTACACAAACTTATTAAAAGAGGAATTAAAAGGCTATAACACTTATTCGATTGAAAAAGTTTTAACTTCAAATCCTGTGCCAGCATTTATTGGTAAAGATTCCTTTAATGTAACAAGTTCGAATTCCCAAATTTTAAGTGTTGAAAAAGTTAATGGAATTCGTAAATTAGTAGCAAAAGGAACAGGTGTTGTTGATTTATATATTTCTTCTTCGTACAACACAAAATTAACCGAAAAAGTTACAGTTAATGTTGTTAATGCAATTAATAATTCAGAATTAAGTTACTACACATCTGGTAATAAAAACATAGTAAAATCAAATAGTGAAATTGTTGTTTCAAAATCAACACCTTCAAATCAACAAACTTTTATTTTAAACAATAGTTTAGTTGGCAAGTTTGATTTTGCATTTGGAAAAGGCTCTAAAACCTTTGATCTAAATCAAAATAATGCATCAGGTATTAGATATTATTATGTTGCAGATAAAACCTTTACAATAAACAACGAAAATGTTAATGGATATTCGTTACTACACGAAAATGCATTAACCGATTCTGGTGCATTACCACAAATAACAATTAATAATAAAACCTTTACTCAAGAATGGTTACAAGTTGAAGATTCTAAAACAACAATTAAGAACTATTATGTTTATTACATTGATGTTCCAACTGGTTCAACAACAAATATTATTGGCTTAAACGAATCTAACACAAAACTTTTAGCAGTTCCTTATTTCGTATCAGTAGACGAATTAGGAAATGCTGTTAACACTCCATTAATTAATATAACTTCTTATAATGTGGTTAATAGCATTACATATAACTATAAGAGCACAAACGGATATGTTTTAATTAACAATGTTCCTGTTGCTGGAATTGCTGATCATCGTATTGATGGTTATGATGAAGATGGTAATGAAAATATTATTGAAGAAAGTATTATTAAATTAAGCGAAAATGCTAGAGAAATTGATATTAAAGATTACATTAATAATTTTGTAACACTATTTAATGTTAAAGTTGTTAATTCAAGTTATAGTGTAAAAACAAGTGTTAACAATGTTAATTTCTTTGTTCAACAACCAATTTCGTTCTATGTAGATATTAAAACCGATAATAAAAATGCAATACTATATTTAACTTACTATGGAAATAGTGGAGAAGAAAGAACTATTGCTGTTTCGAAAGTTGTTGGCGGAAATTTAGAACGAGAAATGAATCCGTTAACTATTAGTGGTTTAACATTAAGTTTAGCAAGCATTGATTATTCAAGCTTTGATAATGCGGATGTAACCGAAAAATATGTTAGATATTACTTTAATTTAGAAGTTAAAGATGAAGACAAATTAGATATTCAAGATGTGGTTAGCAAAACATATAATTTCTTTATTGTTAAAGATAATGTTTCGGTTAACTACGATCCTACAAATAGTTTTGTTGTAAGCGATTTATCAGAAATAACATTAAGTAGTTCTTCTGTTAATGTTACACTTAACCCTCAAGAAATTGTTAATATAAGTTTAAAACATTATCCTAAGGGCGAAGCTAACACCGAAGTTAACGAAAATGGTGAACAAACAACTATTTTCGATCTTGGTGAAGAAGCTTACGATAACATTATTCCAGGATTTACGGGTGTTCTAAAAATTAACATTTCACCTGTATTTGCTAATTTTGATGAAGTTGTTTTAACTTCTAGCACTTCACAAGGCAGTGTTGTTTGGTTTAACCAAGTGTTAGCAAATATGGCTTTAAATAGTAATGGCGAATATGTTTACGATGGTTCATATTCAACAATTAGTGGTTCACACGATATTTTGGGTAGAATTGTTTTAACAAAACAATCAAATAAATTAGCAAATGGCAACATAAACTTTGATGGATTTATATATGTAAAAACTTTAATTAACAGTTTTGTTAGCGAAAGTGGAGAATTCACATTAACTGCTCAAGCCTATAAAAATGGTGTGGCATTAAAATCACAATCTATTACTTTAAGCGTAAAAACAACTCCAACTTTAAATCTTCACGTTAATGGCAGAGATAGTGCTGCTGTTGCAAGAGGAACAAGTTTAAGCTTTAGTGCAGATCACGAAGGCATTGAAGGAGAAGTTGATTTTAGCGGTAGTTATGCTTATAGGATTATTAATGGTGTTGAAAGCGTTTTAGGCGGATATGGCACATTCTTTGATATTTCTAAACAAGGCAATAACTATGTTTTAGATACAAACTTAACATTAAACTCTCAAGCATACATTTGTGTTAAAGGAACAATTAGAAAAGAGATTAATGGTGAAATTTACGAAAAATCCGATGTTTTAAGAATAAAAGTTTCCGATTTTGTTATTGAAAGCATTGGAGTTGAAAATGTTACAAATGGCAACTTTGTTGGATTATTTAACCAAACCTATGGTTTAGTTTTAAGAATAACTAACTACACTTGCCACCCAAGTTTACAAACAATTGTAGAAGGTCAAGTTAAAGAACTAGAAAAACAATTTAGTTCAGTAGATAATAAGTTATCGGAAAGTGGTGCTTGGTATACCGGAAGTGAGCAAAATCACGGTACTATTAAGCTTGGAACTAATCCAACCGAAACCTTTGTGTTTAGTAAAATGTCTAGCACCGATCTTGATAACGAAACTGTTTACTCTATTAGAAACATAAGATTTAATTCGGGGGATAGATTACTTGCTAGAGCAATGTATTGCTATACTGATGAAGGTATTAAACCAATTTTAGATACCGATATGTATCATTTATACGAAAGTAACGAATTTACATACGATAGATATTTCGAATTTGGTTTTGGTTTCTACAGAGTTAGAACCGAAGATAACCCAGATCCTATTGCAACAGTTGAAGAATTTAAAGCAATGGAAAGTGGCGTTGACTATATTTTAGTTAACGATTTAGAACTAAACGATTGGGAACCATTTAGTGCAGATTTAAACATTAATAGTTTAGATGGTAATGGTTATGTTATAACTATTAATAGCTTTAAGTTAGATGCAAAACCAGATAACGATGCAGCTTTAATCGATAAAACTTTTGGTATTTTCACACAAATTAATAGTGAAACAGTTATTAAAAATTTAATTATCGAAGTTAAACCTAACAAAAGCATTAGTATTAATAACGAAGCAGCCGATAAAACCTCGGTTAATGGCGACTTAAATATTGATGCAACAGCCTATAAGAACATTACATTTGGTTTGCTTGCTGGTGTTAACTATGGTATGGTAACCAATGTTCAAGTAACTAATAATGCAGATTGGTTAAAATACGAGCGTGAACTAATAATTGCAAGAGCATCGGCAGATAATCCTGATTATGCAAAATATTGGTCAAGCGGAAAATTTGACGAGTTAAAATTTGCAGCTGATGTTGCAGGAAAATATAATTACATTGTTGATGAAGATAAAACAACAGATGAAAAAATTATTTATAAAAATCAAGAAAATATTGGTCGTGATTTATCAATCGTTAAAGTTAACACAACCATAACAACCGATTCGCAAGAACATTATATGGGTGTGTTAGTAGGTAAAAACGATGTTAGTTCAACCTCTACTGGCAATGCTATGGGTTATATTACTAATAGCAGTGTAGATAACATTACAATTAATGGTATTGGTTATGTTGGTGGTTTTGCAGCATATAATGCAGGCAAAATAAGCACTTCGTATTATAAAGGTGCAAACATTATTAACCGTGCTGGTGAAAGCGATAGTAAAAACTCGGCTACTAGCGGATTTGTTGTGTTTAACACAGGTAGTAATGCTAGCATTCAATATAGTTATGTTGAAGGTAGGCTTGGTGATGGAGATAATTTCCAATTATCAGTTGATGAAAAATTTATAACAAAAGCTAATAGTGATAAAACTGGTTTAACTGATTCTATGAAAAGCGGCTATGCGGGTTATGCTTATAACGAAAACGCAAAAGATAATGCTGACTTTAATTATAACATAGCAGGACTTCGTGCAATGAACTCGGCAATAAGTTCCGCCACCGAAGCTAGTGCATTTGTTTATGAAAATAATGCAAATATTTCAAATAGCTATGCAAACATTTTAGTTAAGAGTTCTATGAAAACTAGTGGTTTCGTGTTTAGTAATAAAGAAGCAGGAACAATTAATTCGTGCTTCACACTAAGCAGTGTGCTAGTAAATAATATGGATGCTAGTCCATTTACTGGTAGAAATTCACAGTATGATTACAATAATGTAACTCCAAATTCTATTACTGATTGTCACTATTTAAAACTTGGTAGTTCATCTACTGATAGTGATTCTGAAAAAGAATATAAAGATGTTTTCTTAGATGAAGGAGAACTTGCTACAGGAATTGGAGCAGGCGACTTTGATGAATATAACACATTCCAAAGCTTTGCATTTAATACCGACTTTAACTTAAATAGCGAACAAGAAGTTATTCGTTCTGTTTGGTTTATTCCAACTAGAGGAACTGATGCTATTTATGAAGCTAACTTTAAACATAATTTCTATTCGTTATCTCGTCCACAATTAGTTGCTGCTAACTTAAAAACTCAAAGCATTAGAGTTTGGGCTGGAACTGATTCGAGCGATGAAAATAAATATAATTATGTGTCAACTGTTATTGGTGAAGATATATCTAACCCAATACTTGTAAAATCAGCAGAAAACTTTAATAGTTACTTAAACTACGAAAGTTCAATTAACGATGATGAAAGAAATTTTGCAATAAGACTTATTTCTGATATTGCATTTAATAAAACCGATCTTACTGCTAGAACCTATAATATGGAATATTATGGTGATTTAGATGGTAATGGTATGAACATTAGCGAACTTCGTTTAATTGCTGATAAAGATTTTGAAAGCCAAAATAAAACTGTAGAATATCTTGGATTGTTTGGTAGAATTATTACCAAAGATAAAGATACCAAAAAAGAACAACGTGGCGTTGTTAGAAACCTAAATATTAATGTTTCCGAAGTTAAAGGTAGCGATGTAACCTTTGTTGGGGCACTAGCTGGACAAATTGAAAACGCTAATGTGTTTAACATTAATATAACTGGTGACGAAGTTATTCAAGGCCGAAATGTTGTTGGCGGACTTGCAGGTTTAGTTTCAGGCGATAGCGAAATAGTTAATATTTCTAGTTCACTAAGTGCTAAAGCTGCATATTATAAATATCCTAACTTATTTAAAGCAACTAATAGTTTATTAGATGATTCTTCTTATGGCTCTTACGAAATATTTAATAAAACCGAAGATAATGGGATTGTTAGCATAAAAAATGCTAAAACAATTTCTTATGCTGGTGGTATTATTGGTATTTTCGATGTTGATGCAAGACCATCCGACGAACAAAATAAACGAAGCTTATTTAATGCTAAAGCAAGAAGCTTAGAGGTTAGTGGAAATGTTACACTAGTTGGCGAAGTTGTTGGTGGCGTGTTTGGTGCAATTGGCGTTGATTCTACAGCAAGTGAAATTAGCTTTATTGTTTCCGATAACGCTGAACCAGAATTAATTGCTAGTCGTGTTGCTGGTGGTGTTGTTGGCGAAAACCGTGGTAGTTTGGAACGCGCTTTAATTAGTCAAACATTAGAAACTCAGAAAAAAATTGATAACGAATATAAAGCAAGTGCAACTGGAACGGGCTATAAAATAATTAATAAAGGCTACTCAAATTTATTTAGTGGAAATGCTCACTTTATTGGTGGCTTAGTTGGCTTTAATAATGGTGGTCAAATAACTAATTCTTATTCAAAAGTTAATGTTTCTAACATTGATAGCTTATATGCTGGTGGTGTGGCAGGCTTAAACACAGGTGGTAAAATCGCTTATGTTTACACAACCTCAAGTGTTAATGCTTTCCGCGGAGTAGGTGGCTTTATTGGATTACACACAGAAGCTCCTGTTACATTGGATGATAATAAACAATTATCCTTTAAAGAAGAAATTATTAAATTTTTATTCTTAGATACTAAATCTGGTAATGTTGAAGCACATATTTTACCAAACTCTAACACTACAATTTCAAATATTGTTGCTGCGAATGTTTGGCGTGAAGAAGATTTATATACTGATAGATCATTGTTATATAATAATACCGCATTAAAAATTGGTGCAATTTTTGGTAATATTATAATGAATAAAGGTTCTGGAGATAATATTAATCCAAAACCAAATGCATATAATCTTTCTAAAGCATTTGCAAACTTTAGTCCTGCTGGATCAAGAAAGCTTGGAAACGAAACAATATATTTTGTTCAACCATTAATTAATCGACCATTAGGCACTGTTTTAGGTACTGGTACTACTGCTAAAAATAATGAAAAATTATTAATGCCAGAAATTGGAGCAATTGGCAACAGTAAAGAAATTAATGATTTAGATAGTAGTAGCGAATATATTGATGGTGATGCAAGAATTAAAGATAATTTAATTAGTTATGCAGGATTTTCAGATGTTGAAAAAACTAAGGATAATAGTGGTAATGTAGCAGAATGTTTCTATTATAGTAGAATGCAAAACATTGGATCTGCTAGAACTATGTTAGAAGTTTTTGAAACCAAATTAAATGCTACCGATGCCACAGTTTGGGGAGATAATGAAATAAGTAAACCTGAAAATTTAGCTTATGTTAACGATGCAAAAGGATTGTTTGCAAATTGGAGTTCTGATTATTGGACAGGACTTAGAAAAACTTCGGATGGTGATGATGAAGTAACTCCTGATGATATTGCAACAGCTTTCCCATATCTAGAACCAAAGGCAATTAAAAGCCGTGTGTTAGTATATAATGCAAATCAATTAGCTCAAATGGAAGATTATAAAAACGCTGAATTTATTTTACAAAACGATATAGATTTAAGCATTCTAAAAAATTGGCAGGCTGTAGGTACTCAGTCTGATCCATTTGAAGGTTCAATTCATTCTCAATCTAAACCAGATGGCGGATACTATAACTTTAAAATTTATGATAGTAAAAAAACAGTAAACTTTTTACCAAGTTCTGACTTCCTAGGATTACTTGGCGTTGTTAACGATGCAAGTTTCCATCATTTCACATTAGAAGATCTAACCTTTACTAATTCGGCAGTTTATGCTGGTTCATTATTTGCTCTTGCTCAATCAAAGGCAACAGTTAACGAAGTTGTGGCTAATAAGATTACAATGCAGTTAGAGGCTTGCACAGTAGGTGGATTGATTGGTTATGGTGGCGGTACTAAAATTACTAATAGTTTAGTAAAAGAATCGACTATAACTGTTAATAAATTTACTGATACAAATATAGATGTAAATAATGATAAATTAGTATCTTATTCAACAAGTTATAGAAATTCATTGTATGGCTTTGGTGGTGTTGCTGGAATGATTGATTCTGATGAAAGCGAAATCGTTTTAGCAAACGGAGTTGAATTAAATGATGTAAGTATTACTATTGGTAACTCAAGTAATATATTAAATGGAATTTTAAAGAATAAAAACGAATATGCTAAAAACTTAAGCATTGGCGGAGCATTTGGTGTTGTTAATCCAAGAGGAATGTCTAGCTTAGGAATTGCTGGAATTAATGCAACAAAAGTACAAATTAATGCCAATATTAAACCTAATGATAGCTTTAATAATATTAGCGTTGGTGGCTTAGTTGGTTATACAAATTCTGCTAGTTTAACTTCTTATGTTGGTGAGCAAGAAAACGAAGATGGTTCTGTTTCGAACACATATGTTTTTGGTAACTCAATAAAAGATGCATCACATATTAATGTTAATGTTTCAAACAACTATAAATATGTTCTTAATGTTGGTGGTGCAGTTGGAGCATTAGGCGGAGATATTAATGTTCTTGGATTAGAAAATATTTTAGTTGAATCAAGTACTGATAATTCGTTTATAACTGTTAACAACACAACAGGTGGAGATACTGCTGAAACCAATATTGGTGGTGTTGCTGGTAAGGTTAATAACTTTGATATTAGAAACCTAACAACTAATTTCAATTCTATAAAAGTTGATGTTAATGGTATTAGTAAAACTACTGTTGGTGGCTTAGTTGGCGTTGCTAGTAACTGTTCTAACATAAGCAATTCTTTAGCAGATATTAATAGTATTAATGTTGAGCCATCTGAGAGTGATACTTCAAAACTAACAAGTGTTGGCGGTGCTATAGGTATTGTTGATATGCACTACGATTTAACTAACATAACTCCTGTTATTGGAAAAGTTAACAGAGTAGTTGCTAATGTTGATTTAATTAAGTCAACTTCAAAAAATACTCCAAGTAGTGGCATAAAAACAACTAAAAATATTGGTGGTTTGATAGGTACTATATATAATGGGGAAATATCAGAGAGTGTTTCTAACAGTAATATAGAAATTAATGGAAAAGGATATCCTGAGTATATTCGCTACAATCTTGGTGGATTGGTTGGTGTTGCTGATATTGACTATGCTAATAAAGTTTCAAATAGTGATCTTAATAAAAACTATAGTAAAGTTTTAATTCAAAATAACTATACTACCGGTTATATTCAAGATGAAGCAGTATTAATAGGACCACAAACCAACGATGGTTTAATTATTGGATCTATTAACTATGCTTATAAAACAAGAGATGTTGTGGGTATTTCAAGTTTATTTGAAATGTATAATAACTACAGCATTGGTAACTATGTTGGCGATTATGTTTACTTTAGCACCAAGAAAGGTGGAGTTGTTGGTGGAATAACCACAACTGATAGTGCAAATTATAATCAAACCAGTGATAGTTATAATAGTTATAAAAATTCAACAAATATTAAACTTATTGAAAACTATTACAATCAAGATTTTGTTCCATATTCAAATAATTTTGGAACTGCTTTAAACACAGAACAAATGTTATTTGGTAGTAGTGATACATTTAAAAGCGATTTAAAAGCTTGGTCAAAAGAATATTGGAATATAAGCGATAATTCTTATCCACTTTTAAAATGGATTGAAGAAGGAATAACCGATAAACTTGGAACCGAAGTTAAAGGTGTTGAATTTAAAAATGAAAGTGATGGAAATTCAATAGGTCAAATCACAAGCGGATACGTTGTTAATGAAAATATTGACGAACTAAATTTAATTAACTTTAAACGTGTTGCTGATTTACAAGCATCAGGTTTAAAAGTAAAACCAGCAAATGGTATTGCAGATGCTATTTCAAGTATTTTTACAAGCAATTATACTGGTGGAAATATTGCAGGTAAGACCTATTACTTTAAAAACGGAGCCGGATTAGGTGCAAGTGTTACAACAGTTGATAATAAGTCTATATTATACGGTTTAACTACAACTGGTTTCAAAATTAAAGAAAATGAAGGTTTTATAACAAAAGTTAATACAAAAGATGGCAATTCTTTAATTGCTGGTACTAACTCACACAATGCAGGAATTATATTTAATGTTGATGGATCAGGTTTTGCTATTGCAAATAATACTGGACTTATTGATACATTAAAATCAAACGCTGCTATTACAAATGATTCAAGTGGTATTATAAATAATGCAAGTATTGTTGGAAATACAATCAATAATTACGATGGAATTGTAAAAAATAGTTTAACTACAAGTGGTGCAAATAATAAAACCATAAAAATTTATTCTGATAATGGAACTTGTAACGAATTTACCGTTGATGATAAAAATAATGTTACTCATTCTGTTAGTAAGTATAATAACAATAATGGAAAGTTTAATTTATCATATTTCTTAAAAGAAAATGGTAATCAATTTGACTTTGATAAGATTTGGACAATAATTATTCCAGATCAAGAAACTGCTAATCAAACTAAATTTAGGTTTGGCTTGCCAATGCTACAAATTGATTTAAAATCTGATTTAAGAAACGAAAGAATGGACGATGAATATTATTGGGCAAACGATAATATCGTTAACGAAACCAATACTGGTTCTAATAACTATGCTAAGTTAAATAACTATGATTATTATTTAAAAAATATTTATAATAGTTCTTCAATTTTAATAAGGGAAGAAGAAGACTTAGCAGCAGTTGCAGCTTACTCTAATTATGGATATAAAGTTGTTGATATAAGCAATGCAGAGGTAAGTTTAAACGATTATTATAGAGAAACTGTTAGTGGTTATGGAATAGGTTTAACCACTGAAAAATATGAGTTTGGTTTAAAAATAAAAACAACTCATAACTTATTAAATTATAATAATATTGTTTTAACATTACCTGCAGTAACAGATCCTAGCAAAGAAGTTTCATTAAATTTCTATAATAAACTTTGGACGCCAATCGGATTTGGTGCTGATAATATTTCTGATGAGAATTTAGTAACTGGAAGCGGAAATAATGCAAAATACTTAAAATCTTCAATAGTTGGAGAAGGCACATATTCTAATTTATTTGCTGGAAAAATATCTGGAAATAAATATTCATTCGTTGGATTATCAGCAATTGGAGTAAATAGAAATGTTGGTCTATTTGGATCTGTTGAAGTCCCAAAAGATACTGCAATAGATGAGAGTCAAAATTTTGCTGATACATTTGCAAATGATATTCTTATTAAAGATAGTAACTTCATTTCAGTTTCTAAAAATAATGGAATAAGTTCTACAGGAACTCTTGCTGGATTTGTTTATGTAAATAAATCACAACAAACATATTTTACTAGTAAGGTTGGAGTTGAAAATAGTAATATTTACGCTACTCAAACTGCTAGTGGCTTGATTGGAAAAGTAACATTTGCTAACACAAGCAATAATAAATTGATTATTTATAAAGTTTATGTTAATTCTTCTGTTTATGGTAATAACACAAGTGGTTTAGCGTATACTTATTGCGGTGGAACAAGTGCTACTAATAATGCTGTTTTTGCTGACCAAGTTTATTATATTGGTGAGTTATCAGGAAAAGAAAAATTAACCTCTATGACATCAATGTTATCAACTTATAGTAAAAATTCATTATTTATGGGTAATGAAAATACACAAACTAAATCAAATAATGTTTATGCTGTGGATTATTATGATACTAATGCAATGTTAGCAAGTGTAGTATCTTTTATGTTTGGTGGAACCTGTGATCAGGTTATAACAATAGTTAAGTTAGGAACTGGTATGCTTGATGGATTTGATTGGATTAGTACTTGGGTAAGAACAATGCCTGGAGAATATCCTACATTCTCTACAAAGGTTGAATATTGGATTAAAAATTATATAAGACCAGATGAAGACATTGGTGAAATAAAAGATGGAACTACAGTTGTTAAATTTACCCCTGGTACGATAAATAAATCTACAAAAACTATTACTATAAACCCTCACCCATATAAGTTTATGGTTGAAACAGTTAATAATATAGATAGAAAAACACCTGTTTACGGACCTCAACAACTTGCTTGGATTGCTTATGTTGTTAATAATGGAGGTGTGGATGAACAAGGATATGATTATGATAACTTTAACGGTTGGACAATTAAAATTAATGGATCTATGAATTTTGGTGGTATGGTTTGGACTCCTATAGGTTATTATTCTTCATTAAGCGATAATGAAGCTTTTAAGGGAATATTAATTGGAAATGGCGATATTCGTTTAGAAAACGTTATGTCAACTTCGGTTTATGCAATTGATGATACTAATACTATTACTGGTGTAGAAGCGTTAACAAATGATTCGTTGGGACTTGTTGGATATGCTGTTAATGCAACAATTCAAAATTTAACGGTTGAATCAGGTATAATTTATGGTGGCGAAAATATTGGAACAATAGTTGGTTATGCGGTTGATACTTCAATTATTAATTGTGCTAATGGAAACCCAGAGCATCCAGAAGAAGATAAAACATTTGTTGGTGGTTATTCTAATGTTGGTGGTATTGTTGGATATTATAGAAATAATAAAACAGAGCCATTAAATATTTCGACAAACACTAATAGAGCAGCTGTTCAATACTCTGCTAACTACAAAGAAGATACTGATAAACCAGAAAATTTTGGTGGTATAGCTGGATTAGTTTATGGAAATGTAATTATAAAAGACGACTATAACATAAAAACAGTTAGAGGGAATATTAATGTTGGTGGTTTAGTTGGAAAAATTATTAATGGTGTTACTGTTGATTGTTCAGGTAATCTAAACAGCAATAATACTGGCAATGTTTCTGGATATGATAATGTTGGTGGTATTGTTGGTTATGTGGCAGATAACAAATCAATAATAACTTCTGTTACAAATAGTGGTAAGATTATTGGTTACAATAGTGCATATGTTGGCGGTATTGCTGGAACTACTAATGGTAATATTACATTAGCTGTTAATAATGGAAGTGTTAGTGCAGATAATTCAGCAGGAATTGTTGCTAAAATAGAAAACACAGATGTTTATATTAATAATGTATTGAACACAGCTGCTGCTACTAACGGAATTGCATATAGTTTACCTAATGGTTTTGATGCGAGTATGTTTGGCTTATGTGTAACAACAAGTGGTAATCCATTAGGTGCAATCAACTTAGCTAAACCTTATACTGCAGTTTTCAATTCTGTAAATTCATATACTAGTACTGCTTTTTCATATGGTGATGACTCGAATAAAATTAATGTAACATACAAAAATATTATTGAACAAAATCCTTATTGGAGTTATGGTAGCAATATAACTTTAAATTATAGTTATAAGGATACTTCTTTAACTATGACACCGCCATCTATAGTTAATGGACAATTTAGAATTGACACTGAGGCAAAATTTAATTATGTTAATTTCTTAATTAAAACAAACTTTATGAATAGTTCAACTTCTAAAGTTATTAAACCAATTTATTTACAAACTTTATCTTTAAGTAATGGATTTAAAACTTTAGCAAGTAATACAGCTTATCCTATTAAAGTAGATGTTACTGGAACAAGTGTTAGTGTTGCTAGTGGTAATAATGGCGCAAAATCTATTTTAGGCTATGCTTACAACAATACTATTCAAAATATTACTTTTGTTAATAATGGTAGCAATACATCAAATAGATTTGATGATGGTGTCGGAGCATTATTAATAGCTGGCCATAATGTTAAATTAAATAATATAAATGCTGGTAACGATACAACTATTTATTATCCTAATAATAATTTCGGAACTTTAGCTGCTAATTTATTTAATAGTGAGGTTGTAAGTTGTATATCAAAAGGCTTTATACTATCTTATAATTCAAGTAATATTGGTGGGTTAATAGGTAATACATTTGATAATACTCGTATATCAAAATGTACAAATACCGCTTATATCAACTATGAACCGAAAAATGGCAACTTCACAAATCCATCCAGGGTTTCTAGTTCTACTGGAACAAATATTGGTGGAATAGTTGGTGTTGCTAATGATACAACTATTGGATATGAAGGAACAACAGCTAATAAGAATTGCTCAAACACTCAAAATATTTTTGCTGGGTCTAATATTGGTGGAATAGTTGGTTATGCTACTAATAATTCTAAAATAAGTGCTAATAACTCTGCAAAAAATATAAGAGGTACTAATTATGTGGGTGGTATTGTTGGTAAAATTAATCACTCTAGTATAAATAATAGTATAAATACAGGTAGAGTAGAAGTTTCTTCATCCTATGTTGGTGGAATTACTGGATATGCAGAAAATAGTTCTGAAGTTGTTGGTAACACCAATAATTTCATTGTAGTAGGTAACGATGCGGTAGGTGGAATTGTTGGTTATTCTAGTTATTCAAAAATAAATAGTAATACTGCTGATACAAATAGTGTTGCTGGAGCATTAAGTTATGATTTATCGTATGGTTGCGGCGGAATAGTTGGTTATGCAACCTATGGTGAACTAAACAATAATTTATCAAAAGGTTTTGGTGGCTATGTTTCAAGTTATGATTCAATGTATTTAACATATAATATGGATTCATATGATGGATATAGTTCAAGAACTGCTAGTGATGTTTACAGTGGATATAGAATTGGTTATTATAATGGCTTTAGTGGCCCATTTAAATTTGGAACAATTTTTGGAAATTTGGATTCAAGAGATAATGGATTTTATCTTAAACCATATACTGATAAAAATAATAATCAGAGTAATAATGCTAAAAGTACAAAATTTGTGGATCAGTATACCGAATATTATGGCAAAGGTAATGCGGATAGTGTTGGTGGATTTACAGGAAAACAATGTGGTGTAAGATACTATAGTCGTATCGCAAATCCTAATGGTAATGGTGAAGGTGAAATTTATAATGAAAGTGCTACGATGTTTAAGGGTGGATATAACCTTTCAACCAAAGATGATTTAACATTACAAAATATGTGTTATTCAGGAGGATTTTTATGGATTGGTGGCGATTATGGATTTACCGTTTCATTAGGGAGATCTACTAATTATATAGGTTCAGATTCTGAACCATTTCCAGGTGTAAAATCTTATACTGTAAAATATTTTGACAGTGTAAATCCTAATGCTGTTCAAACAAAAAGAGTTGTTGAAGGTGGAACAGCTGTATATATTAGCGATGTTTATAGATCAAAATATGAATTAGTTGGTTGGAAAACTTCTGATGGACTTGAATATGACTTTAGCAAACCTGTAACTGGAGATTTAAATTTATATGCAATTTGGCAAAGAGCCGGTGTTTATGTTGTAAAATTTGATTTACAAGGTGGTACTGGTAATATTCCAGATCAAACTTTAGATGAGGGAGATAATGTTCCAGAGCCAAATAATCCTACAAAACCAGGATTAAGTTTTGGTGGTTGGTACACAATGCCATATGGCGAAGCATATAAATATTATGAAAATAATAAGAATAATGATATTACAGATGCAGACGGTAAACCAGTTAATAGTTTTAATGATTTTTGGAAAATTGTTAAATTTGACTTTAAGAAATATGAAATAAACGCAAATATTACTATTTATGCACACTGGTCACAAGCTGTTGTAACATTTATGAATGATAGTACTGATGATGCAGGAGTTTTCTTAACTCAGAAAGTAAATTTTGGTGGAGTTATTTCTGAACCTGCTTCTTCGCCAACTAAACCTAGTATGGCATTCCAACATTGGGCAATAAAAGATGGTGATAATTTTATAATGTATAATTGGAATACTCCAATAAATTCTGATTTAATTTTATACCCAGTGTTTAGTTCTTCTGTGGTAAATGTAACATATTATAAAGAAGATGGTGTTACTATCGATAAAAATTATGGTACTAATGGAGTTTTAGTATTAAGTAAAGGTGCAAAATTAGATTTGCCTACAATGCCTACTAAACCTTCATATAAGTTTGATGGCTGGTACACTAAATCTTATAGTCAATATTTAGCTTCAGGCGACACAAAACCATATTCAACATATAAAATAACATTCCCATTAACAGTTAATGCGGATATATCTATTTATCAATATTTTGTTACTATTCCATTTACAGTTAGATTTGTAGATGAAGAAGGTATATTGTTAAGCGATGTTCCAAATCAGATTGTTCATACTGGTGGAAATGTTTCAAGACCAACCGATCCAGTAAAAGAAGGATACAATTTTGTTGGTTGGTTTACAACAGCAACTGGAAACGAACAATTTATATTTAGTGGAAATGAAGATGCATTTGTTGTAATGGATCATATTAATATTTACGCACACTTTGAAATAAAAACATTTAGTGTTACTTTTGTTGATGCAAATGGTACAAAAATTGATGAAGAAGATTTCGGTATGGCTAATCCGATTATTGTTGATTGGAATAGCACAGTTGTTAATCCTGGTGAAATAGCAAATCCAGCGGATACAAGTATGTTATTCCGTGGTTGGTATTCAGAAAGAAAGAATAATAGTCTATCTGGTTTTGATTATGATAAATTATTGTTTGATTTTGAAAATACTAAGATTACGTCAAATATATTTATTTATGGCTATTGGGAACCTGCCGACACAACTTATACAGTATCATTTGTTGATAGCTTAGGTAATTCATTAACAGGCGATGCATTTATAAGTCAAAAAGTTGGATTTGGTCAGAGTGCAAGTAGACCAACTGATAACCCAGTTGATCCAAGCGATAGCGAAAATACATTTAATAATTGGTATATTAGGAATTCAGAGGGAGAATTTGTATTGTTTGATTTTGAGCAAACAAAAATTAGAAACGATCTAATTATTTATGCTTTATGGGATAAACCTGTTTATAATGTCAATTTTGTTGATATTGATGGTATGCCTTTCCCTTCAGAAATAATTATCCAAGTTAAGAAGGGAGATAAAATAGATATTACTCAATATCCTGAGCTTCAAGCCCCTCCAATACCTGAAGGAAAAACGTTTGTTGGTTGGTATAAAATTATGTATGATCCTGGTTTCACAGGAAATTATGATGATTATATATTTAATTTTGATAACGAAGAAATTACTTCAGATTTAGTCCTATATGCTTATTATGAATAAATAGCTAAAAAAAAAGAAAGCAAACTTTGCTTTCTTTTTTTTGCATTAATTTATTTTTTATATTATATGATATATTTATATATATAATATTATATAGTATATATACTGTAATAAATTGTTGTGTGGTTTTATTTAATAGTTTTTTTATTATGGTTTATATTTTGTGGGCTGTGATAAAACAAAGTTGTTTTAAAAAAAATATAAAAAAAATTATTTGTTAATCTTTGTTGACACATAGTAAAAGTTTATGATACTATAGATAATGCATAAGTAGCATTTGAATTATGCGCAGATTTCAAATGCCGGGGTGAATTTTTTTGATTTTACTGGATAAAAGTAAAAAATAACGTAATAAATTATTATTGTTATGCTAGTTTTTTTGCTGGCAGAAATTTTTTTCTGTTAAGAGGCTAGCATAGCTTTTTTATGGTTAAAAATTCAACCAATGTGAGCATAAATTTTTGCAAAAATTAAGGAGTAATTATGCTAGACACAAAGAACATAAAAAAATTGAAGTATGGTAATGTAACTCGTTACACTTTTGGCCACGCAAAAGAAATTATTGAACTTCCATACTTACTAGAGATTCAAAAGGAATCCTACAAAAATTTCTTAGAAGTTGGCATTAAAGAAGCGTTAGAAGAATTTTCTCCTATCACTGATTACAGTGGTAAGGCAGAAGTTTATTTACTTGATTATTCGCTAGAAACAAAGCCAAAAATTTCAATTCCTGAAGCAAAGAGAAAGGGAAGCAACTATAGTATTGCTTTAAAAGTTAAAGTAAGACTTGTTATTAAAGAAACTGGCGAAGTTATTGAACAAGAAGTTTTCTTGGGCGATGTTCCTTATATGACAAACGAAGGCACATTTATTTTTAATGGTATTGAAAGAGTTGTTGTTAGCCAACTTGTTCGTAGCCCAAGCGTTTACTATAGTAAAACCATTGATAAAACTGGTAAAGAACTTTATAACTGCACCCTAATTCCAACACGTGGTAGTTGGTTGGAAATGGAACAAAAAGAAAAAGATCCAAACTTTATTCGTGTTTGCCTAGATAAAGGCGGAAAAATTAGCTTAGGCGTATTCTTAAAATGCTTTGGCTTAACACGTGAACAAATTTTGGATACTTTTGGCAACGACGAAATTATGCGTGCTACCTTAGATAAAGATGGTATTGAAACCCAACACGACGCATTAATTGAATTAAGTAAGAAAACTCGTCCTAGTGAAATTCCTAGTGCCGAAGCTACAAAACAATTTATATTTAGCCAATTCTTTAGCACTCAATATTATAACTTGGGTAGAGTTGGAAGATTTAAAATTGATAAAAAATTGTGTTTAGCAACTCGTGTAACAGGTTTAACTGCTTATGAAGATGTTAAACTTAAAAAAGATGTAATTGTTAAAGCTGGCGAAGTTATCACCCCAGAGCAAGCTAGAGCAATTCAACAAAATGGAATTAACGAAGTTGTTGTTGCAATTGATGGAAAACCACATAAAATGGTTGGTAACAATCGTGTTAAACTTAGCGATGTTATTAAATGCAACGAACGCGAACTTGGCGTTAATGAAATGGTTCACTATCCAACCTTAATGGAACTTATTAGTGACCTTAAAACAAAAGAAGAAAAATTGGAAGCTATTAAAGAAAATGCTAAAGATCTTGTTGGTCAAACCTTATTTATGGATGACATTTTAGCGAGTGTTAGTTATTTCTTAGATTTAAATGCCGGAATTGGCGATATTGATGTTGTTGACCACCTATGCAACCGCAGAATTAAAGGTGCAGGCGAGTTACTTCAAGACTCGTTTAGAAGCGGTATGAATAAATTAACAAATGCAGTTAAAGAAACCTTGCAAAGTCACGACTTAACAGATATCACCCCTAGTCAAGTTGTTAATGCAAGACCAATTAATCGTGCATTTAAAGACTTTTTAGCAAGCCACCAATTAAGCCAATTAATGGATCAAATGAATCCACTAAGTTCTTTGGCACAAAAACGCAGACTATCTGCAGTTGGCCCTGGTGGTATTAAAAAAGACCGTGCAACCGATGAAGTGCGTGATATTCACCACAGCCATTATGGACGTATTTGCGTTATTGAAACACCAGAAGGTGGAAACATTGGTTTAATTAACAGTTTGGCAACCTATGCTAGAGTTAATGAATACGGTTTTATTGAAACTCCTTATAGAATTATTGATAAAGAAAAAGGAGTAGTTACAAACGATGTTGCTTATTTAATGGCTGATGAAGATGAAAACCATTACATAGCACAAGCTATTGAACCTTTAAACGAAGATGGTAGCTTTAAAAACGAACATATTGTTTGTAGATATTTCGATACAGTTTTAGAAGTTTCTAAAGATATGGTTGATTATATGGACGTAAGCCCTAAACAACTAGTATCTGTTCCAACTGCTTGTATTCCGTTCCTAGAAAACGACGATACTGCGCGTGCCCTAATGGGTTCAAATATGCAACGCCAAGCAGTTCCTCTAATCACAACCGAAACTCCAATGATTGCAACAGGGCTTGAACATCGTGTTGCATTAGATAATGGTGCAATTATTGTTGCAGAAAATGCAGGAACAGTTACAAGTTCCGATGCAACTCACATTGAAATCTTAACAGAAAAAGGCGATGTTGATAAATATGACCTTATTAAATTTAGCAAAACAAACCAAGAAAGTTGCGTAAACCAAAAACCAATTGTTAAAACTGGACAAAAAGTTAAAAAAGGCGAAACTATTGCTGATGGTTATAGCACTAAAAACGGCGAAATGGCACTTGGTAAAAATATGTTAATTGCCTTTATGAACTGGGAAGGTTATAACTATGAAGATGCTATTTTACTTAGCGAAAGATTAGTTAAAGAAGATGTTTACACATCAATCAACTTAAAAGAAGAAGAAGTTAAAGCTAGAAGCACAAAACTTGGCGACGAAGAAATTACCAGAGATATTCCAAACCTTGGTGAAGATGCACTTAAGAATTTGGACGAAAATGGTATTATTATGGTTGGCGCAGAAGTTAAACCTGGGGATATATTAGTTGGTAAAGTAACACCTAAGGGTGAAACCGAACCTACTCCTGAAGAACGCCTACTTCGTGCTATTTTCGGTGAAAAAGCAAGAGATGTTAAAGATACATCACTTCGCGTTCCACACGGAATTAATGGTGTTGTTGTTGATGTTCAAGTGTTTAGCAGAAAGAATAAAGACGACCTTGAAACTGGCGTTAACCAATTAGTAAGAGTTACCATTGCTGAAAAACGTAAAATCAGCGTTGGTGATAAAATGGCAGGACGCCACGGTAACAAAGGTATAGTTTCTAGAATTTTACCTGTTGAAGATATGCCATTCATGGCAAACGGACAACCTATTGACATTGTGTTAAACCCGCTTGGTATTCCATCTCGTACGAACGTTGGACAAGTTTTGGAAGTTCACTTAGGTTTAGTTGCTAAAGCGTTAGGTATTAACATTGCAACACCTGCATTTGATGGTGTTAAAGAAAGCGACATTCGCGAATTATTAAAAGAAAACAATTTCCCTGAAAACGGAAAAATTCAATTATACGATGGTAGAACAGGTGAACCTTTTGCAAACCCAGTTACTGTTGGATATATGTATTACATTAAACTAGAACATATGGTTAACGACAAAATGCACGCTCGTTCAACTGGTCCTTATGCTTATGTTACTCAACAACCTCTTGGTGGTAAAGCAATGTTTGGTGGACAACGTTTTGGTGAAATGGAAGTTTGGGCTCTTGAAGCTTATGGCGCAAGCAAATTATTACAAGAAATGTTAACAGTTAAATCCGATGATATTGAAGGAAGATATAACACCTATAAAGCTATTGTTGAGGGATTACCACTTCCTGAACCATCAGTTCCTGAAGCATTTAAAGTTTTAATTAAAGAACTTCAAGGCTTATGCTTAGATATTAGATTGCTTACTGATACAAATAAAGAATTTAACTTATCTGATCTAAATGGCGATAACACCGAATCATTTAGTGAAGTAACAAAACCAAGAGAAACTCAAACTGATATTGAGTTAGAATTTGGTGATAACGAAAACACAGAACCAACAGAATTAGATCTTGAAGATGACATTGATAATATTTTCGATGAATCGGCTTTATTTGACGATTTTGGCGATGATGATGAAGAATAGGAGATAAATTATGTTTGAATTAAACAATTTAGCCTCAATGAAAATTGGTATTGCTTCTCCAGAAAAAATTCTAGAATGGAGTTATGGAGAAGTTACCAAATCAGAAACAATTAACTATCGTACTCACAAACCAGAAATGGGTGGACTTCTTTGCGAACGCATTTTTGGACCAAAGAAAAATTGGGAATGCCATTGTGGTAAATACAAACGTATTCGCCACAAAGGTGTTATTTGTGATAAGTGCGGAGTTGAAGTAACAAAAAGTAGCGTTCGCCGTGAACGTATGGGGCACATTCAACTTGCAACACCAGTTGCACATATTTGGTATATGCGCAGCATCCCAAGTCGTATTGGAATATTATTAAATCTTAACACAAAGCAATTAGAAAAAGTTATTTACTATGTTTCTTATGTTGTTATAGATCCAGGCAAAACAAACTTTACAAAATTCCAAATTATTTCCGATGCTGAATATCGTGAAGCTCAAGAACACTACGGCTACGATTGTTGCCGTGTTGGTATGGGTGGCGAAGCGATTAGAGAATTGCTTTGCGAAATCGACCTTGAAAAAGAGCAAAAAGAACTTAGCAAAGCAAGTTTAACTGCTAAAGGTCAGAAAAAAATTAAAATTAACAAACGCTTAGAAGTTGTTGATTCACTTTTAAAAAGTGGTAATCGTCCAGAATGGATGGTGTTAAATGTGTTACCGGTTATCCCACCTGATTTGCGTCCTATGATTCAATTAGATGGCGGTAGATTTGCTACTAGTGATATTAACGATTTGTATCGTAGAATTATTAACCGTAATAACAGATTAAAGAAATTTATGAGTATTGGCGCTCCAGAAGTTATTATTCGTAACGAAAAGCGTATGCTTCAAGAAGCAGTTGATGCTTTAATTGAAAATGGTAAAAGTGGCAAGGCTGTTCAAGGACCAAAACAAAGAGAATTAAAATCTTTAACTCAAAGTTTAAAAGGTAAGCAAGGTAGATTCCGTCAAAACTTACTTGGAAAACGTGTGGATTATTCCGGTCGTTCAGTTATCGTTGTTGGTCCAGAACTTAAAATTTATCAATGTGGTTTGCCTAAAGAAATGGCTTTAGAATTATTTAAACCATTTATTATGCACAAACTTGTTGAAAGAAATTTAAGCCTTAACTTTAAATCTGCAAAAAGATTAATCGAAAAACAAAAACCTGTGGTTTGGGATATTTTGGAAGAAGTTATTAAAGAGCATCCAGTTATGTTAAACCGTGCTCCATCACTTCACAGATTATCTATTCAAGCTTTCGAACCTGTGCTAATTGAAGGTAGAGCAATAAGACTTCATCCTTTAGTGTGCGGTGGCTTTAACGCCGACTTCGACGGTGACCAAATGAGTGTTCACGTACCTCTTGGCCCAGAAGCTATTGCAGAAGCAAGAATTTTAATGTTAAGTTCTAATAACGTTTTAAAACCTGCTACTGGAGATCCAATTTTAACTCCTACACAAGATATGGTTTTAGGTTCTTATTACTTAACTTTGGAAACCGAAAATGCTTTAGGTAATGGAAAAAGTTTTATTTCTGAAGATGAAGCTATTATGGCTTATCAAACTAATGTTGTTGATATTCAAGCACCAATTTATGTTAGAAAAACTGGTGTTATTAATGGAAAAACCATTACTGCAAGAGTAAAAACAACTGTTGGTAAAATTATATTTAACCGTGCAGTTCCACAAAATATGGGCTTTGTTGATAGAACAAATGCTGATACTTTCTTAAACTACGAAATTGATTTCTTAGTTGGCAAAAAAGGATTAGACCAAATTATTCAAAAATGTTTTAACAGCCTTGGAACAACTGAAACTGTTAAAATGCTAGATAATGTAAAAGAAATCGGATATAAATATTCCACACTTGGTGCTATTACCATTAACGTGTTTGATATGGAAATTCCAACCGAAAAAGATGAATTAGTTAAAGAAGTTGAACAAAAAGTTGCAGAAAACAATAAGTTCTTTAAACGTGGATTTATTACAGAAGATGAAAAATTAGAGAAAAATATTAAACTTTGGAAAGATGCAACAAAACAATTAGAAGGCATTGTTCTAAACAAAATGGATGTTAAAAATCCAGTTAGAATGATGGCTAACTCTGGTGCGCGTGGTAATGCTGGACAAATTTTACAGCTTTGCGGTATGCGTGGTATTATGGCTAATACTTCCGGTAGAAAGGTTGATATTCCAGTTAAATCTAACTTCCGTTTAGGTTTAACACCAATTGAGTATTTCTTAAGTTCTCGTGGTGGTCGTAAAGGTTTGGCAGATAAAGTTTTAAAAACTGCCGACTCTGGTTACTTAACTCGTCGTTTAGTTGACGTTGCTCAAGATGTTGTTATTACCGAAGATGACTGTTTTGAATCTAATGGAGAAAAAGTTAAAGGTATGGCAGTTTCTGCTATTACTAAAGATGGAACTCCGGTTAGTAGTTTAAAACAACGTATTGTTGGCAGATTTAGTGTTGAAGATGTTATTAATCCAAAAACCAAGAAAACCATTGTTCCTGCTAACACTATGATTAGTTCAGCTCAAGCCGATGAAATAGAAGCTTGCGGAATTACTAGTGTTAACATTAGAACAGTTTTAACTTGTCGTTCTAAACACGGCGTTTGTGCAAAATGCTATGGTAAGAATATGAGTAATAACGAAATTATTCCTATTGGTGAAGCAGTTGGTATTATTGCTGCTCAAAGTATCGGTGAACCAGGTACACAGCTTACTATGAGAACCTTCCATACTGGTGGTGTTGCGAATGCTGCCGATATTACACAAGGTTTGCCTCGTGTTGCCGAACTATTTGAAGCAAGAAAACCAAAGGGTGTTGCTACTGTTGCAGAAGTTGCTGGTAAGGTTGTTGTTAAAGAAGTTCAATCTGCTGGTAAAGATGGCGGTAAATATTACGAATTATTTGTTAAAAACCCAGAAGGTGATGGACATTATATTATTCCATTTGGCGTTGTGCTAAAAGTTAAAAATGGCGATAATGTTGAAGCCGGAACAGTTTTAACCGAAGGTTCAATTTATCCTAAAGATTTCTTACGCACACGCGGCGTTAGAGATGTTGAAGATTATATTTTAAGAGAAATTTTAGCAACCTATTCTTCACAAGGTGTTAAAATTAACACTAAACACGTTGAAATTATCATTCGTCAAATGCTACGCAATGTTAAAATTGAAGAAGTTGGCGATACAAACCTTCTTGCAGGCGATATTGTTGATGTGTTTAAATACGAAGCCGAAAACGAAAGAGTGCTTCGTGAAGGCGGAGTTCCTGCAACAGCTAAACGCTTAGTTCAAGGAATTACAAAAGCTGCATTAAGCTGCGAAAGTTTCTTGAGTGCTGCTTCCTTCCAAGAAACATCAAAAGTGTTAACCGATGCTTCTATTAAAGGTAAGGTTGATAACTTGGTAGGTTTGAAAGAAAATCTTATGATTGGTAAACCAATTCCGGCAGGAACTGGCTATAGAACCTTTAAAGATGTTAAGGCTGTTGATACAGTTAGCAAAATAGAAGAAAACAACGAAGTTGATGAAAGCGTTAAAAAATTCTTTGAAGAAAACGATTCTAACGAGTTAATTTAATTTGATTAAAAATGTTCACAATTTTTGTGAACATTTTTTATATTATTTATTTAAAATAATTTGCTTAATAAAGGCAAAATTCGGGTATTGACATAAGGCTAAAATAATGCTATAATATAAATGTAAATTTTAAGTGATATAAATTAAATAAATTTTATAATTTTTTAAAATTTATGGTATTGACATTTTAAATATATATGATAAAATATTGATGTAATGAAAAAGGAAACATAAAAATTAAGTTATTTAATTTAAGTGAGGAAATATTATGAGCAAATTAGTTGAAGATTTTAGTAAATTTGAAAGTCAAACCCCAAAACAACTTGAAGAATATGGTATTAAGAATAATGTTAGTTTTGTTGTTAGGGCAGGTAAAATAGTTCAAATTATTGAAGATCCTAAAATGAAACAGTTTTGTGAAGCTGCACAAGCTGATTTTGAAGCAAGAAAATTAGCAACAGCAAAAATGAGAGAAAATATTAACCATCAAATAGATGCTTTAAATGCTAGTTCTGTAGCTGCGCCAACAAAAACTAGAAAATAAAAACACACTAGAAACCAATAATGGTTTCTTTTTTTGTTTAAATATCGGGGTTTTAATTAATTTTTTATAAAAATAAAAAAATATTACAAATATTTTACATTTAGTTTTGCATATGATAAAATTAAAAAGTAGAAAACATTTGGAGTATATATGAAAAAGTTTGTTTATCCTGCAGTTTTGTTTTATGATAAAACCGAAAAACAATATACAATAGCTATGTTTGATATCGAAGTTTTTGCAGAAGGTAAAACTGTTGAAGAAGCAGTAAATACCGCTCAAGCTTATTTAAATAAGTATCTTGAAACAGCATTTAGCTACGAAATCGAAATTCCTGAAGCTACCGATTTTGAACAAATGATAGATATGTATCCAAAAAATATGGTTGTTTTAGTTGAAAGCAAATTAAACGATAAAAATAGAGCAATTTAAACTTAAAAAAATATAAAAATAAAGTACTTTTTTACCTTTAAAAAAAGTGCTTTTTTCATTGACAATTATAATATATAATGCTAATATTAATAGCGTATTATAGTATGCTTAAAGTTATGTTCTTTTTTTGTGCTTAAAATTAGAAATAACTTAAAGCACAAAATTAATTTTTTGGTGTGAAAAAATTAATTTTGAAGCCCACCGTATTATAATAACTTTTAAATTTTGCTAAATTTTTAAGTGCTAGGTGGGATACCGTTGGAGTGAAACAACTTGGGTTGAGTTAGTTTTGCTCGTTTAAAACTAATTAGGAGGAATAAGATGCCAACAATCAATCAGTTAGTAAGGCAAGGTAGAAAAACTAAAACAGTTAAATCACCTGTTCCAGCACTTGATCAAAATCCACAAAAACGTGGCGTTTGTTTATCAGTAACTACAACTAGCCCTAAAAAACCTAACTCAGCGCTTCGTAAAATTGCCAGAGTTAAGTTAAGTAATGGCCAAGAAGGAACTGTTTACATTCCAGGTGAAGGTCATAACTTGCAAGAACACAGTGTTGTATTAATTCGTGGTGGTAGGGTTAGAGATTTACCCGGCGTTCGTTACCATGTAATTCGTGGAACATTGGATGCTTCTGGTGTTGCAAAACGCAAACAAGGTCGTAGCAAATACGGCGCTAAAAAAGGAAAATAAACCTAACAACTTAGGTTATCATAAAAAAAATTTATAAGGAGAAAGATCATGCCAAGAAGAGGTGGCGCACCTAAAAGAGATGTTTTGCCAGATCCTCGTTACAATAGCAAAGTTGTAACAAAACTTGTTAACCAAGTTATGTTGGATGGCAAAAAAGAAATAGCACAAAATATTGTTTATGGCGCATTTGATATCATCAAAGAAAAAACAAGTGCAGAACCAAACGAATATTTTGAACAAGCATTAGAAAATTTAAAGCCAATTCTTGAAACTAAAGCTCGTCGTGTTGGTGGTTCAAACTATCAAGTTCCAATTGAAGTTAGCCCTGCTCGTCGTCAAACTTTAGCTATTAGATGGCTAGTAACATATTCTAGAAAAAGAAATGAAAGAACTATGGAACAAAAACTAGCAGCAGAAATTATGGATGCATATAACAATGCTGGTGGAGCTTATAAGAAAAAAGACGATGTTCATAGAATGGCAGAAAGCAATAAAGCTTTTGCACATTATCGTTGGTAAGATAAGTTTTAAAAAACTAAACTAAAATAAAGGAAAATAAATTTATGCCTAGACAATGTCCAATAGAAAAATATAGAAACGTTGGTATTATGGCGCACATCGATGCTGGTAAAACAACAACAACCGAAAGAATTTTGTTTTACTCCGGAAAAACTCACAAAATTGGTGAAGTTCACGATGGTGGTGCAACAATGGACTGGATGGCTCAAGAACAAGAACGCGGTATTACAATAACATCTGCCGCAACAACTTGCTTTTGGAAAGGTCATCAAATTAACATTATTGACACCCCAGGACACGTAGACTTTACAATCGAAGTTGAACGTAGTTTAAAAGTTCTAGATGGTTCTGTTGCAGTTTTCAGTGCTCGTGAAGGCGTTCAACCACAAAGTGAAAAAGTTTGGCGTCAAGCTGACCGTTACAAAGTTCCAAGAATGGTTTTTGTTAACAAAATGGATCGTCCTGATGCAAATTTCTTCAACGTTGTAGAAAAAATTAAAAGTAGACTTGGTTCAAATGCTGTTCCAATTCAATTACCAATTGGTTCAAGCGAAACCTTTATAGGACTTATTGACCTAGTTGAAAACAAAGCAATTATTTATAAAGACGACCTTGGAAAAGATATGGAAGTTATCGATATTCCAGAAGAATACAAGGCTCAAGCAGAAAAATATAGAAATGAACTTATTGAAATAGCTGCAGAACAAGATGATGCATTACTAGAAAAATTCTTTTCTGGTGAAGAATTATCAGTTGCAGATATTAAAAAGGGAATAAGAATTGGTACAATCAATATGAACATATTCCCAACCACTTGCGGAACTGCACTTGGAAATAAAGGCGTTCAAAAATTGTTAGATGCAATTGTTGATTATATGCCAGCTCCAACCGATATTGCAGCCGTAGTTGGTAAAAAGCCAAATAGCGATTTGGAAGAAGATCGTAAACCAAGCGATTCCGAACCATTTGCTGGTTTAGCATTTAAAATTATGACCGACCCTTATGTTGGTAAATTAACATTCTTCCGTGTTTATTCTGGAACTATTACAGCAGGAACTTATGCTTATAATAGCAACAAACATAAACGTGAAAGAATCGGTAGACTTATTAGAATGAACGCTAACGATCGTGAAGAAATTGATGCAGCTTATGCTGGTGATATTGTTGCTATTGTTGGTTTAAAGGATACAACCACAGGTGAAACACTTTGTGACGAATCAAAACAAATTGTTCTTGACCCAATGGAATTCCCAGATCCAGTTATTAGAGTAGCAATCGAACCAAAAGATAAAGCAAGCCAAGAAAAAATGATTTTAGCGCTTATTAAACTTGCTGAAGAAGACCCTTCATTTAAAACCTATACCGATCAAGAAACTGGTCAAACAATTATTGCAGGTATGGGCGAACTTCACCTTGAAATTATCGTTGATAGATTACTTCGTGAATTTAAGGTTGTTGCTAATGTTGGTGCTCCACAAGTTGCTTACCGTGAAACAATTAGAAAAGCAGTGGATGCTGAAGGTAAGTATATTAAACAATCTGGTGGTAAAGGTCAATATGGTCACTGCCGTATTAAACTTGAACCACAAGAACCTGGTAAAGGTTACGAATTTGTTAACAACATTGTTGGTGGCGTTATTCCTAAAGAATATATTGAACCAATCAATAATGGTATTAAAGAAGCTTCACAAAATGGTGTGTTAGCTGGATATGAAACAGTAGACTTTAAAATCACATTATATGATGGAAGTTACCACGATGTTGACTCATCAGAAATGGCATTTAAAATTGCAGGATCTATGGCATTTAAAGAAGGTGCTAGAAAAGCAGACCCAGTTTTACTTGAACCAATTATGAAAGTTGAAATTGAAATGCCTGATGAATATTTAGGAGACGTTCTTGGAAACATTAACCGCCGTCGCGGTTTGGTTCAAGGAACCGAAATTAACAATGGGTTACAAGTTATCAATGCCCAAATTCCACTTAGCGAAATGTTTGGTTATGCAACCGACCTAAGAGGATTAACACAGGGTAGAGGTACTTTTAATATGGAATTCTCACATTATGCTGAAGTTCCAAAAAATATCGCTGATAAAATAATCGGTGAAAAACAAAAAAGCTAATTATTTAAAATAAAAAAGATTTAGGAGGATATAAATAATGGCTAAAGCTAAATATGAAAGAACAAAACCACACGTAAACGTAGGAACAATCGGACACGTAGACCACGGTAAAACAACTCTTACCGCTGCTATCACATCTGTTCTTGCTGCACAAGGTAAAGCGCTTGCAATGAACTATGCTGAAATTGACAAGGCTCCAGAAGAAAAAGCTAGAGGTATAACAATTAATACATCTCACGTAGAATATCAAAGTGATGCACGTCACTATGCACACGTTGACTGCCCAGGACACGCAGACTATGTTAAAAATATGATTACTGGTGCTGCACAAATGGACGGTGCTATTCTAGTTGTTGCTGCAACAGATGGTCCTATGCCTCAAACTCGTGAACACATCTTACTTGCTAGACAAGTTGGTGTTCCATACATTATTGTATTTATGAACAAAACCGACCAAGTTGATGATCCTGAACTATTAGAATTAGTTGAAATGGAAATCAGAGATCTATTATCTGAATACGGTTTCCCTGGTGACGATACCCCAATTATTAAAGGTAGCGCATTAAAAGCTCTTGAAGCTGCTCAAGCTGGTCGTCCAGACGATCCTGCTTGCAAATGCATCAACGAATTAGTTGACGCTCTAGATTCATACATTCCAGAACCTGTTCGTGAAACAGATAAACCTTTCTTAATGCCAGTTGAAGACGTTTTCACAATCACAGGTCGTGGAACAGTTGCTACAGGTAGAGTAGAACGTGGTCAAGTTAAAGTTGGCGACGAAGTTGAAATCGTTGGTATGAATTCAAAACTAAAAACAGTTATTACTGGTGTTGAAATGTTCCGTAAATTACTAGATCTTGCAGAAGCTGGTGATAACGTTGGTTTATTACTACGTGGTGTTCAAAGAACTGATATTGAACGTGGTCAAGTTCTTGCTAAACCAGGTACAATTCATCCACATACAGAATTTACTGCAGAAGTTTACGTATTAAAGAAAGAAGAAGGTGGTCGTCATACTCCATTCTTTAATGGATACCGTCCTCAATTCTACTTCAGAACAACCGACGTTACAGGTTCTATCCAACTTCCAGAAGGAGTTGAAATGGTTATGCCAGGTGATAACGTTAAGATGACAATCAACTTGATTACTCCTATCGCTATCGAACAAGGTTTACGTTTCGCTATTCGTGAAGGTGGTCACACTGTTGGTAGTGGTGTTGTTTCTGCAATTATTAAGTAATTGAAAACTTCACTAAAGTGAATTTCTAACGAAATTAAAAAAGCATACTTGTGTATGCTTTTTTTGTTTTCAATTACTTATCGAAGTGACGGTGGCAAAAACAAATATTGCTTCGCACTGCTTGTTTTATCCACCTAGCTTCTATAAGTTTGAATAAATCAATTTTTCTAAATTCACCTAATTAAATCTATTAATATAAATTAGTATTAAAACTTCACTGAAGCGAATTTCTAACGAAATTAAAAAAAGCATACATATGTATGCTTTTTTTGTTTTCAATTATTTATCGAAACGGCAACAGCAAAAACAAATGCCACTAAAGTGTCGCTTGTTTTATCTGGCTTGTTTCTATAAAACCAGATAAGCTAATTTTTTTGAATTAACTTAGCAGCATTATGTCGAACTATTATTTTATAAAGAAACAATTACAAAGTAATTGATTTAAAAGAAGTGCAAAAGCACTTCTTTTTTTCTTTAATTTAGTTTACGCATTAAAACTTGTTTTAATTTTTGTCGAAGTTGCACATACAAATGTTGCTTATATTGTAGCAATACTAATTATGTTTGCTTCTATAAAAATAATTAATTTGAGTTTTTTTATTTTTATAAAAATTTAGTTTAGTTTTTCTGTCATCCTGAGCGAAGTCGAAGGATCAAGTAAACATTTAAAATGTTAATAAAAGTTAAAAATTATGACAAACTGCCATATATTTAAACACAAAAAAACTTTTTTTAAACCAAATATTCAAAATTTTTAAGATTAAAAAAAATTATTAAAATATTGCTTGAAATAATTATTATTGTTAAATACAATATATAAAAAGTTGTCGAAATTTTTACAAAATTTGTTTTTTTAAAGTGATTTTAAAATATTGTAAAAAATTATAATATTTGGTATAATAATAAGGTAGCGGGGGAAATTTAATGAATATTAAAAAATTTATAAAATTAGATACTCATGATAATTTTGTTACCGAAAAAGCAGATGTAATTCAAAACAAATTATTAGGCGATTATAATGCAAAAGGTAAGTATGTAATAAACAAAAAAATTGTTAATGAGTTAGTTGAACTTAAAAAAGTTAAACTAGAATCCTACAACAATTCAATATTTGTAAATGCAAAAACACAATCGGGCAGAGTTATTGATTTTCAAATAGATTTTAAAAAGAATAGTAACTCAAATCTTGCAACTGGTGTGCTTAGCACATTAGAACCAGTAGAAAAGCAAGGTGGAAGGTTAACAAACATAATTAAAACCCCAATTGCCAAATATACTAACGAATTAGTGCCTGATTTTATTGATAGAACCTTAAAAACATTTAATGTTGTAATAAATGACGAAGGCGATGCTAAAGAGTTTAAAGAAGATGAAACTCAGGATGCTTATTTATTAAAACGCAATATGCTTTTAAAGGCATTAGATAAATTAACAGTTGAAAGTTATAATGTTATTTACGAAGATTATTTTACACAACGAATTAATTTGTTAAAGAAAACAAATAATGCATACACAAAAAAAGTTTTAGCAATTTTTAATGATGAATTTAGTAAAGTATCCGAATATTTTTTAGTAGATAAAAAATCAAAAAAAGTTACTAACTATAAAGCAATGAACGAACTGCTTGATAAAGCTTTCGAAGATTTAACAGGATTAGAAAACTATTCCGAACAAGAAAAACAATATCGCGAAAAGATATTGCCAGTTTTAGGAATGTTTATAACAAGTGCAGAACGAGTTGAAAAAACAGCACAACAACAAGTGCTAGACACATTTCCAAAGAAAACTCGCGATGCATTAACCGATACTTTGGTTGATGTTAAACAAACTCAAGAAAGTGTTATTCCACCAGAAATCCAAGAAAAAAATCCTAAAGTTATTAAAGATAAAATGGATAAAAAACTTGGAAGCATTGCAAATTTGGCAGGAATTGAAACTCCAATTGGTAAACAACAACAAACTCCAGTGCAAGAGCAACCAAAAGCTTCAGTTGATGTAACATCATCAGTTAATGAAGCAAAATCAAATGGAAATAAGTTATTTGAAGCTATGAATAATTACGCAAGTAGCAATTTAATTCATCAAGATTCAAAAACTAATTCTCGTGATATTGATACTCAAGTAGGGGATGGTAATTTAGTAGGAATAGATTTGGATAATGCCGATAGTAATCCTACACCAGTAACAAATGAACAAGATACTATAGAATTAGTTAAAGGTGCGGAAGAAACTACTGTTACTGATGTAAAACCACCAGTTGGTGAAGAATTATCTGAAGAAGTACCAGTTGATGATGTTTTACCAGTAGATTTAACTCCATCTCAATCTCCAAAACAACGTGATAGAAATTTTAAGAACCCTGATATAAATAGAAAACAAGTTACAAATGTTATGGGTGGATAAAAAAAGAAAGTTTATAAAACTTTCTTTTTTTTAACGCTTAATTGCTGAATTATTTGAAAAATTCTTAATTAAATGGTTATTTGCGTAATTTATAAGCATTTTGTTTGTTGTTCTAGTAATTTCCTCTGCTTTAGGAAGTGATTTGTAATCCCTAATTTGTTTTATATTAGTTTTTAAATTACCAAGAAGTTCAGTATATTTAGGATCAACAGTGTCAGTACCAGTATAGAATACAGAATTTTCTAAAAGCAAATCAAAATTTCCCATAAACGATCTTGAAGCTTTTCCTTCACATCCGTTTTGAATACCAATTAAAGCAGAATAATAATCCCTTACCATACCTTTTAGAGCAGCAACATTAAGCTGTCCGTTTAATTGTTCAGTAATAAGTCTTTGCTTAGCAATATCATTTTTTGAAACTTCTAATAGAGATGCAACCTTATCTAAATTTATTTCAGCACCTGATGCAATTGCTAATGCAAATGTTGGCTTGTTATAATACATGTTTTCAAGAGTTTCTATAATTTCTGCAGGTAATTCAACAGCATAAATTCTATCTAAAAATGTATCAAAATCACCATTTAACATTTGTTGTTGTTGTTTTGCAATTTCTAAACGTCTTTCAGCAGTAATTACTCTTTGTTTTGGATCTTTAAAATTAATTGTTGGAGTTACAAACTCCATTCCAAAGGTTCTTGCTTCAGTTTCAATTTGTTTGGCAGTTTTATATTTTGTATTAGCCATAATAAATACCTCTATTTGTATTTTTAAAATGTTACTAATATTATAGCAAGTTTTGCTTAATTTGTAAATACTGAATTTGATAAAAATTAAACTTGTGTTATTTAACTAAATATTATATACTTTAGGTGTGATTTATATTTTATTTTAAATTTAACAAGTTATTAAAGTGTTTATTTTTTATTATGATAATAAGGAAATATTGGTATAAAATTATTTTAATATTTCAACTTTATTAAGCTTAAAAAATATAAGGAGAGTAATATATGATTCCTTGCGAGATTATGGATTTAAAGAAATATTATGGCAAGCAACTAGGCGTTGAAAATGTTTCTTTTAATATTAAAGAAGGCGAAATAATTGGCTTTATTGGACCAAATGGTGCAGGTAAAACCACAACAATAAAAAGCATTGTGGGGCTTTTAAAACCAACCAGTGGCAGTATAGCTATGTTTAACGAAGATGCTGTTAAAAGCGGTGAAAAGGTTAGACACGAACTTGGTTACAGCGGAAGCGAAGCAAGCTTTTTTCCTAACTTAACAGTGTTGGAAAACTTAAAATTTGTGGCTGACACAAAAGGTGTTAGTTACGATAAAATTAACACACTTGCAACAAAGTTGGAACTAAACCTAACACGAAAAGCTAAAGAACTTTCACTTGGCAACAAGAAAAAAATGATGATAGTTATGGCACTACTTTCTAGCCCAAAACTAATTATTTTAGACGAGCCAACAGTTGGGTTAGATCCACTTATTAAACAAGCATTTTTCGAAATAATCGAAGAAGAAAAACGCAGGGGTGTGGCTATTTTAATTTCTTCACATCAATTAACCGATATTCAGCGTTTGTGTGATAGAGTCGCAATAATTAAGAATGGAAAAATTATTGCTATCGAAGAAATGAGTGAACTAAAAACAAAACGATTAAAATTTGTTACAATCGAAACTGATTATTCTATTCCACAAGTAACATTAAGTGGAGTTAGCAATTTAAAAACCGAAGGTAAGTTAATAAAGTTTAATTATAATGGTGATATGAAAAAACTTGTTAAATATTTAAACTCTATTGATGTAAATAATGTTGAAATAACCGATGCAGGACTGGAAGAAATGTTCTTGCATTTCTATGAGTAAGGAGGAGAATTTATGAAAGCTAGCGAATTAAAAATAACAAAAAAACTAAGTCCTCTTTATAAATTAGAACGAAAACTAAATTTAAAAACCTTAATTATTTTTACAATAATTGGGGCAGTGTTAACTTTTGCTACAACCTTAATGTTTTTGTTAGTTGACGATATGATAAACTCAATGCAAAGCATTATTGGCGATAATGAAGAATTTAAAAACTTAATCGATCAACTTTTACAATATAATAACTTTGCATCCTACTTTATAACAAATGTTGGATCAACTTGGGGTCTAATTGGAATTATTTATGCAGGCTTTTTAGGTTGCAAACTAATTAATTCAAACTTAAAAGATAATAGCTACGAAACACTTTACACTTTAGAATATAGCAGAACTAAAATATTATTAACAAAACTAACACGATTGGTTATTAATGTTGTAATTTTTAACTTATTAACTGCATTTGTTGGTTTTATTGGAATTTGTATTATTGGAATTAATCAAGTTAACATTGGTAATTTTGTGCTATATATCTTAGTTTCAACCTTGGTTTGCTTAATGATTGGAATGCTTAGTTTTGCATTAAGTTGCCTATTTAAGCGAAAATATGGCACTATATTAAGCATTGTATTTGCTTTAGCGTTCTATTTTATTTCGCAATTTTCTGTTATGGGAAATAACTTTAAAGCCTTTGAATATTTAAGCCCAGCATATGGAACTTTTGCTCCAATTTTAGAATTTGGCTTAACCAATTTTAATTTTGTAAGCCTTGTTATGTGGTTAATTATTTCGGCAGGTATTTTGGCTTTTGGAATTATTAGATTTAATAGGGATGATATTATTTAATTAAACTAAAAATATAATAAAAAATATGTAAAGTTTATGGTTATAAAATAAAAAAATACTTGCAATAAATATAATAATAATATATACTACTTGTAGTAATAATTAAATAGAGCTTTTCGCTCTATTTTTTTAAGGCTTAAAACTATCAAACACACCATTGGAGGGTATGATGAGAGAAAATATTATTTTAGAGTGCACCGAATGCAAAAACCGCAACTATGCAACTCAAAAAAACAAAAAGAATGACCCAAACAGAATTGAATTTAAAAAATATTGTAAATTCTGCAAAAAAACCACTCTTCATAAAGAAACCAAATAATATTTAAAAGGATAATATTATGGCAAAAAAGAAAAATAAAAGAATTGTTAAAGCGCCTAAAACTGAAGAGATAAAACCAGTTGCAACCGAAGAAATGGAAGTTGTTGAACCAGATGTTCCAGCAACCGAAGCTAAAGTTGAAACTAAAAAAAGCACTAAAGAACAAGAAAAAGATAAAACCAAAAACAATAAAGGTAAAAAAACTAAAAAAGCAAACGATGCACCTAAGGGTGGTCTTGGCAAAAAAGTAAAAGAAATTTTTTCTGAACTTAAAAAAGTTAGTTGGCCAAGTTTTAAATCGGTTGTTAAAAACACCGGCGTTGTTATTGTTGTGGTTTTAGTGTTTACTGTGGTTTTATTCGGAATCGACCGTGGACTTGCTGCTCTTTACAATTTAATTCCAAGATAGAGGTGAGATATGGATGAAATAAAAGAATTAGAAAATATTGAATCAATGCCTGAATCATTGGAAGAAAATGCTACTGAAATTGCAACCACAATCGAAGCTTCAGAACCAGAACATATTTTAACCGAAGCAGAAAAGCGAATTGAAGAAGCTAGAGCACAAGCAAAATGGTATGTTCTACACACATTTTCTGGTTATGAAAATGTTGCTAAACAAAACTTAGAAATTGTTACTGATAAATATGCTTTGCAAGAACGCATTTTTGATATTGTTATTCCTATGGAAGATGTTGTTGAAGAAAAAAATGGTAAACGCAAAGTTGTGTCTAGAAAAATTATGCCGGGATACATTTATGTTAAAATGATTTATGGCGATGATATTTGGCACGCTGTAACAAGAACCAGAGGTATAACAGGTTTTGTTGGACCAAAAGGTCGTCCGCTTCCATTAACCGAAGATGAAACAAGAAAAATGCATCTTGAAAAAGTAACAGTTATTTCTGTTGACCTAAGCGTTGATGATAAAGTTGAAGTTTTAGATGGACCACTTAATGGTTTTGTTGGAACAGTTGTTTCAGTTGATGCTCAAGGCAAGAAATGTCGTGTTATTGTTGAAATGTTCGGTCGTGAAACTCCAGTTGATTTAGGACTTGAACAAGTTAGAAAAGTTGATTAATTTAATTTTAATTTGGGGTAACCCGTTAAAATATAGTGGGAGAAGCGTAAATTTATGTAATGCGTTTTGTTAAACCACATTGGCCAAAAGGCAGGAGGATAAAATGGCAACAAATAAAAAAGTTAATGCAGTTGTTAAATTACAATTACAAGCAGGTAAAGCAACAAGTGGCCCACCAGTTGGATCTTCACTTGGACCTCACGGAATTAACATCGCACAATTCACAAAAGAATTTAACGAAAAAACAGCTAGCCAAGCTGGTTACATAATTCCAGTTGTTATAACAATTTATGCAGATAGATCTTTCTCTTTTGTGTTAAAAACACCACCAGCTGCAGTTTTAATTAAAAAAGCTTGTGGAATTGAAACAGCTTCAGCTAATTCTAAAAAGAATAAAGTTGGCTCAATCACAAAAGAACAAGTAAGAGAAATCGCAACCATTAAAATGCCAGACTTAAATGCTAAAGACATCGATCACGCTATGAGTATGATTGCTGGAACAGCAAGAAGTATGGGTGTTACCGTAGTTGATTAAGTGGGAGAATAAAAATTTTTAATTATTCGTGTAACCACAAGGAGGAAAATATGAAATCAGGTAAAAGATATCAAGAAGTTGCAAAACTAGTTAATCGCACAAATCTATATCCATCAAAAGATGCGATTGACCTTTGCATTCAAACAGCAAAAGCCAAATTTGATGAAACTGTTGAACTTCACGTTAAACTAGGTGTTGACGGTCGTAATGCAGATCAACAAGTTAGAGGCACAGTTGTTTTACCAAACGGAACTGGTAAAAAAGTTAAAGTTTTAGTAATTGCTAAAGGCGACCACGCAACAGCAGCTACAAATGCTGGAGCAGAATATGTTGGCGCAGAAGAAATGATTGCTAAAATTCAAGGTGGATGGTTAGATTTTGATGTATGTATTACCACACCAGATATGATGCCAGTTATTGGTAGAATTGCTAAAATTTTAGGACCAAAAGGCTTAATGCCAAACCCAAAAAGCGGAACAGTTACTACAAATGTTGCTCAAGTTATTGCAGAAGTTAAAGCTGGTAAGGTTGAGTATCGTTTAGATAAGAGCAATATTGTTCACGTTATGATTGGTAAAGTAAGCTTTGGCACTGATAAATTATTAGAAAACTTTAACTCTGTTATGGAAGCTTTAGTTAAAGCTAAACCAGCAGCTGCTAAAGGACAATATATTAAATCAGTTGCAATTAGTTCTACTATGGGACCTGGAATTAAAGTTGATTACAAAATTAATTAATAAAAAAGTTCGAATAATCGAACTTTTTTTGTTTTGATTAATAATTAACTAAAACAATTTTAATATAATTTTCAAAAAAATTTAATCAAAAAATTGAACTTGATATCAAGTTCAATTTTTTTTCTTCTAGGAGATAGTTTAATTAATTTTGCAATATCATTATTACTAGTTTTATTGGCTTCTTCAATTTCTTGAAATGTTATTTCTCTGCGAGCTTCTTTAATTGCCCACGAAACAGTTTTTGTTACACCCATATATTCATTAGTATTCCAACCACTAGGGTAGCGTTCTTGCAATAACGAAAATAATAACTTGCTTTCTAAGGTTAAAGCTTTTGAACCATCGGTTAAAATGCCAAAGCGTTTTTCTGTTTTTATTCTTTTTTGTTCTCTTATAATTGCTCTTGCAATTTTTTGTTGCTCAGCATTAATTTTGCTTCGATAATAAAAGTTCTGACTACATAACTCACTATATTCCAAGCTTAGTTTCTCTAGTTGTTCACTTTTTAAATTTAATTTGTTAAGTAACAATTTATCAGCTAAATCTGCTTCGCCATTTTCGTTAACATATGTGCTATCGTCAATTTTGCATTGCAAATTATAAATATCTCTTTCTAAATCGGCAATTCGGTTTTCCATTTTAATAAGTTTGGTTTGCATTATAATAGTTTTTTTCATTTTAATCTCCATAAACTTTTAACTTACATAATTAGTTTACCATATAAATAAAAATTGTCAATACCGATAAATTTTAACAAGTTTTTGTTGACAATAACATAGTTATAATATATACTACATAAGGTTTAAAAAAATATTTTTGCCGTAGACAGCAAGTGTAAAGATAAATCTTGCCGAGGTAAACAAATTAGTTATGAATTTTATAACTCTTTCGTTTACGGTTAATTGCGGGCGAAAGAGTTTTTTTGAGTCAAATACACAATTAGGAGGGTATGCGATAATGGGAGCAGCAATTGAACAAAAAAAGCAAATTGTTAGTGAAATCAAAGAAAACTTTAAAAATGCTAGCAGTGTAGTTTTTGTTGACTATCGTGGAATCACTGTTACTGAAGATACAGCACTTAGAAGAAAATGCACCGATAGTGAAGTGGTTTATAAAGTTTACAAAAACAACTTAATTGTTCGTGCTTTAAACGAACTTGGTGTTACAGATTTTGACCCAAAAATGTTTGAAGGCACAACAAGTGTTGCATTTGGTAAAGATGAGGTTACAGCACCTAAAATTCTTTGCGAAACAATGAAAGAAATTAACAAAATGCAAGTTAAATTTGGCTATGTTAATGGTGAATTAGCAGATGCCAGCAAAATCGAAGCACTTTCCAAAATACCATCAAAACCAGTATTGGTTTCTATGTTACTTGGAGTTTTACAAGGACCTGTTTCAGCCCTTGCTCGTGCTTTAAACGAAATTTCTAAAAAACAAGCGTAATTAAAAAATAAAAATTTGGAGGAAAATTAAAATGGCAAATTTAGATAGTTTAGTAGAAGAAATTAAAAAATTAACAGTTATGGAAGTAGCTGATTTAGTTAAAAAATTAGAAGAAGAATTCGGCGTTAGTGCTGCAGCTCAAATGGTTGCTGGCCCTGTTGCTGGTGCTCCAGCTGCTGCTGAAGAAAAATCAGAATTCACAGTTGTATTAAAAGAAGTTGGTGCAAACAAACTTGCTGTTATTAAAACTGTTAAAGAATTAACCGGTTTAGGTTTAGGTGAAGCAAAAGCTTTAGTTGATGGCGCTCCTAAAACAATTAAAGAAAATGTTCCAACCGAAGAAGCAAAAGCTATGGAAGCTAAGCTTAAAGAAGCTGGCGCTACTGTTGAACTTAAGTAGTCCTAATAATTGTGTAAAAAAAGAATTTCAATTTGAAATTCTTTTTTTTTTAATTTATTAATGCAAATTTAAAATTTATAAAATAATAAAATTAATTAAAAACTTAATAAATGCAATTAATCGTTTTATTTAATTATTTTTTTAAAACGGGTAAGTTAGATAGTGGAAAACTTGCTGCAGCAGTATGTCCACCACCGCCAAACTTTGTTGCTATTTTAGAAACATCAACATTAGTTAGGCTTCTTAGTGAAACAGTGTTTCTATCTAAAATTGGCATTAATAAAAATTCGTAGTTATTAGGGTTACCATTATCTCTAACTTGTTGTGCTATTGCATTTTTATATTTATCAATAATTTCTATTGTACCGGCAGAATAACCACAAAAATTTATTTTTTTAATGTTTGAAACATAATTGTTAACTTCCAAATTAAAGTTTTTTATGTAGTTACTAATTATTTGTAGTTCTTGTTTTGTGAAATAAAAATTTTCGTTGCTATGCAATTTTATTTTTGAAATAATTTTTTCAATATATTTATCTCTGCCAACAGCTTGCCAAAAGGTGTTTAGTGTGTTTGGCATTTCGTTGTTATATTTATTTTTCCACTCCCAAGTATCGTACTGTCTTGTTAATTCAACAAAATCGTTTATGCAAGGTTTTGGATTAATAAATCCTTTTTCAATCAAATAATTATAAAATAATCCTGTTCCGCAAGATTTGCCTTTTTCACATTTTGTTATTATGTTAATCCAACCAAATTCATCAAACTCGTTTTCTCTTGAATCGTGATGATCAAAAACTAATATTTTATTTTTTAATTCATTATTTTCATCAATCTTTGCTGCAAATTCTTTTGAAAAACAATTATCTGTAACATAAATCTTATCATAATTAAAAATTGATTTATCATCAATTTTTTGTTGAGTTAGTTTATCGATATCAAATGTTTCGGTAAATAAGCTATCAACATTTTTGAATGCTAACTTTGCTAACACAACATTTCCAAAACCATCAATGTCAACACCATGAGTTATTACTAATACTTTTTTATTATTCATAATTAAACTCCTTATAACAATAAAATTATAGCAATTAAGAACTTAAATTTCAATATAAAACTATAATAATAATTGTTAAAAATTTTTAATTGTTAAATAAAATAACTAACCAAAAGGTTAGTTATTTTTGTGAAACTATATTAACATTTATTGTTGTTGCAACTTGTGGATGCAATTTAATTTTAACGTGATATAAGCCAATAGTTTTAACTGGTGAAAAATCAATTTTCTTTTTATCAATTTCAAAACCCAAACTTAAAAGTTTATCTGCAATTTCTTTGCTGGTAACCGAGCCAAAAGTTTTTCCGTTTTCTCCGCATTTTATGCTAAGTTCAATGCTTAAATTATCTAGCTTTTGTTTTAGTTCTTTGGCTTCGTTTAAAATAACTTCGGCTTTGTGTGCCTCGCTTGATTTAGCTTGATTGTTTAAGTTAACATTTGTTGCGTTGGCATTTTGAGCAATTTTATTCGGAATTAAGTAGTTGTTTGCGTAACCATCCGAAACAGTTACAACATCGCCTTTTTTACCAGTGCCTTTAACATCTTTTAGTAAAATAACTTTCATATTATTCTCCTTATAGTATATTTTAAGTTTAAATAAAATGCTTTTAAAAGTCAATTTAATATGTGTTTTATTTTATTATATTGGCAATACTATAACTAATTATTGTTACATTTAGGAGATGGTTTATGGATTTAAAATGTAAAAAGTTAGATTGCGTTTATAATAAAGAATTTTCTTGCAGTGCAAGGGGTATTCAAATAAAACATAATTTAAGCTGTGATACATTTGAAAAAAACGAAAATTTAACAGAAAAGCAAAAGCAAAATGTATCACGCACAATGTTTGAAATAGCACCAGAGTTGCACCCATATAGACACGCAAAAAAAGTTGATATTTATTGTGATGCAAAAAACTGTGTTTTTAACGATTGTGGAAACTGCAAAAGCAATGGTATAACTGTTTCTCGAAGTGCCTACAAAGCTTATTGTTCAACTGCAATTAAAGAACGATAATTATGCTTGCTAGCAAAATTTTGTTAATCTTAGTTTAACGATATGTTTTAATTAACACAAATTTAATGGATTAAATATTGACCATAATAGCATATAATGTTATAATACTAAAAATTGTAAAAGGAGAGACCAATGATACTATATACTATTAGATTTTAATAACACAATAAAATTTAAAGTATAAATTAACTTTCTTTTTTGTTGTGCAAAAACAAGGAAGTTAATGGTCTTATAATTTTTTTATTCTAAAAATATTTTTAAGCTACAAGATAATTTCCTTGTGGCTTATTTTTTTGTTTAGGAGGTTGATTTTGGCTCAAATAAATGTACAAAATTTAACTTTTTCCTATGAAGGAAATAGTGAGAATATTTTTGAAAATGTTAATTTAATTTTTGATACCGATTGGAAGCTTGGGCTCATTGGTAGAAATGGCAGAGGAAAAACAACTTTTTTAAATTTGCTTTTAGGGAAAAATATTTATAGTGGTAAAATAACAAAATCGGTTAATGTGGATTATTTTCCGTTTGAAGTAGGCGATAAAAACAAGCCAACGTTGGATGTTATAGCTAGTGTTTATCCCGATTACGAATTATGGAAAATAATAAAAAACCTTAACGAATTAGAACTAGATGATGGGTGTATTTATCAGGAATTTAACACCTTATCAAATGGAGATCAAACAAAGGTTTTGCTGGCCACTTTATTTTCTAAGGATAATAATTTTTTGTTAATTGATGAACCAACTAACCATTTAGATTGCAATAGTCGTGAAGCAGTTAAAAAATTTCTAAATAAACAAAAAGGTTTTATTTTGGTATCGCACGATAGAAATTTTATTGATAATTGTGTTGATCATATAATTTCTATTAATAAAAAAAGCATTGATATTCAAAAAGGAAATTTTACAACTTGGTGGGATAATAAAACTAACCAAGATAATTTTGAAATTATGCAAAACGAAAAAATTAAAAAAGATATTGCAAGACTTAACGAAAGCGCAAGGCAAGCAATGTTATGGTCTGATAAAGTTGAAAAAACAAAAAATGGAACTAAAATTTCGGGAGTTAAAGCCGATAAAGGTGCTATTGGTCATAAAGCGGCTAAAATGGCTAAACGAAGCAAAGTTATTGAATCAAGAATTAACAAAGCCATTATAGAAAAATCGAAGTTGTTAAATAACATAGAAGAGCAAAGCGAGTTGTTTTTTAATAGTGAAAAACTTAGCGGAAATAATTTAATAGAGTTAAAAGATGTATCAATTTATTATAACGAAAAATGTGTATTAAAAAATATTAGTTTTAATGTTGAAAAAGGTGATAGGCTTGCCATTTGTGGCAAAAACGGTGGCGGAAAAACTAGCATATTAAAATTAATGTTAGGTGAACCTATTAAACATAGTGGAACATTATATAAATCAAATAAATTAAAGATATCTTATATCAGTCAAAAATATGATTGGTTAGATGGCACACTTATTAACTTTGCTAGTTGCAATAATTTAGATAAAACTAAGTTTTTAACAATGTTAACAAAGCTAGGTTTTAACCGAAGCCAGTTTGATATTAGCATAAACAATTTTAGTGAAGGTCAAAAGAAAAAGGTTTTAATTGCCAAAAGTTTATGTGAAGAAGCTAATATTTATGTATGGGACGAACCTTTAAACTATATTGATGTTATATCACGAATTCAAATAGAAAATTTAATTAACGAATCAAACATAACTTTAATTTTTGTTGAGCACGACATTGCATTTATTAATAACATAGCAACAAAAATTATAAACATTTAAAAAAAAGAGATGATTTTATTCATCTCTTTTTGCATTCATTAAAAACACTAAAACAAATCGAAGCAAGTTAAGCAAGCTGTTAAGAAGTGCTGCAACATAGGTTAGTGCTGCTGCGTTTAAAACTTTTTTTGCTCCTGCAGTTTCGCTTGGATCTAATATTTCTGTTTTATATAAAGTGTTAATTGCACGTTTGCTTGCATTAAATTCAACTGGTAAAGTAACAAGGTCTACAAGTGTTGCAAGTCCAAAAACAGTAACTCCACTCCAAAGTAACACATCACCAACAATCGAACCCGGTATTGCAGCAAAGTTAAATATTAAACCAATAACAACTAGTGGCCAAAGCATCGAACTTAAAAAGTTGGTTACAGGAATAATAAATTTTCTTATTTTATATGGCACATAGCCATTTTTTTCTTGAATAGCGTGTCCAACTTCGTGAGCAGCAACTCCCAAAGCTGCAACCGATGTGCTATCGTGAACCGAAGCACTTAGCGCAATAATTTGTTTTTTAGGGTTATAGTGGTCGGTTAGGTTACCACCAATTTGAGTTATTTTAATATTTTTTAAATCCGCACAATCTAAAAGCAGTCTGGCAACCTGAGCACCTGTCATTCCATTTTTTGAAAGCACTTTAGAATATTTAGCATATGTACTACTAACTTTTGCTTGAGCATAAATAGCAAGTATAATTGCGGGTAACAAAATAATACCCATTAAATAATAATCCCAGTACATTTTAATCTCCTAGTGTTTTTTATAAAATAAATTTCCTAATCTTCTACCAAAAATAATAACGCCATCAAATAGCGAAGCAATATAGGTTTGAGCAGCAACTCCCAATAGTTTTTTTGCTTTACCATAATCGCTATTTGATACAAAATTAAATTCTTTTAAATACTTTAAAGCTTTGTGGCTTGCATCGTATTCTAATGGTATGTTTAATATCTTTGTTAAAATATTAAATCCAAAAATGCCAAGGGCAACATATAAAATTGTTAGCCCAATAGTTAAATCTGGTGCTTTAACAATAAGCAAAACAATGCTAGCAATAATTAGTGGAATAATAAAGTGATTTAAAAATTTTGTTAGTTTTCCAAATAACATACACATAAAAAATAGTGGGCTGTTGCGTTTGTGCTGAACAGCGTGTCCAAGTTCGTGAGCCACAATTGTGATAGAAGCAAGGCTTGCTGTGTCACAAACTGCACGGCTCATAATTAGCATACGGCGTTTTGGGGAATAAGCATCAACTAATTCTCCATCGGTAACACCAAGGCTAACATTTTCTAATTTTAAATTTCTTATTGCTAGCGAAGCAAACTGGCTGCCTGTTAAATCGTTTTTGTTACCAACGTGCAAATATTTTCGGTAAATTCGTTTAATGCGAGATCTGCTAGATAGAACTATAGCTAAAAGTAGCACAAAAACTGCAACCACAATAAGAATAATTTTTACATTTGTATCCATTAGTTCATCCTTTTTAATTATATACTATTATTATATGATAATTTATAATTAAAAACAATAGAATATAATTAAATTGCATTTTCTTCAATTTCGCATATTTTATCTTTAAGTAAAGTGAAAGTATAGTTTTTATAACCAGTTGAAGTTTCTATTGTACAGTTTGTTTGATTTGGTTCAAAAAAGTAGCAGTTATAATATATGTTTTTTATTTCGTTAAAATAGGTTTCTAATTTAGAATTTGTAATGTTACCAAGTGAATTATCTAAATAAGATTTTGCTTTAGAGTAATCGCAAGCTTTAACGCATTCTAAAAAAGCATAAGGTATTAATGTGTTAGTAATATTAAAGTTTGTGTTGTTAATAAAAACAGTGTAGTTTGAAAATTGCTTTGTTTCAAGATTTAGTGTTTTAACAATGCCGTGCTTAAAAAAGTCGTTTAAAGGTTTAAGAGTTTTAATTTCGGTTTCAAATTTTTCAACCTTTAAAAAACTATCACAAATTAAACTTGTGTTATTTGTTGTGTCAAACACCAACAGAAATTCGTTTTCTTGAGTGTTTGCATTAAAGTTTAGTAGTCCATTTTTATATTCGCACGAAATGTTACTAAGCAGTTCTGTTTTTGTAGAAAATAAATTTTCTGTTCCTTTAAAAATTGATATTATTGAATTATTCGAATTTGTAACCATAACATTATAACCATTTAAATTTTGGTTATAAACATTAAGTAGTGGGCTAGAATTGTTTTCTTTGGCAAAATCTAAAATAATATCGTAATTGCTTTCGGGATAGGGCACAACGGTAACAAATTTAGAGCTGGCAAAAAGATTATTATCCAGTTTAGAAAGCCTAAAACAATTTGAAATGTAGTTTGTGTTTTGGTTTAATGGGTCGGCTGCCACAATCAAACTATCGTTATACGATATTATATCTATAAAAAAAGTTTTATCGTTATCTATAACTCCAACATTGTTTCCGTTAATAAAAATTGAGCAAGCAACTTTTGATAAAAAGTGTAGGTTATATTGTTTCATACATCACCTTATAATTTATTAGTTAAAACAATATATGCGAAAATTCTACAAAATAATACAACTTTAATTTGTAAAATATTTTATTAATTGGAAAAAATTAAAATATGAAAAAGTTAAAATTAAAGTTTAAGTTTAATAGTGTAAAAATAAAAAAACAAGTTTTTAAGTTTATGCCTAGTGCAAAAGTTTTAAAATTTACAAAAAAGTATGGTGGGCTTAGCGATGAAGATGTTATTAACTTATTTGTTGGGCTTATGAACCTTGTTAAAAATATGGCAAGTGAGCGAGCAGAAAATTTTTATAGGTCAAAAATTAACAACTATAACAAAGAAATTAGCATAAAATCGCAAAAATTAATTAGGCTTGAAACCGAACTTAAAAACCTAAAGAAAAACAAAATTTAATTGGTTAACAATAGCATATTTGATATAATTAAATTGAAAATATTAATTTAAGTGGTTAAGTATGCTAAACATTTTTTATTCGCAAACAATTAGTGGTTGCGAAGAAGAAATTTTTAATAGTTTAAGTAAAAATCGTGGTGAAGGAATTAACCATATTATTTTTACGCCTGACAGAAGAAACCAACAAACCGAATTAAAAATGTTTGAAATGTTAAAGGATAACTGTTTTTTTGATGTTTCTGTTGCAACCCTAACTCGTTACACAAATCAGATTATTTCTAAACATAATGTTAACTTTAAGGTGTTATCTAAACCACTTGGGGTTGCTATTATTAAAAAAATATTAAACGAACACGAATCGGAGTTTAAAACTTTTAAAAAGGCACTAAAGTTTAATGGTTTTGCAAGCACATTGTTTGATACCATTGCAATGTTTAAAAGTTGCGGAGTAACAACTAATAAACTAAGTTTAACAACGCAGAATAAAAGTTTGAATTTAAAACTTGAAGATATTAAATTGGTTTACGAAAACTACGAAAAATTTTTGGGTGAGGAGTGGACCGATAGTTTTAACAAACTAGATTTACTTACTAAAATAATAGATAAATCCGATTGTGAAAACACCCATTTTTATTTTTTAGGATTTGATGATTTTACTCCGCAAATGTATAGTGTTATTGCAAAACTAAGCAAACTTGGGCTTAGTTGTAATGTTGCAACCGCAGTTAGTTATATTGATGGCATTAATAATAAAAACATCTACTTAAACAATGTTTATTTGAATTTGTTATCGCTAGCTCAAATAAATGCAATAAAAGTTAATAAAATATATTGTTCACTTAAATTGAACAATACTTTTTCGTTTTTATCTAAAAACTTATTAGGTTATTCCAATAATAAATTTAAAAATGAAAATTTAATTTCTACATATAAATTTAATAATGTTGCCGACGAAGTAAAGTTTATTACAAAAGCAATAGTAAATTTATGTTTAAAACATAATTTATCGTTTAACGATTTTGCAATAATTGTTTCTGATTTAGGCAGTTATAAAAAGGTTATAAAACAAGAATTTGAAAAAAATTTAATAACTTATTTTTTTGATGAAAGCGAAAAAATTAGTGATAACTTGGTTTTAAGATTTTATTTTGATTTGTTTAACCTAATTAATAATAACTTTCTAAAAGTTGATGTTTTTAATTTTTTATTTAGTTACACAAGTTTAAATCGTGAACAAATATTTAACTACGAAAATTTAGTTAATTTATCAGGTTTGAATTATTCAAAAATTTTAGAACCAGTGGAGTATTTAGATTATTCTAATTGCACCGAAGTTATAAATAAACTTAAAGAATTAAAAAGTTTTTATTCAAATTTAAAACAAACCAAAACATTTAATCAAATTGTAGAATTATTATTAGGTTTTGCAAATAATTTTGGTTTTAACGATTTTATTAATTTAAAAAATCAAGAATATGTTAGTTCAAATAATGTTATTGAGCATAGAAAATTAAATCAGGTTGTTAACAAGGTTAACAAGGGTTTAAGCGAACTAACGCAAGTGTTAAGCAATTATACCGTTACATTTAGCAACGCTTTTAACATTATTAAAGCATTTTTTGAAAACACAACAGTTGTTGTGCCACCAATAATTAATAACAGTGTTTTTGTTGCTGATGCCATAACTAGCTTTGTGCCAAGAAAAAAATATGCTTTTGTGCTTGGGGCACAGGATGGTTGTTTTCCAACTATTCAAACCGATTTAGGAATTATTTCCGATGCCGATATTAACACACTAAAAAACGATTTTTCGTTAACACCAACTATTAACATTATTAATAAGCGAAATAAATTTAAAGTTTTTGAAACTTTATTAAATTTTGATAATTTAATTATAAGTTATGTCTGTCAAAATTCTAAAGGCGAAACTGTTTTGCCTTGCGAAGCAATTAAAAACATAACCGACTTTTTTGAACCAAAAGTTGAAATTAAAAATGGTAGTTTGCTTCAACAAGTAACCGAGTTTGATACAACTTCTAATAATATTATCTACAATAATGTTACATTACCTTATTTAAAAGAAAACTTAATACAATCGGTTAAGTTTAAAGAAATTGAAGCTAACAATAGCGAATTTAATAAAAGCTTTGCAAGTTTGTTTGAAAGCTACAATAAGGTAACAGGGGTTGCTAGCGAACTTATTAACCTAAATAATTTTGTTAACGAAACCAAAAAACTTAATAACTTAGATAAATTGTTTTTTAATAAGGACTTTTTAAGTATAAGCCAATTTGAAGATTATTTTGGTTGTGCTTATAAGCATTTTATAGATTATGGATTAAAGCTAAAAAGCGAAACATCTGCAGAATTTGATGCTAGAGAAATTGGAAACATTTTACACGAATATGTTAAAATAATGCTACCTGTAATAGATGAAAAAAAATTAGTAACAGATGCAATTAAGGTTATTAATGAACACGGAATAAAAGTTTTAGAACAGATTTTAAAAAATAATAAATATGTTCATTTAATTTCTAATCCGCAAAATGCAAACGATATTAAGTCGCTTTATAACGAAATAACTCGTATTAATAATGCGCTATTAAACGAACGAAAAGTTTCAAAGTTTAAAATTGATAAAAAACATTTAGAAATGCCATTTTTAGAAACAACAAACATTAAGTGTGGAAATGGATATTTAAAAATTAAAGGCGTTATTGATAGAGTTGATGTTTTAGATGATGAATTTAGAATAATAGATTATAAAACAGGCAAAAGTGAATTTAGTGATTTTAGCGATATTAAGTATGGCAAAAAAATTCAGTTAATAGTTTATGCCGGAATTGCAAAACAAAAATTAAAACTAAACCCTGTTGGTGCGTTTTATTTACCATTAAAAAACGATTTTATTAAAGGTGATAAAAACGAGTTGTTTAAATTAACAGGTGTTGTTAAAGATAGTTTAAAAACCATTATTAATATGGATAGTGGTTTAAGCGAACCAAATAAATCAAGTTCGGTTATTAATGTTAAAACCGATAAGGCAGGAAACCTTAAAGGTGGGTTAAGGGTTAGTGAAACCGAGTTTGAACAAATTTTTAACTATGTTTCAAGTTTAATTGCAAAAGCGGTTGTTGAACTTGAAAATGGGAATATCGAGCCAAAGCCACTAATAACTAATAACAGTTTAACTTGCGACTACTGCCCATATATAGGCTTATGTGGTTTTAGCCAAAATCTTGGAAACAGCTATAATGAAGCAAAAAAAATAAAAACTATAAAAGAATTATTAGATGAGTGAAATTAAATTAAATGTCGAGCAAACTGCTTTTGTTAAAAACACAAAAGGTAATATGTTGGTTTCGGCATCGGCAGGTAGTGGTAAAACCACTACTATGATTTATAAATTAATCAACTTAATAGTGGAACATAATGTGCCAGTGCAAAGTTTGCTAGTGGTAACTTTTACCGATGCTGCTGCACAAGAAATGAAACAAAAACTTTATTTTGAACTAATAAATAATATTAAAACAAATAACTATAGCGAAGAAAAGTTGAAACAACTTTATTCCGAATTAGATAACATTATGGTGGCGGATATTGGAACAGTGCATAGCGTTTGTAAAAAAATTGTTACCAAATATTTTTATGCTGTTTCGGTTGAACCAAACTTTAAAATTATTGCCAATGTAGAACATCAAAGTATGTTTAACACTGCACTTAATAATGTGTTTAATAATTATGTAACAAATAACGATGCCGAGTTTTTTGAAGTGTTTGAATCGTTTAACGAAAAACGAAACTTTAACAAACTAAAAAATATTATTACAGAACTATATAACTTTTTAAGCGAACAAACAAATGCTGATGGTTGGTTTTATAAAATTTTAGATCAAACTACAAACACAGATTTTTCTAAAAACGAAAGTGTAAATTTTTTGTTTAATTACTATCACTCAAATTTAAGTGGTTATGTTAGCGACTTTAAAGCATTATTAAATGTTGCCGAAACCATATCAGAAAAACAAACTCAAATTGTTAGCGATTACTATAACTATGCAAAATTATTAAGCGAACAAAATTGTTTTACAAACCTTAGTAATCTTATTTTTAATGCACCTTCTTTTAATAGGTTAGTGGCAATTAATAACCCAGAATTTTTAGAGTATTACGAAACATTAAAGTTAACTGTTAATGCCTTTAAAAAAGTTTTATTAAGTGCTAAAGAAAACTTAGTTTCAAACAATTTTGAGGAAATAAAACAATCATCAAATAACCTTAGAAAAATTGAATTAAAACTTTATGAAATAACAAAAAATGTTGAAATCGAATTTTCTAGATTAAAACAAAATGCTGGCGTTTTAGATTTTTCTGATTTGCAAAAATTAACTCTTCAAATTTTGGAAGATGATAAAATTAAAGCAGAATTAAAACAAAATTATAGTTATATTTTTGTTGATGAATATCAGGATATTAATCAAATTCAAGAAGATATAATTTTAAGTTTAACCAGTGGAAATAACCTATATATGATAGGCGATATTAAACAAAGCATTTATGCATTTAGGCAATGCAAGCCAGAAATATTTTTAAACAAATATAACTTGTTTAATAGCGATGGAGTAAACAATAAGTTATTAAAACTAAACGAAAATTATAGGTCTTCTAAAAATATTATTAACTTTGCTAATATGATTTTTAATAGTATAATTACCACTAACACTATTGGTATAAATTATTTATCCGATGCTCAACTTAAAGGCAAGTTACAAGATAGTGGCAATGTTAAATTAAACATAATAAACACAAACTCTAAAAAAAATACAGATAGTGACGAAACCGAAAATAACGATAATGAACTAGGCAAAGAGCAAACAGAAGCCATTGTGGTTTTAAACGAAATTAATAATGTTTTATATAAACCATATTTCGATGCAAAAACAAATAGTGTTAAAAATATTAACTATTGCGATATTGCAATTTTAACTCGCGATTCAAAAGATTTTGTTATTAATTTATATAAATTATTATCAGACCATAAGTTACCAGTTAGTGCAAATTTTAAACAAAGCATTTTTAATTCAAGCGAAGTTACAATTTTATACTCACTATTAAAAGTTGTTGCAAACAGCACGCAAGAAGTTGAACTTGCAACTGTGCTGCATAGTGTTATGTTTAATGTTTCAAATAACGAACTTGCACAAATAAAACTTGAAGGAAAGTATGATGGCTTTTATGAAAATGTGCTTAATTATAGTAATTTCGGAACAAATTTAGTACTTTCTGACAAAATATCGGCGTTCTGGAAAGAAATTAATGCAATAAGAAACAAGTTAAGTTACAGCACAATTTCGGAAATTTTAGATTATGTAATAAACAAATACGATTTAAAATCTTATTACTATGCTTTGCCAGATGGGGTTGATAGAATAACTAATATCGAAGTTTTTTTAGAGTTAGTTAAAAACGATATGTTTAATTTTAACCTAAATAAATGTTTGGAATTCTTAGAATCCTTAACCAAAAAAGACGACTTTACTGTGTCTACAAAATCAACCGATAATTCTATTAAAATTTTAACAATGCACAAATCTAAGGGGTTAGAATATCCTTGTGTTATTTTATGTAATATGGGAAAAAGTTTTAACTTAAGTGCACGCCGTGCCGATATGGTTATTTCTGAAAAATTAGGAATAGGATTAAACTATAAAGATACTAATTTAAGAGTTGAATATAGCACAATTCAAAAACGAGCGAATGTGTTACATAAAGTTAGTGAAGAACTAAACGAACAAATAAGGTTACTATATGTTGCATTAACAAGGGCTAAAAACTATTTAACAATTGTTGGGTCTTACGATTTATCAAAGTTAGAATTTAATGTTAACCGAAGTGTTAAATTTTCAACAAACTTTTTAGATTTAATTTTTAAAGGAATAAACAAATCAGATATTGGGGCATTTAATTTAAAACCAAGTTTTAGTTTAAATTATAATGGCGAAAAAATTTGTGATGTTAATGTTACTAACCCAAAAGAAGTAACACTTGATTTTACTAACGATGTGGTTGAGTTAAACCAAAATTTAAAAGTTGAAAGCGTTGTTAACAACATTGTAAAAAATGTTACAAACACTAATTTTTCAAGTAACAAATTAATAGCAACAAAAAACAGTGTGTCGGGTTTATTGGAAGACGAAAACTATGTTAATATTTCCGAAACAAATTTAACATTAAACATAAGTTATAGCGACATTCAAACTTCCGATTCGTTAAAACTTGGAACAGCTTATCACACTGTTATGCAAAACATAAATTATTTAGAAGAATTTAATTTTGATAGTGTTATAAGTAAGCTTGTGGCAAGTGGAAAATTAGAAAAAGAATTGGCTAACAAAATAAACAAAAATCAAATAGAAAATGCTTATTTAAAAATTAAAGAATTAATAAAACCTGATACAAAAATATTTACCGAAAAGCAATTTTTGTTAAACACATCATACAATAAAATTAGCGAAGATAAAGATGATGTTAATGTTTTAATTCAAGGTGTTGTGGATTTAATTTTGATTAATGGCAATGAAGCAATAATTATAGATTTTAAAACAAACAAAACATCTAACGAAATGGCACTAAAACAAAAATATACGCTTCAATTAAAATGCTACGAATTAGCAGTAGCCGAAGGTTTTAAAGTAAAAGTTAAAAGCAAAATGCTATATTTATTTAATTTAAACAAATTTATTAGTTTATAATATATTAAATATTATTATAAAAAATATTTTTTATTTGTTGGTAAAAAATAATCATTGTGATATACTACTACTAGCATAAGCGTAAAAATTTTACTTTTTGTCAAAAAAATGGTTTTGGCAATAAATAACAAAACTTTAGGAGAATGGAAAATGAATTTAGTTTTACTTGCTAATATATTTAACTCGTTATCTGAATTTTTTCAGGAACTAGGAAATTATATTACATTTGATTATTTGGTATTAGGTGGGCTTGGCTTACTACTTTTAACAATAATTGTTTCGGTTATAAGAACAAGTAAAACCTACGAAGTTAAACTTTTAAAAAATATAACAAAACTAAACAAGTACTTTATTAAAAACCCATATGTTAATGACGAGAACATTGTTGAATTAAACGAAAAGATGAAAAGTGTTCCTAGAACACTTAGATATTGCTGGCAAGAATATATGCTTAATCGTGATAAATCTCCAAGCGAATATATGAACACAAACACTTGTATTGATCAGCCAGCAAAAACAAGTGCATATGCAAACACGGCTACCACTTGCGGAATATTTACTGTTGTTATTTCTATTTTAACTTTAATTTTGGGATTTGCAGGAAAAGTTGCAAACGATCAAATTAGATTTAACGTTTTATTCTTTGAAGTTTTCTTAGTTCCAATTTTAGTGTTGGCTTTAGGTTTATTATTTGTTGCGTTCCTTCGTGCTCGCCACACATCTATTAATGCCGACCTATACTATAGCTTCCACGAATTTGAAAGAAACATTAACAAAGCTTGCACAACAATGCCTGCTTTTATCGATTACGAAGTTTTATTTACAAAGCGTGAAATTAAAGAAGGTATTCCTGTTTTACAAGATTACTTAGAAAAACGCGAAATAGAAGAAAAACGTGCTAGAGAAGAAGAAGAACTAAATGCAACTAAATACGAATATTACGAATTTGATGAACTAGGCGTAGAAAATGCATTACTACTTGAACGCGCAATGAAAGAAAGTGAAAAATACTTAAATGTTAAACGCGATTTATCTCAACGTGTTAACTCAAAAGAAACCGAAATGTATAACTATCAAAAGAATTTTGATGAAGTTACTAAGGATTTTGAGCGTAAGGCACAAGCTGCTAGAGAATCGTTAAATCAATTAACCGAACAAATTAACGCTACAACTGTTAAAATTGAACAAAACTATATGAGAAAGCGTTATACAGAAGAACAAACAAAATTGCAACAACTTGAAAAAGATTATGAACTTGCAACAAGTCGTTTTCAAAAACAACAAGAAGAAATGCAAGGCGAAATTGATGCTCTTAATCAAGAAATCGAACGTCGTCGTTCTATAATTGAAGAAGCTATGAAAGCTGAATGTAAGAGTTATGCAAACAAAATTTATGGTCAAATTTCAAGAACCGTTCAAGAACAAAGCAAACCTTATCTTGATCAAATTTCGGAAGATAAGGCTAACTTAGAAAAAACCATTGAAGAACTAAAAATTTCTATTGAAGAAAAAACCAGTGAACTTAGCAAAGTTAGCAGCGAGTTAAACATTGCTCACGATCAGTTAGAAGTTAAAAAGGCAGAACTTGAAGCTACTAAAGATTTAAAAGAGTATTTAACAAGTGCAGAATTTAAACAAAGCTTTATGAGCAAAAAATCCACTAAGGAATTAGAGGATGGCAGAGTGGTTGAAGTTAGCGAAGATGTTGCAAAACAAATTGCCGACCTTCAAGATAGAGTTAAACTTAGCGACCAAAACTCTGTTTTATATCAAGATAAAATCACACTGCTTGAAAAGAACATCGAAGGCTTAAATCGCGAACTTGAACAACATAAAAAAATTGAAAGCGATTTGTTTGAAAAAGCAAAAGCTAACAAAGAAAGTGCTAGTAAAGTAGAAATTAAAATTCCTACCTTAAACGAAGTTCATTCTTCTTTAGATGAAAAGGCAAAAATCGAAAAACAACGAGTTGAAACCGAACAAAAGAAGAAAGCACCAGAAAAAATTGAAATGGTTAAACCGGTTTCAAGTTCAACTGTTAGAGCTCCACGAAATAAAGCAACCTTAAATTCGCTTTTGGATCAAGTTAACAAAATGCAAAAAGATAATGGTGACAAGAAAAAAACTGGAACTAGAATAGGAACAATTCGTTCTAACGATAACGAAGAGTTTTAAAAAAGAAGCAAATTTTGCTTCTTTTTTTTAAATACTATATTTTGTTAGTTCTCTTATTTTACCGTTAATTCTTGCAATATCCAAAATTTTGGTGTTTATTATTTGGTTTTCTTTAATAATAATTTCGCCGTTAAAGTTTTGAATATCGCGGTTTACTTTTCGGTTAAGTAAAAAGTTATAATTAGTAATTGATCTTGTTGGTAAAATTGTTTCTACTGGTTTAATATCATCTTGAATAGTAACTTTAATGTTATTTTCAACTGTTGGTAAAACGTTGCTTGCTTTAAAGTTTGATATTTTAGGCTTTTTAATTCCTAAGCAAGTTAATATTGCACTATCGGTTACATTTAAAACATCGCATAGTTTAATGGTTTTATCGTTGCCAACACTTATGCTAACAATAGAATATTTATTATCTAAGTCGATATCGGAAACATAACCTAAAAAGTTGCCATCAAGATTAACAACAATGCTGTTAATTGGGCTAAAACAATTTTTTGATTCCAATATTTTATTTTCATACATATTAAGAACTTGTGAGTTTTTAATTAAAACTGCACCATCGCCAAATGCATAAATATCTTTAGTGTCTAGCATTAAAAAAGTTTCATCGTTTTGGCTAATAATTAAATACTTAGCTTTTTTCTTTTCGTTAAATAATATATTTGAAACAACACCCTCGGTTTGTCCATTATATATGCTAACAACAAAACTGGAAATAATATTACTTACTTTTGCCATAATTCCCCCAAATAGTGTATATATGCAGTTTGCCTAAAATATTTTTTGGCAAATTTAAGCACTAGTTTACTTATGTATATGTAATTAAATATTTATTTATTAATTAAAATTTATTTTATTTTAAAGTGAGTTACGCAAATTAATTTTGTTTTATTAATAAATATGTTAAAATTTGTTTAGAATAATCGCTTTAAATAATTTTGAGGTTATATGAGCATTTTTTCAAAATTAAAAAGTTTATTTAATAAAAGTATTGAATGTGGTGACGAATTAAATGGTCGCTTAGTTTATTTATATCCTTTAAAAGGTCGAATTGTTCATATTAATTCAAACATTATTGTTAACGATGGCTATAGTGCAGTGTTTGTTGTTAACGATAGAGTTAGCGATATAATTCCAAGCGGTAAACACAAACTGGGCGGGGCGGTATTACCCGTTACATTTTCTAGATTAAAACTAGACCGTCCAAACAAAAACGGAAACTACGAAAAAAAATTTAGAGCGGATATTTACTATGTTTTAACCAGTGTGCTAGAAAATGTTGAATATTCTTCAAACGAACCGTTCTATGCAAAATCCGATAAGTTTGGTAGAATTAAGGGTTATGCAGAAGGGCTTTGCAACATTCAAATTTTTGAACCTGAAAAATTGTTAAAAGTGTTGCTTATTGAAAGACCATTTATTCCTAACAAACAAAGCAAAGAATTAATTACTGACTTGGTGGGAAACGAAGTTAATAAAATGCTGGCAAAAAGCAAAGTTGGTTTTACAGAAATATTATTAAATCCAAAGGTGCTAACTAGTGTGCTTAATCCTGCTATTAATGAAAAAACAGAAATATTTGGTGTTAGGGTTTATAACCTAGAAGTTGCAAGCTTAAAACTAAATAAAAGGTTACAAAAAAAGGTTGCCGAATTTTTAGCAGAGCGTAGCCATTTTGATAAACAATTTGAAAACACGGGTATTAAGTTTCAACCAGAAAAAATAGTTCCCGATAAAGTTGATGTTAGTGTTGGCAATGCAACAACAAACGAATTTGGTTACGAACAACAAACTAACCAAAGTGCACCGCAAATTGTTAGGCGTGGTGGGAATGTTAAAGCACCTATTGCAAATACTAATTATGAAAGAACCGATATTGGCTCTCAGGAAAACATATTAAATAACGATAATAAAAAGGTTTGTAAATTTTGTGGAGAAACTATTGATGCAAAATTTGCATTCTGCCCAAAGTGTGGGTTTAAACAATAAAGGAGAAAATTATGAACTTAAAAAAAGTAAAACAAGCAAAACAAAAATTCACTAAAAATTTAACAATCGAGCAAGCTTTAAAATTACACGAAGGAGCAGAACAAGTGCTTACTGGTTTTGGTATGCATTGCTTTAGTTGTCCTTTTAGTTTAATGGAAACCATTGAACAAGCAGCTGAAGTTCACGGTGTTGATGTTGAACTAATGTTAAAAAAACTTAACGAATTACTAAAATAAATTAAGTGGGTGCGATTTGGGAAGAAGTACAAAAAAATTATATACAATGGTTTTTGTTAGTGTTGCTATTGTTGCTGCTGCAGTTGCCTTATTTGTTATATTGGGTATGACACCTTTTAAAACAATAACTTTTAAAAACAGCAACTTTGAAACAGTTAAACTTAAACAAGGGGATGTAATAGATAATCTGCC
>CAQIDI010000002.1 GCA_948806215.1 uncultured Eubacteriales bacterium | reverse complement strand
ATTATCTTTTAATTCAATTTATAACAATTCGCCCAAGTTTTTAACCGAATCAAAATCCAACTCTAAATTATTTACCAAATATGTTTCTCTGGTTTTATCAATAACCATTTCAACATTAAAACCCAAAGCAAACAAAGTGTTTTCCATTTGCTCTTTATTCGAAACAAATGTTTCAAATTCATCACAATAAATAGGGTTGCACTCTTTGTGAATTTTTTATAGGTTAACACATTACCCTTTTTGTTTTACCTTATTCTAACGGATTCAACAGTTTAACTATTTATTTCAAAATCTTTAAAATCAGGAATATAATAAGTGTCAATAAGTCTTGAACTGGAAACCTTTTTTACACCAGCGTTTAAATCCTTAATTATATTATCTTTTACTGCATTAGTTGTTATAAACTTTAGTTCAATTTCTTTATTTTCATTATATTCCTTAAATACTGGCGCTGAGGGTGGGATTTGAACCCACGATACCTTGCGGTATATCGGTTTTCGAGACCGACACATTCGACCACTCTGACACCTCAGCACATATCATAATAATATATTAAATCCACTAATTTTTCAAGTGATTTAATGTTATATCAATTTATAAATCGAATAATAAATGGCACAAGCAACGCTGTGCCATTTTAAGTTACAAAGATTGCATATTATTTTTTCATAGCCGACGAAAAATATTTATTAAGTTCCTTTTTAACAAGGCTATCGTAAACCACCGACAAGCTTTTTTCAACATTATCAGCATTACTATAAATGATAGGCAAATCGTTTTTAATTATTTCAAACAGCGGTTTAACAAGTTCTGACCTATCTTTAACCGCATTAATTCCCAATTTGAAAAATAAGTCGGGATTATTTAATTCTTCCGATAAATAACTTTGCTTTACTTCGGCATTAAATTTTTTATAATACCAATCCTTGTTAAAAATTTGTTTTGAAGTTGTGTCGTAAACCAAGCCATCTTTTTCCACCCAGCCGTGACCAAATTCATCAATATATTCGTTGCGTATGTTTGAATTTAGTGCATTAAGTTTTCCAACTATTAATGTTCCGCCTTCCAAGGCTTTAGCCAATAACAACGAATAAAAATAACACTTACCATTAGTGTTGGCGGTTTTTAAAATTTCTCCGCAATTTATGCCTGCAAACTCTGTTTTAAGCGTGCTATAAAACTCATCGGAAAAACTTTGGGCTTTTCCCTTTTTTATTGCTTTATTACAAATATAATTAAACAATCCACTTTCTTGCCATTTATAAATTAACTTTTTCATATTAATATTTTATCATTAGTTTTACAGGAATTCAATATGCAAATTAAAGTTAAATAACTTATTAAAGCTTAGCTAAATAAATCAACTTGAAAATAATGAGTGAATACAATAAAAATCAGTTAAGTTAACTTTTTAAGAAACATTAAAAAAATTTAAAATAAGCCAATAAATATAATAATATAAAACACATAAAACCTTTAACATAAATAATATATTTTTATAAATAACTTTTTGTTGACAATAATAATAAAAATATATAAAATTAACTTTAGTTATATTTTAACTTTATGTTTAAAGTTTTATTATTAAAAACAAATAAACATTATTAAATTTATTTGTGCTGATATGGCTCAGTAGGTAGAGCACCGCCTTGGTAAGGCGGAGGTCTCGGGTTCGAATCCCGATATCAGCTCCAGTTAAAACGTGGCTTATTAAAGCCACTTTTTATTTTTACTTTATGAATATAAATTCATAAGAAATGGTGTTTTTTTAGCCTTGTGTGAACATTGTGTGAACGAGTTGCCAATTTTTTAAAAAGTTACGCAACCGTATTGTCGTGCACGACAACCGCCGAACGAGTTCGGCGGATATTTGTAAAGTGATATTTTGCCCGAACGGCTCCCGCCTTGCTTCGGGCAAATATTATCTGTTTTTTCTTTTTTTCTTTTCCCCTGTAAGAAAACCCACCGGAGTGCTACGCAATATAGTTGCGTAATTATATAACTGCACAACTCGCTATAGGCTATATGTAAAAAACACCACTGTGTGGTGGTGTTTTATGTTTCCCCATTTTTCATTATTGATTATCGATTTTTTACCTTTCATTTTGTAATGCAAGTTTATAAAGCTCATCAATTTTAATTGCAAATTCTTCGCTTGGTATGTAAATACCTTTTGCCCACTTTGATACGTTTTGTCTACTAGTGCCAATTATATCTGCAATTTCTTTTTGTGTTAAGCCTAATATAAACTTTATATCAGCTAGTTTTTGCTTATAGTTTTGTGCCAGTTGCATTGTTTTTCCTCCTTCATTTTTAAGTATTGTTCAACTGTTATATTTCTACCTTGTTTTTTCAATCGTTGCTGTATGTTATAATATTTGCGTTCGCTAATTCCTAAAAGTTTTGCACGTTCTTTTTTTGTTAAATAATTAAGGTTATAATATGGGTTATCTTTTTTAAACTCTTTTTTAAACTCTGGGCACTCACATATTGTGCCAGAGTTATCAAGTTTAACACCATTTGGCATTTGATTTAAAGTTGCAACCCAAATACACAATAATTCATTTGTAGCTTTTGCACATCTCCAACAAATACTAGGTTTGTTATTTTCCATTAAATAATTTTACCTTTTACCAATTTACAAAACTTAGTGCTATTAAAAGCTTCTTTTTTTATATCTCTCTCAAGCATTGTTTTTGTATAGGTATTAATAGTTTTTTTACTTGGTTTATCTATTGCTCTTACACGCTTAATTATTGTGTATTTGTTAGAGTTAAAAACATCGGTAAAATAAAAAGGTTTATAGTTATAATATTTTAAAGAATTTATAAAACAAACGTATGGAGAATTGCCAAACATATCTGGTTTATTGTTATACAACTTGTTTAACTCCTCGCTATCAAAAATAAATTCGTTATCAGTTATCAAACCTTGTTTTTTGCAATACTCAGTATAAGCAATTAATTTAATCGCAAGTAAACTTGGCATATCTGGATAGCGTTTATACCAATACTTTAGGTTTGGTTTTAAATATAGTTTTGTTTGTTCCATATCACACCGCCATATTATCGTTATTAATTTCGATTTTTAAAAATGGACATAATGCTAATAGTTTTAATATAAATAATTGATGCTCAATTAAGTTTGTTCTTAAGTCCTCATTTTGTTTAGTAGATATTTTGCCGTGATACTCCATAATATCGTAAAAGTTATAATAAAGATCATATAACTGCATAACACCTTTGTTATTGTCTATTGTGTTTTCAAACCATTTTTCTAAAACTTTAAACTTTAAGTTATTTTCAAAGTCCTCACTGTTTATTAATTTATCATAATTAATTTTTGCCATTGTCTTTTTTATCTCCTATTAGTTTTATAAATCCGTTTCCAGTTTCAATTTGTTTTTGCAATTCAAGTGATTGCTCATAATTTTTATATTTTTGTGTTCGCTCTAACTCCCGGCGAATCGCTTTGCGTATGCTTGGGCTAATTATTGTTACAAAATCAGTAAACTCGCTTTGTTGCCAACCTTTCAAGTTATAGCCTATAACTTTTTGTGCTATGGGTGTTAATTCATTAAAAGGTTTTGCATAGGTGGGGCTGGTTACTTGCTCATAAATTTCGTTATAGATAGAATCTTCGTTTAACTCGGGACGTGTTCCTACTTGTTGTAAACTTTCGCACTGTGCAGCTATTTTTCCAATAGTGCAAAAATCACTTTCTTTGGCACACTCTTTCATAGCTGTTATAACTAAGCTTAAATCGAAAGGGTTTAACATATCTAGCCAAAGCTGATCGTGTAGAACTGCCTCTAGTCCATCATCTGGTAGTTTAAAAGTTGGCCAGAGCAATTTTGCATAGGCATAAACTTGTAAAAGTTCTTTACTCTTCATAAGTCGATAACCTCCTAGCTGCGTTGTTCATATCCTCGTTAAACGTTTGTTTATTAGCCTTAGGCTTTTTGTTTAGTTCCCAACTTTTGGCAAGTGCTTTCCAATCTTCAATAGGTGTGTTGCCACTTTTCCAGCCTAGAGCCTCGTAATAGTTAAAAAACTCTTGCGGGTTTATTTTTAATTGATTATCAAAACAAAACTCCTGCACTTGTTTTAAACTAGGTTTTTTTTCTTTTGTATTAGTGTTAAAAACACTAATATTTTCTTTATAATCTTTATCTAAATTATAATTATAATCATAATAGGGTTTCGTTTGGGTTTTATTTGGGTTATGGTTGGGTTTTGTTTGGGTTTCGTTTGGGTTTTTATTTTTGCGTGGTCTTCCACCTTTACAGCCATTAACATAATTTTTTATAGCAGTGTCTAAATTGGGTTTTACTAAAGTAAAAACGGTGTTCTCAATTCCATTTAAAGTGCTACAAATATTATTTAAAGCATATTCTGCTATAGCTTTATATATTGGCAGTTGGTGTTCTATGGGTAACTGTTCTATAGCTTCAAAATAACTGCGATAAAATATAAAGCTATTACGTTTAATATCTCTTTCTTGCTCTTGCATAATTTTCTCCAGTTTGTTGTTCTATTTTATCAATTAAACTATTGCGAATTACACGGCATTCAAAGTCAAACATGCAGTCGTAAAGCCATTGTGCAATATTCTTATATCCTAATTTAATTAAATTTTCTTTTATAAAGAAGTTGCAACAGTCCTTATCAAGGCGAACATGTAGGTTATAGTATTCTTTACCATTGTTAATGCTTTCGTGGCTTTTAGGTGGCATTTTGAAAGTTAATTCTTTTTTGTTATAAATATCTAGTATGTTACAGTTTAAAACATTGCATAAACTGTTAGCTTGTTCTGGTGTTGGCAAACATACATAGTTGGCAAACTTGCTTAGTTGGTATTTATCAATTCCAACAGCTTGTGCTACTTGCTTATATGTTAGCCCTTGATTTATTATTTGTTCTTTTAGTCTCATTTTTTAATAATTCCTTTTGTTATTGTATTTTGGTTAGAATTATGCTAAAATGATAAAGGACTAAAAAGGCTTATATATGTCCTTTTAGGTCTTTGTTTGTGGCAATCGCACTATTTTCAGATGTTGAGCGGTTGCCTTTTTCTTGCATATATTCTAAAAAATCAGTTAAATAAATTAATTTTTGTTTATTGTTTGGGCTCATATATTTAAGTTTGCCAGAATTAAGTGCAAAATCTATTGCTCTACGATTGATGCAAAATATACCGCATAATTCATTAACCGTATATAGTCCTAAATCTTGCCTAGTTTTTATTAACTGTTCTTTATCCATTTATATACCTCCTTTTAATTATCTGTTAGTATACTAACACATTATTGTTAGTATGGCAACAATATTTTAACATTTTGTTGTAAATTATGTTATTTATTTGTAAATTATTGTTAATATACTAACAATATGATAGAATACAAACATAAAAATATAAGGAGTTAAAAAGTATGTTAGGACAAAAAATTAGAGAATTACGCAGAAAAAATAAGTTAACTCAAAGTCAACTAGCAAATATGTTACACGTTACATCTGGCAGTGTTGGAATGTGGGAAACTGACAAAAGAGAACCCGACTTGCAAATGTTAAATAAAATAGCTACACAATTTAATGTTAGCATTGATTATTTACTTGGTAAGGATGAGCCGGGAGTTATAAACAAAAGTTACTCACGTATTCCAGTTTATGGAACTATTCCAGCTGGAGTTCCTACTGAAATGATAGATAATTCTTTTATTGAAGATTATGAAGATATCGATATTAATTTAACTAAGGGCGGTAAACAATACTTTGGTTTAAAAGTTAAAGGCAACAGCATGAGCCCTATTTTCTTAAACGGCGATGTTCTTATTTTACGCAAACAAGATACTTGCGAAAATGGGCAATATTGTGCGGTATCGATTAACCACACAGAATGCACTTTTAAAAAAGTTGTATTAAAAGCGAATGGAATAACCTTGCAACCAATCAACCCAAGTTTTGAACCATTATTTTTTACTAACCAAGAAATAGCTGAATTACCTATAACTATTTTAGGTGTGGCTATTGAAGTTAGACGACAAGTTTAAAAAAATCTCTCTGCAGAGAGATAACAAACAAGGTTAAATATTATGTCTATAAAAATTACAAAACAAAATAATGGTTTATACACTGTGCGAGTTTGGGCTACTCACCGAGATGAGTTTGGTAAACGCAAAAGTAAACAGCAAAAAGATATTAAAACTGTTGCTGTTGCAGAAGTTATTGCTGATAAATTCCAAGAAGAATTAGATTATAACCGATATGATGAAAATATAACTTTTAAAGAACTTAGCAATTTATATTTAGAAAGTAAAATAAATATATCAATAACAACACGATCAAGTTATGATTATATGATTCCTATAATTAACGATTATATGGGTAAGGTTAAAATTTGTAATGTGAATACAAGAGTTGTGCAAGGTTTTATTAATGAAGTTGCTAAAAAAGAAAACCCTCATTGTAAAGGACAACGCATTAAATCTGGAACTATACAACGATATGTGGGCTATATTAAAGCTGTTATAAACTGGGGTGTTGGGCAAGATATTTTAGAATACAACCGCATTAAGCGTTTAGAATATCCACAAGATGAAATAGAGTTTGAACCAACAATAATTAATGCAGAGCAAATAGGTGAAATATTAAAGTTTTTAAAGCAATATTGTTATAATATCTACATACCAGTTTTGTTAGATTCTTGCTTAGGAACTCGCCGAGGCGAAGCTTTGGGTTTAACTTGGGATATGGTTGATTTTGATAACAACATAGTTTATTTAAAAAAGAATTTAGTTCAAGCTAAAAACAAAGTTATTGTAAAGGAACGATTAAAGACACATAAAAGCAAAAGAGTTATCGCTATAAGCGATTTTATTAAGCAAGAACTATTACAACATAAAAAAATGAACGAAGCTTTAAATAACCCGTTTGTATGTGCAAACATATTTACTGGCAAAGTTCCAACACCTAGTTATGTAACTAAAACTTATCACGATGTTATTTTAGAAGTGTTTGGAATTAATATGCGTTTACACGATTTAAGGCATTGTTTTAATCATATAGCAAACGAAAATGATACTGATATTGTAACTATGGTTAATATGCTAGGACACTCTAACATTAACACTAACCTACTTTACGCTGGTTTTTCAGTTAATAAAACTCGTAAAGCTGTTAATTTAATATCAAACGAAATACAAAAGGGGTTTAATTAATGATCGATATTAAAAATCTAATTGAATTAAAAGATAAACTATTAACCCATAAAGGAAGAATGATTGAATCAAAAATTGATTCATTAAAAGATAGTGTAGCAGTGTTAGCATTCAATTTTAATAATCTTAATAATTTTATTACAGAATTTAAACAAAATCCCAAAATATATAATATATTTTTTGATGAAGATTATTCTAAAGAAAGAGAACAATTTAAAATACAATGTAGCGCTTATATACTAAATTTTTTATCATCTGCATCTAATTGGTTTGAACACACCAGAAAAATCACAGAGGACTTATTGGTAAATACTCCATTTATAAAAACATATAACGATTTAAAAGAAAAAGCTTTTAATAATACTGATACATTTTTTATCAAAGATTTACGTAATTATTTATTTCATTTTAAGTTACCTTTTATTGGTTATCAATTAGATATTAAATCAAAAGATGATGTTACAAACAATATATTTTTAGATAAAAAGGAATTGTTAAAATATAAAAACTGGAAACGCGAAAGTAAGATGTTTTTAAATTCTTGCAAAAGTGATAATATTAATTTTTTTTCAATTTGCGATCGATATTACTATAGAGTTACACGATTTATTTCCGAATATATCCCATTACTTGAAGAACAGTTTAAAAATGAATTATTAGACTATAAAAAAGAATATGAAAACTATAAAAAACAATCAAAAGAATTAAGACTATTTTTTGATAGTGTGAACGAAAATGTGAACGAGCATAAAAATATAAGCAAATAAATAACAAAATAACACAACAATAAATTTTTGTTGTGTTATTATTTTTGCCTAAATATAGGCATTATTGTATTATTTGACATTATTATAATTAAGTTCTTAAAAATTTTGGTAAGGCGGAGGTCCCGGGTTCGAATCCCGGTATCAGCTCCAGTTAAAAACATACCACTACATTTTTTTGTGGTATGTTTTTGTTTAATTAATCAAAAAAAGCTATTATTTATTTTAGTCGATGAATGTAAAATTATATTTTATAATATGTATTATGGAAATAAAGTTTGAATTATTAACAAAAGAAAATTATGATGATGTATTAAAAATAAAACATCAACTATTCCCAGAGTCTAATTCTGACAAAGACTATGAAGATTATTTTAATAACTTGGTGCTTGCAAAATATTTTCTAATTACCGCGGGTGGGGGAAGAATAGACCTTGCGGAATAACTGGCTGGTATGCATTTGATAAAACAAAAAATGATGCTTTTGTTGGCTGGCTAGAAGTGCTTCCAGAGTACAGAAAAAAAGGCATTGCTTCAAAATCGATGGAATTTATTATAGAAGATGTAAAAAAACAAGGTTTTAAAAACTTGCGTGTTTACACCGATAGAGTTGTAAACCACGAATCCACATTTTTATATAATAAATATTTTGATATATGCGAAGACTACACTTACCCAGATAAAATTAGTAAAACAAATAACTTTGTTGTGTTTTCTAAATTTTTTACAAAAGAAAAATTAAAGTGGAACAATTATCCGCTTGGAGAAGACGATAATTACGAACTTTAATTAACTTATAATTTATTAACTATAGCATTAAAAAAAAGTTGATTTAATAACCAACTTTTTTTATTTCTATTTAATTTTTCCTTGGCAATTTGGGCAATTTTTATCTTCTGGTTTTAATCGACAACCACAAAACTCACAAGTTTTAATAACTTTTTTATCGTTAAAAGTAACAGGAGTTTCAACACCTTTTTCGTATTGTTTTAGTTTTGATTCGGTGTTTGCAACTGCTAAATTTTTTCTTTTAACAAATATTGAAATTAAAATTGCAACAAGCCCTATTACAACGCTTGCAATTCCGTAAGTTAACACGCTTACAATTTTTTCGCTTGCATTATAGTAAGAAACAATTTGAGTAACACCAAAAGCAATGGTTAATAGTGCTGCTAAAAATATAATCAAACTAAACGCTGTGTTAAAACCTTTTTTAACTGCAAATCTTGCCGAATGCGCGGTTGTGTTATAAAAGAAAATAACCGCAAGCAAAAACAAAAGTAACATTGTAACGCCTATAACAACAAGTTCTATAATATGTTCGTTAACATTAATTTGCGGAATCCATTCGCACAAAAACCAAACTGCACCTGCTAAAATTAGCAAGGTTATAATTCCACAAATTGTGAAATTTAATTTTTTATTTTTCATATTCTTTTCTCCCCTACATCTAATATTTTATCACACTTTACTCACAAAATAAATAGTTTTAATAAAAGCTACTTTTTTTTAACTTCTGTTTTTTATTGCTCCGCAATATTCGCAAACGAATAATTTTTTTGTGCTTTGATTTTTTTGCTTTAATGCGTTTTTAACAGTTTCGATATAAGAATCTTCGTTTAAATCAAAATCTGGAACTTCGCCATCTTCTTCTATAATATCTCTCATTAACTGCCTTGCAGCTTTAAATCTTGCCATAGTTAGAAAAACTGAGCATATAAAAATACTCGCAAACCCGCAAGTTATAAATATAGGCGTAACATTAGCTTTACCTGCTACCATACATATTATGCCAGCAATAATTAAGCAAACGCCAACACTGCTAAACACGCCAGATATAATTTTAAATTTTTTGTTTTCTTTTTTTGTATCTTTCATTTTAATAACCCTTTTGGTATTTATTAATTTAATAAGCATTTAACTAAGCACATAAAATTTAAGTTAAATGTTGCATTTTTATAATAACAAATTAAAATAAAATATTAAAGCAAAACATCTTGCAATTTTTAACTTATTTATATATACTAAACTTAGTCGGAAATTAAAACCGATTTTATGTGGCCCTATGGTCAAGAGGTTAAGACGCCACCCTCTCACGGTGGAATCCGGGGTTCGATTCCCCGTAGGGCTACCAATAAACATTAAAAATATAAAATATGTTGTTTGTTTTACCAACAACATATTTTTTTGTTATAATTTTAAAAATTGCTAAGGATAATAAAATGATTAAAGAAATAGTATTTTGTGATATTGACGGAACATTAAAAAACTCTAAAGGAATTATTACCGAAAGAAACAAACAAGCAATAAGCAAATTGGAAAATATAAATGTTGCTTTTGTTTTATGTTCTGGCCGAACTAGACAACACGTTGAAAAAGTTGCGTTAGAAGTTAATGCCAGCCAATATATAATTTCATCAAATGGTTCGGATGTTTACGATTTTAAAAACAAAGTTGAAATATTAAAAAACACAATTAATCCTAAACTTGCAATTAAACTTTATAACTATTGCAATCAACCAAACACACGCATATTAATTAAATGTGGAGCAAATAACTACATCAACAAACCTTTCGAAGCCGAAGTGGAAGCTAAAATTATTTCTACAAATTCCGAAATAGAAAAAATTGCACACGATGGCATTTTGCAAATTAATGTTATGTGTAACGATTTAAACACAATTAAAAAATGTATTGCAAAAACCAATAAATATGATGAACTGGCAATTCCTAACAAATCAAAATCGCTTTATGATAGCGCCCTAAAACAAAGTGCTGGCAGAGAATATTATTTTGATATAACCAACAAAACCTGCTCTAAAGGCGATGGCATTCAAAAATTGGTTGATTACTTAAACCTAAGCCTAGACAAAACAATTTCGATTGGCGATAGTGGCAACGACATAACAATGTTTGATAAAAGCCAAATTGATGTTGCGGTTGGAAATTCGATAATCGATTTAAAGAATGTTGCCGATGTTGTTACAGCTTCTAACAACGAAAGTGGCGTTGCTGCATTTTTAGAATATCACTACAACTTAAAAAATTAATTAACGGATAAACATATGATAAAAGAACTAGTTTTTTGCGATATTGACGGAACTCTTAGAAATTCTGAAAATTCTGTTTCTGAAAAGAATATCGACACAATAAAAAAGTTAAAAGATATTAATGTGGGTTTTGTTATAACCACAGGCAGAAGTCGCCAATTTGTTGTTAAACTTGCAAAAGAAGTTGGTGCAAGCAACTATGTTATTGCAACCAATGGCGCGGATGTTTATGATTATGAAAACAATGTAGAAATTTATAAATCTTGCATAAGTTTAGAAGCCATTAAATTGATTTATGGCATTGCAAGCAAGCTAAACTGCAAACTTTTGTTTAAGTGCGGAGATACAAACTTTATAAACTTTTTATATAAAACTGAAATTCCTGCAGAAGTTTTTAGCGAATCAGAGTTAGAAAAAATTTATAATATGGGTGTTGCACAAATTAATGTTATGACACTTAATTTAAAAGATATGCTAGCTGCAATAAATCAAATTGAAACAATAAAGGATATAACAATAGCCAGCAAATCTAATGCTTTAATAGATGAAACATTCACTCATCCAAAAGGTAAAGATTATTCTATTGATATTAACAATTCTGATTGCGAAAAAGGTTTAGGCATTTTAAAACTTAGCAATTATTTAAGTATTCCACAAACAAAAACAGTTGCCATTGGCGATGGTATGAACGATTTAAGTATGTTTAAATATAGCCAAATAAAAGTTGCTATGGAAAATTCGGTTAGTCAACTTAAACAACAAGCAACTGATATAACAGCATCTAATAACAACGATGGTGTTGCAACATTTTTAGAAAAGCATTACAAATTAAAATAAAGAAAACAAATTGTGTATATGCATATTGATAAACCCGATACCGAACAAAAAGCTATTATAAGTGGCTTTATGGCTGCAACTAAATTTTCAACTTATAAATAAAAGATAAAAAAATAATTGCTAAAAAAGCAATTATTTTTTTACATTAATGGAGCAAAGAATTTTAAAATTTGCGCCAAAATTTTTTCGTACCATTTGCGTTGTTTAACATCACGTAAAGTTATTAAATGGCTACTACCCATAGTGGTATCAATATCTTGTTTAACAGCATTAACTGTTTTAGAGTTATGAATTATTGTTCCACATTCAAAATGCAAATATAAACTTCTAAAATCAAAATTTGTTGTTCCTATAATAGCTGTATCATCATCAGAAACAACCATTTTAGCGTGAATAAAGCCTGGAGTGTATTCATATATTTTTACTCCTGCTTTTAATAACTGTTCATAATAGGAACGAGTTAAGTAAAACACCCATTTTTTATCAGGTATGCCCGGAGTAACAATTCTAACATCAACCCCACTAAGCGCAGTAAGTTTAATGCAATCCATCAACTCTTGGTCTATTATAAAATAAGGAGTTGTTATATAAATATATTTTGTTGCACTGCTAATTGCTTTCATATAAATATTTCTAGCAATAGCCGAATTGTTAATTGGTCCTGTGCCATAAGGCTGAACATAATCTTTAACTTTTGGTTGAACTTCAAAGTTAACCTTGTAGTTTAATATATCAATGCTTTTTTTGGTTGCCACTTGCCAGTTATTTAAAAACATTACTGTAAAGTTCCAAACAGCATCGCCAACTATTTTAACACCAGTATCTTTCCAATGGCCATATTTTTTAACTTGGTTTGCATATTCGTCGCCAACATTAATTCCGCCAGTGTAAGCAGTTTTTCCATCGATTACAACAATTTTTCTGTGGTCACGATATTGCGAAAATGAGTTAACAGTTGGAACAACTTTATTAAATGCCACTGCTTCAATTCCGTGATTTACAAGTTTTTTAAAAAACTTTTTATCTTCAAATCTATCAACACAACCAAAATCGTCGTAGATTAACTTAACTTCAACACCTTCTCTGGCTTTTAAACGAAGAATGTTAAATAATTCTTCCCAAACTTTGCCCGGCTCAATAATAAAGTATTCTAAGAATATAAATTTTTTTGCTTTCTTTAAATCTTCAAATAATTCGTTAAAGTAAGTTTCGCCATCCTTTAAATAGGTTGGAGTTGTGTTAGTGTAAACTGGCCATTTTTCGGTGGCTAAAGCATAACGGCTTAAATTTGCAGATTTTGGTTCTAGTCTGGTCAAGGATTCTAAAACTTCGTTATCTTGTTCAAGATATTTTAAACTGGTGTGATTAACATTTTGCCAAGCTTTTAAAGTTCGCTTTGTTCCGCGCCTACCCTTAACCTGATAGTACAGTGCAGCTCCGAACAAGGGTGCAACAATTATAATTGCCATCCACATTAACTTATACGATGGGCTTTCGTTGTGTTTATTTAAGAACCCAACAATAATTAACACACCTAAAATTTGAAATAAAATATAAAAGTAATATCCTAAGAACAATGTAACAACGGCAAAAATAGCGACGTTAATTAAAAAAGTTAACGCCAACACAAACTTATATGAACCTAAGAATTTAAAAAACTTTTTCATTGTTACCTGTTTATATTCTTTAGTATTAGTATATTACATTTTAGCAATATAATTTAACAAATAATTTTATATTATATATACTACATTTTATATATTAACATAAGTATATAATAAAAACAATTATTTTCTTAAATTCAATGTTATTTTATATATTAAAAAAAGTCGTCTTTTGTTACTATACCCATAGTTTTTAAGCTAAAAACCCTTGTTTTTGAAATAAAAAAACGCATATATTATGCGTTTTTTTCTTCACTATCATTTTTATTTTCTTCTAAATTTTCTTTTTTATTTTCGCTATCATAACTTTCAAAGTTTTGTTTATCGGCTTTTTTACTTAAATTATTTTTTTGCGGTTTACCCATTATTTTATTTGGAGTTATTGTTAAATCTTGTTTTCTACTAAATAATCTTGCCATTTGGCTAAAGTTTGCTAAAAAGAAAACTTCGATGCTAACTAAAATATAACCCAAACTTATTTTAAAATCGTGAACGCAAGCAAACAATAATATTGTTATAAACACCATTATTAAACTTATTAGCGACAACGCTTCCATAAGTAAAACAAAATTATAGTTATCCTTAAAAAGATTAATTATTGCAAAAACAATTATTGCAGAAACCGAAATTATTAAAATTGCACTGCAAACATAAAAAACAATGTTAATAGCAGTTGAACCACCGAGCAATGCTTCAAATTTTTTAATTGGTAAAATAAAGGTTATTAGCGAGATTAAAGCAAAAGTTAAAAGGCAGATATTTAAGATTTTTTTGTTCTTCATATTGTTATCCTTAAAATTTAATTAATTTTTATTATTATTGGTTTATTTTTAATTTATTATTACCAAAAATAAAACTATTAAATTTTATGTGACAACAATTTTTAAATTGCGACAAATTTTTTATATATTTTAAAAAAAAGCATAATGTTATGCTTTTAAAATTTCTTTATTATATAGTTTAATTGCATCTTCAACAACTTTAATGGCTCTTTTGTTATCGCCTAATTCTTCTACATCAACCTTTTTATTTTCTAGTTGTTTGTAAACAGTTAAAAAGTGCATTAGTTCTTCAAATATGTGTTTTGGTAAATCCGAAATGTTTTTATATCCGTTATATTGTGGGTCGCCAAAAGGAATTGCTATAACTTTTTCATCACGCTCTTCCCTATCGGTCATTATAATAACGCCTATTGGATAACATCTAACCAAACACATTCTTTCTAGTGGTTGACTGCAAAGCACAAAAACATCTAATGGGTCGTTATCACCACAATATGTTAGTGGAATAAAACCATAGTTCATAGGATAGTGAGTACTGGTGTAAAGCACCCTATCCATTTTAAGAAGTCCTGTTTCTTTATCAAGTTCATACTTAGTTTTGTCACCTTGTTGAATTTCGATACAAGCAACAAAATCGGTGGGATTAATTCTATCTTTACTTATTTCTTTCCAAATGTTCATTTTTTAATTCCTTATAATAAAATTTTGTTTTTAAATTTTATCACACAAGTAAAAAGATAACAACTATTTAATGGTTATAAAAATATTTGATTATTAATTAACATATAATAATATAAATATTTTTAATATTAGTAAATATTCAACTAAAGATGTATTAAACAAATTTAATCTTTATTGGTTTTTGACAATATGTAGGGGGTTATATGATAGAAACTATTCAAAACAGCATTGTTAATGCTTTTGATGGAAATCCGTTGCTGGCAACTTTTATTATTGCACTGCTTCCTATTTTTGAATTGCGTGGAGCAATTCCGTTTGGTATGAGTGCAAGCATTTGGGGCGTTTACGCACTAAGCCCTATTCAAGCATTTTTAATTTCGTTTTTAGCAACCAGTTTAATAATTCCGTTTATTGCTTTAATTTTTATACCGTTGCTAAACTACTTAAAAACCACAAAACCCTTTAAAAATATATCGGAAAAGTTAATTAACCATTTTAAGAAAAAAGCCGATAGTGTTAACAAAAACAACACGAAATCAAACTGGCTAAAAATATTTTTGGTAATGAGCTTTGTTGCAATTCCACTTCCATTAACAGGGGTTTACACCGGAACAGTTATTGCTGTGTTAATGGGTTTAAACTTTTACGAGTGTTTGCTTGCTTGTGTTAGCGGAAACCTAATTGCAGGAATTATTATAACTTTAATTTCTAGCGTTTTAAAAGAAAATTCAATTTATTTGTTAATAGCATTTATTGGCATTTTAATTTTAACTATTTTATTTTCGCTTATTAAAAAGCTTATTATTAAACTTAAAGCAAAAAAACAAAACATTGCATAATTTATTTATCAATAAATTATTAAGCAACAAAAAAAGATTGTGTTAAACAATCTTTTTTATTTTAGGCTTTTAATATATTGTTCTACTTCTAGTTTAAAAGTTTCTATATCGGCATTATTTGTTATGTAGTGATCGGCAATGCTAATTGGTCCACCTTTTTCGATGTTTTCTATTTCGGTGTAATCACGCTTCATACTTTCTTCTTTGGTTTGACCACGATAGTCACGTTCTTGCAATCTAGCGTATCTTAACGGAGCATCGGTTGCAATACATAAAACACTAAAAGCATCGCCAAACTCTTGTTTAACATATTTATATTCACTCCAGCTATACATACTTTCGATAACTACATTGCCATTTTTAAAAAGTTCTCTTATTTTTGGCAAATATATTTTTGCATAAATACCTTTATCACCACTTGCTCTTAACTCTTCTCGTATCATTTGTTCAGATTCTGCAGTGCGTTCAATTCCACGTTCCTTTAAAATATCAAAGGTAACTTGACCAAAATAAACTTTTTGATAACCATACTTTTCAAATAGTTCGGTTGCAACCGATTTTCCAGAACCACACATTCCAACAACTGCAACAATTTTATTCATAATAACTTATCTCCTATAAAACTTTTCCACCACCCATAGCTTTGTTTGTAACTTTTAAAACCAAGCTTATTGGGCAAATTTTTATTCCTAAATATATTAGTTTAAAACCGAAACCAATAATTTTAAATGGTTTAGATTTTTTTCGGTTGGCTTGCTTAACAATTTCTTTAGCTATTTTTTCAGGCTTCATACGCTTGCCTTCGTCGTGCTTATCCATAAACTTGAAAGCATTTTCTACTCGCTTTCCATAACGCTCGTTAGTATCTATCACACGAACTCGCTTTTTCATAAAGTTTGTTTTAACTTCTCCTGGGCAAATTGCACAAACATCAATACCACAAGTTTCAAGTTCCATTCGTTGACACAAACTCATCATTAACAAAGCAGATTTGCTAAAACAATATAGGCTTCTAAACGGAGAAGCAAAAACACCCGAAACACTTGACATATTAATTATTTTTGCACCTTTTTGCATAAGTGGCAAACTGTGTTTAGCAAATAAATAAGCCCCTTTAACATTAACATCCATAATTTTATTAAAAGCTTCTGTAGAAATTAACTCGAGTGCTCCATTAACACTAATGCCTGCATTGTTTATTAAAACATCAATTTTTCCATACTGCTGTTTAATTTCGTTTATAACTTTCTCAACATCTTGCTCGTTACTAACATCGCCAACATAACTATAATTAGGATATTCTTCATCTATCTCCTTAGAAAAACTAATAACAATATCGCCTAATCTTCTAAATTCTGTGGCGGTTGCTTTGCCAATGCCCTGTGAACCACCCGTTATTAATACTACTCTATTCATAACTATTCCCTATTAAAATATTTAGTTTAGTTTAACATAAATCATATTTTATTCAAAACTTAAAACCAACTTTTAGCTATTAAAATAAATTTAACTTTTAAGTAACACTTTTATTACTAACCACATAGTATGGAGTGTACACATTAAAACTGTGTACCCCTCCCTTTCCAGTTTGTAAAAAACTGTTAAACTGCAAAATACTAAAACGCGGGTTTAGTTTTTGCAATATATTCTTTGAAATTATTTGATTAATAATTATCTATCCCCAAGATAAATTGTTTATTCATAAATAATTTTAAATAAAAAAGCAGGCTTTAACGAAATAAAGCCTGTTTTTTCTTATATTTATAAGTTATCCACATATGCACAATATAATTATTATAAATTTTAATGAATATTTATAAATTTTTGTATAAATAAGCATATTTATGCATAAAAATTGCGAAAGTTATCCACTTATCCACAAAAGAATGGTGAGTTATCCACAATACATTTTCGATATTTGTTCCATAACCCACTATATTTACCAAATTTTACCTGATATATAATAAGTTATGCACAATAATTTTTATATAGTATTAATTATGGACACATATTTGCAGGAATTAAGTCGGATAATGTAACAACATTGCTAGCATCTGCACTGCTTGCTTCTATTTTTTCTACCTTTCCATCAATAATAGTCATACCATTTGGAACATCTTCTATACCTTCTATAACAATGCCATTTTGCGGAGCATAAATTTCGTGACGAATTTCTTTTTCATCAATTTTAACGCCATCCTTATAATATTCTAAATAAGCAACTGCTTCGTAACCAGAACGCGGATAGGTTAATCTATATTGTTCTCCTTTAAATAAAACTTTGCTTGTGTATTCTTTATTGGTATCAGGTTTAATAACATCGCCAGAATGGTTTAGGGTTTTTATTACTTCTGCCCTTGTTTTTATTTGAACATCTAGTGGGTGAGAATAAATTTTAACACTAACACTTTCTGAGTTGGTTGATGTTGCAATAAGCAAAGGATATTCGCTATTATTTTTAAATTTTAAATCTGCTAAATGTTCTGAAACCATAGCGTCGGTTGCAAGTGGAACATATTTAACAGGCAAGGTGTGTTTATGAACTTCTAATATTTCGACATTTGCTAAAAGTAACGCATTATATAGTGTGGTGCTTGCTTGGCAAACTCCACCGCCTACACCATCAACAAATTGTCCTTTATAAATTATGGTTGCAATTTTATAACCATTTTCTAAAGTGTGAGGGCCAGTTATTTTATTAAAGCTAACTTCTTCGCCTGGCTCAATAATCATACCATTAAATTTTTCTAAAGCAAGTTTAACATTGTTTTTTCTGCCACCAGTAGAATCTGAAACATAGGTAGTAAAAGTTGCAACCTGAGTATTTAAAACATCGTTTTGTTCTTTAGTTACAGCAGGAACTTCTTCTACAGTTTTTATTTCAACATTAACATTGTTAGTTAAATTAAATTGTTCGTTAATATCAAAATAAAGTTGTTCTTTATTAACTCTTAAACCATTTTTATGTTCGGTTGCAACAAACTTGTTTGTTTTATTATCAAATTTTAATTCGCTATTTATTGGTTCAACTTCTATTTCGGATATTATTTTATCTATTTTATCATCAAGCCCAACAAATATATAATTAAAAGCCACATTAATGCTTACTCCTTGTTTTTTTAATTCCTCTAACTTTGCAGTTTGGTTTTGATAGCTAGAATTAATTTGGTCACGCTTTTGAGCTTCTTCAATTATGGTATGAATTTCACTATTAACAGTAAAATCGTTTTTATCAAAACTCCAATTTTTATCCTGATAGTTTAAGTTAAGTTTAAAACTTTCGCTTTTTTCTTTAAAAGTTTCGGCTAAAAGTTGCTCTGCTTGAGAATACTCTAAACCGCCAACATTAACACCATTAATGGTTGTTCCTTTATATAATGTGTTGCTTGGATCGGAACTTTCTAAAATAAAAAACTGCCCCATAACCACCATTATTAAAACCAAGCTTATTGCGCTAAGCCCTACTAAAAGTTTTCCGGTGTTATCCTTTCTTAGCACTTTTGCTTTTTTCCCTTGTAAACCAGAATCGCTTAAAACCTTAGTGCTTTTTAATTGAGCCTTAGCCTTATTACTTTTTTTATGTAAAGCTTTGGTTTTTGTTTTATCGGTTAGCACTTCTTTTTCGAAATTTACATTTTCTTCCAACGAAATGGTTTTGTTGCCGTTTGCTCCATTTTTAATTTTTAAGGTTGCATTATTAGGAGTTTCAACTTTTATGTGTTCGGTTTTATTAACAATCCCATTTGAAACTTTAATATTTTTTTTAACATCTAACTTTTTTGTATTCTTATCTTTTGCCATAACAAACTATCCCTTTAACTATTTTTTATTAGTTTTTGATAGTTTTTATTTTTTATTCTTATATTAATTAAAATATATAAATATTTTATAGCAAAAAAAGAATGCCGATTATGCATTCTTTTTGTTTTTTTCTATTAATTCGTTTAAATGTTTTGCTTGCTCTACTAAAATGTTGTGATCGTTAATAATTTCGCCGTTTACGCACATATCAAACAATTTTTGCTTTATAGCCGATATGTTTTGATTTTTTATGTGCATTTTATTTATTAATTCTTCGTTAGTTATTTTTAACTCTGATACATTAAACGGCACACTTCGTTTCTTCATATTAATAATGTTTAACTTTATTTCGTTAACTTTATTAGTATTAACTAAAACCAACAAACTTTTAATTTCAAAGCTAAGTTGTTCAAAAATTAAAGAGTTTTGATTATTAATATATGTGCTAGGTTTATCGTATAAAAGTTTTTGTGCAAACCTATAAGCATCTAACATATCTTGCATATTTTTATTAGATTCCTTTAAGCCTGCACTACCAAACAAGGTGTTAACTAGCTGAACTAAATTAGCATCGGTTGTTTTTGCTTTTAAGTAGTTGTTTAGCACCATACAAACAAATGCTAAGTACCTATAATCCCCATCGCTTTTAACAAACACTTTGTATAGTTTATTAAAATAACTTATTTTAAAATTATTAAAGTTTACGTTAAACACATATTGCCAAATATTCAAATTGTTATAATATTTAACAATTTGTTTATGGCTAGTTGATTTTTGCTTATACTTTAATGCTCCGTTAATGGTTAGCCTTAGCTCCTTTAAAACGCGTTCTCGGCTAATTGCTTTAATGTTATATCCAACCTTTTTTGCAACTAATAATGTTTGTTTTTCTGGTTTAAAGCCTAATTCGCACACAAACCTAACAAGCCTTAAAATTCTAACACCATCATCTTTAAATGTTAAATTAGGGTCTTTGCAAGTTCTTAAAATCTTTTTTTCAATATCGCTAACACCATTAAAAAAGTCGATAATTCTTTTATCTGTAATGTCGTAATACAAAGCATTAACAGTAAAATCGCGCCTTAGTGCATCAACCTTAATGTCTTCAACGAATTTAACATCAACAGGAATGTGGCTACCATCGTCAGCATACGATTCGGCACGAAACATTGTGTATTCGAATTGCTCGTTTTTGGTTGTAATTAATAGGGTTCCAAGGTTTTTATTAACAACTTGTGATCTAAAACCTAAACCACGACACAGTTCCGCAACTGTTTTAACATCTAAAGCCCCAGTAATATCAATATCGGTGTGGCCAATTCCTAACAAACTGTTACGAACATAACCACCAACAACATAAAGTTTTTTTCCGTTGCTATTAAACTTTTCGGCTAAAAGCTCTAGGCTTTCACAAATCTTAATACTCATAAACCCTTCTTATGTTTATCTAAAATCTAACGGCGTTAATTCCCCAAGCTGTTTTTGTTTGTTTGGTAATTTTTACCTTATCGGAAATTTCAACACCTGCTACAACTAAAATTTCGTTTCCGCTTGCTAAAACCGGAATAAATGTTCTTAATCTTGCAGGAATTTTTTCATCAATTAAAAAGTCGCTTAAACTTTTTGTTCCACCACCAAATTTTGTAAACACATCGCCATCTTTTCTATAACGCCAAACAGCGTTTTTTGGAATTGCGTTATAATCAACCAAATGGCTATATTCGCCAAGTTCCAATTTTCTTGTTATTTGGCAATCAAGCACTCCAAAATTAGGAATATCAATTTTGCCACGAACTAAATCCCAAGTTTTTGGTTCTGGTTTAAAGTTGCGGTTTGTTATTGTTACATAGTTATATTCTTTAATAACCGAAACGTGATTTGGTAAAGTTATTTTTGCCCCATTTTCGGCTTCTATTGCTAATTGATTAATAATTCTTAAATGTTTTCGTTCAATATCGGAATTAATTTTTATTCCTTTAAATGCTTTACGCAAAATTCGGTTTGTAACTGACACAGGATAACTAAAATAGTTTACTGGAATTCTAACAACACCGTCGGATTCGTAAATAATACCATCGTCGTTAATGGTTGAATTAATATAATTATCGTCAACCTTACATAACTCGCCAAAGTTACAAATTGCTTGATAAACATTTCCCCAACGATTACGAAGCAAAGGCATAATCATATTACGAATATAATTTCGGTTAAAGTCGCTATCGCCATTTGTTTCATCATCAATATAAGGAATATCGAAAGAATTAATATAAGCCATTATTTCGGTTCTATCGGTTTTTAAAAGTGGTCTAATATAAACTTCGTCTCTAATATAATCCATTCCAGATGCACCAGTAATGCCACTACCTCTAAAAATGTTTAACAATATTGTTTCTGCTTGATCTTGTAAATGATGGCCCAATGCAATTTTGTTAACAACTTTTTTATTTAACAAAGCTTTAAAAATTCTGTACCTGCATTCTCTAGCTGCAGCTTCTATGCTTAAACCTTTTTCTGCACTTAATTTAGCCGCTTCAACTTTATAAGAATAAACTTTAATGTTGTTTTTATTACAATAATTAACAACAAACTTAGCATCGTTTGCACTATTTTCACGTAAGCCGTGGTCAACTGTTATTGCAACACATTCAAAATTTTGTTCCTTGGCTAATTCGTTTAAAAAATTTAGTAGTGCCATTGAATCTCTGCCACCACTAACTGCAACACCTATTTTGTCGCCTTCTTGAATTAAATTTTCTTTTTCTATTGTTTTTAATGCACTTTTCATAATTTTTCACCACAAAAAATATAATCTAACTTATTGTAACACAATATTATTCAAATTAAAAGTGCAAAATTAATTAAATTTTAGGCTTTTTAATTAATAATAAAAAAGAGCAAGTAAGTTTGCTCTTTAAAGTGGGTAAATTCTAACAGCAACACAAGTAAAATCGTCGGTGCAATTTCCATTAACTAAATCAACTGCTCTATCTAAAATATCATCAGCCAATGTTTGTGGATTTAGTGTTGTGCTATTGTTTATAAAAGTTTTTAATTCTTCTTCGCTACCAAACGCTTCACTAATTCCGTCACTAACCAAAACCACAATATCAAAATCGCTAAACATTTTTTTGGTTATGTGTGGTTGCATTTCGCTAAGCACGCCTATTGGAAGTCCCGAAGTGCTAATAACTTCGGTTTCGGTTTTGTGTTTTATAAAACCATAGGGTGCACCAAGCTTAATAAAATCCATAATGTTTTTTCTTGTATCGAAGACGCAAATATCAAGCGCAGAAAAATTTTCGTCGGCATTTAAAGTTAACAGGCGATTAACACTATTTAATATTGTTTCGTTATCAAATCCTGCCTTATAAAAGTTTTCGATTAAAGTTATTGTTAAATCGGAAACACTATGTGCTTTTTCGCCACTACCCATTCCATCGCATAACGCAACCATATATTTTCCATCATCAATTTTTATAAGCGAGTGTGTGTCGCCACTAAGGCTAACTCCGTTTTTGGAACAAGCCGAACTTCCAAAAACAATATCGTAATTAGGAGCAGTTTTTAAAACTATTTCTTTAGTTCCGCCAATTTCACTGTTGTTTTCTTGCAACACTTTTAATTTAGAGCCAATAACCTTTGAAACAATTTTTTCTAATTTTTGAATATCATAATCGCCCGAAACAATTAAACTTGCGTTTTTAACAGTTGCATTTTGTTCGTAAACTAATGCTTCTAAACAGTTTATATTTTTATAACTTAGTTCTTCTTTAATTCTATTTTCTAAATTAACATCAAAACTAATATTTAAGTTAACTTCTTCTGCCAAAACCTTTATAAGGTTTGAAACTCCTTTTAACTGATCAGCAATCAAAATTTTTGATGCATCCATATTGTTAACCATATTAGCATAGTGCTTATAACTAACTAACAACGAATTAAGCGTTGAAATAATATAATTAACTCTGCCACATCTACTTGTTAAATATTGCGGAACATCAAGTAATGTTATTCTACCTTTTTCATAACCAATGTCGGTAATGCTATTAAAAACTTCGGTTGAAAACTTGCCATCAACTCGTGTGCATTTATTTTTTTCTGGGCAATCCTTACAACACTTTTCAAACAACTCACTTTTTAATAAATCTTTTGCTTCTTTTTCTGGCAACACGCCCTGAACCATTTGTTTATAAACAGTGTCCATTTCCAAAAACACATTGCTAATTTCCACCATTCGTTTTGTTATGCTTTGCTTGCTTCGATTTATTATTGACCTTAGCGCAACATTATCGTAATTAGAACTAAACAAAACACTTAGGTTGTTAAGAACTTTTGTTGGTAACAACAAAAATAAAATTTCTCCAATAATTACCGAAACTATTGATAAAACACTAAAGTTTAAATATATGTTAAAAAACAAACCAAAAACAACTTCTGCTAAAATAATAGCCAAACAAGGAATAACTTTATAGTTGCTTTTAAATGCAACCGCACATAACGAAAAACACACAAACGCAGCAATGTAACCAGCATTTAAAAATTGCAAAGCGCAACCCAAGCCAAACATTGTCCCAAAAATTATTACCACATTACTTTTAAATAAATAAGTAACAACCAATATTAGAAAAATACCAATTAACTTATCAAACTCCATTCCGGCAACATTTAAACAACTTATTCCAAGGCTAAACGCCATTAACAAAATGCTGCCGCAAATTAACTCGTCTAAATGCATTTTTGTTTTTGTGGTTTTAAATAACGAAGCTTTTAAAAAATGCATACAACTTGCTAAAAACATTATTCCTATTAGCAAAGTAATTAAAGTAATAAAAATGTTTTTTGCATTTGTGCAACCATAAAAAACAAACATAACATTGCCAAGTAAGCCATAGGCACAAGCAAGCAATATTGGCACTTTTCGTTTTATAACCTTGTGCAAGTAAAAAAACAACAGTGGCACAACTGCCAAATTTACAGCAATTATTAAACCTGTTATGTTAAAGGCAGCTAATGCATATGCCGAAAAAAACATAGCAAAATAACCAATGGCATTGTTATCTAAAAACATTAAAGCATAATATAACCCAAAAGCAAATGGTTGCATTTGAGCATTATTAACCCCAGCTACAGCCAATAAGTAAAAAGCACCAAAGGCAAGAATGTTTTTTAAGATTAATTTTAGATTTATATAAGATACTAATTTGATAACTTTTGTTTTCATTGTAACTCCAAATTTTATATACTAAAATTTTAGAATTTTTAAAAAGTTTATTAAAGTTTATTTGCAATATAAAAATGTTATTAATTGTATTCTTATGTCGAATTATTTTATATATTGTAAAAATAACATTTTAAATATTATTAAATATTATGTTTTTAAAAAGCATAAAAAAAGCACTAAGCTTTTCTTAGTGCTTTTTATTTATTTTCTACTTTGAATCTTAGCAGTGTTATTAGTAACCATTTCAAGTGCTTTTGCAATTAAAACATCCCTAGGGGTAAAATCTGGAACGGTGTGACTTTCGTTAAATTGCTTTTCGCTAGTTTTAATACCATTGTTTGATTTTGCAACAATGTTAAATTTTTCTGAGTTATATGTTGCAGCACAATTTCTAAGCCCCAAATCGGTAGCGTTATTTTCTTTTATATTTTTAATCTTATCTTGACCATATCTAAATAAATTTGCAACTTCCGAAGGCGCAACTTCGTTTATTTCACACTTTCTATCGGTTGCAACACATTCGCTTAAAAAATGTGAAGCTATTAAATAAAACTCTTCGTAACTACCAAACTTATCAATTATAAGAGCAGAAATATCTTCAGACTTATATCTGGTTCTGCCACCCTTAGCCAATTTTTCTAATGTTAAATAACTAATTGCGTTCATAAATTTTTCACCTTTTTAAAGCTTCTACGCTATAAGTTTACCATAAACTTTTGTTTTATTCAATACCCATTTTAAAAAAGCTTGGTATTGACATTTAAAATAATAATGATATACTATTTATAATTAAATTTATGTTATTTTTAACAATAAGGAGTAGTTATGAGCACACTTACACCTAGCGAATTACTTATGAATTTTAGAGTAAAGTATGTAAACTTTATAGCAAGAGCAGACCAAACAATAGCTTCAACAAATAAATATTGTGAGGTTTTTAGCAGTGGTAGCCCTAAAAACAACTATGGTTTAGATGAACAATTAGAAGGGCTTACTAAAGAAGGCGTTAGAATTACATTTGATATTATGAACAAACAAATAAAAGAAAACCCAGAGTTACTTAAACTTTACGATGAACTTGATGATGCAGCATTAAACTACTCTAAAGCTTATGCTAAAACTAATGATCCATTTTATAGATCTAATACCGAATATAGAAAGTTTGTAGATAATGTTATAGGACAATGTGATGTTGCTTATGGTCAAACAGCCGGAAAAATTAAAGAACTTTTAAAACCATTAGTTGCAGCAAGATTAGCTAGTAGAAAAAGTGAAGTTAAAGTTAAATTAGAAAAGTTAAAAGAAGAACTAAATAAACATCTAAAAACAAGCAAACAAATAAGAACGGTTGATTTAGTTAAGAAAACTTTAAATAACGATGATGAAGAAGTTTTTATTGTTAGCACATTTGAACAAGTAAAAGATGTTCGTGAACTTCAAAATACAGATACTAAAATTAATAAAGCTATTAGTAACGCAGACTCAACATTAGCAAATATAAATGTTAACTATTTTCCAGATATGGTAAAATATAGCGCAGACCAAGCGGTTAATTATGCTGTTGATTATCGTTTTTCAAGAGGAACTAGAACAACTAAAGATTATGAAATTATTAAAGCAAAATCGTATAATCCAGAAATTGATAATTTAATACAACAAATAAACGATTATGCAAAACAAAAGGGCAAACCAACACTTCCTACAAATCCACCTAAAAAACCAAAAAGATAAAAAATAAAAGATTACTTTTACGTAATCTTTTATTTTTTTGTTTGTTCTTCAATTATTTTGCTAAGTTCAATTTTATATTGTTCTTCGGTTATTTCGTTGTTTTGCAACTTAGTTTTAAGAATAGTAATTTGTTCGGCTAAAACATAAAACTTATCGCTATCATCAGGAACTTGTGCATTATTAATAACTTCTTCTGCTTTAACATCGCGGCGGCTTTCACCAAATAAAGCAAATAAAACCAGTATTAAAGTTATTAAATTTAAACCAAATAAAACACTAATAACGGTTAATACCAGTAGAGAGCGTTTACTGCGATTAAATTTTTCTAGGCTATAGTTTGCATAAACAAGATATATAATGCCAAAGCCCAAATTGCAAATAACATCAACAATATAATAGGTGTTTAGTAAATTTAAAAATCCTTCAACCATATCTTCTTGAAAAGATTGTTTTATAATTGCAATAACATAATCTTGCATACCATTAATATTATTGGTAATAGCTATAACACAATATAACGAAAAAGCTGCCACTATAAAATTAACAACACTTCCCCAAATAAGTAACTTCTTTTTTGTTTTCATTATTCACCTATAAATTTTATTAGTTTATATTATAGTATACTATTTTTAAGTTTTATAAAAACAAATTAATTAATATTTATGTTTTTAATTTTTAAAAAGTTTTATAAAAAAAACTTGTGAATACCACAAGTCTATTTTTTTTCTTCTGCCCCTTTATTTTTATTTTCTTCATTTTTAGCTGGTAAATCGCTGATGCCTGCACTAGCCATAATATCTGCTTTTAGTTTTGCAAACTCATCATCGTTAATTAAATCTTGCTCGCGCATCTTTTTTAACTTTTCCATTTTTTCCATTACTTTATCAAGGTCAACTTCTGGTTTTTCAATTATGCTATCAAGATTTAAGTTTAAGTCTGGCATTAAAACTGCAACAATATATAATGCACCAACCAACGGATTAACAACTATTGTGCAAATTATTGCAACTGTTAAAACAACACTTTTCTTTTGATAAAATTCGATGGAATCGTATAAACAAAACTTAGTGCTAATTCCGCCAAACACAATTCCAACAACACTGCCTGCTGCAAGAAGCGATATTAACCAATGATATGAATTTTTAACCGATTCAAATTTTTCTGGTGTTAAAAGTGTGGCCTTTCTTGCCATATCGTCTAACATAGCAGGATTTATTATTGCACCCAAACAAAATGCCCCAACGCCAACGCCCGACACAATCATAAGTATTGCACTAACCCACATTAAAATTTTTTTATTTTTACTCATTAATATATTCCTAAAAACAAGTATTATATAAATTACACACTTCTAATAATAATACTTTTAATAATTGTAACAAATTAATTTTATAATAGCAAAAGTTTTAAGGTTTTTTATTTTTATTTTATTTTCTGTAAAATATAAATTTTTAACCATAATTAAATAATATTTAAGTGTTTGACATAATAAAAATTATTACCTAAAATTAAAATAATATAGGTTAATAGGAGAAAAAAAATGAGAGTTTTAACCGATACTTTTTTTGAAGCAGAAAAATATTTTATTTATTATAATGGAGAAAAACAAGAAATAAATGCAAATCTTATTTTTCCGGAACTAAAAAAAATGTGTGAAAAATCTTACTTTTCGCCGGCTTTTGGAGTTTCGATTAATCAATATACTTTAAACGAACTTAAAAAAGGTTTGTGGTTAGAAATGGAGTATTCCGAACCAAAAGAATTTGCCGAAATGCCTTACGAAAAGTTACTAATTAATTTCCAGCCAGATTTTTATGGTTTTAACATTATTAGATACAATAGCAACGGTGGTTACGATGGTAGATGCTATTACTTAAACCTTAATGGTAACAGCACCAATTTTTATAACACCCTTTTAAAGATTGCTAACGAAAAAAAATAATTAACATAATTTATGTGCTTTTTATTAAATATTGTGGTACAATATTTTTGTGGAAATTAAATATCAATTAAATAAATTTAACAAAAAAGTAAGTTCGTTTGTTCGGTTATATCAGTTTCCAATAAATATTCAAGGAGGAAACTATTAATGTACGAAGACAAGAAAATTGTTTGCAAAGATTGCGGTGAAGAATTTGTTTGGACTGCAGGCGAACAAGAATTCTATGCTACTAAAGGTTTAACTAACGCTCCTGTTAGATGCCCTAAATGTCGTAAAGCTAAAAAAGCTAGAATGAACAATCAACAATAATAAAAAGCGAAGCTAAAATGCTTCGCTTTTTTTAAACATTATAAGTTATATTTGCTGTGGCGTTACCACTATTATTTTTGTTATATAGCTTAACGCCCACAACTATTGCAAAAGTTATTAATGCAATGATAACACAAAACACTATTAAAGTTTTTAACCTTGGTCGATTTCGCTTATTTTTTTTTAACATATATTTTTCCTTAGATTATTTATAAAAACTTTTAAATTTCTAATCCTGCAAGATAATCTATTGTAACGCCAAAAAAGTTTGATAGTAATATTAATTTAGACAATGTTGGTTCACACTGATCTTTTTCCCATAAACTGATTATAGATTTGCCTACACCTATTTGCTTTGCCAACTCAACTTGCCCTATGTTTTTTTCTTTTCTTAATTCTTTTAATCTACATCCAAATGAGTTTTCCATATAAATATTATTCCATAATAATGGAAAAATTTGTTGACTTCCCAGTATAATGGGAATAATATATAATTATGGGGGTTTATTATGGAAAATGTTCTACTTTTCATTTTTATAATAATAGCTATAATTTGTATAGTTTTTAGTTCTATAAATAAGAAAAAGAAAGAAAATATAGATAAAGAAAAAAAACTGGCAGAAGAACAAAAAAAATTTTTAGAATTAAGAGACAAGTTTGCAAAAAATGGTATTGAAAAAATATTACCCAACAATTTAATATTAGAAAAGAATGAAGAATGCTATTTTGAAAATTCCGCAAAATATGCAGAATTAAAAAATAGAGTTATAGGCTATGAAACAAACAGCCGTGGAAACCGTGTTCGAATTACAAAGGGATTTAGTGTTTATGGAGGCGGTTCAACTCGGCAATCAATTAGAGACGATATTTTAATCACAACAGAAGGAACAATATATTTAACAAATAAAAAAATTATATTTTCAGCAATAAGGCATTCTACAACAATAAAACTAGTTTCAATATTATCGTTAGATACTTATAAAGGACTATTAGTAATACAAACAAAAAGTAAAGAGTTTTCATTTCATATAGAAGATCAAACTACATTTATGGCAGAACTAGAATATTTATTAAATAAAAAAAACGGATAAACATCCGTTTTTATTTTTCAAATTTCCAATCGGTAAATTCTTTTGTGTCGATGCCATATTCGCAAATAAACTTTTTATGTTCTTTTAACTTTTTATCCATATCAGAAATAATTTTTGCTTTAGTGGCGGGTGCAACTTTAACCACACTTGCAACTGTTTTTAATAAATTATATCTATCAATTCGATTTTTAACCCTCATATCAAACGAAGTGGTAATAGTTCCTTCCTCCTCGTAACCAAACACAGAAAGGTTATGGTTTTCTCGGTTATAAAGCATTTCTTTAATAACTCTAGGATATCCGTGGAAACTAAAGATAATTGGTTTATCGGTTGTGAACAATTCGTTAAATTCTTTATCGGTTAATCCTTCTGGATGTTCGGTTTTTGGTAGTAACCTAAACAAGTTAACAACATTAATAAATCTAACATTTAACTTAGGCAAATATTTTTTAATATAAGTTACCAATGCAACCGATTCAACAGTTGGAGTGTCGCCAGCACAAGCAATTACAACATCTGGTTTTTTGCTATCGTTTAAGCAAGCGAAATCCCAAACACCAATTCCTTTTTTAACGTGTTTTTCGGCTTGTGCCATTGTTAACCATTGAAAAGATGGATGTTTAGATGCCGTTATAACATTAATAGTATCCTTTAGTTTAGAACACATATCAAAAGTTGCAATCAAACTGTTTGCATCAGCTGGTAAATAAATACGGGTAACCGAAGGTGCTTTGTTAACCATATGATCAATAAAGCCAGGGTCTTGGTGAGTATAACCATTATGGTCTTGTTGCCAGCAGTGGCTTGTTAAAATTAAGTTTAGCGAAGAAATTGGTTTACGCCATTTTAATTCACGTGTTACCTTTAACCACTTGCCGTGTTGAGCCACCATACTATCAACAACTCTAATAAAAGCTTCGTAACTGTTAAACATTCCGTGTCGACCAGTTAACAAATATCCTTCTAACCAACCTTCACAAGCGTGTTCCGATAAGAACGAATCCATAATTCTTCCGCCGACAGCAAGTTTATCGTCGGTATCTAAAATAGCAGTGTTAAATGCACGATTTTCAACTTCGAATGCTTTATATAGCCTGTTACTCATTGCTTCGTCTGGGCTAAAAATTCTGTAGTTTTTGTTTTCGGCATTTAATTCAAATAATTTTTTAATATATCCGCCAAGTTCTAACATATCTTGTGTTTTAACACTACCTGGGCTTGGAACATCTACTGCACAATCCTTAAGGTTTGGAGTAACTAAATCTTTTAATAATCCTCCACCATTTGCGTGAGGATTTGCACTTATGCGTTTGTCGCCCTTAGGTAAAATTTCGGCTATCTCAGATTTTAAGCGATAGTTTTCGTCGAATAATTCTTCTGGATTATAACTTTTTAACCAAGTTTCTAACATTTGTAAATGTTCTGGTTTATCCATTTTAATTGGAATTTGATGAGCTCTAAAACTATTTTCCACCATTTGATTATCAACAATTTTAGGTCCAGTCCAACCCTTTGGAGTTCTTAAAACAATCATAGGCCACATAAGTTTACCTTGTGGTTTTCCGTTTCTGGCATTAAATTGAATTTGTTTTATTTGTTCAATGCAAGTATCCATTGCTTTTGCCATTAACTTGTGCATAACTTTAGGGTCGTTTCCTTCCACAAAATATGGCTTATAACCATAGCCAATAAATAAACTTTCTAGTTCGCTACGAGAAATTCTTGATAAAACAGTTGGGTTATTAATTTTATAACCATTTAAGTGTAGAATTGGAAGAACTGCCCCATCGGTTACTGGGTTTACAAATTTATTTGAATGCCAACTTGTTGCAAGTGGACCAGTTTCTGCTTCACCATCGCCAACAATAGCAGTTGCAATTAAGTTTGGATTATCAAAAATTGCACCATATGCGTGTGCCAAACAATAGCCAAGTTCTCCGCCTTCATTAATCGAACCCGGAGTTTCTGGTGCTACGTGGCTAGGAATACCCCCTGCAAACGAAAATTGTTTGCATAGTTTTGCCATTCCTTTTTCGTCCTGACTAACCGATGGATAAAATTCGCTATAAGTTCCTTCTAAATAAGAATTTGCAACAAAAAAGTTTCCACCGTGACCCGGACCTGATAAAAGTATCATATCTAAATCGTATTTGGTTATAACACGGTTACAATGGGCATAAACAAAGTTTTGTCCAGCGCAAGTGCCCCAATGCCCAACCAATTTTTGCTTAACATCACTAACTTCTAGTTTATTTCTAAGTAGTGGATTTTTTAACAAATATAACTGTGCAACTGTTAAGTAATTTGCAGCACGCCAATATTTATTTAATGTGTTTAAGTAATTATTTGAAATTAGTTTAGTATCTTTCATTTTTCCTCCAACATATTTAATTAACATTATAGATTATAATAACCTTTTTAATATCAGATTGTAAAATAATTTAATGTTATATTATATCAAAATTAAATTGATAGATTTTTAAATCTACCTTATTATTGTTTACTATTACTCCTTCGCTAATCAATAATTTTGCCTGAGCATCTGCTCCACCAAAAGCAAAACTACCCGATAGTTCACCAAATCGGTTAACAACACGGTGACACGGAATAACCACTGGTTTTGGATTTGCGTGAAGTGCATAACCAACAACTTTTGAACTTTTTGGCATTCCAATTTGCTTTGCAATTTGCCCATAGGTTGCAACTTTTCCTTTAGGAATGTTACTAACAACATTATATATTAATTCAAAGGTATTCATATTAAATTTCCTTTTGTTTCTTTTTTTATTATGGTATCATAAAATTAATTAAATAAAAAATTTTTCGAGGTATTAATGAAAGGTGTAATTTTAACTGCAGGTGCAGCCACAAGGCTTCGCCCAATTACAAAAGTAACAGGAAAAGTATTAGTTCCAATTTATAACAAACCAATGATTTATTACGGCCTTAGTTTAATGTTTAGTTGTGGTATTACCGATATTGCTTTAGTTTGCAATAGCTTTGATTTACCATTTTATAAAAACTTGTTTGATAAAAAACTTGCCGATTGCGGTATTAATATTAAGTATTTTGTTCAAAAGCAAGCACTAGGCACTGCAAACGCTTTAAAATATGCAAGTTCGTTTGTTGGCAACGAAGATTTTGTTTTGTTGTTTGGCGATAATGTTTTTGTTATGAATGGTATGGATAAAATGTTAAAAGATGCAATTAAGCATAACTCTGGTTTAACCGTTTTTGCAAAAACAGTTTCCGACCCAGAACGCTTTGGTGTTATTGAGCACGATAGCAAATTTAACATTACAAATATGGAAGAAAAACCAAAACAACCAAAATCGAATTTAGCTTCTACAGGACTATATGTTTATTCTGGCGATGCTATGGAACGAGTTAAAAAAGTTAAAAAGTCGCCTCGTGGCGAATACGAATTAACCAATGTGTTAAACTCTTATGTTTCGGAACACAGGGCAAAAGTTAAAGTTTTAGATAATAATTGTGCTTGGCTAGATACTGGAACTTTTGATTCGTTACTAGAATGTTCAAAAATTGTTAAAGATTTCGAAAACGAAAATGGATTAATTGGTTGCATAGAACTTGAGTTATTAAAAGCAAAACTAATTAATAAAACTCAGTTCGAAAATTTAATTAGCGATTATTCCGCCGATTATAAACAACGAATTTACAATAGCTTAAAAACAAAAAAATAAAGAAAGCAAAACTTGCTTTCTTTTTTAAAACTTATTAAGCGTTAATGTTCCGCCACCTAAGGTTAAATAACAATTAGAAGCTTGTGCAATTTTTGTTATTACTTCCGATATAATTTTATCTGATAGATTTTCAAATTTTAAGGTGTCTTTTTTATCGCTTGTCATTTCGTTTAATAACTTAATAATTTTAGCATTTTCTTCGTCGTTTAACTGATTAACTCTTAAAACCGAATCGGTTAAAATTAATCTGTTAGATGGATTACCTGTTGTGCTTGCGGTTGCAACGCTTTCACAAGTTAAATAAATACTGTTTGGTAAATCGTTTGCCACCGAACCTATTGCTTGCTTGATTTTAGTAAAATCAATTTTTAACACAGTTTTAATTTTAAAATATGTTCCTTGTGTTATTGTAAACTGCAAAATTTTTAAAGAATTATAATCCGAATTATTTGCAAAGCCACTATTAAGCATTGCTCCAACTTCGTAACCGCTAAGTGTTATATTGCTTTCGATAGGAATAGTTACTAATGCTAAATTAACATCGTTTTTATCGTCTAAAATTTTAAAACCTGCTTCATCGGCTTTTGTTTTAAAACTAATAAAATCTTGATTTGTTATTGGGTCAGAAGCAAGAGTGCTTTCGTTAACTTCTTGATTTAATAAGTTCATATACTCTTGAAATTCTTTCATACTAAGACCAAACAAATTTATTGCGTTTTTTACTAGAATTATAAGCACTATAATTCCAACAATAAAAACAACACAGCCTATTAAAAAGGCATAAAGACAACCGTGTTTTTTTCTAAAATCTTTAACTTTTCCCATCTAAACTTTTCCATTTAAATATTCTATAAATTTATTATACCACAAAATTATGTTTATTGCTTAATAATTTTAAATTTTAAAAATAAAAAAAGCACAATTAATTTGTGCTTTTTTTAACTATTTTTTCAAATTAGCAAGTAATCCGCAAAGCCCTGTAACAACTCCGCCAATTAACATCATAATTAAACCAATGCCAAACCCAAATGTGTATTTAGTTTCTACCAAAACCTTTATTGATAAGCTGTTTGTAGATGTAAATATGATTGCTGTAACTAATGCAAGAATGGTTAAAACTAAAATTACTACTGCTAAAAGTTTCATAATTTTTGTGTAGTTAACTTTTTTACCAACTTTTAATAGTTTAAGCACAAACATAACAACATATAAAACAGCTAGAATTAGTAGAACAACTGCTAAAACATCGGTTAAAACTGCCCAAGTTTGAGCAAAAGTTTTTCCTGCAACTTTATAAGCGTTAATATAATCTGTCCAATTAGTGAATATGCCATATGTAGCAGGATCGGCAACTTTATTGCCAACCGAAACTGTGGCGGTATACATTGCTAAAAACATTGGTAAAACTAATAAAACCATTCCTACTGATGCAAGAATATTTAATATTAATTTTTTAGCTTTCATTACTATGCCTCCTTTATTTTATTTCTACTACCATAATAAATGTATATTAAATTAAAGTCAATTTAATTAACCTTTTAAAACTATTTATTTTCATAGCTTTCAAAATTAGCCTTATATAAAACTTTTAAAACAACACCCGCATTACCACACAAACCAACACCTATTCCGCTTGAAACAAATTTGCTTGGCAAATTATAACTTTTAATTAATGTTTCGAGTTTAGAAAAATCGTTTGATTTTGCCAAGGTTATATGTGGAGCATCATAAGCTTTAATGGTTATATAACTTTTAAGTTCTGTTTTTAAACTTTCTATTAGTTTTTGTAACTCTTGGTTATTTTCTAAATATAACATTATCCACTTATTATCTTCGGTTATAACAAGTTTAGAAAAATCAACACTAATTTTTTTAAATTGGCTCGCAACATTTTTCACAATTTTTTTAATCTTTGACAAATCGTTTCCATTATTTAAAAAGCCTTTTATTAAACTAATATGTGGCACTAAAAGCGAGTTTTTTGCAAACACGATTTCCTGATTATCTTTTGTAAAAACCACTTTAGAGCTAAAGTTGTTTACCCACACAGTAGTTTTTTTATTTAATCTTAAAAACACATTTATTTTTATTTCGGGCAAATTTTTTTTTAAAATCTTAAGCCTTTGACTTTTATCACTGCTTCCAAACATATAAAATTCTCCAATAACAGTTTAACACTTTATTTTATTAATTGAACATTATTTTTATAATAAAAGTTTACTTTAAGGTTTAAATATTTATTTAGTCGGACACAATTAAGGTAACTTATTTAAGGAGAAAAAATATAATGAATCCACTTAAAACAAAAACCAAAGATGTTGAAAGTTACTTTATGGACTTTACAAAAATGTATCCAAAAGCCTATAACAAGAAAAAAACTGGTCCATATTCTAAAACAAGAGTTATTTTACTTAATGGTTTAGAATTTGAAAGCAACTGGTTTATGCACCAGTTTGCAAGACACTGCGATAATGATGAACTAAAACGAGAAATTGCCATAATTAGAAAACAAGAGCAACAACAACAAAAACGCATTAGTTGTTTAAAACCAATTAACGAAAGTATTTTGGAAACAACCATTGCATACGAACAATTGGCAATCGATTTAACAGCAACTCTTGCTCAAAACGATACCGACAAAAATAATATTAAAGCATTAAACTTTGCTTTGCTTGAAGATTTTGATCATTTATATCGTTTTAGTAACCTACTAATGCTTGATAAAGGCGAAGATGCAACTCCCCTTGTTGGAAAATTTACAGAAATAATGCCGGCTCGACCAACCATTGCACATCACCGCCACCCTATTGACGATGTTAAAAAGCCAATGAATGCTAAAAAAAGTGCACTATATTCGAAGCTGGTTGCCAACATTATTACTGCTGCAGAACAACAAACAATGAACTATTATATGAACATAGCTCAGTGGTATAAAAACGATTTAGGCAGAAAACTTTATGCCGAAATTGCAATGGTAGAAGAAGAACACGTAACACAATACGAAAGTTTAAAGGATCCAACTTGCACTTGGCTTGAACAATTTGTTATGCACGAATACACCGAATGTTATTTATATTATAGTTGTATGCTTGAAGAAGATAATCAAAACCTAAAAGCAATTTGGCAAGAACACTATGAAATGGAATGTTCTCACTTAAAAAAAGCTATTGAACTATTAGAAAAATATGAAAACAAAAATTACGAAAGTGTTTTTGGAGATGGTGAATTTCCTACCTTGTTAAAACTTGGAACAAATAAAGAATATATAAGAAAAGTAATTGCAGAAACTGTTAACTTAACTGGTAACAAAGCCGATTATATTGATGTTAATAAACTTAGTGATAAAGCAAATTTCTTTTGTTACCAAAAAGCTTTAATTTCTGACGAATCGCTTGTTCCTAGCCATATGGTAATTGATAAAATCATTAACGAACTTGGTTCAGATTTTAGATACCAAGATAGTCCTAACCCAATTAAGGATTTAAACAATCGTAAAAGAGATAATGTTAAAGTTGGCAGAACAAAAGTAACAAAATAAAAAGGGAAATGCTCCCTTTTATTTTTTTGCAATCTTTTCGAGATAGTTGATATAATCTTCAAAAATATCAATAAGCAAATTAAATTTTTTGCTGTGCTTAGAGTTATTGGTTAATCCACAATTAATTTCTATTTGCAATGCAAAAATATTGGTATTTGCTCTAACAAAATTGCTAACGGTGTTTCCTCCAGCTTTAAACGGAGTGTCAACAGTAACGCTAAAGCCGTTGCTAGTTAACATTTTAACCAGCGAATCAAATGCTTTTTCGTTAGGCTTTATGTTTTGACCAAAGTTACAACCAAGATTAATATCCATTTCTCGGTGTGCACCCAAACCGTGAAAATCTAAAAAATATTTAATATTATACTTTTTTACTATTCCTAACACACTTTGCTTATAAGGCGACTCAATATCAAAATTTGCATCGTCAAAGTTATTTTTTGTTTTTATAATAAAATTAGCATTTGTTCTGTAGTTTAACTCTAATACAGTTGTAGCTGCACCAATTTCGGAAAATTTTCTAATCCCATTTCTCACCTGCGAAACTGCGTGTGGACAAGATATTAAAACCTTGCTGTTTTCGTTTAATATTGTTGTGTGATCGTTAGTATCGTGAAGTTTAATAAACTGAAACCTATTATTATGCAATTTTCTAAAATTTTTAGTCTTCATATTTAACAATATCCTTTATACTATTTCTTCCTCGTAATAGTGGTTTTTCATAACCATATCCAACAGCTATAGAACAAACCAAATCTTTACCAATTAAATTTAAGTGATTTTCAATTTTATCCTTTATGCACCAAGTATCACATATCCATAATGTTTTCAGCCCAATACTTGTTGCTGCTAAGCAGAAGTTTTCTACAGCCGCACCAATAGATAATGTGTCACTTCTTAAAAAGTCCATATTAGTATCTTTAAAAACAAATATTAAAACTGGTGCATCATTAATAATTTCGGCAGTTTGAAAAACAGTGCTGGTTCTATGCTCTGGGTCAAACTTATTTGCCCACTCTTTCATATATTCAACACAAGCATCTTTATTTTTATACTGTGCCACATAAAATTGCCAAGGCTGACGATTTTTAGCAGAAGGTGCTAATCTTGCCATTTCAAATAAAAATGTTAACTGTTTTTTTGTAACTTTTTTCTTTTTAAAAGTTCTACAACTAAATCTGCTTCTAACAACAGTTTCAAATTCCATTGCTTTCTCCTAAGTAAAACTATTATTTTTTTTATTATACAATTAAATTAAAAATATTTTAACAAAATATAAACCTTTTAAATACAATGTAATAGGGCTATAGCCTAAAAAACAATAAAAGGTGAAAATTAATGGCTTGTAATAATTTATGTGGATGTTCTTCACACTGTGGTTGCAGTTGTGGTGGAAACACAATTATTGAAAGAATTAGATCAATTACTGGTCCTACTGGGCCAACAGGACCAACCGGCCCTGCTGGTGGTCCTACTGGTGCTACTGGACCAACCGGTCCTACCGGCGCTACTGGCCCACAAGGAATTCAAGGTGTTCAAGGTATTCAGGGTATTCAAGGCGTTACTGGAGCAACCGGTGCAACGGGCCCTACTGGTGCAACAGGAGCTACGGGTGCTACTGGATTATCTATAACCGGACCAACTGGTGCTACTGGCGTAACCGGTCCTATTGGCCCAATCGGTCCAACCGGACCTACCGGCATTAGTGTTACTGGCGCAACTGGTGCTACTGGAGCTACCGGTGCGACAGGACCAACTGGTGCTACTGGTTTAGCTGGTGCTATTGGACCAACTGGCGCTACTGGTCCACAAGGTATTCAGGGTTTACAAGGTTTGGCAGGTGTTCAAGGTGCAACTGGTCCTACCGGCTCTACTGGACCAACAGGAGCTAATGGTTTAACCGTAACTGGTCCTACTGGTGCAACTGGTGCCACAGGAGCTATTGGACCAACAGGTGCAACCGGCCCACAAGGTGTTCAGGGATTGCAAGGTGTTCAAGGTGCAACTGGTCCTACTGGACCTACTGGGGCTACGGGGGCGACAGGTGCTGATGGTTTATCTATTACCGGACCTACTGGTGCGACAGGTGCTACCGGCACTGCAGGTGCTATTGGGGCTACCGGTCCAACCGGACCTCAGGGTGTTCAAGGTTTACAAGGAGCAACTGGAGCAATCGGTCCAACTGGTCCTACTGGACCAATCGGTCCTACAGGACCAACTGGTGCAACTGGACCAACTGGTGCCGCTGGTTTAAGCATTACTGGACCAACCGGACCTACTGGTGCTACAGGTACTGCCGACTTAAGTTCTTATGCCGGACTATATAACACCACTCCACAAACACTTAACTTAACTGTTGGTGGAACAACTCAGTTACCAATAGCTAGCACTATGCCTTCTAAAAATGCAACCTACACACCTACAAATAGTATTACTGTAACAAATGCTGGAGTTTATGAAATTAATTATTACACAAACTTATCAGCAGCTGTTGGAACAACAGTAACTATGTCGGTGCGCAGAAACGGAACAACTATACCACAAGCATCTATATCTCGTGTGTTGGCTGTTGGTGTAGCTTCTCTTTATAATGGTAGTATTATTATTTCGCTTAATGCTGGCGATGTGATTGATATGGCTCTTTCAGCACTACTTGCTGTGGGTGTTACTCTTGGCGGTGGTGTGAACACTACTTTAACATTAAAACAAATTAGTGTTTAACTATTTGTTTAATTACAACTTGATAAAAATATTCGGCAATAACAATATTTTATGTGTTTTAAAACAATTATAACTTGTTAATAATGTGCACTTTTTGACAATATCTATAACGTTTTATAAAAATAAAGGTCGTAACTTATTATTTACGACCTTTATTTGTTTTTTATAATATTTCCACTTTAATACTTTTATCAACTTTTTCTTTAAAGTTATTTGCATCGTTTATGCTACCAACTAAAACTCCGAAGTGAGTAGGATATGCAACTGTTGGTTTAATTTGATTTGTTAAATTTGCAGCTTCATCGCTTGTCATTGTATAAGTTCCGCCAACAGGAACAAATAGCACATCGCATTCAATTTGTTTTAATTCTTCGTTTGCATCAGTGTCTCCAAGCACCGCAACTTTTTTATTATTAATGTTAACAACATAACCAACCCAATCGTTAATTTTAGGATGAAAATTTGAGTTAACATTATAAGCAGGTATTGTACTAAAACTAAATCCACCAAATTCGTAAGAATGGTTTGGATGAACTATTATTATATTATTTGGATTAACTCCTATTTTAATTAATTCAAATTTAACTTCGTTTGGACACACAAACATTGTGTTTTGGTTTTTTATTTTTTTAATATCGTCCACACTAAAATGGTCGTAGTGAGAGTGAGTAATAAAAACTATTTTTGCATTGTTATAGCCTGCATCAATTTTATATGGGTCAAAATAAATGCTGTTATTAATTATAATCGAATTATGTTTAACCTTTACACTGTTCATTATTTATTCCCCTTAATTAATTTTTTAACTTCTTTTTCGTAATTCTTACTAAAAGTATAAATTTTAACAATATTATTAAATTCAATAATAGTTGCACCTTGTTCTTTAAGCATAAACTCACCCGGCATAAAATCCCACGCAGTTTGCACACTAGAAATTAAAGTATCACATTTGCCAGAAACTAAATTTGTGAAATCCACACAAGCGCCCCAAATATATTGATTAAACATAACCTTACCATTAAAATGCATAAACAAATCGGCAAAAGTTTTTAGTTCTAATTTATCACAAAGTTTTCCAACCCACTCAACACAACACATATTTAAAGCATTGCTTTCTGGCTTATTAACTTTTTTACCGTTTACCCAAACGCCATTGTTTTTAACGGCAACATACATTTCGTTATATTTAGGTATATAGATAATAGAAAACTTTATATCATTATCCACAAAAAAAGCAAGTTGTGTTCCCCAGTTTGGATACCCCTTAACAAATGTGTTTGTTCCATCAATAGGGTCAATTATCCAAGAACGATTTTTTAATTGATTGTTGGCATTTTCTTCTTCTGAAACAAAGTTATCGTTAGGAAACATTGCCAAAATTTTATTTATAATATATTTTTCAACATTTTCATCAACATTGGTTGCTATAGTTTTATCCCTTTTAACTTTTAAATGTTCAATGCCTTTAAATGTTATTTTTTTTGTTGCTTCTAAAATTGCTCTAGTAGCCAAGTTTAATTCTTTTTTATAACTAAAATTATTTAATTTCATAACTATCCCCTATTTAGTTAACCAATGCTAGTTTATCATAATAAAAAAAATTTTAATAATAATTTTAATTTGTTGTTAAAAAAAACAAGTTAGCTTAAAGCTAACTTATAATTTCAAATTTATTAGTTGTTATAAAATCCACACCATAATCTAAAAGTTGCAATAATTTTTCTTTATCGTCCACTGTCCAAACATTAACTTTAATTTTGTTTTTATGGCAAATTTTAACTATTTGTTCTGTTATTTCTTGCAAGCTAATATTTAAATCTAATTTATAATTAATTAAATTATTTAAAACACCATTATTAAATGTTTCGGTTAAGAACTGAGCTTTGATATTATTATCTAACTTTTTTAGTCTTATTAAATTGCTTAAATTAAAAGAAATGAAAACACAATTTTTAATATTGCTAAAAGTGTTAACTTGTTTTATTACTTGCTTTAACAAAAGCGTATCAAACCAACCTTTAAGTTCGATTACCTTTATTTTATCTTTAACCGTTTTTAAATATTCTATAAAAGTAGGAATATTATATTGTTTTTTGTTATTAATTAACTTAAAGTTTTTAACTCCACTAGAAAGCATTAATCTTAAAATTCCGTTTCTGTTAGTTAATCGTTTAAAACTTGCATCGTGAAAAACAAATAGTTTTCTATCAAGCGATGGTTGAATATCACATTCCACCCCATATGCTTGCGAGTTGTTGGCAAATTTAAAAGCATCTAGTGTGTTTTCTAAATTACAACAAGCAAAACCCCGATGTGCTATTATTTTTGTTTTACAATTTTTTATTTTTAATTTAATAGTATCCACATACTATTTTATGCCCAAAACTTTTAATTAATACCAACTTCAAATTCATCGTTTTCTTTAAGTAGATTATCTTTTAGGTGTTCACACTCTAACACTTGTTTAGAATAGTGTGTTGCATAAAATTGTTTTGTTGGGTACTGATTTATTAGTTTTACCAAATCGTTTGCACCAAAATGCCTTAAGCTTGATTGCAAACCGCTGGCATCTATAAAACACATATCGCATTTGTTTATAAATGGCGTTAATTTATTTTTCGCATCAATATCTCCGGTATAGCCAAACCCAAAATTATCTTTTGTTAAAACATAACCTAAATCATAAACTTCGCCGTGAGTAAACTTAAAAATTTCAATTTTAAAATTTTCAAATTGAATTGTTGAGTTTTTATCTATTTCTATAAATTCAAAATATTTAGTTAAATCTGCACCATACAAATTGCACATTTTAAATATTTTTGTGCAAAACTTTTTTATACCTTTTAACCCAACTATTATTGGTTTTTTATCAATTTTATTTTTAGCTTCAACATACTCAGTTAAAAAAATATAAAGACCCATTATATGGTCCGCGTGAAAGTGTGAAATTAAAAATAATTTTATATCGGTTAATGGTTTGCCTAGTTTTATATAAGCTTTATAAGCATCAATACCACAATCAATTAATATATTATCATTAACCAAAAAACAACTTGTGTGTTTTTCTGTCCAACTATTAGAGCAACCCAAAACTTTTATTTTCATAAGTAAATTTCCTTTTATTGTAAAATAAGTTTTACCAAATTTTTCTTTTTACCTTATTATAGCAAAAATAATAAAATTCTAAATATAAAAATTATCAATTATAAAAATTTACATAATTTGGAAAAATTTTAAAAAATTTTATAAATAATAATTTTAAAAGTGCACACAATAAAATAAAAGGAGGTAGTATTTATGGATAACCAAAAATGGAGACCAGGCGAAGAAGCCCCAGCAAGTGGCACTTATGCTGCTTACGACGCTAACGGACAATGTGGCGGTGCGGTTTACTTAGAAGAAGGCGAACGCTTTCCTGCTACTCAACACGAAGGTAGCTACTACGAAAAACAAGACTAAAAAAAGGTGCGAATTTCGCACTTTTTTTATTATTAAAATTTTTATTTTATTATTTTATTTAAATCAATTTTTTGTTGATTAAAGCAATGTTCGCAAAATTCAAATGTGTTTAAACGCTTAGTAATTCTATTGGTTTTATAAAGTTCAGTGTGATTATATTTTTGTGCATTTAAACTTATAAACTTATTTATAATATCTTTTAAAGCCTCTTCTCGTGAAGAATATTCCCAAACGCCTCTAAAATTAAACCAAGAATATTCAAACCAATACCATTTATTGTTTTGTTCATAAATTAAAAATGTGTGAGTTGGACCACCCTTAATACGAGTTAAAAAATTAACAATAAAATAACATTCGTGTTTTATTTTTAAACTAGAAAAAAATTCACGCTCAAACTCACAAAAATCCCAGCAAACACCATATCCGCTTTTAATAAAATCTTTTTTTAATCGTACTTTATAAAACTTGTTCATATTATCGTTAAAATTGGGATTATCTTCGGTGTAGATTTTATTTCGATATGTAAAGCCATATTTTAAGTTTTTGTTTAAGAACTCCATTAATTGTTTTGGAGTTTTTATTTTGTATTTATTAAAATCCATAAATCTCCTAAAAGGTTACATTCCACTCTTTGTAATTACCCTTAACTTTAAAACTACAATCACTGGCATTTTTAACAAACTTATCCCAAAACTTTATTGCACGCTTGTTTTCAATTCTAGTTGAAAAACTAAATTCTCCACCAAACAAGTCGACAATAATTTTTGCAAACCACATTGCATTTCCGCCACCCCTAAAACTTGGACACACATAAAATTCTGCAATTTCAAATGCTTTATCACCAAGTTCTCTAATTAACGCAAAACCTGCAATTTTGTTATCAACCATTAAATAAATAGCATATCTATCCTTATCGCTAAAATAGCTTTTAAGCCATTTATATTTTGGCTTACCACTAGCTTCAAACTGAATTGTTGAATCAAATTGACTTAACTCAATTAAATAATTATTTAAATAAGTTTGAATTATTTCCAACTCCGATGCTGGAACAATTTGTATTTTTCTCATATTAACTCCTACTATTTTAATATTTTGTTTAAATCTTCAATGGCTTTATCAACATTAAAAAAACCATTACCAACAGGATAATATACTGCATAACAATCAAAATTTTTATTGTTAATTTCTAAATTAAATTTTTGATTTCTGCAATTTGAAACACTAATATTTTGATTTAACATAATGCTACTAACTTGATTCCCAAAAAAAACTATTTTTTTAGGATTAACTTGCTCTAACTCTAATAACAAATATTTCTTATATTCTAAAAACACACTGTCTGATAAGTGTCTTGCATCGGCTTGCGTGCATTTTGCAAGGTTAGTTATGTAAAACTTGTTATTTTTTACTTCGTTATAAACTTCTATGCAAAACTCGTTTGTCCAGTCGGCTGCCTTTTTGTTTTGAATTTCGTTATTTAATTCATCAGATATTAACCCCAGTTTATTAAAAAACTTCCAAATTGGTTTTGTTCCCAACCACTGATATCTAACGCCTTTCCAACTTTTAGCTGTTGCAATGTTTTTAGCTGTTGGATTCATAAACACAAAACAAACTTTGGGGCTTTTAATACAACCGCCACCATAAACACTGTTTAGGTTTTTATCGCCATATTTTTTCTGTAGCGTATCGTAAACATTAATTAGGTTTATTTTTTCCATTCTTATTCCTATAGTAATTTATTTTTTCCTGCAACCAAACGCCTTGTTTATAACACTTAGTCAAACACTGGTTTTCGTTAATATTGTTTTTAACAAGCATAGCCAACTCGTAATCTAAATTAATATCTGGCAATTTAGAAAGTTGCTTTGCAACATCTTCCCAATCTGTGTTTCCAAACATATTTAGGGTGTGATCGTCGTTTAAACCTATATTATCGTGCAAATGCAAAGCAACTATTTTATCTGCAAATTTTGAAACATAATCAAAATCTTTATCAAAAATATTATTATGCCCACTATCGTAGCACACCTTTAAATGGCTATGATTAATGTTGTTTAAGGTATCTAAAAAAATTTGTTTATGGTTAATGTTTTCGATTGCAAGAAAAACATTTAACTTTTTGCATAGTTTTAAAACTGATAACAATCGGTTTTCGCCCACTTTTGAATACTGCCCAATTAAGTGCACCACAACCGATGCAAAGCCATATCTATGTGCAGTTTTAACATCTCTAATTAAGTTTTGCTTTAGCTTGAACCCCTTAAAACCCTTTTTCCAAAAATATGGTAATTGGCAAGAGTTATAAACCATATGCAAACTTGAAGGTTTTAAATTATACTTTTTAAATAATTTAACTTGCTTAGCAATAGTCCCATTTTGCTTATTATATTTTTTATCGGCAGATGTTATAATACTTTTGAAACCTGCATCGCTTATTAACTTTGCTCTTAGTTCAGGTTCGATATTATAACCAAAATAAAATCTTATACCAATCATTAATCACCAATAAATCTTTACTTTATTAAAGTATATATTAAATACAAAATTTATCAAAATAATATAAAATTAAATTATATTATTAAAATAAAAAAAGAGCCATAACGGCTCAAAAAAACAAATGATAAACTTAAATTTTTGTTGAATTCACTTTAATTTTTTCCCTAATCAAAAATATTTAACCTTAAACCAAAATATTTAACTTTGAAAAAATTACGTTTGGATACAAGCGCAAACACAACAGAAGAAAATCTAAAACTTTATCATTTGTTAACAAATATAATTAAAAAATTAATTATATCTATAATATTTATAGCACATTTTTAATTACTTTACAATATTTTTGTAAAAATATTTTTATTTTTGTACAAAAATACTATTTTTAAAAAAATTATTTTAAATTTCTATATCGAAATTTGAAAAATCTATCTTTTTAACCAGTGTAAAACGATTAACTTTTTTACCATCAACATCAACTTTTTCTAAAAACGAACTAACCGGCCTGCAATAAAAGTTGCCGTCGCTTAAACCTTTATAAACAACCAGTTCTTCTTCTCTATCAGAATGTTTAGCTACCGCTATAACCAAACTTTGCTTTCCTTTAAAATGTGTATATATTCCTGTTTCTATTTTATTCATTGTTGTTTTCGCCTTTAACTTTTGTAAAATTTTTATAATCGTCTAAATAAGAAATTTGTTTGCCGTGGGTTTTATAACCTAAAATTTTATCAAGGTTAACATTGCTTGCACTTTTAAAAATGTTTTTTTCCACATTTTCGTTGTAGCTTATTAAATTCGCTATTAGTTTTTTAGTTTGATAGCGCTGTGAGTTAACACTATCGTTATTGTTTTTTGCTAAGCTTGCAGTAAACGCACACGCACACTGAATAAATTTTAAGTTGCAACTGCTTGCCCAAGTTACAATATCTTTTTCCCTTATTAAATATAGTGGCCTAATTAACTCCATTCCTTCAAAGTTATCGCTATGAAGTTTTGGAAGCATTGTTTGAAACGAGCCAGCATTTAGCATATTCATTAGTGTGGTTTCTATAACATCATCGTAATGATGCCCTAAAGCAATTTTATTACACCCCATACCTTTTGCAATTTTATATAATGTTCCACGCCTCATTCTTGCACACAAATAACAAGGGTTTTTATCCTGTGCATTAGCAACTTCAAAAATATTACTTTCCACAATTTTTGCTGGCACATTTAAAAGTTCTAGGTTGTGTTTTATCATATTAAGGTTTTCTTGGTTATAACCGGGATTCATAACTAAGTATTCAACATTAAAGTTGATTTTTGAATGTCGCTTTAGTTCCTGAAAAAGTTTTGCCATAACCATACTATCTTTTCCACCAGATATGCACACACAAATATTATCGTTTTCTTCAATTAATTCGTAATCTCTAATTGCTTTAGTAAACTTTGACCAAAGCCTTGCTCGATATGTGGTTATTATTGACCTTTCTATTTCTTTATAATTTTCCAAAATTAATTCCTAACAATATTAATATTTTACTTTAAAAGTATACCTTAACTATTAAAATTAACAAAATAAAATTTTTATTAAGTTATAAATTTTATTTTACTAACATACCCTATGGGGTATATACTATAAATGTAACAAGGAGATAAAATTTATGGAAAACACAAAAGAATTTAAAACAACACTTCGTAAAGAAAAAGAAAAAAAAGAACTTATTACTCACCTAAACCGCATTGAAGGACAAATTAATGGTATTAAAAAAATGATAACCGAAAATAGATATTGTGATGATGTTTTAATTCAGTTATCGGCAGTTAATAGTTCGGTTAAAAGTTTAGCAAATAAGCTAATAGAAAAACACTTAAACGGATGTGTGGTTAGAGAAATCGAAAATGGTAACACTGAAATAATAGCAGATGTTATAAATTTAATTAAAAGGTTTCAATAATGAAAAAAATAACTTTATCAGTTGAAGGTATGACCTGCAGTGCTTGTTCTAGTGGGCTAGAAAAACACTTAAATAAACAAAACGGAATTGTTAGTGCTAGTGTTAATTTGGTTTTAGCCAACACTACAATTACTTACGATGAAAAATTAATCTCGCTAAAGCATATTGAATCCTACATTAAAAAAGCAGGTTTTAAAAGCCTTGGCACATACAACATTAATGCCGAACAAAAAACCAACAAACTAAAAAAGGTTTGGTTTTGGTTGTTTGGAGTTTTAGCGATTATTCTTTTATATGTTAGTATGGGACATATGGTGGGCTTGCCCTTGCCAAATTTTATAAGCCCTAATATTAATGCAAAAGGCTATGCAACTACTCTTTTAATATTAACTATTCCATTTTTGGTTTATGGATTAGACATTTTTAAAAGCGGTTTTAAAAATTTGTTTCACCTAAAACCTAATATGGATACTTTGGTTACACTAGGTGTTTTTAGTAGTTTAATTTATAGCATTTATTTGTTTGTTTTAATTATGTTAGGTAATGCTTACGAGGCACACAACCTTTATTTTGAATCGTGTGCAATAATTGTTTATTTTATAAAACTTGGCAGAAACATAGATTCGTTTAGTAAAATAAAAACCAAACAAGCTGTTATGGACTTGGTAACCATAACTCCAAACAATGCCACAATTTTAGTTAATGGCAAACCAAAAGTTGTAACTTTAGACGAAGTTAAAAAAGGAGACATTGTTATTTGTTCTGCAGGCGAAAAAATTGCAGTGGATGGGGTTATAACCAAAGGCAGTGCCCATTTAAATGAAGCTTTTATTACTGGCGAAAGCAAGCCTAACAACAAAACAATTGGCAGCCAAGTTATTGCTGGTAGCATAAACTTAAATGGTTATATCGAATATGAAGCAGTTAAAATTGGTAAAGATTCTACAATATCGGAAATAGTTAATCTTGTTGTGGAAGCAACTAACACTAAAATGCCAATAGCAAAAGTAGCCGATAAGGTTAGCGGAATATTTGTTCCAATAGTTATGGGTTTAGCGGTGTTAACATTTGTTATATATTTAATTTTAGGATATAACTTTGCAACTGCTATAACCACATTTGTAACAGTTTTGGTTGTTGCTTGCCCGTGTTCGCTAGGGCTTGCAACTCCGCTTGCCATTGTTATTAGTGTTGGGATAAGTGCAAAAGCCGGAATACTTATTAAAAAAAGTGAAACATTAGAAATTGCAAACAAAATTAACACTGTGGTTTTTGATAAAACAGGAACTTTAACCTATGGTAATTTAAAACTTGCAAAAATTTATAACTATAGCAATTTATCCGATAACGAAATAATAAAACTGGCTGGCAGTGTTGAAAGCAAATCGAACCACCCAATAGCTTCTGCTTTTAAACAGAAATTAGAAGAACTGGGATTAGAATTGTTAGAAGTTTCCAACTTTAAAGATTATAGCGGTTATGGAATTAGTGCAAACATAGGCACTAACGAAATTTTATTAGGAAATAATAAACTATTAAAAAAGTTTAAAATAAAAAATTTATATGCTAGCGATGAACTTGAACTTTTAAATAGTGGTTGCAGCGTTATTTATGTTGTTAAAGATAAAACCATTATTGGCTTAATTGGTGTTAACGATTTAATAAATCCAACAGCAACACAAACAATTAAAGAATTAAATAATTTTGGCTTAGAAGTAATAATGCTTACCGGCGATGGCGAACAAGTTGCAAAACAAATAGCAAGCGATTTAGGAATAAACAATGTTATAGCAGGAGTTTTACCAAAACAAAAATCGGAAGTTATTAAAAATTTAAAAAAACAAGGCAAAAAAGTGCTTATGTGTGGCGACGGCATTAACGATAGTCCAGCACTATCGATAGCTGATATCGGTGTAAGCGTTAGTGGCGGAAGCGATATTGCAATAAATTCTGCCGATGTTGTTTTGCTTAATAACAACCTATCTAAAATTAGCGAATTAATAAGTTTATCAAAGCGTACAATAAAAAATATTAAACAAAACTTATTTTGGGCATTTTTCTATAACGCATTAATGATTCCTATTGCAATGGGCGTGTTTAGTGCACTTAACTTTACAATAAATCCAATGCTGGCAGGAATTGCAATGGTTCTTAGCAGTTTAACTGTTATATTAAATGCTTTAACATTAAAAATAAAAAGGAGAATAAAATGAAAAATAATTTTGCAGTAGATGTGTTTAATGTTCCAAATATGCATTGTGAACATTGCGTAAAAACAATAAAAACAAGCTTAAAAGGAATTAAGGAAATTAAACGCACAACATTTGATTTAGAAAACAAACTTGTTATTGTAACTTTAAAACAAAATATCGACCCAAATATTTTAATTAACGCCATTAACGAAGCTGGCTTTGAAGTTAAACAATAACTAAAATTAAAAACAAAAAAGGCTACCACTTGGTAGCCTTTTTTTACATTTTATCGATTACTGGAATATTAATTATTTCAAAGCCATTTTTTAAAACACAAAGTGTTGCATTAATAACAGCCAATCGGTTAACATTAACTTTTCCGTTTTCGATTATTCGTTTTTGATTATAGAAGCGATTAACTTCGCTACATAAATTCATTAAATGCCTAACTATTAAACAAGGTTCAAGTTTATTAAACGCTTCCACAATCACAAAAGGATATTTGTTTAATTGCTTAATAATTTCAAAGCCTTCTTCTAAATTAATATCGCTAAAATCCACTGCACCATAATCAAACTCGCCAGCTTTTTCTAAAACACTATTAAGCCTTGCATAAGTGTATTGCATATATGGCGAAGTTTCGCCATCAAAGTTTAGCGAAGCATTAAGGTCGAACACGGTATCTTTAACGCGCTCGTATTTTAATGCTTCAAACGAAATTGCACCAACAGCAACTTTGTTTGCAACATCTTCGAAATTTTCAACCTTTGTTCCACGCTCGTTCATTATTTCTTTTGCTTTGTTTAGCGCAGCATTATATATATCAGCAAGTAATGCTTGCTTGCCAAGTCTGCTAGAAATTTTACCGGTTGGCAAACTATATCTGCCATAAGCAACGTGCTCTAGCGAACCTGCGTAAGGTTTGTTTAAAAGTTCCACAATTTTAAATAGTTGTTTAAAATGCAATTTTTGTGCAACATCGGTAACATATATTGCATTGTTAAAACCATACATTTCAAACCTATCTTGAACTGCTGCTAAGTCTCTGGTTAAATATAAACTTGTACCATCGCTTTTTTGGATTAAAGCTGCACCCAAACCATACTGTTCAAGGTCAACAATTTGTGCACCTTCGCTTTGCTTTAACAAGTTTTTCGATTTTAATTCGGCAATAACTGGTTGCATTTTATCAGAATAATAGCGTTCGCCACGCCAACTATCAAATTCAGCACCCAACAAATTACACAAGCGTTCAACTTCGCCACGACTTAGTTCAATAAACCAGTTAGCCAACCTTGTTGCTTCTTTATCGCCATTTTCAATTTTCTTAAACCATTCTCTTGCTTCAACTTCTAATGTTGCATCGTTTTCTACTTCTCGATTAAATTTAACATATAAATCCTGAACAGCATCAACTCCGCGAGCTTTAATTTCTTCTTCGCTACCCCACCTATAATATGCAGTTATCATTTTTCCAAATGGAGTACCATAATCGCCAACATAGTTAATTGAAACAGTTTTATAACCTAAATTTTTTAAAAGGTTGGAAATAACCAAACCAATTATGGTTGTTTTTAAGTGACCAATGTGCATATATTTTGCTAAGTTAACACTGGAATAATCCAACACATAGGTTTTGCCATTTCCTAAATTTGTTTTACCAAAACCATTTGGATTGCTTAAAATTTCGGTAACAACATTTTTTGCAACAACTGTTTGCTTTGTAAAAATATTAACATAACCATTAACAGCTTCTGCTTTTTCTATTAGCGAAGTATTTGTTAACTTAGAATTAATTTCGCTAACAAGACTATTAGAAATAACCATAGGGTTTTGTTTTAATTCTTTTGCTAATGCAAAACAAGGCAAACTAACATCGCCATTTTTAGAATCGGCACTAAGCACAAACAAATTTTTTATGTTATCAATATTAACACTAAGATTCATATTATTTAGTTCGGTTACTATTGCATTTTTAATATCCATTGTTTTCTCCTATTATATGCCATATTATAGCATAGCAAGGTTTAAAACAAAAACAAAACATAACTATTAAGTATTAAAAAAATACTAAGCAGAACCAAATAAAACGAGAACCAATATAACTTACTTTTTTTAACAAACTTAAGCATTAACTTAATGCAAATTAATCCACTTAAAAAACTAAATATAAACCCGATAAACAAAGTTAAAGGATTAAATCCAATGCTTATTTTATTAACACTAACATCAATTATTTCAAACAATAAACTTGCAATAATAATTGGTATGCTAAGCAAAAACGAAAAGTCGGCAACTTCGCTTTTTTTAACTCCGCACATAAGCCCCATTGCTATTGTTGAACCACTTCGAGATATCCCAGGGAATATTGCAAGCCCTTGTGCAACACCAACAAACAATGCTTGTTTAGTGTTTATGTTAATATCGGTTATACTGTTATAAACATTGTTTTCTGACAAAAAGTAAGCATTCTTAACTGTTTTACTTGCTTTTGTTTCCAACATTTGCGAAATAAACAAAACTATTGCAGTAATTAAAAAACCAATTATTATAAAATCGCCACCAAAACTTTTTTCCACCACACTTTTTAAAAGTAAGACTATAATAACAGTTGGAATGGTTGCAATAACCAACTTTTTGTTTGTGTTACAAAACGGATTTTTTATTAGTTTTATTATATCTTTCCAATAGCAAACAATAACCGAAAGCAAGGTTGCAACGTGCAAAATAACCGATAGCAAAATGGTGTTATCGGTTATGTTAAATATGTTATAAAACAAAACCAAATGGCCACTTGAACTAACTGGCAAAAACTCGCAAGCACCCTGCACTATTCCTAAAATTATTACAATCCAAATTGCCATACTCCCCTCCATTTAAGTTTTAACTAAAACCTAATAATTTAAACTTTTAATCGTTTTTATTAATAACCATAATTAATTGTATTTTTTAAAATTTATTATTATGATTAATGTTACCAATTCACTTTTACAATTTTTTAAAAATATGATATGCTTTTAATGCAAAAATAAACGAGGTGAAATTATGAAATTAGGAGTGGTTGGCTTACCAAATGTGGGCAAAAGCACACTATTTAACGCAATAACAAAAAACAGCATTCCAAGCGAAAACTATCCGTTTTGCACCATTGAACCAAATGTTGGAATTGTTGCTGTTCCAGATAGAAGGCTAGATGTTTTAGGCGAAATTTATAACACAAAAAAAATAACCCCTGCAATTATCGAATTTGTTGATATTGCTGGTTTGGTTAAAGGAGCTAGCCGTGGCGAAGGCTTGGGCAACAAATTTTTAAGCCATATTCGCGAAGTTGATGCTATTGTGCACGTTGTTAGATGTTTTGATAACCCTAACATAACTCACGTTGATGGAAATGTTAATCCAACCAGAGATATTGAAGAAATTAATTTAGAACTTATTTTAGCCGACCTTGAAACCGTTACTAAGCGATTAGAAAAAGTTGAAAAGGCTGTTAAAACTGGGGCTAAAGAAGCCACTGCCGAATTTGAAGTTTTGGTTAACCTTAAAACCACATTGGAACTAGAAAAACCAGTTAGAAGCTATAAGGCAACCGAAAAAGAAAAAGAATTAATTAAAGGTTTCTTTTTAATAACCGATAAACCAGTTATTTATTGTGCTAACATATCTGACGATAACATTGCAACCCCAGAAGATGAAATTAGCTATGTTAAACAAGTTAAAGAATATGCAACAAAAGAAAATGCTAAAACTGTGGTTGTTTGTGCAAGATTTGAAGAAGAACTTTGCGGACTAAGCGATGAAGAAGCAGAAATGTTTAAACAAGAACTAGGCCTAACCGAAACAGGGCTAGATAAGTTAATTGTTGCTGGCTACGATTTATTAGGGCTTATTAGTTATCTTACTGCTGGCGAAAAAGAAGTTCGTGCTTGGACAATTACTAAAGGCACTTGTGCGCCACAAGCTGCAGGAAAAATTCACACCGACTTTGAACGCGGCTTTATTAAAGCCGAAGTTGTAAGTTATGTCGACCTTGTTGAATGCGGCAACTTTGTTAAAGCAAAAGAAAAAGGCAAAGTTAGAATGGAAGGCAAAGAATATGTAGTTAAAGACGGCGATGTTATGCTGTTTAAATTTAATGTTTAGGAAGTAAAAATTAATGGAAAAAATTGATACAGCTAACGAGTTAAACTTTAAAGTTACAAACACAAACAATAAACAAACTTTAATTGATGAAAATTGTTGCACTTTGTTAACCATTTCGTTAACAAACTCTGGCGATATTTTTACAACCTTTTTAGGTGCTTACAACGAAGATATTTTAAAACTATTAAAGCACACCCAAAAACAATATTATAAAAACCTAATTAAAAAACTTAGGTCGTCGGAAACACTAACCGGAAAAGCAGACGTTATGGAAGAAGAAAACAAGCAAACCGAAGAAGTTAAACAAAAACAAGAACCAGTTAAAAAAACAAAGGCGACTAATATTGTTAATAATAAACACGATAAAACAAAAAATAAAATATAAAATAAACTTAAAATTGTTATAACAAAATAAAAAAAACACCGAGGTTAGTGGTGTTTTTTTTGTGAAAAATGCCCTACGACTGAGCAATTTTCACTGTATCCATCGCTCTAAATTATCTTTGATGATTAAAATAACAGAACAAATTTCCCCTAATGCGCAAAATCCATTATTTTTGTTTTCGTGAATAAAGATAATTTAGATTGGTTATATTATATATGACAATATGGTATAAGTCAAGTTGTTAAACAATGGTTTTCGTAAAATATTAATAATATGACATTCTGCCATATTTTAATAATACATAAGAAAAACAACTGTTTAAGGACATAGTATGAATAAATTATCAATTAGGCTAAAGGAATTGCGAGAAGAAAAAGGCTTAACGCAAAGCGAATTAGCAAAAGCATTAAACTACACACAAACAACCATTGCAAGGTGGGAAGCTGGAAACCGAAGCCCAAACTTGGATTGTTTGATAGCTTTGGCTAAATTTTTTGATTGCACCACCGATTATTTGCTAGGCTTAACTGATTATTAAACGGAACTTTCCGTTTTTTTATTCAATATAATATGGCAAGTGTCATATATATTTATTATATTATGACAGTTGCCATATGTCAAGACATTATTATTACTTTTGCCATATAATTATAAAAAATTTATAGGGGCAAGTAATGGACAAATTTCCTGAAAGATTAAAGGATTTGCGAATAGATAATAATTTAACTCAAACACAACTTTCTAAAGAAACTGGTTTGAGCCAAGCTTGTATTGCTAAATTGGAAAAAGGCAGTCGCACTCCATCAGTAGATACTTTAATTGCCCTAGCAAAATTCTTTAAATGCACCACAGATTATTTATTAGGTTTAGAATAAAAAACACACCAAATTGGTGTGTTTATTTTTTTGCTTAGTTATATTTTATAAGCCTGGATATTCTAAATCTTCGATATAATCAAATAAAGCACTATGATGAGTTGTATATTTAACTTGATAATAGCTTGTGCTTGGATAAGAACTATCAACAATATACATAGTTACTTTGTTTAATGTTGTGTTATTTTCAACTTTTAAAATAACCGATTTAAATTTAACTGTTTTATCAAGAGTTGTTAATCTGGTATCTTCGTAAACTTTATTATTAATTTTTAAAGTTTGTTCTGGCCCAAAATAAAATCTTAAATAAAATACTTCGCTAGAAGCTGATAGCGAACTAACAGTTGTGGTTGTTTTAACAACTTCTGCTTCGGCATCGCTTGAATATGCACCTTGGAATAAAGAACTTAAAATGCTTTCTTTTGTTCCTTGATAATATTTATTTAGTAGGTCGTTAAACACGGTGCGATTTTCTTCTTCGGTGTCATCCTTTAAATAAACATTGCTAGCCCCTGCTTTTTTAACTTCGATAGATATAACATCGGAGTTAACAACTTGGTTATAATCACGCTTAACAATAGCCAACACTATTGCTGTTATTGCTATAGCACTAAACAAGCATAATGCAACTATGGTTAAAACTTTTGTTAAAGTGTTTTTCATATTTATTTCCTTATGTTTTTATTTCTAGAATAAGTTTAATAATAATTAACAATTTTGTCAAAGCAAATTAGCCTTGTTTGTTTTGGTCGTTATTATTTGTTTTTTTGCTTTCAGACTTTTTGGTAGTTTTATTAGTTTGTGCTTTAGTCTTTGGGCTAATGGTTTTGTTTTCGCCGGAAGCACTTGATTTTGAAGCCTTTGTTGTGCTTGAAGTTTTTGCAGTTTGCTTTTTTGCAGTAGTTGATTTTGCTTTGCTTGAAGTTTTAGGTTTAACTTGTTCAACCTTTTCAACTTTGGTTTCAGCATTTTCAGATTCAACTTTTTCGTTGCTTTGTTGAGTTGCAAGTTTTTCGGTTTTTTCTAATTCGTTTAATTTTTTTGTTTCTTCTTTTATTATTTCCAAATCTTGTTTGGTAATAACTCCTGCATTGCTTAAAGCTTCGGCTGCTTTTAATTTTAGTTCTTGCATCTTACGCAAATTTTCTTCTTCGGCTTGTTTTTTGCGTTCTGCATTTTTTGCGGCAGCAGCTTTTTCTTTAACATCAAGTTCTTCTGCAACCTTTCTATAATCTTTGCCATCTACTATTGCTTGAACTTCTTCGGTGTAAATAGTTTCTTTAAGTAATAGTAATTGTGCCATATTTTCTAAAATCTTACGATTTTTAGTTAATAAATCTTTTCCTTTTTTATAGCATTTATCCAAAATAGCCTTAATTTCTTCATCGATTAACGATGCAGTTTTTTCAGAATAGTTTACTTGTGTTTGATAATCTCTACCAATAAACACTTCGTTTGAACTACCCAAGTTAATAAATCCTAGGTTTTTGCTCATACCCCATTCGGTAACCATTCTTCTTGCAATTTTGGTTGCGTGGTCAATATCGGAACTAGCACCCGGAGTTATATCGCCAAACACTAATTCTTCGGCAATTCTGCCACCCATTGTCATGGTTATTCTATCGCATAGTTTGTTATAGAACATATAATTATTATCGTTATCTGGACGGTTTAAAGTAAATCCGCCTGCGTTTCCACGAGGAATAATTGAAACTTCGTGAACTTGTTCGCCATAGTTTAAAAGCTTTGATAAAATTGCGTGTCCAGATTCGTGATAAGCTGTAACTTTTTTATCTTCTTCGGTTATTAGTTGGCTCTTTTTCTGAGGGCCAGCCACAACTTTGTTAATACCTTCGGTAATATCTTCCATTGTTATTGTAAGTCTTCCATCACGCGCTGCTAGAATTGCGGCTTCGTTTAGGAAGTTTTCAATATCTGCACCAGTAAATCCGCTTGTTAATCTGGCTATTGCAGTTAAGTTAACTTCTGGATCGATAGGTTTGTTTTTAGCGTGAATTTTAATAATTCCTTCACGACCTTTAACATCTGGCGGATAAACCATTATTTGACGGTCAAATCTACCCGGACGAAGTAGTGCTGGATCTAAAACATCGGCACGGTTGGTTGCTGCCAACACAATAATTCCGGTGTTACTTTCAAAACCATCCATTTCTACTAATAGTTGGTTTAATGTTTGTTCTCTTTCATCGTTTCCGCCACCAAGCCCTGCTCCGCGCTGACGGCCAACTGCATCTATTTCATCAATAAACACAATGCAAGGTGAATGTTGTTTTGCTGTATCAAATAAATCTCTAACACGGCTTGCACCCACACCAACATATAATTCCACAAAGTCAGAACCACTAATAGAATAGAACGGAACATTACTTTCCCCTGCAACTGCTTTTGCAAGCAAGGTTTTACCTGTTCCCGGTGGTCCTACTAACAAAATACCTTTTGGTATTCTTGCGCCCAAGTTTTTAAATCTTTCTGGATTTTTTAAAAACTCAACAATTTCTTTGGTTTCTTCTTTTTCTTCTTCTGCACCGGCAATATCGTCAAACTTAACTGTGGATTTATCCATTAGTTTTACTTTGCTTTTTCCAAAGCCACCTGCCGGGCTACTTTTGCCACTTAACATTTTAAACATTAAAATGCCAATAACTAAAACAATAACAACGCTAACATATGGCAACAATGTTTCTAAGAAACTAGGTTTGGCAGGAACACTTTCAATCGAAATTCTTGCAAAGTTTTTGTATGCAATATAATCGTCGGCGGTTTCGTTTGCTTCTAATCCCTTGCCATTTGCTTTGTTAATTTTATCGTTAAATTCATAAATGCGTTCTATTTGTGCGCTAAACACATATTCGAAATAATAATCAGAATTTTTAGGCCAGTCACGGTCGGTTATGTTACTATCAACCCTTCTAACTTTTCCAATTCCGTTGCTTAAATAAACATCGGAAATTTCTCCTGCTTCCATCATATTTTCAAACGATGTCCAGTCAATACGCTTTCCGTTACTTCCTGAACCAGCTAGCCAAAACACTAAAATAACAGCCAGAACTAAAATTATTACTGTTAAAATTCCGGATGCTTTACTTTTTTTCTTGTTATCCAAAAAACTTTTCCTCCAAATTTTTAATGCAGACTAATTCTACCATAATTTAAAATTATTGTATAGTATAATATAATAGTCTATTAATATTACATAATAAAATAATACAATAAATTTCAAAATTTTTAAATTGTTTTTACCAAATTTTGTTAGTTAAACATTTTATTTTTTGTGTTAAAAACTTGCTAAATTAATTAGTTTTAAACTTTTAAATATGGCATCAGAAACAAAATTCGCCATATTTAAAACCATATTAAACTTAACTGTTTTTAAAAAGTTTAACCCGCTAACACCAGTTACGTTGGTTAAACCAAGCAAACTATAATCGCCAAAAATTTTAAAATTGGTTGTGTGTGCAGGAACACATCCAGAATTTAAAAAATTAATTAAACCAACATTTTCTTCTTGAGTTAATGCGGCATCCACAATAACAATTTTACTAAATGGAAATTTTAATTTTATAAAATCATAAACTTCTGTCAAATTTTTGCTTGTTACATTATGTTTTAAAGTTCCAAAAACTCGCTTAATTTGGTACTTATTGCTTAAAATTTCGCCAACCAAAGGGCCAAAACAATCGCCCACAACATTGCTATTTCCCACACACAAAAAAACTGGATTAGAATCTATTAACTTTCCTCCAATTTCGTATGCTAAATTTTTTTTTGCATTTTTACCCAAATAACTATAATATCCCACAGCGTTTAAACCCCTTATTTTTTGTTTTTTTTATTATTGCCTAAAAAAAACTTTTAATAAATTAACCCTAAAATTAGACAAATTTTTAATATTGAAAAAAAATATTGGTTCTAGATAGTGACATTTATTAATTTATATGATATATTATTATTAATAAAATAATAAAAAATCATAAGAGGAGTTAATTATGGGTTGGATTGATATTGTTTTCATTGCACTTATTGTGGTGTTTGCTATTGTTGGTTTAGCTAGAGGCTTATTTGAATCTATTCTTTCAATTTTTAGCACCGCATTATCTATTATAGTTGCTATTTTAGCAAGCAAATATGTTGCTGCATTCCTAAATAACATAACTAATTGTAATGCATTCTTTGCAGAAAAAATGGTTGCTTGGGGTTGGGTTCCTGCAGAAGGCGCAACATTATTTGGAAAGGTTTTCACACCTACTCAACTTGCTAACACTTGCACAATAATTCTTGCAGTTGTTTGTGTTTGGTTATTAATTAAACTTGCAATTTGGTTATTATCTAAATTATTTGATAATGTTACAGCATCTAGCAGTGCAGTTAGCGGATTAAATAGAGTTCTAGGAATGATATTTGGTGCTGCTAAAGGTTTCTTAATTGGATGCGTTGCTCTTGGTTTAGTTACAGTTATTTCAGTTTTTGTTCCAAATAATTCTATTGTTAAAGAAATTCAAGATAAAAACCAAGTTACAAACTTTGTTTACAAATATGTTAGCACTTGGGTTGGCGACAACTTAGAAAAAAGAATAGAGGATATTCTTGGTAAAGGCACAGATCCTGCAGCTAAAGCAGTTGAAGCTAATAACACACAATATGTTACCGATGGTAATGTTTGCTATGTGTTAACCGATACCAGAGCATAATTAAGTTAAATAAAAGAACCTTTTTTAAGGTTCTTTTTTATTGCTAATAAAAACTTTAAATAACTCATAAAATAAAAAAAACGGCTAAAATAAGCCGTTTTTTTAATATGATAATTTAATAAATTTTAAATAAAAATATAATAATAAAATTTTTTAAAAACCTTTTATTCTTTTATTTTATTTAACAAATCTAAAATTCTATCAAGGTCGTCAGAAGAATAATAATCAATATAAATTCTACCTTTTTTATCGTTTCCTAAAAAGCTAACTTTGGTTGCAAACTTATGTTGCATAATATCAATTAACTCTTTAAGTTCGGCACTTGCTTCCACCTTAACTTTTGGTTTGGTTGGATTGGTTAATTCTTTAACAGCCTTTTCTAAATCCCTAACAGTAACCTTTTTGGTTATTGCAAGTTTTGCAAGCTTAATTTGTGTTGCAGGATCGGTTACAACAACTAAGCTACGCGCGTGTCCGGCACTTAATTTGCCACTTTCAATAAGTTCGATAACTTCTGGTTGCAAAGTTAATAATCTTAAACTATTTGCAATGGCAGGGCGGCTTTTACCAAGCCTATCTGCTAAAACATCTTGTGTCCAGCCATAAAGTTCTAAAAGTTCCTTCATAGCTCGGCTTACTTCAATAGGGTTCAAATCTTCACGCTGAATGTTTTCAAGCAACGAAATTTCTTTTATTTGTTGTTCTGTGTAGTTTTTAACAATAGCAGGAATAACTTTTAAGCCAGCCAACTTACTTGCTCTAAATCGGCGTTCTCCGGCAACTATCATATATCTTGTGCCAGCTTTATTAACAATAATTGGTTGAATAACACCGTGCACCTTAATGCTATCTGAAAGTTCTTTTAGGGCAGTAGGGTCAAAATTCTTACGCGGTTGGTTAGGATTGTTATCAATTAACTTAATATCAATATCAACAACCTTTTCTCCGTTAATCTCTTCTATTTTGCCAGCGTCGTTCTTTTTTATTTCTAAGTTTTCTTCTGGTTCATCAAAAACTCCTAGCAAACTACCAAGTCCACGACCTAAACCTTTTTTATCCATATTAATTAATCCTTTTAATTTTTATTTATTGTTTGGTTATGTTTTTATAACTTAAACATTATATTTTATTATTTATTATAAGTTATAATTTAATAACCATAATTTTTACTATCTTTAATTTTATTAGGTTATAACACCACTTTTTTGTCAGAAACCCATAATTTTTATTTATTTTTATTTCGTTTCAAAAATTCTTCGGTTAAAAGCTTATAAGCAAAAGCCCCATTACATTTAGGGTCGTATAAGCAAATTGGTTCACCATAACTAGGAGCTTCAGCTAACCTAATATTACGCGGGATTATTGTGTCGTATACCTTTTTATTGAAGTATTTTCCAATTTCGTCTGCTACCGAGTTTCCTAGGTTACTACGAGAATCCTTCATAGTTAAAACAACACCTTCAATATCAATATCAGGGTTTAAATGCTTTTTAACAAGTTTAATAGTATACATTAATTGGCTTAAACCTTCTAATGCAAAGTATTCGCACTGAATTGGTATTATTACAGAATCGCTAGCAGTTAGACCGTTAACAGTAAGCAAGCCTAAGCTTGGAGGGCAGTCGATGCAAACATAGTCGTAGCTGTTTCTAACCGAGTTTAAAATTTTCTTTAAAACTTTTTCACGATTATTCATTTGCACCAATTCTATTTCTGCACCAGCCAAATCAACCGAACTAGGAATAACTTCTAAGTTGTTAACTTTGCTTTTAACAATAACTTCTTCCACAACATTATCATCAACGATAACATCGTAAATGGTTTTAATACCTTCTTTTTCGATACCCATACTAGATGTTGCATTTCCTTGTGGGTCTAAATCAAGCAACAAAACCTTTTTGCCCATAACAGCTAAATAACTAGCCATATTAACGCAAGTGGTTGTTTTACCAACGCCACCTTTCTGATTTATAAAACTTACAACTTTTCCCATAAGCACTTCCTTTATTTTTTAAGAGCACTATTATTTATTATTAGAATTATATCAAAATTAACATATATAGTAAAAACAATTTAAATAAAAAATTTAATATTTTGCCAAATTATTTATTTATTTGTTAAGTTCACAAATTATATCAAATTAAATCAGTCTTAAAAGAGCATAGGCGAAAAGAACTTTAAATATCCTAGGTGATAAAAATGTTTCACGTGAAACATCTTAAACACAAGTCTTTTTTTACTATGAGTAATTAATAAAGCTATTTTCTTAGAAACTTTTAAAATTTTAGAATTTTATATATTTTAAAATTTTCCCTAAATAAAGCCATTTTCGCTTTTAATGTGTAAGAATTAAAAAAATAAAAATGTTTCACGTGAAACATTTTTAAAACTTTTTAGATTAAAGCGGATTTGTTTTTGGTTTATTTCCAAGCCTAGGATAATTAGTAGGGGTTTTAAATTTCTTTTGAATAAATAAAATATCTCTCTCGGCATCTATTTCTTCTATATCGGTTATTCTTATATCAGTTAATTTTCCGCCAAGAATGCTTAATGCTTTAGTGGCTTCTTCTATTTCTGCTTGTGCATTTCTAGATTTAAACGCAACCATATAGCCATATAATTTTACAAACGGCAAACAATATTCTGCCAAAGTGTTTAGTTTTGCTACAGCGCGAGCAACGCAATAGTCGTATTGTTCTCTAAATTCTACTTTTCGTGCATACTCTTCGCATCTGGCGTGAACTGCAGTTGTTTTAGTAAGTTTTAATTTATTAATAACACTATTTAGAAAAACTATTCGTTTATTTAAGCCATCTAGCAAGGTAACTTCTAAATCTGGTCTAACAATTTTAAGCGGGATTCCCGGTAGACCTGCACCAGCACCAACATCAATAAGTTTTGCATTTTCACCTAAATCCTTAGCACATAGCACGCTATCTAAAAAATGCTTAATAATAACATCGGTCTGATTTGTTATGGCCGTTAGATTAACATCCTTATTATATTCTATCATCATATTAAAATAAGTTTCAAACTGTTCTGTTTGAACATTAGTTAGTTCAATATCATATTTTAAGAAGGTTTGTTTTAATTCGGTTTTAAACTCCATTTTGTTTTAATGTTTCACGTGAAACATTTTCTCCTTATTTTTGTAACTTTTTAAAAATATTATAAATTATATGATAGCGCATATTAGTTTTTAGTAAAATATATAATATTATATACTAAAATAAGTATATCACAAATTTAAAAAATTAGTAAATTAATAAAGGTTATTATAATAATGTTTAAAAAAATAATAAACTTTTATTATCTTAGAATTGTATTATTGTTTTATATTTATTGCAAATCTAAAAAATTAATAATATAATAATTATGTATTATATGGGAGGGAAAAATAATGCACGAAATTAAATATGAAAAAACAAGCTTGGCTATAGGCTTAACTGTAACATTAACATTACTAGCTTTGGCGGTGGGTTCAATATTCCTAATTATAACAACTGCTTTAGAACCACTAGCAGCACTAACAGCAATTTTATTTGCAGCATTCGGTTTTTCGTTTAATGGTTTTTATATTAATCAACCAAACGAAGCTAAAGTGTTTACTTTATTTGGTAAATATAAAGGAACAAGCCGTAGAACCGGAATAAATTATGTTAATCCTTTTTATTTAAAAAGAAGAATTAGTTTAAGAATTAGAAACTTTAATGTTGATAAAATTAAAGTTAACGATGCTTTAGGAAATCCTATTGAGATTAGTTCTATTGTTGTTTGGAAAGTTGATGATACCTATGAAGCTATGTATGAAGTTGAGGACTATGAGCAATATGTATCAAACCAAAGCGAAAGTGCTTTAAGAGAATTAGCCGGTATGTATCCTTACGATTTGTTTGATGATGTTACAGAAGATGTTATAACTCTTAGAGATAATAACGATGAAGTTAACGAGAAGTTAAAAGAATCTGTTCAAAAACGATTAGACAAAGTTGGAGTAGAAGTTTTAGAAGTTAGATTAAACCACATTGCTTATGCTCAAGAAATTGCAGCTGCTATGTTACAACGACAACAAGCAAGTGCCATTATTGCTGCTAGAAAGATTATTGTTGAAGGAGCAGTTAGTATGGTAGAAATGGCTTTAAAAGAACTTAACCATAAAAAAATTGTTAATCTTTCAGATAAAAGCAAGGCGGAAATAGTTGGAAACCTATTAGTTGTTCTGTGTGGTGATAAAAATGCTCAACCAGTTATAACAACTAATAAAGATTATAATTAAAAACAAAAAAATGGCTTAATATAGCCATTTTTTGTTGTTTAGTATTAATATTAATTTTTTATTAGGGCTTAAATAATAATAAAAACAAGTTTATAACACAAAAAAGATATAGTTATTAAAATATAACTATATCTTTATTTTTTATTTATTAATAGTTTTAATATAAACTGTTAACACCGCAATATCGGCAGGGCTAACACCGCTAATGCGACTTGCCTGACCAAGCGATAATGGTTTTATTTGATCTAGCTTTTGTTGTGCTTCTAGGCTTAAACCTTTAATTTTTAAATAATTAATGTTTGTAGGAAGCAAAGTTGTTTCTTGTTTTCTTGCTTGCTCTATTTGCACATCTTGGCGTTTTAAATATCCTTCATATTTACATTCTATTTCAACTTGAGTTAAAACACTGGTAGGATAATTTTTAAATTCAGGAAAATAATTTAAAACTTCTTTTATGGTAATGTTTGCACGCTTCAAGCAATCGCTAATGCTAATTCCAACTTTGGCTTCCACCTCGCCATTTTCGGATAACATTTCGTTAACTTCTTTTGGTGGCCTAATTTTATCAAATTCGGTTTTAAGTTGTTTAATTTTGTTAACACGCTGCAAATATTTGTTATATCGTTGTTTGGTAACCAAACCAACATCGTAACCTTTTTGCGTTAATCTTAGGTCGGCATTATCTTGCCTTAGTTGCAACCTATATTCTGCACGGCTAGTCATCATTCGATATGGCTCGTTTGTGCCTTTGGTAACAAGGTCGTCTATTAAAACTCCAATATAAGCTTCGTTGCGTTTTAAAACTAATGGTTCTTTTCCTTTTAAAAACTGCGAAGCATTAATGCCTGCCATAATGCCTTGTGCTGCTGCTTCTTCGTAACCACTAGTTCCGTTAACTTGGCCAGCAAAATAAAGACCGCTAATGTTTTTATATTGCAAAGTTGGATACAAATCTAGGCTATCAATGCAGTCGTATTCTATAGCATAAGCATCACGCATTATTTGAGCATTTTCTAAACCAATAACGCTTCTAACCATTTGCTTTTGAATGTTAGTTGGCATACTGGTTGATAATCCTTGAACATAAATTTCTTTTGTACTTAATGCTTCTGGCTCTAAAAACAACTGATGTCGTTCTTTATCAGAAAATCTAACAACCTTGCTTTCAATGCTAGGGCAGTAGCGCGGACCTTCGCCTTTTATTGCTCCATTATACATTGGCGCTTTATCTAAGTTATCTAAAATTAAATTTTTAGTTTGCTCAGTTGTGTAAGTTAAATAACATTTAATAACATTTTTAGGTGGGGTTTTTGTCATAAAACTAAAGGTTTGAATGTTATCTTCGCCATATTGTTCTTCTAATATATTGTAATTAATGCTATCAGAGTGAACTCTAACTGGAGTTCCAGTTTTAAATCGTCTTATGTTTAAACCCAAATCTAATAAGCTTTTAGTTAACTTATTAGCAGGAGCAAAACCATTTGGACCAGTGTTAGCAGTATACTTTCCAACAATAACTTTGCTCTTTAAATAAACGCCTGTGCAAACAACAACAGCACCACAATTAAAGGTGTCGCCTTGGCTTGTTTTAACTCCTATAACTTTATTGTTCTTAGTTAAAATTTTGCTTGCTTCTGCTTGCCTAATAAACAAATTTTTTGTTTGCTCTAGGGTTTCTTTCATTGTTGTGTGATACATTATTTTGTCGGCCTGTGCTCGAAGCGACCAAACCGCAGGGCCTTTAGAACTATTAAGCATACGGCGTTGAATAGTTGTTCTATCAGCGTTAATGCCCATTTGTCCACCAAGAGCATCAATTTCGCAAACCAAGTGCCCCTTAGCAGTTCCGCCAATGCTAGGATTGCACGCCAAAAAAGCAATACTATCAAGATTAAGGGTTAATAGTAAAGTTTTGTTATTCATTCGAGCAAGTGCCAAAGCCGCTTCGCAACCGGCGTGTCCCGAACCTATTACAACTGCATCGTAAAAATTATCTTTCATTTTATTTTCTTGTTTTTATATTATTTTTTTGTAGTTTAGCCAGTTTTAATGTTTCTTTAATAGCTAAATCTAAAGAAGGTTCTGGCTTATCCTTTAACAAATCCGCATCGGATTTATCTAGATAATAGCTATAATAATCAAAATGTTCAATTTTATCGGTTTTAAAACCATTCTTAGTAAAAATTGCTTCGCTAGAAGCGTTATCCTTATCAATACAAGCAAAAAAGTATTCTGGAATATCTTTTAATATAGCATCACTGTTTTTAACAATATCAAAAACCATTGCAGTTCCTATTCCCATTTTTTGAAATTCAGGGTTAACAGCTATTGCTTCAAATGTTATAACATTATCTAAATTTGGTTCGTTTCTAATGTAGGCAACAACAACTCCAACTGGAACATTATTTAATGTTGCAGTTAATGCCTTTAATCTTTCCGGAAAAGATGTTGTAATATTATCAATAAAATTACCAAGCAAAGTTTTATCGGTTAAAAACACGGAAATATTATCGTAATCGTTGTTTTTTAACTTTGCTTTTTTATGCCAATCATTAAAAATTTTTTTATCTTCGCCATTTGTTTCTCGCCAAATAAAGTTCATATTATTTTCCCACACAAAAAGAACTAAATATTTCGGTTATAATGCTTTCGTTATTACTGTTTCCGGTAATCTCTCCAAGCGCAAACCACACATTTTTAATATCAATCGAAACAACATCCAATGTGTTTCCAATTTTTAAACTGTTTAATGCATCGTTTATGCAACTAACCGCTTTTTTTAAAGCTTGCAAATGGCGTTTGCTTGTTATTAGCAAATTAGATGATATTATGTTCTTATCAATTACCAAATCGTAAATGCTTTGTTTTAGGTTTTCGATTCCAGTTTTGTTTAGTGCACTAACATTAAATTTGTATTCAAAATTATACCCTGATAAGTCTAACTTGTTTTGCTTATCGCTTTTGTTTAAAACAAGAATTGTTTTTTTGTTTTTAACCAATTCTAAAATTTGTTTATCTTCTTGTTCTAACTTTTCGCTAGAATCTAAAACAACCAAAATAACATCTGCATAGTTAATTGCTTGTTTTGCTCTATCAATTCCAATTTTTTCAACAATATCAGAACTTTCGTGCACGCCAGCAGTATCGGTTAAAACAAATTTAACACCATTATAAACATAACTTTCTTCTAAAATATCTCTGGTTGTTCCTTTAATGTTTGTAACTATTGCTCGATCGTAGTTTAAAATAGCATTTAACAAACTGCTTTTTCCAACATTAGGTTTTCCTAAAATTAAAACTTTGCTACCATTTTTAATAAGCATACCTGTGTCGGAAGTTTTAATTAAATTTTCTATTTTTTGTTTTGATTCCAACAAAACTTTTTCAACTTCGTCGCAAGTTTGGTCTTCGTAATCGTTTTCGGGATAATCTAAAACCACTTCTATTTTTGCAAGCATTTTTGTTAAGTTGTTCTGTAATTCCAAAATTTCTTTGCTTAAGCTTCCGTTTAACAAGTTATATCCAGCTCTAACTTCGCTTTCGCTTTCGGCGTTAATCATATCCATAACACCTTCAGCTTCATCAAGCGATAACTTACCATTAATAAATGCTCGTTTTGTAAATTCACCTGGGCCTGCTAAGGTTGCACCATTGTTGATAAGAGCAGTTAAAATACCATTTGCAATAACTGTTCCACCGTGGCATTGAAATTCGATAACATCTTCGCCGGTGTAGGAATTTGGTGCTTTAAAATAAACAGTCATACATTTTTCTGTAAAATTTTCTGCTTTAAAAGTTCCCAAATACATTTTCCTAGGTTCAATATCTTTAAACGAAACATCTCCATAACAAGAAAAAACCTTAGAAGCAACTTTCTTTGCTTCTTTGCCACTTAATCTTATTACACTAATTCCGCCAACCCCTTGCGGAGTTGATATTGCTGCAATAGTTTCCATTACGATATATTTTACTCTATAAAACATTTTTTTTCAAGTTGATATTAAATTTAAACAAAAAAATATTAACAATAATTTTTTTATCGTGTATAAAACGAATAGTAAAATGATTTTTTATATTAAAATAAAAATATGAAAAATAATAAAGTTAATAAATTTAGTGAAAGATTAAAAGAACTACGATTAAAAAATAATTTTAGTTATTTAGAACTTTCAAAATTATTGCAAATTAATAGGTCAACCCTTTACGATTGGGAAAATAGAGGTAAAGAACCACGGATTAAAATGTTAATTAAAGTAGCCAAATTTTTTAATGTTAAAGTGGATTATCTTTTAGGTATTAAAAACGATTAATTAAAAAATTAACCATCGTAAAACAATCACTTTTATGTTATATGGAATACTATTCAATTAGGTAAATGTAAAAGTATATTATAATAAAAATATGTATAGTAAAAAACTAAAAAACATTCGTTTTAAAATTTATCAATACCGAATAAATAATAATATTTCAGCCTATGAGTTAAGTTTAAAATTAGGTAAAAACAAAGGGTATATTAGCGATGTTGAAAATGGTAAAATAAATATTAGTTTAAATACATTTCTAAATATTTGCGAAATATTAAAAATAAATCCTAACGATTTTTTTAACTAGTAAACTAAGTTTATTATTATAAAAAAACCTACCAATTTAACTGGTAGATTTTTATTTTATTCTTCGTTACTTACATATTCAATAATTAAATATCTATTAGGGTCAACACCTTCGGAATGAGTTGTTATGTTACTAATGTTTGATAACGCTTCGTGAATAACTCTGCGTTCGTAGCTATTCATTGGGTCTAGTTTATATTTTCTTTTGTTTTCTTTAACACGCTCTGCAAGTTTTAAAGCTGTTGCTTTTAACTCTTCAATTCTTTTTTCTCTGTAGCCACTAACATCAACAAAAACTCTAGCAGTATTTTTTAATTTGTTAAAAACATAGTTGTTAGCAAGGTGACCAATAGCTTCCATTGCTTCGCCGTGATATCCAATTAGCACGCCCAAATTTTCGCCATTAATTTTTGCATAAACTTCTTGGTTTTTAATTTCGGTTTCTACTGTTGCATTAATGTTATAAGCATAAACCAAACCTTCTAACCATTGTTTTGCTAGTTTTTCTGTTTCGATTAAAGTTTCTTTTTTCTTTGAAACTTTTTCGGTTAAAGCAATTTCGGAGTTAACTTCTTCCACTTTTTCTTCTTTTTTATTTTTTTGAGTTTGTTTTTTTGTTGTTTCTTTTTGTTCAACAACAGTTTCGCTTGTTAAACTAATTTCAACTTTAGCCTTTTTTAATAATCCACCTTCAGAAATAACATTAACTTCAACATCTTCTAATTGTGCATTTAATTGTTCTAGCCCTTGTTGAATTGCTTTTTCTATTGTTTTAGCTGTAACAATAATACTCATTATGTTTTCCCCTTTTTATTTTTTATCTTTTTTCGAAGTATCTTTTTGTGACTTTTTAAATAATATTTCGTTATTTAATGGTTTATTTTTTGTATCCTTATTTTTTGCAATTTTTGCATTTTTAACTTTAACATCAGAATTATTATTTAAGTTTTTATTTTTTTCAATATTCTTTCTTGAATAAGAAACTGTTGCTAATGTTTTATCGTTTTGTTTTTGTTCGTTTTTAGCATAAAGCTTATCAACAATTAATGTGATAATTGGGTTTGTAGCAAGGCCAAATAATGCACCAGTTACCATATATATTGCAAACATAGCATTATAGAACCAAGCAAACAAAGCCATAATAATTGGCATTAAATAAATTAAAATTTTATTTTGTGCCATAGCATCAACATATTGTTCGCCTTTAAGGCTTGCTCTTGCTTTACCAATCCAAACATTTATTTGAGTTGATAAATAGGTTGCAACAGCAGCTAAAATTATTAACACAAAATATCCGTTCCAGCCACTAAATTCTTTATCGTTTTTAATAGGGTTAAAAATTTGTTCGTAAACCGCTTGTGGTAAATCTTCGGCTTTTGTTTTTGAAATGCTTAAATAATCCTTATAGTTTAATGTTACCGATGCGTTAGTATCTGGACGCCAAATGCTTTTAATCCACAAAAAGCCTTCTTTAATTTCGCCATAAGTTTTAACAACAGCTTCGTTTGCTAAACTAATTTTTTGTTCGTCTAAATCAATAATAGTGCCATCTTCTAATTTTACTTGAACTTTGCTTTCGGCATCGCTTATTTTTGTTTCAACAAGTTCACCACCAACTGTTTGTTCGTAAACCGCTTGCAATGTTTCAAACTCGGTTGCAGTTTTATAAGCTGCAATTCGGTTAAGGCCAGTAAACAAAGTAAAGAATATTGTTATTGTAATGGCTAAATTTAAAATCATAGCAAAACAACTGCCGGTAACCGAGTAGTTATGTTTTTTATAAACTTCCATAGTTTTTTGATTAATTAAATCGCGATTAGCACCATAACGCTTTTGAATTTTTTCTATTTCTGGTTGAATAACTGCCATTTTTGTAGCGTTCTTTTTTGTTACATAACGATTTAAAAAATCAAATGGTAGTAAAATAACTTTAATAATTAATGTTATTAAAATAATTGTTAAACCATAGTTTTTAATAACATTTTCTAAACCAAAAATAAAAGCTTCCCACATACCTTGTGGTTGAGTTGCCAAAAGGTTTGCAATATTTATTGTTAAAAAATCCATTTTTTATCTCCTTTAATATTTAATGGAACATAATCTATTCCGCCATTATGCCTTGGAGTACATCTAAAAATTCTTTTAATTCCAAGCATTACACCTTTAAACACACCAAATTCTTTTATGGCTTTAAGCATATAGGTTGAGCAAGTAGGGTAGTAAATGCAAGTGTTTGGTAAAATTGGAGAAATTAAAAATTTATAAAGGTAAATTAATAAATAACAAACAACTTCTATTGGAAACAATATTATTTTTAAAAAAGCTTTCATTTTAACTTGTTTGCCTTTTTTAAAACATCCATAACAGAATCGCTAATTTCTTTAAAGCTTATCCAAGTTATTTCTGGTTTTGTTATAAACACATAGTTATAATTAGGTTCAAATTTTTCTAAATTTAATCTAACTATTTCTCGTAACTGCCTTTTAATTTTGTTTCTAACATAAGCTTTTCCGGTTTTTTTGTTAACCGAAAAACCAATTCTAACATCTTTTAATTTTGATGGAACATAAATTAGTGTTAAATAGTTGTTATAAGCATATTTTCCGTGTTTATAAACATAACCAAATTCTTTTCGCTTTGTTAATCTGTTATCTTGTTTAAGCATAGTTTTACCTTTTAATAATTAATACAAAGAAGTGCCCTTAAAATTTAAAGGCACTTTAATGTTACTCTTTGTTATGCTGATAATTTTTTTCTGCCACGATTTCTTCTTCTTGCTAAAACATTTCTGCCGCCTTTAGTTCTCATTCTTTGTCTGAAACCGTGAACTTTACTACGTTGTCTTTTTTTAGGTTGATAAGTTCTTTTCATTGTGAGTTTTCCTTCCTTTTTAGAATTTAATAAAAAACAAATATTGTTTTTATTTTTAAAATAATTGCTGTTTAATTATACGGAAATAAGAAAACTATGTCAACAATTAATCTAACTTTATTTTGTTAATATATTATTTATATTAATATTAAATATTTCAAGCAAAAAAATAAAAGCATCAAAAAATTCTATTTTTACATATTTTTATTTTTTAAACTAGCTAGGCTATTTTCGATTTTTTTGTTTTTTGATAAATCGTCTAGGCTATCAAAAACTTTAATTAAATTAGAATAAGTTTGATAATTATATTTTGTTTTTTTAAGAATAGGAACTATTGCCAAAGTTTGATTAACTTTTAACATTGCCGAAATTTTTTTAGCATTTTTATTTGATTTATATTTTTTTAAATTTTCTTTTAATCCGCTATTAAACTCTAGATTATCAGTGTTTGATTTTATTATATCGCCATAAAGATTATTTAAGTTTTCAACCAAGGCTTGTTCATCAATTTTACTAAGTCCTTTCTTTTTCATTTCGGCAAAAATATAATTAGAAATATTTGTTATAAACTCGTTTGTATTAAATCTGAAAACTATATTTTTTTTAAACGGGTTTTGTATAGAATCATACATAGAAATTTTATTAAAGTTATTATGCTCATAAACATTACCCCTTGTTTCGAATAAATGTTTATTGCTTAATAATTCAATATAATCGTAATTATTAGCTTTTGCATAATCAATTACACTTCTAATAAGTTTTGATGCTAAACCCTTATTTCTATAATTTTCTGAAACCATTAAATAGTGAATAAATAAGGTGTTTTGTTTATAATCCACTAATGGAACATTACAACTTTTTGGCCCAAACAAAACACACCCAACTTTTTTCTTGTTTTCGTCTTCTATAAAAAATCCATTATCTAAAGCCGCAGTTAACTCTGGACCATTTCTTATTATGCTATCTTTAACATTATAAAAAGCATTATAAAAATATTTTTTTAAAAAATTTAACACAAAAGATAAGTGTGATAAATTTTCGTTATCAAACTTGGTTACCACATATTTTTGTTTGTTTTCAAAAAAAACATTTCTCATAACATAATAATTATATAATAAATAATTGTTTTATTCAATATCAAATTTAAAAACTATTTAATTAATTTTTATTGTATAATAAAAAAAACGCTTTAATAAGCGTTTTTTTAAACTATTCTTACTGGCAAAATTAAATAAATAAATTCGTTTGTGTTTGCCGAGTTAATAATACAAGGTGCACTTGGAGTTGTGAAATTTAATTTTATAAATTCATCGGTTATAACACGCATTGCTTCGGTAAAATATCTTGCATTAAATGCAATGGTTAAATCGTTACCATTAAGAGCAATTGTAATGTTTTCTTTAATATCGCCAATATCGCTTTTTGAACTTAATTTCATAAGCTTATCGCCAATATCAAATTTAACCAAATTGTTTTTATCAATTCTACTTAATAAACTAGCTCTGTCTAAAGCATCTTCTAACTGCGCTTTATTAATTGTAACACTTGTTGTAAATGCTGCAGGAATAATTTGATTATAGTTAATAAAGTCGCCATCTAAAAGCCTTGTTATTATTTTTGTTTCGTTAACTTCAACCATTAAATAATTTTTTTGAACTTGAACTTTTAGGCTGTCTTCACTATCTTCTAAAAGTTTACTAATTTCGTTTAAACTTCTAGCAGGAACAATGCAACTAAATTGTGCTGTGTTATTTTTTAATTCTTTATTAACTAAAGCTAATCTGTAACCATCAAGGGCAATAGCTTTAATTTTTCCATCGGTAATTTCAAATAAAACACCTTTTAAAATTGGTCGACTATCATCTACAGCAACACTAAAAACAGTTTTTAAAATTAATTGTTTTAAATCTTTGCTTGCAATTTCAAAATATTCTGCATCCACTAAACTTTTAATGGTTGGAAATTCTTGTGCATTTAAACATTGAATTGTTCCAGCACTATCGGTATATTTAATTGCTAACATATTGTTATCGGTTGTTGATAACTCTATTTGTTCGTTAGTTAATTTTTTAATATATTCACCAAAAAATTTACCCGGAACAACAGTTTCGCCTTCGATAAAAATTTCTGCCTTAATCTTTTTTTCAATGCTTAACTCTAAATCGGTTGCACTTAATGTTAAACAATCGTTTTCTGCTACAAGTTTAATACCTTCTAAAATAGGGTTTGTTGTTTTCTGACTTGTTGCTTTAATTACTTTTGCTACTGCGTCAGACAAATCTAATCCGTCACAAATTAATTTCACTTTTTTGCCTCCAAATATATATTTTTTATTTTTTTAATTATATCTATTATAATAATGTGTGTGTAAATGTGGATAAGTGGGTTTTTAATGTTTTTAATTAATAATTTTTGGCTTAACTTAGCCATTTTATTATTTTATTAGATATAAAATTTATGTTTATAACTATGTGAAAAAGTTTTATAAGTTATTAACATTTCCACAATTACATTCGGTTTGCCATACTTTTTATATCGTTAACTTCAACTTTAATGCGATTGTTTTCTTTAATTAAATCGCTAACTTTTTCTCTTGCGTGAATAACAGTTGTGTGGTCGCGGCCGCCAAATAGTTCTCCTATTGATACTAACGGAAGGTCTAACATTTCACAGATTAAATACATACAAATTTGTCTTGGTTCAACAATTTCTTTATTTTTCTTTTTACCAATTAAATCTTCTTTGTTAATGCTAAAATATTTGCAAACACAATCTATAATTCTATCGGCTGTTAAGTTTTGTTTTGAAGTGTTAATAACATCCTTTAATGCTTCGTTAAAATCGTCTAGGTTAGCAGTTGGTTTGCCAAGCAAACTTGCATAAAAGCAAACTTTGCCAAGCATTCCTTCAAGCTCTCTTATGTTTGTGTCGCATTTTTCGGCTATTAACGAAATAACATCTTCTTCAACGCTATAATGCTCTTGCTGAGCCTTTTTTTGCAAAATAGCAAGTCTTGTTTCGTAATCGGGTACTTGAATATCTTGAATAATACCCATACTAAATCTGCTACGCAAGCGTTCTTCTAGGTTAGCAATTTCTTTAGGGTTACGGTCGGAAGCAATAATAATTTGTTTACCCTTTTGATATAAATCGTTAAAGGTGTGGAAAAACTCTTCTTGAGTTCCGGCTTTATTTGAAATAAATTGAATATCGTCAATCATTAAAACATCAATATTATTTCTGTATTTATCACGATATTCGGCATTTGCTTGGGCCTTTGAACTTTTTAAGCTTTCAATATAATCGTGCGTAAACTTTTCACAAGTAACATATAAAACTTTTAATTCTGGGTTATTAACTTTTAAATAATTTCCAATAGCGTGTAGAAGGTGAGTTTTACCCAAACCAACTCCACCATAAATAAATAAAGGGTTAATTTTATCAAAAGGATGTTCCGCCACCCCACGAGCAGCAGCATAAACATATTTGTTACTATTACCAACAACAAAGTTATCAAAAGTGTATTTTTGATTAAACGAACAAATTGGATTTGTGTAAGGTGATTTTTCTTGGCTTTGTTCTTCTAATCGTTTAAAGTAATTATCTCTTTCTAGTGGGTCTAAAACTTTAAAATCGGTTATTTGTGGTTCAACTTCTGATAAGGCCTCTTTAATTTGACCATAGTGAAGTTTTAAAACTCGTGCTTTTGCCGATTCGCTAGAAGTTGAAAGATACATTATTCCGTTACTATAATCTATTGGAGCTAGTGATCTAATCCATAAATCATAGGAAACAGCTGTAACTTCTCGTTGTAGAATATTGCAAGTTTTTAACCATATATCTTCAATGTTTAGCATTATTTTTCCTTTTAATAGTTTTATATCTATTTAATATTTTAGTTTAACCACTTTTAATTGTAAAGTAAATTATAAGTTAACTTTACCGTTTTCAACTTTAAACACTTTTGCACTTATGTTTTCGTTGAACTCGGTACAGGTTAGAATTGTTTGAAAGTTAGAGATTTTATCTAATAATTTTTTTCGTCTGCTTTCGTCTAGTTCGCTTAAAACATCGTCTAACAACAAAATAGGGTATTCTCCAATGTTAAACTTAAAAACTTCTAATTCGCTTAGTTTTAAGCTAAGGGCAGCACTTCGTTGTTGACCTTGGCTGCCAAAGTGTCTAATATCAATTCCGTTAACAACAATTTTAATATCATCTCGGTGCGGGCCAACGGTTGTGTAACCAAGATTTAAATCCTTTTCAAACGAATTTTCATAATCGGCTTTTAAAAGTTGTTTTATTTGTTCTTTATTTTCTCCAACTCTGCCAACATAACTAATTTCCATATTTTCGGCATCATCTGTTAAATAGGCGTGAGCATCTTTAGCAAAAACTTTTAATTTTTCTATTAGTTTTAATCGTTCACAAATAATGTAAGAACCTTGTTCGCTTAGTTGTTCGTTCCAAATAGATAGTGTTTCTTGAATGGAACTGGTGTTACTAGATTTTAACAATTTGTTTCGTTGCATTAAAATTTTATTATATTTATTTAAAGCATAAAAATAATTTTTATTAAATTGGCTTAAGTCAATATCCATAAATCTTCGGCGTTCGTCGGGGCTTTCTTTAACCAATTTTAATTCGTCCGGAGAAAAATATATTGCATTAAATTCGCCCATTAGTTCGCCCATTTTTTTAATGGGAACACCATTTATTTTTATTGCTTTGTTCTGATTTGAAAATAGGTATAGTTCAATTTTTTTGTTGCCGCTGTTTTTTTCGTAGTTAATTGTTACCTTAGAAAGATTTTCGTTCCATAAAATTAAATCTTTATCACGATTAACTCGTGGGCTTTTTCCAATAGCGCATAAAAAAATTGCCTCAACTAAATTGGTTTTTCCTTGGGCATTTTTACCTTCTAGCACATTTAAGCCAGAACTAAAATTAACTTTTTGTTGTGAATAATTTCTAAAATTCTTTAGCTCAACACTTTTAATTTCCATATAAATATTATATCAAAATTTGTTGATTTTTAAAATCAATTTATCAGATTAATTCATATAAAATACTATCTAAATTTTAAGGAGTATTAAATGTGTGGAATTTTTGGAATGATAGGTAAAAGCAATGTTGTGCCTAATGTTTTAGGTGGAATTGAAGGTTTAGAATATAGGGGTTATGATTCGGCAGGAATTGGTTATATAGAAAAAAACAAAGTAAAAGTTATTAAACAAGTTGGCGAAATAAAAAATTTAAAAACTGAAGTTGGTAGAGTTAATCCAGTTTCGTTTAATTGTGTTGCTCACACCCGTTGGGCAACTCACGGAAAACCTAACAAAACAAATGCTCATCCTTTTGTTAGCACAAATAAAGATTTTTGTTTGGTACATAATGGAATTATTGAGAACTATGCCGAGTTAAAAAAACAATTAAATTGCAAATTTTTAAGCGAAACCGATAGTGAAGTTATTTTAAAGTTAATCGAAAAATACTATTGTGAAAATATGCTTGAAACTTTGGTTAAGGTTAGTAAGCTATTAAAAGGTAGTTATGCGTTAGCAATAATTAGTTCTAAAGAGCCTGATAAACTGTTTGTTTCAAAAATGGTTTCGCCTTGCGTTGTTGGAATTAGCGCGGATGGAACAAAAGTTTGTAGCGATATTAATGGCATTGGAAAAGTTGATTATTCTTATGTTTTAGAAAATAATAACTTTGCAGTTTTAACTGTTGATGGTATTAAAATATATAATGAAAAATTAGAACAAGTTAAATTAAAAAAAATAAAGGTAGAAAAAAGCGATATTAACAACAAAGGAAAATTCGATTATTTTATGCAAAAAGAAATTTATGAAATTCCAAACAGTGTTAATAACACAGTTAATTTGTATCAAACCTTTGAACAATTTGAAAAGGTTCTACCAAAAACCATTGTTAAAAAAACTAAAAACATTATTATTGTTGGTTGCGGAACAGCCTATCACGCTGGGCTTATGGGAAGAAAAATATTTGAACAAAACTTAAATATAAATATAAAAAATGAACTTGCTTCCGAGTTTATTTATTCAAAATTTGTCCCACCTAAAAACACATTAATGATATTTGTTAGCCAAAGTGGCGAAACTGCCGACACACTTAAAGCTTTAAAAATTGCAAAGCAATATGGATTAAAAACCATTGCAATAACTAATGTAAAAAATTCAAGCATAAGTTTTATTGCGGATTATTGCTTTTATACATTAGCTGGGGCGGAGGTGGCGGTTGCAAGCACAAAAGCCTATGTTAGCCAGTTAAGTATGTTTTATTTGCTTGCAAGCTATTTTAAAGAAGTTATTATGGATAAAATTGGTTTGGTAGAAAGCACGGCTAATAATTTAAAAAATATTTCTAAACAAATTAATTTAACAAAATTTAACATACTTGCAAATAATGTTGCAAACGATATTTATTTATCTCAAAGCCTTTATATGATAGGAAGAAATTTCGATTATGTTACAGCGCTAGAATCCAGTTTAAAATTAAAAGAAATAAGTTATATTCATAGCGAAGCCTATGCTTCTGGGGAATTAAAACACGGAACCATTTCGCTTATAGATAACAATACTTTTGTTTTTGCATTTTTAACAGAAAAGGATTTGTTAGAAAAATCGCTTAGCAATGTTAACGAAGTTATTTCTCGCGGCGGAAAAGTTATTTTACTTACCCAGTATAACTTAAAAAGCGATAATGTTTATAAGTTAATAAAGTTAAATAATATTGATGAATTTTATATGCCGATTGTTGTAATTGTTATAATGCAATTAATTGCTTTTCACGTAAGCGTGCTAAAAAAGCTTAACCCTGATAAACCAAGGTCGCTTGCAAAATCGGTAACCGTAGAATAAATAAAAAAGTGTTCAATTACGAACACTTTATTTTTTTGTGAAAGTTAAGTTTGATTTTAACAGTTTTTTTGATTTTTTTATTTCGATTAATATTTGAATTAACTCTAGCGTTAATGTTTCAACAGCTGCCCACATAAACACCCAAGAAATAACACTAAACATTTCGTAAGTAAATTTTTCTAGTTCTTCAAAAACAAAAACATTAAGTAAAATTAATAGTATACCAACAACTAGTAACGAAAAACCAGTTGTTAAACATCTGCTTAACTCCAATCTTTTCATTTTTATGTTTGCCGCAAAGGTGTTTTTATAAGCTTCAATAAATTTTGTTTCATCAACATTAATACCCTGATTAACGCAAAAGTTTAAATTTAATTTAGTGTTAACTTTTATTGTGTTCGATAACGACTCGATTGTAGAAGTTAAATCTTCTTGTAGTATTGTGTGTTCGTCAACACCATATTCGTTAAAAACATCTTCGTGAAATAAGTTAATAGTTAAATCTCGTTGTTTGGTTGGATTATTCATTTGTATTACCTCTAATTATTTGTATTTTATTAATTTATCTTAACATTGTCAATTATTTATAAACGGCAAAATCGCCCCAATTTGACACAAAACCAATTTAAACGATAAAATACATTATTTTTATTAAATTGTGTCAATTTGGGCTGTTTAAAATGTTATATAGTATATAATATATATTATTTATTATATTTACTTTACATATAGTAAATAAATATGATAATATATATATAGTTTAAGATTACTTAAAAGGAATATTCTTTTTAAGTAAAAATTTTTTTGTTTAAGCGAGGAAAAATTAATGGCAGATATTACAGAAAGCGAATTAACTCACAGCGTTAAATACGACGAAACCGACATTCAAGTGTTAGAAGGCTTAGAGCCAGTTAGAAAACGCCCTGGAATGTATATTGGTTCAACCGATATTAGAGGTTTACATCACTTAATTCAAGAAATTGTTGATAATAGTATTGACGAAGCCTTGGCAGGTTATTGTGACCACATAGAAGTTATTTTAAACAAAAATGGAAGTTGCACAGTTATTGATAATGGTCGTGGTATTCCTTGCGGAATTATTAAAAAAGAAGGTAAAAGTGCAGTAGAAGTTGTTTTAACAAAGCTTCACGCTGGTGGAAAGTTTGGTGGCGAAGGCTACAAAATTAGTGGCGGATTACACGGCGTTGGTTTAAGCTGTGTTAACGCACTTAGTGAATGGTTAGATGTAACAGTTTATCAAGGTGGGAAAGTTCATAACCAACTTTATAAACGAGGCATACCACAATTTCCGTTAGAAGTTACCGGTAACACCGATAAAACTGGAACAGTTGTAACTTTTATGCCGGACGCAACCATTTTTGATACTGTAGAATTTGAATTTAACGATATTAAAAACCGTTTTAGAGAAATTGCTTTTTTAAATAAAGGTTTAAGAATTTCTGTTTCCGATTATAGGGGAGAAAACCCAATAGAGGAAAGTTATCAATATTTAGGCGGAATTGTTGAATTTGTTGATTACTTAAATAAAAACAAAGAAAATGTTTTTAGCGAACCAGTTTATATTAATGTTATTAACCAAACTAGCGAAGTTGAAATTGCTTTTCAATACAATAGTGGATATAACGAAATAATAAATACCTATGCAAATAACATTAACACTCAAGAAGGTGGAACACACTTAGATGGTTTTAAAAACTCATTAACTAAAATTATTAACGATTATGGTAAGAACAATAAAATAATGAAGGATTCCGAAAAACTATCAGGCGACGATGTTAGAGAAGGTTTAACAGCTATTGTTAGTGTTAAGTTAACCGACCCACAATTTGAAGGTCAAACAAAAACTAAGCTTGGAAATGCATCAATGCGAAAAATAGTGTCGGATGCTATGCAAGAAAAATTTGGAGCATTCCTAGAAGAACATCCTACAATAGGAAGAGATTTAGTTTTAAAATGTATAACTGCAAAACGTGCTAGAGAAGCAGCACGTAACATTAGAGAAGCAACACGCAGAAAAGGAATTTTAGAAAGCACAACCCTTCCGGGAAAACTAGCCGATTGCACATCTAAAAATCCTAAGGAATGTGAAATTTACTTAGTTGAGGGTGATTCTGCGGGTGGAACAGCAAAACAAGGCCGCGATAGAAAGTTCCAAGCAATAATGCCACTTAGAGGTAAAATATTAAATGTTGAAAAAGCAAGTATGCATAAAGTGTTAGAAAGTCAAGTTATTAAAGATATGATAACTGCTATCGGTTGCGGTATTGGTAGCGAATTTGACGAAAGCAAACTTCGTTACGATAAAATTATTTGTATGACCGATGCCGATGTTGATGGTAGCCACATTAGAATTTTACTTTTAACTTTCTTCTTTAGATTTATGCAACCTTTAATTACAAATGGTCACATTTATACTGCTATGCCACCACTTTATAAAATTCAAGTTGGTAAAGAAGCATATTATGTTTATTCCGATGAAGAAAAAGATGAAAAAATAAAAGAACTAGGAAATCCAAAAGGAATGAATATTCAACGATATAAAGGTTTAGGAGAAATGAGTTCCGAACAACTTTGGGAAACCACTATGGATCCTACTAGAAGAATTTTAGCAAGATTTACTATGGAAGATGCCCTAGAAGCCGAAGAAACATTTAATAAATTAATGGGTGAAGATGTTGAACTTAGACGTCAGTTTATAGAAGCAAATGCAACCCTTGTTAAAGATTTGGATATTTAAAAACTAAAAATAAGGAAATTTTAAAATGGACGATAAAAAAGAAGAATTAATCCAAAGTGATGCCAGTGTTACCGACAATGGTGGAAACGATGGCGGAAAACTTTTGGATATAAAAATAAAAGAAGAACTTGAAAAATCATTTATTGCCTATGCAATGGCAGTAAATGTTAGTCGTGCTATTCCTGATGTTAGAGATGGTTTAAAGCCTGTTCATCGTCGTATTTTATATGCTATGGGCGATTTAGGATTATATAACGATAAACCTTTTAAGAAATGTGCTCGTATTGTCGGTGATGTTTTAGGTAAATATCACCCACACGGCGATAGTGCGGTTTACGAAGCGTTAGTTCGACTTGCTCAAGATTTCACAATTAATGCTCCATTAGTTGATGGGCACGGAAACTTTGGTTCTGTGGATGGCGATCCTCCAGCAGCTCAGCGTTATACCGAAGCCAGACTTAGCAAAATCGCAGCCGAAATGTTATCGGATATTGATAAGAACACTGTTAACTTCGTTCCTAACTTTGACGAAAGCGAAGTTGAACCAAATGTGTTACCAGCTCGTTTCCCAAATCTTTTAGTTAATGGATCTGATGGTATTGCTGTTGGTATGGCAACAAACATTCCTCCACACAACCTAGGCGAAGTTATTGATGGTGTTATAGCGTTAATTGAAAACCCAGAAATTGATATTGACGAATTAATAAAAATTATTCCTGCACCAGATTTTCCAACCAGAGGTTTAATTCTTGGTCGTAACGGAATTAAGCAAGCGTATAGAACTGGTAGGGGTAGCTTTATTATTAGAAGCCGTGCCGAAATTGAAGAATTTAACAATGGCACTAGAAACCGAATTGTAATAACCGAAATTCCTTATCAGGTTAATAAGGCAAAATTAATTATTCAAATTGCCGACTTAGTTAAAAATAAACGCATTGAAGGAATTTCAGATATTAAAGAAGAATCCGACCGTGAAGGTTTAAGAATTGTTATTGATGTTAAGCGAGATTATAACCCACAAGTAGTTTTAAATTCTTTATATAAACACACCCAACTTCAAATAAGTTTTGGTGTTATAATGTTAGCACTTGTTAACTCTGTTCCAAAAATTTTAAATTTAAAAGAAGTTTTACAAAACTATCTTGCTTTCCAAGAAGAAGTTATTGTTCGCAGAACAAGATTTGATCTTGATAAAGCGCAAGCAAAAGAACATATTTTAAATGGTTTAGTAATAGCACAAGCACACATTGATGAAGTTATTAAAATCATTAAAGAAAGTGCTGATAAAGATGATGCTCAAACAAAGTTAATGCAAAATTTTGAACTAAGCGAAAAACAAACTCAAGCCATTTTAGAAATGCGTTTACAACGCTTAACAGGGCTTGAAGTTGAAAAACTAAAACAAGATTTAGCTGATATTAGAAACTTAATTTCTGAACTACAAAGTATACTTTCTGACAATAACAAGGTGCTTAATATAATAAAAACCGACTTATTAGCAATAAAAGGTAGGTTTGGAGTGCCTAGAAAAAGTGAAATTAGTTTAGATTATGGCGATATTGATATTGCAGATTTAATTCCTGAAGAAGATGTTGTTATTTCCTTAACTCATGGTGGATATGTAAAGCGTATGCCAGTTAGCGAGTATAAGAGCCAACACCGTGGTGGAAAAGGAATAATTGCTCACACAACTAAAGAAGAAGATTTTGTGGAAAACATTTTTGTAACTTCTTCTCACGACGATTTGTTGTGTTTTAGCTCTTATGGTAGAGTTTACAGAATTAAAGCTTTCGAAGTTCCTGAAGCACAAAGAACAGCTAAAGGCAGAGCAATAGTTAATGTTTTACAAATTGATGGCGACGAACGCATAACCGCAATAATTCCTGTTAAACCAGATACTATTGGTTACCTTATGATGGCAACCAAAAACGGTTTAATTAAGAAAACAAATTTAACTGAATTTGCAAGCATAAGAAAAGTTGGCAAAGTTGCAATTAAGTTAAACGATGGTGACGAATTAATTTCGGTTTATATCACTAACGGTAACAACGAAATTATTATTGCAAGTTCTTCTGGAAAATGTATTAGATTTAACGAACGTGGCGTTAGAGCAATGGGTCGTGATACTCAAGGTGTTAAGTCTATGAGCCTAGACGAAGGCGAACGCATTGTTGATATGTCGGTAATTGTTCCGGATAGTTATATGTTAACAATTTCGGAACTTGGTTACGGAAAGCGTAGTAGCCAAGAAGATTATCGTGTTCAAGGCAGATCGGGTAAAGGTATTAAAGCCGGAGTGTTTAACGAACAAACCGGAAATTTGGTTAACCTAAAACAAGTTACCGATGCCGATGATGTTATGATGATTGCCGACGATGGCACCATTATTAGAATTAAAGCAAGCGAAATTAGCGTTATTGGTCGTAACACAAAAGGCGTTAGAGTAATGAGAGTTAATAAGGATGCAAAAATTGTTTGTGTTGCTGTAACTCCAAGTGTTGAAGAGGAAGAAGCTTTAGCCGAAAGTTTACCAGAAACTCCAACTAACACAGTTTCAAATAACCAAGAGTTAAGTTTAGATAACGAAGTTGAAGTTAGCGAAAACGAAAATAATAACGAAAATTCTGAAGATTTAGAATAAAAATTTTGTAAAAAAAGTGTGTTTATTAAATGCACTTTTTTTGTTTTTTATTGTTATTATAAATAAAATAATATATACTAATATTGTTAAAAATAATATTTATCGCCAATTATTATTGGTAAAGGATACTACTATGAGTTTATTATTAAATTCAACAGTTAATATGGCTATTCCGCTAGCACTATTAGGAGTGTTTGTTTTATTTGTTTTAAGCGGAATGCTTTGGGGAATTATTAGGGGGCTTAAAAAGCAATCGTTTAGGCTTGTTTGGATTTTTGTTATTGCCCTAATATTATTTTTTGTAACACCAGTAGTAACAAACGCAATAATGAACTTAAATGTTTCGTTTATAGGAATAAGTGTTAAGGGCGTTGAGTTAACAACCATTAACGAATTTGTTAGTGGCTTGTTATGTAACAAAGAAGTTACTGGCGAATATGCTCAAATATTTATTGATAATCCAGATGTTATTAAAGCAGTTCTTCAAATTGTAACGATATTTTTTAATGCTATTTTATATGTATTATTTTTCTGGTTAGTAAAAATTTTATTGTGGCCATTATGGGCAATACTTAGTGCAATATTTATTAAAAAGAAAAACAAAGATAAAACCAAAAAGAAAAAGTATCGTGCGTGGGGAATGCTTGTTGGGGTTTTTCTTGGAATATTTGTTGGTGCAACCACAATAATGCCTGTTATGGGAATATTAAACATTGCAAACAAAGTAGAATATGAAACTTCCGAGTTATTGCTTGATAAGGATGGCAATGTTGTAACTGATAAAAATGGAAAGCAACTACGCACTGGCAAAAACGGATTTTTTACTAAAAATTTAAGTGCCGAAGTTGGTGACCTAATTCGTGCTTATGATAAGAGTGTTCCGCTAGGTGTTTTGCGTTACACTGGCATCGAGTTTTTTAATGGGCTAGCGTTTGATGCACTTAGCACAACAAAAGTTAATAATCAAAACATTGTTTTAAAAAATGAAGTAACATCGGTTTTTAAAACAGTTGATAGTTTTTCAGAATTGAAAAATTATGAATTTAAAAATTATCATTATCAAAAATTAACAAAACTTATTGATATAATCGAAACCGCTACAAACAATATGTTTGAAATTAACACAATTAATGTTATTGGTGATAAGTTGCTTCCTTATGTAATTAATGAAATGCTTACTAACGATGAGTTTGTTATAAAACTTCCTGCTAGCAATGATAAAATTTTAAACTACACCGCAAGGGAAACATTAACTCAAATTAAAGATATTAAATACACCGATCTCAAAAACGAAGTACATTGTATTTTAAACATTTGCAAAATATTAAATAAAAATGATTTGTTAGCCTTAATTTTAAATAATGAAATTAAAGAAACCGATGTTTGGGATTACTTATCCGAAGAAGATGCAACTGCATTAACCGATCAAATTTATGAAATGAAAACATTGGGCACAGCAATGCCAGTTATTTTAAATGCAGTTTTTTGGTATATTGCCGAAAGTTTAGATGTAACCGATTTTAAAGTTGAAGAACAAGTTGTTTCTGTTGAAGAAGTTAAAAACTTAACAAACGCTTTAATTAACATAAGTTTAAAAGCGTATAACACAATTGATACCGAATCTAAATATTATGTAACAAATCAAACCTTTGGTTACATTGGTCAAATATTAGATGCAATTGTTGCATATCCGGGTTTGGGAACTGAAAACTACAAAAAAATTATTACAGCTGTTGAAAATAGATTATACGATTCACTTGAATCAATGCTTGACGATTTAGATGAAAGTTTTAACGATTTCAAAGAACCATTGCTTAGCTCTGTTCATAACTTAAATAAAATTACTAAGTTCGAAGAAGAACTAACCAAAGTTGGAAATGTTTTTGATAACGCAATTAGAGTTTACGAAAGTTACAATGGCGACCCAGAACTAAATTTAGAAGATATGGGTGCAGTGCTTGATGGTGTTAAAACCACCACCTTGCTAGGTGATGCTATAATACCAGTTGCAAAAGCAACTTTTAAATTAATTAAAAACGAACTACCACAAGAACTAAATGATATGAAGCCAATATTAGAACGAATTTCTAATAATGTTGAACAAGTTTCTAGTTGGCAACAAGAATTTAAAACTTATCAAAAATTATTTTCGACATTTAGCAAAATGGCAACAGATGTGGATGTTGAACAAAATATTTTAAAAGATGATAACACCTATTTTAGCGAACTTGGCGAAAGTGTTAACAGTCTAGAAAATAGCACATTGTTTGGAAAAGAAATTAAAAACTTAGTAAAAGTTATTATCGATTATGCCGAAAGTTTGCTTCCAGAAGGAACAAATATTGCTAATGGTGCATTTATAAAAATTAATAATAATTTAACAAATGCAACAAATATTGATTGGAAATTAGAATTTGAAACAATTAAAGAGTTGGCTCTTGTTGCAAACGACTTTAACGATGTTACAGTTCCAATGGAAAAGGTTGGCGAACGCATTGATAATGTTATTGCAAAAAATAGCAAACTTATTAATCGTGAAGTAATAACCGAAGTTCTAGTTAATGCTGTTGACGATTTTGCAAAAGATATCACCGATTTAGACACTTTAAAAATTGTTAATAAAATTAAAACTATTATTGTTGAAACCACCGATTTAAGCTATAAACAAGAAATTGTTGCTCTTAACACATTAATTAACGAAATAACAAGAATTGATATTGATAACTTTAACTATGCTCGCTTTGGCAGAATGTTAGACGAATTTGATATTTCTTCGGATGTTAGACCAAGCGTTATAATTTCGCCAATAAGGGCAGATTTGGTTAAGTTAATAATTGGTAAAATTGATACAACCGATTTCCCACAAGATTTAGTTGATATTATTAATAAAATAAAATCTAATGTAGATAACATAACAAGCTATCAAAACGAATTTACTTATTTAAAGAAATTTGTTGATAAAGCGGAAGAATTAAAAGTTATCGAAGTTGCAACTTTTGACTTTGTTGGTTTTGGTGCTTTCCTAGATGAATTTGATAATAGTGTTCTGCTTGGAAATGTTCGTCACGACGTTGTGGTTATGATATTAAACGAAGCAGAAAAAAGCACAGATGATCAAGAATTAAAAGAAATGATTATTGATATTAAAAATGCTGTGCCAAACATTACAAGTTTTGAAGAAGAGTTTAAACACTTAAAAGAATTTATTGATATTCGTGATGATGTAACCAGTGGTTCAATAACCGGAATTTCTTGGATTGGTAAAAAATTAGATGATTTTGGAAATAGTGTATTGCTTCGTCCAATTAGATTTAAATTGTTTGATAAGTTATTAACACAAACAATTATAACCGAAGGGAATTTGGCTACCGATGTTATTATTGCTATAAACGATATAAATGCTCAAACCAGAGTTTGTGCACAAAAAGTCGAAAGGGGAGAACTTTCTAACAATGGTCAAGTTATGACATATCAGTTAATATTTAGTGAGTTTGAAGGCTTAAAAGATATTTTTGATATTTTAAAAGAAGTTAAAATAACTAAAGAAAACTATGTTCTATCCCCATTTGGAACTTGCTTAGATGCTTTAAGCAAACTAAATGTTGTTCCATTAAAATCAACAGTTAGAATGCATAAATTTGTTTTAACCGAACTTAGAACAATTATTGAATCGTGGTATACTCCAGTTGCTAGTTATGCTACCGAAGAAATTAATAATTCCTATAAGGCTTTAAATAATAAGTTAAGCGTAAGCATTGAAGAATGCGTTAACTACTTAGATTTAGTTAATAGCGGAAACGAAGCTAGCTACAGCAAATCGTTTGTTAACGAATATTCCGAAATAGAACAATTAATTGCAAGCTTTGTTAATGCAATTAAAAATGCGATTATAAGTTAAAAAAGAAAAGCGAATATCGCTTTTCTTTTTTTATTAATTTTAATGCCAACCTTTTTTTATGCTTGTTAATTCTCTAGCAGTAAATCCACATTCCTCAAAATATAATCGATTATATCTAACTTTAAAAGCATCCACTGTATTTTCGTATTCGTATGGTTGTTTGTGCAAACCAAAACAGTTTGTTCTTAAAACAGAACTTAATGCAGATTCGTTATATTTTTTTGCAACATTAACAATAGAAACAACTTGTTTTTTACTAAGTTCAATAATGCGGTCAGTTGATAAATCGTTCTCGTATTTATCCAAATATTCTTGCTCTAACTTATCTAAGCTATCAACATTCTCAATTTTTCCAAAACTTTCGTAGGAAGGATAAATTTCATAACCCTTAGGATAAATAGCGTATCTAATAGAATTTGTTAAATCAACATTATTTGCTCTAAGCCACATTCCAACTTCGATGTGTAATTTATCAACCGAATATATTGTTCCATCTGAAGTTATTATGCCTTTTGTAGGAATTTTTAAATCGGCTAATTCTTCTTCGGTTATGTTTTTTGGCAAACTAAAAAATGTTTGATTTTCTTTTGTAAAATAATCGGGGCTAAATTTTTTAAATACGCCATTATATAACTCTTCAACTTGTTCGTAAGGTAAATCAACCATTCTTAAATTTTCGGTTAAAATTTTCTTTTCTATTTCGCTCATTGCCACACCTTCCATTTTAACTTAAAATAATAGTAAACTAAAAGCTACAGGTTGTCAATATTGGTTTTTTAATTAAATCAATTATAAATAAAAAAAGCCTTGCAAATTGCAAAGCTTTTAAATACCTAAATCAATACCTGTGTAATATTTTAAGAAATAATAAAAAGGAACAACACCGTGCGGAATAATAAAATCAACTCGGCCAACAACTTTATTTTTGTTAAAAGGTCCTAGTGCAGAACTATCTTCGCTATAACCGCGATTATCTCCTAAAACAAAAATTTGGTCTTTTTGCAAAACTAACCAACCATCGTCAAACACAACATTAGGATAGTTGTTAGGATATTTTTTTACATTATTAATAAGGTCTAAGTATTGTTGTAAAGTTGCATACATTCCGTAGTTGTGTGGGTCGTCGCAATTTTCGGCATCAAAAATATAATCTTCTTCTATTTTTTTACCATTTCTAAACAAATAAACTTTATAATCTTCGTCTTGCATAATTTTAATTCTGTCACCGGGCATTCCAACAACACGCTTAATTATGTATTTAACATCAACATTATTTGTTGGTCGTTCTATAACAACAATATCGCCATAGCTATAAGGTAGCAATTTGTTAATATAAACAATGTCTTGTTTGGATTCGCCATTTGCATTTAATGTTGGTTGCATAGAAACACCAGTAACCGGTGCGCTTACAAAAATAAAACTAAAAAATATTATAAACAATGCAATAATAATGCAAACTGTTACAAAAGCATCGCTTAAAAATTTTAGAAAAAAGTTGGGCTTTTTATACATTAAGTTGTCGGATTCAAAACTAATGTTATTCATATTTCCAATTTTAGCATATTACAAAAAAAAACAAAAGTTCATAAACAACAAATTAAAATTTTGTTTTAATTAATTATATTATTTCGACATTGTTTTATTTCCTAAAAATATTCAATATTGACTGATTACCTATTTTGATATAAAATATATTTAGGAGAATATTTTTATGGCTGAATTAAAAAACAAAATGTTTAACTACAAAAATGATATTGATGTGGGAAAATTTGAAAATTATTCTTATGAACAACTTATGAGTTTAGTTAACCCATATAAGTTTTATTTTGAAATTGATAACAAACAAGAATTATTGCAGTATCTGCAAGCAGTGCATATAAAATATTGCGAATCTAAAAACGAACAATATTCTCCGTGTAAATATAGAAAATTTAATGGTGGAACAATGGGATTTACAAAATTTGAAGCAAATCCCAGTGTGGAATTTAACTCTAAAATTGGCGATAGTTACGAGTTTATGAAAGCGTGCTTTAACAAATTTTTCCCTTTTATTGTGTTTGAGTTTGTAATTCACGAAAGTAATCACATTTTTCAAATTAATGCTATAAACAGTGGTGATTTTTCAAAACTGCAACCCGAAAGCAAAATTGGTGCACTTTATCAAAAGTTAATGGATAATATAAACAAGCAATATAATAGTGATAAGTTTAGCAAGGATAAAACCAAAAATATTTTGCTTAGTAACTTTTTTGATATTGACGATTTGGTGTTTGATATTAGAAAAAGCACTAACGAATCGTTTTTTTATGGTAACGAACCTTGCGAAATTGCTGCTCGTGATTACACTTGCCAAGAGTGTGCAAAATTGCTAAATTTACCAAATTTATCAACAGAAATAAAAAGGCTTTTTTCGGCGTTTATTCAGGAGCAAGCTCGCGATAGTGTTTATCACGCTTACGACGAAAAAACTTCTAACTTTAACTTTTTTTTAAACATTTTAAAAGCAGATTTGTTAACGGATTATCCTAATGTAAAACAAGCAAAGCAAGAACTTTGCGATTATGTTGATGGTGTGTTCCAAGGTTTAGGCTTAAGAACCATTAATCAAGTTGATAATGATTTATATAGTGGGGCAGAACGCATAACAAAAAAATTGTTGGCAAGGGCAAAAATTATTAATTCCAAAATAGAAAACAATACCGAAGTAAATTCTAAGTTAGAAGCCGAAGCCGAAAAACTAGCAGATTCTTACGATAGAATGGTGGATAATTTGTTTTTTAAACGCATTGACGATTATAAACAACTAGAGCGTCAATATTTTGAACTGTTCCCAATATTGCAAAATCAAAAGAAAACAATAATGAAAACCCGTAAACGAGAGGAGTTACTTGGCGATAAAAACACAGTTGAAGGTGTTTTATACGAAAACGATTTTATAATTAAAAAAAGGTAGGATAACTTAACCTATCTTTTTTATAATAAATAAAAATATATTAATGGTTTTGTTACTCAACTTTTTAATCAGAAACCTAATAATTTATATATTAATATTAATATATAAAATAAAATTTTTATGTTATAATTTTAATGTGACTTCATAATAAAAAAGGCTTTAAAAAAACACAATAAAAAAACAAAAAAACAAATTATGCGCTTATGGTGTAATGGATAGCACAATGGTCTTCGGAACCATTAGCGAGGGTTCGAATCCTTCTAGGCGCACCAATAAAAAAACTATAAACTTTTTAAGCGTTATAGTTACTTAGGAGTTTAATTTATGAAATTGGTTTTAACATCGTCGGATATTAAACAAAAAACCATTTTAAAACAAGTGTTAGAATTAGTTGGTAAACCTAAAAAAGATATTTCGGTTGCACTAATAATTGATGCTTGTGCAGTTGAAACTGGCGATAAAAAATGGTTATTTAATGGAATTAATTTTTTAACAAAAACCTTTGGCGGAGAAATTGATTTAATAAATTTGCTAGCGTTAGATATTAATGAAATTAAACAAAGAATTATTAAGGCTGATATAATTTATTGTTTTGGCGGAAACACCGAATGGCTTTTTAAAGTTTTTGAAAAAAGCGGATTTAATAAATTGTTGCCAAAGCTTCTTGAAACCAAGGTTTGGATAGGTAGTTCGGCTGGTAGTATGATATTAGGAAAAATGCCATCAACATTAACTCAGAGTTACATTTATAAAATTGATGATTTTTTAGGTGTTAATAAATATTTAGAACTTGTTAACTTTTCCATTATTCCGCATATATTTGGCGATTTTACACCAAGCGACGCTTTTAGTTATTGTGTGGAAGAATCAAAGGCTCAAAAATATCCAGTATATGTTTTATCAGATAAATCGGCAGTTATAGTTAACGGAAACAAAACCTATATGGTAGGCTCAAATTGCCAAAAACTATTAAACGGCAAAATAATAGAAAAAATATAAAAACAGATAATAAAAAACTAAGGAAAATAATATGAAGGTATATTCGATAAAAGAAGTTTTAAACACTTATTCTAAACAGTGCGATGGCGGAGAACTAATGTTAAAACACATTATTTGTTTTTCGTATGGTCAGCGTATGAGTTATTTTAACACCATAAAATATGTTACAGAAGAAAAGTTGGATGTTATCAAAAAGAACTTGGAACTATGCAATCAAATTGGAATGCAATCGCATATTTTTGATTTTAAAGAATTTTGTGGTGATTTATATCCAACCAGAAATAGTGTGTTTTTACCAAAATTAACAACCGAAACTTTGGTTAATGCTGCGGTTAAAGATGGCAAACTAACACCAAGTTCCGAGTTATTAGATTTGTGTACAGGCAGTGGTTGTGTTCCAATAACAATTTCTAAGGCAACTGGTTGCCACGCCGATGCTTACGATATTAGAGAAGAAGCTGTTGCTTTGGCACAAGAAAATTGTAAAAACCTAGGTGGAAATGTTGATTTTGGTGTGTTTGATGTTTTAACCGATTGGGATAAAACTTTAACAAAAAAATACGATGTTATAACCGCCAATCCGCCATATTGGTCGTTAGAAGATGTTAAAAACAACAAAAAACTTGCCGAAACAAGTTTAACTAACGATTTTATGGGTGGCGAAGATGGCTTATTGTTTGTTAGAAGAATTATAGAAGAAGTGCCAAAATTTTTAAAGCCGGGTGGAATTTTCTTTTTAGAGTTTTCAAATCGTCAGTTTAAAATTGTTAAACAACTTTTAAAAAAGCGTTATAAAAACTTTAAGGTGTACTACGATTATAGAAATTTACCAAAAGTTATTAAAGCTGTAAAAAAATAATATTAGGTATTAAGTATGAGTTTATATTTTATTAGACACGGTCAAACCGTTGCAAATAGTAGCCACAAGTTTAATGGAGAATGTGATGAGGAGTTAAACGATATTGGTTTAAATCAAGCATTAAATGCTGGCAAGCAGTTTAAAGATATTAAGATTGATTTAGTTTATTGTTCGCCATTAATTAGAACAAGACAAACACTAGAAGGATTAAATTTGCCTAAAAACACACCTGTTATTTTTGAACCAAGATTGGTTGAACGCAAGGCGGGAAAAATGAATGGGCTTGATATAACCGATGAACTGCTTTTTGACGTTTATTTAAACATTAACAATAAAACTAAATTTGATGGGTTAGAACCAATAGACGAAGTGTTTAGTAGGGTGCATAGTGTGCTAAACGAAATTAAACAAAAACATTCCGATAAAAATGTGTTAATAGTTGCACACGGGTTTATTAGCAGAGCGGTTTATTTTTATTTTAACGAATTGCCACAAAGCGGAAAACTTGGCGATGTTATGGAGGCTTTTTTGCAAAACTGCGAAGTTAAAAAATATGAGTTTAATTAAAGGAGTAAAACTATGCAATTTGAAATAAAAAAAGTAAAAATTTTTGTAACTGTTCCAGCAGAGTTTTTAGAAGTTGTTAGAAATGCTATGTGTGGTGCAGGAGCTGGAAATATTGGCGAATATTCGTATTGTTCAACCAGCGTTAAAAGTGTTGGAAGTTTTGTTCCAAACGAAAAAGCAAATCCGTTTTTAGGAACTAGAAACAAGTTAGAAATAGTAGAAGAAGAAAAACTAGAAGTTATTTGCAATGTTGAAGATGTTAAAAGAGTTGTTGCAGAGTTAAGAAAAGTTCATCCTTACGAAGAGCCGGCTATTGATATTGTTCCTTTGCTTAGCGAATCAGATTTTTAATTTTATAAGTGGGTTTAAATGAAAAAGATATATAAAAAGTTTTATAAAAAGGCAAAAGAAGTTTATGCAAACGAAAAAACTGGTCACGATATTAACCATATAAAACGAGTTTTAAATTTTGAAAAACAAATATGTAAAAAAGAAAAGTGCAATAATTTTGTTTTAACTATTGCAACAATGTTTCACGATGTTCACAGGGTTATGTATAACGAACTAAACAAATTTGTAACAGCCGAAGAATCGGTAGAATATGTTAAAGAAATATTAAGCGAATTTAACTTGAATAAAAACGATTTAGATAAAATTTTGTATTTAGTAAAAATGCACGATGAAAAATATATAGAATTAACAAAAGATAATATTGAACTAAAAATTTTGCAGGATGCCGACATATTGGATGCCCTTGGAAACAATGGCTTAAAGCGAACCTTAAAATTTTGTAAAACAAAAAATATTCCAATATATAATAAGGATTTTTCGCTAGAATGTTCTGAGTATGTTCCAGAAATTAAACCACTTTCAACAACTCACTATGTTTACAGAACAATGGCACCACAAGCAGAACTTATTAAAACTGAAGTTGGAAAAACCTTAGCAAAAAAGCAAATGGCTCCGTTATATAAATTTGTTAACAACAATATAAAAAAGCATAACTTAAAAATAAGATAGTTAAGGGGCTATTGTGCAGGAAACCGAAATAACAGTTCAAGTTTATAAAAACATAACTAAAGTTTTAAAAAAGTTTACTTAAAATTTTTAAAGGAGCATAATTAAAAAGGGAATTTATATGAAAAAACTATTTGATATTATAAACAAACTTGCATTAGAAGAAATTGAAAAGTTTGGTGGACCATCGCTAAATCACTATAATTTATCATTGATTAAAGCCGAGCAAATTGCAAATATTATTGATAAAAAAATAGATGTTAATTTGGTTAAATGTGGAATAGCATTAATGGATATTAAACTTGGCGAGTGCATAAAACAAGGTAAACAAGCAGAGCACGTGAGCGAAAGTTTAAAATATGCAAAACAAATATTATTACAAAACAAGGTTGATAGTAAAACAACCCAAGTGTTATTAAATTGTGTCGAAGCTCATCACGGAAAAGTTCCATTTTTAAGCATAGAAGCCGAAATTTGTGCCAACGCCGATTGCTACAGATTTATTCATCCACAAGGTGTTTTTACCTTTATGCAAACTGTAACAAATAGAGGTGCAAATCAAAACGATGCAATTAATATGGTTCTTGCAAAACTAGAAGAAAAACATAACATTGTAAGTTTACCTTGTGTTAAAGCGGAACTTGAACCGCTTTATAACAATATTAAACAACTTTTGTTAATGGCTAAAATTGATTAATTTTAAAGGAGAAACTTATGGAAGAATTAAAAAAGAAAATAAACGATTTAAAAAAACAAGCAAACACTTCAAATATTGTTGGTGCTGTAATACTGGTGGCTTCGATTGCTGGCTGGTTAATTGGTACTTTAAAAAAGATTAAGGCTCTTAGCGGGTTTTCTATAATTTTTATTATTGTTTCAGTTGTATTTTTTATTATTGGAATTAGTAAATTTTTAACTTATAAAAAAGCAAATAAAAATATAAACAACAATTCATCATACGCCAATAAAACTTATGGCGGATTAGAAGAATATTCTCACTTTGTTGCATACCTAAACAAAAAAGCTCAAACTGCAAAAAATGCAGCAGTTAACACATTAAGTGCATTAACTTCGGTGTTTGGTTTTGGCGGAGTGTTTGTTTCTGGACAAAATGGTTGGGATGTTTTTGTTAATAAAAACAATATTATTTTAAATTGTCCAAATAAAAACGAGTCTTTTTCTGATAACAAATTTAAAATTGTTGAAACTAGTAAAATTAAAAAAGTTGATTTTGAAACACTTAAAGGAATAGAACGAGTTAAAATATCTATGAGAGATACAGAAAAAATATTTGTGATAGATGTTATTATAAAATCGATAGAAGAAATTGAAATAGTGCGTGAAACTTTTAAAAGTATAGTTGTTAATTAGGAAAAAAACAATGAAGAAAAAAATTAAAAATGTTTATCAGGCATTGTTTTAATACTTAAAATTTCTTTACTAATTCATCTATGGGAAGTAGTGTAAGTAATGCAAAAGTTATGTTCTTTAGAGGTTTTAGTGAAGAATTATTAAATAATGTGTTAAGTTCAGTAACAATTAATGTTTAATAAAAGGATAAAAGCAAATGAGTAAAACTATAGAAATGATTAAAAATTATGTTCCGTTTAACGAACAAGAAGTTAAAGATAAACAATTTTTTATTGATTGTGAAAATATCGAACAAATTTTAACAAGAGAAAACGAGCGTTGTCATTTAACAAGTTCTGGTTTTGTTGTTAATAAAGATAAAACAAAAATTCTTTGTTCTTATCATAATATATACAAATCTTGGACTTGGGTTGGTGGCCACGCAGATGGCGACGACGATATGCTTTATGTTGCTATGAAAGAAGCAAAAGAAGAAACTTCGATTAAAAGTGTTAAGCCATTATTAAACATTCCTATTTCTTTAGAAAGCGTGCCAGTGCTTGGGCATATTAAACGCGGAAAATACGTTCCAGCACATATTCACTTAAATGTTACATATTTGTTAGAAGCCGACGAAAACGAATTAATCGAAACAAAACCTGATGAAAATAGTGGGGTCGAATGGTTAACTTTTGACGAACTACTTAATAAAGCAACGGAAATTTATATGATCCCGGTTTACAAAAAAATAATCGAAAAAATCAAAGTTTTACAAGCAGAAAAAAGGATTTAATAAATATGAAAAATTTAGTAATATCGGGTAGTGTTTCACATTTTAATAATTATCTAAGATTAATTAACGAGTTAAAACTAGAATATAATGTTATTGATTATCCTAAACAAATTGATACTAATAATTTTAATGAACTATACCCAGAAATACACAAAAACTTTTATAAAAACATTACTAGCGCTAATTGTTTTTTGCTTTTTAACGAAGATAAAAAAGGCATAACAGGCTATGTTGGTGCAGCAGGTTTTGCAGAACTAAGTTTTGCAATAATACAAAATCTAAATTATAACAAAAATATTGATGTGTTTATTTATAAAATGCCTGATGTTAATGTTATGTGCTACGACGAAATAAAACGCTGGTTAGAACTTGGCTGGATTAAACTTTGGGAAAATAAATAATGAAAAAACTATTTAATAAAATATTAAAAATTGTAAAACACTCAACTAAAATATATTATAATCGTTCTTATTATGAACGAGAAGATAAGCATAAATTTAATAACGACGATGTTACTAATCGTGATATTAACACACAAAAATATTTGCAAATGCAATTTTTAAAGCTTTTACCAAATAGCACATTTATTGGCGAAGAAGGTGTTATTAATAAATTAGGCGAATACACTTGGATTGTTGATCCCATTGATGGAACGTTTAATTATAAACACGATGTTAAAATTTATGGCACACAAGTTGCGCTATTAAAAAATGGAAAAACAATATTTTCTTGCTTATATTTGCCAGAGCACAAGCAAATGTTTTATGCTTGCGATAAAGGTGCTTTTTTAAATGGTAAACAAATTTTTGTTTCAAGCGAACAAGAATTAAAAAATATGGCAGTTAATATTGGCGATTTTCAGTTGAATTACAAACAAACATTAAATAACCAAAAACAAATAATGCTTGAACTATGTGATAAAGTTAAGCGAATAAGAATGTTTGGCAGTTCCTGTTACGATAGTTGCCAAATTGCAAATGGAAGTATGGATGTTTATATTGTTTACATTTTAAACAAGTGGGACTTAGTTCCTGGCAACTTTCTAATTAGGAAAGCTGGTGGTGTTTTGTTTACTAATAGAAATAAAAACATTTTTATTTATGGTAATAAACAAAATTGTAAAAAGGTTATTAAAAAGTTAAATAATATTGATACTTTTTACGAAAGTAATTTAGAACTTTAAAAAAGAAGGCGTCAACCTTCTTTTTTGATTATAAAATTTAAGCAATTTTAATAATTACTAAATAACCATTAATACCATCGTTATCTAAAAAATCAACAGGATTATCGGTTATAACTTGAATGTTTAAAGTGCTATTATCAGTTGTTGTTTGCACGATAGCACTGGCATTAATCATAGTGTTATTTAAAGCCCCCTTGCAGTGCCTCCCACTTCTGCGCCATTAATAAAAATAGCCATATAGTCGCTAGCTGTTGCATTGCTTGCGGCATAAACACCATAATCAATTTTATAAAAACCAGCTGTTGGTAATGTAACAACACCAGTTGCATTATTAATAATTAAATTATTAGCTTCTAAAGTGTTTGTTAATGGGAAAGAGGAGTTATCAACTGTTTGTTCGGCAGTTGTGTAGTAACTACCAAAATCCGAAACGCTTGCAATGCCAGTTGCCCCAGTTGGACCTTGCGGGCCAGGAACGCCTTGTGGACCAGTAGCACCAGCAAGTCCGGTTGGTCCAGTAGGGCCTTGCGGACCACGAACTAAAATTTTATTTGAACAGTTGCAACATCCACATTGGTTACAACCAAAATTATTATTACAAAAACACATTTCATACTTCCTTAAGGTAAATAAAAGCTTGTATACTTATAATATTAAATAAAATTAAAAAATTTTTATTTGTGATTAATGCCTTATTTTTAATATGAAATTTTAATTAAGATATATTATAATATAAATAGTAATTTATATATTAAAAGGAACTTAATATGAAATTAATAATAGCAACTAAAAACGAAGGCAAAATTGAAGGTGCACGCAGAGCATTTGAACGCTTTTTTGAAGATATTGAAATTGTTGGAATTCCATCCGATTCTGAAGTGGGAGATCAGCCTGTTAACTTAGAAACTTACGAAGGTGCAAAAAATAGAGTTAAAAACTTAAAGTTGTTTTGCAAATCCAACAATATTGAAGCTGATTTATATTTAGCGGTTGAAAGTGGAATAGCTAATGTTTTGGGCGAGTGGATGATAACCAATGTTGCTGTTATTGAGGATAACAATAATAGGTTTTCAAGTTTTGGCACAAGCCCATCGTTTCCAGTTCCAACATATTTAGTTGATGAAATAATTAGCACCGATTTAAGCAGTGTAATGAATAAAGTATTTACTAAAGACGATGATCGCCACAATCACGGTGGTGGAATTCAACTGCTTACTCATAATAACATTTCACGAATTGATTTAACCGAATTAGCTTTTGTAATGGCGTTAACTAAATTGGTTAATGGCGACAAGTGGAGATAAATTAAGGAAAAGTAATGAAACAATATAATAGTGTTATTAACTCAATATTTGATTTTTGCATTAAGTCTAATGTGAATTTTGTTTTTATTTCCGGCAATGGTGGCAGTGGAAAATCCACATTTTCAAAAAATTTAAAAAAGTGTTTTGAAGAAAATGGACTTGTGGCAAACTTAGTTGATACTGATGACTTTATAACTAACACCATAGTAAGAAAAAGTGCGGTTGCAAATTTTATTAACAGTGTGGGAGAAGAAAGTAAAAAAAGTTACTCATCTTCTTTTGTGGAAAGTTATTGTTTAAACAGTTTAAATGCAACCATATTTAACTTACAAAATAAGTTGGATTTTTATATTGTTCCAAAGCACGCAAAAGATAATTCGGAATACGAGTTGTTAAAGGGTAAGGCAAATGTGCATATTTTTGAAGGTGTTGGAACGCAGTTTTTAAATAAAATACCAAATAGCCTATTTGTTTATATTAATTGTGATTTAGAACTCGAAGCCAAAAGAAGAATACATCGAGCCCGAAACGGAGAAAAAGAAAAAACTTTTAAAGAAGTTTTAGAAAGTTGCAAAGAACGTAGAGAACAATTAAAAGTTCATTCTTTATTAGATGGTTCTAAATTTGATTTATGTTTAAAAAGCAATAGCGATTTTAGTTTTGAAGTTAATAAAGATGTTTTTAATGTTCTAGGAGGAAATATTGTGAATAGAGATTGTGATTTTGCAATAAAAACCATAAAACAAGCAACCAATATGCTTGTTAACGAATTTGAAGTAATGCAAAAAGGCGATAGTGATGTTGTAACATCTATGGAGTTAAACATTGAAAAATTCATTATAAAAAAGGTTAAAGAACAATATCCAAATTTTAATATTATTAGCGAAGAAATTAGTCCTAACGAAAAGTTAAGCGATAACTGTGTTATTATTAATGGTATTGATGGCTCGGTTAATGTGTCTAAGCAAATGCCTATTTTTGGCATTCAAATGGCAATTATTCGAGGTGGAATAAACACTGCTGCTGTTACCTACTTACCATTTTTAAACGAGCTATATTTTTGTGATGAAACCACAAGCTATCTAAATGGCAAAAAAATTAACGTTGTTAGTTGCCCAGTGGAAAGGGGATTAATTGCAGCAACTGGAACAGAGCGTATTAAAAAAATTGTGGCTTTAAAAGAACACGGCTTAATTCTTAGGGATTATGGCAGCATTGCAGTTGCGTTTGCTTGGGTTGCTTCCGGAAAAATTAATGGGGCAATTTATAATGGTGATAAAATTTGGAACTACTACCCAGTGTTAAAAATTTGTGAAAAAGCCAACGCGTTAATAGTGGATAAAAAAGGCGTGCATCTTGCCGCTAGCGATAATAACTTTTTAAACATTATGTTAAAATAGGAGATAATATGAAAAGCATTTTAATAACAGGTGCTAGCCGTGGAATTGGCAGAGCAACCGCCGAAAAGTTTTTGCAAAATGGTTGGAAAGTTTATGGAACATATAACAAATCGTTTAAAAATATGATTGATGTTATAAAAAAATATGAAGAAACCTTTGTGCCAATAGGTCCTTACGATTTTACCGATTTGCGTAGCACACAAGATTTTATTGATAGTGTTTCAAATGTTAACTTTGATGCTATGTTTTTAAATGCTGGAATTTTTAGCGAAAACGACGATTTTGTTAATTTTGATTTTTCCGATTTTGAACAAGTTATGAACTGCAATTTTTATTCGCCAATGATGATAGCAATTAAACTTCAACACAATTTAAACGTTAACGGAAGCATTGTTTTAATGAGTAGTAACGATTCGTTTAGTGGTGCTTTTTCTAGCATATCTTATGCTGCAAGCAAGGGTGCAATTGTTAATGTTATGAAAAGCCTATCGGTAAACTTTGGCAGGCGTGGCATTAGAGTTAATTCAATAGCACCGGGGGCTATTGATACCGATATGAACACTCCAGAACAAGTTAACGAATCGCCTAAGTGGACACCTTTAAAGCGCGTTGCTCAGCCATATGAAGTTGCCAATGTTGTTTACTTTTTAAGTAATCAGGAAAGTAGCTTTATTAATGGCGAAAACATTACAATCGATGGCGGATATGGTAATGTTTCAATTCTGCTTCAAAAAGAAATGGAATCCTCCAGAATTTATGGTGGATATAAAACCTTGGTGGAACGCTATAACAAACTAAAAAAAGGCGAAGAAATTTATTCGATTGATATTGCCGATAGTGGTTATGCTTGGGTTGATACTGCAAACGAAAGGGAATATTTAACTTCGATTATCGATGCTCAAAGCCGTGGTGTTAAAGCTCACAGATACATTGTTTTGCCAGAAAGCAAAATAGAAGATTTTAAGCAAAGCAAAATGTTTTTAGAGTTTGGAAAACAATTAAATAATTGTTTTATTATATCGCGTGAAGAACTTTGCAAAAAACTTAACGATGTTTATCAAATAATTGGTAAAGGTTGCGATGTTTCTATTAATAACAAAGGCAAAAAGTTTTCGTTTATAGATTCGTATATTAACGATAATAGTGTTGGTTCAATAACAAGCTCCGAAATAATAACTAATCATTTATACGAAAAAATAATTAAGCTAGATAATGCAATAAAAAATAAAACTATAAACACATTTAATTAATAGGTATGGTAATGAATAACATAAAACTAGTTAAACCCAAACTAAAAGATTTATGGTTTAGAGCCCAGTGTTTATCCGATGAAAAAACAATGGAATATAATGCAGGCTATAATGTTAGCTACCAAGGCTATAACTATAACACTGGATGCATAGAATTTAAAAAAGAAGATTATGCAAAATGGTATAATACAAAATTTAAAAATCCTAATTTTTATTTTGCATACATTTTAGATGTTGATAAAAACAACTTTGTGGGATATGTTAATTTTAATAAAGACGAAAAAACCAATCTTGCCACAATGGGGATTGTTATTAAACACGAATATAGGGGTTGTGGCTATATGCGATTGGCACTAAACCAACTAATTAAAAAAGCAAAAACTGCCAAAGTTTATGCTTTAACCGATACAGTTCCAAAAACCAGAGTTGGTGCATTAAAAGTGTTTCACGATTTTGGTTTTAAAACAACCAGCGAGTTTGAAGTGCTTAAATTTGGTAAGCCCGAAATTGTGGAAAACATTGTTTTAAATTTAAAAAATTAATAGGAGAATAAATTTGAAATTTAGAGACAAGATTTTTTTATCGATAATATTAATTTTAATGGCAATTTTTATAACATTTTTAATTTTTGGTAGCACCTATAAAATTAATGGTTTAACAATTGCTGGCATTGTTATTATGGTGGTAGGCTCTTATGCTACTGTGATAACAGCATTTGTAATGTTTGTTAAAGACTTAAATAAAGAATTGAAACAAAATAATAAGGAAAAACGAACTTTAGAAGATGAAGAAAAGTTGTTAAAAAAAGTTGCAACTGCATCTAATAAAGCAGAAAGAGAAATGGCAAAAGCAGTTTTAGTTAGTGATGAATGCGATTCGGTTGGCGAACTTGTGTTAACTTGTTTTGGTCTTTCTAAATCGGCTAGGTCGGCTTTAAAATCTGCGTCGTTAAAAGATAAAATTTATGTTTACGGAATTTATATTACGCTAGCCCTATGTTTTATTATATTTTTTGTAGGAACTGTGTTATTGCGAATAGGTCCTGTTGGGTTTATTCTTTTAGGTGTTAGCGTAGGATTGTTTTTAACACTTTTAGTTGTTAATTTAATTATTACAAAAACCGCAAATAAAAATTATTTTAAAAATGGCATAAAAAGTGTTAGGAAAAGTGCTATTAACAAAAAGGAATTGCCTAAGAACTTAGAGTTAAAATCTGCCATTGTTAAATATTCTTATTATCATAGCAAAAGTAAAAAGGGTGTGTTATATAATGTTATGATTTATAACGAAAAAGAAAATAAAAGTTTTACTTTACTTAGCCAAACACAATACGAAAAAGGCGAGATTATTGAATATTATGATTTAGGAAAAAACAACTATATTGTTGTTGAATAATAGTTTAGTTAATGTTTCAATTCCTAAAGGAATAAAAGAATAATAACAAAAAAATCGAACTAAACTAGTTCGATTTTTTATTTGGCATAATTATTTATTGTTTTTTTCGCCTTCTTTTTTGCTAGGTTTTTTCTTTAAATTTTCTGTTGGTAATTCGTTAACTTCTTGGCTTTTTATGTTTTCAACTTGTTCTAAAATGTTTTTATCGTCAACTGCTAAAATTGGTTTTTTTAAAGCTGTTTCTGCTTGCAATTCAAGTTTTGCAGGCGGAAACTTTTTTTCGTAAATCATAAGAGCAATTAAAGTAAATGTGTAGGTTAAAGAACAAATGCATAGGAAAACTTTAAAGAATATTATATTTTTTACTAATCCCGAAATTAGCATTAAAGCAAAAGCAATAACTCTCATTCCGTTAAACACAACCTCGGTAAAAGTTTGGTGTTCTTGAATTTCACTATATAATCCGGCTTCTTTTAAGTTGCCATTGCGGTAAATATCGTAAACGGTTTTATAGGTTATATTGCTTATAGCATTACAAATGTTATAAATAATAATTGTTATAATTCCCGGATAAACACTAAATGAAATTGAGCCTATCAGTGGCAAAATTCCAGTTACAACAAACAACCAACTGCGTTCGCCTTTTTTTGTTAGTTTATTAATAACTATAATAAACAAAGCAGAAACTATCGAGAACACAGTTGTTAACCAACCAAGGTCAAAGCTTTTTTCAAATTGTAACATAATAGAAACATTTAACAAAACGCCAACAATTGTTCCAAGCCCATAAGGAATTGCAGCAATATAAAGCATTTTCATTTTTTTGCCTATTTCTGGGTTCTCTTTTAATTTTACAAAGTAACCCTTTAAATCAAAATGGCTACCTTCTGGTTTTCGTGATTTTATTCCAAACGAAATTCCAATTTGAATTATTGCAATAACTAAAACATAAATTGCAACAGTGGAGTAAGAAGAAATATCAATTAATGCACCCATTGTTATTGGGAAAACAATATAAACAAATTTTTGTAGAACCATACTTAGTGTAACATATTTGCCAATCGAAGTTCTGCTAACCATTTCTTGCTTCATTGTGTTGTAAGCAGCATAATAAAAGCCTTCTGAAATACCACTTAAAATTCCGGCTAAAACCAACATTTGGGCTAGGTTGTTTCCTAAGAAAACACACACAACAATTAAACCTGCTCGCATTAGTAAACTTATTCGATATAACCAAACTCTGTTTGTTTTATCAACTAATGGGCCTAGTATTAAGTGCACAACAATACTAACAATATATAATGTTAAATAATAAACGCCAACATTAAAAATATAGGTGTAGGCATTATTATTGCAAAAGCCATAAATATGTCCAACCAAGAATGTTGAAACCAGCATATTAATAATTTCTGAAATAGAGTGTGTTGTTAACAAACAAACGCTTGAAACTTTATCTTTTTTAGCTGAATTTATGTCGTATTTAAAAGCCATAGTTTTTCTCCTCAGTTCAAAAAAATTTTATCACAAAAAAATTATTGAAACAACATTTTTATTTTAATTATAAAATGTTTAATTGATATTAAATAAACTTAAAAGTTGATTAAATATTGTTTATATTATAAAATAATAGTATGAAAATAGTATCTTATAACATAAACGGAATTAGAGCCAGTGCAAAACTAGGCTTAATAGAATGGATAAAAAATTTTGATGCAGATGTTTATTGTTTTCAAGAAGTTAGAGCAAACGAAAATGTAACTAAAGAAATTTTGTATCCTAAAACTAGCCAGCTTAGTTTGTTTGGCGAAGAAGATAATAACAATATTTTAAAAGATTATTTCCCAATTTATAATTGCGGAGAAATTGCAGGTTATGCGGGAACACTTATATTAACAAAACACAAACCCGATAAGGTTATGTTTAATATGAGCGAATTTTGGCAAGATAACGAAGGCAGAACAACAACCATAATTTTAGGAAATCTTGCTATAGTTGATGCCTATATCCCAAACGGAAATAGTAGGCTGGAATTTAAAATGCAGTATTTAAGTGCGTTAACTAAGTACTTAAAAGTGCTAGGCGAACAATATAAAGTTGTTTGTGTGGGCGATTTTAACATAGCTCACACCGAAATAGATTTAACTAACCCTAAAGAATGTAAAACAAAATCGGTGTTTTTACCAATCGAGCGAGAAGCGTTTAACAACTTGTTAAAACTAAATTTGGTTGATTGTTTTAGATATTATAATCCAGAAACTGTTAAATATTCTTGGCGAAGTTATCGCTCTAGGCAAGATAATAGCTACAACAGTTGGAAATATCGCATAGATTATGCATTGCTAAGTGCTAGCGAAAAACAAAACATAAATAACTGCGATATTTTAGAACTAGATTATAGTGATCACTTACCGGTTATGTTAGATTTAAAAAGTTAATATTATTAAATATCAAAAATTATGGCAATATGTCGGTAGTAAAAATTTAGAAAGTCTAGTTTTAACTTTAAACGAAATAAAAAAATAACTGGTGTTAATGTTGGACATTGGTTTTAAACATATAAAAAAACAATTAATTGGTTTTAATGTTGATAAAATATTTAAAAAAATAAAACAGTAACTTTTATAAAATTAAAATAGGTGGTAATAAAATGACAAAAGAAGATATAATAAAACTTATAAAAAAACAAAAGGTTGCAATAATTTCATCAATTAACGAACACGGCTATCCTGTTATTAGGGCAATGCTACGCCCAAGAAAAATTGAACGCAACGAACTTTATTTTTCCACAAATCTTTCTTCTAATAAAGTTACCGAATATAATAACTGTCCAAAAGCGTGCGTTTATTTTTATAAAAAGGGTTTGATTAGTTACACAGGAATTGCGTTAATAGGAAAAATGGAAGTGTTAACCAATCAAGAAATTAAAAATGAGATTTGGAAATTGGGCGATAGTATTTTTTATAAAAACGGTAAAACCGATCCAGATTATTGCGTGTTAAAATTCACAATAGAAAACACAAGATTTTATAAAGATTTAAAAACCGAAGATGTTAAATTTTAAGTAGGGGTAATGGTATGAAAGATTATAAAACATTTTTAAAATTGTTTATGGATAGTTGGAAAAATTTAGAAGGCGAAAAAACTTGCGAACTTATGGCAAGCAAGTTAAAGTATTACGAAAACCCGATTGATGAACCTTGTTTAACATTAGAGCAAGTTAAACCACTATGGGCGGTTGTTAAAGAAAACCAAAAAGATATTTCCTACAGTGGCAAAATTTTGTTTGAAGACGATAACAGCTGTATTTATCATTTTAAAATGAAACGTACTATGGTTAAAACTAATGTAACTCAACTAATTGACGGAGTTTTTGAAATAAAATTAAATGCTAAAGGAAAGTTAACCTATTTTAAACAATGGCGTTTTGTAAAGGAAGTGTAGTGTGGTTTTTGTTTTTGATTTAGACGATACAATTTGTGATACCGATGCCTATAGCGAATATTACATAAATAAGTTTATAAAAGATAATAAACTGCCATTTAAACAAGTTGCAAAAGTTGTTAGGTTTGCAGAAAAAAAGTTTGATTGGGATTTAGAAACTGCATTAAATTGGTATAAACAATATGGCGACCAAATGATGTTGGAGTTTCCGGCAAAACCAAATGCAATAAAATTAATTAACGCACTTTACGATATGGGGCATAAAATTATAATATCAACTGCGCGTGCAAACGATTGGCACACCAACCCAGAAGAAGTAACTTATAAGTGGTTAGAAAACAACAACTTAAAATATAATAAAATTTATATTGGCAGAAACGATAAAGAAAAAATTTGCGAACAAGAACACGCTAATGTTTTTATTGATGATGATATTAAAATAACTGGAAATGTGGCAGAACATTTTAACAATAAAAATTTTAAATGCACTGCATTTTTAATGAGTACTGATTATAATAAAACATTGCAAAGTTCACCTAATGTTAAAAGAATTGATAGCTTTAAAGATTTTGCAAACAAACTAAAAGAGTTTGGTATTAATATAAACTTATAAATAAAATAAGAATAAAAAAGGTTACCGTTTAGCGGTAACTTTTTTTAAAAAATTTTAAATCAAAATTTAATTTTGTTGGGCACTAATATTTTATTGTGCTATACTTAAGTTAAGGAAAATTGTTTATGAAAGAAAACGAATATAGTTTTGAAGTTAAAAATTTAATACCCTATATTGAATATTGCGGAAATAATGGCTACGAACTAGTTAGTTCTAATAAACAACAACGCATAATTTATAGGCACCCAAACAGCACAATGGCTCGTGTTACTATTATCGAAAAAAATGGAAAGGCAATTAAAGAACTTGAATTTAAAGAGAGTGTTTTATCCACCAGTGTGCTACACGAACGAAAAGAAAGTTTGCCTATTAATTTTGATGATGAAAAGGCAATAAAATCGATGTTAGATTTTTTGGGATATAAACGAGATAACACATTAATTAGAACTAGAGTAGTTTTTAAAAAAGGCAGAGTAAAATTAGAATTGGACGATTACGAATTTCCACGCAAAGCTTTTATAGTTGCAGTTGAAGGAACTAAGGAGCAAGCAGAAAAAGTTTATAACGAAATTCGTTTCTTGGAAAATTAATTTTTATGGTGCAAGGAGAAAAACTATGAGCAAATTTATTATTGTTACGGGTGGAGTTGCTTCTAGCCTTGGTAAAGGAATAACAGCAGCATCGCTTGGTAGGCTATTAATAAATAGAGGATTTAAAGTGGCTGTTCAAAAATTGGATCCATATATAAATGTGGACCCAGGAACTATGAGCCCTTATCAACACGGCGAAGTTTTTGTTACCGACGATGGCACCGAAACCGATTTAGATATTGGACATTACGAAAGATTTTTAAATATAACCTGTGAAAAAAACTGCAATTTCACAAGCGGAAAAATTTATAGCAGTATAATAGCAAAAGAACGTGAAGGTAAGTACTTAGGAAAAACTATACAGTTTGTTCCACACGTTACCAACGAAATTAAAGAAAAAATTAAAAGTGTTGAAAACAATAACATAGATGTTGTTATTGTGGAAATTGGTGGCACAGTTGGCGATATGGAAGGGCTTGCTTTTTTAGAAGCCGTTCGACAACTTAGAATGGAACTAGGACAAAATAATTTGTTGTTTTTGCATTGTGCACTTTTGCCTTACCTAGAAGCAGCAAAAGAAGTTAAAACAAAACCAGCACAAAACAGTGTTAAAGAATTAACTAGGTTGGGCATACAACCAGATATTTTAGTTTGTCGAACTAATGCAAATATTGAAGTTGATAACGAAATGAAACAAAAACTTGCAATGTTTTGCAACTTAAAAGGTCCAGAATATGTTATTCAAAATTCCGATGCTAAATGCCTTTACGAAGTGCCATTAATGCTTCAAAGCGAAGGGCTTGATAAAATAGTTTGTAAGCAACTAAAACTAAAAAGCAAAGCGGCTAATATGACCGAATGGAAAAAATTAGTTAAAAAAATAATCAAACCTAAAAAACAAATAACAGTTGGTGTTATAGGAAAATATATCGAAGTGGCAGATGCTTATATTTCGGTTACTGAAGCATTAAAGCACGCAGGCTATAATAACGATGTCGATGTTAAAGTTAAGTTAATTAGTTCGGTAGATATTGAAACCTATGGCACACAACAAATGCTTAGCAACCTTAGTGGAATTGTTGTTCCGGGCGGATTTGGAACAAGAGGAACAGAAGGAAAAATTATGGCGGCAAACTATGCCAGAGTTAATAACATTCCTTATTTAGGGTTGTGTTTAGGAATGCAAATTGCAGTTATTGAGTTTGCAAGAAATGTTATTGGTTGGGAGGATGCAACTTCTTCTGAATTTGATATAAAATCTAAGCACTATGTTATTGATATTATGGACGACCAAAAGAGCATATTAGAAAAAGGCGGAACAATGAGGCTTGGTGCATATCCTTGTTCTTTAACACCAAACACAGTTTCTTTTAAAGCATATGGAAAGAAAAAAATATCGGAACGACATAGGCATCGTTACGAATTTAACAATAAGTTTAGAACTAACTTTGAAGAATGCGGAATGGTGGTTGCAGGTGTTAACGAAAAACGAAACTTAGTTGAAATTGTGGAAATACCTAAAAATAAGTTTTATGTGGCGGTTCAATTTCATCCGGAATTTAAAAGCCACCCAGATAACCCCCATCCATTATTTTTAGAGTTTATTAATGCTTGTAAAAATTAATTATTAAGGCTAGTTTACTAGCCTTTTTTTATATAAAACTGATAAAATAATAATAGATAAAGGTTTATTAGGAGATACATATGACAACAGCTTTATTTATTGGCAGATTCGCTCCAGCTCATAAAGGGCATATTGCTGCTGTAATGAAATTGTTAAGCGAATACGATAAGGTAATAATAGGCTTAGGTAGTTGTTACGAAGCAGGCTCTCAAAGGCACCCTTTGCTTGCAGTTTTCCGCGAAAAAATGTTGTTGCTTAGCGTTGCACAAAAGGGCGGAGATGTTTCTAAAATAACAGTGGTTTACATTCAAGATTATTCCGATTTTGAAGGTTGGCTAAACGATGTTTTAGAAATTTGTAACATATATAATGTAACCCATTTTGTAACTGGCAACAAAGAAGAAATTTTAGATGTGTTAAAAGATAAAAATATAAAGCTTCCGTTCACTTTTGTTAACCCAGAAGAGGATAGCCGTATGCCATATCACGCAACTGATCTTAGGCGAGCAGTTGCTAATGGCGATTTTAAAAAATTCGCCGATGTTGCTGCTTTTGGAACATTAATGTTGCTTGGCGATGTTGATGGGTTAAATGGAATTAGAAGTGCGTTTGAAGATACAGGTCGTAGCTTTTTAAAAGGTCGTCAAACAGTGGATTTAATTTTTACAATGCAAGAACGTATTGTACCAAAATCAAAAGTGCCATATCTTAGAACCTATGTTTTGTGTGGCGTTCGCCCAGAAAACAAACCGGATTTTCCTAATTATTTGGGATTAATTGGTGACGAAATAGAAAAATACGAATCTCCAATAACTGCGGTGTTAAGAGCTTTAAAGAAAAAAGCTGGAATTGATGCAACACTAGAAAACAATTTAAATGAGCCAGCTATAATAACAATTAAAACCGATAACAAACCAGTTATTGCGGAGCTAAGGTTTTTGCAATTATATAATGGCGAGCGATTAGCTGGAACGCAAGGTGGCTCAAGCCAAGCATTTCAAATAAACATTATGGGGTCGCCTAGTATGTTTAATAAGGTTTTAAAAAATTCTATTTTTAGTTTTAAACCTGTTTACGAAGTTTTAGAACAGACTTTGGCATACGAACAATCGGCGATGCTAAGAGATGCAGTTAATAAATTAAATCACTATGCAAGGTAGAATATGGAATACAGAATTGCAACATTATCCGATTTAGATTTAATATGGAACAAAAACATAAAAAATAACCCTACCGATTTAAGATGGGTTAAATGGAAAGAGCAGTTTATAAGTTATAATAAAAATGGCGAGGCAATAACTTTTGTTTGCGTTAATAATAATGTTCCAGTTGGAGAGTTAACTGTTTTACTATCACCTAAATGCAAAGCAGTGTTAAACAAACCCAACCTTTGCAATGGCAAAACCATTGCAAACCTAAATGCATTAAGAATAGAAAAAAAGTTTGAAGGCAAAGGTTACATTTCAAAACTTGTTAAATTTGCAGAACAGTATTGCAAACAAATTGGAATAAAGTTTTTAACCATTGGAGTTGAAGCGTTAGAAAGCAGAAATCTTTCTATATACCTTCATTGGGGATACACAAATTTTGTGTGTTACGAAGTGGACTTACAGGAAGATAATGCTTTAGTTTTGTATTATCAAAAGCAATTATAATTAAAATAAGTTTTAACTAGCTTATTTTTTATTATTATAAAATGTCTTTGCACCTGTTGCACACACAAATATCATTATAATTATCATCTTCATCGCATAATGTTTTTCCACACATAACGCAGTGCATAATTGGTTTTATTTCACTATGATAACAGTTATCTTTTAAAATCATTTTACAATCCTTTAATTATTGTCTATAATTATTATGAAGTTTATAAGTTATTATTAGTTTTTATAATTCGTAATAATTTATTCATAAAACTTTAGGGAGGGAACTATGGCAAAAGCAAATGATAAAAAAGTTGTTGAACAAAAACAACAAAAAATTGCCGAGGAGCAAGTAGAAGTAAAAACAGAACAAACTTTAGAAACTAACGAAGATAAAGTTAACGAACAAAAAAAAGAAACTGTTGTTATTAAAAAACAAGCAGAAATAACAGAAGATGCGAAACAAACAAAGCATTTTGCGTGGCTTGCATACTTATTGTTCTTTATTCCTTTATTAATTAACAAAAATAGTGCATTCGTTCGTCACAATGCTAACGAAGGTTTAGAAATTAATATTTTCGATGCAATAGGTATTATTTTAACTTGCGTTGGAACTTGTGTAAAAACATCTAATGCAACAGCCCACTTATTATTAATTATTTGCACTATTGTTGGTTTAGGTTTATTAGTTTTAACAATAATTACAAAAATTTATATGATAGTTGTTTCTAGTCAAGGTAAAAAAGTTGATACTCCTTGGATGTGGAATATTAAAATTATTAAATAAATAAAAAAACACCATTAAAGGGTGTTCCGCAGGGATAAAAAGCAAGGAGTGGATATACTATCTCTCCTTGTTTTTTTGCGGTTTTGTTATAATGATTGTGCGATAAACAGTAATTTAGCGATGAGGTGTTATGAAGCATCAAATAAAATATAAAATTGTTACATTTGTTATATCTTTAATTTTTGTAGCCATTCTTATACTATTGTTCTTTTTAGATACATCATTAGAATGGGGTTTTGAAAAAATATTTTCTTGTGTTATATGCAGTATTTGGATATTCTTTTTGCCGCCTACTATTTTATATTTTGCATATAAAATGAAAAATTCCAATTTCGAATATAGTATAAAATTGGGGTTTTATATCGGTGCAGGGTGTTTTATCGGTTTATTAATTACGCCATATTATGGAATAAAATCATATTTTTCTGACCTTAACTCAATTTACTATAACGGTGAAATTATTTGGTGAAATATAACGATAAATTTCAATTTACCGTTACAAATGAATAAAAAAAGTATAGCGCACTATACTTCGACAACGAAGATAGTGCGCTATTTGTTTGTCTGCAAAAATCCCTATGGCAAACACACTTTACGGTGTATTTCATAGGGAATTTGGAAAAATAACAAATTTTATATAAATACATCGTAAAGTTGGTGTTTTTTTTGTTTTTAATTTTATTTTATTCCACTTGGCTTTATAATTGAAACAGTGCGATTACCAATGGTTACAAAGGTTTCAATATAATCTGATTGAATTGTTGCATACATAGTTGTATCGTAATCTTTAGCATAAACATCAATTTTAAAGTTATCAATATAACGAATGCTTTTAAACGAACCATATTTATCAAAAACAACTTCTATTTTTGAACTTAAAAAGTTTGCTTTGTCGTTGCCATCTAGAACACCTTTTAAAGTGTAGGCATATCGTGTTGTGCTAATTTCAGGTTTTAGTTCGCAAGTTCCGGTGTAGGTTTGGTCGTATTTATTATAAAAAATATTAGAAGTTTCGGTTTTAAAACTATCAGCGGTTATTTCGTGGAAAGTTTGATTTGTTTCAAAACGCAATTTGTTATAGTTGTTTATTTTTGAAGAGCGCTGCCAGCCTATTTTTTCTTGATTAAAAAACCAATAATAACTAGCACCATCGCTAAAGCTTGCTGTTTCGTAGTTTAAGTAAAACAATCCGTTTAGTAAGTTTCCGGTAACTTTAAAGTTAACAAAGGTATTGTTTGAATTTTGAGCACGTTCGGCGGTTATTGAAACTTTTTCATTGTTAAGTTTAATTCCTCCAAACGATGTTGGCCCACTAAGTAAAGCCGAACCAGAAATTTTAGAATATATATTTGTTGCCTTGTTTAGTTTGTTTTCGGCGTGAGTATACATTTGCAAAAAGTTAAAGTTAGAAACATCAACATTATCGGAGTTTCCAACATTATTGTTAACTGGTGGGGCAAGAGTGTTACCATCGTTTTTATTTTCGTTCGAAACCGATGTGTTAATATCGTCTAAAGTGTTCTTTTCATATTCTTCTCGTTGCTTTGCTGTTTCTTCATCGTGTTTAGCATCAAGTTCAAGCGATAAGTTATATTCATAAACGCCAACAAAACCTCCTACAAAACAAAATAGTAGGATAAATAGTATTATTAAAAAATTAATCTTTTTTGCAGTCATAATTTTTTTCCTTTTCTAATACACTCTATTTTAAAATTTAAAAATTAAATTGTCAATATTAAAATTTAATATTATATTTTATTAACTACTTTAACCCTGTGTTAATAATTCAGTTTTGGTTGAAAAAAAAACATTATTATTATATACTTAAACTAGCATTAATTAAAAATAAAATTAATCCATTTATTTTTATTTAAAATACTATAAAAAGTTTATAAGGCAATAATTATGAAAATCTTAAAATTTTTTAAATTTAATATTTCCCGCAAGGGATAAAATTGATTTTTGGTAACTATAGAGTTACTATTGTTTTAATTTTGTATTATAAATTTTTAGGAGAATAAATATGATAGATATAAATTTAATTAGAACTAACCCCGACTTAGTTAAAGAAAACATTAAAAAGAAATTTCAAGACCATAAACTTGCATTAGTAGATGAAGTTGTGGCACTGGATAAACAATATCGCGAACTAAAGCAAGAAGGCGATAATTTGCGTGCAAACCGTAACACTCTTAGTAGCCAAATTGGCAAACTAATGAAAGAAAAAAACTTGGAAGAAGCAAATAAAATTAAACAGCAAGTTAAACGCAATAACGATAGAACTTTAGAAATCGAACAACAAGAAGAAGAGCTTGCAGTTAAGATTAAAAAAATAATGATGATTATTCCTAATATTATTGATAGCACAGTTCCAGTTGGAAAAGATGATAGCGAAAATGTTCAGAGATTAACCGTTGGCGAAGCAAAAGTTCCTAATTTCGAAATTCCATATCACGCAGATATTTTAGAAAGTTTAAATGGCTTAGATCTTGATAGTGCCAGACGCACTAGCGGAAATGGTTTTTATTACTTAACAGGAAATATTGCAAGATTGCATTCTGCAATTTTATCTTATGGTAGAGATTTTATGATTAATAAAGGCTTTACCTATTGTATTCCTCCATTTATGATTAGAAGCGATGTTGTTTCTGGCGTTATGAGCTTTGACGAAATGGAAAATATGATGTATAAAATCGAAGGGGAAGACCTTTATTTAATTGGCACTAGTGAACACAGTATGATTGGTCGCTTTAAAGACACAATTTTAAAGGAAGAAGATTTGCCAATTTGCTTAACATCTTATTCGCCTTGTTTTAGAAAAGAAGTTGGTGCTCACGGTATTGAAGAACGAGGAATTTATAGAGTTCATCAATTTGAAAAACAAGAAATGATTGTTATTTGCAAACCAGAAGATTCTATGGAATGGTATAAAAAAATGTGGGAAATTTCTTCGGAATTCTTTAAAAGCATTGATATTCCGCACGAAGTTATGGAATGTTGTAGTGGCGATTTGGCCGATTTAAAAGTAAAATCTTGTGACCTTAATGCTTGGAGTCCAAGACAAAATAAATATTTTGGCGAACTTGGTTCGTGCTCAAATTTATCTGATGCTCAAGCTAGAAGATTAGGTATTAGATTTAAAACACAAAAAGGCAATCAATTTGCACACACATTAAACAACACAGTTGTTGCTCCTCCTCGTATGTTAATTGCATTTTTAGAAAACAACTTAAATGCCGATGGCAGTGTTAATATTCCAAAAGTGCTTCAACCATATATGGGCGGACTTGCAAAAATAGAAATTAAAAAATAAGAGGTTTTATGATTAGAGATTTTATAAATGTTAACGAAGTTAGCAATCAACTTGAAAATAACCATATGAAAGTTATGCTAGATTCCGAAAGTTATTATAGGGGGCAATTATTTAAAGTTGCTAACCAAATTTTAAAACATCGCAAAAAATATAGAATTGTTTTACTTGGTGGCCCAAGTTGTAGCGGGAAAACAACAACTGCTAATTTGTTAAAAGGAATTATTGAAAGCAAACATAAAAAAGCAATAGTAATTAGTATGGACGATTTCTTTGTTGATCGTGAAAAAACCCCACTTTTACCAAATGGTATGAAAAACTACGATGGCCTTTGCGCTGTTAACCTTGAACAAATGAAGGATTGTTTTACAACCTTCTTTAAAAAGGGAGAAGCTAAGTTTCCAAGATATAACTTTGAAACAGGTATTAACGAAAAAGATTATTACGAATATAGCAATAAAGATAATCCAATTATTATTTTTGAAGGCATACACGTTTTAAATCCGGAATTAATAAATAACCTTGGCGTTAAGGAAATTTTTAAAATTTATATTAGCACTTTAAGTGGTTTTAAAGGCGATAACGGAACAATTATGAGCACGCGACAAGTTAGATTTGTTCGTCGTATGATTCGTGATTCTGAACGCAGAAGCACCAATCCAGAAAAAGCACTTAAAACTTGGCGAAATGTGTGTGATGCAGAGGATACTTATATTGCCCCATTTAAAGAAGATGTTGATTTTAATATTAATACAACTCATCGCTACGAGGTGGCACTATATAAAACCGAGTTCTTTAAAATAATGGCAGAACATCGTGAAATATTAGAATCACTTTCGTTCTTATATTTATTTGACGAAACTATTTCTTTAACTCGCGATAAACTTCCAGATACCACACTTATGTGGGAGTTTATTAGCAAAAAATAAATAGATTATAATTATTAATAAAACAAAAACAACTTTCATAAACGAAAGTTGTTTTTTGTTATTTCCAAAAAATAACAGCAATCTTTTTATTGATTTATTAGAACATATGTTCTATAATATAAATGGTGATAATATGAAACAACGAATAATATTTCATTCTGATCTTAATAATTTTTATGCCAGTGTGGAGTGTTTATATAATCCTAGCATAAGAAACAAAGCGGTTGTGGTTGTGGGCGACCAAGAAAAGCGTCATGGCATAGTGCTTGCAAAAAACTATATAGCTAAAGCCTATAATATAAAAACAGGCGATACTATTGGAGAAGCAACCAGAAAGTGTGGTGAAGAACTTGTTTGTGTTAAAGCTAGTTTTGAGCGTTACTATTATGTTTCTAAAATAATAAAAAAAATGTATTTAGAATACACCGATAAAGTGGAAAGTTTTGGAATAGACGAAGCTTGGCTTGATGTTACCGAAAGGGTTAATAGTTACGAAGAAGCAATTAAATTAGCCGATAAAATTAGAGCCAGAGTTATAGACGAGTTTGGTTTAACAGTTAGCATAGGCATTAGTTTTAACAAGATTTTTGCAAAACTGGGCAGCGATTTAAAAAAGCCTAATGCAACAACGCTTATAACCGAACAAAATTTTAAGGATGTTGTTTGGAGTTTGCCAAGCCGAGAACTGCTTTATGTTGGAAATAAAACCGAACAAAAACTAGAAAAACTAGGAATAAAAACCATTGGCGATATTGCAAACACTAACGAAGTTGTTTTGCGTAGAACGCTAGGTAAAAATGGGGTAATGCTTAAAAACTTTGCTTTGGGTTTAGACGATAGCGAAGTAAAGCGTTTTGATAAGCACGACCCAATAAAATCGGTAGGAAATTCAACAACCTGCCCACACGATTTAAAAACAAACGAAGAAGTTAAAGCAGTTATTTATATCTTAGCCGAAAATGTTGCAAGAAGAATGCGAGAAAAAAACTTTTGGTGTTCAGTGGTTTGTGTGTGCTATAAAAATAACGAACTGCAATTTACCGAAAAAATGAAAACACTAGATTTTCCAACAAACCTAGCTTCCGATATTGCAAAAGTTGCATATAAACTATTTTTAGAAAACTTTGATTGGCAATCCACAATTAGGGCGGTTGGAGTTAGGGCTTGTGGACTGTGTGAAAAGCCAAAGCAGTATAATATGTTTGTAAATGAGCAAACTATGTTAAAAAAGGAAAATTTTGAAAAGGTTGTTGAAAATTTGCGTAGTCGATTTGGCTACAACATAATAACAAGAGGCAGTGTGTGTTTAAATAGAGAGTTTAAGGAACTTAATCCCGAGCACGTAACGCACATAATACATCCACAAAGCTATTTAAAAGGTGGTTAACAACTTTTTTAAAACTGCTATGGTATGCAAAAAAAGTTTGTTAAATGTTTAGTAGAATTTGATGAAATAGGAAATAAGATTCCAAAACAAATAACTTTTAACGATAGAGTTTTTATTGTTGATAAAGTGTTTGAAGTTAAAAACTGTGCCAGTTTTAAAGTTGGCGGAATTGGTGAACGCTACAAAATTAGAATTAATGGTAATATAACCTATATTTTTTTTGAAGAAGGCAAGTGGTTTGTGGAAGCAAAATGATGAAATATTTTTAAAATTATGTTAAAATGTTTTTGTTAAAATATTTTAACATTTTTTTGAAATAAAGGATTATATGAATAGTTGCAATTTGTGTCCACGAAAATGTGGAATTAATAGAAATAAGTTAATAGGTTTTTGTGGTGTTACCAACACTATTAAAATAGCACGAGCAGGTTTACACTTTTGGGAAGAACCAATAATATCTGGCAAAAGCGGAAGTGGAACAATATTTTTTAGTGGTTGCAACCTAAAATGTGTTTATTGCCAAAACCACGAAATATCGCACGATGCTTATGGAAAAGAAATAACACCTAATAGGCTTGCAGAAATTTTTAAGGAGTTAGAATTAAAAGGCGCAAATAATATTAACTTAGTTACACCCAGCCATTATGTTAATGGCATTATTGAAGCACTAAAAATATATAAACCTAAAATTCCTGTTGTTTATAACACAAGTGGTTACGATTCGGTGGAAACATTAAAAAAGCTGGAAGGTTATGTTAATGTTTATTTAACTGATTTAAAATATTATTCAAGCGAACTTTCTAAAAACTATTCTAAAGCAGAAAATTATTTTGAAATTGCAACAACTGCAATAAAAGAAATGCTTAGGCAACAACCTAAAAACATAATTAAAAATGGACTACTTAAACAAGGCGTTATAATTAGGCATATGGTTTTACCGGGCGAAAGTGGCGATAGCGTTAAGGTTCTAGATTGGATTAAGGAAAATTGTCCTAAAGCAATAATTAGCATTATGGGGCAATATACCCCTTGTTATAAGGCAAGCCAATATCCAAAATTAAACAAAACAATAACTCCGCTAGAATATAAACGAGTTATATCATATTTTAACGCACTAGGATTAAAGAATGGTTATTGCCAGGAATTAGATAGTGCTAATAAGGATTATATTCCACCTTTTAATTTAGAAGGCGTTTAAAAAAAGCAATAAATTAATTTATTGCTTTTTTGTTTAATTCAGTTTTTACTAGGTTGCTAACCCTGCTAATTTCAATAAAGTTTTCTTCGGTTTTTAAATTATTTAAAGCGTAGTTAAAAATTGAGTTTAAATTTTTTGTTATATTACCAAATTTTTCACTCATCCATTTATGGCGTGGAACAATCCAAGCGTGAAAATGTCTACCTTCTTTTTCTTCCCACAAAACATTAAACCTATCGCAAACTTTATTTTGTTTTAAAATGTTAATGGTTTTATTAACAATATCAAACATTTCATCTCGCTCGAGTTTTGTTAATTCATTAAAGTTTTCAATATGTTTTTTAGGGGATATAACCATAAAGCCTGCAATAGGGAGTTCCCAATCTTGTGATAAAGTAAATAAATTGTTTTCATATGCCATACCGCACGAAATTTCATATTCGTGATTTGCATAATCACAGGCTGGGCAATTATTAAAAAATATTTCTTTGTTATCGTAACATATCATTTTATTCATATTAAAAGTATAACATAATAAAAGTTATTAATAAAATTAAATAAAAACTTTAAATAAAAAAAACAATCGAATATTCGATTGTTTTAATTTTTTAAAGATACAAATATAGCTAATGTGTTAGGTCCGCAACTGCAACCCATAGTGTAATCTATATAACCAATTTTAATTTCTTTGTTTTTTGTAACACCTTTTAAAAATTCGGCAAACTCTTTAGCTTCGGCTTCTTTTCCGGTGTGACCAATATAAATGGTTTCGGCAGTATCTAAATCGGCTTTTGATAAAATCATATTTTGCAACGACCTAATTGCTTTTTTATAGCCCAAGCATTTTTCCACCATTTTTAAAACACCTTGTTCGTCGGCACTTAAAATTGGAGAAATTTTTAAAAGTGATCCAATACTAGCAATAAAACGATTAATTCTGCCTGAACGCATTAAAAATTGTAAATCGCCCGGAACAAAAATTGGAAGCTTTTTATATTTTATTTTTTCCAACTCTTCAAAAATTTGTTTAGCGGATTTTTGATTATTCCTTAATTCAACAGCCTTGTTAATAAGCATTGCAATTCCAAAACTTCCGGTTAAACTATCAACAACCCAAACGTGTTCGCCATTTTGTTTGTTAAGTTCGGCTGCCACAAGTTTTGCATTGTTAATACTACTGCTCATTCCGCCAGATAAACCAATATAAACAACATCATAACCATTGTTAACATATTCACTAAATTTTTCTAAATAGGTTTGAGTGTTGACACAACTAGTCGAACATTTTTCGGTTTTTTCTAACATTTTATAAAATTCTTGTGAATTATCAAAATCATTATCAAAAGCATTATATGCTTCGCCATTAACTACAAACGACATTTGAACAAAATCAACATCCAGCATTTTTAATTCACTAGGTGTTAGGCTTGAGCAACTATCTGCAATAATCTTTACTTTATTCATTTTTTCACCTTTTAAATTATAGTTTTTTAAAATTTAACACTTTTAGTTTATTGTTCTTTTTGCTATTTTACAAGAGAACTTAAAATAAAAATTCCACATTTAATTTTACCGATTCGCTTTTAAAGCGAAATAACAAAATTTAGCCGTAATTATGTTTTATTAGCGGTAAAATTATGCTATAATAATTAATGTATGGAACAAAAAGATATTATTGCTGCTAACTTAACAGGCTATCGCAAAAAAGCAGGGCTTAGCCAACTAGAGTTAGCAAAAAAACTTAATTATAGCAATAAAAACATAAGCAAATGGGAAAATGGCGAAACCACCCCAAATATTTTTACGCTTAAACAAATTGCAGATTTATATGGCATAACTATTGATGCTTTGCTTTGCGAAGATACAGCAGAGGGAAATTTAATAGTAGAAACAAAAGCAAAATTAGATAAGCGACACAAAACAATATTTAATTTGTTTATGTTAATTTTAGCCAACGCCATAATGTTTGCGGTGGCTAGTTTAATTATTTATATTTTAGGAACTGTTAATGTTGTTGGCTTTAATAAGTGGTTAATATATTTATATTTTTCTCCACTTTGCTGTTTATCGGTAATAATATATATTAGAGTAATTTATAAATTTGCCGAAATAATTAGCATATCACTATTTGGTTGGTTAATATTTTTAAGTGTTTATTTATCACTTTTAAATGTTCCAAATATTGAACTAATTTTTATTTTAGGTGCAGCATATCAATTTGTGGTTTTATGTATTGCAATTTTGGTTAACATAAAATCAATAACCAGAGCCGCTATAAGATTAAAAAAGCTAGTAACAAAAAATAAAAACAAAATTGAAAACAAAGAATAATATTGGTTACAAACTATTAATTTAAAAAAAAACTTAAACCACAATGCGGGTTTAAGTTTTTTTAATTTACATTAAACTTGTTTAATATGTCTTCAAGATATTCATCTTTTGTAAACGCATATTTAACATTGGGACGAGTGTCGTTTTTGTTATCCTCGTAGTGTTCTTCGAATAGTTTTGCAAACTCGGTTACAAGTTTTTCATTATTTCCTCGCATCCTATACCTTCTAGTTAACTCATCTTTCATACACTTATCTGCATATACCAAACAAAAAGGAATTTTTCTATCTAAAAAAAATTTGTAAAATTCAGGGTGTGGAGAAGCTATTATTATTTTTCCTTTTTTAATCTCTTTCTCAATTACATCATACACAACTTCCCACAAAGGTTTACTAAGTTCACGCTTATTGTAGGTTATGTTTCCTCGAATATTTTCAATCTCGGTTCTAGTTAAGCTCTTAGGAATTTCGTATTTAATATTCATTCTAATTTCGTCTGCATCTACAAACTTGTTAGGATATTTATTGCATAAATAGGTTTTTCCACAACCGGGGGTTGCAATAATTGCATCAAACTTAACATTGTTATATTCCATAATTTTTTTCCACTTAAATTTAATAGTTTTTATTACTTTTGAATTAAGATAAAAGTTCTAACTTTTAGTTAATTTATTTTTTGTATTTTTTCTAATTTGTTCGTGATAAAAATAGTTTTTAAATTTTATTTTGTTATTAAAGCAATAATCATCAATTTTTATCGCAAGTTCTTTCCAATAACTTTTATCGTTTTTAACATAAATATCGTTATAAAGTGTTATTAGGTTAGGGTAGTGTTTTTTTATGTAATTAAGAATTGTTGCCCTATAGCTTCCACGCAAATTAAGGTTTTCAAACCAATAAACATCAACAAACTTTTTAGTGGCTTCTATAATTTGAGTAAAGCTAGTTATTTCTGGAAATATTGGCGACATAAACAAAATTGTTTTTATGCCGTTATCGTGCAACACTTTTAAAGTGTTAATTCTATCGGCAATACTACTAGCGTTATCCATATCGTTTTTAAAATTTTCATCTAATGTGTTAATCGAAATTGCAACCATAGCATTTTTTAGTTGTTTTATAATTTCGATATCTCTTAACACTAAACTAGACTTGGTGGTTATGGTTATTTCACAATTAGCATTAATTAATTGTTTTAAAATTTTTTGCGTTAATTCTTCTGTTTCTTCAATAGGATTATAACAATCGGTAACCGAAGAAATAAACACAGATTTTCCTTCCAGCTTAATTAAATCTATTGGCTTTGAACATTTTTTAACATCAATAAATTTTCCCCATTCTTCGTGGTGGTTAGTAAAGCGTTTCATAAAACAAGCATAGCAATATTTGCAACCGTGCAAACATCCAACATAAGGGTTAATAACATAATCGCTAGCTGGTAAATTTGATTTTGTTAATAAACTATTGGTTTTTACATAAGAAATTTTTGTTTCCATAGCTTTATCCTTAATAATATTATATAGTTAATATATCATAAAAAACATTTTTAATTAATTAAATATGTTGTTTGGCTTAATAATTATGATAAAATGTTTTTAGGAGAAAATTATGATTAAATTAAAATGGATTAATGCAAGTAATGTTCCTAACGATTTGCAAGTTAAACAAGTTTATGGTGTGCTATTTACAACCGATGGCAGAGTAATGTTAAAAATAGAACAAAAAAACAATGGTTTAGAATATTCATTAATTGGTGGAACACCTGAGGCTTACGATAAAAATATGGTGGATACGCTAAGGCGTGAAGTTGGCGAAGAAGTAAGTTCTACAATTGGTAACCCTATAATGTTGGGCTATCAGTTAGTAGACGAGCAAAATGGCAAACAGCCATATGCTCAGGTTAGAATGGTTGCAATAATAAATAATGTTGGAGAGTCTAAGCCAGACCCAGATGGCGGCGAAACCTATTTAAGATTGTTAACCAATTATAAAAAAGCAATTAAGTTATTAAATTGGGGAGGCATTGGTAAAGCAATTTTAAATAAAGCTTTTAAAATTGCAAAAAAGCAACTTGCTTTAAAAGTTACAAACAAAAAAGAAGAATATGTTTAAAAAAAATAAAAGTTGGCAAAACCAACTTTTTTATTGTTCTTTTATAAAATAATATAAATCATCGTTATGAAATTGCAAATAGGAATTTTTTGGAGCTTGTTTTAAAACTTGAAACACATTATATAAATCCGGATATGGGCTAATTAACCCCATTACAGAAATTCCACAAATAATGCTATTTGCTATTATCCATTCTGCAGGAAAACATATAAACATAACAATGGGAACAATTCCTAAAACTAATGGCAATAAGCTCATAATTATAAAACGAAATTTTTTTAAAGGAAAGCTAACAAGTGCAACTGCTGCAAACGATTTTAAAATAAAACCAATGCTAACATTAGCATTATTAGGATAAACTATTGCGTGTAGCAATTCGTGAGCAGGCAATAATAAAAATCCAACAGCAAAACCAATTAAAAAATAAACTGGATTAATAACAAATTCATTAAAGAAGTAGGTTTTTAAAAATATTGATAAAAATATTACTATAAACGAAGGTATTGCAAAGGGCAGAGCATTAATAAGCAGTTTATTTGTTGAAGTTGGCATTTTTAATTTTATTGCGTTATTTGGAAGCAAACCTTGCTGATAGTTTTTTATATCGGTTTTAATTATTCCAACAAACTTTATTTTAGCCATATGCTTACCCATTAAATTAATTCTTCTTTAAATATTTTATTTAAAACTTTTGCAACGCCAGAATTGTTATTATCAAATTCAGAAATAATATCTGCATTTTCTTTTAATTTAGGATTTGCATTTTTCATTGCAATTTTTAAACCAACTGCACTAAACAAATCTAGGTCGTTTAAACCATCTCCAATGCCAATTGATTGTTCTTTATTAATGCAAAAATAATTTAAAACACAATTAATACCCGAGGATTTTGAAATATTAGATGCCATAATATCTAGGTTATAAGGGTTATTGCAAACACCATCTTCGTTTCTAATGTGGTCAGGAATTGTCATAACTTCAACTGGAACTATCGAAATGCCGTTATATTTATTTAAATTCTTTTTAAAATCTTCTAGAGTTTGATTGTTGCTATGAAGCAACACTAATTTAATAACATTTGTATTTTTGTTATTTAATAAGCTTTTAATATCGTTTTTAATAATAATGTCTTTTCTAGACATTGGAGAAATTCCCCACTTTTTATATTGAATATATTGATTGCCATTAATGGTCACCATAACAAAAATATTGTTTTTTATTGCGGCATCAATAATTTCAAGGGCAGTTTTAACCTTCATTTGTTTTTTAAATAAAATTTCATCGGTTTTAATATTAGCGACAATAGCACCATTTGAACCAATGTGAATATTGCCCAATCCGCACTCATTTGCATATTCAACAATGCTTTTATAAGGTCTGCCCGAAGTTAAAACAATTTTAATTCCTTTTTCAACTAGTTTTTGCAAGCAAAGCTTTGTTTCGTTTGAAACTTGTTTTTTGTTATCAACTAGCGTTCCATCAATATCAATAAAAATTATTTTATAGTTGCTCATTGTTTTTCTCCTTAAAATAAAAAGTTTCAAAAATAATTTTCTATATGAAATATTTTTGAAACTTAAGATTGTCATCCAAAGGGGTGAAAAGTTAAATTAAAACAACCCCAGTGGGTTGTTTGAAACTTTAAACTAGCGTCGCAAAGCGTAAGCGTTGGCTCCCGTGGGTGCACACAAATTGGCTAATATAAAAAAAATGTAAATTAATGGTGCACCCAAAGGGAGTCGAAGAGTAACAAACATTTTAACCTCCAAAAAATGGCTTAAAAAAGCCATAAAAAAAATTGATACTCAATATAGATACTCATTTAACAAAATTTTACTGCTTTTATACCAGCTTAGGCTGGTATATTTTTTACTTTGTTATACTTACATTTTACTGGAAAACAAATTAAAGTGCAGTTAAAAGAATTATTTTTTATATGAGGCGAGTGCGAATTGATTATTAATTTGATTAAATTATTAAATCCAGGCAAAAAGTTGCCGGTGGCAAGTTTAAGGCTGTCATAATGAAATATTTTAAATTTTGGAGCCGTAGGCGACACATTATACGCGCGCTCGCGCGCGTTATTATTATACTTTTTATATTTTTGTATAATATATATAATTATAAAGAAAAATTAATATAACAACTTATGTTAAAAATGACATAAGTTTATATTAAAAATTAACATAAGTTTTATGTTATTTATTACATAAGTTTTGTTAAAAAATTAAACTTGTGTTAAAAATAGCTTAAGTTAAAAACAACTTAAGTTTATTAGAAGTTTTTAAATAAGCATAAAAAAAGATGCTAATAACTAGCATCTTTATATAAATTATCAACTTCTAATCGAATTAAAAATTTTGTTTTTATTGGATATTTTACTATAAATCCTTTTTCAATAAGTGGCTTTAAATCTCGATATAGATTCCTTTTATTTTTATTATATCCAACAATAGGCAAAGCATCCATTATTTCCCATTGGTTAATATCATAATAAACCTTATCATCTACAGTTAAGGTTTTATGGATTTCTTCACCGGTTTTAGTTGTATTATTATTTATAAGAATAAAAATCGCACGTAAAACAAGAGCTTGATTTACACTGATATTATTTTCGATTAACTTTAATTGGCTAAATCCTTGTATAAATGGCATTATATAGTTATTGTTTTTATTCATTAGTGTTTTACTCCTTGTGTTAATTATAACTTATGTTAAAAACAACAAAAGTTATAAGGTTATAATTCCACACTTGCTATATTATCGAAAAGTGCATTAATTTGTGCTTTAGAGTAGGTTCTTGCTTTTACATATTTTGCATTATTTATTTTGTGATAATTCTTCTGCATTAACATAGCGTTAATCTTTGCTGTAGTATTAAGTCCACGTTCAGCCCAGTCTTTAATTATGGCTATAATATAACCTTTAGATACAGAAGAACCCTTTATTAGCTTGGCGAACTGCACAGCTTTTAAAATACATTCAGAATCGAGTTTGTTTTCTTTAGCAATAATTTCATACTGAAGCAATTCAAACTTATCTACAGTTCGCCCCTTAAGCTCATTTTTTATTTGTTTATTTAAGTCTAAAGCTGTCATAGTTCCACTTCTTTAATTTCGCCATATTCTTTAGTTACTTGTTCGTAAAGGTGGTTAATAGCTTCAATATTTTGAAAATCCGGCAGATGCACTTTTTTAATCCAACGCGAAATATTCTGCTTAGTTGTTCTTAAGATATCTGCTAATTCATTTTGATTTAAACCTGATAGTTTTTTAATAGCTTTTAATTTTTTTGAAATAGTTTCTTTAGTTTCCATTTTTACCTCCGTTGTTATATTAGTTGCGTGACTTTTTTTCATTAGGAAGTTCAAGACTGCAAAGCCGTCTCGAACTTATATTTTATTAATAAACAAAGTTTAATTTTGTCCGAAAAGCATTCGCTTTTATTCGGACAAAAAATAAACGTTGTTTCTTTTTTCTTTACTCAATTAAAGCATAATCGCTGTTGCGTGACTTTATCAGTTTTAACTCTTCGATTTGCTTTTATTTTCTTTATCAGCATTTCTCTTTTCGAACCTTTCTTCTATATCTGATGCAGTGTAGTCTGGTCGCAAGCTTGCACTCTCATTAATTTTAAAACCATCGAACCCAGCATAGAATTCACCCTCCGCGCTTGTAGAATCGTAATGCTTTGTTATGTCACCGTGAAACGTTATATAAAGCTCTTTTATACTAGCTCTTAGTTTTAACTCTTCTGTAGGCGATTTATAGAGCATATTTGCTTCTTTTTTAGTTAATGGTGATAAATGATTATAACCACATTTTTGAACACATCTCTGACCATCATAAAGCCAAACACGCCAAATTGATTTATAACGCTTACAGTGCTTATTTTCGCCCCAAGATGGGTTTTTATTATTAAACACCCATTTGTAGCAATCAATGCGTTTTTGTATGTAAATAAGCACATCAACCGACCTGCGTTGCCATTTAGCAACAGTTTCGCCATATTGTGTTTCAGCTATTTGTGTATAGCCTGGATGGCGTTGTTTTTTGTTCCATTCATATTTTGATTTATCAAGGCTATCTTCTTTAGAGTTATTTTCTAAATCGATATCTTCAGAGCTTGCAATAACAGCATAGGGTAGAAATGTTTTAAATTTTTTCTTTTTATTTGGCATTCTGATTTCGGAAAAATCTACATCGTGTGTTTCTGCCATAATGTTATTATTCTTATCGAATTGCAAAACGCTGTAATCAGTGTCATATATAGCGTGTGGTGGGTTGTTGACATCAATATCGACTTCACAATAATCTTCAGGTTCCAGTGTTGGTAAACCATTGTTAAATAGTTCTTGATTTAATTTTAAAATGTTTACATCTTTAAATTTTGCTTTTTTAAAGAACCCACGGCGTATGAGTTCATAAAGCTTAAATTTTATGAACTCGTGTTCCGTGAATTTATTTAATTGGTGAAATATCGAAAGTAATGCTACTTTTAAGCTTGTTTTACCAGCGCCTTTGTCGCCATCGATTAATATGTATTTATTGCGATATTGGCTTATTAAATCGCTTGTTGGTTCTTGTGGTAAAAGCCAATTTAATGCTTTATGCCGTTTTAAAAACTGTTCCCAAAACAATGATTTTATTTGCATAAGTTTATCTCTATTTAAAAAATTTACTTTAAATTAATTATTATTTTAATCTAACACCCAAGGCGAATCACTAACTAATTTTTCATATACAATTTTATTCATAGTCAAAGTATTATTAATTTCAAAAGTAAACGTATATACTGTAGTTAATTCTTCAACAAATATTTGATTACCAGGTCTACCACTAAAATAACCAAATTTTTGAATTTTTCCAGTTCCTGTATTAGCTGAGTTATCGGCTAATTCAAAATCAATGTAATCATATGTCACAATTGTTTGTTTTAATATTTTAGCAAATTTTATATCATTTCTATTGTTATAAACTCCAGTTACTTTTTTATATGTAACTGTCCCATCTGCATTTATAATTAAATTATATATATCTGCACCACAAGGATAAGTTTCTCCAGTGGCTTCATCTGTATATGAATTTGGCATAAAATCACGATAATAATATGTTCCTATTAACTGATTATAAATATAGTGTGCAGTTAGTGTAATATCACTATCTACTTCTAGTTCAGATAAATTAATACGTTTACCATTTTCTAAAGACCAGTAAGTAAAAGTATAGTTTTCCTTAGTTGGTTCAGTAACATTAATTACATTGTTTTCAACAGAATAATTAAATATTGAATAATTTAAGCCTTCATTAATAAAAGTTATTGTGTGTTCTATTAATTCAAATTTAGCCATAAAAACAACATTGGTTGTTAACTCATAATTTGTTAAATCAACAATAGTTTCACCATCTAAAGTCCAACCAATAAAGTTATAACCAGTTTTAGTTAGTGTTGGAATAGTTAGCTCTGAGATGTTAAATGCTTTTTGAATATTACCAACTTGTTCAGTACCATTAACAAATTTAACTTCTTTAGCATAATCCCAAACTGCATATAGGTTAGTAGTTTCATTAACTTGAATACTTGAAGGGTTAACAACATTAACACCATCTAAACTCCAGCCTAAAAAGTGTTTTTCTGCAGTATTTGTAAGTTGTAAATTAGCTGGTGTTTGTCCTTGTTCAACTTTTACTGAAGAGTATTTCTCAGAGCCATCGTAGTAATTTATATCAAAGTAATATGTTAGGTTTGCAACCAATGTAATATTTTCAGTTGGTTTTAAGGTGCTAATATCAACTTCAACACCATTAAGCATCCAGTAATTAAATTTAATATAGTCAGTGTCCTCTGGAGTGTTTGTTGTAGGAGCTGTTCCTTTATCAACCACTTGTAAGCTATAAACACTGTTGTTATATTCAAAAGTAATTACAGCTTTATCTTCAAAATCATAAGCACCAATTAAAAGTTCGTAGTACTTAACACTTTCTTGCAAAGAATTAACTTGTGTAGTTAACTTCTGAATGTTTGTTATATTTTTATTAATATTATTGGTTAGTTCTGTAACAGTGTTGTTAAGATTTAAAACTTGTGAATTTAATAAATTAATAGTATTAGTATTTGAAGTGTTAATATTTTCTAAATTTTGCTTTTCAGTTTCTAAAGTGCTTATTTGACTATTTAAGCTTAAAATTGTTTGTTTATCAGCATCAGTTTTTTCTTGTTCTTGTTTTAACTGTTCTTTTAATAAATTGATTTGTTTTTCATAAGCTGTTATTTTCCCAAGGTTGGCAGCATTCTCAACTTGCAATGAAGCAAACTCAGTGGTTTTGTTAGTTAATTCCTCTTGCTTTTGCTTTAGCAATTCAACGTTGTTTTTATTAATGCTTTGTTCAGCCTCTAAAGCAATCTTTGTTAGATTTAGTTCGTTGTTTAATTTTTCTAATAATATAGTATTTTCTTTGTTTTGCTCTTTACTATATTCATCAGCTTGTTCTTGCGTATAAACTGGCTTGCCAGTTAAGGTTGCCCAAGTTGCATCAAAGTTCATAAAAGAGGCTACAAGCGATGTTGTAGTTAATGCAGCAAATGCAGTTAAAAACACACCACCAACAATCTTTGTTCCTATAGTTGCTCTTTTTGTTTTTCTTACACCTAATGTTTTATCTTTACTCATTAATATCCTCCGTGTTTTTTCTAAATAAATTAAATGGTAAACATATTGCCCACCATAAACCTTTAAATATGGTAATAATTAATTTAACAAGTCCGGTTATAATCATAGGCATAAATGGTGCAATTATTATTAATGCAATAATTGCCAATATACCATAAACTATGTATTTCCAGTTATATTTAAAGAAGTTTATAACTTGTCTCCAAAATTCTTCATAATTTGTTATAACAGTGTTGCCTGGGTTTTCATCGCCAGTTTGTTTGTTATCAACCACGCCCAAGTTATAAACTATTCCATTGCTTTCAAATTTTAATCTTAAGATAGTTACTTGTTCAACATCTGTTCCAGTTTCAACTCGTTTAGTTAAAAGCGGTCCAATATAGCTTGCGTTGTCTTTATATTCACTTTCAAAAAACCTTAAAACCCATTGTTTGTTTTTTAAGTTGTTTTGCGCAGTAGTCGTAAAGCTAACTTTTAACGTGTCGTTTTCTTCAACTTCTTTAATAAAACTTTCAACGCTTTGAACTCGTTTCCAATTATACTTTGTGGTGAACCCCCAACCATTACCAATCTCATAGTCAACTTTATCTTCATAGGTGAATGTTTTAGAGTTGTTTATATATTCACCATATTCGTTAGTTATATTATCAGCTGTAATCATAGCGCTGTGGATTTGTTCACCAGATATGTCAAACTGATAAGTTTTTTTAAATGTTCTTGTTGCAAAGTTAATGTCAACTTCATATAAATTTTCAATATTATGGTCAGTTGAAAATGCAACGTAGTGACTATCACAATTTAAACCACCAAACCAAGTAGCTTGGGGATACCTTAAAAAATCAACATACTTATCAGTGATTTCAATAACCTCGTTTTTTGTTTGAACATAAGTTGTTTCATTATTAACAGTGCAAGCAGTCCATAATTGTGCAACCTTAAAAGCAACTTCGTTTATTGTGTTATCGTTGCCAGTTTCTGTATCAACGTTTTTATTAAACTTTCTATGTATCTCGCTTATGTCGTAATACCTGACAACATCATCTTTAACAACAAAATTTTCTAGCTTGTATTTAAACAAAGTTTTTTCTGAATTTAGTAAAGTTAAGTTATATAACTCCCATTTTGCGTTATCTTTTATTCCAGTTGATATGCTTATTGTTGTAGCTGTTAAATCTTCAGTTAAACAAGGTTGATATACATAGATAAAAAGTTCCTTGTTTTTACTTTCTGCAATCTGAATAACACTTAAAGAAACATCTTCAGAATTTTCTAAATAATTTTCTTCAGAAAAATTTTTGTCTTTTTGTAAATCTTCTAAAACTCCAGTATAAGTTTGTTTTGGTTCTAGAGCATTAACATAAAAACGCGTTGAATTTAAATTAATGAGAAAATAACTAAGTAACAGCAACAAAGGTAATAATAACGATTTAATTGTTTCTTTTACTTTCATTTTTCCTCCGTACTTTTTATTTTGTTTTTTACTATTGACAATTAAGTCAAAATTTTTTATACTTAAATCAAGATAAAGTGATTATGGTTTGTTTTACTTACCGTTGCGGCTTTGTCTTTTTTTTTCGCCTTTTTTAATTACCTTATCAACCTTTGATTTATCACTATTAGCAAATTGCCAATCTTTTAATTTTTTGCTAAAGGTTTTATCAGTAAATGTTATAGTTTCAGTATGGGGTCTAATAAACGAATCGTTTAAATCTTTAGGGTTTGGGTTTTTATCTAATTTAATATTTTTTTGCTTATGAGTTTTTTCATATTCTGTTAACCCCAAAATAGTTACCTTATCACCAGAAACTTTAACAATGTATGATGGATGCCCAGTTCTTGCCTTGTTATATCTAAACTCTTTAGGCTTTACTGGGTCCTTTTTCTTTTTATTTTTTTTATTGAATAATCCCATAATTTCTCCGATGTTTATTCAGCTGGTTGTTCTACTTGAGTATTATTATTGCTAATTAAATTTTTAGCTTCGCCAGATTTAATATGAATTGCAGTGTTTACTGCAGCACATACAATCAATGCAAGAATAACAATACTGGTTGTTATTTTTCCTATAAACTTCATTTGCTTTACCTCCTTGTTTTTTTTGAAATTACGCTATTTTTTATCTCTATGTTTTTCAATCATTTCTTTATAGCGTTTTTTCATTTCTTCTTTTTCATCTATTGGCTCAGGTTCTTCTTCAGTTTGTTCTTCTGGAACTTCATCTTCACAACCTAAAGAGTAAATGACTTCTTGTACAGTGGACTTGCGAATATTAAATCCATTAGCTGTTACCTTAACGGTGTAGTAGTCAGGTTCTTCGCCAGAGCTAGCACGTGTAAGTTCTGCATAAGCAAAAAGTTTTGTTGAATCGTTTACTAGAAAAATTGCATCGTGTTTTCCTACAGCAACTTTTGGTAAACTATTATCGTTTTTTCTTAATGTGATATTTTTTAAAAAATCAAATAACTTAAACATTTGTCCTCCTTAATTTTTGTAAACTAAATTTGTTAAAGCTTTTAATCTGGCTTTTATTAATTCTTGTTGTTTTTTATTTTCTAAATACTCAAATGCACTCATTAACTTGCTCCCTTAAATTTAGTTTTTTACGTTCCTTTAAAGCTTGTTTTTCTTGCTTCTTTATTTCAGCATTATGTTCAATGGCTCCTAAACCAACTAAACAATTTCTAAGCATCTTTTTTAATAGCTCTTCATCTTGCGAATCATTCTTTCCGAAAAGCATTATCTCAAGCAATCTAACTATTTCGTTATAACAATCTTTTTTTGTAGCTTTTATTTTATTTTCCATTATTACCTCCTAGTCCCCAAAGTAGGGAAATATTAAAGCACAAAAACCATTGCATACCATACTGTTCATTAAGTCAATAGCTCGTTCAGCAGTAAAGCTTAAAACTTTAATTTTATTTTTCTTAATTTCTTCCCACGATTTAAACTCAAAGGTTTTTGTTTCGTTGTCAATTTCTGTTACATAGTGTTTTTCAATAGTTCCATCTGCTTTTTGAAACTCAATGCAAATTGCATATCTGTAATTTTTCCAAAAGTCTAATCCTCTCATTCTAATTCCTCCAAAATTTATAATATAATACACGAATGTGTCATTATTTTTAATAATAAAAACACAAACGTGATAATAAGTCAATTAAAAATTACACGTTTGTGCTATTTTATTTAAAAATTTTATTATATTTAGGTTATTTGGTATTATAAATCCGGAGGTTAATATGGACTTAAAGGAAATAAGAGAGTCAAAAACGGGTTTAAACCAAAAGCAGTTTGCAAAATTAATAGATGTGCCATACACAACTTACAGAAATTATGAAAAGCAGGTAAGACAGGTGCCAATAGATGTTTTATTAAAAATTTCAAATAAGACAAACACAGCCATTGGTGAAATATTAGAACAACAATCTAGTGAGGAGAAAAATGTTTCATTAGAATTAAAACAAATAATAGAGTTGGTTAAAAAAGTCCACCCAGAAGATTTGAAAAAGGTTTATGGTTATTTACTAGGTCTAATTGATGCTAGAAGTTAAAATAAGAAACTCCGAGGATTACCACGGAGCAAATACACGTGTTTGCACTCATAAAAATAATTAACTAGATTTTTTTTGCTCATCATCAAAAAGTTCATTGATATATGATTTGCTTTGAATACCGTTTTTGTATTTTAAATAATCTTTTTTATCAACTTTCTTTTTGCTGTGCTTTTTTAAAAAATCTATGTATTGGTCAGATATTTCATCTGCGTAGTTATCAACTTTATCGCGCATTCGATTATATCTGCGCTTAAGTTGTAATCTAGCTAAAAAACCATCAGCTTTTGCATAATTGTTTTTATATTGCTTTGCGAGCTGTTTTTGTTTACCTCGTAGTTCTTCGAGTTCCTTAACAAACTCTAAAGCTTTTTGTTTATCATTTTTTTGTTTCATAAAATATTTATCCTTAAATTTTTTTACTCTGGCCAGAGTTGCCTATATTTTAAATATAATTTATATTAAAAACCAAACAAGTGTGCTAAAAATTAAGTCACGCAAAAGTTGGCACAAAATCTAGCAAATTTAAAAAACGCACCTTATGCTTGAAAAAAATAAGGAGCGGGGCAAAACTGTGACAAACAAAAAGAATTTAAGCGTTTTACTTGAAGCAGTAGAAATTTTAAAAAATGAGTGTCTTCTTGAAAAAGGAGAAACTATGAAAATTTTAAAATATGAAAATAAAACAATAAAGCCTCGCCCAAATGGTAGAGGCTATTATGTTCGATATCGAGATGCGAACGGGCAACACGCAATTTATGGTAACAGCGCAGAAGATGTTTTGTTGAAATTAAAACAAACTTTAAAGAGTGCACCTAAAAAAGAACGTAAACGCCAATCACGAAATGTTTTAACTCTTGGCATCTGGTGGAATAAATGGCTTAAAGTTTATAAGCAAGATATCAGATTATCAACTGGTTTAACTTACAAAAGTGTATTTAACTGCCACATCTCAAAATTTGCAGGCAAACCACTTAGTTGGTTTAACACACGTGAAATTAGTGTGATTGAAGAAATAAACGAGTTTTTAAATTCAATTGCTGGTTCTAGGCAACGTGTAAAAGTGTTTAATTATTTAAAAGCTTGTTTGGAACAAGCTAAAACACTAGGTTTAATTGAAGTTAATATTTTAGACTTACTTCCAAGACCAAAACACAAAAAAATAAATATTAGACCATTAACAGTTCAGGAACAGCAATTATTTGTGGAATCTATAAAGGGTTGCACCTACGAGGATTTATATTTAGTTATGTTGTTAACTGGACTTCGAGTTGGTGAAGCACTAGCATTAACTAGGGAAGATTTAAATTTTAATAATAAAACAATCCACGTGCACAAAACATATTCTACAGGTGTGCTTTCTGCCCCTAAAACTGAAACAAGTAATAGGGTGGTTCCAATGTTTGGAATTTGTTCTGATATTTTAAGCAGATTTGCAAGTTATGATAATAGCTTTAGAATTTTTAAGCACGACATAAAAAATGTTTCTAAAACACTTAAAGAAATATGTGAGGGGCAGGGGATAAACAATGTAAGCACTCACACACTTAGAAAAACGTTTGCCACTAGACTATTTGAATTTGGCGTGCCAGCATTGCAAATTCAGCAGTGGTTAGGACACTCTGATGTATTAACAACTGAACGAATTTATATTAAATTAGCACCTAATAGTAATCAAAAATGGCTTAATTTAGCCAATAATGTTTTAAACTTTGATACTCAATTAGATACTCAATTAAGCGTAAATTATTAACTTAAACAATAAAAAAATGGCTTTATAAAGCCATTCACACTAAATTCTCAATATTAAACCCCACTTTCAAAAAATGGCTTAATATAGGGAATTATTGGTGCACCCAAAGGGAGTCGAACCCCTAACCTTTGGTTCCGTAGACCAACGCTCTATCCAATTGAGCTATGGGTGCATATATAAAAAATTGTAATTAAAGAACCAATTTAAATTATATCAATAACAGAGCGTGGCTCATTAGTCGAGCAATTAAGGAAGAATGTTTACATTTTTAGGTAATGCGCTGACGCAAAATTTTTAAACTTAAAAATTTTATCCAATTGAGCTATGGGTGCATATATAAAAATTGTAATTAAAGAATTAATTTAAATTATTCTAGTTCCCACACTTTAACAGTGCATTATGATTATATTTTAAATATTATAAAGTGTCAATTAGTTTTTTTTAAAATATAAAAGTATATAATAAAAAGCATTAGTTAAAAAAAATAAAAAAGCACAATTAATTGTGCTTTTTTGTTATGCTGCAGTGTTTGATACTTTATTAGTTGTTTCGGTGTTAACTAAAAACTCTTTATCCATAACACTATCGTTATTGTTTAGAGTTGTTTTATTTTCTGTTTTAACATTAACTTTGTTTGTGTTGTTAAATTTAACTTCGTTTGCATTTTGAGCTGTTAAATCAGAATTTGTTTCGATAACATTTTCGCAAGTGAATATTACTTTAACATTAGCACAAACTTTAACATCGCCTTTCATAATTGAATTTGTGTTTAGTTCAGCTCTTGCAAAGTTATCAAAATAGCAAGGAGAGCAATAAGAATATTCTTCTAAAATTTCTTTAATTTCTAATGTTACATTTGGAGCTAAAACCTTAGCTTTTGCTTTAGCATTTTCAATAGCTTTTTCTAAAGCTTGATTATAAGCTTCGCTAGAAGCGCTTAATTCAAAAGTAATTCCACCAAAAACATTTGCACCACTTTCGGTTAATTTGGTAATAAGCGAACTTAAATCGTCAATGTTATTTGTATTAAAACTAATTCGGTTAGAAACCTGAGTGTTTATAAATTCTGCGCCAGTGTTATAGTTGTGTTGTTTAAAAATATTATAACTAGTGGTTTTAATGCTATCTCTTTCTATTCCGTTGTTAATAAGAGTTTCAATAACTTTTTCCATAGTTTCTGCATTTTCTTTTTGTGCGGTTGTAACATTAGAATTAACTGTTTCAACTCCTACGCAAACATTAGCGGAATCTGGTTTAAAAGTTATTTCGCTAGAGCCTTTAACAATTAACTTCTTTGGTGCTGCATTATATGCCGAAACATTGCCAATGGTGCTAGTTAATATTAACATTATGGCAAGTGTCCCAAGTAAAAGTGCAAATAATAAATTTTTAGATTTTGCTTTTTTCATTTAAAATACCCCTTTTAAATTTGTTCTATTGCTATTATGCGTAATACAAAAAAAATTATTTACAAATTTTGGTAATTTTTTTTTAAAACAAAAAAACAGCCGTTAAAGGCTATTTTTGTTGATTGCTTTTTATTTGATTAATATTTTTATTAATTTTAGGATCTTTATAGTGCACATCAAACTTTTTTAGTTTTTCGTTATAGCTAGCAAGAATTATTTGATTTATATCTTCTTTAGAATTAATGTTTAAATTTTTATATAACCAATTACAATCTTTATTAATTTCGCTTAAACCAGAAAACGAAACTCTACCATCAACTATTAAATAGTTTGTTAGGCTGGCTTGTTCAACTTCTATATCAAAATTGCTAACAACCACAGGTTTTTCGCTACCAACTGGCATAACACTTAGTTGCCCATTTGTTTCTAAAATGGCATAGGCAATGTTATTAATATCAAAATAGCCACGCTCTCTGCAAAGTGCAAGTAGGTCGTTAATATCTAAGTGAGAGCGTTTTAATTGGTTATATTGAACTTTGCCATTATAAATTAATGTGCTAGGCTTACCTTTTAAAATATGTTTTAACCAAGGAGTTAATCTTCCAACAATACTTAAAAGAATGGCAAAAATAAAAAATATTGCCATAGCAATAAGATAATAATAAAAAGGAGTTTCGGTATCGGTCGCCATTTCGGCAGCAATAGAACCTAGCGAAATACCAATAACATAATCCACAAAGGTTAGTTGTGTAACTTGTTTTTTACCAAGCAGCTTAGAAAGCACAAATAAAAAAGCAACCGAGCCTATAGAAAATAATAAAACCTTTATAACTTCTGGCATATAAACTCCTAAACAATAAAATAATTTTTTATTATTTTGAACTTAAATTACAAAGGGTATACTAAAATAATATTAAAAAAAATAAAAAGCAACCATAAGTTTAAGTTGCTTTTTATATTAAATATTTTATTTATTATTCGCTTCTAAGTGCTTTAACTGGGTCGCGGTTAGCCGCCATAATTGCAGGAACCAATCCGGATATCATTGTAAGAACAACCGATATCGCAATTAAAATAACTGAACTAATAGGATCCATAATAGCCATAGAAGTTGTTATTGCTCCGCCTGCAACAGCTTTTATTATAGCACTTATTGGAAAAGTTAAAACAAAGCTAATAACAACGCCCAAAACTCCAGAAGTTAAACCTATTAAAAATGTTTCGGCGTTAAACACCCTAGTGATATCTTTTTTGCGAGCACCAATCGAGCGGAGAACACCAATTTCTTTTGTGCGTTCTAAAACAGAAACATAGGTTATTATTGCAATCATAATTGAAGAAACAACTAACGAAATCGCTGCAAAGGCAATTAACACATAACTAATAATGTTAACCATACTTCCAAGAGTGTTAGTTAAAAATTGAGTAGTATCGGCACAAACAATTTTTTCGTTATCGTTAGTTTTAGTGTCGTTATATTCTTTAATCATATTAAGCACGCTATCTTTTGCACTAAAAGTTTTAGGGTAGAATGCAATGCTTAATGGAATGCTGCTTATTCCAATTTGTTGCATACCAAGTTCAAATGCATCATCGTTTGATAATTCGTAGTTGTAGGCAAGCTTTAAAAATTGATTAATTGCTGCAACATTAGGAAAACCATTTGGTGGCAATAGCCCTTGCATTTCTGCGACTGATAAAACATAGTTATCGTAAAAAGCGTAGCTTTCTTTGTTGGCTAATTGTTTTCTTGCAATTAACGAATTTGCACAATTTTTTAAGTAATAATCTCTTAAGCTTGGCATATAGGCAACACCTGTTGACAATAACTCGGTAGTTGCATCGGCTTTAAGTCTTATAACTCCGCTAATCTTTAATGTGGTTGAAGCTTTTTCGTAAGCATTAAGCAGCGAATCGTTATCGGTAGAAAGTTTATCAAACTTAGTTATTTCTTCAAAGTTATCACTATCCGGAATATAATAATCATCGTTAAATAATAGTTTAAATTCTTTGTTGCAAATGTCTCCGAAGTTTATTTTGTTGTATTCATTTTTATCGTTAGTAGAAGTTTCAATACCTAAACTTTGCAAAGTTTGAATGCTTATCTTGTTTCCTTTATCAACAACCAAAAGCATTTCTTTTGAATATTCTTCTTCGCTATTTTGTTTTGGCAATGTTCCATAAATTAGTTCGTATTGGCTCATAACAAAATCTAAATTGTTTAACATTGGATAAACATAACTACTTAAAGACCCTTGCAAAACACTGGTTGAATTTTCGTTTTTAAACAGTGTTACTTTGTTATCGTTATTCTTAGATAATATTTTAATAGGTACAAAGTAATCGTATTCAATCATATTTAAATTAGAATCTTTGCCCTTATCTGCATTTTCTTTTTCAAACTTTTTAACGTGATTTAAAAATTCGCTAGTAAAGTTGTTGTAGTGACCATATTGCATAATTTGTTGAAGTGGGTTATATGGAACAACAACATCTTCGTTAATATCTTCATCTTCGTCACGGTTAGGAGTAATGTTTTGAAATTTATCAGTGTCCATAGTAATTGCCGAAACGGTTAGTGGGGTGCTACCCAAAGCTTCCGATTGCATTTTATTTATATAATTAGTAAAACCATTACTAACAGCAATTATCAAAGCAATTCCAATAATACCAATAGAGCCCGCAAAGCTTGTCATAATGGTTCGCCATTTTTTTGTTAATAGGTTTTTAAACGATAGCGATAGTGCAGTTCCATATTTCATAGAAGTGCGTTTGTGTTGTAATCGATTTTGTGTTTTTAACAATTTATTTAATTTTTTATTTGTGCTTAAGTCAAATTCGGTGTTACTTATTATTTGAGTTTTGTAACTTTCAAATTCACTTTCGCTAATTTTATTGTTTTCAAACAATATGGTTATATTATCTAATAATTCTTGTTTATCTTTAGGTAACTTGTTTGATTTTACCTTTTTTTCTTGTTCGTGATTATATGGCTTTGTGTCATCAATAACTTTACCATCTAAAAGTTTAATAATTCTAGTAGAATATTTTTCAGCTAACTCGGCGTTATGAGTAACCATAATAATAAGCCTATCTTTGCTAATATCTTTTAATATTTTCATAACTTGTTCGCTGGTTTCCGAATCTAGTGCGCCAGTTGGTTCGTCTGCAAGCAAAATATCAGGATTATTAACAAGCGACCTAGCAATAGCAACGCGTTGCATTTGTCCGCCACTAAGTTGATTTGGTTTTTTATTTACTTGGTCTTTTAAGCCAACTGTTGTCAACGCTTCAACTGCTCGTTTGTGTCGTTCTTCTTTGCTGATACCTGCAAGCGAAAGTGCTAACTCAACATTTTCTGCAACGGTTAGATGCATAATTAAATTGTAACTTTGAAATATAAACCCAATCGAATGGTTTCTATATGTATCCCAATCGTAATCGTTAAAATCCTTTGTGGATTTATTGTTTATAATCAAATCGCCCGAAGTGTAGTGGTCTAAACCACCAATAATATTAAGCAATGTTGTTTTACCACAACCAGATTGTCCTAATATAGAAACAAATTCCGATTGTCTAAAATCAATACTTATTCCTTTTAAAGCCTTAACTGTTGTGTCGCCAGCAACATAATCTTTAACAATTTCTTTTAGTTCAAGCATTTTGCTTCTCCTTTAAAATTCCGTTTATTGAATAGTATGTTATTTTATTAAAACTTTCTAACACATCTTGTTTGTTAATTTTATCTTGGTAATAAAAATGTAGGCTTTTAAGCATTCCATAAAACACCATATCAATCAATGTTAAAAATTGGCTTTCAGTTATTTCGCTAGTGTATTTGCTTAAATCCATTTTACATTTTAAATCCGGTTTTGGCGAGTTAATATCGGATACAAAAATATTTTGTGTTGTTGGTGTGGAGTTTTTAAAAAACATTTCAATAAAGTTTTGAATGTCTGTTCCTTTAAACTCCACAAATTTATAAAATAGTTTTAATATAACATCAAAAGGGTCAACCGCATCAAATTTTATTTTTAAATCACTAAAAATCTCGCATTTTAATTTGTTTAGTATATATAAATAAATATCTTTTTTATCCGAAAAATAGAAATAAAACGAAGCACGAGAAATTTTTGCATTTTTTGCAATTTGAAAAACAGAGCATTTATCGTATGGATATTTAGAAAATTCGTTAAATGCTGCGTTTAATATTCGTTTTTGTTTTTCAGGTTTTAATTTATCAAAAGCTGGTTTATTCAACACTATATTCCTCCTAATTGCTTTTTATTTTAATAATTGACACTGTGTCAAAACTAAAAAACTATGATTATTATATTATAAAAAGGTTATGTTTGCAACAAAAATATACACTGTGTCAACTATGCAATTTTACCAAAAATTTAAATATTGAACTTAGTAGAATGATGTGGTATAATAACTAAAGCAAAAATTAAAGGTGAGTTAATTGGAAGATATAATTTTTATCAACAACGAAAAGCCTAATTTATTACAACAAATGTTTGTTGTTAATAAATTAAAAAAACTTAATAATAATTATATTCACTATGGTTTTAGAAATGCTAACGATAGCAAGTGGTTTTATTTATACGGAACTCGAGCTAGGGTTATTTGTGCCACACCTTCAAGTGGTTGGGATGGACGCGGGTTTTCAGAAATAAAAATTGGCCATTGCGATTTTAAGTTTGATAAATTAACAAAAAACCTACATATTGGCTTAATAAAAGTTGAAGAAGCTTTTCGCGGAAACGGCATTGGTAGAGAAATGTTGGAATATGTTAAGGAAGTTGCGGTAAAATTAAATGCAAAATCCATAACGTTAGATAGTTTGTGTGTTTACACTAATGGTGAAAAAACTGTAACATATTATGCAGATGAACTAAGCAAACAAGATATAGCAAGTCTTAACGAAGAAAGCATAAAAAATGGAAAAATTGTTTTTGATAGAAATTTGAAATTTTATTTAAATCACGGCTTTGTTAAAGATTTAGGTAGGCGTCCAGAGCAGCCACATTTAATTCCTATGGTGTTAAGTAGGATTAAACCAGCAGATATGAAAAAAGTGCAAATTGGCAAAGTGTATCGCCTAAAACTAAATAAAAGCGAAGTTCAATCACACGATGATAGATGCATAATTTATGGCAATATGCCATTAGAAAGTTTATCAGATAATCAATTTGATAAAAGGTGCAATCTAAATCCTAAAAGATTATTATAAAAAAGCAAATGTTGTTTTGCTTTTTTGTTTTTTAAAATTAATTACTAAAAATATTAAATAAAATAGGTTAATTTAAACTTTTGTTGTAAAATATAATTAACTAAAATTATTGGTGAAGATATGATAAAAAAACAAGTAATAGTTATAGGTGGCGGAGCATCAGGCTTGATGTGTGCCTTGGTTGCAAGTTTGAATGGTGTTAAAGTAACCATTTTAGAAGCCGATGTAAAAGTTGGTAAAAAAATTTTGGCTTCGGGTAATGGCAGATGCAACTTTACTAACGATAATATTTTGGAAAATAGCTATAATGTTGATATTAGTAACTTTTTAAAAAAGTTTAATAGTGCCGATGCTATTAATTTTTTTGAACAACTAGGTTTGGTTAGTTATGCCGATAGTGAAGGTAGAAGATATCCTAAATCTAACTTATCTAGTTCGGTTTTAGATGTTATGGTTAATGCGCTTAACAATAATTACGTGGAAATAATAACTCAAACCAAAGCTAACCAAATATTAAAAGGTGATAGTGGCTACAAAATTATTACAAACAATGGCGAATATACTTGCGAAAAAGTGGTGGTTTGTGTGGGTGGAAATGCACTTAACAATATGCTTACAAATGTAAGCGTTCAACCATTTGTGCCTAGTTTGTGTGCTTTAAAAACATCTAATAAGATAAAAGAATTAAGCGGAATTAGAGTGCCAAATGTTAAAGTTAGTTTAGAACTAAACAGTAAAACTTTTATTGAATTTGGCGAAATATTATTTAAAGATAATGGTGTTGGCGGAATTTGTGTTATGAACTTATCGGCTTTTATGGCAAGAAACAATTTAAATTCAGCTAAACTTAGCATTAACCTTTTGCCAGATTTAGAATTTAATTGTTTAATTAATATGTTAACTAAAAGAAAACAAATATTAAAGAACAATAGCATAAAACAATTTTTTGTTGGATTATTTCATAAGAACCTTGGGTATGAAATTTTGAATCGGGCAAAAGTTAATTATAATATTAGTGTTAATAATTTAAGCGATAATCAAATTTTAGAGCTAGCAAAAATAATATCTGATTTTAGTTTAGATGTTGTTGGCTTTTACGATAATAATCAGGTGCACTGTGGTGGCGTTAACCTAAGCGACTTAACAAGCAATTTAGAATCGAAGCAAAACAAAAACTTGTTTGTTTGCGGAGAAGCAAATAATGTTGATGGGCTTTGTGGCGGTTATAATTTGCAGTGGGCTTGGACAAGTGGATATATAGTAGGAAAAAGTTTATAGTAAATGATTAAGGTTAGTAATTTAATTTTAGAACCAAATTTTAATAACGATAAAATAAAACAAAAAATCGCTTCAGCATTAAAGATTAATGTTAGCGAAATTTTAGATTTTATAATTTTAAAATCGTCAATTGATGCAAGGCGTAAGCCAAAAATTTTTTATGTTTTAACCTGTGGTGTTACACTATTTAACGAACGAAACTTTAGCGATAAAAAGTTTGAATATAATATAATAGGTGTTAAATATAACAAAGTGGATTTTAACTTGTCTAATTCTCCTGTGGTTGTTGGGTTTGGTCCAAGTGGAATGTTTTGTGCTTTGGCGCTTAGTGAAATGGGATTAAAACCGATAGTAATTGAGCAGGGGGCAGATGTTGATACAAGAGATATTCAAGTTAAAGAATTTTGGGAAACCGGAAAACTTAATGTTAATAGCAATGTTCAATTTGGCGAAGGCGGAGCAGGAACATTTAGCGATGGAAAACTTAACACCAATGTTAATAATTCATATTGTTTAACAGTTATAAATCAGTTTTATTTAAGTGGTGCACCGAAGCAAATTTTGTTTGAAGCAAAACCACACATTGGTTCTGATAAACTAAAAACCGTTGTAAAAAACATTAGAATGCAAATTATTAAAAATGGCGGAAAAGTTATGTTTAACACACAGTTATCCGATATTTTAGTAAAAAACAATAGGGTTTGTGGCATAAAAGCCAAAAATGTTTTAGATAACTCTGAATTTGAAATAAAAACCGAAAACCTTGTTTTGGCTGTGGGGCATAGTGCAAAGCAGGTTTATTATATGCTAAAAAATAAAAATGTTATGCTAGAGCAAAAGCCTTTTGCAATGGGTGTTAGAATAGAGCAACTGCAAAGCGATATTAACTTTTCGCAATATGGTAATAAAAATTTAAAATTGCCAAGTGCCGATTATAAGTTGGTAACACATCTTAATAATGGCAGAAGTGTTTTTACATTTTGTATGTGTCCCGGTGGGCAAATAGTTAATTCTGCAAGCGAAGAAAATACTGTGGTAACAAATGGTATGAGTAATTTTTTGCGTGATGGAAAAAACGCAAACAGTGCAGTTTTGGTTAATGTTACGCCTAGCGATTTTAATTCAACCGACCCACTAGCTGGTGTGGAATTTCAAAGCAAATATGAGAGCTTGGCTTTTGAGTGTGGTGGCAAAAATTATAATTGCCCAGCACAGTCTGTTGGCGAGTTTTTAACTGGCAAAAAATGTGAGTTAAAGGTTAAACCAAGTTTAAAAGTTACTTATACAAATTTAAAAAATTGTTTGCCTAGTTTTGTTTACGACAGTTTAAAATTGGCACTTCCAATATTAAACACCAAACTAAAAAATTTTGCAGATAGTGGAAACTTGCTTGTGGGAATTGAAAGTCGAAGTTCTAGCCCAGTAACCATTGTTAGAGATGATAATTTTGAAAGTAGCATTAAAGGATTGTTCCCTTGTGGCGAAGGTGCTGGATATGCAGGAGGAATAACGACTAGTGCTGTTGACGGATTAAAAACTGCCGAACACATTAGAGATTTAATTTTGAAAAATTAAAAAAAAGAAAGCACAAATAAGTGCTTTCTTTTTTAACTAAATTGGCTGTTATATAAATTATAATAAAACCCTTTTGCTTTAATTAGTTCGTTATGATTACCTTGTTCAACAATGTCGCCATTATTAACAACCAAAATTTTATCGGCGTTAACAATGGTTGAAAGCCTGTGTGCAATAACAAAACTGGTTCGGTTTTGCATTGCAACTTTCATAGCCTTTTGAATTAAAACTTCAGTTCGGGTATCAATGTTAGATGTTGCTTCGTCTAATATCATAATATCAGGCTTAGCAATTAATGCTCTGGCAATGGTTAATAACTGTTTTTGCCCAGCCGAGATGTTTGTAACATTTTCGGTTATAACTGTGTTGTAGCCATCGCTTAAGGTTGTTATAAAGTGGTGTGCGTGCACAGCTTTGCAAATTTCAATAACTTCTTCTTCACTAATGGTAGGATTGCCGTATTTTAAGTTATCCATAATAGTGCCACTAAACAACCAAGTATCTTGTAAAACCATTCCAATTCGTTCACGCAAATTATTTCGCGAAACTGTTTTAATATCTGTTCCATCTATAGTTATTTTTCCATCGTTTAGTTCGTAGAAACGCATTATCAAATTAACAATTGTAGTTTTTCCTGCACCTGTTGGGCCAACTATTGCAACCATCTGACCATTTTTAATTTTACAATTAACATCGGTTAACAAAATTTTGTTAGGAGTGTAACCAAATTTTAAATGTTCAAAAGTTATATCGCCCTTAACTTTATTAAACGAATTTGTAACAGGTAAGTAAACTTCTTCTTCGCTATCTAAAATTTCAAACACACGCTCGCTAGCGGCTAAGGTTGTTTGAAACATATTCATAATTTGTGCAAGACTTAATATTGGTTGAGTGAATTGTTGGCTATAGTTTAAAAAGGTTACTAAGTATCCAAACTCAAGCATTGTGGTAAAAATTCCAAAGTGCTCTTGCCCGCTTGAAATTCCATTTAAAATAAATATGCAGCAAACCAAACTTAAAACAACATATCCAAAGTTGTTTGTAAAATTAATTAATGGGTGAAGTAGTCCCGAAAAGAATTGACTTTTTTGACCAGATTCGTAAAGTTTGTTGTTGTATTCATCAAACTCTTTAATTGCTTTATCTTCGTTTGTAAACGATTTTACTGTTTTTTGATTTGTGTAAATTTCTTCTATGTGAGAGTTAACTTTACCCAAGTCGGATGCTTGCCTAGCAAAGTATTTTTGGCTATGCTTCATAACAAAACCTGTTAAAATCATTGATAAAGGAAGCATTACAACCACAATTAGTGTTAACCAAAAATTAATTGTTAACATCATAACAAGCACGCCAACTAATGTTATTATGCTATAAATAACTTGTTGCAAAGCTTGCTGCAAACTTTGACCAATGTTGTCAATATCGTTAACAAACACCGAAAGCACATCACCGGTTTCACGAGTGTCGTAAAAGTTAAGCGGTAACTTTGTTAGTTTGTTTTTTAATCTTTCTCTTAACGAATAAGTAACTTTTGCACTTGCTTTACCCATTAATAGGTGGCTAATTAAACCAAAAATAAAATTAATAAAGTAAAGCACACCCATAATAATTATTAGTGTAATAATGGTTTTTAGTGTTTCGGAGTTATTAGTTGTAATATATTTAGTAACTTCGGTTAACGCTTGACCTAATAGTTTTGGAGCATAAACAGTAACTAAAACCGAAATTGTTAGAAAAATAAAAGTTAATATAATAGGAATTTTAATAGGTTTTAATTCTTTTAAAAACTTTTTAAAAGTTCCTTTAAAGTTTTTAGGCTTTTCAACTGCGCCCATTCCAGGAGGTCCACCGTGTGGTCCGCTCTTTTTTTGTGCAGACATATTATTTTCCTCCTTTAACTTTATTTTGTTTTGTTTGGCTTTCAACCAGTTCTTTATATTCTGGACAGGATTTCATAAGTTTTTCGTGTGAGCCATAACCAACTGCATTGCCATCGTTTAAAACTAAAATGTTATCGGCATTCATAATTGTGTTAACGCGCTGAGCAACAATAATAATAGTTGCATCTTTAACATTTTCTTTAATGTTTTTTCTAATTTGCGCGTCGGTTTTAAAATCTAGTGCGCTAAAGCTATCATCAAAAATAAATAGCTTTGGATTTTTAATAATAGCTCTTGCAATGTTAAGCCTTTGCTTTTGCCCACCACTAAGGTTTCCAGCACCCTTTTGAATAACATAATTATATCCATCTTCTTTTTCCTCAATAAAGGTGTCGGCACAAGCAAGTTTGCACGCTTTTTTAATTTCTTCTTCGGTTGCATTAGGATTTCCGTATTTAAGATTTTCCATTATTGTGCCACTAAACAGTTCAACTTTTTGGCTGGCCAATGCAATTTTTGAACGAAGGTCGGTTGGGTTATAATCTCGCAAGTCAACATCGTCAAATAGTATTTCGCCATTTGTAACATCGTAAAAGCGAGGTATTAAGTTAATAACAGTGCTTTTGCCACTGCCAGTTCCGCCAATAATTGCTAATGTTTGGTTTGGTTCAACTTTAAAGCTAATATCTTTTAGTGTTGGCTCATCGGCATCAGGAAATTGAAAAGTTACATTTTTAAATTCTAGTTTGCCTTTTGCATTATCTAAATTGACATAAGTTTTAACTTTATCGTTGCTAAGAATGGTTTCTGGCAAATTTAAAATTTCGTTAATACGGTTTGCACTAGCACTAGCACGCGGTACCATAATAAACACCATAATCATCATAACAAACGCCATCATAATGCGCATTCCATATTGTGTTAAAGCAGTAATATCGGCAATGCCTGTTCCTTTTAATGCTCCAAAATAAACAATTAACAACATTACTATAGAAAATATAAATTCAACAGCAGGCATATTAAAGCCCATAAGCATATTAGCTTTTGTGTTTATATTTCTAACTGTTTCGTTGGCTTTTTTAAAACGTTCGTTTTCAACTTCATCGTTATTAAACGCACGAATAACTCTAACACCAGTTAAATCTTCACGGGCAACAACTGTTAGTTTATCAACAGCAACTTGCATCTGCTTAAATAACGGAACAATAAATTTGCCAATAATTAAAAACAAAGCAATTAAAACAGGCACACAAGCAAGAATAACAAAAGGTAGTTCAACATCTAGACTAAAAGCCATAAAGCAACCGCCAATTAAAATTATTGGTGCATTAAGCATAACTCTAAATGCCATTAACACAACCTGTTGAACTTGAGTAATATCGTTTGTTGTTCTGTTTATTAAACTAGAAGTAGAAATTGAGTAAAATTCGCTTAAAGCAACGCGTTGTGTTTTTTCAAAAACAGCTTTTCTAACATCTCTACCAAAAGCCATTGCAATTTTACTGGATAAATACGAAGTTGTGATTTGGCAAGCAATAACAGCCAAAACAACACCAAGTGCTATTGCACCTCGTTCAACAATTTCTATAATTGCCGAATTTTCAAGTTGTGGTTTAATGCACTTAATCATATTTGCAAGCAAGTTAGGAACAAATAAATTTGAAATAACTTGAACCAACAATATTATGCAAGTTATGGTTACCAGTTTCCAATATGGTTTTAAAAATTTTAGTATCTTAATCAAGTTTAACTCCTTAAATTTTTTAGCATTTATTATATATGTATTATAAAATTAATATTGTTATTATAAATATTAACTTATAGTAGTATAATTAAAAAGCTACTAAATTCCAAAACAAAACATAAAATAACTTATATTTTTACACAAAAACAGGTTTGTAAAAAAATTGCGAACAAATGTTTTAGTTGGTTAAAGTTTTTTATTTGTTAAAATTCTTAATTTATTGTATTATTTAACTATGACAATAAAAGGAATTATACAAGAAATAATTTTTCGTAATAACGATAATGGTTACACCGTTGCAACATTAGAAAGTAATAATGAAATTATTACGTGTGTTGGAAAATTTCCGCAAATATCCGAAGGCGAGTGTGTGGAACTAGACGGAAGTTTTACCAAACATAATCGTTATGGCGAACAATTTAATGTAACAAAAACTAAAATAGCAAAACCAACAACAAAAGATGGTATTGTAAAATATCTTAGCAGTGGTCTAATTAGGGGTGTTGGTCCAGTAACAGCACTTTCTATTGTTAATTATTTTGGCGAAGCCACTTTAGATGTTATTGAATTTAATCCTTCAAGGCTAAGCGAAGTTAGGGGAATTTCAGTCAAAAAAGCCGAAGAAATTGGCGAAGCTTTTAACGAAATTAAAAAAATGCAAAATTCGGTTATGCTTATGCAGGAGTATAACATTTCAACCGGACTAGCAGTTAAAATTTATAATACTTATTTTGATAAAACCGAATATATTTTAAAAGAGAACCCATATAAACTTTGTGAAGATGTTGATGGCATTGGTTTTTACACTGCCGATAAAATAGCACAAAAAATGGGTATTAGTGAGCTCAGCGAGTTTAGGTTTAGGGCAGGAATACTGCACGTTTTAAAAGAAAACAGCGATAAAACTGGTAATACTTTTATTACAAAACCCAACTTAGAAAGCGAGTTAACCAACTTGCTTAGAGTTGCAACTAATAATATTGAAATTGATAAAGTTATTAATAACTTAATTATGGATTCGCTTATAAAAGTTTTTGAACTAAACGATAACCAAGTTATTATGCTTAGTAAACTTTATAACACCGAAAAAATTGTTGGCTTAACATTAAACTTGTTAAACGAATTGGGCAAAGGCAAAAATTTGGATGTTTCCGATTCGATTAAATATTACGAACAAGTTAATCGCTTGCAAATGCACGATAATCAAAAACACGCAATCGAGATGGCGGTTAACAATGGGGTAAGTGTTATAACTGGTGGCCCGGGCACAGGAAAAACAACCATTGTTAAATGTATGCTTCAAATATTTAAAGGAATGGGCAAAGTTGTTAAACTTTTAGCGCCAACTGGTAGAGCTGCAAAAAGACTTTCGGAAAGCACTGGTGAAGAAGCAAGCACAATTCACAGGGCACTTGTGGTTGATTTTTTAAGCGGCGATAATATGTTTGTTTATAATGCAAACAATAAACTACCATTTGATGTTGTAATAGTTGACGAAGTTAGTATGGTGGATGTAATGCTTATGAGTTACCTTGTTAGAGCTTTAAAAAAAGGAACTCAACTTGTGCTTGTTGGCGATAAAGACCAGTTGCCTTCTGTGGGGGCAGGAAATGTTTTGGGTGATATTATAGAAAGTGGCGTTATTAATGTGTGCGAATTAACTCACATTTATAGGCAAAGTGAAAATAGTTTAATAATAACTAATGCACATTCTATTAATAATAGTAAAATGCCACTGCTTGATAACAAAAGTTCCGACTTTTTTTACGAGGCGAAAAAAGAACCTAGCGAAATGCTAAGCAGTGTGGTAAAATTAACTTGTGAACGTATTCCAAAATATCTAAATATTGATCCAGCTAAGATACAAGTTTTAGCACCTATGAAGTCGGGGCTTTGTGGTGTTGATAACCTTAACAAAAACTTGCAAGAAAAATTAAATCCGCCTAGTTTAAAAAAGCCGGAAGTTGTAACCGAAAAAGTTGTTTATAGGCTTGGCGATAGGGTTATGCAAATAACAAATAACTACGAACGAAATTGGATCAAAGATGATAGAGAAGAAGGCACAGGAGTGTTTAATGGAGATATTGGCGAAATAACTTTTATCGAACCAAATAGCCTAGAAATAACTGTGTTGTTTGAAGATGGAAGATATGCGAAATATTTGAAAAAAGATTTAGCCGAACTGGTGCTTTCTTATGCTATAACAATTCATAAAAGCCAAGGCAGCGAATTTGATGTTGTTATAATTCCAGTTATATCTGGCCCACCAATGTTGCTAACAAAAAACCTGCTTTACACTGCGGTTACCAGAGCAAAACGAATGGTTGTTTTGGTGGGGTCAAAACAAAGTATTGCAATGATGGTGCACAATCGTTCAACATTAACTCGTAGCACAATGCTTAAACAATTTTTGTGCGATGTTAGCAATATTTCAAGTTTAGGAGAAAATTTATGAGTTTATTATTTCCAAATGGATATAAGTGTTTAGTATGTGGAAAAGAGATAGATTCTGACAAAAAGTTAAGTTTATGTGACAAATGTTTAAATAAATTGCCTAAAATAAATGGCTCAGTTTGTTTCAAGTGCGGAGAACCTGTTACTGTTGATAGCAAATATTGTGTTCACTGCAAAAAGGAACTCCCCGAATTTACAAAGTGTTTTGCACCATATATTTTTGATGGCGATGTTATTAGCCTAATTCACGGATTAAAATATAACGGCAAAATTTATTATGCCAGAACTTTAAGTAACTTAATGTTACAATCGTTGTTAGAACAAAACATAGATGTTGATGTTGTTATTCCTGTTCCACTTAACTTACGCAGAGAAGGCGAACGAGGTTTTAATCAGTCGGAATTATTAACTGTTGCCTTTAGTGAAGCGGGATATAAAGTTGATTTAGCAGTTGTAACAAGAAGCAAAAACACAGCCACTCAAACTCACTTAACTAAAAAGGAACGAAAGCAAAATGTTGAGGATGCTTTTGTTGTTACAAATAAAAGCAAAGTTAAAGGGAAGAATGTTTTGCTTGTTGATGATGTTTACACAACAGGAGCAACAATAAATGCCATTGCAAAAGTGTTAAAATTAGCTGGTGCTAAAAATGTTTATGGCGTAACTTTTGCGCACACAATAATTAAATAGTTAAAAAATAAAATGGCGAACAAAAGCTGTTTTATTTTTTTGTTATAATAATGCAACAAAAAATTTCAAAATACGCATTAGTTATTTAATAAATATTATTTATATTCCGTTGGAGTAAGTTTTAAATTGTAGTAAAATATTAAGCGTAATTAAAAGTTTTTTAGGAGAGCTATGGGATTTAAATTATTTAAAAGCGATAACGATCGCAATGTAAAAAAGCTACAAAAAATTGCGAATTTAATTGAAAGCAAATCGGATTATTATAAAGGTTTAACCGATGAAGAATTAAAAGCAACCACACCTAAATTAAAACAACGCTTAGCTGATGGTGAAAAATTAAAAGATATTTTACCAGATGCCTATGCTTTGGTTCGAGAAGCTAGTGAGCGTGTTCTTGGTATGCGACACTTTTATGTGCAATTATTAGGTGGTATTGCATTGTTCCAAGGTAGAATTGCCGAAATGAGAACTGGTGAAGGTAAAACTTTGGTGGAAACTTTGCCGGCTTATTTAGTTGCATTAGAAGGTAAGGGTGTTCACATTGTAACAGTTAACGAATATCTTTCTAAACGTGATGCCGAGTGGATGGGCAAATTGTTTACATTTTTAGGTTTAACCGTTGGTGTTTCTATGTCGGGTATGAGCCCAAGCGACAAACGTGATGCTTATGCTTGCGATATTACCTATTCAACAAATAACGAACTTGGCTTTGATTATTTGCGTGATAATATGGTAACCAAAAAAGAAGATAGAGTAGCAAGAGGTTATCACTTTGCTATTGTGGACGAGGTTGATAGTATTTTAATTGATGAAGCAAGAACTCCGTTAATTATTTCGGGTATGGGTTTTAAAAGCAACGAAACCTATAAAACTGCAGCAGCTTTTGCAAAGCGTTTAACAACAGACGATTACGAAATTGACGAAAAAGAAAAAGCAATAAGATTAACCGAGCAAGGTGTAACTAAGGCCGAAAGATATTTTAAAGTTGAAAACTTAAGTGATGTTAACAACATAGAACTTAACCATCACATTAACAATGCTTTAAGAGCACAATACATTATGAAAATTAACAATAACTATATTGTTCGTGATAACGAAGTTGTTATTGTAGATGAATTTACCGGTAGATTAATGGAAGGCAGAAAATATTCTAATGGTCTTCATCAAGCTATCGAAGCTAAAGAAGGTGTTGAAATTAAGGACGAAAACAAAACCTTGGCAACCATTACATTCCAAAACTTCTTTAGAATTTATAAAAAACTAAGTGGTATGACAGGTACTGCCAAAACCGAAGAAATCGAATTTAACAAAATTTATGGATTAGATGTTGTTACAATTCCAACTAACAAGCAAATTAGGCGTGTTGATTATCCAGATATTATTTATGCAACAGAAGATGCTAAATTTAGAAACTTAGTTGAAGAAGTTAAAGAAATTCACGCCGAAGGTAGGCCAGTTTTAATAGGCACAATAACAATCGAAAAAAGCGAGTATGTTTCTAAACTATTAAAACAAGCAAAAGTTAAACATTTTGTGTTAAATGCTAAAAATCATCAACAAGAAAGCGAAATTATTGCACAAGCAGGCCGACTTGGCAGTGTTACAATTGCAACAAATATGGCTGGTCGTGGAACCGATATTTTGCTTGGTGGTAACCCAGAATTTATGGCTAAACAAAAAATGAGAGAACTAGGGTTTACCGATGAACAATTAGAATTTTGCACTTCGTTTGTTGAAACCGATAACGAAGAGTTAAATAAAATGCGTGAACGCTACAGAAAAGCCTATAACGAATTTAAAGTTGTAACCGATGCCGAAAAGAAAAAGGTTATTGCTGTTGGTGGTCTTCACATAATTGGCACCGAGCGACACGAAAGCCGCAGAATTGATAACCAGTTGCGTGGTCGTGCCGGCCGTCAAGGCGATCCAGGAAGCAGTGTGTTCTATGTTAGTATGGAAGACGAACTTATTAGACGCTTTGGTGGCGACCAAATGAAAAAAATTGTTACAATGTTTAAAATGGATGAGGATACTCCTTATCAATTTAAAATGTTATCGCACCGAATCGAGGCTTCGCAAAAACGAATTGAAGGCTTTAACTTTTCTGCTCGTTCCAATGTGCTTCGCTACGACGATGTTTTAAATGCTCAAAGAACTATTGTTTACGACGAGCGCAACCGTGTTTTAGATGGTGCTAATGTGCACGAAGAAGTTATTGATATGATTAGGGAACTAACCGAAGATGTTGTTTACGATCATATTAGTGACGATAGTATGTATGACGAATGGAATTTAGAAGAGTTAAATAATGCGTTAAATGCTAAAGTGTTTGTTCCGGATTATAATTTAGTAACACCAGAAGTGGTGGAAGGATTAGCTGCCGAAGAAGCAGCCGAAAAAATTTCGGCTAACGCCATTGCATATTATCAGAAAAAATGTGATGAACTAACTGCACTAAATATTAACTTTGAAGCCATTGAAAGAGCAATTATGCTAAAAGTTGTTGATACTTTATGGATGGATCATTTGGATTATATGAATATGCTTCGTAACGAAATTGGCTTAAGGGCATATGGTAATCACGACCCAGTTGTTGCTTATAAAGAAGAAGGCTACGAATTGTTTGATAAAATGATTACAACCATTCGTGAAGAAGTTGCAACTTTCTTAATGCACGTTAGAATTGATATTCAACCAATAATTCAAAAAACAAAACCTGTTGTTATGGTTGATAATAATCCAGAAAAATCAAACACAAAAACAAATAAGAGTGTTGTTGGACGTAATGATTCGTGCCCTTGCGGAAGTGGTAAAAAATATAAGAACTGCTGCGGAAAATAATATTTAAGGATTAACTAATGGAAGAATTAATCGAGTTCTATAGTTATATTGAACAATTAAAATGCGTTACAAGATATAAGTCGTTTAAAGCAATGCACGAAAATGTGGCGGGTCACATTTTTGGAACATTGTTTGTTGCCTACGATTTAATGGCGAAGTACGATTTAAAACTAAACAAATCTCACGTGTTGGAACTATTATTGTTTCACGACCTAGCAGAAGCTGGTATGAAATTTGATATCGAAGCTCCAAACAGTGCTGGTAATGCTAATATAAAACAATTAAAACATATTGAAGAAGTTAATAAAATTAGTGCTATTAGCGAAAAATTTAAAAAACCATATATTATTAAATTTTTTAATGAGTTTGAAGAAAAACAAACCAGAGAAGCATTATTTGCAAACTTGGTTGATAAAATCGAAGCTCAAAACCATATGATACAAAACAAGTGCAAGGATTTACAAGTTTTAGAAGATTACAATTTTATTATTAATTTTGCTGATACATATGTTTTGCATTTTCCAGAATTGAATGGTGTTGTTGAACAATTAAAGCAAAAACTAAAAAGTTTTATTCCGGAAAATTTAAAATAACAAAGGATTAATGTTTAAGAGGTTTTAATATGATAAATGCATTTATGTCGTTAAAATTTCACGATGGTGAAGAAGATAAAATCAAAATTGATAAATTAACCGAGGCTTTATTAAAAGCAGGAATAAAAAACACTGTTATGGCTAGAGATGTTGAAAAGTATGGCGAGGCAACTTTGCCAAAGGGGAAAAAACTAATGATAGATTATGCTTTTCCGGCAATGAAAGCTAGCGATATGATTATTATAGAATTTTCTGAAAAAGGTGTTGGGCTAGGAATTGGCGCAGGCTATTGCTATGCTAATAATGTTCCTATTTATGTAATTGCAAAAACTGGTAGCGATATTTCGTTAACTATGGAAAATTTGGCTACTAAAGTTATTTTCTATAATGATTATAACGATATAACAAAAGCATTTTTAAAAATTGTAAAACAATATAAAAAATAAATGGTGGTTAAATATGGATAGTAAGTTAAAACATAATAATTTATTAAAATATTTTTCTTTGCAAGAGTTTGAAGAACTTTTAGAAATAAACGATTTGTATGTTAAAGCCGAAACCATAGTTAATAAACTGTTTAAAAATGTTGTGGATAAAGATAACAAGCCCTATGTTGGGCATTTAATAAGGGTATCAAACAGCTTAAAAGAACCCATTGAAAAAGTTGCTGGATTATTACACGATACCTTAGAAGATACTTGTGTTACCTATAACGATTTATTAGATGTTGGTTTTACTAACGAAATTTTAGATATTGTTAAACTTGTAACAAACGAAAATGTTAACACCGAAAATTTATCACAAAAACAAAAATTGGCTTTATATTATAAAAAAATAGATAAAATAATTGCTAGCAATAATATTAATGCTATTAGGTTAAAAGAAGCAGATATGTCGGATAATTTTAATCCTGCCAGAATAGATAATTTGCCAAGCGATGTTAAAGAGTGGTTAACAAAAAAATACAGTTCACAAATAGTTAAATTAAGAAAAGTTTTAAATAAGTGATTAAAGTTTAATTAAGGAAATAAAAATGTTATTTAATTTTGAAAACGAGCAAGAACAATTTAAAAAACTTACTGACAGCTTAAATGTTTGCTGTCAGTGTCTTTGACTTAAATTCTAAAAAAAGTAGAATTGAGTTTTTAGAAAAAGAACTATTAAATGCATCTGTTTATTCAAATATTAAACTCAGCACAAGCTATAATATTGAATTAAAAAATTTAAAATATCAAATTGAAGAATACGAAAAACTTAAAGAAGACTTAAGTTTTTTAGAATTCGGAATGCAAAATGTGCAGGAAAGCGATAGTAATGCTATTGCTTTTGTAAACTCGGAACTAGCCAGATTAACAAAGCAAATAAATGGGCTTTATGTTCAAACTTTGCTTAGCGATAAATACGATAAAAATAATGCTATTGTAAAAATTCATAGTGGCGCTGGTGGAACAGAAAGTTGCGATTGGGTTCAAATGCTTTTTAGAATGTATAATATGTATGCAAAACTAAAGGGCTACCAAATTGAAGTTGTTGATAGTTTAGATGGCGATGGGGCAGGTTTGAAAAGTGTTACTTTTATGGTTAACGGGTTTAACGCCTATGGTTATTTAAAAAGCGAAATTGGTGTGCATAGGTTGGTTAGAATTAGTCCGTTTGATGCTAATAAACGCCGCCACACAAGTTTTGCAAGTGTTGAAGTTATGCCAGAAGTAGAAGATGATACATCGGTGGTTATTAATGCCGATGAAGTTAGAGTTGATACTTACAGAAGTTCCGGAGCTGGTGGGCAACACGTTAACAAAACCGATAGCGCAATAAGATTAACACACATTCCAACAGGGATTGTGGTAACTTGCCAAAACGAACGCAGTCAAATTAAAAATCGTGAAACAGCTTTTAAAGTTTTAAAAAGTAAACTGGTTGCACTTAAGGAAGAAGAAAACAAAAAGGCTGCTTTAAAATTAAAAGGCGATTCTAAAAAAATTGAATGGGGCAGTCAAATTAGAAGCTATGTTTTTTGCCCTTACACAATGGTTAGCGACCATCGCACTAATTTTAAATCAAGCGATGTTATGGGCGTTATGAATGGCGAATTAGAAGAATTTGTTGTTGAATATTTAAAGTGGGAGAAAAGTTAAACAAAACTTATGTATTATCAAATTGCAAAAGAAAAATTTAATAATCTATATGCAAACTATAAAAGTCAAGATATTTATGTTTTAGGCATAGAAAGCAGTTGCGACGAAACTAGTATTGCTGTTGTTAAAAATGGCCGCGAAGTTTTAAGTAATGTTATTGCCAGCCAAATAGATATTCACGCAAGATTTGGTGGGGTTGTGCCAGAAGTTGCTAGCCGAAATCATTTAATGTGCATTAATAATGTTTTAGAAGAAAGCTTAAAAAAAGCAAATGTTACTTTAGATAAAATTAATGCAATAGCAGTAACCTATGGTGCAGGTTTAATGGGGGCACTAATGGTTGGGGTTAACTTTGCAAAATCGCTTGCATATGCACTTAATATTCCACTAATAAAAGTTAATCACATTAAAGGTCATATTAGTGCAAACTATTTAGCTTGTCCCGAACTTAAACCACCGTTTATAAGTTTAGTTGTTTCGGGTGGACACACTGCTATTGTTAAGGTTGAAGATTATGTTACTAACACCTTAATTGGTTCAACTATTGACGATGCAGTTGGCGAGGCTTACGATAAAGTTTCTAAGGTTTTGGGTTTAGGCTATCCAGGTGGACCAATTGTTGATAAAACAGCAAAACTAGGACAGAATAATATAGTTTTTGTCAAAAAAGATATACTTAAAAATAGTTTTAACTTTAGTTATTCTGGTTTAAAAACTGCTGTTATTAATTATTTGCACAATTTAAAACAACATAATATTCAACCAAATGTTGCCGATGTTTGTGCTTCGTTTCAGGCAGAAGCGGTTAAAGCTTTAGTGGATAAAAGCATTAAGGCCTGCAAAAAATTTAAACTAAAAACTCTAGCTGTTGCAGGTGGGGTTGCGGCTAATAGTTACTTGCGCCAAGAACTAATTAACGCCGGAAAATTAAATGAAATAGATGTTAAATTTCCACCATTAATTTTGTGCACCGATAATGCAGCAATGATAGCTTGCGAGGGTTATAACAATTTAATTTCTGGTTGTGGGTTAAGCGATCTAAGCTTAACTGCAACACCTAACTTAAATTTAAAATATGAAATTAAAAAATTATTTTAAACATTAATAAATAAAACTAATAAAGGTTAACGCCTTTATTTTTTAATATATATTAATTTTTTGTGTATTGACATAATGCCGTTTGTGATTTAAAATGTATTGGTAATAATTTAAAGGAAATATTATGGATAGTAGATTAGTTGAAATTGATAAATTAATAAAAGCGTACTTAGCTAAAGGTGGTAGTTTATCTGATCCAAATTTGCCATTTGATAAACCAATTAAAACTTATGTTTCTAATATGAACAAGAAAAAACGCAAAATGTTAGAAACAAATCCTGACGACCCAATTTGTAAAATGGAGTTTAGTAAGGATAATGTTTTAATAAGTCTTGGTTACACACCAGTTGTTAAACATCGAGAACTTAATATTCTTCGTTGTTTTGAAGAAATTGATGCATATATTTTAGCTGGCGGAAAAATGGATAAAAAAGTTAAAGAATATCCATTTTATCACACAATTAAAAAGTTTATTGAAAAAGAAAAAGCAAAAGGCATAAAAATTAGTTACGACGAAATAATGAGTCTTAAAGGTTTTTATCAATCAGATTTTGCCGAGCTTTATGATTTGGTGGAAAAATATGCCGATGAAAACGGATGCCTTGATTCTATTAGAGAAACCAGAGATTATAACACTATTAGAAGCAAAGCTGCAACCTTTGGTTGTTCGCCAACGGAATATGTAACACTATTTTCGGATTGCTATTTTTCAAAAGCTGTTTTGCCGGTTGATAATTACATAAAAAATTTAAAGAAAGAATTGGTTATTGCTTTAAAAGGTAACAACGATGCATCGGGGCTTAGAAATAGTTATCCTGAATTATATCAAAAGGTAAAGCACCTTAGAATGTATTTCCCAGAAGGAAGTTTGGTAAGTATTGAAGAAACATTTAACGCTTTAGGTTTTAGTTATAAAGGAGTTTATAAACCATTTAAACCAGTAAACGAAAAGTATATGTTTGCAAAACTAGAAGCATTGCATCCTACTAAAGTTATTGATAAACTAGACCATAAAGACCCATTAACTAAAACACTTTTGCTTCAAGGGTTAAAAAAGAATATGTTTTTGCCAGAATACTTAAGAGAAAATGGTTTTACATATAATCCGATTAGAAGTTCTACTAGGTTAACTCAAACCAATGCGGCAGATAAATTAAATTTGCTTCGTGAGATAAACGAAAAAACTGCTATTGAATATAATCAGAAAAAAATGGGTTTAAAATATGTTTGCAACAAGCGTGTTTTAAAAAGCGGAAAAGTTATTGTAAGTAAGCCAGTAGTTAGCCCAGATAGCATTATTTATATGCCATCGGTTTATGATATGGATAAAAGCAAAAAAGAAGTTGGTCATTTAGCACTGGAAGAATTTAGAACAAAACATATGTAATTTAAAATGCTTAATGTAATTGGTTAAATATTTAAAGGTATAAAAAAACACCAAATTAGTTTGGTGTTTTTTCTTTATTATTAGTAACATCTTTGCCAGTGTGTTCTATTGGCTTCCATTTAACTTCTTTTTTAAATAATGCAACAATATAAATCGGCAAATATAATCCCATAAAAAATGGATTCATAATGCAAGTTTTTAATGCATTCCAAAAAGTTATAGAAATGTGTTCACGCTCGGCAAGTAACATTGCAACAGTATAAAAGAAAAAGAAGAAATAAATTCCCAAAATGCTTGCTGCAAAATTTATAAAAGCCATTTGCCATTGCCAAATAGGAACGTGCAAACTTAAACCAACAAAACCCATTACTAAAGCAAATAGCGAATAAATTATAACCGAAGCAAGTGGAATAGCCACTGGTATAATGTTTATTGCAAACTCAACTTTTGCAAAACGATTTTCTTTAGAGTACAATGCACTTTTCAACAGTTTTTTATGATATTTCTTTCCAACTTGCATATATCCTTTAATCCATCTAATTCGTTGGTTCCAACTAACTTTTAAGGTTACAGGTTGTTCGTCATAATGTTCGGCATATTCGTTATAGGTTGCTTTAATTCCGTTTAAAACTGCATAGTTACTAATTTCGGCATCCTCGGTTAAGCATTGAAATGGCCAACCACCAAGGTTATTTATTATTCTTGCTGAAACATAAAAACCTGTTCCAGAAACTAAAACATTTTGAGTAAACCTTGCACGGCATTTATTTTGAAAGGTGTTTAGCATACTAAATGTTAATGCACTGCAACTTGCCACCCAACCATTATTCCAGTTTTTCGAATTTCTGTAGCTAAGTGCTAGTTCAAAGCCTGCATCAAAAGCCTTATTCATTTCTAACAAATAATTTTTAGTAACAGTGTTATCTGCATCAAAAATAAAATATGCTTCGTAGTTTTTTTGTTTGGCTATTCCAGAATTTATTAAGTGTTTTAAAATGTGGTCTAAAGCACCACCTTTACTTTTAACTTCTAAATCAGGGCGAACAAACGAATAAACATTTTCATAGTTTTTGCAAATTTCCACTGTGGGGTCGTTTTTATCTTCAACAACAACATAAATATCATAAAGTTCTTTAGGGTAATCGGTTTCGCTAAAACTTTTTAACAAGTTATCAATAACCTTACTTTCGTTTCTGGCAGGAACTAATATGGCATAGCGATGATTAAATTTTGCTTGTGGAAAACGCTTTGCCGGCATTAGAGCATAAATATGATAAAATATCTTATATATTAAAACTAAAACCGAAAGGCAAACTAAACCAATCATAATCCAGTTGCCAATATCTAAAACTTTAAAATACATAATTTCCTCATTTAATTATTTACATAACTATTATATAATAGTCATTTTAATTTTAGGTTAAAAATTTTTGCATTTCAATTATGCAAAAAATTTGTTAATGCTGTCAATTAAATTATAATTGGTGCGTCCCTATTGCAACAAATATGGTTAATTTGCACCATAAAGCAATAATAATTAAAAATAGTAAGTGCCTATTAATTGCACTTACTATTAAATTAATTAATGCTTTCAAAATTAAAAAACATTTTTATTTAGCAAACGCACTAAATTTTAATGTTTCGTTAACATAACCTGAAATTAAGTAACCATTATCGGTTTGTTTTTTAAACACTTTAATTTCGTCGCCTAATTTACATTCCGAAATAAAATTTACTTGCAGGTGATTAAAATAATAATCGGCAAGAGTATTTGTTACATAGGTTGCATAGTTAACATTATTTAAGTGTTGGTTATGGTCGATTTCGCTAAATGTAACAGTGTGAACAAAATCGGCTTTATCTTTAATTTCAACAGCTTCGGTTTTAACAAATTTTTCGGTGTAGTTTCTTGTTTGCAAGCAAGTGCAGTTGTAGTTAACATTATCGGTGCGTTCTAAGGTTCTAGTAACCGAAGAAATAACACACCATTTGCTGGTTCCCATAATTAAAACTTCGCCATTAAGGTTTTTAATTAAAAAGTCACGATCAAAATCAATTTTCCCTTTTTCGCAAGGCCAAGTTTCAACAAAAACTTCTTCATCAACTTTTGGTGCAATAATAATATCGTATTTAACTCGTGATAGCACCCAATATAAATTTTTGCTTAGCATTGCTTCAAAGCCAACGCCTAGTTGTTCGCCATTAACACAAGCAACATCTTGAAATAAATTAAAAATAGCTGTGGGTTTTATTTTATCGTTACAATCAAAATAACTATTAAATAATTTTATTTTTACAATATATTTACTATAATCCATAATTTAATCTCCAAGGTTATTAAAAAACATTTTTAATTATTAGTCAAACATATTGCTTTTAAAATTAAAATTTAAGAGGTGTTGAAATAAAGGTTAAAATATGATATTCTAATTTTAAGGAGAGTGTTATGGGTAAAATAAGATTATTAGACGAAATGAAATCTTACCATTATTTATTTAATACTTGCGTGCCAGAAATTAGGCGTAAAAAAGCACCCGATGTTAAAGGTACATATTCTTATTGTTATTATTATGGTAATTATGTTGTTTTAAAAAATATTGATAAATATGAAACTATGACTGATTACCGTGAAGAACAATATAAATTAAAAAAAGAAGTGTTAGATAATTTAATTGAAGCCTATAAAATTAACACCCCAAGGTTGTGTGCGTGCTTTAGTGGAAAGCATCATTTTTATGAACTTCAAGAGCGTGCTCCGGGTAATGCTCTTAGCATTTATTATCCTTCAACAGCCAGAGCAATAACTTATGGCAAAGGCGTTTTGGATGATTCTCACACTAGTTCTGAATTAGAGCGTGAAGGGAAAATTGAGTACTTCGAAAAAAACGATATTGGAAACGCGATGTTTAGATATAATTCGCAAATGCAAAGAATGTTAAAGGATTGCGACACCGCACTATATATTAAGTTTGTTAGAGATTTTAAAATTTTAATGCAACAAGGTGTTAGTATTGACGATTCTCGTTCGGAAAACTTTTTATTTGATAAAAACAATGGATTTTCGTTTGTTGATTTAGCTGTTAACAAAAAAATAGAAGAACCAGTTAATGTTAGCGATTTTGATGTTGCCAAAAAAATTTATTCGGCATTTGCCGATTTTACTGCATTTACTAATTGTATGAATGCTAATCAGCAAAAAATAATTTTTAAAAATATGGATGTTATTCATAATAGAATTTATAATGCTATTAAAAAATGCAATTTTAGTTTAACTCCAGAACAAGATGCGCACTTACAAAGTAAATCTTCGGTTTCGGGAAACTTTTTAAACAATGCGCGTAAATAAAAAAACAACACAACAAACTAAAATAAATTAGTGGTTAATTGTTGACTGCTAAATAATTAAAGTGCTAGAATTACAAGTGTTAGGAACAAAATATGAAAAAGATTATTAAAGTTGATGATTGCGATAATAACTTTTAATTACACATATAATTGGGTAGGCTTTTTTAGTTCCAAAGCAATTTAAGTAATTAAATAAATTTACCCTTAAATTTTTTTAAGGGTTTTTTTAATATTAATTAAAGGAGATAAATTATGCAAAGAACTTATATTAACGAATTAGTTCCAGAAAAAGAAAGTAAAATAATGGGGTGGGTTGAAAAATTTAGAGATTCTAAATATATGATTTTTTTGGTTGTTAGAGATATTAGCGGAAAAATTCAAGTAACCATCGAAAAAGAAAAAATGCCAGAAATTGTTGAAGCATTAAAAGGTACAATTGCAAATAGTGTTGTAAGCGTTACTGGTAAAAGTGTTATTAGTGAATATGTTAAAATGGGGGGAGTAGAGTTTATTCCAACAAAAGTGGAAGTAACTTCTCACGCCGAAGCATTACCAATTATGGATAATGCTAACATTGATAACCGCCTAGACTATCGTTGGATTGATTTAAGAAGTGAAAGAAATATTCTTATTTTTAAAATTCAAAGTTGTTTTACAAATGCCTTAAGAGAATTTTTGTTAAATAATAAATTTATCGAAATCCACACACCAAAACTAATTGGAACAGCTAGCGAAAGCGGTTCGGATGTTTTTGAAGTTAAATATTTTGATAAAAAAGCATATCTTGCTCAAAGCCCACAATTTTATAAACAAATGGCAATGGCTGCAGGTTTTGAACGAATTTTTGAAAGTGGTCCTGTGTTTAGAGCAGAACAAAGTTACACCAATAGGCACGCAACCGAATTTTCCGGTTTTGATATTGAATTTAGTTATATCGAATCGTTTGAAGATGTTATTAGTTTGGAAGAAGATTTGTTAATTTACGCGTTAACAAAAGTTAAACAAGAGTATGGCGAAATTATTGAACAAGTTTTTGGAACACAAGTTATTATTCCTACAAAACCTTTTCCAAGAATGAAATTAGCCGATGTTTATTCTGAAATTGTAAAATATGGCTATAAGCCAACCGACGAAGATAAATTAGATTTATCAACCGAAGCCGAAAAATTAGTTTATAAACTAGCTAAGGATAAGTTTAACCACGAATTTATGTTTATAACCGATTATCCAAAGGATAAACGCGCATTCTATCATATGCGAAAAAACGGAGTGCCTCAAGGTTACGATTTAATTTGGAGAGGGGTTGAAATAACAACTGGTGCTCAGCGTGAACACAGATATGAAATTTTAAAGCAACAAGCCGAAGAAAAAGGTTTGGGCGAAGATGTTAAATTTTATTTAGAGTTCTTTAAATATGGTTGCCCTCCACACGGTGGTTTTGGCTTGGGACTAGATAGAATTATTATGTTAATGTTAAATATTCAAAGCATTAAAGAAGCAGAATTTATTTTCCGTGGACCAAATAGAATTAATCCATAGTTTTAAGGAGTAAGAATGGAAAAGTTAGATATTAAAAAATTATACGATAATGTTAACGATTATATAAGCGGAACAGTAACTGTTGGTGGATGGGTTAAAAGTTCCAGAGATTTAAAAACATTTGCTTTTATTGATTTAACCGATGGAACTTGTTTTAAGTCGCTTCAAGTTGTGGTTAATGCCAACTTAATTAATTACGATGTTGTGTCAAAACTAAACACAGGAAGTTCGGTTTTAATTAAAGGTAAAATTGTTTTAACACCAAACAACAAACAACCGTTTGAACTTCAAGCTTCTTTAGTGGAAGTTCTATCCGAAACCGATGCAGAATATCCACTACAAAAAAAGCGTCATAGTGTTGAATTTTTGCGTGAAATTGCTTATTTAAGACCACGCACAAATTTATTTAATTCGGTGTTCCGCGTTAGAAGTAAAGCGGCATATGCAATTCACAAATTTTTTAACGAAAATGGTTTTGTTTATGTTCACACTCCAATTATTACTGGGGCAGATTGCGAAGGTGGTTCCGATGTGTTTAGAGTAACTACTCACAAAGTTTACGATAAAAAATCATTAGAAAATGCAACACCAGAAAACGACTTTTTTGGAAAACCAGTTTTTCTTACTCCAACCGGACAGTTAGAAGGCGAAGCTTTAGCTTTAGCATTTTCTAAAATTTACACTTTTGGACCAACCTTTAGAAGTGAAAACAGTAACACCACAAGGCACGCAAGCGAATTTTGGATGATAGAACCCGAAGTTGCATTTTGCGAGTTAAACGATGTTATGGATTTAATAGAAAAAATGGTAAAATATTTAATTAACGATTTATTGGTTAATTGCGCCGATGAGTTAAACTTCTTTAACCAATTTGTTGATAACGATTTATTAAACAGATTAAATAAAGTTGTTAATAGCGATTTTAAACGATTAACTTATACCGATGCTATTAAAATATTAGAAGAGAACAACGATAAATTTGAGTTTAAAGCTTTCTGGGGTTGCGATATGCAATCGGAACACGAAAAATTCTTGTGTGAAAAAGTGTTTAACTGCCCAGTGTTTGTAACTGATTATCCTAAACAAATAAAGGCGTTCTATATGCGTTTAAACGATGACGGAAAAACAGTTAGAGCTTGCGACCTTTTAGTTCCAGGCATTGGCGAAATGGTTGGCGGAAGCGAAAGAGAAGAAAGGCTAGATGTTTTAAAAACTAAACTTGCCGAATGCGGTTTAAAAGAAAAAGACTATTGGTGGTATGTTAATCTTAGAAAATACGGCTCGGTTAAACATAGTGGTTATGGGCTTGGATTTGAAAGATTTTTAATGTATGTAACCGGAATTAGTAACATTAGAGATGTTTTATTATTTCCTAGAACACCAAAAAATTGTGAATATTAAAAAAGTGGCAAACGCCACTTTTTTAAAGCTTTTGCAAAAAACAGGTTTTAGTTTTTATTTTAAAATTAAAAAAAATTTGTTAACAATTTTTAGTTTATAACTATTTTTATAATATTTTAAAAACAAATATCATATACTAATTTTGATATAACTTAACGATAAAATAGTTGGTTATGGTTCTTGTTTTATTTTAATAAATTTTTAAAATTTAAGAATTTAAAATTTATAAATTATTTTGACTAAATGTTAAATAAAATGTAGGACATAGGTTGACAAATTATATTCAACTGGACTAAACTAATAATGTAATGAATATATTACAAAAGAATTAAAAAATATAAGGAGTAGGGCTATGAAAGGAATAGTAAAAGCATTTGATGGACTTCCAAAAATTGTTAAATTCATTCTTGCATTACCAGTTTTGGATATCGTTTGGGCTGTTTATCGTTTATGCAGAAGCTTAAACAAAAACAATGTTCTTGGTATTGTTTTAGCAATCATCATGTTATTTGTTTGTCCAGCTATTTTCTGGTTAGTTGATATGATCACAATTCTTCTAGCTAATAAAGTTCTTTGGATTGACTAATACCAACAAAGAAGCACCTAATGGTGCTTTTTTTGTTTTTTGATACAATTTTAAATTTTTTATATAATAAATATATAATTATTATTTATTAATAATATATCTTATAATATAATTAAAATCAAAAATCGTTTTGAAAAAAAAATAAATGTTGTTATTATTTTATTGTAAAATTTTTTATTACTTAGGATTAATATGAAAAGATTAAAGGGATACTTGAAAGATTATTTAAAAGAAACTATTATTGCACCACTTGCAAAACTTATTGAAACCATAACGGAGTTAATTATTCCGTTACTTGTTGCATCAATGATTGATGTGGGGGTTGCAAATAGAGACGCAAACCATATTTATATTTATGGAGCAATAGTTTTAGGGCTAAATGTTGTTGGAATTTTATCGGCGGTTGTATGTCAAAAAATGGCTGCAAAAGCTTCTAGCGGAGTTGCGGTTAAATTTCGTACCGACTTATTTAAACACATAACCACATTTTCGCACGCCGAAATTGATAAGTTTTCAACAGCATCGCTTAATAACCGTTTAACACACGATGTTTCGCGTATTCGTCAAGCTGTTTCACAAGTGTTCCGTAATGTTACTCGCGTGCCATTTTTGCTTGTGGGTGCATTAATTATGGCACTTTCAATCAACTTAAAATTAAGTTTAGTTTTCTTAGTTGTTGCACCAGTTATATTTGTTATTGTTTGGTTTTTGTTAAAAGCAACAATTCCGCTTTACGATAGAACACAAAAAAACCTAGATAAAGTTTCCGATGTTACTCGTGAAAACTTGCAAGGTTCTCGTGTTATTAGAGCATTTAACAAACAAGAATATGAAGAAAATCGATTTAGTGTTGTAACAAAACAACTTATGAATTCTAGTGTTAATGTTTCTATTGTTTCAACAATTTTAAATCCGATAACCAGTATTGTTTTAAACTTTGCAATTGTTGCGATATTATGGTTTGGTGCAATCGATGTTAACCTAGGAACTTTAACTGTTGGTAATATAACAGCGTTTATTAACTATCTAAAACAAATTGGAGCATCGCTTGTTACTCTTGCCAATATTATTATTTCGTTAATTAAAGCGGTTAACTGTAACAACAGAATAACCGAAGTATTTAATACTAAACCATCAATACTAAGCCCAGAAAATGCATATCTGTTTAATGAAGACGATAGAAAAAGCGAGTTTGCAGTTGAGTTTAAAAATGTATCGTTTGGTTATCAGGGGGCAAGCAAAAACGCATTAAACAATTTAAGTTTAAAAGTTAAGCGTGGGCAAACCATTGGAGTTATTGGTGGAACTGGTAGCGGAAAAACAACAGTTGTTTCCTTAATTCCAAGATTTTACGATGCAACAAAAGGCAAAGTTAAAATTTATGGAAAAGATATTACCGATTTAGATTTAATTCAACTTCGTGAAATTATTGGAGTTGTGCCACAACGAGCAGTTTTGTTTAGTGGTTCGCTTCGCGAAAATATGTGCTTCAAAAAAGAAGATGCATCAGACGAAGAAATTTTTAAAGCAATTAAAACAGCACAGGCGGAAGAATTTGTTAACGAATTAGATGGTAAACTTGATTTTAAAGTTCAAGCCGGCGGAAAAAACTTTTCTGGTGGACAACGCCAGCGTTTAACAATTGCTCGTGCGTTAGTTGGAAATCCTGAATTTTTAATTTTAGACGATAGTGCTAGTGCGTTAGACTTTGCAACCGATGCGGCACTTAGGTCGGCAATAAAAAACGATACTAAAGATATGACAGTGTTTATTGTTTCACAGCGTGTTAACTCAGTTAAAAATGCAGATCAAATTGTTGTGCTTGATAAAGGCAATGTTGTTGGTATTGGTAAGCATAGCGAACTTATGCAAAACTGTGATGTTTATAAAGAAATTAACGATTCACAAACAAAGTAGGGGATAAAATGGATAAAAAGAATATAAAGGAAAAGGAAGTAAAGTCTAAAGCAAAAGTAAAACCTGCTCATATGACTCAAAAAGAGTTTAGAGATTTACAAAAGCAATTAAAAGATCTTCCACCACCAAGTTTTAATAATCCAGATAAAGTGCAACCAACACCAATAGTAGAAAAGGTTGCACCAGCATCGCTTTATAAACTTGATACTGCTACTAACGAAGAAAAAAATATGCAACGCAACAAAATTATTGACCCTACACCAATTTTAACTCAGGGTACTAAATTAGAAAGATTGCATAGACCTGATAAAAAGAAACAAAAAATCCTACTAAGATTTTTCAAATTTGTTGGGAAGCATTGGTATTGGATGGTGGCCTCGGTTATTTTGTCGCTTATAACTTCTGCATTAGAATTATTTGTGCCAATTCTTTCTGGTAAGGCAATCGATTGCATAGTGGGAGTTGGAGATGTAGATTTTTCAAGGTTATCAACAATATTAGTTTGGTTGGCAATAACCGCAACTGGATATGCAGTTACTAGGTGGTTAACAAACTTCACAGAAAGCATTGTTGGTTATAAAACATCTCGCTCGATACGCGAAGCATTGTTTAAAAAGTTTAACACTGTTCCGCTAAAATATATAGATGGTAGTTCACAAGGCGATTTGCAAAGCCGTATGATTAACGATGTTGAAGATATAACCGATGGGTTTTTAGAAGGTTTAACTTCGTTTATTGATTGTTTTGCAACAATAGTGCTATTAATTTATATCTTGTTCACAATTAATGTGCCAATTTCGGCAGCTATTATAGCATTAACTCCAATATCTATTGCAGCAACTGCATATATAACAATTAAATCCGATAAGTTCTTTAGAAGAAATGCAAAACTAAACGGAGACCTATCTGGAAATATTGTTGAAATGCTTGGTAACGAAAAAGTTTTAAAAGCTTTTAGTTATGAAGATGAAGCATTAGAAAAATTTGATAAAATAAACCACGAAGTTGGTGCAGTATCAGAAAAACTAAATTTCTATTCTGCATTATCAGGTCCGGTTGCTAGATTTATTAATGGCGTTATTTATGGTATTGTTGCTATTATGGGAACTATTACTGCAATTTCTGGTGGTATTTCAATAGGTTCGGTTTCTGTTATTCTTCAATATGCAAATAAATATGTTCAACCATTCGATGAACTTTCTTCAATTTTTACCGATGTTCAAGCGGCTTATACTGCTGCACGCAGGGTGTTTAATGTTTTAAGTATTGATGATGAAGTTAGTGATGCAGATAATAAAGTGTTAGAAAATTGTGATGGCACAGTTGAAATGAACGATGTTAGCTTTAGCTACACTCCAAACAAAAAACTTATTGAAGGCTTAAACTTAAGGGTTGAAAATGGTTGGAAGGTTGCAATTGTTGGGCCTACAGGCTGTGGCAAAAGCACAATGATTAATTTGTTAATGCGTTTTTACGATGTTAACAGTGGAACAATTAAGGTTTCTGGAGAACCAATTACCGATATAACCAGAGCTAGTTTGCGTGATAGTTATGGTATGGTGTTACAGGATACTTGGTTGTTTGCTGCATCCATTAAAGAAAATATTGCTTACGGAAATCCAAATGCTTCTATGGATGCAATAATAAAAGCATCAAAACTAGCACACGCTCACGACTTTATTCAAACAATGGAAAACGGCTATGATGCAATGATTAACGAAAATGGCGATAACTTATCGCAAGGCCAAAAACAGTTAATTTGTATTGCAAGAATAATGTTATTAAAACCAAAAATTTTAATATTAGATGAAGCAACATCTAATATTGATACTAGAACCGAAACTTTAATTCAAAATGCATTTAATACTATGATGCAAAATCGAACAAGTTTTGTGGTTGCTCACAGGTTAAGCACCATTGTTAATTCCGATTTAATCCTGGTTATGAACAAAGGAAACATTATTGAGCAAGGTACTCACGCCGAACTTCTTAAAAAACAAGGATTCTATTATAATCTATATAATAGCCAATTTAGCAAGGTATAAAATTTTATAATACTTTTTTGACATTCAAAAAAAGTATTGAGTGGCGAAATCTATCCCCGCTAACAAACAACCTACTTAATTGAATAGGCAAAATTAATTATTAATAAAAAACTTATTACTTATTAAATAGTAAGAAAATTAATGGAAATATTATTATGTAAAAAAGTGTTCTGTTTAGAGCACTTTTTTATTTCACTATTGCAACTAAGTTAATAAAATGTTAAAATTAGTTTAGTAAAGCAAAGGAGAAAAAGTTTTGAATAGTGAAAGTGTTTTACAAGCCTACATTAACAGAATAAAACAAAATAATATAGAACCAAACAAAATAGGAACAATAAAAGCTTGTTATTTAAATAAAAACGGCTATGCAGTTTTAAAAAGCTTAGAGCCAGTTAATGCTGGTAACGCAGGGTATTTTAGAGTGCGTTATAGAAATTTTGATAAGATTAGAGCTTTTAACAATTTGTTAATTCAAAGCGGAGTTCCAACATCTAAAATTTATGTGTGTAAATATTTTGAAAACGATTATTACGAACTTCAAGAAAGAGTTGTAGGTAGACCTTTATATAAATACAATAGTGAGCAAATTTGTAAAGATGCATTAAATATTAATTGTGATTTAAATGAATTAAGCAAACAACAACTTTTAAATGTGTCAGATTATGTGTTTAATTACAATTTGCAAACAATAAAAATGTTAAATCAGGCACCGCAAGAACATTTCGATGAGTTGCTTAATGGTATAATGGTTATGGCAAATTTTGGTATTCGGGAATTTGATAATAATGGAGAAAATATATTATATAGTCCTAAAACCGGATTTAAGTTAGTGGATTTAGATATAGAAGAATTTATTAAAGATTATGTAAAAAACAAAAAACAACCGTTAACCGAACAAGAAAAATTTGATTGTGCAACTGGAAGTTTTGCCGAAATTTTTGAAAACTGCCTTTATTTTGCAGACCCGGTGTATATGTTAGATTGCCCGCTATTTAATGAAAAACAAATTTCCGAACTGCACAACCAAAATGTTGATATTTCTAAAAAAATATATACGGCAATAAAAAATAATGGCTATAGTTTGCACGATAAAGATTATGCGTCATATGTTTTAAAAAGCATTGTTGGCGAACAAAATTTCAATTTGAATTTTGGGAAAGTAATTTCTAAAACGGAAGGTAGAAAAAAATAAGCGAACCACAATTTTGCTTATTTTTTTGACAAAATTTTACTAAGCGATTATAATTGACTAGGATACAAAAAAATTAATTATATTAGTTTAGTGTTAAAATTATTGGCATTAAATTAAATTTTTTTATTATGCTTTGAACAAAATAAGGTTAAAGGAGAAAATTTTTATGAAAAGCAAAAAAATATTAACAATTTTAATTAGCGCGTTGTTAACTTTTGGTTTGTGCTTAACAGGTTTAGCTTGTGGTTGTGTCGACCCAGAAAATCCGCCTAGTGGCGATCAAAAAGCAATAACAATGACAATTTCTGCCAGTGCTGAAAAGCTAACTGTTAAGTTAAATAGTTCTGAGGCGGAAGTTGGAAACAAAACAGCCAAAGTTATTGGTGTTAAAGCTTACGAATATTTTAAAGGCGATAACATTAAGGGCTTATCGGAAAATGTGGTTTCAAACATAGGCGAAGGTACTATTGTAGGGGACTATAAATTAGGAACCGAAGCTACCTTAGAAATTGATAGATACAAAGATAACTTTGATATGATCTATAACAAATATTATGTTGTTTTAGATGATACAATTTTAAAAGGTCCAATTTATACTACAGAAATTGAAGCGCAAGTAAAAAATAACCCAACATTAGATTTAAAATCAAAAAAGGGTTTACTTGGCGAAAATGCTAATTATTTTGAAGATTTAAATTGTTCTTATGCTACTTTAAACTTTGATATTGAAAGATTAGTTTATCCAAACGAAATAATTGATGAAAATGGCGAAGCTATTGAGCTTGCTCATCCTGATAGCGACTTTATAACTTTTGATTCAAATGGAAAAACTTATTATTTTAGAAAAAGTGTTGTTGATTGGTTTGATAAACAAGTTAACGATTACTATCGCTTGGGTGCACACGTAACAGCAATTTTATATGCTGCTAAAAACACCAACGAAGAAATTTTTCCAAGAAAATTAACATACTATCCTTGGTCAACCGAGGGAACTGTGTTAATGGGCTTTAATTCTTCAAACAGTTATGGTTTTGAATATTATGTTGCAATAATCGAATTTTTAAGCAATCGTTACACAACTAATAATTTCGCAAATGGTTATATTGGTAACTTTGTTGTAGAAAACGAAATTGACTATGCAAAAGATTATAACCGTATGTCAGAAAAACAATTACCACTTGAAACTTATATGGAAGAATATTCAAGGCTTCTTCGTTTAACAAACTTGGCTGCTAAAAAATATCATAAAGATATCACAGTTTCAGTTCCATTTACTCAAGCTTGGTCTGAACCGGGTTACACAATTAAACCAGCAACCGCTGTTCAAGCTTATGCTCCAAAAGCAATGATAGAATGGTTAAATAACAAAACCAAAGCCGAAGGCGATTATGATTGGGCTATTGCTCCTCATTGCTACACATATGGTTTAGCTCCAGCAGAAATTTTCTTGCAAGATACTTTAAATGGTAGAAAAGTTGGAATGTCTAACGATTATAACACTTCAACAAAGCTAACATTTTCTAACTTAGAAATTTTAGATATGTATCTAAATCAACCTGAATTAAAATATAACAACACAGTTAGAAAAGTTTATTTAACAGAATCTGGTGTTTCTTCGTTAAACGATACTGAACTAGATAGAAACCAACAAGCAGGTGCTATTGCAGCTACTTGGTATAAAATAACTCAGTTGGATTCGGTTGTTGCTTGGTATTATTATAGGTTATACGATCACGAAGCCGAAGTTGGTGCAAGTTTAAGACCAGGTTTAATTGATGTTAGTCGTAACACAAAACCTTCTTATAATGTTTATAAATATATTGATACTCAATATTCTAATTATGTTGCTAAAGACTATTTAAAATATTTATCTTATGCTGATGAAGAAAATAAAATTCACAGCGTTGCAAATGGCAATGTTAATTCCTATATGGATTTTTTAAATGTGTTTAACACTTCTTATAATTTTGGCGAATTTAATTGGCAAAAAGCCACACCAGTTGTTGCCGATACTGTTTACGAATATGAAGATAAAATTGATTTAAGTTCAGTAAAATTTGAAAGCAAATTATATATTTACGATGGCACAGAAAAAACTATTGCAGCAACTGGAATGCCAAATGGCGTTACAGTTGAATATGATGCCGATCCAAAACTAACAGAAATTGGTTCAAAAGATATTGTTGCAACATTTAAGCAAGGATCGGAAGTTGTTGGACGCAGAAAAGCAACAATAACAGTTTCTAAATTTGCAACTAATAAGGCTGTTTATAACTATGGCGAAAAAGTTTTTGTTAGCATTTCGCGTGAAAACGAAACTTTAACAAAGGATGCATGGGTAGGAATCTATCGTAAAGGTGCAGTTCCTGGAAATGTTGAAAGCAATGAGATTTCTTACTTCTATTATTACTTTAACAGATTTAACGATAAATTAATTAGAACTATATGTTTGCAAGAAACAATTGCAAATAAATCAGAAGAGTTGCCAGTTGGCGATTATGTTCTATATTACTTTATAAATAGTGGTTACGACTATAAATATTCAATTGATATCACTGTTTTACCAAGTGGAACAAATAGTGGATTGGTTGATTTATCAAATATCGAATTTAATGATGGCGAAGTTGTTGCTAATGGCACTGCTCAATCATTAACTATAACTGGTGATTTGCCAAGTGGTGTTACAGTTGAATATTTAAATAACACTTTAACTGATGCTGGCACTTCGCAAGCAGTTGCAATATTTAAATTTGATGGTTTAGAATTAGAACGCAGATATGCAGTATTAAGCGTTGTTCCTGCTGATTTCGAAAGATTAACATTGAATAAAACAAGTTACTACGAGGATGAATCAATTTTAGTTACAGCAATTGCTCCAAATGGTTCAGCTGAGGGCACTTGGTGGGTTGGATTATATTTAACCAGTGATACTGATTTTAACACAGCAAAATCAATTTATTGGTATTATGTGATTGACGCTTGTCACACATCAGGCACAGCTTATAATATTAAAGAACAATCATTTAACTCAGAACGTATAGATTTAAAAGAATTACCTAAGGGTGAATATAAAATGGTGTTATTTAACACTTCTGGATACACAGTTGAGAAACAAATTGTATTCGAAATTTTGGAAGCCCCTGTTAGCGAAGAAAAAGGTACAGTTTCTGTAAACAAAACACAGTATGCTGTTGGTGAAGATGTTTTAATTACAGCAACACGCCCAGCAAATAACTTTAAATCCTTCTGGGTAGGAATTTATTTAGTAGATGATGTTATTGGTGTAGATCAATCAATTTACTATTATTATGTTGTTGATGATACTCATGTATCAGGTGAAGCTTATAACATTAAAGAGCAAATTCCGGGTGATTCAAGAGCAGAATATTTAAGTTTACCTGCAGGAAAATATAAAATTGTTTTATTTAATACTTCAGGTTATACTATTGAAGAACAAATAGAGATTCAAATTGGAGAATAGTAAGTAACCATAAATTATTTTAAAAAAATATTGTGGCTATTACATTTTTACCAGTAAAATAAAATTTGCTTAAAAAATTTATTAATTTTAGCAAAGTTAAAGAGAGATAAAAATGAAAACAAAGTTAAAAAGTTTATGTGCATTGGCTTCTGTTTTATTGTTGTTATGTTTATGTTGTTTGTCGGGTTGTGTAAACATTATATTACCAGAAAGACAAATAAAAACTAATAAAGCAAAGTACTACACAAACGAAGAAATTTTAATAACTGCTAAAGGGGACGAATCTAATTGGGTTGGCGTTTATAGAGTTACTGATAATATCTCTGAAGTGGAATCTATTAGATGGTATTGGGTTAACCGCAATGGATTTATTTCTGGTAATACCTATTCACTTCAACGTGCAGCAACTTTTAACCAAAGTCGTCAAGCATATAGAAATTTTCCGGCAGGGGCATATAATGCAATTTTATTCGATGCCGAAAATAATATTAAAGAAATAGCTCCATTTGTTGTTGTTAAGGATAAACTTACAACACCACAAGCCCCAACAAAGATTGAGTATAACATTGCAAATACTTCGTCGGGCTTGGCTAATGGTGAAGTTAAAGTTTATTTACAATCTGGTTATCATGCTTCCGATATTATGTTATATTGGGCTAATGAAAACGGAATTTTAACCGATTACACAAACCTAGCAACCTTTAGAGTCAATGGAAACCCTACAACATTTAATATGTACGAAAACACAATAATTCCACACAATGCAACTAAACTTATTGCTTATTGTTATAATAACGTTGGAATTAGTGAAGGCTATGCTGAAATAAATTTACCTCAGGGTTGCCAATATGATGAGTTAGAAGCACCACTTAGTGAGTTTCAAGTTGTAAGCGATATTCATATTGCATTAGCCGATACACATTTAGCAAGTTCCGATGCAAAAACATTGCATAGTAAGCATTATTTAGATATGTGTAATGATATTGTTTCAAACAGCAATAGCGACGGTGTTATTATTGTTGGTGACATTGCTAATTCTGGCAGAGAAAACGAATGGCAAGAAGCAATTAATATAGCAAATTCTGTTAATGGAATGCCAAACATTTATTATTCACTTGGAAATCATGATTTATATTTTGGCGATTATAACACCCAAGTTGGCTATTTTAAAAAGTATGCCGAAACCGATTCGGTTTACTACGAAAAACAAATTAACGGTTATAACCACATTTTCTTAGGTAGCCAATCTAACTTATATAGTGGAGTTGATGCGTGGCTTGAACAAGACCAATTAGATTGGTTTGATAATAGGTTAAACGAAATTACAACAGCCGAACCTAATAAACCTGTGTTTGTTTATTTACATCAATCACTTTACAACACTATTGCCGGAAGCTTTGAAGGTCAGGGTTGGGATGGTGTAACACAGGATAGTGAGTTACGCGCGATTGTAAAAAAATATCCACAAATTTATATGTTTAATGGACATAGTCACTGGGATTTAAACACAAGAGGGTCAATGCATGCTAAAGATAGTGAATTACCAAATGTGTTTAACACTGCCTCAGTTGCATATTTATGGAGCAGTTACTATATTCCAACAGGTGAGTATTTAAAAGGTTCACAAGGTTACTACATTAAAGTTTACGAAGACAAGGTTATGGTTTTAGGTCGCGACTTTGAAACAGGAAAATGGATTCCTAGTGCATGCTTCGAAGCAAAATTTTAATAAAAAGAGCGAAATAAACGCTCTTTTTTTTATTAAGGCTAAGATAAAAATTATTTTTTTAATAATTTTAAAATAGTATTGTTTAATTTATATTATATTTTTTTAAAAAACAATTAAACATTAAGCAAACTTTGTCGAATAATGTAAAATAATTGACACTGTGGAGGATTGATGGTAAAATATATTGAACCTTTAAATGGGTTTTTATTTATTTTTTAGGGGAGAAATAAACAAATGGCATATAATCAAATAATTGATATTGTTTTTGGATGTATATTTGCATTTTGTTCGTTATTAGTTTTTCATTTTATATTTTTTTCTATTGTGGGAATTTTTGCTTACAAAAAATATCCAAAAGCAAAAACACAACGAAAATATGGCATTATTATTCCAGCACGAAACGAAGAAAAGGTTGTTGGTAATTTAATTAAAAGTATTTATAAAAATAACTATCCGCAAGATAAACTTCATGTTTTTGTTATAGCACACAATTGCACCGATAAAACTGCCGAAATTTCAAGAGAATTAGGTGCAACTGTTTATGAATATAATAATCCAAACGAATGTACAATGGGTTATGCGTTTAGGCATTTATTTAAATGTATTAAAAGAGATTATGGCATTAATAGTTACGATGGTTTTTTCTTGTTTAATGCCGATAATATTTTAAGTGCCGATTATTTTGAAAAAATGAACGATGCCTTTGATTCTTGCAATGGTGAATATGTTATAACATCGTTTAGAAATTCTAAAAACTTTGGTAGTAACATAATTTCAGGCATGTATGGTTTGTATTTCATGATTGGATGTAGGCTTGAAAGTCGCGGAAGAACTGTTTTAAATTGTTCCACCCGTGTTCAAGGAACAGGTTATGTTATAAATTCAAAATTGGTTGAGGATGGCTGGAAATATGTTACACTAACCGAGGATTGGGAATTTACAGCTGATCAAATTTTAAAAGGTCAAAAAATTAAATATTGTGACGAAGCTGTGTTCTACGATGAACAACCAACCAGTTTTAAAGTTATGTGGCGTCAGCGTGTTAGGTGGAGCCGTGGGCACTTACTAGTATATTTACAAAAAACAAAAGAACTTTTAAAAAGTTTATTTTCGTTTAAAAAGAAAAACAAAGTTTCCACTTACGATATTTTAATTAACATTATGCCATTTTGCTTAGTGTTAACAACCATTAGTATTTTACAATTTATAATGCTATTGTTTTCACCATTGTTTGGTATAAGTTTAGGACCAGTTTTGCTTGAATGGTTAAAACGAATGTTGTTTGTTAGTGTAACCACTTATGCAACGGGGTTGTTAAGTGCAATTGTTATCTTTATTTTGGAACGCAAGAGAATTAAAAATGTTAGTTTCTTTAAAAAAGTAGTTATGAGTTTGGTTTGGCCACTATTTTTGTTACTACAATTCCCAATTGATGTTGTGGCAGTATTTAATAAAAATTGTGGCTGGAAAACAATTCCACACGACGACACAACTGATTTTGAAACTCTAAACGAAACTGGTGGTAGCGAAGTTGTTGTTTTAAAAGCTAATGCTGATAACAGCGAAAATAATTCTGATAGTACAACAGTTGTTAACGAATAAAATTTAATAAAACAAAAAGAGCAACAATAAAATGTTGCTCTTTTTTTTGTAAAAAAACAAAATAAAAAATTAATGCCTATTTTATATGTTTTTGTTGGTTTTTGTAAATAATAAAATAAATATGTAATTTATAAAAAATATTAGTTTATTTTTGTTTGTAAAGTATTTGACGCGGGGGGGGGGATATTTTATAATAGATAAGCTAAGTGAATTTAAAAGGGTAACATAATATAATTATGAAGATTCTTGAAATTATAAATTTGATAATATCTATAACATTTACTGTGTTATTTTCCTATAAGTTTGTTTTGGGTGCTATAGGCTTATTTTTTAAAAAGAAATTTCCAGAAGCCAAACAAGATCATACCTATGCTGTTTTAATTGCAGGGCGTAACGAAGAAAAAGTTATTGGTCAGTTAATAAATAGTATTCAAACACAGAACTACGACAAAAGCAAACTAAAAATTTTTATGGTTGCTGATAACTGCACCGATAGCACAGCTAATGTGGCAAGAGAAGCAGCTCAAAAGTATCCAGAAGTTGAATGCACTGTTTACGAACGCTTTAATAAAGAAGTTGTCGGTAAGGGTTACGCATTAGATTTTTTACTTGAAAAAATAAAACAAGACTTTCCAGATTACATTCCCGATGCTTATATGATTTTTGATGCTGATAACTTGCTAGATAAAAACTATGTTTTAGAGGTTAACAAAGCTTTTGATAACGGTTCTAAAATAATAACAAGTTATCGTAACTCTAAAAACTTTAACACCAATTGGGTTTCAGCAACAACAGGTATGGCTTTTTTAAGAGAGTGCAGATTTATACACACTCCTCGTGCATTGCTTAACACCAGTACCTTTGTTTCGGGAACAGGTTTTACAGTTAGTTCACAAATATTAAATGTTGATACTGGTTGGAAATACACAACTTTAACCGAAGATATAGAATTTAGCACAAATAACATTGCTTGTGGCGAAAAAGTTACATATTGCGACGATGCAATTTTCTACGATGAACAGCCAACAACTTTTAAAGCAAGTTGGAATCAACGCATGCGTTGGCAAAAAGGTTTTTATCAATGTTTTGTTGGTTATTTTTTGGCATTGTTTGCATCGCTATTTACTCGTAACGGATTTGCAAGTTACGAAATGATGATAATGATATTCCCATTCTCGGCAATAACTGTTTTTTGGAACATAATTTATATTATATATGGTGCATTCTACACATTCACATCAAAAATCGCACCAGGTGCTCCAGTTCCGATTTTAACAATTTTAGCGGGATTATTATCAACCATTGCAATTTTCTATGCTTTATTATTTGCTTATGGAATGTTGATTTTAATAAGCGAACGTAAGCGTGTTAAAACAACATTCTGGCAAAAAATAAAACATTCTTTAATGTTTCCAGTGTTTATGTTTTCATATCTTCCTATTTCGATTGTTGCACTATTTAAAAAAGTTAAATGGAAACAAATTCCGCACACCGATTCAAGAAATATTGAAGATATCGAATCACAAAATGTTAATAATTAAAAACAACCACCGAAATGGTGGTTATTTTTATTTTTTATTAAAGTAATATTTTTAAGATTTGTTATCTAATTTTAATGTGTACTTCGCGTAGTTGTTGTTCAGTTACAGCACTTGGAGCCTTCATCATAGGGTCTTCTGCTTTAGAGTTTAGTGGGAAAGCAACAACTTCTCTAATTGATGGAACATCTAATAATAGCATTAACATTCTATCAAGCCCTGGTGCAATGCCTGCGTGAGGAGGAGCACCATACTTAAATGCTTCATATAAAGCACTAAATTTTTGTTTGATGGTTTCTTCATCGTAACCAGCAATTTCAAAAGCTTTAACCATAATATCTAGGTCGTGGTTTCTAACAGCACCGCTTGAAAGTTCAATTCCGTTAACAACAACATCATATTGATAAGCAAGAATATCTAATGGTTGTTTCTCTGTAAGGGCACTAAGTCCGCCTTGAGGCATACTAAATGGGTTGTGGCAAAAATCTATTTTTCCAGTTTCTTCGTTTAGCTCATACATTGGAAAATCAATAATCCAGCAAAATTCGTAGCTATCTTTTTTAATAATATCAAGTTGTTTAGCAATTTCAGTTCTAAACAAACCACAAAGTTTGTTGCACATTTTTTCTTCGTCTGCAATTAGGAAAATGTCATCACCAATTTTAGCTTCGGTTTCCTTAATTAAATCGGCTTGCTCTTGTTCGGATATAAATTTAATAATAGGACCTTTTAAAGTTCCATCTGCTTGATAAGCAACCCAAGCTAAACCTTTAGCACCTTGTGATAAGATATAATCTTGTAATCCATCGTAGAACTTACGAGATTTTCCAGCACAACTAATTGCAAAACCGTGAACGGTTTTTCCGCTAAAAGCACCAAATTCGGTTTTTTCGAAAACCTTAGTTAAGTCTTTAATAATAATTGGGTTTCTAAGGTCTGGCTTATCAGTTCCATATTTTAACATACTTTCTTTATAAGGAATGCGTGCAAAAGGTGGTTTGCTAATTGGAAATTTACCATATTTGCTAAAAGCTTTATATAATATGTTTTCCATAACTTCAAAAACATCTTCTTGCGTAGCAAAACTCATTTCCATATCTAATTGATAAAATTCTCCAGGAGAACGGTCGGCTCGGGCGTCTTCATCTCTAAAGCAAGGCGCAATTTGAAAATATTTATCCATTCCGGCAACCATAAGCAGTTGCTTAAATTGTTGTGGTGCTTGTGGTAAAGCATAAAAGCAACCTTTGTGTAGTCGGCTAGGAACTAAAAAGTCGCGTGCACCTTCTGGGCTAGAGGAGGAAAGTAGGGGTGTTTGAACTTCGGTAAAATCTAGTTCACGCATCCAAGTTCTAAGGTCGTAAGTTAAATCGCTACGAAGTTTTAATGTTTGTTGCATTAATGGGTTTCTAAGGTCTAGGTAACGATATTTTAATCTGGTATCTTCGTTAACCGATTTGCTATCGGCAATTTCAAAAGGCAAAATGTTTTTGCTCTTACCAAGAATTGTTACTTTTTCGGCTTTTAATTCAACTTTGCCAGATTTTAGTTTTTCGTTGTAGTCGGCTTCGGCGCGTTTAATAACTTCGCCTTCCACCATAATAACTGTTTCACGACAAACGCCTTCTAGCATTGTTTCATCTTTTAAAACCACTTGCACCATTCCATAATGGTCACGAAGGTCTAAAAACAAAATTCCGCCGTGGTCACGAATGCTTGCTACCCAGCCCGAAAGAGTAACACGCGATCCAATTACCGATTCCTCTATTTTATCTAATGTGTGTGTTCTGTAAGTACTCATTTTTTTATAACCTCTTGATTTTTATTTTAAATTAAAAAATAACACTTGAACGGAGTTTAACCTTTCAAGTGTTATGTTTTTTAACAAAGCAAATAAAAAGAAAACCCATTCTAATGTGTTATGTTTAGATTATTATTATTATTGTTATTATCAACAAAAATAAATTTCATAACTTAAGTGTTTCCTTTTAATTTGTAGCCACTTTAAAGTGGATACTAAAAATATTGTAGCACAGATAATTTAAAATTAAAAGACTTTTTTAAAAATTTGTTTTGGATTTTTTTAATTGTTAATTATTTATTCCAGTTAGGTATTTAATGTTAAAAATTTTTTTAAAAAAATCAATTTTATTCAATTTTTTTTGGCTTGGCATAAATATTCAAAAAATTATTTATAAGTTATCATATTAAGCCACTAGGTTTGTATAATTATTATTTGCAATTAATAATTAAAAATTTTAAAAATTTTAAAAATTAAATTGACTTTTTAAAACTTTATTTAATCTAACCAAAATTTAGCCAAAATCACAATATGTTGTGTTCTAAAATTGACAAAACCACAATATCTTTTATATAATTCAACCAATAATGGAATTTATGGGGGATAAAAAAATGCAAGTAATTAAACGTGATGGTAACATAGTTGATTTTGACCAAAGTAAGATAGAAATTGCAATTGGAAAGGCTAACAAAGAAGTTAAACCATCTTTGCGAGCTAGTAAAGAAGATATTAAAGAAATTGTTAATTATATTAATGAATTAGATAAAAAACGCATTTTGGTTGAAGATATTCAAGATATTATTGAAGAAAAACTTATGGAACAAGGTCATTATGAACTTGCAAAAAAATATATTGTTTATCGTTATAACCGTGCATTAATTAGAAAAGCTAACACCACCGACCAAACAATTAAAGAATTAATCGATGGCGAAAGCGAATATTGGAACACCGAAAACTCCAATAAAAATGCAAAAATTGTAACAACTCAGCGTGATTATTTAGCTGGTATTACTAGTACTGATATTACTAGAAGATTTTTATTACCAGAAGATATTGTTAAAGCTCACGATGAAGGTATTTTGCATTTCCACGATGCCGATTATTTTGCACAAAACGCGCTTCATAACTGTGATTTAATTAACCTTGAAGATATGTTGCAAAATGGAACAAACATTAATGGCGTTATGATTGAAAAACCACATAAGTTTTTAACAGCTATGACAATCGCAACTCAAATTATAACCGCTGTAACTTCTAGCCAATATGGTGGAGCAACCGTAACAATGTCGCACTTAGCACCATTTGTTAGAGATAGTTATAATCGTTATTTAAAAAAGTATAAAGATAGAAAGTTAACTTCGGAACAATGTGAAAAATTTGCTAAAGAAGATGTTTTAAAAGAAATTAAAGATGGAGTTCAAACTTTTCAATATCAAGTTAACTCTATGACAACCACCAATGGTCAAGCACCATTCCTTAGTGTTTGCTTATATCTTGGTGAAACCGAAGAATATAAATACGAATTATCTTTAATTATCGAAGAAATTTTAAAACAACGAATAGAAGGTATGAAAAACGAAAAAGGAGTTTATATTACTCCTGCGTTCCCAAAACTTTTGTATGTTTTAGAAGAAGATAATATCCACGAAGATAGTAAGTATTATTATTTAACAAAATTAGCAGCAGAGTGCACAGCTAAACGTATGGTTCCAGACTATATTTCTGAAAAGAAAATGTTAGAACTAAAAATAAACAAAAACGGTGAAGGCAACTGCTATCCTTGTATGGGATGCCGTTCGTTCTTAACTCCTTATGTTGACCCAACAACCAACAAAGGAAAATACTATGGACGTTTTAACCAAGGCGTTGTTACTCTTAACCTAGTTGATATTGCATTATCTTCTGGTGGCGATAAAGATAAATTCTGGAAAATTTACGACGAACGATTAGAACTTTGCCACAAAGCATTAAAACTTCGTCACGAACGATTGGCTAAAGCAACAAGCGATATTGCACCAATTTTGTGGCAACACGGAGCACTTGCAAGGCTTGAAAAAGGAGAAAGCATTCACCCATTACTTCACGGTGGATATTCAACAATTTCTCTTGGATATGCCGGACTATATGAGTGTGTTAAATATATGACTGGCAATAGCCACACCGATGGCGGAAAAGGAAAAGAGTTTGCAATAGAAGTTATGCAAAAACTAAACGATGCTTGCAGTGCTTGGAAAGAAGTTGAAGACATTGATTATAGTGTTTATGGCACTCCAATCGAATCGGTTACCTATAAATTTGCCAAATGCTTAAAGAAAAGATTTGGCGAAATTAAAGGAATTAACGATAAGAATTATGTTACCAACTCTTATCACGTTCCAGTGTTTGAAGAAATTGATGCGTTCTCTAAATTAAAATTAGAAAGCGATTTCCAAAAACTAAGCCCAGGTGGTGCTATATCTTATGTTGAAACACCAAACCTACAAAACAATTTAGAAGTTGTTTTACAAGTTATTAAGTTTATTTACGATAATATTATGTATGCCGAACTAAATACAAAAAGCGATTACTGCCAAAAATGTGGTTACACAGGTGAAGTGTTAATTGATGATAATTTAGATTGGTATTGCCCAAATTGTGGCAATCGTGATCACGATACACTTAATGTTGCTCGTAGAACTTGTGGTTACATTGGAACAAACTTTTGGAATAAAGGCAGAACTCAAGAAATAAGAGATAGAGTTTTACACATCGATAACAAAGATGTATAACTAAACTGGGAGGGGGAGTAATGAGATATAATAAAATTAGAAAAATGGATATTGCAGATGGTCCGGGTGTTAGAGTTTCTATTTTTATGCAAGGTTGCTCCTTTAACTGCAAAAATTGTTTTAATCCCGAAACACATAATTTTAATGGTGGACAAGAGTTTAACGATAAAACTATTGAAACTATTTTAAAATTGTGTGAAAACGATTATATTGAAGGATTATCGATTTTAGGCGGCGAGCCACTGCACCCTTTAAATATTGAAGGTAGCACAAAACTTGCCAAAGCTTTTAAACAAGCTTATCCACAAAAAAACCTTTGGGTTTGGTCGGGTTTCTTGTTTGATAGGGATTTGCAAAATAAAGAAATTTTAAATTATATTGATGTTTTAGTTGATGGGCAATATGTTGATGAACGCCGTAATCCAACATTAAAATGGTGTGGGTCGGAAAATCAGCGAGTAATTAATGTTGCCGAGTCGCTAAAACAAAAACAAATTGTTTTATATAACGATTAAAAAGCCCCGCTTAAGGGCTTTTTATATCGGCAAAAATAATGCTAGTTGGTGTATTTAAACAAATTTTTAAAAAGTTCTATTTTTTGTTTCACCTTTAATTAACTATTATATATAATATATTTTGCTGTTATATTTTGTTTATATGGCAAAACTAATAAAAATAATAAATTATGGAGATTAAAATGAAGTATATTTACCACGAAGATAAAAATATTAATGTAAGAGATTTTATTGTTAAAAACTATACCCCTTATAGCGGTGACGAAAGTTTTTTAACTAAACCTACAAAAAACACAGTTAAGCTTTGGAATGAACTTTTAGAAAAAATGAAAGTTGAACGCGAACGTGGTGGTGTTTACGATATTGATAATAAAACCATTTCCACAATAACTGCTCATAACCCGGGTTATATTGATAAAAAATTAGAAAAAATTGTTGGCTTGCAAACCGATGAACCTTTAAAAAGAGCAATTATGCCATTTGGCGGAATTAGATTGGTTTATAAAGAAATGGAAGAATATAACCGTGAAATGGATGCCGATGTGGCTAACGTGTTTAAATATCGTAAAACACATAACGATGGTGTTTTTGATGTTTACACTTCCGAAATGCGTGCCGCACGCCACACTCACATAATAACCGGACTACCTGATGCATATGGCAGGGGCAGAATTATTGGCGACTATCGCAGAGTTCCACTTTATGGTGTTGATTATTTAATTGAACAAAAGCGTAATAGTTTAAAAGAAGATGAACAAAAAACTTTCACCGAAGAAGTTATTAGAAACCGTGAAGAAATTGCAGAACAAATTAAAGCATTAAAAGCATTAAAACAAATGGCTAGTAATTATGGTTTTGATATTTCTAAACCAGCAACCGATGTTAAAGAAGCTATTCAATGGTTATATTTTGCATATCTTTCTGCTGTTAAAGATCAAAATGGTGCGGCTATGAGTATTGGTAGAATTAGCACATTCTTAGATATTTATGCCGAACAAGATTTAAAATCTGGAAAATATTCTGAAAGCCAAATTCAAGAATTTGTTGACCATTTTATTATGAAACTTAGAATTGTAAGATTTTTAAGAACCGGCGAATACGACAGATTATTTTCTGGCGACCCAACTTGGGTAACCGAATCTATTGGTGGAATGTGTAACGATGGCAGACATATGGTTACTAAAATGAGCTTTAGATTTTTGCATACATTAACCAATTTAGGCCCTGCTCCAGAACCTAACTTAACAATTTTATGGAGTAAGAATCTACCAGAAAACTTTAAAAAATATGTTGCAAAAACTTCTATTAACACAAGTTCTATTCAATACGAAAACGATGATATAATGCGTCCTAAATTTGGCGACGATTATGGTATTGCTTGTTGCGTTTCGGCAATGCGTATTGGAAAACAAATGCAATTCTTTGGTGCTCGTTGTAACTTAGCAAAAGCTTTGCTTTATGCAATTAATGGTGGAGTTGATGAAATAACTAAAGAAGATTTATACGATGTGTGCGACCCAATTCCTGATGAATATTTAGAATATAAAAAAGTTATTAAAAATTTTGATATAACTCTTGATTGGCTTGCAAAACTTTATGTTAACACATTAAATGCTATTCACTATATGCACGATAAATATTGCTATGAAAGCATTGAAATGGCTTTGCACGATAACGAAATTGTAAGAACTATGGCTGGCGGAATTGCAGGCTTAAGCGTTGTTGCCGATAGTTTATCGGCAATTAAATATGCAAAAGTAAAACCAATTAGAGATGAAAATGGTGTTGCTATCGATTTTGAAATTGAAGGTGATTATCCTAAATATGGTAATAACGATAGCCGTGCCGATAAAATTGCTATTTGGATTGTTAATTCGTTTATTAAAAAACTACGCAAACAGCCAACTTACAGAAATAGCCGTCAAACCTTATCGGTTTTAACAATAACCAGTAATGTTGTTTATGGTAAGCACACAGGTTCTACTCCTGATGGTAGAAAACTTGGCGAACCATTTGCCCCGGGTGCAAACCCAATGCACGGCCGTGATAAAATGGGTTGTGTTGCATCTTTAAAATCGGTTTCTAAACTTCCTTACGATAGTGCCGAAGATGGTATTAGTAACACATTCTCTATTATTCCATCGGCTCTTGGCACAACCGAAGAAGACAAAGTTAAAAACCTAGTTTCGTTAATGGATGGGTATTTTGGCGATAAAGGACATCACTTAAATGTTAATGTTTTAAATAGAGATGTTTTATTAGATGCTATGGATCATCCAGAAAAATATCCACAACTAACAATTCGAGTTTCTGGCTACGCAGTTAACTTTATTAAATTAACAAAAGAACAACAACAAGATGTTATTAATCGTACTTTCCACACAAGGTTCTAATTTGGTGTTATATGAAAGGATATATTCACTCAGTTGAAACCTTTGGTGCAGTTGATGGCCCCGGTGTTAGATATGTTGTGTTTATGCAAGGTTGCTTTTTAAGATGCTTATATTGTCATAACCCTGATTCGTGGAAAATTAAAGCTGGAAAAAAAATGAGCGTAACACAAGTTGTTAATGGCATTAAGCCATATTTAAACTATATTAGCTCGGGCGGTGTTACAATATCTGGTGGAGAACCACTTTTGCAACATAGATTTGTTTATTCGTTAATAAAAAGATTGCATAAGTTAAACATAAAAGTTGCGGTTGACACAGCAGGTTCGCTTCCACTAAAAATTAGCAAAAAAGTTATTAATGCAAGCGATATGTTGTTGCTAGATATAAAAGCATTAAATAATCAGTTAAGTAAAACTTTAACTGGTGTTGAAAACTTTAACACTTTAAACACACTAGAATATTGCGAAAAAATCAACAAGCCGGTTTGGATACGACACGTTATTGTTCCAAACTACACATTAAATTTTGAAGAACTAGAAAATTTAGCAAAGTTTTTAAGCAACTTTAAATGTGTTAAGCGCGTTGAATTATTGCCGTTTCATAAAATGGGTGAATATAAATGGAAAGAATTAGGAATGGATTATAAGTTGTATTCAACCAAAGAACCAACTAACGCCGAAATGGAAAAGGCTAACAAAATATTTAAAAAATATAATTTAATAAAATAAAAAAGGCATAGTTAATATGTCTTTTTTGTTTTATAGTTTATTTATGTCTATTTGCTAAGTTCTTGGTAATTAGAAACAAGTGCTAAATCTTCTTCCGGCATTAAAACTTTAAGGCCATTTTTAATTCGCCAATCTGTCCATTTTCTATGAGTTCTATAAATTAATTTATATAGTTCACCACAAGGTGTTAATTCAAGTTCCTGAATATCTTTATTGTTTAAAAATACAAAAAATTTATAAGAAAAGCATATTTCAATTTAATTTCTTAGTCAAATTAATGCTAAATATAAAACACATATAATTTATATTAAACATTTAATACAAATTAAAATATTTGTTAGATTGCAATTTAATTGATTGTTTTTAATTATTATTATAAAATTAAACTATGAAAGAAAACTTACACGCAGGTCATAGGTCTAGGCTTAGAGAACGAGCAAATAATTCTGAGTTTAATAATATGGATGAGCATCAAATTTTAGAATTGTTGTTAACATATGTTATTCCAAGAGCCGATACTAATCCTATCGCTCATAGGTTAATAAACACATTTGGCAGTTTTGCAAATGTTTTAGATGCAAAAGTTGAAGATTTAATTAAGGTTAACGGAGTTGGTAATAAAACAGCAAATTTTATTTCTTCAATTAAGCACTTCTTTTTTGCTTATAACAAAAGTAAATTAAGTAAAGTTACAAAAATTAACAATATGCAAAGCTTGCTAGTTTTTGTTGGTAACTTGCTTAGTGCTAAAATAAACGAACAATTTTATGCAATTTATTTAGATAATAATGGAACAGTTAAACGCTACGAACTAATTAGTTCTGGTTCGGTTAATCAAGCAGCTGTTAGTGTTAAAAAAATTATGGAACAAGCAATTTCAGCAAATGCTTGCTCGGTTGCAGTTTGTCATAACCATCCCGGAGGCAAAGCATTGCCAAGTGCCGAAGACGATAAGTTAACAAAAGCCATTGCTTTATCGTTAACCATTAACGGTGTTGGCTTTGTTGATCACGTTATTATTGGTGCAGAAAACAAATACTATAGTTATAGGCAACAAGGATTAATTGAAAAGTTTACTAAAAATGCTCTTAACATTTTACTTGAAACTGGCGATGAAAAAACAAAAGCTGTTATGCAACCAAAATTTGAATTTTACGATTAATTAAAAAAACACCAAATCGGTGTTTTTTTATAAGCCTAAAATTGCAGTTGCAATTAAGAAATAGCAAACAATAGTTATGCAATCTACTAAGGTGGAAATAATTGGGGCAGCCATAATTGCTGGGTCTAATTTTATTTTTTTAGCAAGTATTGGAAGCATTCCGCCAATAAATTTAGCAACACAAATTGTTATTAGTAGTGTTAATGCAACAACCAAGCCAACTAGTGGGTCGCCAGAGCGTAACCACACTACAAAAAAGTTTACAATAGATAGTATTACCCCACAAACAAGCGAAACCCTAAATTCTTTAAACATTATTTTTAAATAGTCGGCAGTTTTAATTTCGCCTAAAGCAAGCCCGCGTATTATTAAAGTTGATGCTTGCGAACCACAGTTGCCACCAGTATCCATAAGCATTGGAATAAAGCTAACTAAAACCGGAACTAAAACAAAGGCATCTTCAAAGTGAGAAATTATTGCTCCTGTAATAGAAGCCGATAAAGTTAAAAGCAGTAGCCAAAACACTCGTTTTTTTGCGTGCTTAAACACACTGGTTTTTAAATAGCTTTCGTCGCTAGGGGTTATAGCTGCCATTTTTTCCATATCTTCGGTGGCTTCGTTCTGAATAACTTCCATAACATCATCGGCTGTAACAATGCCCACTAGGCGTTGTTCGTTATCAAGAATTGGCAAAGTGTAAAAATCGTATTTAGAAAACATATTAGCAATGTCTTCTTTATCGGTTAGTGTGTTTGCAGTAATAACATTGGTTTCCATAATATCTTTTAACTTTGCATCGTTTTTTGCAATTAATAAATCTCTAATGCTAACAACACCACTAATCTTGCGATATTCATCGGTAATGTAAATTGTGTAAACTGTTTCGCTATCGTTTGCTTTTCTTCTAATTTTTTCAAAAGCTTCGCTAACAGTTAAGTTGCTTTTTAAGTCTATAAATTCGGTGGTCATAATGCTGCCAGCACTGTTATCGGGGTAGCTAAGTAACTTGTTAATTTGTTCTCTGGTTTTGTTATCAACATTTTTTAAAACGCGTTTAACAACATTTGCCGGCATTTCTTGAATAAAGTCGGTTGCATCATCAAGATATAGTTCTTTCATAATGTTTTGAATATCGCTATCTTTAATGGCGGTAATAATTGTTTCTTGCATATCGGGATTAAGATAAGAAAAAACTTCGGCTGCTATATCTTTATTTAGTAGCTTAAATAATATAATTTTATCTTTATCTTCAATTCCTTCAAATAACATAGCAATATCGGCTATGTTTTTGTTTTCAAGTTGTTTTTTTAGTTCGTTAAAATCTTTATCAACTAATAATTTTTCTATATCCATTGTTTTCTCCTTTTAGCACGAGAAAACAATAAAAAACTAGAGTTAAATTTTCTCAGTGCTGGCGTTATTTAGTTTTTGATTCGGCACTGGGTCCATAATTTAATCTCCTTTTAGTTATAAAAGTTTATCAAAAAAAATTTTTAATGTCTAGCCCAAAATTTTTTTAATTGTAAATATTTTTAATTTGAACAGTACATAATATTATATTTTTAAAAAATTTGATTTTTTTAGTATATTAGGTTGCATTTTTTTGCTTTAAAGTTTATAATGTAAACAATAAACTAGATTTGTGCCAAAAGGTGGGGTCGGGAAATATGAAAAAATTAATGAGAAGCAAGTTCTCTTGGGCTATTGTTGTTGCTGTTGTTGCTGTAAGCGTTCTTTTTGCTGTTTTTGCTTGTAATGGCACAAATGGTGATTTGCAAGAAATAACTCGCGCTACAACTAATTTTGCTCAAACTATAATAAGATAGTAATTTTAGCGAACTAAATTTGGTTCGTTTTTTTTATTGTTTTTTGCATACAATCATTAATATTTAGCTATTTTAAACAAAAGTTCAGTTAAAAAACTTTACTTAATAAATTTTTTAATGATATTATAATAATATAAAAATATACAAAAGGGGATAAAAAATGACAAAATTAAAAAAGTTCGTTAACACCTATAACAAAATAATTTTTGTTTTGGCGTTTGTATTAACCTTAACTTCTTTAATTTGTTCGGCTATTATTAGCTATAACACAAATCAAATAGAAGTAAACGCATTAGCTGTTGAGCATAATCACGCAGAGCATATGCACGAAGAAGTTTCATTAACAGCATATTTTGTTACTCCAAATTTAGATAATTCTCAAATGGTTGCAACCTCTTATACTAAAGATACTTTACCAATAAAATGTGCTACTTGTGATTGTACAGTAAAAGGTTGCTCAAAATGTTATAAAATTGGTGAAAATGATAAGGGTGAAAAAACATACACACCGGATTGTGCTAAATCAAAAATAACAGACACAAACTCTGATGAATACAAAAATTATGTTTGTCCAATGAACATAACCGCACAACCTTGGTACGATAGTATGATGTCAATCACTGGCATTATCGACCAAATATTAAACCCTGTGTTAATTATTTTAGGAACAGCAGGTTCAATATTTGTTATTGTTCTTGGAATTAACTTTAGTAAAGCAGAAAGCGCAGATAAGCGTGAAGAAGCTAAAAAGCGTATGATTAACGCAATTATTGGTATTGTTGTAACTTTACTATTCTTAATATTAGTAAAATTGTTCACAGCAAATGCAGGCGAAATAGTTAAATTTGTTAACGGCGTTGCTTAATAAAAAAATTATAAAACACGGAAAATTTTCCGTGTTTTTTGTTGTTTAATGCTTAAAAAAACTAGTTATTTTAGATGTGTTTAAGTTGAACTTCAAACTTTTAGTGTTGTTACACAACTTGTAATTTTATAAAATGCTTTAGCATAAACTAAATAAAAAAATTGGGTATTTACTAATATTTAGTTTAGTGATAAAATATTAATATGGATAATAAAATTGATATTTACAAAATTATTTATAGCAATAATAATAATAACTTAATACAAGAAATATCTAAGGCGTTTGATGATAATTTAGAACTAACAGACAAACAAATTCAGTCCTTAAAAATTGCAAATAAGCTAGCAACATTAAGCAAACTAAACGATTGTCATAATTTAAGCGAATTGAATGCCGAAAATTTAACTGGGTATGATTTAATTTATATTGCAGTTATTAACAACAAAATTGCTTGTAAGTTTTGTCATTCTTACTATAAAGTTTTTAATCAAATTTATTTAGATCAAGCAAACACTTTTCCTGCACAAGCTAACAAAGGGTTGGGAACAAAAGTATATATGGATATTTTATCCGATATTAAAAAAGTTTTTAAACCTTCAACAATTTGTGCCGATGCAATTAGTCCAAGCGGAAAACGCTTTTTAGAAAAAGTTGGATTTTTTCCAAACACTCATCCCGATAGCAAGGATACAAATGCGATATATTATTTAAACGAAAGAAAACCATTTTTAATTGATTTAAACGATTTGCCAACTTCGCGAGATATGGCATTAGCACCAAACATTGAAAAATTTAATTCTATTGTGGGGTTTGCTAATTCTCAATCGTATTTTAATAGGGAACAAGCAAAAGAAGTTTTTTATCAAGTTTATAATGCAAGGCAAAAAGGTTATAAAGTTTCCGATATGTTAAACCGAGAAAATCCACAAAATAATTTTTTTGAAATGTTTAGTTTAGAGAATTTAATAGTGCCTAATAAAAACATAAAAAAACCATCAAAATAGATTGATGGCTTTTTTATAATTTAATTAAATTTGTAAATGTTCTGGAAGTTTAATTTCACAAACGCCTTGTTTAGCTTTACAAAGCGGACATTCGTCCCAAGCTTGTTTACCAGTTCCAACATAACCACAAGCAGGGCAAGCCCAAGTTGTGCTAGCCGATTTTGAATAAACTTTTTTAGCTTTAAATTGTTTATGAATTTCTTTAAATATATCACGGTGCTTAATTTCAACTGCCATTATTTGTTCAAATAACGTTGCAATTTCTGGAAAACCTTCTTTTTTAGCGGTGCTAATAAAATCGGCATAAATGTTTGCTTCGGTGTTTTCGTCTTCGGCTAAAAGTTTTAAGTTTTCTTCTAAGTCCCATTTTTCTCTAAAAGGAAAGCCTGCACAAATTTCGATGTTATCAATTTGTTTATCGTCGGCTTTTTGAATAAAGGTGTAAAGCATTCTGGCGTGATTAAATTCTTGATAAACAATTTTATCAATTAAAGTTGCAATTGCTTCGTAGCCATTATATCTAAAACCATATTCCACAAATTCGTATCTAGTTCTAGCCTGACATTCTCCGGCAAAAGCTCGTGCAAGGTTTAAGTAGGTTTGACTATCTTTTAATTTTTTCATATTATCCTCCAACCAATTAAAAAAGTTTTTTAATTATTGCATTAAAAAAAGTTTTTATTCAATCTAGTACCAACTTTTAGCTATTTTTGTTATTGATTTTTAATGTTTTAGAGCGTATACTAAAATTATTATAATAAGTATTTAGGAAAGCTATGTTTAACGAATCAAATTATCAAAATTTATATAAACTAAAAAACATTTTAAGAAAAGGTTGGTTAGATAACAAACTACCAAGTTTTGGTTTGCGTTGCGAAAGCGATGCGGAGCACATATTTTCAACAATGTTTATGGCGTTAAACATTATTGAAAATAAAAATCTTAAATTAGATAAAAACAAAGTGTTGTTTATGCTACTTGTGCACGAAGTGGGAGAATGTGAAGTTGGCGACATAACTCCGTTTGACGGAATTACCGTTGAACAAAAACACGAGTTAGAAAACAAGGCTGTTTATAATTTTTCTAAACAACATAATATGCCAGAAATTTATAGCACTTGGTGCGAGTTTGAAAAGCGATTAACCCCAGAAGCAAAATTTTGTTATGCAATGGATAAATTAGATGCAGTTATGCAAGCAAAAATTTATTCTGGCAAAATGGGGAGGGATGAATTATTTAATCAATTTTATAAAAATAGTTTAGATCGTGTTGAAAATTTTAGTGATTTTAATTTTGTTTTTGAAAACAATCAAAAATTGTTTAATGTTAAACAATACGAAGATTTATACAAACTTAAAACAATTGAACGAAGCGGTTGGTTAAAACGCAAAGTTAACGAAAATGGCACGAGAGTTGAATCGGATGCCGAACATATTTTTTCGGCTATGTTTATGGCAGTAAATATTATTAGCAATAAAAACTTAAATTTAGATAGAGATAAAGTTTTAAAAATGCTATTGTTTCACGAAGTGGGCGAAGTGGCTGTTGGCGATATAACACCATTCGATGGTGTTACAGTTGCCGAAAAGCACGAACTAGAAAAAGTGGCAGTTAATAACTTTGCCCAAAAACATAATATGCCAGAAGTTTATAGCAGTTGGTGTGAATTTGAAGAAAAGCTAACACCCGAAGCAAAATTCTGTTTTGCAATAGATAAGCTTGATGCGGTTATGCAAGCAAAAATGTATGATGAAAAATTGGGGACAAGAAATTTGTTTACGGATTTTTATAACTACGAACAAAAACGATTAAGCGATTTTTCAGAATTTGAATTTTTGTTTAATAAAAAAAATGAAGTTTCAACTCAAAAACCTAAAAAATAGTTTTTTAAATTATAAAAAATAATATAAAATATAGTTATGAAACACATAGCAATTTTAAGGCAACCTTTTTTTAATATGGTGCTAAGCGGAGAAAAAACCATTGAAAGCCGTTGGTCGCAAAACAAGTGCGCACCTTTTAACAAAGTTAAAGTGGGAGATACTATTTATATTAAACAAACCGGTTGTGCGGTAACGGCCACTGCAAAAGTTAAAGATGTTAAATACTATAACTTAACTCCCGAAATTGTTGAGCAAATAAGAATTAAGTATGGCAAACAAATTGGAACTGATAAGTTCGAAGATTGGGAAAGCACACTTAACAAAAAATATTGCACCTTAATTTGGTTAAGCGATGTAACAAAAATAAAACCTATGCCGGTTAAGCGAAGCAATGGTGCTGGTTGGATTTTATTAAATGATTAATAAGGATTGGAATTATGAGTAAATTAAAAAACTTAAATGTTTCGGAAAGTTTTGATACTTACGAATCGGAAAAGGTTTTAAACGAATGGGTTATTAACAGCAAGGATGCTGCAGCAGGGGTTCAAAAGGTTATAGTAACCGATAAGCGTTTAATATCTGTTGAAAAAAATGAAGGCAAAAAATATAAAAAGTCGTCTTATAATTTAGAAGATATAAGAACCATTGATACGTTTGCTGGAGAACGAAAGTATTATAACTGGAAAGCAGGCGTTGTTAGTTTTATGGCAGGTTTAATACTGTTGCTTTGTGGGTTTATTGTTGTTGCTAACAATGGTGGCCGTGGCGGTTATATAACTTTGTTTGTTTTAAGTTCTATAATAATTTTAGCCGGAATACTATTAATGAGTGTTCCTTGCTATAAAAATGAAGTAACAATTTCGCTAGAACTAAAACCTAGCACCAATGTTGAAATTTTAAAAATTAGCAACAAAAATGTTAATATGTATGCTAAAAGTATGATTAAACTATCGTTTATTTTAACTCAAACTTCTATTGATATGGCAAAACAAATTGATAACTGTGTGTTAAAAGCACAAGAACAATCAAACAAAAAAGAGAACAATTAGTTCTCTTTTTTTAATTAAAAATTTATTATTTATCTACTTTTAGTTATTAATTGTTTAACATAACTTTTGCTTTAAGAAAATTGCAATTAAACAACTAATTATTGTTAATGTTATTTTTAGCAAAAGTGTAGAGCATAATGTTACTAGCTAGTGTTATAAATCATTTTAAAGTAATTAAATTTAACAATTCGCTAATATTACTATCACCCTGAGCGTAGTTGAAGAATCTAGCCTATGCTATTGTCACCCTGAGCGAAGCCGAATGGGTCTAGCATTTTAGAACGCATTAAAAATAAACTAGATATTTCGACTACATAAGTAAATTTGCTTCGCTCAATATGACATTCTAAAAAAACTATTTTATATATTTTGTTTAAATAAACAAACTGCCTATTGGCAGTTTTTAACTTTTTTATTTTTATTTGGCGTATAATTTTTGTAGGAGATAATATGCAAAAAATAAATGTGGAGTTAATTAGTAATTTTATTAATAAAAATAATTTAACAAAAACAAAGTTTTGTAAACTTTGTGGAATTAGTTTAAAAACATTAAATAAATTTTATAATAACGATTTTAGCCTAACCATACCCCCATTAATAAAGGTTTTAAAAGTTTTAAACATTAGTTCGTGTGATTTAATAATTATTAACTAGCCCAGTTTGACTTTTTTAATATTAACCACCATACAGAAATTTTAATGGTATAACTAGCAAGTTTGGAGCACACTTCATTTTAAAAATTGATAAAATTTGGATGAAGCCAAAACAATATAATTCTATTATTAACGGAGTTAAAGCAAGCGGTTTTCCTAATGTTCCAGTTGATTATGGTTATAGAGATAGCACAAACTTTTGGTATACAAAATTCCGTAAACCAATACCAGAAAAAATTCAAGCTAAAGAAGGTGATGTTAAATCGGTTGTTTATGCTGCTTCTCGAATTGATCCTAATGTTAAATTTACCGATGAAGCGTGTGCAAAACTAACAAAAATACCACGCGTGTTTTTAAAAGCAGCACTTACTCAAATGGTTAACATTGCAAAAGAAGAAGGTTTTAGTGTTATTGGTGAAAAGGAACTGGAAGTTATTAACGATAAACGCCGAAAAGAAAAAAAGAAATAAAATTAATATTTTATTATGTTAAAAAACAAATTGAAAAACAATTTCTTTTTTTGTTAATGCATTATTGAAAGCTGATGTTTTTAAAAAAATATTATTAAATAATAAATTTTAAACAGTTATTAAATATTGTATAAAATTTATTGTTGTGTTATAATTATTTTTGAAGGGGAGGGAATAAAGTGGATAAAGATTATAAAGAATTATTTGAACTTATCTTGGATAAAGATGAACAAGTTTTAAAAACGTTTAAGCCTAGCAAATCCAAAATGTTTTGGTGGTATATGTGGTGCGCAATTTGGACAAATTTTTTAGTTTTGTTTTTCGGAGTTCCTGTCACACTAGGAATTGTGCTTGACCCAGAAATAGCAGCACCTGCTTGGGCTGTTTGGGTTTGCATTGCAATTATGGCCGCAATAGTTATATTGTTTTTCTTGCTATATTATTGGTTCTTTAAACTTGCTTATGGTAAATGCGTTTATGCATATTCTAATAAGCGCGTAATAATAAGACACGGTGTTTTTGGAACTGACTATAAAAGTTTAGATATGAGTATGATTGGCGCAGTTGGTGTTAATGTTGGAATACTTGATAAAATGCTAAGAAAAAACACTGGTAGCGTTTATATGGGAAGTATGGCAAGCCCAGTTATGACTGGAGCAATGTTTGTTTTAGCTCATATTTTAAATCCTTACGAAATTTATAAAGAAATTAAAGAAGTTATTGATAATAGCAAAAAATAAGGAAGATTTATGGAAGAATTATTTAATAATATTTTAGATAAAGACGAACAAATTGTTAAAGTTTTTAAACCTAACAAATTAAAAATGTTTTTTAGTATGTTTTTCAAATGGTTTTGGTGCTGGATATGGTTTTTGCTAGTGTTATTGTTAGAAGTGTTTGTGCCGGGAACCGATGATGGTGGTAATGCAGTTAACACCTCTTGGGAAGCAGTTGCTGCTTTTGGAGTGATAATTGCAGTGTTAATTATAATAAATATTATTTGCTTTGTTTTAGAGTATAAGAAAACATTTTATGCTTACACAAATAAGCGTGTGGTAATTCGCCGCGGAATTATTGGTGTTGACTACAAAAGCTTAGATATGAGTATGATTGGGGCAGTTACAGTTAATGTAACATTGCTTGATAAAATTGTTCATAAAAACACAGGAACAATTGTATTTGGTAGTATGGCAAGCCCAATGCAACAAAACAACTTTATGTTCCGTTTTGCAAATATAACAACTCCATATGAAGTTTATAAAGAAATAAAAAATGTAATCGACGATTTTAAAAACAAATCAACCACTTCTGTGGCTACAACCACCAAAGAAGCAAGGGTTAAAAAAGTAGCTACTAAAAAAGCAAAAAGTAAAGAAGTTGTAGCCGAACAAAAAAGTGAAGTAACCAAACAAGAAGCTAAAGCTAGCGAAGGCGAAGTTAAAAAAACAAGAGCTAAAAAAACAACTAAAAAAGATGTAGAATAATAAAAACAAAAAGTTCCTTAACGGAACTTTTTTTATTTTTAATATATAAAATTAATGTGATATAATAAATTAAATTAATAAAAGTTATAAGGAGTTTTTATGGCAGTTGTAATAACATTAACTGGCGCATCACAATGTGGAAAAAGCACAATTGTTGATTTATTTAATCAATGTGAAAATAAGAATTTTGTTCCTTATTTGATACCTAAATATGTAACACGAGAACTTCGTGATACCGATGGTGATGATGTTATTGGTGGGGGAATACCTAAAACTTGTGATTTAGTTTGGGAATTGTATGGTCAGCGTTATGGAATACATTTTGACACAATTTACGAAACTTTAAGCCAAGGAAAATGTCCCATTATTATTGTTAATGATATTCGTATTATACAGGATTTAAAAACGGCTTTAGGTTCTCAAGTGGTATCTATTTTTATGTATAGAAAAAAACCAGAATTGCAAAGTTTTATAAACGAAGAAAAAAGGCGTTTTAGCAAACAACTATCACCTGAAGTATTAGAGCAAATTAATAAAACAGCAACAACCAGATATAATAAAGCATTAACCATATATCGAATATATATTGAAAATTTACCTTTATTTGATAATGTTATTTTAAATACTGGCACCATTGAACAAAGCAAACGACAGGTGCAAAGTATAGTTTCAAGTATTGCAGTTTCTAATAAATATTTGGAAGGAGAAGAATAGTGGAAGCCTTAATAAATTGTAGACGAAACAAATCTAAAATTTTGGTAATTACTGGGTCGGAAAAGTCGGGTAAAGACCAAATAATATCGGCTATGCAAGATTTAGCAAAAAATAAGACAATAATAATAAAGAAACATACTTCACGCAATGCAAAGTTAGATGATGGTGAAGAAATGATTTGTGCTAATGTTATTGATTTTGATAAAAGCACAGAAGAAAAAATTGTTTATAAGCCAAACCCTAATTATAATTTGGAAGAATGTAATTTAAAGTATATGCGCAGGGGCAATGTTTATGGTTTAAAAACATTGGAAATTTGGGAAGGATTACAAAAAGGAATGTTCCAAGTTATAGCGTTATCTAATGCCGAAGCAATTAATAAACTTATTAAAATGTTTGGTGATTTAGTTGTGCTAATTTATGTTCACTCTGGCATTCCTTGCTCTGATTACGATTCTGCATTTAGTTTATATATTAATAACACTGTAAAATATAATCACGTTATAATTTTTGAAGATAAAAAAGAAGATTTATACGATCAAGTGTTTAGAATTTTACACCACTACGAAGTTTAATTATAGGAGTAGCATATGAAAAACTATTATAAGGAACTACCAGAAAATTTTAAAGAAGATTTTGTTATTGATGCTAAAAGCAAAAAAACAAGCATTATTTTAACTTTGATTAGTATGGGGCTTTTAGCAGCAGTTTTTGCTTTAATATTTTTTACAAAGTTTTATGGCACTGGCATTAATTATAACGAAGATAATTTTTCGGTTTTTTGGTTGGGTGCTTTTGTTGGTATTTTTGCCTATGTTATTTTGCACGAGTTAACCCACGGATTATTTTATTATTTATTCACAAAACAAAAATTAACTTTTGGATTAACATTATTTGTTGCCTATTGTGGCTTAAAGGAAGGCTATGTTAACAAAACGGTTTCGCTAGTTTCAAGCTTAGCACCATTTGTTATTCACAGCATTTGGATGCTTTTACTTATTATTCTACTTCCAGCTTCCCCATGGCTTTTGGTTTTATCCTTTATTTTTGCATTACATTTTGGTGGCTGTTGTGGCGATATTTATGTTACTGGAATTTTATTATTTAGATATAACAAAAAACAAGTGTTAGTTAGAGATAACGGCTATAAACAAAGTTTTTATATCGAACAAAAGTAAAAAAATTTTTGTAAATTTTCCGTAATTTTATATTACCTAGTTAAGTAAAGTTATAAATAATGTTTTGTTATAAATGTATAAAAAAGAAGCGAATGTTTTCGCTTCTTGTTTTTTAATTATTAACATTGAATATATTAGCATTGGCAAATTCGGAAAAATCTGGGAAGACAATGGCATTGTTAAATTGTTCCATTGTTAATTCTAGATTATAAACCGAAGAAGTGTATGTTACCTTAACACCAGTTAAGTTTTCGTTATCAAAAACAAAATAAACATTATAGTTATAAACAATATCGCCAGCAATAAGCGCAAATGTTACTTTAAATTTGGTTTCGTTGTTGCTAGTGTATTTTTCAACTTTTATGTTTTCATTAATGTGGGCTTCTTCTATTTTATTAAAAACATCGCTTAAAGTTATTATGTCGGTAACACCTAATTGTTTTTTTAATGCTTCTACACTGGGAATTGTGGATTTAATTTTTTTCTCGCTATCAAGATAATACATAACACTATCTTTAACATAACATTCCGAACGCATACCAATTGATATTAACTTAAAGGCTGCTTCTAGGTTGTTTAGTTTGCTACCTTTAACAATTCCGTTTAGGTTAACAGTGGGCGTTCCACCTAGGTTTAGTTTTGTTGTTATTTTATAGGCGGTGTTATCTAAATAATTTTCGTTAATTTTATCTAGTGCGTTTTCTTTTAAATTTTCATAAGTCGAAAGCGAATAGTTGCCATCAACATTAACATTAGCATTAGTATCTAGCGGATTACCATTACAAGCTGTTAAAATAAAAAAGCAGGGTAGTAGTGCTAGTGAGAACAATAGTTTTTTAAATTTGTTTTGCATAAAAAAACCTCCTATAAAAAATAGTATCATTAAACTGGTTTTAATAATATTTTTTATCGTGAGATATTTTTATGCTTTTTTTGTTATTTTGTAGAATTTTGCGGTTGCCATTATTTTTTAAAAAAATAGCATTAAGTTTTTAATATAACGCTATTTTATTTTAACTTTTTTATTAAACATAAAACTGTTTGGTTGTTACTAAAAAAATTCTGCTCTGCTCAATATGACATTCTAAATAGGTTAAAGCTGTGCTATAGTTTAAGTGCTTAAAGTTTCTATTATTATATGTAAAAAAATAGTACTAGTTTAAATAGTACTATTTTAATTTTTTCATTAAATCCAAAATGGTTTGTTTACTATCTTCAGAAAGATTATTGTATAAATCTAAAATATTCTTATCTTCTTTATTATAGTTTTCACCCATATAAAAGAAATCTTGTGCTGTAATGTCTACAATATCAAAAAATTCTAGTAAAGTGCTAACTTTTAATTCTACACTTTTATTTTCTATTCTTTTCATAAATTGTTCATTATAACCAAGTCTTAAACTCGTTTCTCTTGCAGATAAATTTGCTTTGGTTCTAAAATAGCCAACTCTATTAATTATTTCGTTATAGTCAATTTTCTTATTCATAATTGTACTCCAATATACTAATTATATTTTAACTAAATATGGAGTTTTTAAACCGACAAACGCTGACCCAAATATTTACTTTTTTACTCAAAATCAGTCACTGTATGGTTGACTTTTGTTTTTATATATCATAAAATGATTGAGTATCCATCATTGTATGGTTGATTTTTTATATAATCAGTCATACAATGTTTTTTTATTAAATTAAAAAATATTTTTATAGGGGTAAATATGTCAGGTTTAAATGTGAAATTGATTTTAAATTATATTAATAAAAATAAACTATCAAAAGCAAAGTTTTGCAAACTTTGTGGCATAAGTAGTTATAATTTAAAAAAGATTTTAAACAATGATAAATCAATAAAAATAGTTCCAATTTTAAAAGTTTTGAAAGTTTTAAATATTAGTTCGTGCAGTTTAATTATTATTGACTAATTAGCATTATATTAAAAAAGCCACCAAAATTATTAGTGGTTTTTTGTTTTAGGGTTGTTATTTAATTTTTTTGCGTTTAAAATTAAACTTTCTAGTTTTGATAATTCTTCGCTAGTTATTGCAGCTTTAATAATTGGATAAGCCGAAACACGATTAGCAAATATAAATAAAAAAGTTTCGGTTTGTTTTAGTTTATAAATATTGGCATAGTTAATTTTCGACATTCCAATTTGTTCTGTTCCATTAAACGATTTAACAATAAAATGGTCTTCGTTAAATTGGTAATTATTAGTTATGTTGTGTAACTTAAAGTTTTTAATATTTTTATTAATTGAAATAACCGAAATAAGTCCAAAAGTAAAAGGAAAGGCAAAAATTAATAATATGCCAAAAAGTTTATTTTCGAACATAGTTGATAAAATCACAAACGCAACAAGCCCAATAGCACCAACAACAAGTGCAACAATGCTTAACATTTTATTTTTTTTAGTTAGTTCAATTTGAACTTTTTCGTTTAGTATTGCAACAGTTTCTATCATAGTTACTTTTTCCTTATTACTTTTTTCGTTTGTTTTGTGGTTTGTTTTTATTATCTTCTTCTTGTGCTAATTTCTTAATTCTTTTTTCTAAAACATAAGCCCAAACCAGCATTACAACTGCAGCAAAAATAAATAAACCATCAACAACAGCATAGGCAACACTGTTTTTAAAACTTGAAATAACATTGCATTCCACCAAAATTCTAATAATGCCACTAACAACAACAATAGCAAAAACTGCAACATTTAATCCTATTGCAAGTTTTTCTATTTTAATTAAAGGCTTTTGTTCTTTTTTATCCATTACATTCTCCTAAAATAAAGGCTTTTCCATAAAATCAGGAATGTTTATGTTAAGCAGTTTTAAAACTGTTGGTGCAACATTAGCAAGTTTTCCTGTTTTTAATTTAACATTTTTATGTTTGTTTGAAACCAGCCAAAGTGGAACAGGGTTTGTTGTGTGTTGAGTTAAAACATTTCCATTTTTATCAATCATTTCTTCGGCATTTCCGTGGTCGGCTGTTATAATGCAATCGCCACCCACATTTAAGCAAGCCATTGCAATTTTATAGGCACATTCATCGCAAGTTTTAATTGCTTTAACTGCGGCTTCTAAATTGCCTGTGTGCCCAATCATATCGGGATTTGAAATGTTAACTAAAATAAAATCGTAGTTTTTACTATTTATAGCATTAACAACTTCTTCGGTTATTTCGTAGGCGCGCATATTTGGTGTTGAAGAAAAATCTTTAACATTAACCGAATCAACAAGTTTTCTTGTTTCGTTTTTATATGGTGCTTCTATGCCACCATTAAAAAAGAATGTTACGTGTGCATATTTTGTTGTTTCAGATGTGTGAAATTGTTTTAAACCATTATCCGAAATAATTTTGCTTAAATTGTTTTCGATTTTTTCTGGAGGATATGCCACTAACAAATTTTTAAAATCTGCAGAATATTCGGTCATACACAAAAAGCAAAGATTTTTAAACTTTTTGGTTTTAAACTGGTTAAACCCATTTTGATTTGTTATTGCTTCGGTAAGTTCTCTGGCTCTATCGGTGCGATAGTTAAAAAATATTACGCCATCGTTTTCGTTAATGGTTTTAGTTTCGCCAATAATGGTTGGTTCAATAAATTCGTCAAAAACATTATTGCTATAGCTTTGTTCCATTGCTTCAACTGCAGAATTTGCATAATTGTTTGCAGTGCCATTAATTAACATATTGTAAACTTGTTCAATTCTATCGTAACGGCGTTCTCTATCCATTGCATAAACTCTGCCACTAATGGTTGCAATTTTTGCTTTGCCATTAACTTTTTTTTCAAAGTCTTTAATAAAACCTAAGCCAGAATTGATAAGTGTATCACGGCCATCGGTAAATGCGTGAACATAAACATTTTTAATGTTATGGCTATTTGCCATTTCTACCAATGCATAAAGGTGGTTTAGGTGAGAGTGCACACCACCATTTGAAAATAGCCCCATTAAGTGAAGGTTTGAGTTATGTTTTTTAACGTGATCCATAACTTTTGTAAGATTTTGGTTTTTAAAAAAATCTTTGCTTTTAATATCGTTATTAATTTTAGGTAAGTCCTGATAAACAACTCGGCCTGCACCAAGGTTTAAATGTCCAACTTCGCTATTACCCATTTGACCTTCGGTTAATCCAACTTCCAAACCACTTGCATTTAAAGTTGTGGTTGGGTAAGAATTCAATTTTTTTAGGTTTGGAGTTCCGCTTAGTTTAATTGCGTTACCTTTTTTGCTTTTATTAATTCCAAAACCATCAAGAATAACTAATGTTACCATAAAAATAATCTCCTAAAATTAAACCAAAAATATTTAATTTATAACACCTAAATTATATCAAATAATATAAAATATTTAAAATAAAATAGGTTTAGTAATTAAACTTATGATTAATTGTTTTATAAGTTTCTTTAATATTTAATTATTTGCTAAAAAAATTTTATAGTGTTAAACTAATAAAAAAATTATTAGGAGAGATTAATGAAAAATTATTTTATAATTCACGGCAGTTTTGGCTCTAGTCAAGAAAATTGGTTTCCTTGGCTTGAACAAACTCTTAACTCACGCGGG
>CAQIDI010000001.1:141713-275152 GCA_948806215.1 uncultured Eubacteriales bacterium | reverse complement strand
GCGCTAGCACCTTGATTAGACGAGCCGGATACATAGGTCATTGCCACTTTTCCATTTAAAAGAACATCTAATGATGTTCTTTTTTACTTCTGAAGGTAAGCTTATAAGTCACTATTGAAAAAAGGTTTATTTAATGATATAATATTTGTATGAATAACTTAGAATTTTTAGATAAACTTAATAATTTTGCTAATAAAAAATTTCATAACTCAATAGTAGATTTGGGAATTTTTGATGTTAATGGGAATACGATTGGTGTTTCAATGCATAATACTAACACCGATTCGTATATTATTTACGCTTATGTTGAAGATAACGAAGAAGTTAAAAATTGTGGAGAAATAACTTTCACATTTAAAAGTTCTTATTTTACAGATAAAAAAAATGAAAGTGGACATATTGATTATTTAATAGTTAAACCAGAATATCGTAACAAAAAAACTTCAACTTCCATTCGAAACAAAAGTTTGGAAAATTTGCATATTGGTTCGTTTTTATTAGAATTAGCAGAGCAGATGTTGGTTAATGGTGCAAAATTTGAAAAAATTTATCTAGACAGAAAAAAGTATAATAATAATTCATCTCTTTTTGATATATCTTACAATCAAAATTACTTATTTTATAATAAACATAATTATTTTAAAGATGAAACAACTAAACCAGAATGGTCAAGTTTGGAACCATATATTAAAAGATTTAAACAAAATTCTGAGTTTGTTGGGTTTTCTGAAATGTATAGTGAAGAATTTGAAAATTCAAAATATTTTAAGCTTGCAAAATACTTTGAAAATTATACTAAAGAAGAAGGAACAAACTTTCCATCATTTAATTTAATAATGGATAGGCAAAGCGAAACACCTTATTTAATTGCAGATTATTTATTAAATAGTGTAGATAATAGTTATAAAGCAGAATGTTATTTAATAAATGAAAGAGAACAAAAAATAGAGTGTGTTGGAAATATGTATTATAATAAAAATACTAAAAATTGCATTTCAAACAATAATAAAATAATGGCTTGCGATTTTGCTAGTGATACTTATGCAAAAGCAGTTGGAGAGCCGTTGTTAAAGTATTGTGAAGATAGATTATTTAGTTTTGGTGTAAGAAAAATAGGTTATAATCCACAAGTAATATTAAAAGTGTTTAAGGATAAAATGCCTAAAATTAACGGATTAACAACCGATGGTGTTAACTACTATAAACAACAAACCGATAATAATTTAGTTAGAGTTTGTCCATTAAAGTTTATTGCGCAAAAAAAATAAAGAGAAGCTAATCTCTTTATTTTTTTTGGTTACTATAAAATGATTTTACTAAATCGGCTTCGTATTCGCTTAAATTTTCTGTGCGTTTTATTGGATATAACATTGTTAAGTGTTTGTTACTTTGTAGTGAACTTGATTTAGATGGAATAAAGCCATTTTTAGAATAAAACTTAATTAATTTTTTAGATAATCTAGAAGTTAAATCTATATTCAAGTAGGCATAATCAAGATTATTCATTCTACAAATTAATAAAGATTTTTTTAATAAATTACCACCAATCCCATTATTTTGATAAAATGGTAAAACAGCTAAATTAGAAATTTGAGCTCTACTTATTTTTAGATTATTATAATTATTAGTTTTAACATTAACATTAATTTTTCCAACCAAGTCGGTTCTGCTATCAGTTTTAGAATATGCCAAAATAGCACAAGATGGAATATTATAGCCAAGCGATTTATAGGTGTGATTTTCAAACATTAATTCATCTAAATTTTGCATACTATTAAGTTGAGATTCTGTAATATTGTTTTTGCTTAATTGTTTATAGATTATTTTCATACTTATTTTATCCTATTTAATTATAAATCTTAAAAAAGCATTAGTCAATAGTAAAAAAAATTAAAAAGTTTATAAAAAATTTTTATAAAAGTGTTGACTTAAATAGCTTGGTTGCATATAATTATTATGTTATTCCTCAATAGCTCAACGGTGGAGCACTCGGCTGTTAACCGATAGGTTGCAGGTTCGAATCCTGCTTGAGGAGCCAAATAAAACCGAGTTAGTTTTAGCTCGGTTTTTTTGTTTTTTAATTTTATAAAATAGTTTTAAATAAAGGGTATTTATGAAAACGGAATTAAAGTTAGCTGTTTTTGATGTTGATGGATTAATGCTGGATTCTGAGGCGTTTTATGCAAATGCTTGGGCAGATGCATTTAATTTGAATTCTAAAAAGGAACACAGAGTAAATAAAAAAGTTTTAATAAAATGGTTTTATAATAATTTATCTGGTAAAAAAATTGGTAATCAACTAGATTTTATTCAAAGCTATTATAAAAATAATGATATTAAACTTATATATGAAGAATATAGAAAACTTTTTGCTAAGCGAATTAATACTGATAAAGTAAAAGTTAGAAAGGGTTTTTTTTATTTAATAAAATTTTTAAAACGCAATAACATAAAACTTGCAATTGCTACAACTGCTAATTTAAATATATTAAGCAATTTGTTAAAAAATTCTGGAATTGATATTTCTATGTTTAGCGTTGTTGTTAGCTCTGATTTAGGTTTGCCATATAAACCAAGCCCAGAACCTTATTTGGCGGCTTGTAAACTAAGCAATGTTGATGTTAGCAATGTTATTGCTTTTGAAGATTCGGAATCGGGTGTTATGTCGGCGTGTAATGCAAAGTTAAAATGTTTTTTAATTCCGGGTAGGGCACCAGTTAATAATAATATTAAACAAGCAAGTTTTTGCGTGTGTAATAATTTAAAGCAATGTGTTAGAGTAATTAAAAATAATTTTTGTTTTTAATAATTAAAAAATGCCAAAATTTGGCGTTTTTTTATGTTTAGTGAATGCAATAAATAATTTTAAATATCTTGACTTTTTGTCTTAAAAGTTAGATAATTATTAGCGGATAAAGTAAAAAAAGAGGTAAAAAACAATGAAAAAATTTTTAAAATTTTTAGGAGTTATTCCACTCGCTATAACAATGATGATTGGTTTAACTGGATGTTTTGGTGGAGACCCTGGCGACAATGGTGAACAACAAGTAGAACCACCACACGTTCACGAATACGACAATCGTTGGACTTATAATAACACACATCACTGGCACGAACCACTTTGCAACGATACAACAGAAATTGCAGATAAAGCAGAACACAAACTTATTGCTCAAGTGTTAAGAGAACCAGATTGCCATCAGGAAGGTGCTATTTATTATTATTGTGAAACTTGTCGTTATACCACAGATCGTATGGAAATTGAAAAAACACCACATACCTATTCTACTGATTGGACTTGTTTAGCAGATGTTCACGTTCATAAATGTACTTTTTGCGGAGATAGAACTGATGCTACCCCACATAATTATGTTAATGGAAAATGTGACGATTGTGGATATACTGATGGAAATAGAAATTTTTCTTATGTAACAAGAGCATCATCTGAAGGTGTTTGGGTTATTATAAAAGGAATTAAAGATACAACTTTAGAAAACATTGTAATACCTTCACATTTTGATGGAGTTGAAGTTGGTGAAATTGAAACTGAAGCTTTTAAAAATAATAACAACTTAAAATCAATAACAATTCCTGACACAGTAAAAACAATTGGTAACAAAGCTTTTTATTATTGCAAAAATTTAACAACTGTTAATTTGGGTAAAGGATTAAAAGCTATTGGTGTAGAAGCTTTTTTTGCTTGTAATAATTTAGAAACAATAAACTTTCCAGATGGGCTTGTTACTATTGAAAGAAGCGCTTTTGTTGAATGTAGAAAATTGCAAACCATTAATTTACCATCAACAGTAAAAACAATTGGAGAAGATGCTTTTAGGTATTGCCGTACACTTTCAACTTTAACACTTCCAGATGGTTTAGAAGAAGTAAACAATATTATTGAGTATTGCGAAAATTTAACTTATAACGAATATTCTAATGGATATTATTTAGGAAGTAAAACAAACCCTTATATGGTTTTAGTAAAACAAAAAGATAATAATATTTCTGATATTACTATTAATGAAGAATGCAAGTTTGTTTATTATAATGCTTTAAGAGATTGTTCTAATTTAACTAGCGTTGTTATTCCAAGCAAAGTTACAAAAATTTATAGAGGTGCATTAAGAAATTGCACCAGTTTAACTAACTTAACAGTAAGTGAAGATAACGAATATTTTTCAAGTGAAAGAAATGTTATTTATAACAAAGAAAAAACTGTTTTATTATTAGGTGCTGGTGGAATTGATACATTAGTAGTTCCAAGCCAAGTAACCGAAATAGCTGATTATGCTTTTAGCGGTGCTAAATTAAAATTTTTGAATTTAGAAAATGTTAAAATTATTGGTAAATATGCTTTTGAAAATTGTAGTATTCAAAACTTAGAACTAAACGATGATTTAACAACAATTAGCGAGGGGGCTTTCTATAATTGTAAAGAAATAACAACGGTTAATATTCCAGTTAGTGTTACTCAAATTGGCGTAAATGCATTTTATGACAGCGGACTTACTTATGTAACTTATGATGGAACTGCGGAGCAATGGAATAAAATTAAAGTGAACAAGTATTCGTTCCCTCAACTAGATAATTTTACAATCCAATGTTCAAATGGAAATGTTGTTTATAACGAAACAACTGAAGAATAATAACTATTGTTAAAATATAAAAAAGATTGAGTGTAAACCTTAATCTTTTTTTGTTTAAATGTAATAAAATAGCATCTTGAAAAGTACAAAAAAATGTTGTATAATAATTATAATAAGAAATTTGGGGGTTTTATGGAAAATTCTTTTACAAGTAAATTAAATCAAGGAAAAGATTTTAGTGTTGATCATTTTATTATTGATTATGCAATTGGTTGTGGATTAGTTGGCAGAGATTACTCACTAGGTAATTATAATTTACCATCATTACTTGCTATTATTAGTGAACAAATGGATAATGCAACTTCTTTGCAAGAAGGAATGCAATTAAGAAAGAATAGAGAAGTTTTAAAAGAATTATTTGCTGTTTTACCAAACACTGTTATAGAAGATAACGAGCCTAATGTGGAAAAACCAGATTATGGTTTTGATATTATTCCTAAAGAAGTTTACAAAAAAATCAAACCTTATGAGGCTCAAGCAAAAAAAGCAGAAAATAAACCTAGCCAAGAAAAATCAAAAGAACAATTAGAAAAAGATTATTATAGAAACTTGTATTATCAAAAAAATAATGAATTTAAGTATGAATATTTGGTTGGATTGTCAGATGAGCAAAAGGCTATATTAAATGAACAATTAAAACAAAACAAGCTTAAACATTTAAAATATGATATTAATGAAAAACAAAAAACTTTTAATCGTTATTCAAAAATGATTAGTGCTATTGAAAAATGGAATCCTAAAGGCGAAAATTTAAAGTTCTTTTTGGGTATTAAAGAAAATATGATAAAAATGCTTAATGAAGGAATAGCATTAGGTTGTTCGCTAAGTGATATTCAAAAATTAAAAGCCGAAGCAGAAGCATTATATTTAGATAATTCTAAATCAAACTTAATTAATAAAGCAATTGCTAATTATGACTATTTACAAAATGTGCATTCAAAAACAGTTAATAGTATTGCTTCAAATTTTCAAGTTTCAAAAATTAAAAATCTAAAATAAAAAAATCAAGGATAACTTTCTTGATTTTTTTTATTTTGAATTTAAAATTTATAAGAATTAAAATTATGGTTTACTATATTATCAATTAACAAAAAACAATAACTTGGATTTCTTTAGCTGTTTTTATTTTATCTGTGATTGCTTCGTTAATTATAATATTGGCTTTGGGGCTAAAAGCTTTTTAATTAGTTATCAGATTAATATTGACAAAGTTTTTATTATTTTAATATAATATAATATAATACAAATCATTTTGGAGTACATAATTGGCTATAAGCCAATTTATGTACTTTATTTTTTCGGTGAAAATATGGATAATAAAACATTTAAAAAAGAAGTTTATAAGGTATCAATATTTAGCATTGTATCTAATGTTGTACTTATGATTTTTAAATTAATAGCTGGTATTGTTGCTAACTCCTATGCATTAATTTCTGATGCGGTTCACACAGGTAGCGATGTTTTTAGCACATTTATTGTTATGATAGGTGTTAGAATTTCAAGCAAAGATAGCGATGATAATCACGAATTTGGGCACGAACGCTTTGAAAGCATAGCTGCCATTATGCTAGCGGTTATATTATTTATAACAGGCATTGGCATTTGTTATGCAGGCATTAGCAAAATAGCTAAAGGCGATTATGAAATTTTAGAATTTGGCTGGCTAGCACTTAGTGTTGCAATAATTTCGATAGTAACAAAAGAAGTTATGTATCAGTACACAATTAGGGTAAGTAAAAAAATAAACTCAGGAGCATTAAAAGCCGATGCTTGGCATCACAGGTCGGATGCTTTAAGTTCGATTGGTAGTTTAATTGGTGTTGTTGGTGCAATGTTAGGTGTTCCTATTTTAGATGCAATTTCTAGTTTGATTATTTGTTTATTTATTTTTAAAGTTGCTGTTGATATATTTTTAGATGCTGTTAGTAAGTTAACTGACGAAGCTTGTGATAAGCAAACTGAAGAACAACTTTATAAGCTAATTAAATCGGTTGAAGGTGTTATTAATATTGATAACTTAAAAACTAGAAAATTTGGGAACAAGGTTTATGTTCAAGTTGATATTTGTGCAGATAAAAATTTGAATTTAACAAAATCTCACAATATTGCAGAAAATGTTGAAATTGCAGTGTTAACAGAATTTAATATAGTTAAAGAGTGTTTTGTGCACGTAAATCCGTGCGAATCAATTTGAATTAAAAATAAAGTTTGTTAAAATAAACATATGGAACAAAAAAGTGTTGCTATTATTGGTGCAGGGGCTAGCGGACTTATGTGCGCTGTTAACCTGTGTGATAATCCTAAATTTAATATAACTATATTTGATAAAAACGAAATTGTTGGTAAAAAGATATTAATTACTGGAAATGGCAGATGCAATGTAACAAATTTATGCGAACCTAACCAGTTTTTAAATAATGTTTGTGTTAACTCAAAATTTTTAACTAGTGCTATTAACAACTTTTCTTCTTATGATATGGTGGAGTTTTTAAATGCTAACAAAGTTAAAACCAGTGTTGAACAAAACAATCGAGTTTTTCCAAACACTAATAAGGCAGCAAGCATTACTAATGCATTTAAAAGCATTTTAGATAATGCTAGTAATGTTAGTTTTAAGCTAGGAGTAAAAGTTTCGGGCATAAACAAAATTAATAATTTATTTGAAGTATGTTATAACAACACAATTAAAACTTTTGATTATGTTGTTATTGCAACAGGTGGGCTTAGTTATCCGATAACCGGAAGCCAAGGGGATGGTTTTAATTTTGCTAGAAGTTTAGGGGTTAATGTTACTAAACTTAGAGCAGGTTTATGCGGAATAAAAATAAAAGAAAACCTAAAAACTTTGGTTGGTGTTTCGTTTAATGTTAAACTAAGTTATAAAGTTTATAATTCTACTGGTGCTATAATGATTACCAATTATGGAATTTCTGGCCCAGCAACATTAAATTTAAGTTCTAAAATTTTAGATTATAGCGTTAATGGCGAAAAATTGATTGTTGATTTTTTGCCAGATATTTCGGTTTTGGACTTAACAGAAAAATTTAAACAATACAAAATTAAAAATGCAAAAAAACAAATTTCAACTGTACTTAGTGGTTTTGTTAATCAAAAATTGGCTGAAATAATTTTAGCCAAATGCGAAATTGAATTAAAAAAGCAAATATCTCAAATAACTAAAGAAGAATTAAATAGCATTGTTGACGCATTAAAATTTTTTGAATTAACTTGTTTGGGGTTTGATGATATTGAACACGCAACCATAACTCGTGGTGGAGTTGATGTTAAAGAAATAAATCCTAAAACTTTTGAGTGTAAAACTATTAATAACTTATATTTTATTGGCGAAGTGCTAGATGTTGATGCTCTTAGTGGTGGATTTAATTTGCAAATAGCATTTTCAACAGGTTATGCTTGTGCAAAATCAATAGTAAATAAAATATAAAAAATAGAAGTTAATTAGCTTCTATTTTTTTGTGTTTGAATTAACCAAACTAATATTTAGTTTTGTATTGTTTTTATTAGTAAAAAATTTATCTTGAGTTTTAACTAATGTGTAAATTTTTGAAGATTGCTTTGTTATTTCAAAATTAAGTGCTTTATAAAATTCGATTCTAACTTTCGATTGGGCAATATCTTTTTTATCAAAATAGTAGTTATTCATATAAGCTTCTATAACTTGAATATTATTACTTTTTGCAAAATGTTCCAAGCAATAAATTAATGCAGAACCAATTCCGCTTTGTTTAAAACCATTGCCTACTTTAATGCTTGCCATATAAAGCCTGTTTTCGCCATAAACAGAATAGTCTAGTTGTGCAATAACATCTTTGGGGTTTTGCACATCAATAGCATTAATGTTGCCTTCTAGAGTATTAGAATCAAAATTATTTATAATAATAATATTATTATTATTTTTATCTTTAAAGTTAAATTTATTTTGGTTTATCATAACTATAGTATAGTTTAATTATCTAATAATTACTATGGTTAAACATTACAAAATTTTAATTTAGTAAGAGTGCAAAATATAAAATTATATTTGTTGAATTAATTAATATTTGGTAAAATAAGGTAGTTGGAGATTTTATTATGAAAAAAACAAATTTAAAAAATAAATACGATTTAGCTATTATTGGCGGAGGTGTTAGTGGCTTAACAGCTGCAATTTATGCACTTAGAAGTGGGCTTAACACAGTTATTATTGAAAAGGGTATGATTGGTGGTCAGGTTAGTTTAACAAACGAAATTAAAAACTATCCCGGTTACGAAAGCATTACTGGACCAGAATTAAGTTTAAAAATGCACGAGCAAGCAACAAACCTTGGTGCGGTTACTGTTTATGGTGAGGTTAAAGATATTGACTTTAAAAAGATGAATAATGTTATTCACTTGCAAGATCAGGATATTATAGCTAGTTCGATTATTTTATGTATGGGTGCTAAAGCAAGCGAACTTGAATGCAAAGGCGAAAAAGAGTTTGTGAACAATGGTGTTTCTTATTGTGCAATTTGCGATGGTGCTTTTTATAAGGGCAAAGATGTTGTTATTGTTGGTGGTGGAAACACAGCAGTTCAAGGCGCAATATATTTAAGCAACATTTGCAAATCAGTTTTAATTAGCACAAACTTGCCAGCATTTATTTGCCAACAAAAAGTGTTGGAAGAATTTAATAAGGTAAGCAAAGAAAACAAAAATATTAAAGTTCAGTTTAACACAATTCCTACCGAGATTTATGGAAGCAAAACTGTTGAAGGCATAAAATTTTCTAACGATAGCGATAAAAAATCAGATGTTAAAGCAAGTGCTGTTTTTGTTGCTGTTGGTCGTGCGCCTGATACTAAATTTATAAGAAACAAAATTAACCTAGACGAAAGAGGTTATATTGCAGTTAGTGAAGAACTAGAAACTAATAAAGCCGGAGTTTTTGCTAGTGGCGATGTTAGAGCAAAAGGGCTTCGTCAAATTGTTACTGCGTGTGCCGATGGTGCTATTGCAGCAACTAAAGCTTTTAGTTTTGTTAGTGCTAATAAATAATTAAATAATTAAGATAAAAAAGTGTAAGTTGCCTTACACTTTTTTTAGTATGCTTTTCTAATTGTTTCAACTGGCTTTTGTTTTGATATCGAAGTAATTGGAATTATTGCCGAAATTGCTCCAAATAAAATGCTTAATGCAAAAATAATTAAAACTTGTCTAAATCTAAATGCTGCAAGTGGAATGTAAATGCTTAAATAGTTAGATAAGAATATGTTTACAAAAGTGCATCCAACCAAAGCAATTATGCTTGCAAGAATTGCGTTAATTATTGCAAGGGCAATCGCTTCTATTACAAACATTTTTAAAATATCAATTCCTCTTGCACCCATTGCACGAAGTATGCCAATTTCGTTATATTTATTTTTAATACTAGAAGAAATAAAGTTAGAAAACATTATAATGCTAAACATAGCAAACACTGCACTAACTATTAAAAATAATAGTGATAGCTTTGAAAAGAAATCCTTGTTAGCTTTAACCATTGCAATTGCATTATTGTTACAGTTGTAGCAAACACCATTTGTGTTTAAAAATAGTGAACTTAGTTTATTAGTATTTGCATTGCCAGTGTTAGTTGCAATAAAGTTAGAATAATTACCTTGTGCTAAATTAATACCAAGATTTGTTAAGCCTTCTGATGATGTAATAATCGAATTTGTAGGAGTTAAATTTATTCCAGTATAAAACCCAACTACTTTAAATTTGTTGTTTTTAAATTTTACCTCAACTAAATTATTGCTGCCTTCTTGATATTTGCTTGTATCTAATTTTTTTACTATTAGTTCGCGATTAAAAATACTTTCTGGTCTGTTAATGCCGTTTATTTGATCAATTGAACTTTGAATTTCGTTTAGATAGGTAAGTGCACCTTTAACAGCATTTAGCTTATCTAAAACTGAAACATTTTTAGTAATTAAAGAAATATAGTTTTCAATTTCGCTTGCATAATTTTCAAAGTTTGGGTTGTTATTAGCGTTTGCTTTTAGGTAGTTTATTAAATCAGCAAAAATAAATTCAAATTGTTTAACATCAAGTAATATTTCATTTCCAGACAATGTTGTTTTATTATTATTAATAAAAACATAATTACTATTGCTTAAATTTTGTAGGTCATTAAAGTTATAAAAGTTATCAATGTTAGCTGTTATTGCTGGGCTTTGGTCAACACTTAATGTAGTTGAAAACTGATAAGCATATGCTTTGTTAACATATTTTGTTAGAGTGTTATATTTTTTTATTGCATTATCAACAAATCCAGGCTTAACAAATCCGAACAAATAAAAGCCGTTGTTTATATAATTAAAAAATTCGTTTTGATCAAGTGTTGAGCCATTTTCAAAATTATCTAATAACGAATCAAATTTTTTACTTATTTTTCCTGTATTAATAATTCCAACAATTTTATAAGAAACTTTGTGACCAGTTGTTCCAATTGTTAATGTTAAAGGATTTTCGGTATTAATAATTTGATTAATATTTTTTATAGTTATACTTTCGTTGTTTTGATTTTTATAAGTGTACCACCAGTTAACCATACAATTTGCAAAATATTCAGAAATTGCCATTTCGTTAAAGTTGTTTGGAAGTCTTCCATCAACAAGATTAAAATTATAATTGTTTAAGTCAGCCTCGTTAAATTCAACCACACCTCTTAGCGATTTATAGTAATAATATTTGCTTATGGTGTAAGCGTTGTTATTATTTAATTCACTAGGAATGCTTGTGCCAACATAGTAGGAATTATAAACACCTTTAAAATCGTATTTTGTTTGTTTTTCTAATGAGCTCAAAAGGGATTCGTTAACACTAATATCGTAGGTATTATTATTATCTTCTTTAATAAATGAAGAAATGTTAATACCATTTGTTATTGTTGAACTTAAAGCATTAACTGTTAGTCGTGATTCGTTGTAAATTGATAGGGCATCGAATATTCCAAAAATCGAAAATGCTATTGCACATAGTAGAATTGTTATAACAAGCCTTATTGGTTTTGTTTTTAGAGTGTTTAATCCAAGTTTAATAGTATCAATAAAACTCATATGAGTTTTAATAAATGGAGAAGAAGTATCATAAACTTTTTTAGATTTAATAATGGTTTTTTGTTTGGTTGTGTTAATGCTATCTGAAACGGCCAAATTTTTACCATTTAAAACTGCTTGTTTAATTCTTTTTAAATCTGCATCCTTTAAATTAGCTCCGCGTTTAACCGATAAAATATCTTGATCTTCTAAAATATTATAGTTTTTATTGTTATCAACATTAATAGTGATGTCGCTTTCTATTTTGCCATCCTTTAAATTAATAATTCTATCGGCAAATTTGTTAGCATTTTCTAAATCGTGAGAAACTACAATAACTAACTTTTCTTTTGATAGTTTTTTAAGTAAGCTTAAAATTTGATGTCCGCTTTCCGAATCTAGAGCACCAGTGGGTTCATCAGCAATAATTATAGAAGGATTTTTGATAAGTGCTCTTGCAATTGCAACACGTTGGCGTTGTCCACCACTAAGTTCTTGAGGCTTTCTGTTTTCAACACCTTCTAAATCAACTTTTTTTAAAATCTCTTTAATTTTATCTTCGTTGTTTTTTATTGCTTGAAGTTCGGTTGCAAGCGATATATTTTTTTTAATGCTTAAATTATCTAAAAGGTTATATTCCTGAAACACAAAACCAATATAAGTGTTTCGGTAACTATCATAATCAGATTTGGTAAAATTTTTAGTGCTTTTTTCTTTTATAAAAATTTCACCTTCGGTAAAATTATCTAATCCTCCAATGCAATTAAGAAGGGTGGTTTTACCAGATCCACTTTTTCCAGTAATAAAAACTAAGCCGGTTTCTTCAAAATACAAATTAATATTATTAAGTGCATAAACATCACCACTTTTTGCTTTGTATATTTTTGATACATTCTTTAACTCTAACATTTATACCTCTTAAATATTTTTATAATACATAAATTATTTCACTTTAAAATTTATCATAACATAAAAATTATTACAACATAAATTAGCGTTATACAACAATTTAACTTGTTTATTATTAATTAAATTTGTTAAACAGACTAAGTTATATATTTATATATAATATAACATTTTAGTATATTATTTTTAATAAAACCACAAATTATGTTTGTAAAATAGGCAGTGGCGGTTATAATAATAATGTAAAAATATTAATATTTTATATTATTTTTTACAAACTATATTAGGTTAACTTTTTTGGAGAAAGTATGAAACAGCTTAAAAAAAATGTTTGCCTCATACTTATGCTTACAGTTTTTAGTTTAACAACACTTAGTGGTTGTTCGTTGTATGTTATTGATTGGAGCATAAATGATGGTTTCGATGATGAAGAATATATCGCCCCAGATTATAACTTCCAAATTTCAGCTAAAGAAAATAGCTTAAATTTCTCGATTTCTAATATTGGCACCTATGGTGAAAATGCAAAAATTGTTGCATTAGCACCATATCAGTATTTATATGGAGAAGATTATGTTGGGTTGTCGGAGGAGGTTGGTGCAACTCCAATAGAAATTTCCAACTACGAATGCGGAACTAGTTTAGATTTTACTGCTAATAGATTTATTGGTGAAAATAATAAAATTGATGGTTTATATTATAAATACTATGTTTTAAGTAATACCGATGAAATTTTGGCAGGACCTATGTATTGCACTGAAATAGAACATATTAATGGTTCAGAAGATCCATTACCAGCACCAAAAAGCAAAAAAGGTGTTGCCAGCGAGGATATGTATACCGATAAAGTTGGCGACCTTGGATGTTCTTATACAGCAATAAGTGTTGTTATGGATTATATGATAGCTCCTAATGAGTTTTATAACACTGTAACAAAACAAATAGAACCAATAAACTATGTTGAGGGTGTTAATGAAAAAGGTGAACTAACAATTTCACATGGCTCCGAAACTTGGGCTGCCGATTTTATTGATTATAATGGTAAAAGATATTATTTTAGGCTAGATCTTGGTGGGGGTGTTAGCTTACGCCATTACGATAATATTATTAAAAAATACACCGACGATGGTGTTAGGGTAACTTTAATAATGTTATTACATAATGTATTTGATAAAAATAATCGATACATTCAACCTTATCACATAACATATCCTGCAACAGCGGGTAACGAAGCAAATTATGTGCAGTTTAACACAAGCAATGCTTATGGTGCTAATTATTGGGGAGCATTTATGGAATTTTTGGGTAATAGATACTCTCAAAAAGGTTCCAAGTGTGGCAATGTGTTTACTTATGTTTTAGGAAACGAAGTTGATGCACCAACTCAGTGGAACCAAATTGTTGCTCCAAATCAACCGGCATTATCGCTTGAAAACTACTTAGAAGAATATGAGCGCGAAATGCGGATTGCGAATATGGCATTAAAAAAATACCACGCAAATTCTAAAGTGTTAATTTCATTAACTAATCATTGGGCGTCGGCTTATAACGAATATGCTCCTAAACAAATGATAGATTATTTAACCTTAAAAACTCTTAACCAAGGAAACTACGATTATGGTTTGGCTGCACATCCGTATGGCTCAAATTTAGGAATACCTAATTTTTGGTCAAACGATGTTAGCAACACAAGTATGACTGGTTCGCTTAACACTCCGCAAATAACTTGGAGTAATTTAGAAGTTTTACAATTATATTTAGAACAAACAACTAAACGTTGTAATGGCAAAGTTCGTTCGGTTTATTTAACTGAGGGAGGTGTGTCATCGTCTAGCCCAAGTAGCACAATGTTTGAAGAAACTTTAAATCAACAGGCGGCAGGTGTTGCTTATTTATATATTAAATGTGCACAACTTAGTTGCGTTGATGCTGTTATTTATTATAGATTAATTGATCATAAAGATGAAGGAATATATTTTGGATTATTTACTAACGATTTATCGTTTAAAAAGCCAGCATACAATGTTTATAAATATATAGATACTCAATTTTGGCACGATATTAGTTTTCCTTACTTAAAATACATTACTTGGACCGTTTCGTTAGGACCAGGTATTCCAGCTTATACTTATGGCTACAATGTTGGAAATGTTAGTGGCTATAAGGATACTATGAAACTATTTAATAGTAAATTTAATTGGGAGGTGTGGAACGAAGATTTAATAGGTGTTAGAATAATTAATGAACAGGATTATATTTAATTAAAGGAGAAAAAAAATGAAAAAACATATTATAAATTGTTTAATGATTTTAACTTTGTTTTGTTCAGGAATATTTTTGCTAACTGCTTGCGGTGAAACAAAATATGATTTTTCAAAACTAGTTGTATCAAACGAAACTTGTGTTTATGATGGTAATATTAAAGCAATTAATATTAGCGGAGTGCCAGAAGGTGTTACTGCAAAAGTTTCGTATTATTTAGATGAAGAATATACCGATGTTATTGCCGGACCAGTTGATGCAAACGAATATTTTGCAAAAGTAACATTTGAAGATAGCAAAGGTAAAACAGTCGGTGAAGAAAAAACAGCAAAATTAACAATTCAAAAAGCAGATTTCAACAATGTTGAAGTTACTGTTATGGTTTCTTACGAAACTACAGTAATCGATGAAGAAACTAATCAACCAACTGTGGTTACAAAAACAGTTCCAGCTCAAAAAGATGTTGATGGAACTTATTACGTAGAATGGGACAAAGAAATTACTGATTACAAAGTTAGAGTTACAAGTTATGTGGCCGATGGTGTAACAATTTCTGGTACTACAAACTATTATAGTGCAATTAATGCTGATGGCACTTTTGATAGTTCAAACAGTGTTCAATCAAACCCAAGCTTCGAAAGTCCAATTTTAAGAAGTCCTGATTTTGGCGAAAAAATATATATGCAAGTAACCGTTCAGGATAAAAACCACAATCCTTTCACAACAACTAAAGTTATTAGTTCCGAAAGGCGTTTAAAACGAGAAATTAGAACCTACGAAGACTTATGTGCTATGCGTGACGATGCTAACTTACCAGCATCAGCTTATGATAAAGGTAATCCTGCAAATGCAACAGAAAAAGCTCGTCGTCAATATCGTTGGGTACTTAGAAATAATATAGATTGCGGTGGAGCAGTTTGGAAAACAATCGGTAGCCCATACTTTTTAGATACTGCAGCAGAAAACGATATTTATTTTGCAGGTGAATTCGATGGAAATGGTTACACTATTTCTAACTTTAAACTAACCAACGATTCTGTTTCTGATATTAACGCTCCAAACGGAATTAATCTTGGATTTTTCGGAAGTGCATCAAGTGCTTACATTCACGATGTAACATTTGAAAATGTTGAACTTGTTGTTAACACAAAAGCAACTGATAGCACTGATGCATACATTTGGAATGGTGCAAACCCAATTTATGCGGGAATTGTTATAGGTCGTGTTAGCACAGCTGTTAACAGAGTACAAATAAAAAATGTTGCGGTTAAAAATAGTACAATTAATGTAGATGCTTATAAAGCAATGGTTGGTGGTGTTGTTGGCTTTGAAGAATTTAACTATAATGGTGGAACACCTATTAGAGAAAATATAACAGTTGAAAATGTTAAAGTTTTTGCAACTAATCATAGTGCAGAACAAGGTCAACGCGTGGTAATTGGGGCATTGGCTGCTGATGTAAAAGAAAATGGAACTATGGATCCAATCTTTAATTATAAAAATTGTTCAGTTAAAAATGTTGAAATAGGCTATGACTATAAAGCTTGGAATGATGAAAAAGAAAGTACTGGTGAAGTTTATAACAAATATAATAATCCAGAAGGATTTAATAAATATTATGTTGCTGGCTTTGTTGGTTATGTTAGAGCACCTATCACATTTACTGATTGCGTATTAGAAAACTATACTATAGCAACTAATGGTAAAACAGGATATTATAGTTTTGTTGACCCATCTGATTCACAAATTGGAGTTACACTAATTAACTGCACACAATTTAAAGGAAATGCAGAGTTTGCGGGTGTTTGGTTTAATGGTGAACAACGCACAGACACCGAAAACATTGTGTGGGTTGGAACTAATCAATAATAATATTAAAGAAGTGGCTTAGCCTCTTCTTTTTTTAATTATAAATAAAGCATAAGTTTTAACCTTAATTTAATATTTGGCATATAAATTTGGGTATAGGAGAAGTTTATATGAATAAATATTTTGGAACTGATGGCATTAGAGGAGTTGTTAACGAAACTCTTGAGTGTGAATTGGCTTATAAGGTAGGAAAAAGCTTAGCACTATTTATTAAACAGCAAAACAAAACCAACACAGTTTTAATTGGTAAAGATACCCGAATTTCGGGTGATATGTTATCCTATAGTTTAGCTTGTGGACTTAGTGATTATGGCATTAATTGTTATATGTTAGGAATTGTTCCAACTGGTTGTGTATCGTTTTTATCGGGCAAATTAGATGTTGGGGCGGGGGTTATGGTAACAGCTTCGCATAATGCACCAAATATGAACGGAATTAAATTAATAACAAATTTGGGCTATAAGTTCACAATCAACGAAGAACGAATTATAGAACAAAACCTTAACAAAAAGTTTCCGCCTGCAAAAGTTAAGGGCACAATAGTAAGTGGCGAACATTTGGTAGATAATTATATTCAGTTTATAATATCCGATTTGGGAATTGATTTAACAAATGTTAATATTGCTATTGATTGCGCTTATGGTTCAAACTATATTTTAGCCGAAAAAGTTTTTAAAAAGCTTAATGCAAATTTAATATTAATTAATAACGATAACTTTGGCGAAAAAATTAATGTTAACTGTGGGGCATTAAATGTTAAAAAGCTTTGCTTAGAAGTTAAAAAACATAAGTGTGATTTTGGCTTTGCATTCGATGGCGACGCCGATAGGTTAATAGTTGTTTTAAGCGATGGCAGAATTTTAAACGGCGACGATATTTTATTTGTGCTTAGTAGTTATATGCTTAAATTTAACAAACTTAATTCGCGTGCAGTTGTTGGCACTATTATGACTAATAGCGGAACTGAAGAAAGTTTAAAAAATTTGGGTATTAAGCTAATAAGAACCGATGTTGGCGATAGAAATGTTATTGAAACAATGCTGAAAAACAACTATAGTTTAGGTGGCGAAAGTTCTGGACATATTTGTGTGCATAATTTAAACACAACTTGCGATGCTTTAATGAATTGCTTATATTTGTTAAAAATTGTTATTTCTGAAAAAGTTGATTTAAACGAGTTTTTATTGCATTTAAAAAAAGTTCCACAATTTATTAAAAATGTTGATGTTCCACAAAATGTTAGAAGTGGTTTTGATAATAACACTGAACTTCAAAAACAAATTAACAAAATTGTTTTAACAGAACCAAATGTTAGGGTTGTTGTTAGACCTAGTGGCACAGAATGCATAATTAGAATTATGGCAGAAGGAAACGAAACTAAGTGTAATAAGATTATAGAAAAAATTGAAGATTTATTAATTGCATATAAAAAATAATGCTCATACGAGCATTATTTCTTTTTTGTTTGAGCATTATTTTTTAATGTGCTAGCAGGAGCACTTTCTTCTATATTTAATTCATCAATATGAGTTTTTAAATATTCATCATCAATATAAGAACCAAACTGGGTATTTTTTCTAACATAAAGCTCTAGTTTGTTTGTTAGTTTTGTGCTAACTGATGGTGCAGATTTATCTAATGGTGGAAGTAAAGAAGAATCTATATAACGAGTTTTTCTAAGTGGCTTAAACATTCTTACTTCATCAAGTGTTTCAACCAATTTTTTATCAGGTGTGTAGTTTGTGTTATAGAATTTATTAATTAATTTAATAATATCTTCTGTGGAAATTAATCCGCCATTAGGCATAACTTTATCAATTACAAATTCGTCAACGTGAAACTGAGATTGTGTCATTTCATCAAAATAATTTTTTACTGCTTCAATACCATTATACACGTGTTTATCTTCTGTTTTTCTAATTATATCTTCGTGAGACGAACGATCAGTATAATCTTCTAATTGTATGTTTTGGGCATTAAAAGCTTTAAACACTTTATCAGTTTTTTTGGTTTTAGAGAAGTTATAGGAACTTTCTAACACTGCAAGGGCATTTAACATAAAGAATTCTTCGTTTGCTTTATGAATGTGTCTTGTTTGAGAAGCAGTATCTTCGGATTTGAAAAATTTATTGTTTGTAAGATTTCTAGTGTTTTGATGGGATTCTTCAAATTTTTCTAATAGATATCTAGGATAAATAGGATCGGTTAATTTGGTTCTTGGATGTTGTTTTTGATAAATCTCTTTATAATGAGAGTAATCTTCTGGTGAAAGCATACCAATTTCATCAATTCTAGAAATTAAGCAAGCACCTTTTTTATAACCATTTCGTAAAACAATTAAAGGAGATGCAATAACTGGTGAGTTTTGATAAAACTTAATATCATTAATTAATAAATATTTTGATCCATTAACTTCACATTCAAGCAGTTGTCTTAAAATAACACAAGGTCTTGAATGGCGAAATTCTGTCATACCATTTATGCATTGTTGAGCAATAACAGTTTTTGGAGCAGTAATCAAATTTTTAATTAAATTATTATCTGGCATATGTGGAAGATCATCTATAATATCAAAATCTTCCGAAAAATGTTCCAATAATAGTTTTGCCATATTAGGTATAACTTTACCTTTTTTTGTTAGGAAACTATTTGGCAAATCAAACTTGCTGTTATATGATAAGTTGTTTAATTCGCAATAGTCACGCCAAACGTCTTCGCAATATTCTTTTGCGATTACACCATATTTTTTCTTGGTATCATCAAAACTCTTTTTGCCTTTTGTTAAATCCAGCCTTCCTTTTGCTGCAAATGCCGATTTTAAAAGTATTGATGCTTTCTTATATTTTTCATTTGCAGGTCGAAGTAGGCTTTCTGGAGATTTTGTTTGATTTTTACTTGGGCTATATTCTCTTGAAAATTTTTTAGTACGAGAAATTGTGGATTTTTTTAGAATTGCTTTACCGCTATGACTTTTCATAATTACTCCTTATTAACCTTGTTATTATTTTATCAAATCAAAATGCTAATTTCAATACAGTTTTTATTTTATTGGTTTATTTAACCATAAAATATTTTAGTAATTTAATATATTATGTTAATATATATTTATAAAGTTATGTTTTACTAAGGAATTAAAAATATGTTTAGAATAGCAAAAAGTTGGTACGAACTATTAAAACCGCAGTTAGAAAGCGAAAATTTTACAAAATTTTCTAGTTGGCTTAATACTCAGTATAATACTAAAACCATTTATCCAAAGCCAGAAAATGTTTTTAATGCAATAAATATTGTTCCATATAACAAAGTTAAAGTTGTTATTGTTGGACAAGACCCATATCACGGTCCAAACCAAGCACACGGGCTTAGTTTTTCTGTTGAAGGCGATGTAGCAATTCCTCCAAGCTTACAAAACATTTTTAAAGAACTTAATCAGGAACTTGGTTGTTATATTCCTAATAACGGCAATTTAACTAAATGGGCAAATCAAGGGGTGTTAATGCTTAATAGTGTTTTAACTGTTGAAGCAGGGCATCCAAACAGCCATAAAGGGCTTGGTTGGGAGTTAATAACATCTAAAATTGTTGAACTGTTAAATAATCGAAACGAACCTGTAATATTTTTATTGTGGGGTGCTAACGCAAAGGCTTTAATAAAAAACATTAATACTAATTTTCACTATGTGTTTTCGGCAAGCCACCCAAGCCCAATGAGTGCAAATCAAGGTGGCTGGTTTGGTAATGGTTGCTTTAAAAAAACAAATGAAACACTTAAAAAACTGGGGTTAAGCGAAATTGATTGGCAAATAGAAAATGTTTAATTTTGCTATATTTACAAGTTGGCATTTTTATGATAAAATTAGTTTGTTAATTAGGAGATAATTATGAGTTTATTATTAAATGCTACAACCGATGCAATAATAGCGTTAATAGTTTTAGCTGTTGTTTTAACAATTGCTTTTGTTATTGTTTTTGTTTTAAAACGAAAATTTGGTAAAGATAGGGGAATGATTACTAAGGACGAACCTAAAATTGTTAATGTGGAAGTTAAAAAGCCTTTTATGGTTAACGAAGAGGTTGTGTTTTTAAAAAATTTATATAATGTTTTACCTGCCGAATTTGTTGCATTTCCGCACGTTGGGGTTGATAATTTAGTAAAACCAAAGGGTGATAAAATTTTATATAACACCATCTTAAGCCAATATATTGATATTGCAATCTTTTTAAAAGCAACAATGGAACCAGTGCTTGCAATCGACCTTTATTCGCCAAGCCCTGTTGCGCAAGCGTTAAAACAAACTCATCCAAATGTTAAAAAAGCATTACAAACTGTTGGAATACCATTAATGGAATATCAGCTTTCTGAAGAATACGATTTAATGGAGCTAAAGGCAAAAGTTTTTGATGCATTGCCAGTTAAAATGTTGGCATTACTTAAAGATAAAGTTAAAAATAACAAATAAAAAAAACACCAATATTTGGTGATTTTTTTATTGTATTAATTTTAATTATTGCTAATAATAAGAATAAAAAAGCCACACGGCTATAAGCGCAAATACTTATTTAAGCAGTAGTAATAACCACTTCTCCCTTAAAGCTACCTTATGGCACATATTTTAATCCGCTTAAAGATGCTTCCTTCCGGACCTGACTTGGTTCACGGCAAAATATTGCATAAGACCTTAAGATCAACAAAGTTAAATTATTATAACCACATAAACAGTTGTTTTTGCTTATAGTTTGTCGGCTCTGCATTTAGCGCTCAGACAAGGGAAGTTACGCTATCACTTCCACCTAGTGTGGTAATAATAATATAACACAAAACTTAAACTTGTGCAATATATTTATATTGTATTAAAAATGTTGAGTTTAAAATTTTAAAATGTTAAAAAAAGTGATAAATTATTGGTAAAAGTAACATTTTATGTTAAACTATTTTTAGAATAAATTTAAAGGATAGTTATGAAGAAATCTGAATTAAAAAGTAAAGAAAAAGCTAATAAGAACTCCACAACTAAAAAATCTGTAGTAAAAAATAAAAAAACAACCGAAAAAGTGGCTGATAAAACCACTGCATTTAAAGTTAATAAAAACCTATCAAATTCAAAACGCTTTATTCAAGCATATAATCGCATTGATTCGGCCTTGCGTGTTCAAGGCGATATGCGTCGTAGCATAAGCTACACCGAAGCTGTTAGGCGTGCAGCAAGAACAAACCAAATTGTTGCTAAATACGAAGATGATTTAATTGATTATGGTAGGCTTAGAAATGCTATTGTTCATAATAGCAACGAGGATATTACCATTGCAGAACCACACGATGAAGTTGTTGTTGAATATGAAAGAATAGCCGAACTAGTTTGCACACCACCGCTTGCAATTAACACAATTTGTAACAAGGTTAGTAGCATTGTTGAATATAATACAAAGTTAAAAGATTATTTAGAATATAGTTATAAAACTGGATATAGTAATGTTCCTATTTTTAAAAAGGGAATGTTAATTGGTGTTGCTAATAACAGCAAAATAATGGAAGTTATTGGCAAGAAAATTTATGAGAAAAAAGATATTAACGATTTTATTAATAACACCAATATCGAAGATGTTTTAAAAGAATTTTCATCTGAAAGTTACTATACAATAGCTAACGAAAAAATAACGCTTGATAAAGTTTTAAACTTGTTTACAGAAAACAGAAAACTTCTTTGTGTGGTTATTACAAAATCGGGAACATTACTTGAACCACCGCTTGGTATTATTGTTATTCGTGACATAATGGAAATTAATAAAATATTAGATAACTATTAAAATAAAAAAGCAGTTTAACACTGCTTTTTTATTATTAAACATAAAGTGTTTTGTAAATTTAAAAATTTTTATTATAATTTTAATATGAGAAAAAAATGGAAAACCGCACTTTTTAGTTCAATAGTAGTTTTAGCTTTTGTTGGCATTATTTTAACATTTTATCTAATAACTTTGTTTACGCCTAACCTAAATGTTAAAGTTAGTTTTATTTCAAATGGGGCATTAGGCACAGTTGATAGTAGAATAGCAAATGCTTCTAATGGTTCGCCAACTTCGCTATTTAATTTTGATTATACTGAAACCGAGCCACAAACCCTAGATTGGGTTGCAAAAAATATGTTATTTAAAGGCGATAACGAAACAATAACTTTAGAATTTAATGTTAATAATATGGCGCATTTTAAAACTGTGGCAAATTTTAGTTTTGAAAGTCCGCACAAAAACGCTAATGTTTCAACAATGTTTAACAATGTTCAAACAAATATTTCAAATGTTGTGCTAATGCCATATTCCGAAAATAAGGTAAGCATTATTATTGGTAAACAAAATCCTAAAAGCCCAATTAGGGCAAACCTAAATTTAACCATTACTTTAACACCGCAAGTTTAAGCGGTGTTTTTTTAAAAAAATATGCTTTGTAACGCTAACTATATATAATTATATAAATAATATAATAAATTTATTTTTAGCACTTTATTTTTTTTTAACAATGTGTTAAAATGTATTTCGTTTAGTGTAGGTGATTTAATCACCATTTAAGGAGAAAAAAGTGAAAAACGAAAATATTAGAAATGTAGCTATAATTGCTCACGTAGACCACGGCAAAACAAGTTTGGTAAACGAGCTATTAAAGCAAGGTGGAGTGTTTAGAGAAAATCAAGTTGTTGCAGATAGGGTTATGGATAGCAACGCTTTGGAACGTGAACGCGGAATTACAATTTTAAGTAAGAACGCAGCCTTAATGTTTAACAATGTTAAAATTAATGTTATTGACACACCTGGACACGCCGATTTTGGTGGTGAAGTTGAACGCGTTTTAAAAATGGTTGATGGTGTTCTACTTGTTGTTGATAGTTTTGAAGGACCAATGCCACAAACTCGTTTTGTTTTGAAAAAGGCTTTGGAATTAAACCACAAAGTTATTGTTGTTATTAACAAAATTGATAAAAAGGATGCAAGAGTTAAAGAAGTTATTGATGAAGTTTTAGAGTTATTTTTAGAACTTGATGCAACCGAAGAACAATTAAACAGCCCATTTGTTTTTGCATCTGCTCGTGATGGAATTGCAAGTTTGGATTATAATGTTTTGGGCGATAGTATGAAACCATTGCTACAAAAAATTATTGATTATATTCCAGCTCCAAATGGCGATTTTGATAAGCCATTTCAAATGCTTGTTAGTTCAACAGAACAAAACGATTATTTGGGAAAACTAGCTGTTGGAAAAATTGAGCGTGGTTCGGTTAAAGTTGGCGAAACAATAGCAATAACTAACTATCACGAAACAAACAAAACTTCTAATTTTAAAATAACAAACTTATTTTTGTTTGAAGGCTTAAAACAAGTTGCTTCGCCTGAAGCAAAAGCGGGAGATATTGTTTGTGTTGCAGGCAGCACTGAAGTTACAATAGGTGATACTGTTTGCGATAAACAAAACGTGGAAGCTTTACCATTTGTTAAAATTAGTGAACCTAGTGTTGAAATGACATTTATGGTTAACAACAGCCCTTTTGCTGGTAAAGAAGGAAAATTCTGCACAAGCCGTCATCTTCGTGATAGATTAATTAAAGAAAGCGTTAAAGATTTAAGCTTAAAAGTTTTTGATACCGATAGTGCCGATAGTTTTAGAGTGCTAGGTAGGGGCGAAATGCATATTTCTATTTTGGTAGAAAATATGCGCCGAGATGGATACGAATTTCAAGTTAGTATGCCAAAAGTTTTATTTAAAGAAATTGATGGTGTTAAATGCGAACCTATTGATAGGTTAGTTATTGATGTGCCTGAAGATTCGGTTGGTAACATAATGGTTGCTATGGGCGAAAGAAAAGGCGAACTTTTAACTTTAACAAATTTAGGCTCAAGAACTCGTTTAGAATTTTTAATTCCATCTCGTGGTTTATTTGGTTATAAAAGCCAGTTTTTAACCGATACCCGTGGTGAAGGAGTTATGAGTTCGGTTTTTGAAAAATACGATGTGTTTAAAGGAAACATCGAGCGTCGTAGTTGTGGGGCATTAGTTGCTTACGAAACTGGCGAAGCTGTTCAATACGGACTATATAATTCGCAAGAACGTGGCAGACTTTTAATTACAACCGGAACAATGGTATATCAAGGAATGGTTGTTGGTATGAATCCAAAAGGTGGAGATATTGTTGTTAATGTGTGCAAACGCAAACAATTAACAAATATGCGTAGTGCTGCAAGCGATGAAGCATTGCGTTTAGAACCAGTTAAACCATTAACTTTAGAAGAAAGCCTAGAATTTTTAAATGATGATGAGTTACTTGAAGTAACACCAAAAAGTTTAAGAATTAGAAAAATTATATTAGACCACACACAGCGTGGACGTGCCGACTTTAGAAGAAAGAATGGTATTGATTAAAAAAAGCGATTATTTCGCTTTTTTTAGTTGATTATGGTTTATAAAAAATATATATAATATATTTAAAAAGTGCTAAATTATCTTGACAAATATTTGCTATTAAATTATACTTTACTTGCAATTATTTAAGCAGTTGCTATTTTTTTTGTATTAGCCCCACAAATTAAAAGCAATGTTAAACTAAAATAAATTAAAATTAGATACAAATTTAAGGAGAATATATATAATGAAAACAGTTATGGCAAATGCAAAAACTGTGGAAAGACAATGGTGGGTTGTTGATGCTGCTAATATGCCATTAGGCCGTGTAGCTAGCCAAGTTGCAGCAATCCTTCGTGGAAAAACAAAACCAGATTACACACCACACTTTGATAATGGTGATTATGTTATTGTTATTAACACAGATCAAATGATTTTAACAGGTAATAAATTAGAAGATAAATATTACTATCGTCATTCAGGATATCCTGGTGGACTTAAACAAACTGCGTATAAAGACTTAATGAAAAATAAAAGCGATTTCGTTTTAGAAAAAGCAGTTAAAGGTATGCTTCCAAAAAATAGTTTAGGAAGAAATATGATTAAAAAACTAAAAGTTTATAAAGGTAGCGAGCATCCACATTCTGCTCAATGCCCTAAAGAATATAAATTAGTAGGAGGAGCTAAATAATGGCAGCAGCTAAGAAAACAGCAAAAGTTTCTAAAGTTGAATTTATTGCAACTGGTAGAAGAAAAGAAAGTATTGCTAGAGTTAGACTTACTCCTAACGGTAATGGACAAATTGTTGTTAACAAATTACCATTAGACGATTATTTTAAACTAGGAACAAACAAACTTGTTGTTAATCAACCATTAACACTTACCAACACAGCTGATAAATACGATATTAAAGTAAATGTTAAAGGTGGCGGTTTAACTGGTCAAGCAGGTGCTATTCGTCAAGCTATTGCAAGAGCACTTTGCAAAGCTGAAGAAAATTTAAAAAACGAACTTAAACAAGCTGGTTTCTTAACAAGAGATTCTCGTGTTAAAGAACGTAAAAAACCAGGTTTGAAAAAAGCAAGAAAAGCTCCACAATACAGCAAACGTTAATAATAAAAGAAGCGTGCTTCGCTTCTTTTTTTATTTTTTAACTAGGTTATTAAACTAACATTATTTTGCTTTTTAAATTTTATTAAAAATGATAAAATAATAATTGGAGAATGTTATGAAAGAATTATTAAAACAAATTGATAAACTTGATAGAACCGAACTTTATAATGCAATTTATTCGCTTTACGAAATTTCAAACAATGTTATGGTTTATAGGTGCTTTCAAGATTATTCGGGTAACTATAACGAACTATATAATGCTTATGCTCAGTTTAACTCTAAGGAGTGTGAACAAGGGCTAGCAGATTATTTTTTAGATAATGTTTTATTAGAAAATAAAAAACAAGTTACGCATTGTTATTTTATTAAATATCCAGTTTCTACCTATATTAAATTTGAAGCGTTAAAGGTTTTGGTGCAGGAAGAACTTATGCAAAGTTGTTATGTTACCGAACTAAACCTAGGCGAAGATTTTATTATTTTTGATGGTGCAGTTGTTGTTTTTGATGTTACTAAAGAAGGTGCAATAACTGGCGGTGTTATTTCAACAAGCCCTGCCGATGTTGAAATAGCAAAAACTAAGTTTAACAGTGTTTTAACTAAAGCAAAACCATTTTTAAAACAAGTTCCGGCAGAAAGTTCTATGGCTAATAGTTTAAAGCGAAAAATAAAGCAGTTAAAAACCAACTTAAATATAAAATAAAAAAAGCAAATTAAATTTTGCTTTTTTATTTTACTAAGTTATGTTTTATTAAAAATTTAATAACTGCTTCAATTCCGCTTTCTTCATATAGCATAGCAACAGCATATAACTTTTTTGTGGAAATTTTTGTTTGATTGTTAATTAATTCAAGATACTCATAAAAACCATTATAAAGTTTATAATCCGGCATAATAGTTAGAGCACTTTGCAAACTTAAATTATTATTTTTAATTTCTTTAAGCATTAATAAAAACGAAAAACTATCTTTTTTAAGCCAGAACTTATTTTTAAAATTGTTAAGTAACATTATTATACTTTGTCGTTCTTTTTTTAAACTAGGATTTAAGTAAGATAGGTACTTAAAATAAATGTTATTTTTTAACATTGTTTTATATGTTTTTTCGTTTGGCTCTGCTTTTTTAAAGTGATTAGAAATTATGAAATAAACATACTCTTTATTATCAAATAAAACTTCATACATTTTTTCTGGAGTTATCATACTATAATTTTATCAAAAATTAAATTAAATATAAAATTAATAATGTTAGATTTTTAAAAATTTAGAGTTTAATTAAAATAATATATTTATTATGGCAAGAGTTTTTATTTAGCTATTAATTATTATAAATAAAATAAATTTGTTAATTTCTAATTTTGTGTTAAACTAATAAAGTTAAAAGGTTAATAATATGAAAAAAATTATTTTTGTTTGTACCGGTAACACTTGCAGAAGCCCTATGGCTGAACAGTTTTTAAAATCGAAGTTAATTAAACATAACATAAAAAATGTTAAGGTGTTAAGTGCCGGGTTAATGGCAAATCCGCAAGAAAAAACTAATGCTTTTACAATTTCGGCATTAAAAAACTTCGGAATTAATGCTAGAAAAAAATCGGCAACCCAATTAACAAAAAAACTGGTGGATAACAACACAATTTTAATAACTATGACATTTAATCAGTTAGAATATGTTAAAAATGTTTGCAAAGCTTGTTGTATATCGGATTTTTGGAAAGGTGGCGATATTCCTGATCCATATGGATTAGGTGAAGAGGCATATTTAAAAACCGCACAAATTTTAGACATTGTAACTTCGGAAATTATAAATAGAATTATTAAAGGAGAATTATAATATGATTTATCTTGCTTGCGACCATAATGGGGTTGAAAAAATGAAATATGTTAAAAAGTGGTTAACCGAAAATGGCTTTGAATGGGAAAGTGTTGGCGCAGATGTTTACGATAAAACCGATAACTATGTAACTTATGTTTTAAAGGCTAACGAACTTGTTAAAAAAGAAGGGAACTTTGGCATTTATATGTGTGGAACTGGTATTGGTGTTAGTATGGCAGCAAACAGAACAAAAGGCATTAGAGCGGTGCTATGCAATATGGAAGAAACAGCCTATTTTTCAAGGCTTCATAACAACGCTAATGTTATTTGTTTTAGTGCGGGTTACGAAGGTTATCCAAGATTTTGCAAACAAAAAATGATGCGTTGCATAAAAACTTTTATAACCACAAAATTTGAAGGTGGAAGACATATTGCCAGAGTGGTTGATTTGGATGAAAAATTTTAAAAAGTGCGATTAATTCGCATTTTTTTATTGCTATCAAATTGCTTATAAATAAAATTTTTTAATGGTTTTAAAATAAAAATTTCTTGCATATAAATATTAAAAGGTGTGTGAGAAATATGAAAAAATTTAGTTTATTATTGCTAGTTAGTTTGTTGGTTTTTTGTGGTTGTGCAAATTTAAAAATTTATGATAAAGTTATAAATAACTTAGCAGAAGTAAGATATAACCTTTATAGCGGTAAAACAGAAAATATTAATGTAACATTAATGAGTGGAAAACGAGAAAAAAACTATGTGGTTAACGGATATTGTACCGATAGTGTTGATTTTGGTGTTATAACATTTAAAGTTAAAAGCGATATAACAATGCCTAAAGAAGTTAATTTTGTGTTAACTGTTGGCACAACAAGATACGATGGCATATTAGAACAAAATCCGTTTGATGGTTCTTATGTTTACGATTTAAGAAATATTATTTATAGTGAAGAAGTTATAACAGCAAAGATTATAGCAGGCGAATTTGTTGAATCGGTTGAGTTAACTTCGGTAACTAATAACTTTAATGTTAATTGGGATAACGCTCTTAAAATTGCTTGTAAAGAATTAAACGATAGCTTGCAAACTTTTATTGAAAACGATGAGTTTAAAGGCGAATGCTATGTAAAACTTATTTGCGACGAAGACATTTTAGGAACTTATTATTGGTATGTTAATTTTGTTTCTCGTTTTGGTAAAAGTTATTCGGTTATAATCGACCCAATAACAAACGAAATTATGGCTAAAAAGAACATTTAAAACAAGGTTTAAAGCCTTGTTTTTTGTTTTAAATTTAAAAGTTTAAACACATAAATATTTATAATTTATTTATAACTAATATTAATTAATATTTTGTATTGTTATTTTAATTTGCTATAATAAAATATGGCTTAGCCAAATATTAAAGGAGTGGTGCAAATGAATTTTAAAAAAGATGTGTTAAAACCAGTGCTAATAACTTTTGCAGCGCTTATTTTATTGCTTGGTTTAGTTATGCTTAGTTTGCATTTATGGTGCCCATATGCAATGGCGCAAATAAGCTATAAGTTAGGAGCAAACAATGCAGCACTTAGTTATTTTGAAAAAGACTATAAAAATTCTAAAAACTATGATGTGCTTTATTCCATTTTAAACTTAAGCATTAAAACCGATAATAACGAAAAACTTGTTAATTATTTTGAAGAGTTTAGTGTTAACGAAAATTATAGAGATTATATTAAAAAGATTGATGAAAAGAACTTATCACTAAAAGTTACTAACTTGGTTAAAAGCAAACTTTATAGTGAAGATAATTATTTAAAAAACCGATATGTTTTAGCACTTGCTAAACTATCAAGAACTAAAGATGCTTTTAACTATGCATTTGATAACACAAGCTTTGTGGCAGACGAAAACAAATTAGATTGTTATTTGTTTACTTACATTTCTAATGTAAATTATTTTGAAAATTGCGAAAACTCTAACAATGCAACGCTTAAGATGTGTGAGTATTTTAACAATTTGTTTTCGGTTTTTAAAGCCAATTATGTAAACGACGAAAAAACAGTGCTAAATTTTGCTGTGGGTGGCAGAATTAACGAAGTTGGAAATAATATTAAAGAACTAGATAAATTAGGTTATAGTGTAACATTATCGGCTGAACAAATAAACGATGTTATTTTGCAAGTTAATCAAAAAATGGCACTAAAATATTAAAAACTATCAAAGGAGGAAAATGTATGAAAATAGATATTAGATTAAACACAGATTTAAAAGATAAAATTTCTGCATATTTTGGTAAGTTTTTAAAAAAGGAAGATTTTATTGATTTAGAACTTGTTAAATTAATGGTTCAAATAACAAATAAAACAGGATTAGAAGTTTCGGTTGTTTTAAATCGTAAAGGTATGGTTAAAGATATTTTAGTTAACGAAAAAGAAAGAACCGACTTAACCAATTTAGAAAAAGGCGAAAATTCGTTATCTGGATTAAGATTAATTCACACTGTTCCAAAAGGAGATAGCAACCTAAGTGCAATAGATAGAGCCACGCTAATTAATTATAAGTTTGATTGTGTTTGTGCTATTGGTGCTTCGATTACTGGTATGGTTGGAGCACACGTTGGTTACTTAAACGGAAATAATATTGATATAGTTTTTGTTCCAAATATTTTATATGTTAACAAATATGGCTTGTTAGATAGAATAGGAAAATATGATGTTGGCGAACGAAGCAGGTCAACTAATATGATTTCTAATATGGTTCGTCAGCAACGAGCAGTGCTTGTAATGGCGGAAATTGATAAGTTTGATGATATTGTAACCGATATTAGAGAACTAGAAGGTTTGGCAGAAACTGCAGGAATTAATGTTGTTGATAAACTTTGGCAAAAGCGTAGCAAACCAGATCCTAAATATATGATTGGTGAAGGAAAGCTTGACGATGTTTCAAGAGCAGTGCAAATTGGTGGTGCTGATATGGTTATTTTTGATAACGAATTAACTGGAAGCAAAATTAACAACTTAGAAACCGCACTTGGCGTTAAAGTTATTGATAGAAGTATGTTAATACTAGATATTTTTGCTCAGCGTGCCGAATCAAGAGAAGGTAAGTTACAAGTTGAACTAGCTCAACTAAAAAATAGTTTACCAAGATTAAATGGTTTAATGGAATCTAGCGGAAGGTTTGGTGGCGGCGTTGGAATGCGTGGGCCGGGTGAAACAAAACTAGAATTAAATAGGCGTGTTATAAACGAAAAAATAACTCGCAAAGAAAAAGAATTAAAGCAAGTTAAAAAAACTAGAGAATTAAACCGACAAAATCGCAAGCATTCCAAAAAGAAAACGGTTGCTATTGTTGGATACACTAACAGTGGTAAAAGCACTCTTATGAACTTATTAACCAAAGCCAATGTTTATGCTAAGGACGAGTTGTTTGCAACTTTGGATACAACTTCTAGAAACTTGTGGCTAGATTTTAATAGGGAAATAATATTAGTTGATACGGTAGGTTTTATTAATAAACTTCCACACGAATTTATTGATGCTTTTTCTAGCACATTAGAAGAAACTCGTTATGCAGATTTGTTGTTACACGTGGTTGATTTAAGCGACCCTAACTATAAAAAAAATATGGAAGTGGTGGATGCAGTTTTAAAAAAGATTGGAGCAAAAGCACCAGTTTTAGTTGCATTTAACAAAATAGATTTGTTGCCAGGCTTTATTGAAGTTCCGGGTATGAAGGATAGTAACACCGTTTATATTTCGGCAGAAAGTAATATAAATATCGATGAACTAAAAGTTAAAATTTTAAACTTAACAAAATAAAAAAGAATATGCATTTAGTTGCATATTTTTTTATTAGATATTTAATATATACTGCTTAAAACATATCAAAAAAATAAAAAAATAAATTTTTTAAAAAAATGTAACACATTTTAAAAAACCTACATAGTATGAAGTATAAAAGCAAATTATACATATTTAAATTAAAAAAATGTTTGCTTTGAAAAATATTAGGAGGATTTACAAAATGTTTTTCGGAATGAATAATATGGGTGGTTGCGGCAACGGATGTGGCAATGGCTCAAACAACAATTGCTGCTGCTTACTTTTAATTTTATTACTTTGCGGTTGCGGTGGTAACGGTTTTGGTGGTATGGGTAACGATTGCTGCTGGAATATTATTTTAATTTTATTATTATTATCCTGCTGTGGTTGCTCTACTTGCAACAATTAATTATTAAAAAACCTGCTTTTTAGCAGGTTTTTTTTGTTTTTTAAATTTAGAAATTAGTAAAATTTTTTTAATTGCTTAAATTAAAAGCTGTTGAATATTTAAGATAAAAATCAATTATAAACTATGCTAATTTTATTATATTTAATATAACTGGAAAAGTTTTCCAAAATTTATTACATATTTTTCCAATTTTGAAACATATTAAAAATAACTTTTAGTTAAAGTTTTTATGTTTAAAAGCAAAATTTGGGGGAGTAAATGATTTATTTTAATAGTTATTTCGTTGACAATTAAATGTAAAAAAGATAAAATTAGTTAGTTTAATATTATTATATATATACTTTAAGGAGATTTCCACATTATGAAAGGTAAAATTATTGTTCCACTTATTCTTGCGTCAGTATCAGCAACTATGCTTGCTACTCAAAACTACACAGTTTTGGCTGACTATACCGATGAAACAACAATGTTTGGTGATTTAATTTCGGTTAGCCGTTTCTCTGGTAAAGGAAGAGTGGGAGAACCTATAACACTTCCAACTGTTACATCAACTGGAAGCGCAGATGTTAAAGTTACAATTTTAGACCCTCGTGGTTATAAAATGGTTGACGCTAAATCAATTAGCGAGGTAACTAATTTTACACCTAGCCAAAAAGGTTATTACACTGTTAAATATTCTGCAGTAAAAGATGGTCAAGTAACAACAACAACCGAAGAACTTAAAATTTTGGTTGAAGGCGATGACTATGCTATTTCTTTACCAACAAATAGCCAATATGTTATTCCTGCAGTTGTTGCAACTAACACCGAAATTAAAATTCCACTTCCAACTGTTAAAAAGGGCGATGATGAATTAAGCGAAGAAGAAGTAACTTCTCCTGCAGATTCAAGTAACAATGGCTTAAGAGTTACAGTTGCTAGTAAAGATGGTGCTAGTGAAGCTTCTAACTTAACATATAATGCAGAAACTAAAACTTATAATTTCCAACCAACAAAAGCTGGTGTTTATGAAATTATTTATAAATACTATCGCAGTGGTTCAGTTCAAGATTATAAAACCGATAGTTTTGTTGTTAAAGATGGTTACGATACATCTAAAATGAGCTTAAACTTTAGTTATAAATCTGCAGTTCCTACATCAAGTGATGTTAAACTTGGTAAAAAAGTATCATTACCACAAATTAAAGTTGTTGATAAAAATGGAACAACAGATGAATTAGATGCATTTGTTGAAATTAAAGTTCAACACATTTCCGAAAACGGAACAGCAACCGATGTTGAAGTTAAAGATTATTCGTTTGTTCCAATGGTTAAAGGAAACTACAGAGTAACTTATAAAGCATCAATTCCATTGTTTGGTATTTCTTCTAAAACAAGTTCATTTATGATTGAAAATGTTAGAGATAACGAAAACCCTGTTGTTAACCCAGTTAACCAATACACATATGAAACAGTTGACGGAAAAACAACAATTAAAACTGTTTATCGTGATGTTGACCAAAATGGCGAATATAATTCCGATGTTGACGTTTTATTATACGACAGCAATTCTGACGAAGCAAAAGCTATGACAGAAGAAAAACGCAAAGAAGCTATTGAAAAAGCTCTTGGAAACTTAGAATATAGTGTGCCAAGTGTTGTTGTTTTAAAAAATGTTGAAGGCGAAAACAAAGCAACAGTTAAACTACCTGCAATTTTTGCTGCTGATAACTTTAGTGATTTCTCTGAAATGACCTATACAAGGGCAGTTAGAGTTGTTAGCTCAAACACTACAATCACACTTCGCAAACCAGATGGTAGCGATTATAAAAATAACGAATATGCAGAATACACTTTTACAGCTACTGGTGATTATATGTTCCGTTACACCGCTCAAGATAAAGATGGTGGACAAACAGTTAAATCTTACCAAGTTAAAGTTGTTAACGAAGCGGATGTTAAAAATGATGGTAATTTAATTAAACCTACTATCGAATTTGCAGCTGTTAGCAGTTCTGTTGATGCAGATGGTAAACTAACATTCTCTAAACCAACAGCAACCGATAAATTTGATACACTACCAGAAACTCACGTTTACTATTCTTTCTCGGAAGATAGTTTTGATGTTAAAAACGAAATTACCGATGTTAATGCAAGTGGTAAATTAGTTTTAGATTTAACCAAAATTAATGTTGGCGAAAACAAAACATTATATTTACACGCAGTTGCTAAAAACGACTATAATGCGGAAGTTTCTACAATTGTTCGTCCTGTAACTATTATTTCAAATAACGACTTAGTTCCTCCAACATTTGTAACAACTAACGAAGATGTTTTAGTTAACTTATCAAAAGCAAATGCGGTAACTTTAAATGATAAATTAGACGAAAGCAACCAAGTTGACCCTGAAACAGGTAAAATTGGTTCACAAGTTGCTATTACCGAAAATGGTATGCTTGCAGTTCCTGTTAACGAAGAAACAAGAGCAGCATTTAGCCAAAAAGATATTGTAACATTACCAGAAATTAAAATTTCCGATGCTGATGCATACTTAACATTAAATGTTAAAGTAAGAGATCCATATGGAAAAGTTGTTACTGTTAAAAATTCTAAAGTAACAAAAACTTTTGCAGATGATGTTTATACACACGCTATTGCAAACGGAACATTTACTGCTGATTATAGTGGTGTTTATTCAATTACTTACACTGCTAAAGATAGTGGTGGAAACATTATAACAAAATCTTTTGGTGTTAGAGTATACGACACAGAAAAACCAACCATTAACCTAAGCAGTACTGATGTTTTAAGTGGTACAGTTGAAGTTGGTAAGTTTATTGAAATTCCTGCTGCAACATTAAAAGATAACGGCGTTATTTTAACAAATGTTACAAACGATGTTCCTTATGAAAGCAGAGTTAAAGGCATAGCTGGAACATATTGGGATATTATTGAAGGTCCAAGTATGAACCGTCGTGGTACTGTTGGATTTACTCCTGATATTGCTGGAACTTATATTATTAAATATACTGGTTGGGATGCTAACGGTAACTTAACCGAATCTAAATCCTACACAATTACAGCTAGCGATACAATTAAACCAACTATTACTTTAGAAAACGATTATACTTTAAACTTGAACCAAGCTTGGAACGAAGAAGCAGGTTCTGTAGAAATTGTTGCTCCTGGTATTGGAACAATTTACGATGGATATCGTGACCCAGAAAATTCTGGTAACAACTACGATCAAACAGCAGTAGAAGATATTACTTTAACAGTAAAAGTTACTGATGTTGATGGAAAAGAAGTTGCTGTTGAAGAAATTACCGAACCTAAATACACAGGTTCTAGTGAATTTACTACTCGTTATAAATTCACAGCTAACAAACAAGGAACTTACACAATATCTTATATTGCAACCGATGCTGCAGGTAATTCTTACGAATTAACTAAAGAAGTTAAGGTTGGTGACTGCGAAGCTCCTGATATGGAATGGAACGATTCTGAAGAAGATTTAATTAGCAATGCTAAAATTAATAGTTACTACGACTTTAACTTAGATATGGTAACCATTGATGGAATTAAAGGTAGCGAAGCTATTAAAGTTCCAGCAGGCGAATCTAAAGCAGAATATACTGCATCTGTTAACTTATACAATCCTTCAAGCTCAATCGTTAAAAACGAATATCAAGGCGATTCTTCAAAATCTGGTCAATACAGATGGAAATTTGAAGAAAGCGGAACTTACGAATTAAGAATTGTTATTACCGATAAAGCTGGTAATAAAACAACTAAGAGTTACAATATTGTTGTTGCTGGAAACGAAACTAACAATAACACTGTAAAACCTATTGTTGGAACAATTTTAATTGTTGTTGCTTCCTTAATTCTAGTTGGTGTTGTTGCATACTTTGTAATAACTGGCAGAAAGAAAGGTGCTAAAAAAGGTTCTAAAAACAATAAAAGAAAATAATAAAAACTAAAACAAGCGAGTAATCGCTTGTTTTTTTATTTGTTGCAAAATAATTATCAAATAAATTATAATTATTTTTTTTAAGGAAAAATTTAAACTATGGTTGAGTAATTAAAAAAAGTAAAAAGTTTGCTAAAATTATTAAAATTTGTTAAAATTAATACTAGTTAAGGAATACTTTATGTTAGATAGAAAAAGTTTTAAAGTTTTAAAAGTTTTAAACTCGATGTGCGAGGAAGGAACTTATAAAGTTATTGATTATGATAGTTTAATAGAAAAATTATCTTCCGAAAAAAAGAGTAGCAAGTTAAGTGTTGACCAAATTTTGGAACATCTAAAATTGGGACAGTATATCGATATAAAATATGCTGAAAACAATACTTATTGCCTATCGGTTTTGCCAAAGGGCAGAATGATTATTGAAGAAAGTGTTAATGCTGCTAAAACTCAAAGAAGATCAAGTTTAATGCTTGTTTTAACTGCGTTGTTTAGTGGCATAATGGCTTTTATTGGTGCTTTTTTAGCAATTTATTTGTTTAAATAAGGAGTGAACTATGCTAAGTAGAAACGAGAAAAAAGCAATGGATTATATTTTTGAAAAGTGCATAGATAAACAAAGCACTCTTATTTCTCCTAAAGAAATAATTGATTCGTTAGCTCCAAAAATTACTATTACCGAAGAAGATGTTGATAAAATAATTAACAATTTAATGTTAGATAATTATATTGATGTTGTTAATTCTGATAAAAATGGCGAGTTAATTTACTGTGTTTCTTTAAAAACTAAGGGTGAAGGTTATTTGCGTGAAAAACAACAACGCAAAAAAACAACATATTTAATTTTGGGTAGAACAGTTGTTCTTGCCATAATATCGTTTGTTGTTACATTAATTTTAAAAGCAATTTTTAAATTTTAGTTATAAAAAGAATTCACTATTTTATTGATATATGTTAAAATTAATCGAACAAATGTTTTATTCGATTGATTTTTTTAATTATGCTTATTTAGGATATAATAATTACGATGGAAAAATTTGAGTTAGTTAGTTCTTATAAGCCAACAGGTGATCAACCACAAGCTATTAACAAAATTGTGGAAGGAATTGAAGATGGTTTAAAATATCAAACAATATTGGGTGTTACCGGAAGCGGTAAAACTTTTACTATGGCTAATATTATTAATAATATTAACAGGCCAACATTAGTTATTGCTCACAACAAAACCCTAGCGGCACAACTTTGCAACGAGTTTAGGGAGTTTTTTCCACGAAACAGAGTGGAATATTTTGTTTCGTATTACGATTATTATCAGCCAGAAGCCTATATTGTTAGTTCTGATACCTATATCGAAAAGGATATGAGCATAAACGAAGAAATAGATAAACTAAGGCATTCCGCAACTTGTTCCTTATTTGAAAGGAACGATGTTATTGTTGTTGCATCGGTTAGTTGTATTTATGGCTTGGGTGAACCTGAAAACTATTCTAGTATGTGTTTAAGTTTGCGTCCGGGAGATCACGCTATTAAAAACGAAGTTATGAAAAAGCTTCTTAGCTTGCAGTATCAACGCAACGAAATTGATTTTAAACGCGGGACATTTAGAAGCAAAGGAGATATTTTAGATGTTATTCCTGCATCAAGATCGGATATTGCGGTTAGGTTTGAGTTTTTTGGAGATGAAATTGATTCTATTTCGGAAATAGATGTTGTTACCGGAAAGCGTATTAGCACATTAAACCACGCATTTATTTTGCCAGCAAGCCACTATGCGGTAACTCAGGAAAAATTAGAAAATGCATATGAGCGTATTAGGAAAGATTGTTTAGAGCGTGTTAAAGAATTTGAAAAACAAAATAAATTAATCGAAGCTCAGCGTGTTAAAGAGCGTGTTTTTTACGATTTAGAAATGATGAAAGAAGTTGGATATTGTTCTGGAATCGAAAACTATTCTCGTTATTTTGATGGTAGAAAACCAGGTGAACCACCTTACACATTAATTGATTATTTTAAAAATAATTTTGTTGTGTTTATTGATGAAAGCCATATGACAGTTCCACAAATAAGAGGAATGTATGCCGGTGATTTATCCAGAAAAACAAACTTAGTTGAATATGGTTTTAGGTTGCCTGCGGCATATGATAATAGACCATTAAATTTCGAAGAATTTGAAAGCAAAATTAATCAAGTTGTGTTTGTTTCGGCAACTCCCGGCCCATACGAAATGAAAATGTCAGATCAAATTGTTGAACAAATAATTAGACCTACAGGTTTACTTGACCCAGAAATTTCGGTTAGACCAATTAAAAACCAAGTTGACGATTTAATAACCGAAATTTATAAAACCATTCAAACCGATGGTAGGGTTTTAATTACTACATTAACTAAAAAAATGGCAGAAGATTTAACTGGGTATTTAAGTGAAAGAAAAATTAAAGTGCGTTATTTGCATAGCGATATAGATACACTTGACCGTGTTGAAATTATAAATTCGCTTAGATTAAAAGAATTTGATGTTTTAGTTGGCATTAACTTGTTACGCGAAGGTTTAGATATTCCAGAAGTTAAACTTGTTGCAATTTTAGATGCCGATAAAGAAGGCTTTTTGCGAAGTAGTTGGGCACTTATTCAAACTATTGGTAGAGCAGCAAGAAATGCCGAAGCAAAAGTTATTATGTATGCTGATGTTATAACCGATAGTATGAAAGTTGCAATAAACGAAACTAACAGACGTAGACAAATTCAAAGCGAATATAATGCCAAATATGGAATTACTCCTAAAACAATTATTAAACCTGTTAAAAACACTTTAGAAATAACTAAGAAAGAAACCAAAAACAAAGCTAAAGTTAAAAAATCAGAAATTCCATCTGAAATAGAAAAATTACAAAGCTTAATGAAATTGGCTTCTGATAGTTTAGATTTTGAACAAGCAATAATTTTAAGAAATCAAATTTTAGATTTAAAAAAAGAATTAAATAACAAAAAGGATTAATTATGTTAAAAGAAATTGTTATTAAAGGTGCACGTGAAAATAATTTAAAAAATGTTAGTTTAACCATTCCTCGTGGGAAACTGGTTGTTTTTACTGGTGTTTCTGGTAGTGGAAAAAGCACATTAGCGTTTGACACTATTTTTGCCGAAGGTCAACGAAGATATATTGAAAGTTTATCAAGTTATGCAAGAATGTTTTTAGGGCAAATGAAAAAGCCAGATGTTGATATTATTGAAGGATTAAGCCCAAGTATTTCTATCGACCAAAAAACCACTTCGCATAATCCACGCTCAACCGTTGCAACTGTTACCGAAATTTATGATTATTTAAGATTATTATATGCGCACATTGGAACACCATATTGCCCAAATTGCAATAAGCCAATAACAAGCCAAACAATAGATAACATTGTTGAACAAGTTTTAACCTTGCAAGAAGGAACTAAAATAATTATTTTAGCACCAGTTTATCAGGGCAAAAAAGGAATGTTTCAAAAGGAATTTGCTGATTTATTAAAGCAAGGCTATGCCAGAGTTAAAGTTGATGGCTCTGATTATATGTTAGATGAAGAAATAAAACTTGATAAAAACATTAAGCATAACATATCGGTTGTTGTTGATAGGTTAGTTATAAAACCAGAAATAACAACAAGGTTAACTGAAAGTTTAGAAGCTGCTATTAAACTTACTGGTGGAATAGTTGTTGTTTCTCACGACGAACAGGAAACCTTGTATTCAACAAACCATAGTTGTGTTACTTGTGGATATTCTTTACACGAAATAACACCTAGATTATTTAGTTTTAATAATCCATTTGGTGCTTGTTCAACTTGTAGTGGTTTAGGTTTTAGGCAAATAATGGATAAAAACAAAATTATTAAGGATGAGAATTTATCAATTTTAAATGGCGCAATAAATGCCAGCGGTTGGGCATATGATAATGCTATGAGTTCGATGTTCTTTAATGCTGTTGCAAATAGATTTAACGAAGATTTATCAAAACCTGTTAAAGACCTTCCAAAAGAAATGCTAGATATGATTCTTTACGGAACTAAAGGCGAAAAATTGGATACAACTTATAGGTTTAAAGGCGATTTAATGACCACAAAAATGAAGTTTGAAGGCATTATTCCAAACCTAGAACGCCGCTACAGAGAAACAACTTCTGATTGGGCGAAAGTTGAATTGGGAAAATTTTTAACCGAAATAGATTGCGATGATTGTCACGGAAAAAGGCTTAGACCAGAAGCACTTAGCGTTAAAATTAAAAACACAAATATTAGCGATTTAACCGATTTGTCGGTTGTTAAAATAAAAGCATTTTTCGATGCACTAAAATTAAATGAAACACAAAGCAAAATTGCAGCACCAATTTTGAAAGAGATTAATGCAAGGTTAAGCTTTTTAATTAATGTTGGTTTAGGCTATTTAACCTTAAGCCGAACAGCAAGTACTCTTAGTGGTGGAGAAGCCCAAAGAATAAGGCTTGCAACACAAATTGGTAGTGGACTAACTGGAGTTTTATATATATTAGATGAACCAAGCATTGGATTGCATCAACGAGATAACGATAAATTAATAAAAACATTAACTAACTTAAGAGATTTAGATAACACAGTTATTGTTGTTGAACACGATGAAGACACAATTAGAAGCGCAGATTATGTTGTTGATGTTGGACCATATGCAGGAGTTAATGGTGGCGAAATTGTTGCAGCCGGAAGTGTTAAAGATATAGTTGCTTGTAAAGAAAGCATTACCGGAAAATATTTGAGTGGCGAACTTAGCATTCCTGTTCCAAGCAAAAGACGTGAAATTAAAAATGGATATATCGAAATTAAAGGTGCTAAGCAAAACAACCTTAAAAATGTTAATGTTAAAATTCCAGCTGGAGTAATAACCGCAATTACTGGTGTTTCTGGTAGTGGGAAAAGTAGTTTAATTAGCGAGATTTTATATCCGGCAGCAAGCAATAAAATTAATCGTAGCGAGTTATCGGAAGGAAAATATAAAGAAATTTTAGGCTTAGAAAAATTTGACAAAGTTATAAACATTGATCAAAGCCCTATTGGTAGAACACCAAGAAGTAACCCTGCAACATATACTAATGTGTTTACAGATATTAGAGAATTGTTTGCAAAAACTATGGATGCTAAAGAGCGAGGTTATAATTCTGGCAGATTTAGTTTTAATGTTTCTGGCGGAAGATGTGAAAATTGTTCTGGTGCGGGAATAAATAAAATAGAAATGTTCTTTTTGCCAGATGTTTATGTAACTTGTGATACTTGCCACGGAAAGCGTTATAATCGTGAAACATTGGAAGTTAAGTATAAGGGGAAAAGTATTTCCGATGTTTTAGATATGACAATTGCCGAATCAGTTGACTTTTTTGAAAATATCCCTAAAATAAGAAATAAGTTACAAACATTATACGATGTTGGTTTAGGTTATATAAAATTGGGTCAACCTGCAACCGAACTTAGTGGTGGCGAGGCACAGCGTGTTAAACTTGCAACCGAACTTAGTAAGCGTGCAACGGGAAAGTCGCTTTATATTTTAGATGAACCTACAACTGGGCTTCATATGTATGATGTTGATAAACTTATTAAAATACTTAATCGCTTAGTTGCAACTGGTAACACCATTGTTGTTATTGAACATAACTTAGATGTTATAAAAGTTGCCGATTATATTATTGACTTAGGTCCTGAAGGTGGAGATCAAGGCGGAACAATTGTTGCCAGCGGAACACCAGAAGAAATTGTTAAAATTAAAGAAAGCGAAACAGGAAAGTATTTAAAAAAATATTTTAAAAAGGATTAAAATAATGCTAATAACCGAATTAACTGTTAAAAAAGATCAACAACATTATCTTGAAAAAAAATTAAACACTATTAAAATTTTTATTGGGCTATATGCTTTTGTAGCAATTTTATCGATAGCATTTTTAATTTATGCTGGCGTTAGTGGAATAACCGACACAAACCCATATTTATTTGGTGGTTTTGCTTTGGCTGGAACAATTTTATATGGTGTTATATTAGTTTTAGAATATAGGGCATATTCTGGAGTTAATTCAAATATTACTAGCAATGGCGAAGGTGTTATTAGAACAAACTATAATGTTAATTTAAAACGCAAACTTAGTGGTAACACAATTGTTAACTGGATTGCTTTTGGTATTGTTTTAGTTTGTGTTGTAACTATCGTAATTGCTCAAATTATTTCGTTTAACGCTGTTGACCTTGGAAACTTGTTAATTTGTGTTGCTCTTAGCGTTATTATGTTATATCAAAGCATTAATGCAACAATAAACGATAAGTTATATCAAGAATGTATTTTAGGAAAAGATAATAAATAACAAAAAGCACAAGAAGGCTTGTGCTTTTTATTTTGCTATTTAAACTTTTTTAATTTCAACAAAATTTTAATATTTAATTAAAAAAATGTGGTTTAACCACATTTTTTTATAATAAATTTTGCATATTAAATCCCATAATGTGTCTATTTTTTCTGGCATATTCATTTAACAAGTCCACTTCGGCAACTGCATTATCGTAGTCGTTATTATAAATATAGGATTTTAGTCTGGTTAAACTATCGGTTATTGCAGATAAGTCTTTATGGTTAAACATTAAACATAGGTTATCTTCTTTTGAATCCCAATCTTTTTTAACATAAGAAATTTCTGTTTCAACAATACTTAAATCTTCTTTATTAGATTTAACCATTTCGCTTAATGATGTAACTTGATTTTCAAGTTTTACTATAACTTTATCTACCATAACAACTTCATAGGTTGCAAGTGTAATTAATGCTAAAAACAAAAATACTATTGCTATTATTCTTTTCACCACGAACCTCCTTTAAAGTTAGTTTCAATAACTTTAAAACTGCCAGTTTTTGGTTGAACATACATTTTTCCATTGTTGTTTATTGAAAGAAATATAACATTATTAGGGTCAATGTTGTTATCGCTTACAGTTTTGTTAATAAAGTCTGGTTCTAATTTTGCTAGGTTTAAATTCTCTTTAACAAATTTGCCTTCGCTAATTAATATTACTGGTAAGTTTGCTGGCTCTACATCAATTTTTGCATTATTGGCATTTAGTGGAGCATAAGGCGCTCTTGGTAATATGGTTAAAGTGCCGTTTGTTTGCATAATTGCATATAAAATTTCTTCCAAATTAAAGTAGCCTAAACTTCTAACATTTTCCATTAAATCGTTAAAGTTCATATTTAATTTTTTTAAAGCTTTATAATCAACGCCATTAGGATTTATGACTATTACTGGTTTTCCGTTAATAAGCTTTCTAAAATATAAACTTTTCATACATAAAAATGTTAATGCAAAATGAATTAGTGCAAGGGTTATAATTGGTATTACTCCGTGCACAAGCGGTAAGGCTGTTTCTGCCATTGGAATGGTTGCAAGGTCGGCGATAATTAGTGTTATAACAAGTTCGAATGGTTGCATTTCGCCAATTTGGCGTTTACCCATTAAACGCAGTAATATGAACACTAAAAAATATATTATTATACTTCTAACAATTAAAGTGTAAGTCATATTACTATTATTTTATTTTTTTTAAAATTTATACTTATATAATATCTAATTTTTTAATTTTAAATTTTTAACTTTTTGTGGCTTTAATGCTTTTATTAAGGATATATCCACAACGCCAAAAACACTCATTAGCAATGTGAAAGATAGTATACTAATTCCACCTGATAAAATTATGGATACAATTTTCGGAAACATAATTTCGCTTATGTTAAATATCCATTTAGTTAAATAGGTGCAGGGTAGCGATATAATTGCTAGTTTTAAAATAATACCTAAATAAGTTTTGTTTGACCCTACTGTTTTATTTATTTTTATAATGTTTAAAATCGAAACCACAAGCATACTAATTCCCATACCATACATTAGGGCATATATGCCAACATATTTTGGTAAAATAAAAATACAACCAACTAAAACAACGCTGCTAATTATGTAATAAATAAAAGTTTTTACTTCTAAATTTAAGCTGTTTAATACCGATGTTGTTATTTGTGAAATTCCCATTGGAATAATTAGCCAACAAGCATATTTTAAATATGTGCCAGCAGTTATATTATCAAATAAAAATAAGCACAGTGGTTCGCCTAAAGCAATAAAGCAAGGTAAAACAATAAAACCACATATAAAAGTAAAATTAATTGCAGATGTTATTTGTTTTATTAATTTATGCTTGTTAATTTCATCGTTTAAACTTGTTAGTTTAGGAATTATTGCCATAGCAAGCGAACCTATTATGGTTGAAGGTATTGAAAGTAACGGCATAGTCATTCCCATAGCAATACCTATTTGACTTAGTGCTTGACTGTTTGTAAAACCTGCGGCAACAAGTTGAAGTGGTAAAATAAGAGCTATAAATGGCTGCATAAGGCTTGTTGCTATTCTAACTAGAGTTAGTGGCATTGCCGAGTTAAATATTGGTTTAAAGGCGTATTTAGGGTTCTTTAGCCTTCCGCCAGTAAATACAAATAAAATAATACCAACTATTGTTGAAATAATACAACCAATTGATACTGAAATTCCAGCAGGGTATAGTTGATTTAAGTTGCTATTAATTGCAATTAGCACAAAAAAGCTGCCAATTCTTATTAATTGCTCTAAAAATTCCACAACGCTAACTTTAAAAAAGCTTTCTCTACCCCATAAATAGCCTTTAAACGGAGCATAAACGCCAGTAAAGATAATTGCTGGCAACATTGTTAAAAGTAGGTTATAACCAATTTCATTGCCAAAATAGTTAATAAAAAAAGGTCGAAACAATAAAATTATAATAAAAATTAATAAGCAAATAGAAAGCGAAATAATTAAGCCACTGGTAATTCCGCCATAGCATTTTTTGTTATCTTTATTAAAATTTAATGTGGTGTTTTTAGAAACTGATAGTTGCATACCAGAGTTAAGCATTGTAACAAAAACCATAAATACCGAAACAACAATAGAATAAATGCCTAGCATTTCGGTGGTTAGAGTTCGAGATAAAAATATTTTAAATAAAAAACCTAAAATTCTAGTTAAAACCGAAAATCCAGTTAAAACCACAACTGCCTTAAATAACGATTTAATAACATCACCTCTAAAAATTTTTCTATAACATTGTATGGACAAAATTTTTAAAACTTGCATAATAAATTAAATATTATAGAATTTATTTTTAATTTTAATAATATTAATAATTAATAGTTATAAACATTTTATAATAAAAAAGCTCACTTTAGTTTTAAAGGAGATAATATGAAAATTTTACATATTCCTAACAAATTTGATTCGCTAAATAGTATTGCAAAAACCTATAATGTTTCGGTTGAAAGTTTAGAAAATTGTAATGGCATATCATCAAATATGCCATTACCAAAAGAAATTGAAATTCCGTTAGAAAATACCGACTTTGTTGTTGTTAATAACTTAAAACGAAATTTTTTATATGTTTATAATGGAAATGATAATTTAAACAATATTAAGCAAAACTTTAAAAAGCTAGGTTTTAATGTTGAAACCGATTTTAATAATGAAATAGATAAAATTTTGTTTAGTAAAAAAACTCAGGATATTTATGTTGTTGGTGTTACAGAAAATTTGGAATCAATTTGCAAAAAGTTTTCTTTAAACAAGCAAGATGTGATAGCTAAAAATAATTTAAAATCCGAAAAGTTATTTATTGGTCAAATGTTAAATTTATAATTTGTTTGACTAATAATAAAAAAAAATTTAAACTTATGTTTGATGATTGAGATTATAGAAGTTAATACAAAAAAACAACAAAAGTTATTTGTTGATTTCCCAATTAAGTTATATAGAGATTGCAATTATTTTGTTCCAACTTTAAAAATAGCAGAATATAATATTTTTAAAGAGAGCAAACAAAATACAGATGTTGCAAGTGTTTTTTATTTGGCAAAATTAAATGGTCAAATTGTAGGACGCATTGGTGGAATTATTCACTCGATATATAACGAAAAAACTGACCAAAAGCGAGTAAGGTTTACAAGGTTTGATTGTATTAACAATTTTCAAGTTGCAAATGCTTTAATTAGTGCAGTAGAAAATTGGGCAATAAGGCGAGGGATGCAATGCTCACACGGACCAATGGGGTTTAACGACCTTGAAAAGGTTGGTGTTCAATCTAACAACTTTGAGCAAATGGGAAACTTGGTTGCGCTATATAATTTTCCATACTACAAAAAACTATTGGAAAAATGCGGTTATTTGGTGGAAACTAAATTTACTGAATATAGAATAGCAACTCCTAAAAATTTTAAGTATGTTTTTGAATTAGATAATTATAAGGTTGTAAAAACAAAAAATGTTTACAAACTTTTAAATAAATATAAAACAAAGGTTTTTGATTTAATCAACGAATGCTATGCTCCTTTGTATGGGGCAATTCCAATAACACCAAAACTAAAAGAAGTTTTAGTGGAACAATACTCCTTTTTAATTAATCATAATTTTATTGCATTAATTGTTGATGAAAATAATAGCGTGGTGGGTTTTGGATTAGCTATTCCGGGGCTTGCATTCGAAATGAATTTAAACAAAGGTAAATTAATTAACTTTGATAGTTTTAAGTTATTAAAAGCTTTTAGAAAACCTAACTATGCTGAACTTATGTTTTTATGTGTTAGTCCAAGTTGCGATAAGCCAAAAGTTGCTCAGTTAATTAAAAGTAAACTAATTTATGGTATGAATAAATGTAATATTCCTTTTGTTGAAAGCAATCCTATTTTAGACGATGGCATTCTAAAAACAAAGTATATGCAGGATTTAAACACGGTTAAACGAAAGGAAAGAGAAGTTTATTATAAAATTTTTAAAAATAATTAAAAAAGAGCAGTTATTAACTGCTCCTTTTTTTATTATTTATTTTCGCTATTTTCTTCGCTTACTGTTTCGTTACTGTTATCAGTTTCTGATTTTGTAACTTTAGCGTCAGCTTGGCTATTTTCGTTAACTTCAACTTCTTCTTTATTAACAGTTGAATCAGTGGATTTTGTTTGTTTTTTTGCTTGTTTTTCTTTACGCTTTTCTGCCATATATTCAAGCTTTTCTTTTTTAGCTTCTTCTTTGGCGCGGCGATATTCGTTCCACATAATTTCTTCTTGCTTAGAAATTTCTTCTATTTCTTTTTCGATACGTTCAATTTCTTGTTTAATAAATAATTGTCGTTCGGTTAACTTTTTAACTTTTAATTCGTGTTTAGCAGTAAGTTTTTCTAACTCGTTAGTTTCTTTATTAGAAGCTGCTTCTTCACGCATAACGCGTTTATCAAGTTTACCAATAAATGCGTTAAGTTGTTTTTCGAATTTTTGTTTATCTTTTTCACTAACATCGGTTAGGTTAGCCATTTTTTCGTTGTATTCTTTAATAACATTTTGTTTTTCGATTAAGATTGCTTGTTTAACTTTATTGTGTTCTTCTTTGCGTTCGTTTTGAAGTTTAATTAAGTTTTCTTTATCGATAACTAATTGTTTGTTAAGTTCCGAAATTTCATCGTTAATATCAGAATATTCTTTGTTAAGTTCTGCAATAATTTGATTTCTTAGTTCAATGCGTTCGCGTTTATCTAAATCAACTTCCAATGTTTTTCTTCTATCGTAAGAAGTTTTAATTTTTGGAGTTTTAGTAAACTTAAATTGACGAACCATTGCACCAACTAAAGCAATTATAATTGCCAAACCTGTTAGAAGTGAAGGCACAATTACCCAATCCCATTCTGAGCCAGAGAATTCTGAACCGCTATCGGTTTCTTTATCTGGGTTAACTTGATTTAAAACAATAACTTTATCGTTTTCTTCGGCATTTTGTGCTGCCAAATATTCTGCTTCTTCAATTTTGGCAAAGGTTACTTCATCAAAGAAAGCATATCCAGAAACTAAACTATTTTCGGCTCCTAAACCAAGTTCTAGGTTGGTTGTGGTTGTTCCATCTGGAGAAACATAGAAAGTGTAGGTTACATAATCGTTATTTGGGTTACTTTCGTTTTGAGTGTTAATACCAGTAAAGTTTTTATCAAAGCCACTAAGCGAAATTGTTGCACCATATGGCATAATTTCGTTTTCTTCGTCGTAAGCGTGATTTTCTTGTGCAATGCCAACGGTTTTAATATTAACTGAAATTTTGTAATATTCGCCAACATTTAGGTTATAAGCTTGTTTGTTAGATGCTTTAAAGTTGGTTTCGTCCATTCCAAAAATCATTAAAACATTTTCGTTGGTTTTAGAACCAGGGTTTGCAATGCTTAAAACCGAATCGGTGTTTTCTTTAACATTTAATGCACCAAATTTAACATTTGAGCCTTCAACACTGTTTGTTCCTGTCCAGTTATAAAGATTATTTAATGCTGAACCAGAATTTTTATCGTAAAGATTAAAGCTTTCTTTTGACAAATCAACTTTTGTGCTTAATTTTGTTAAAGCATTATATTCTTCTTCACTAGAAGTTTCTAGTTTAACATCGTCAAAGAAAGCGTATCCTTGAATGTTGCTTAAACTTAATTCTAATGTGCAAGATTGATCAGAATCGCCAGTTTTAATATAAACTGTTTTAACTTGCCAATTTGAATTGGTTAAAATATTGTTTTCGTTATAAACGGTATAATCGCTATTTGCTATTCTAACTCCCACGCCTTGTTTAGCATTTTGGTTTAGTGGAGTAGAAATTTGAGTGTTAACTAAATAGCTTAGTTTGTAGTATGAATTTGCTGTAAGGGTAAAACCTTCGCTTAAATAACTTTGTGTTGTTTCAACAGGGTTACCAATTAATAAAATATTATTAGAAGTGTTTTCGGTGGTTGCACCTGTAACAATTTGGTTTGGTGTTAAACCCGGATTTGAAATGTTAAGGTCGTAACCTAAAAATTGATTTTTTAATTTTTCAAATTGTTTGTTGTTTGTGTTAATAACACCCGATGTTGTTTGTTCTGAATTAACTAAATCAGAAGTTGTTAATTTCCAACTATTAACATCTAGTGGATAGGAAAGTTCGATGTTTTGTTTTTTAGTATCGTTAAAGTTTCCGTTTGTAATAGTGTAGCCAGTGTTATTTGCATTATAGCTATATTTTGTTGCACCAGCGTTGCTAGCATTTTCAAAAACTGCGTAGTTAACTTTTTCTAAAGTTATGTTGTCTACAAAAACATAACCAGAAGTTGCAGTTTCTTCACCTAACCAAATTTGTAGTTTTACGTTAGTATCCTTTAATGGATGTCCTTCAATAAAGAAGGTGTTCATAGTCCAGTTGTTTAAAGCTGGAGCAGTGGATATAGATGTTGTGCAATTAATGCTTGCCGAAGTTGCTTCAAATTCGGTGTTAGTTTCGTCTGGATTAACTTCAACCAATTTAAGTGTTGCACCACTTCCTTTTCCGCAATCACTTTTTGTCCAAACTGTTAATCTATAAAACTCACTTTGTGGTAATGTGAAACTTGAACTTTCAATTCCAAATTTGCTATCCTCTAGATTGTTAACATATAACACTCTAGTATCTTCTGTCATATTATTTGTTTTAGGATTAGCAATTCCTTTAACAGTGTCAACCGAAGCATTATAACTATCGGTATCAATAATTTTATAGTGTTGATTAGTTTCGTTTTGAGCACTTTCTAAAATGGTCCAACCAGTAATTGCATTTTGGTCGCCACCAGTTATATTAAAGTTTGCATTTGAAATTGCGTTTTCAATGTAATAATTATCTTTTAAGCTAACAACTTTAGAAGTTTGAGAGTTACTATTTCTAATAGTTGAATCAAAGGTTGTTTTGCTAAATTGAGTTACAGTAACTTTATTAAATAAAGCAGCGCCTTCCGCAACTTGATCGTCGTTTTGTCCGCCTAACCACAAACCTAATGTTACGCTTTCGGAAACAAAGTCGTTGGTTTCAACAAAAATAGAGTAGTGTGTATCCCAGTTGTTATTCATAATGCCAGTTATAGAAGCATCAACTTCTTTATCGGATAAACCATTAATATAAATTCCGGCTTGTGCATTTCCAACTGTTTTTACAATTACATCAATTTGATAGTAACTATTAGCGTTTAGTGTAAAGCTTCCACTTGTGTAACCAGCACGGCTACGACCTGCAAAACTGTTTATCATTAAATGTTTATAAATAGCGTCGGAACTGGTTGTTGCATCTCCGGTAGGAATACCAGGGTTGTCGCTTAATTTATAATCATCAGCTTTATCTGGAAACTCGCTTTCGTAAACATTAATAACACCTGCTTTAATGCTATTGTTGCTGGTTGGATTTTCGTATGTCCAACTATTAGGAGTATAAGGAGTGCTAGAAGTTGAATAGTTAGAAAAATCGTTATTAGAAATTAACGATTGCTCTTGAGCGTAAGATGCAAACACGCCTTGATCTATTTTTTGCAAATTGGTTGCAATAAAAGAAGTGCTAAAAACACTAAGAGCAAGCATTCCTCCAATTAGAAATTTTTTAAAAGCATATTTTTTATTTTTGTTAGCCATAATTCACCATTTAATAAATTTTTATGTTTTTTTTAAAATGTTGGGTTAAATATTAACCCTAAACAAATCTAATTATTATTATATTAAATATATATATTTTAATCAACTTAAATTAGGGTAAAGCTAATAACATTTTGCTAAAATTTACAACTTTTACCATTTGCTATTTGGTAAAATATGGAAATTTTATTTTAGTATGTTTCAAAAAATTTTTTTTACTCATATTGAATAAATTTTTACGCAAAATATTATTATGCAAGCTAAAAAGTTGAAAAATAAATTAATAAAGCCAACCAAGCAAAATTTAGTTAAAACCTATAAATTAAAAAATGTGGTTTTAAAACCTTTTTTAAAAAATAAAGGGTTGATTAAGTTTGCAAAAAAACCAAGTTTAGTAATCCCACAAGTTGTTATTATTAAACCAAATAAAAAAGATGCAAAACCTAAATTAAAAATAAAAACAAAATATCATAAAACAAATTTTAATCAGGTGTGTATTATTCAAAGGTATAAAAGCGAGAATATTTTAAAACCTATAACAAAAAATTGTTTTAAATTAAAAAAACAAAAAAATAAGGTTTTAAGTTTTATTTATTTGTTGCTAATTGGTTGTTTTATTGGCTTTATTAATGGCTTTTGGGGAGGCGGCGGTGGAATGGTTTGTGTTCCAACGCTAACAAGTTTGTTAGGAGTTGCCGATAAAAAAGCACACGCCACAACCTTGTTAATTATGCTGCCTTTAAGCATTGCAAGTTTTATTGTTTATATGTTAAAAGGGAACATTGAATGGGCAACTGCAGGTGTGGTTACTGGTGGCTTTGTGCTAGGTGGCATTGCTGGAGCGTTGCTACTTAAAAAAATTAATAATATAGTTTTAAGAATTGTTTTTAGTTTGGTTATTATTGCTGGTGCAATAAAAATGCTAATTTAAGGAGAAAATAATGGAATATTTATGGTTTGTTTTAGCGGGAATAGTTTCGGGTGTTGTTGCCGGAATGGGAATGGGTGGTGGAACATTATTAATTCCTGTGTTAATAATATTTTTTAACATTGCTCAACAGCAAGCACAGGGCATAAATTTGCTTGCTTTTATTCCGTGTGCGATAGTTAGTTTAATAATACACATAAAAAATAAATTGGTTAATTTCAAAATTGGACTTCCAATATTGTTTACTGGAATTATAGCTTCGGTTTTTGCAAGCATATTGGCTGTTAACACAAATTCTAAGTTGTTACAAATAATGTTTGGCGTTTTTTTATTAGTGGTTGGGGTTTATCAGGCAATTTCAACTTTAATAATAATTATAAAACCCAAATTGGCAAAACAAATAAAACATAATAAAACAAAAATTTATAAATTTAAAGCTAACGCCTAAATTTAGGCGTTTTTTTATTGTGCTATTGTGTTTTAAATAAACAAAAATAAAATTAAAAGCATAAATAGTGGTTGCAAAAAAAATATTTATTTGTTAAAATAAAATTGATAAAGAATTATAGGAGAAAACATAATGAAAGTTGATAAAAATGTTTGCGTTGGTTGTGGAGCTTGCACAGGTGTTTGCCCAGTTGGAGCAATAACCCTAAAAAATGGTGTTGCTGTTATCGACCCTAAAAAATGTATTAAATGCGGTGCTTGCTTAGGCACTTGCCCAGTTGGAGCAATTTCTAACGACTAATAACAATTTTAATTCGTTTGCATAACTGCATACGAATTATTTTTTTGTTAAATTTAATAAAAGTTAATTAAAATGCTTACATAATCTATACAAAGTTTTTAAATTATGTTATATTATTATTGCTAATAGCGTGTTTTTAATATTTTATTAATACGCATAAACAAAAGGAGTTTTTTAAAATTGGGAAAAATTGCTATTATTGAACTAAACACATCAAATATTAACCTAGTTTTTGCTGATGTTAACAAAAATAAATCATTTTTGATTTACGATAGAGTTAGCGTTCCTTGCAATTTATTAAAGGATTTTGAACAGGAAAACATTATTAAGTCCACCATAATAAAGGAAGTGGTTTGTGTTTTATCTGTTTTTAAACGAATGATTGATGCTCAGGAAATAACAGAAACAATTTGTGTTGCAACAAATAAAATTACCGAAGCTAAAAATCAAAATGGCTTTTTAAACGAAATTTTTTCTATAACCAACTTAAAATTTAACATTTTAACTTGTGAAGAAGAAATTAACTACATTTATACTGCAGTTATTAACTCGTTTAACAAACCAAAGGGCTTAATTATTAATGTTAACGAATATTCTACCGAAGTTTTATTATATAATCGTAGAAACATTCTTAACACCGAAATTTTACCTTTTGGTGCAGTTAGTTTAACAAATAAGTTTAATAACTTATCTCAAAGCGAACTAACAAATGCTGTTACAAACTATGTTTTAGAGCAAATTAAAGGCCTTGATTGGGCGTTTAACCTAGATGAAGAATACGAAATTATTGGAGCAGGAAGTTTATTTTTAAATCTTGGCGAAATTAGCCGCAGAGCAAAAAAATATCCTTTAAATTGCGAACATAATTATTGTATGACCGAAGAAGATTTTAACAAAGTTTATTTGGTTGTTTCCGGTTTGGATATTACTAAAAATTCTAAAATTAAAGGTGTTAGTGCAACCGATACAAAATCGTTGCCTGCAGGTTTAAGCATTGTTAAAGCATTTTTAACAAGCATTAATAAAAACAGTTTTTCAATTTCTAAAACAGGTTTGGTTGAAGGAATTTTGTTAAACACAACAATTCCGCTAACTTTAGAAAAACCTATTAGTGATAACTTAGGTTATAGCTTACAAGTTTTAAACGAATATTACGATGTTAAACCAAACAACGCAGAACACATTTATAACTTATCGATGATTTTATTTAAACAATTAAAAGTTTTGCATAAATTAAATCGTAGCTATGTTAGGGTGTTAAGGGTTGCAAGTTATATGTCAACTTGTGGTTTAAGAGTTACTAGCGATAATCCAGAAAAAATTAGTTTTAACATTATTTTAGCTTCACAAATTTTTGGAGTAAGCCATCAAGAACTTGTGCTTAGTGCATTTGTTTCGCTTCTTAGAAACGCCGATAACTTTAATTTATCAGATTGGGTAAAATTTAAAGATTTGGTTTCTGAAGAGGATTTAGAAGCTGTTAAAAAACTTGCTGTAATACTAGAAATTGCAATTAACTTAGATTGCACAAAATTTGGAAATGTTGTTGATATTAGTTGTGATATTTTAGGTGATAGCGTTATTATGAAAACAATAACAAAATCGGAAGTTCCACTTGAAATTATGCAAGCAAAACTTGCTTCAAATAACTTTAAAAAAGCATATAATAAAAATTTAGAAATTTTATAATTATTAAAAAACGCCCAGTATTTAGGCGTTTTTTGTTTATATGCATAGCATTTAATAATATTAAAATTTAAAGTTTTAATTTTAAAAAGTTATGTTAAATTATGTTTATTAAAAAAAAATTATTTGCTATAATTAAGTATAAAAAGTTTATGGAGTTAAAATGGTTAATTATAATTTAGCTATAGAATTAGGCAGCAGTAACACTGTTATTTATATGGCAGGAATTGGCGTGGTTTTAAAAGAACCTTCGCTTGTTGCTATGCAAACAATAAACAATAAAAAATCGCTTTTATGTGTTGGAAGTGCTGCAAAAAATTTAATAGGTAAAACAAACGAAAGCGTTGATATAATTTCGCCAGTTATAGAAAGCGAAATTGTTAACTTTAATATGTGCAAGTTAATGCTAAAAACCTTTTTAGATAAAGTTGCACCAAGCGGATTATTTAAAAAACGCAATAAAGTGGTGTTTATTTTACCTTGTGGAATTTCTAAAATTGAAAAGAAAAAGTTTATTCAATTAGCTTATGCATTAAATATTAATGTTGTTGGTTTAATTCCTGCAAGTGTTTGTGCTTTAATTGGTATGGAAGTTGAAGAAACCGACCCATATTCGCATATGATAATAAATATTGGCGGTGGATCTACCGATATTGCTATTGTTAATAATAATCATATTATTAGGGGAGCAACAATAAATGTTGGTGGTAATAATATAGAATTTAACATTGGCGAATATTTAAAAAATAAGCTAAATGTTATGTTTGGTAGTAACACTTTGGAGGAAATAAAGAATCAAGCAGGTTCTATGCTTAAAAACGATATTTCTTCGGTCACTTGTTTTGGAACGGATTTAACAACCAGAGAACGAAAAAAAGTTAGAATTTTAAGCCAGGATATTTATCCAGTGTTAGAAACTGCAATAAACAAAATATGCGAAGCTAGCGAAGCTGTTTTGGATATGTGCAGCACCGAAGTTTTAAAAGATATTCACAGATTTGGCATTTATATTTGTGGTGGTCTTAGTAATATTACTGGAATTGATAAATTTATTGGTAACAAACTAAAACTTCCTGTTTATGTTGATGTTGACCCAGATAGCTCGGTTATTATGGGGGCAGGCAACTTATTAAATAACCCTGTTTTATTAAATAATGTGTTAATAGAATTATAAATAAAAAGTGTATTGCAGTTGCGATGCATTTTTTTATTTGAAATATAATTAATATTTTTAGAATTTTAGTTTTAATCAATGGGTTAAAACTATTGTGTTTAATATTTAAGGGTTTTTATGTTTTGTTTTTAATTAAGTATTTAATTAGAAAACACTTTTTTGTTATAATTAATAAAATTTTGCCGAAAACAAAAAATTGTTATTAATTAACACCAAAATTAAATTTTTGAAATTTTATTTAGCCTTTATAATTAGGTTAAATTATTTTTTTAAGGTGAAAAATGGCAAGAAAAATTGTAATAACCTCAGGAAAAGGTGGTGTTGGAAAAACAACGGTTACCACAAACTTAGGTGTAATGCTTTCTAAGTTAAAATTAAAAGTATTGATTTTAGATGTTGATTTTGGTCTTAATAATTTAGATGTTGTTATGGGCGTAGAAAACAGAGTTGTTTACGATGTTGTTGATGTTTTAAAAGGAAAGTGTAGGGCAAAACAAGCTTTAATTCAAGATTTTTTTAATCCCACATTATATGTTTTGCCAAGCGTTCACTCGGTTAATAATGTTGATATAACATCGGATCAGCTAAATTTTATAATTTCGCAAATTGACGGCCTGTTTGATTATATTTTAATAGATTGCCCGGCTGGTATTGAATTGGGTTTTTATAGGGCAATTAAATGCGCCACAGAGGCGATAGTTGTAACAACTCCGCATATTTCTGCCATACGCGATGCAGATAAGGTTCTATCTATTTTAAATTCCTTAAAACTAACTAATGTTCAGGTTTTAATTAACCGAATTAGGGGCGATATGGTTATTGATGGCGAAATGTTTAGTGTTAAAACCATTAAAGAGTTTTTAAAGTGTGATGTTGTTGGCATTGTGCCAGAAGATGATAGTGTTAGCCGTGCTTTGGTTTCTGGTGGAGCAGTAAACGATAGTTCAATATCTAACGAAGCATTTAAAATGGTTGCAAGTAATTTGCATAATGGAACTCATTTAGAATATGATTGCACTAAAAAATATAAAGGCTTTTTTGGTGGTATAAGAAAAAAGGTTAAGAGGTTGGTTTAATGGATATTACTAAAAGCGAAGAGCGATTAAGGCAAGTTTTAATATTTGATAAAAGTTCGGTTAATATTGAACGTGTTTTAAAAAGTGATTTGCTAGATGTTTTAAACAATTATATGGACTTAAACTCAGACGAACTTAAACTTAAAATAGATGTTGATGAGTTTGGCTTTTTTGAAATAAAGGTTTATGCCAGAACCAGAAGGCTAAAGGATTTAAGTGCAGTAAGAGCATAATTTAAACAAAATTTAACATATTGTGCTAAGGAATGTCATAAATATTTATTAGGTTAGGTGCAATATGAAAACATTAAAAGTAACAAGTATTAGAAAAAATAAAATTAAAAATATATATTTAAAAGTAGAACGCAAAAAATCTGTTATAACTTGTGCCATATTGGGTTGTTTTATAAGTATATTCAGTTTTGGTGTTGCAATTTTTGGTAATAGCTCTATAACCGATACTTATGCTAGTGTTTATAATCCATTTAATACACTATATAATAGTTTTGGTGATGTTATTTTCACTTCTACATCGCTTAATCTAATAGAAACTAAAAACCTAAAATTAATGGTTCCAGTTAAATGTTCTAATATAGAAAGCGAAAATGGGGAATTAAAGTTTTTAATTGATAATTCTATTATGGTAAAGGCTTGCGAAGATGGAATTGTAACTGGGCTTGGAGTTTTACCAACTGGCGAAAAATATATTGAAATAAAGCATAACGCTTCGGTTGTTACAAGATATTTAAACATTGATATTACTGGTGTTGTAATTAATCAATTAGTAAAAAAAGGAAAGGATATTGCAACTGCGAAGCCCAACGAATATTTAAAATTAAGTGTTTTTATTGAAGGTGTTTCGCAAAATTTATCGGTTAATAAAAATCAGGTAGTATGGGAAAGTTAACGGTAAAATTTCATCCGCTATTTATAGTTTTTGCTTTTATACTAGTTTACTTTGGTTGGGTTAATCAGTTTTTTGTTTATATGTTAACATTGTGTATCCACGAATATGCTCACTATTTTGTTGCAAAAAAATGTGGATACAAATTAAACAAAGTGGTGTTTATGCCTTATGGGGCAGGGCTTGGCGGTAACTCGCAAATAATAAATCCCAAACACGAAATATTAATTGCCTTAGCAGGGCCAACTATAAATTTGATTTGTGTTATATTGTGTGTTGCTTTTTGGTGGTTGTTTCCAGAAACTTATTCCTATACAGAAACCTTTGTGTTTTCTTCGTTAGCACTAGGAACATTTAATTTGATTCCTGTTTTTCCATTAGATGGTGGACGAGTTGCTATTTGTTATTTTATAAAAAAAATGGATAAGTTAAAAGTTTATAAAATAATGAAACTTGTTGGCTTTTTGTTTAGTTTGATTTTTTTAGGGTTGTTTATAGCATCGGTTTTTTATGCTATTAATTTAACTTATATGTTCACATCGGTATTTTTATTTTTTTCTTGTTTCGGCACAGACGAAAATGTTTATTTTGAAAGAACATTTGTTTCTAGTAAAACAAAACAAATTGAAACTCCTATCGAATTAAAAAGTTATGTTGTTAATAAAGGTGTGCCGATTTATAAATTAGTTAAATATATTGGCGGCGGACACTACACACAATTTTATGTTATGGACGATAACAACAAAGTAATAAAAGTTTTAAACGAAAGCGATGTTATTAAGTTTTTAAACAACCAAAAATAATTGGTTGTTTTTTTAATTTTATAAAACACTTTGCGATTAATTGTAACTTTGTGATAAACTTAAACTAAGGAGAAATTGTTATGCCATATTATATTACAAAAGAAGTTATTAATAATTATGTTTTAAATATTTTTTCTAATGCTAATGCACCATATGATATTATGACAAAAATTAGTGAAGATTTAACTAATGGCACTTTTTTGGTTTTGCAAAATGCATCGGATATTGAAAAATTAACAACACTAGTTTTAAACGAAACCGACATTGGAAACATTGTTGATTTATTATTTCAAGTTAAGGATTATAAATATTATTTATCCTATGTGTTGCAAGCATTTTTATATTCTAAGCACTTTAACGAAATTTGTATTTTAATTAACAGAACTTTTGTTAATCATATTGGCGAAGAAAATTATGCTAGCAAAAAATTAAACTACGAATTTAACGAACGATATTTTGATAGATTTATTGAAGCTGTTAAATTTTGTGGCATTGATAATTTTAAAATATTACCATTTTTGTTTGCTATTTATAACAGTGAAAAAGGAACTGTTCTTAACAAATATTTGCGTCCTTCAAAAGAATTTTTAGAAGAGTTTATTTCTAAAAATGAAGGTAGTTATTTAAACTATATTAACACCGAAGAATTTTATGTTACGGGCTACGAAATATATTGCGAATTATTTCCTAAAAAAGGTGTGCAAAAATTAATTGATAATTTGTTTTTAGAAAATTATTTTAAAAAAGAAGATATTAATAAATTATTTACCGATTGCGGAGAAGTTGGAATTTTAGAATTGCAAAATTACATTTTAAAAGCAACCCCTGATAAACAAAAATTGGCTTTAGAATTTTATTTAAGCTTTGGAAATTATGTTAAAGCAACACTTCCATTTTTATATGATAAACTTGAAAATGAAAAACTAAAAGCTGTTTTAAAAGATGAAATTGATTTTAGTAAAAATGTTAGGTTTGAAACCATTAACGAATTTATTGAATATGCAGAAAGTAACGCGCGTGATTATGTTACCGAAGGCATTAGTAGCAAATATTTAATTTATTTTAAAAATGGCATTAAAGCAAACGATGCAGTTATTAGTTGCATTTTTAAAACATTGCAAAATGTAACCGATTCGCACTCAATAAAAAAATTTGAAATATTATCAAACTTTTTTTCACAAAGCGAGCTGGATAATTTAGGTTTTATGTTAATTAAAGATTTGGGTGGAAATTTTAACGATAATAATAAATGGATAAGTGTTTATGTTTCGGCAGTTTGTTCTAGTTTGGTAATATCTAAATTAATGGATGTTGTTCCAACTTGTTTGGTTGATTCTAGGCTTAGTTCATATGTGTTAACAGCGCTATGTCAAACAGGGCAAAGTCAAGTTGTTAACTTTGTTAAACAAACCTATATGCAAACCAGTAATAAACAATATTATTATCAATTTTTAGAGATTTTGGCAGAAAGTGCTGGTATTTCGGCATTAGATTACTTAGATGAGATGATTTCTAGTTATGGTTTAGAAGAAGATGGTACTAAAGTTATTTTATGTAATGGCGAAAATTTAAAATTTGAAATAACCGAAAATTTAAGTGTTAAAGTTAAAAATTGCAACACAAATAATTACATAAATTTAACTGATTCAAACTTTTCAGATTCCGAAAATGCATTAAAATTTTATGGCGATTTAACCTATGCTATAATGGAGCAAATTGCAAAGTTTAAAAATGCTTTCGAATTAAAAAGAATGTGGCAACCAAAAATTTTTGTGTCGAACATTTTATATAATCCGTTACTTAAAAAAATTGCAAGCACATTGGTTTTTGGGGCTTACGAAAAAGGAAACTTTGTTAAGATTGTTGAGTTAAACGAAATTGAAAACTTAGAAGATAATTTTAAAATTTCTTTAGTTCATCCTTGTGAATTAAATAGCGAAGAACTAAAAAATTTTGCTAACAAATTTGAACCTTTTAAGCAAATTAATTCTCAAATTTTTAAACCTACTAATTACGATTTTTCAAACAGTTATTCAAGCGTGTTTAATGGAGTTTGCGTTTCTGATTTAACTTTTAATGCTAGAATAAAAACTTTTGATTATAAGATGAGCATTGATGATGGGGTTTATTATTATAAGGTTTTAAAACAATATAATTTGTTAGTTAAAGTTGACATTGTTAGATCAACACGCAAAAATGTTAGCATTGTTGGAAACATCGAATTTTATAATTTAAATCTATTAGAATTTGTTAACAATAAATATATTTTGCTAAATGCTGTACCAGAGCAAATTGGTTCTATTAGTACCAGAGTTTATTCTTTGGTTCTATCACAAATTTATGATGTTTGTTTTAAATAAAAAGAGTGGAATTTTATCCACTCTTTTTATTTGAAACTATTTAACATATTCGTCTTTAACATAAGTTCCATTACCACAAGTAGGGCACGGTGGTAAAATTGTTGCACTATCTAATTCAACGTGAGTTCCGCAGTTACAACAAACATATTCGCCTTTGTTTTTTACTGTGTTGCAATTACAAATACAATTGTTTTCCATTTTAAACCCCTTAAAAATATTACTTTAAATTTAGTTTGATAAATTTTATAAAAAATATTCTTTTAAAATTTTAATAATTTTTTAATATTTGTTAAAATTAGTTAGGCTTATGATGAAAATTAATTTTCGTCCACTATTTATTGTGGCAATTAGTTTAATATTAGGAATAGTGTGTTTAGCAAGTTTTAATTTTAATAACACCGGCGTTGGAATTTTTGCTTTGGTTGTTATTATAACTTTAATGCTTACTTTTGCTATTTTGTTTTTACTATCACTTATTAATAAAAATAATAGGTTTTTTAGTTTTATAAAAAAATTTAAACCAACAGCACTTTGTGTTTTAATTGGTATAACAATTTCGGTTGCTAGCTTTTATACCATTTTAACATTATTTAATAGTAACGAAAATATAACACTAAACAATGTTACCTTAAGTGGTAGAATTTGTGATGTTAAAAATTATAACAACTATATGGTTGTTAACCTAGATAATGTTAAAATTGATGGGAAAGATATTGGTGGGAACAGTGAGTTAAGCATAACAAAAAGCGATAATGCAATAACTTCTAATATAGTTAATGGAAACTATTTAAGTTTAACAACCGATTTATATAAAGTTAATGCTGGTTATGAAACTGTTTATAAAATTGTAAACAACATTAAGTATTCTTCTAGTTCGTTTGTAGGAAACATAACAATAACAAATGCTAACAAAACAGTTAAAGATGTTATTAAGCAAAATGTTTTAAATAATTTAATTTTAACGCTAAATGCCGATAATGCTAATTTAGCATATTCAATGTTGTTTGGCGAAAAGGATAATTTAAGCGATGATGTTTATAATGCATTTTCTTATAGTGGGCTAGCACATATTCTTGCAGTATCTGGTTTGCATATTGGATTTTTAGTGGCACTTTTAGTTGGTTTGTTAAACCTACTAAAATGTAACAAACATTTAAAGAATATTATTATTTTTATAATTTTATTTTTGTATGCTTATTTAACAAACTTTACACCTAGTGTGGTTAGAGCAGTTATAATGAGTTTAGTGTTATTATTCTCTAAAATATATAACAAAGAATACGATGCACTAAGTTCTTTAAGTTTGGCAGCAATTATTATTTTAATTTTTAGTCCGTTCTCGTTATTCACTGTTGGCTTTCAATTAAGTTTTGCTTGTGTGTTTGCAATAATAACATTAGCCCCATTAATTTCTGATTGTTTTGTTGGCATAAAATTTCCAAAGCGGTTAGCTGATGCGTTAGCAATATCACTGGCAGTTAATATTGGTGTGTTTAGTATAACAGCTCATCATTTTAATGTTATTAATTTTGTATCGGTAATATCAAACATTATTGTGCTACCACTATTTTCGGTTTGCTATATGTTTTTATTTGTGTTTGCTTTTATTGGTGCAATAACCAATGTGTTTAATTTTATGTTAACAATACCAAACTTAATTTTGCATTTTATAAAAATATTTGCTAATTTTATTGCAGAAATAAATTTCTTAAATATAAAAGTGTTTAATATTGGTTACATAGTTATTAGCTTAATGCTTTTGGCTTTGTTTATAATAAAGTTTTTAATAACAAAACCAAAAATTAAGTGTTTGCTAAGTTCTGCTTTAATTGTTATTGCAATAGTTATAACGCTTTTAACAAATATGCCTGCGACATTTAATAGTTATAATTTAATGGCTAGTTATAGTAGGTATGGCAATAATGCTGTTTTAACAACAAACAAAAACGAAACTATATTGGTTTTAAATAACTTAAATAATTTTAACTATGTTTCAAAGTTATTAGATAAAAGCAAATTACATAGTGTTGATGCTGTTATTTTATATGGCTATAGTGTTAAAGATAACGACACATTAAATAAAATTGTTAAAGTTTATAAACCTAAAATTATGGTATTTGAAGATAATTATAAAAATCAGGTTTTAAACGAGTTTTCAAAAAAGGCAAGTTTACAATTTTATAATAATAATTTTGCTTTAAGCGATTTGAATTTTAGCTACATAAAAAATGATTTTAACACCATTGCATTAAAAGTTGAAATTAACTCGGAACTGGTTTTGTTTGTTGCAGATAATATTTCAAAAACCGATTGTTATTATTTTTTAGATGATTATAATTATGTTATTTCAAACAATAATAATATAGATTTTAAAGCGTATGATGTTAAATATAAAAATTTAATTACTTATAGGGAAACAAAAGTTTTAGATTCTGTTAAGTTAAACAGTTTGCTTTTCTTTACTAAAACTTTTTAAAATGATATAACTAAAATATGCAATACATCGAATTAAAGAGCAGTTTAAAAAATAATATTTCAAATGGCTATGCATTAGTTGGCATAGACGAATTTTTGCTAACTAAAAGCTGTGAACTAATTTATAATGCATTAAATTTGCAAATGCCAACATTAAACTATGTTAAATTTATTGGTGACAACTTAGATTTTTTAGATGTTGTAAAATTTTTAAACACAATGCCTGTTTTCGACGATAAAAAGTTGGCGGTTGTTAATCTTAATGTAAAAACCACAACAACAAATTTTAATGCTTTGTTAGATTATTTAAAACATCCTAACGAGCAATCAATTTTGGTTTTGGTGTTGGGTGATAACGAAAAAGAATTTAAAAATGCTATATCAAATTTAATGGTGGTTGATTGTAACAGACTACCAGAAAAATTTGTTGATAGTTTTATATTGTCGGAATTAAAAAAATCCGAAACTCAAATAGAAACTTTGGCACTAAAAACACTTAAAGATTATTGTGTGTGTGATTTAACAAAAATAACTAGCGAGCTTAGTAAGTTAATAAACTTTGTTTCAGATAAAAAACTAATAAAAAATTGTGATGTAGAGTTACTGGTAACCAAAACGTTGGAGTTTCAAATTTACGAGTTAACCGAAAATATGGCAAAAAAAAATAAGGATAAAGTTTTTGAATTGTTAAATTCGCTTAGGGCAAAAAAGGATACTTTTAGAACTTTGCTTCCACTTATTTATAATCATTTTAGAAGGTTGTTTCACGTTGCAATTTCTAAAAGCAATAAAAGCGAATTAAGTGCAAATTTAGGTGTTAAAGAATATGCAATAACAGTTGCATTTAATCAAAGTAAATTGTTTTCAAAACGCAATCTTAAGCAAATTGTTGATATTTGCGATAAATTAGATTACGAATTAAAACAAGGAATTATATCTAGCGATTATGCAATTGATTATTTAGTGTTAAAAGTGCTTAATATGTAGAAAATTGAACAATTTTATTATTGTTTTTTCTTGCATTAATTATTTTATTATGATAAAATAGAGCAGTTTTCAAATATAGTTAATATTATTAAGGAGAAAAATCGTGGCAAATATTAAATCAGCAAAAAAACGCATCAAAGTTATTAATCGTCAAAAAAAGGAAAATGCTTTTGTTAAGAAAACAATTGCAACTTACACAAAACAATTCCGTGCTCTTATTGCAAATGGCGAATTAACTCAAGCAGAAGCAAAATTGGTTGAAACAATTTCTTTAATCGATAGTGCAGCTAGCAAAGGTGTTATTCATAAAAACAATGCTTCTCGTAAGGTTTCAAGATTATCTGCCGCTTTATCTAAAGCTAAAGCTCCAGTTGCAAAAACTGAAGTTAAAAAAGTAGAAAAGAAAGCAGAAGTTAAAGTAGAAGAAAAAGTTGAAGCTAAAGCAGAAGTAAAGGCTGAACCTAAAAAACGCGCTACAGCTAAAAAGGCTGAAACTGCAACTGAAAAAGCACCTGCAAAAAAAGCTACAACAAAAACTGCTAAAGCAGAAACAGTAGCAAAAGAAGCTCCAGCTAAAACTGCAACTAAAAAAGCAACAACTGCTAAAAAAGAAACTGCAGCTAAAAAAGAGCCTGCTAAAAAACCTGCAGAAAAGAAAGCAACAACCACTAAAGCTGCTGCTACAAAAACAACTGCAAAAAAAGCTACTAAAAAAGCTGAATAGTAAATAAAAAAAATCGTTTTTATTAAACGATTTTTTTTTGTTTTAATTTGCTGTTAATAACAAAAGGCATCAAAAAAGTGAGATAATAATATCTCACATTTCAAATTAGGCAATATTAACCGAGTAGTAATCAATGGCATTCATATATTCCATTGTTTCTACCAATAGCTTGTTTAAAGTAGAATTTACTTTAACTATTTGATTTTGTAATTGCTTAGAAGGGTTAGTTAATGCTTTATTGCATAAACTTTCTAGTTTATCGTGTAGTGATTCGCTTTTAATTAATATTTCAATATAATTATTAATTAATGTTTCCCAATTTGTAAAAGTAGTGTTTAGTTTTTCCATAAAATTTTTCCTCCCCCTTTTTTGTAATACTAGTATAAATTTAAAGGTTTGGGTTTTCAATAGTTTATGAAAAAAAATTGAACATATAAATAAATATATGTCATAATTCGACAAGAAAGTTTAAAATTCTATTTTATTTTTAAAAATTAGTTAAAATGTTGTATGGAATATTTTGTTTTATTATGTAAATAATTAAATAATATGAGCGAATTAATTTCAGAAATTGCTAAACAGCAACATAATAAAATGGAGTATGTTGGTAAAAAACAATATCTAAAAAATGGAATAACAAAGCAAAGTTTTAAATTTGATGGTTTTAGTTATTGTTTAATAAACAACAAAAATCTTTTTTGTAGTAACGAAGAAGAAATAGAGTTTTTAGTAAATACTTTGGCAAATGCCATAAAAAAATTGGCAGGAAAGGTTAGCAGTGTTTTGGTGGTTGGGCTTGGCAACAGGCATTTAAGTGCCGATGGGTTGGGTAGCGAAACTTTAAAAAAAGTTATTGCAACAAGAGAACTAATAAAAGCACAAACAAAAGTTAGTGCAATTTCAACTGGTGTTTTAGGGCTTACTGGAATTGAAAGTGCAGATATTATTGAAAGTGTTGCTAGCACCATAAAACCACAATTAATTATTTTAATCGATACCTTATGCGCTACCGACTATAACACACTTGGTGGCAATTTTCAGCTTAGCACAAAAGTGTTAGCCCCAGGGCACGGTGTGGGAAATAAGCGAAAATCGTTAAATGCTTTATATAATAAAGCTAAAGTTTTATCGATTGGTGTTCCGCTTGTTGTTTATGCAAAGAGTTTTATAAGTTCTGCCATTAACAATGCTATGCATAATGGCAATTCAACGCTTAATATAAGCGATTTTAACGAATTATTAAAAAACAATTTTAATAACTTAGTGTTAACTCCTAAAGATATTAATTTGGTTGTTAAAATGTGTGGTGGAATTATTGGCTCGGCAATAAACTTGGCGTTTAATAATTATTCTATTAGCGAACAACGAAGTATATTACAAAATTTTTAAGCTAAAATTTGACACTTTTTTTACCCTGTGATACCATTAATTAAATGGTTGGGAGGAAATAAAAAATGTACGTTAAGATAATAGCTAAAACAGTTAAAGAAAAAAAATTTAGCGAAAAGTTAAAGTTTTGGAAAAATTACAAGGGTAAGGATGCTTTTGACGATTTAAGTGGTAAACACGCAGGTGTTTGCTATATGAAGGATACCTACGAAGTTATTAACAAAGAACCACGCAAAAAAACTTTAGGAAGAATTAAACAAACAAAAGTTGGTGGACACCATAGTGTTTATGACCATAACTTTTTAACACTAGAACTTAGTGGAATTTCAAAAGCTATGGCAATGTTATTAAATAACGAAAAGTGGTATGTTACTAGCGAAAAATCGGGTAGATATACTGTTATTAAAGGTTCTAAACAAGAAGAAGAACTTTATAACAAATGGTGCAAAATTTTTGAAGAAGAAATTTCTAAAGCATATAAAAATTCTAATCCTAAATTCTTTACTGATTTAAAAATAAAAAAATTGGCTATGGAAAATGCAAGATACTTAAACTCTATTTATTCTCGCGGAGTAATAATGGTTTACACAATATCTTATAGGCAACTAAACTACTTATATGGTTTCTTTAAAGAACTAATAGAAAAAGGCAGCGATAAAAAGTTCTATCAAAAATTAATGCCAGAAATTAAAGAGTTTTATAACGAACTAAGTAAGTTACCATATATTGATGAACTTCTAATAAAAAATGGTAAGAACCGAACATTCACATTAATTAACACTAAACCAGACCCAGAAGAATATTTTGGAGATGTTTATCAAACCACATTTAAAGCAACTATTCCTTGCTTTGCACAAAACATTCGACACAGAACTTTGTGGTGCAGTATGAACGACATTCCTAAAAAACCAACCTACTATGTTCCACCTATTATTAGTGGGAACAAAGAACTTTCTAAGCAATGGTTAACTGATATTTCTTCAAACGAAGAAAATGTGCCACAGGGTATGTTATTTACTTGCCACGAAGCAGGAACATTAGATTCGTTTGTGTTAAAACTATACGAACGCAAATGCACAACAGCACAACTAGAAATTAACGAACTTGCAAATTTGCAACTAAAAAAATATAGTAAAGCACTAAAATCTAAAAAGCACGCTAGAGCAGAAGAACTATCTGATTTTATGAAAGGTTCACGTTGCACTTTTAGTGGTTACACTTGCACAATGCCTTGCGGATTTAAAGAAGGCATTAACGAAACAAGAAAGATATAGTGTAGCTATATCTTTTTTAAGTTTTATAATAAATTGGGTATTGAAATAAATTTAATTAAATGTTAATATAAAAATATGGAAAAAGAATATTTAGATATTATAAATAATATTAATGGCATAACACGTCAATATGTTGCAAACACTTTTTATTTTGAAAAATTAAATAAAAATTTACTTTGCGTTTATTTGTTTGGTGGAGCTCACACAAGCATACTTTTATACGATGATAAACATTCAATTAAGGAAGTTGGCGAAATAAGATATAATTGTAGCAAGGATCGCATTTTTATTTCACAATTTGAATGTGATTACGATTTTCAACGCTGTGGGCTTGGTAGATTTATGTTTAACTTAGCACTTGCTCACGCAGATAGTGTTGGTGCAACTAATCTTTATGGATATGCTTCTCCAACCGATGCTATTAAAGGAGTATCGGGTAATGGTGTATCCTACAAGGAAGAAACAATGAAACTACTTGATATTTATAAAGGCCTTGGTTGCAAAATAACTAAAAAACCAAATGGTTATGATGCTGATAGTATGTGGGAATTTAGTCAGCAGTGGAATAGTGTCGAAAAGCTAAACAGTTTACCACTTGAGCAAAAACAATTTTTGCATAAAATGGTTAATATGCAAAAAAGTTTAAGAAAATAAAAAACAGCAACCAAATAGGTTGTTGTTTTTTTATTTCTTTGTAATTAAATTATTTGCTTTGTTTGTTGGAGTTTTTTCAAAACCAGGTAAGTAGTGTTTTTCAAATATTTCAAACTTTTCTAAATTTGTGTTAGCATAGTTTTTTGCAATTTGTTTGTATTCAGGATTTTTTTCATTTAACATTAAGTAATCAAAACTGCTACTAAAACTGAAATTAACATCTGTCATTGCTTTTATATGTGCGCGTTCTTTTTTAACTGATTCTATCATATCCTTAGGTGGATTAACTGCGGCAGATAGAAAAAATAACTTTTTGTTGTTAATAAATTGTTTGAAATTTTCAAATGGTACACCACTTATAATTGTTTTTATTTTATCTAAATTGAAATTAAGATTCCTATAAAATGTTTCTAAGTAGTCTTTATCGAGTTTATTATGTTCAGTTTTGCTTTCAACAATTTTAATTGCTTTATGCAATTTGCATAAAGCATAAATATATGGAATTGTTTTATTAAAAATTTTATTACTCATTGTTAAAACCTTAAAAAATAATATCTATTATTAAGTTTACCATTAATAAGTTGCAATGTAAATACTAAAAATTTGCAAAATTTATAATTTAAAATTTAATAAATAAAATTGCAAACATACTATTTTTATGATATTATATTTTTGTAATTTGCCGAAGTGGTGAAATTGGCAGACGCACTGGACTCAAAATCCAGCGAAGGCAACTTCGTGCGGGTTCGACTCCCGCCTTCGGCACCAGTTAAAATAGTATCTAAATGATACTATTTTTTTATTTAAAAAAATGTAAAGTTTTTTAGGCGGGCATCTTCGGGTTGCGCTGTCGCACCCACACCTAAACAAAGTTGCTAACAGCTTTGGCTACAAACTAGCCACCAACAAGTTTGCTTAACGCGTCGCAATCGGCACTAATTAAAGTAACATTTATTGTTGATAATATTTTTTAAAGCTTTTATTAGTGGTAATAGTTTAAATAGTTATTAGTGTAATACTTAAATGCATTATATATTATAAAACTGAAAAGTTCGTTAAATATAACTTCCATTTTACTGTTTTTAAATTTTAAGATTTTATATTAATTTTAATTAATAATACTACAAAAAAGAAAACAGTTTTTCTGTTTTCTTTTTTGTGGTATTAATCTTTTTTATTTTTATCGGTTTTTGTGGATTTAGTTGCAACTGATTTTTGTGATGTTTTAACATTTTTTTTACTTTGTGTTTTAGTATTTGTGGATTTTTCTTCTTTAATAATTTCTTTAGTTTGTGGTTTGGTTTCTTTATTTTCAATTATTGTATTTTGATTGTTTTGTTTTTTATTACCAATGGTTTTATGAGTAAATATTTTTGTAAAAGTTTCCATTGCATTTTCTTCTTTTTTAATTCTAACTTTTTCTTCACGTTTTGGTAGGGATTTTCCAACAATAGGCATTGTAACTTTATCTTTGCGTTCTCTAATTTCTAGTTGATTATAAGGGACTGAAATGTTTTTACGTTTAAATTCGTTATAAACATTTTCAATTATGTAGTAGTAAACATCCCAATAATCTTCGTTATCGCACCAACAGTTTGCAAAAAAATCAATACTGCTTGCACTTAAAAATTTTAATCTGCAAAATGGTGCTGGGTCAAGATAAACTTTTCCGTTGCTTTTCATAACATCGGTAACAATTTGTTTAACATTTTCAACATTGCTTTCATATGCAACTGAAAAAGTAAAATCAACTCGGCGTTTCGGATATGCACCAAGGTTTGTTACATTGTTGTTTAAAAGATTGCTGTTAGGTAATGTTATTTTTCTGTTATCGGTGGTGATTAGGGTAGTAAACATAAAGTTAATGTCGGTTATGTTGCCTTCAACACCATTTGTTATAATATAATCGCCTTTTTTAAACATATGGCTCGAAATAATAATAATACCATTTGCAACGTTAGAAATAGCATTTTGTAACGCCATACCAACGGCTAAGATAACAGCACTAAATGCAGTTAATATTCCTGTTATTTCAACTCCTAATTGAGAAAGAAGAAGTAGAATTAATAATAACCACAACAAAAACTTAAGTATTGTGCAAATAAATTGTTGTGCAATTTTTTCCATTTTAGTGTGTTTAAGAATTTTTCTAATTACAGAAAGTAAAACTTTAATTACTATTATTCCAACTAGTAATATTGCAAAAAATAAAACAATATTCCAAATGTTGGATTTAAAATAGTTGCAAATATCCAACCAAATTTTTGACCAATCCATATATAATCCTCCTTTGTACATAAGAATTTTACTATTTTATAATTTCAAAATCAAATAAAATAAAAACTTTATTTTCAAATATAAATTTTTTATTAAATTAAAAATAAAAAAGAGTGAATTTTTACTCTTTTTTAATCTTTAACTAGAATAACAAAGTTGTTGTTTAGCACTTTAATTTTATCGCCTAGGTTATATTGTTGATTAGTTAAATAGTTTTTATAGTTACCTTCTAATTTTATTTTTTTATCTTTATTAGTTGTGTTAACAATAAGTTTTACTTGTTTATTATTGTGCTGTCTTATTATAACTAATAAGTCGTTAATGCTTTCAACGTTATAATCATTACTGCTTAAACAAACATTTTTGGTTTTTAATCTTATCATCTTTTTGTAAAATTCAAACAATTCGTTATTCTTAACTTTATCAAATTCCATTAACGACCTTGCACCTTTATCTCCAGAATGTTCTGGATGATGTTCCATTCCAATCTCTTCGCCATAGTAGATTAGTGGAGTGCCGGGGAAAATAAACTGAATTGCAATAAGCGACATCAACGTGTTTTTATCTTTAATTTCTGATGCAATTCTGTGAGTATCGTGATTGCATAAGAAATTTGAGTTGGAAGTTATTGCTTGTTGAGGTAAGCTAGATAAGTAGCGGTTTAATTTTTCGGCAAAGTGTTTGGCTGATGCATTGTCTTTAATGTATTCAAACAATAAATCCTTTAAAGTAAAGTTAGTAATGCCATCGTATTCGTCGCCAAGCAAAAAGTCGCATCCATCGTGCCAAATTTCGCCAAGCATAAAAGCTTCGGGCTTAACTTCTTTAATTGCAGTTCTAATTTTTTTAATAAAAGCGTGTCCAATTTCGTTTGCAACATCAAACCGCCATCCGTCAATATCAAATTCTTTAATCCAATATGTTAAAATATCAATTAAATATTTTTGAGTTTCTAAATTAGAAGTGTTTAGTTTTGGCATATAGTTTTCAAAAGCAAATCTATCATATTCGTTAATCTTGTTGCCTTTAAACGAATTTATAACATAGTAGTTAATATATTTTGATTTTTTACCATTTTTTAAAACATCTAAAAACATTGGATGATTGCTTGAAGAGTGATTTAAAACAGCATCTAAAATAATTCTAATTCCGTTTTTGTGGCAAGTATTAACCAAATCTCTAAAATCTTGTTCAGTTCCGAGTGTTGGATCGATGCTATAATAATCGGTTATATCGTAACGATGATAGGTGGTGGAAGTAAAAATTGGATTTAGGTATATTAAATTAATGCCTAGTTCTTTTAAGTAACTAATATTTTTTGTAATACCTTTTAATGTTCCCCCATAATATTCTTTTGAAAGGGGAGTGGTTCTGCCATAGGTTGAAAATGCATCAGGAAAAATTTGATAAAAAACAGAGTTGTTTATCCAGCTTGGAATTTCAAAAACATCGCAAGGGTTTAAATAGGCTAATTGAAAATCGCTTGGATAAGCACTTGTTGTAAAGCCATATTGTTTATAAACAAATTCTTTTTTGCCTTTATATAATCTAAAAAAGTAACATAGCCTTCTGTGTGGTGGAGTTATTACTGTTGTGTAATAATCGTAAACATCACAAGAAGCACGCTTTTGCATTTCAACCGTGTAACGCTTATTGAAATCATATTTATCGTAGTATTCGCAAACAACTTTTTTAATATCGTTTTTTGCGGTTCTTATCATTAAATATATTTCTTTATTATTTCTGTAGTAAGCATAATTACCAAATGCTCTATGAAAAACTGCGGCTTTATTTATCATAAGTTACTCCTAAAATTTTATTTATGTTTAATTATAACATAAAAAATAAAAATGCCTTTTAATTTTTTATTAAATTGACAATTTAATCAATAATGTAATATTATTAAATAGTTAATATTAACTTGGAACATATGTATGAAAAGAGATATTAATTGGGAAAAAGTTAAAGGTTTAATATTTTTAATAGTTTTTGTTGGAAGCCTTATTGGCTTTGCTGTTTTTATGTCGCTTGAAATGTATTTTGTTGGAATGGGTTGTTTTGTTTTAGGCATTGTATCTTGGTTTATTGTTGCACTTTTGGCTCACATAAAAAATAAAAAAATGCAAAAAGAAAAAGGTAAACCAAACTACATTAAACAAACTGCCTTGGTTATAAGCTGTTCTGTGGCATCAGAGCGTGATAGAATTAAAGATTATTTAGTTAGCAATAGATCTTTAAAATACAGATTAGTAATTAATTATAATGAAGAAAAAATTGTTTTATATAGCAATAAAGTTTATAAAAAAGATGATATCATAACAATTATGGTAAACACTAAAGCACCAAAAAATTATCCTAATTCAATTATTATATGGCAATAAATAGAAAGCAAATTTTGCTTTCTTTTTTAAAATAATATTATTCAAACCAGTTATGTTATTTCTATCTTTATAAAAACAATTTTGGTTTGCTTGGTTTGTTATTAGTTTAATTTATTTAGGTATTGTTGGTTGGTATTTAAGCTTTTTAGATATTGTTGTAATTTTAACCGATATGGTGCTATCTATTTTGTTTGGAATTTATATTTTAATAATATATTTAAAAAATAAGAATATAATTAAAGTAAATGTTAAAAACAAACAAAAAGGTAAATAAAAATTTTAATTAACCCTTTTATTGTTTAAAACTATGTGATATAATAATAATGTTTTTATTAGGGAGATTGGTTATGAATAAAAAGGTGGTTTTTAATAAATTAATATATGCAATTGATGCTATGCTTGGGCTAATTGTTATTTTATCAATGTTTTTTGATGTTTTTAGAACCGGAACTGAAGTTACCGATGCCGCTGGCAATGTTACAATGGTTTATGAATGGATGAACTTTTTTGAATTTTGCAACTTTGGTGTAAGCGGAATTAGTGGTGTGTTTATGTATGCGCCAATGGTTTTAGTTGTTATTTGCATTTTAGCATTGATTTATTTAATTTGCACTAAAGGATTAAAACCTTTCGATAATGCTATTGTTTGCTTAATGTTTATTGCAGTTATTATTATGGCTATAATGCAAAGTTTTGGTTTTTCTTATCCATTTATGATTATTAGCTATGTTGTTGCAGCATTATTACTAGTTTCAATTTTGCCAATGTTTATGTTGGATAAACTTCCGGATGAACCAAAAAAATAAAAAAACGATGTGATTTTATTCACATCTTTTTTTAAACAATTTTTCCAGAACTTGCTTTAATCATTCTGTTAAACAAACCATCAACCATATCGCCATTTGAAAAATATTCGGCAATAATGCAATCAAAATTGTTTTCCGCCAATCTTAAATAGTTAAATAGGTTATGGCTAGCATCTTCGCTATTTTTGCCTAGCACTTTAATATTTCGATTTCCATATGCTTCTAAATTTGCCGCACAACAAAAAATAATGGGTTTTTTATTTGATGCAACTAAGTTATCATATAGTTTAATTGTGTTATTAACAATATCGCTTTTAACCATAATCATATCACAAAGTGGTTTGTAGTGAGTGTACTTAGTTCCGGGTGATTGTGGGATTTTATCGGAATCTATTTTATCTACAACTGTTAGTTTAGTTGCTTTTTCTAGCATTTGCTTATTAATTTTTCCAGCACGCAAAATATAAATAATGTTGTTTTCAACCTTAACAACTGTACTTTCAATTCCAACCAAAGTTTCGCCGCCATCAATAATTAGTTTAATCTTACCATTCAAATCGTCGTAAACGTGATTTGCATTAGTTGGGCTTGGGCGTTTTGAAGTGTTAGCACTTGGTGCACAAATAGGCAGGTTACAATAGTTTATAAATTTTTGTGCAACTTTATTTTCCGGCATTCTAATAGCAACAGTTTGCCCACCAGCACAAGCTACATTTGATAAATTTTCGGCTTTATCAAAAATTATGCTAATTGGACCGGGCATAAAATGTTTAATTAACAACTTGTGTGTTTTAGATATGTTTTTAACATATTTTTTTATGTCTTGTTTTCTGCCAATATGCAAAATTAGTGGGTTATCCTGTGGTCGACCTTTAGCAACAAAAATTTTTTTAACGGCTTCGTCGCAAAGCGCATTTGCTCCAAGACCATAAACTGTTTCGGTTGGAAAAGCAACCAGTTCGCCATTTGTTATTAACTTTTTTGCTAAATTAAAAGTTTTTTTGCTTGGTTTTAAAATTAATGTTTTCATAGTAAAAATATTATTTAATTTTATAAAACTTTTGTCAATTAAATAAATTTATTAACTAAAACAACTTATGAATTTATTTTGTAAAATCATATTAATAGGGTATACTTTATATATATAAATTTTTAAGGATTTAGTTATGGAAAAATTAGTTATTATCGATGGCAATAGTTTAATAAATCGTGCGTTTTATGCGTTGCCAATGCTTACTAATTTTAATGGTGAAGTTAGCAATGCTGTTTTTGGTTTTACTAACATAATTGTTAAAATAATTAACGAAATAAAACCAAAATATATGTGTGTTGCTTTTGATTATGGCAAAAAAACTTTTAGAAATAATATGTTTGATGGCTATAAGGGAACAAGAAAACCAACACCACCAGAACTAAAAAGTCAGTTTCCAATTTTAAAAAATTTGCTAAGTGCAATGAATATTAAGTTTATTGAAAAAGAAGGAATTGAAGCCGACGATATTATTGGAACTCTTACTAAAAAGTTTGATTGCGAAAATATTATTGTTACTGGAGATAAAGATAGTTTTCAGTTAATAAATAACAACACTTGGGTAATGTTTACCAAAAAAGGTGTTACCGAAACTATTAACTACACACCAAGCAAACTTTATAAAGATTATGGCATAGAACCATATCAGGTTGTAGAACTAAAATCGTTAATGGGCGATTCTTCTGATAATATTCCGGGGGTTAAGGGTATTGGTGAAAAAACTGCTGTGAATTTGCTAACAAACTATAACACACTTGATGGTGTTTATAATAACATTGATAAGATTACTGGAAGCGTTAAAACAAAGCTTTTAGAAAATAAGGATATGGCATATTTAAGCCACGAACTAGCAACCATTAAATGTGATTGCGATATTGAAGTAAAATTAGAAGAGTTAACATATAATTTTCCTTTTAATTCAGAAGTTTTAAACTATTTTAAGCGTTATCAATTTAACTCTCTTTTAAAGAAAAAAGATTTGTTTAGTGAAATTAGTGAAGAAGATAAAATAGAACTTTCAACCGAAAGCTGCGAGCAACAAAAACTAAATAGTATTGAAGATTTTAAAAATTTAACTAACTTATTGCAAAAACAAAAACAGTTTTATTTGGTTTTTGAAGATGATTTTAGTGTTTATGCTAGTGGTGTTGAATACACTTTTGAAAGCAAGTTTGATTTGCTTTCGCCAATGCTTGAATATTCTGATGTGTTAAATATTTTAAAGCCTGCTTTAGAAAATAGTGAAATAAAAAAAATAGTTTATAACTATAAAGATTTGCTTCATAAACTAAATAAATTTAATATTGAATTAAATGGTGTTACCGATGATGTTTTAATAGAAAGATATTTAATAAACAATAACTCTAAGCCAAATGTTAAATTATTAGATGTGGTTACAGAACAATTATTAAACGAAAAATATTTGGCTTTTAACATTAAATTATTGCACGAAAAATATATAAAACTAATTAACGAGTTGGAATTAGAAAAACTTTACAAAACAATAGAAATGCCACTAAGTTTAGTGCTATTCAAAATGGAAAAAAGTGGCTTTAAATTGGATAGAAACGAGCTTTTATTGCTTGATGAAAAGTATGAAAAGGAACTTGCCGATTTAACAAAAGAAATTTACGAATTGGCGGGAACAGAGTTTAACATAAACTCACCAAAACAACTGGGCGAAATATTGTTTGATAAGTTAAAATTGGTTGCCTATAATAACAAGAAAAAAAGCACAAATATTGATGTATTAACTCAGTTAGAATCTGACCATCCAATAATTAATAAGTTAATACGATACCGAAAAATTAGCAAATTATATTCCACTTATGTTAAAGCTTTTCAAAACTTAATGGATAGCAATAACGATAAAATTTATACACTATTTAATCAAACCTTAACTTCCACCGGAAGGCTTAGTAGCAGTGAACCAAACTTGCAAAATATTCCTGTTAGAACCGATGAAGGTAAAAACTTAAGAAAAGTGTTTATTCCGTCTAACGAAAATGGTTATATTGTTTCGGCTGATTATAGTCAAATTGAACTTAGATTGCTTGCTGCGTTTAGTGGAGACCCTACTTTAATTGAAAGTTTTAGGCAAGGAAACGATATTCACGCAACAACAGCTTCGCAAGTGTTTGGAGTTAAACTTAGCGATGTTACAAGCCAAATGAGAAGAGATGCAAAAGCCATTAATTTTGGTATTGTTTATGGTATTTCGGATTATGGTTTAAGTCAAAATATTGGAACAACCCGAAAAGCTGCTGCTGATTATATTAAAAAATATTTTGAAAGATATCCATTAGTAAAAACATATATGGATAAGAATATTGAAGTGTGCAGGCAAAATGGCTATGTTAAAACAGTGTTTGGCAGAATAAGATATATTCCAGAAATTAATAATTCAAATTATAACTTAAAATTGTTTGGCGAACGAGCAGCAATGAATATGCCTTTGCAAGGAAGTGCATCGGATATTATTAAACTAGCTATGATAAAAGTTCAAAACGAATTAGAAAATAAAAAGTTAAAAAGCAAATTAATTTTGCAAATACACGATGAATTAATAATTGATTGTGATAAATCTGAATTAGAAGCAGTTAAGGACATATTAAAAAATTGTATGGAAAATGTTATTGAATTGCCAGTTAAACTAGAGGTTAACATAAGCTACGGCAAAAACTGGTATGAAGCAAAATAACAACTTAATTGTTTAATTGCACTATTTATAAAACAATTTAATGTTAGAATTAAACTTGTTTAAAAAGCATAAAATAATGGTATGAAAAAAAATGCCATTATTTTTTTTAGTGTTTTAATACTTGTGTGTGCCATTGGACTTGTTACAATTTTCTTTTTTGTGTTGTATCCCATTAAATATAGCGCATATGTAAAAAAATATTCTGAAGCATTTGAGGTGCCACAGCATCTTGTTTATTCTGTTATAAATGCTGAAAGCCGTTTTAATAAAACCGCAACTTCCAAAGTTGGAGCACAAGGGCTTATGCAACTAATGCCAACAACCGCAAACGAAATAGCAATAAAATTGGGTGAGGATTTTAGTTCGGTGGATTTATATAATCCCGAAACAAACATTAAATATGGTTGCTACTATTTAAAGTATTTACTTAAAATGTTTTCTGGAAATGTAACAAACGCTGTTGCTAGTTATAATGCTGGTTATAACAAAGTTATTTCTTGGCTAGATAACAAAGAATATTCTAAAAATGGAGTGCTTACAAATATTCCTATACCAGAAACAAAAAACTATGTGAAAAAAGTTAATAATAATTTAAAAATATATAAAACTATTGCTAAAAGTTAGGCAATAGTTTGTTTTTTGATTTGGGTTTTAATTGACTAAATAATAAATTATTAGTATATTATTATTAATTTATACTTTAAGGAGTTTCGTATGGAACAAAAAATAGAAGAAAATTTATATAAAGAAGTTGATATTCGTGCTAAAAAAATTAGCGACTTAAAAGCAATGGGAATTAATCCTTATGTTTCAAAATTTGATGCTAGTCACTCAATTTTACAAGCACGTGAATTAAAAGATGGCGATGCTTTAACCATTGCTGGTCGTATGACATTTAGAAGAGTGTTTGGCAAATTTATGTTCGTTCAAATTTCTGATGTTTATGCAAAAATTCAAGTAAGCTTAAGTGTTAACCAAATAGCATTAGACGATTATAAATGGTTTAAAGACTATGTTGATATTGGCGACTTTGTTGGGTTTAGCGGAACAATTTATCACACTCAAACAGGTGAGTTAACAGTTCAAGCCGAAAGTTTTAAATTGCTTAGCAAAGCTATGAAACCACTTCCAGAAAAGTTTCACGGCTTAACCGATATTGAAACTCGTTATCGTCAACGTTACCTTGACCTTATAACAAACGAACAAGCAAGAAAAGTTTTCTTGGGTAGAAGCAAAATCGAATCAATAATTCGTCGTTATTTAGAAGATTTAGATTTTATTGAAATCGAAACTCCAGTTTTGCAAACAGCAGTATCTGGTGCATCAGCACGTCCTTTCTTCACACATCATAATGCATTAGACCTTGATTGCAACCTACGCATTGCAAAAGAAACTTGGTTAAAACAAGCTATTGCAGGTGGTATTCCACGCGTGTTTGAACTTGGAAAAGATTTTAGAAACGAAGGTATGGATGCTACTCACTTACAAGAATTTACTCAAATAGAATGGTATGCAAGCTATTGGGATTTTGAAAAGAACATTAAAGTGTTTAAAGAACTAGTTCAAAAGTTATTAAAAGAAACTTTGGGAACAATGCAAATTAACTATCAAGGAAAAGTTATTGATTTTGGTAAAGAAACTTGGGATAGAATTAACTATGTAGAAGAAATGACCAAAATTTTAGGCTTTGACTTTTTAGATATATCTGATTTAGATGAGTTCAAGAAAAAAGTTGTTGAGCGTGGATTATTTAGCTATGCCGAACTTGATGAATGCAAATCGGTTAGAACTTTAATAGATTATATTTATAAAAGAAAAATTAGGGAAGAAATTGTAGGACCAGTTATTTTATACAACTATCCAGCAGTTTTAAAAACATTAGCACGCCGTAACGATAACGATAGCAGAGTAACCGATGTTTTCCAAGTTGTTGTTTGTGGTGCAGAAATTTGTAATGCATATTCTGAGTTAGTAGACCCAATTGTTCAACGCGAAACTTTAATGCAACAATTAGTTGAAAAAGCTAATGGCGATGAAGAAACAATGGATTTAGACGAAAGCTTTTTGGCTGCAATGGAACACGGAATGCCTCCTATGAGTGGATTAGGTTTTGGTATTGATAGATTTATTATGTTAATTTATGATTTACCAAATATTAGAGATACTGTTTTATTCCCAATTATGAAATAATTAGAGGTTAAATATGAGTGTGATTTTTGGCTTATCCTCTTGCGATTTGGGCGAAAAGTTTTTAAAATCGTATGGAGTTGAAGTTATAAATCTTGAATTAAATATAAATGGTAATAATTACCTTTATAACGCCGATAATTTTAACTTTGAACAGTACTATAATTTAACTAATTATAGTGTCGAATATAAAGGTTTAGAAAGTTTGATTGAAGCAAAATTAACTATGGCGCTAAACACTTATCAGGATGTTATTATATTAACTCCTAGTTATAAGTTTTGCCCAAGTTATAAGTTAACTAAATCAATTATTAAAAAATTGCAATATACCTATGTCGACCAAAATATTTTTGTTATTGATTCGGGACTAATTTCTGTTGGATATGCTTCAGTTTTGTTTGAAACTGCAGTGTTAAATTCCACAGGTATTCGATGTGAAGATTTGGTTAAAAAAATAACAAAAATTATTAAAAGTTATCAAACCTTAATAATTCCTAATAATAACAATTTTGAATTATTTAGCAATTTTAACTATGCAAAGTCGTTAGGCATTAAACCTATTATTGGCTTAAGTAATAATAAACTTGAATTGTTAAAAACCGTTAAAGGCAAGTTAAACTTAGCAAACGAAGTTAACAATTTAATTAATCATATGGGATTAAATGTTGGTGATTATCCTGTTGGCATAATGAATGGAAAATCCAATTTAAACGATGCTAATAAAATAATTAATCAAATTAACAATAGTTTTGATACAAAAGTTTTTGCTGGAAATTATTGCCCAACATTAGTTAATCAAATAGGTGATAATGCATTAATTATTAGTTTTCATAAAAGGAACGATTAAGGTCGTTTCTTTTTTTGTTGATTTAATTTTTTTGTGATGCTAAAATTTTGTTGGAGATAAACTATGAACACTATTTTTTATAATGCAAATTTAATAATAAATAACCAATTATTAAAAAATGCATCGTTTACATTAAACAATAATAATCAGATTTTAATATTAGATAATGTTAATCAATCACAAAAAAATAAGCACAACTTAAATGGTGCAGTTGTTATGCCTGCACTTAGCAATATGTTTGTTAATGTTAACAAAAATTTTAACGAAGTTATTAATGCTTGCATAAGTAATGGTGTTACAAACTGTGTTTTTAACGGTGTTTTAAATCATCATTATTTAAAATTGGCAAACAAAACTTTAGGTGTTTTTGGTGTTATTATTAATGTGAACAAACTAGATGAAATAACAAATGTTAGTTTACTAAACGAATATAATAAAATTTTGCCTTATGGCTTGCCAATAATTTATATTGATAATATTTTAAATTTAACCGAGTTTGAAATAGAAAAAATTTATTTGTTTGCTAAAAATAATAATGCAAATTTAATGGTTTTAGCTAACGAAAATTTAGAGCAAGTTGGAATTTGCCACAGCGAAACAAAACAAACGCCAATAGAACTTATTGAAAGCTATGGTTTATTTGATTTAAAGTTAACGCTTTTAAAATGTCAAAGTGTTGATAAATACGATTTAGAGATTTTAAAAAAATATAATGCCAATGTTGTTTTAACACCAATAAAAGATTTGTTATTGGGCGATGGCATAACTCCTGTAGTTAGTTTGTTAGATAGTGGACTTAATTTAAGTTTGGCAAGTTTAAATTATGCCGATAACTTTTTAAACGTTTTAAGAATAGTAAAACTTATGCAAAATGGTTACTTAAATAATAAAAATGCAGTTTTAACTAGCGATTTAATTAAAATGGCAACAAATAATAATTTGTTTAAAAATAATGGTTTTATAGTAATAGAAAATAATGGAGATTTAGATTTAGATAAATTTATTGTAGCTGAAAACAAAAAGGTTAGAATGGTTTTTGTTAATGGTAAACAAATTCTTTAACTACTATTGAAATTGCTAATTATATGTGCTAAACTATTAGGGCATTAGGAGATTTATATATGAATGGCGGAATGTTTATTTTAGGAATTTTCTTATTTTTAATAGTACTTAAAGGTTTTTCAAGTTAGGTTAGCACAATTTTGTTTAATTAAAACAACACTTTTATGGTGTTGTTTTTTTGTTGATTACAAAAAATTTTTATTTTTGTGATTGACATAATAATTTTATGGTGATAATATAAATGTGTTAAAGGTCAAAGAAAGTCAAACCAATTAATAGGAGGCAATATGAAGAGCATAAGCGATGTTATTGAACAGTTTATTTTGGAACAATTAACCGATGGGCAAATAAATTTATCACGCAACGAGCTTGCTAACTTTTTTAATTGTGCCCCTAGCCAAATTAATTATGTTATAACCACAAGGTTTACGCCAAGCCGTGGTTTTGATGTTGAAAGCAGGCGTGGGGGTGGTGGCTATATTAAAATTAGTAAGTTAATAAATTCTAATAAAGCTGACTATGTTTATAATTTAATTAATAACTATATTAATGATGAAATTGATTATAACAATTCGTTATTAATTTTAGAGAATTTGTTTGATAACGAAATTATTTCTGAAAGCGAGCGAAACTTAATTGCTGTTGCAATTTCAAATAAGTCGTTAAGTAATCCAATAAAAATGGAAAGTAAAATAAGAGCAAAAATTTTAACTAACTTACTTATTAGTTTAATTAGGGAGGAATAATTATGCTTTGTGATAAATGTAAGAAAAATTCAGCCACATATTTTAGCACGGTTAACATTAATGGTAATGTTACCGAAACTCATTTATGTGCAGAATGTGCAAGCGAAGTTAATACGTTTAACTTTAATAGTTTTTTTGGTAACTCTAAACTAGACGATTTTGGTTTTGATAATAATAATTTAACCTGTAAGTGTGGTTACACACTATCGGATTACATTGAAACTGGTATGCTTGGTTGTGGAAATTGTTATAACACTTTTAAGGATTATTTAGTTAAAAATTTAACTAAATTTCAGTATGGTGTTAATCATATTGGAAAAACTCCTGCGGATTTAAACGAAAACACAACCGAAAACAAAATTAGAATGTTGGAACTAAAACTTAAACAAGCTGTTTTAGAAGAAAACTACGAAGAAGCCAGCGAACTAAAAAAACAAATTATTAATTTAAAGGATAATAGCAATGGAAACAAATAATATTGTAATAAGTTCAAGAATTAGGCTAGCAAGGTCGCTAAAAAATTATCCGTTTTCCAATAATACTAACTTAGAAAAAGCAAACGATGTTTTGGTTAAAGCGTTTAATGCTATAAATAATGTTGGCAACTTTAATACCTATAGGCTTAAAAACTTAAGCCAATTAGCATTGGAAGAAATGTTGGAAGACCATTTAATATCTTCACAATTAATCGAAAACTCCGATATTTCTGGTGTTGCAATTAGCGACGATAAAACTGTATCGATAATGGTTAACGAAGAAGACCATTTACGTGAGCAGTGTTTGCTTAGTGGCTTAGATTTAAAACGAGCATACGACATTATAAATGATATTGATAACGAATTAAATATTAGTCTAAATTTTGATTATGATAAAAACTTTGGTTATTTAACTGCTTGCCCAACTAATGTTGGAACAGGCATTAGAGCAAGTGTTATGATGTTCTTACCGGGAATTTGTTTAACTAATAACTTTGAAGAAATGGTTAACGCGGTTTCAAAACTAGGAATTTGTGTGCGTGGTGCATATGGCGAAGGTAGCCAAGCAAATGGATATGTTTTTCAAATTTCTAATCAATTTTCGCTTGGAAAAACCGAAGATGAAATTATACAATTAGTAGAGAGCACTGTTTTAAAAATTTGTGACCTAGAGAAAAAAGCCAGAAATAATCTTATGGCAAACAACGAAAACAAATTAACCGATGATGTTTTTAGGGCATATGGAGTGCTTAGTAACTGCTACTTAATAGGTTCAAACGAAGCGTGCGAATATTTAAGCAAATTAAAATTGGGTGTTGCATTAAACATTATCAATTTAAAAAATCCCGAAATTATTGATGAACTATTAAAAAATATTAGTGCGTGTAAAATTAATGGTATGAGTGGCGCAAACTTAAGTGCTATCGAGCGAGATAAAAGTAGAGCACAATACTTAGGTAGAGTGTTAAAAAATATGAGAATTTAAGGAGAAGAAAATGGCAAACGGAATAAGATTAACAGAAAGTGTTAACAGAGCGATTCAAAATGCAGGCAGAATTGCGCTAAGCTTTGGAAACTTTCAAATTGGAACTGAACAATTATTATATGGTTTGGCTTCGGTTAAGGATAGTGTTGCTAGTAAGTTACTTAAAAACTACAATGTAACAAGCGAAAAAATCGAAGAAATTTTTGCTAAAAAGTCGCCAAAACAAACCAACTTAATTTTAGCAAATTCGGTTGATTTCACACCAAGAAGCAAAGAGGTTTTTGTTATAGCTAACCAGTTTGCAAATCAAATTGGTCATAACTTTGTGGGCTCCGAGCATTTGTTAGTTTCTTTATTACTTAGTGAAGATAGCGTTGCATATAACATTTTAAAAAGAAACTTTAGAGTTAATATTAGCGATTTAAAAAACACAGTGTTGCAAGTTTTAAAAGCTGAAACCACCGATTCTTATAATAGTTTTGGTTCTAATTACGATTTTAATAATGCTAGTTATTCTAACGGTAATGGACAAAGTTATTCAAACTATAATCGTAACCAAGCAAATAGTGCTATTCCACAAAATTTGCTTGAAATGGGAGTGGATTTAACCAGTCGTGCTAGAGATGGAAAAATTGACCCTATTATTGGCAGAGATGATGAAATAGAACGAGTTATTGAAATTTTGTGCCGTAAAACAAAAAATAATCCTGTTTTAATTGGCGAAGCCGGCGTTGGTAAAAGTGCTATAGTTTATGGCTTAGCATTAAGAATTGCTAAAGGCGAAGTTCCTGAAATTTTAAAAGATAAAACAGTGTTTAGCCTAGAACTTGGTGGCTTAATGGCTGGCACTAAATATAGGGGCGAGTTAGAAGAACGCCTAAAAAATTTGATTGAAACAATAACTAAAAATAAAAATATTATTGTGTTCATAGATGAAATTCACACATTAATGCAAGTTGGTTCTGATAAAGGCGAAATTAATCCTGCCGATATGTTAAAACCATATTTGGCAAGGGGTGAATTTCAAACAGTTGGAGCAACAACCACCGAAGAATATAGAAAATATATCGAAAAGGATAAAGCATTAGAACGCAGATTTCAACCGGTTATGGTTAATCCGCCAAGCGTTGAAGATACCATTAAAATATTAATGGGATTAAGAGATAGTTACGAAGCTTTTCACAAAGTTAAAATTTCGGAAGAAGCAATAGTAGCAGCTGCAAAACTTTCTGATAGATACATTATGGATAGGTCGCTACCAGATAAGGCGATTGATTTAATTGATGAAGCAAGCAGTAAAGCTAAAGTTCATTCAAATTTTAAACCACGCGAAATTCAATTAATTGATGATGAAATTTTAGGTTACGAAGCGGAGAAAAAAGAAGCGTTAATTGCCGATAACTACGAAAAAGCTGCAATGTTCCGCGATAGAATTCGTGAAGCTAACGAACGCAAGAAAATTGCCGAAGAAGTTGTTATAAAAAATTCTAATAATGTAACAATAACCGAAGACGATATTTGTGCAGTTATTAGCAAATGGACTGGTATTCCGGTTACAAAAATTACTGAAAGTGAAAAAGAACGACTATTAAACTTAGAAGACTTATTGCATAAACGAGTTATTGGTCAGGACGAAGCTGTTTCGGCGGTTAGCAAGGCTATTAGGCGTGCAAGAATTGGGCTAAAAGATAATAATCGCCCAATAGGAAGCTTTTTGTTTTTAGGCAGAACAGGCGTCGGAAAAACCGAACTATGCAAAGCATTATCGGAAGCAATGTTTGACAACGAAAACAATGTTATTAGGCTTGATATGAGCGAATATATGGAAAAGCATAGTGTTTCAAAACTAATTGGTTCGCCTCCGGGATATGTTGGATTTGACGAAGGTGGACAGTTAACCGAGCAAGTTCGCCGTAAGCCATATTCGGTTGTGTTATTTGATGAAATAGAAAAAGCACATCCCGATGTGTTTAATATGCTTCTTCAAATTTTAGATGATGGTAGATTAACCGATAGTCAGGGCAGAACTGTTTCGTTTAAGAACACTATTATAATTTTAACCTCTAATGTTGGGGTTGATGAACTACCAAAACAAGCGGTTAAGTTAGGTTTTGGCGAAAGTGTTAGTGTGGCCGACCCAAACTACGATAAAACAAAAGAAATTTTAATGGGAGCATTAAAACGCAAATTTAAACCAGAATTTTTAAATAGAATTGATGTTATAACAGTGTTCCACACCTTATCGTATAATCAAATTGCTCAAATTGCTAAATTGTTTATTGCCAACTTAAATAAGCGATTAAATAATAAGGGTGCAAGTTTAAAAGTAACCGAAGGTGCATTAAAATATTTAATAGAAAAAGGGTATAGCCCAGAATATGGCGCACGACCACTAAGAAGGCTTATTGAGCAAGAAGTTGAAGATAGAATAGCTGAACAGATTTTAGAAAACAAACTAGAACCGGGCTCGGTTATTGTGTTAAGTGTTAAAAACAATAATTTAGTAATAGGCTATGAAGCAAAACAAAACTAGGAATTTTTCCTAGTTTTTTTAGTTATAATTAAAACTATCAGCTAATTAGTTTTTAAAAAATATTATAAATATTTGTGTGCATTAGTTAGTTAATTAATTGCTTAAAAAATCAAATTTTGGTATTATAGGGTATAACCACTTGGAGGTAAGAACATGAAAATAACATACACATCAAAAAACTACGACTTAACTGATAAATTTAAGGATATTTTAGAAAAAAAACTTAATAAATTAGAAAAATATTTTGATGCAAATGCACAAGTTAAAGTAAATTGCATAAATCAAGCAAAACAAGATAAGTTAGAAATAACAATTAATTGCAAAGGTATGTTTTTTAGATCAGAAGTGTTAAGCGATAATATGTATAACAATATCGATTTAGCATTACCAAAAATAGAAAAGCAAATTGTTAAACAAGGCAGCAAATTAAAATCAAAGTTTAAAAAGGATGCTTTTGTTGGGGCTGATTTTATGTTCTTAGAAGAAAAACCAGAACCTGAAACATCAAAACTTGTTAAACGCAAAAAATTTGAACTAGACCCATTAACAGTTGATGATGCTGAAATGTATATGGAAGCATTAGACCACAACTTCTATATTTTCTTAAATGCCGAAACTGGCAAAGTTAATGTTGTTTATAAACGTAACGACAGAAACTATGGTTTAATCGAAGTTGAATATTAAAAAAATTAAAAGAACATTTTTTAAAATGTTCTTTTTTTATTTAGGCTTTTTGTATGGTTAAAATTAACAAAAAATTTTATAAAAATAGTTTATTTTGTGTTTGGAAATTGTTAATTAATTTAGTATAATTAATAGAATAAAATTATTTTTTAGTGGGTATTAAATAAAATGTTAAGTGTTAATAATGTTTACCTAAAATATACCAAAGAATATAACACTTTAAATAATATTAATTTGCAAATTGAAAATGGTGAGCAAGTTATATTATTTGGTGAAAAAGAAAGTGGTAAAAGCAGTTTAATAAGAGTTATTGCTGGCCTTGAAAAAGCAACTAAAGGCGAAGTTTTAATAAATAACATAAATGTTAACAAAATTAATTATAAAGCTGATGTTAGGGTTATGTTTCAAGTTTAGGTGCTTTTTTAGAAAATAAAACAGTTGAAAAAAACTTAGAATATGTTTTAAAAATAAGAAAACTAGATAAAGAATTAATTAAAAGTAAAGTTAATGGTGTTATGCTATCGAATAATTTAAGTGGTTTAAAGGATAGAAAACTTAAAGATTTAAGTGATTTTGATAGAATGCGTGTTAATTTAGCAAGGTTAAATTTAAGGAAAATAGATTTTTTAGTTTGCGACGATATTTTTGAAAATTTTGCAGAAGCGGATGCTACAAAACTTGCAAAGTTGGTTATGGAAATAATTTCTACTAACGAATGTGCTAGCATTGTTGCAGTTTCAAACGAAAAATTATTAAAGGTTATTAAGGGGAGAATTGTTAAATTAAAGTTTGGTTCAATTGTGAACTAGAAGGATAAATTTATGGCAAAAAAAGTTGTAGAAAATAAAGAATTAAGAGAAGATTGTTATAAATTGTTTGCTAGCGAAAATATTTTAAGCAGTAACATTACAGATAATATTTTAGAATACAAACGAATTTATGGCGTTAAGCCAGTTGCACTTTTAATTAACGATGAAGAACTTATTAGAACTGCTACATTGTTTTTTGAAAATAATCTTAACATTTCGCTTGCTTCTAAATGTGGCTTTATGCACAGAAACACATTAATTTATAGGTTAGATAAAATAGAAAAGCAAATGGGTTTAGATATTAGAAATTTTAAAGATGCTGTTGTTTTTGAAAATATGTTGCTTTTATATAATAAAATTAAAAAGGATTTATATTAAAAAAACATCTTGAAATTCAAGATGTTTTTTTATTTTTTAATCAACTTTTTTTAAATTGTCAATTTTTATTTCGTTACTTTTTTTTGTGCTGGCAGTGCTAGCTGTTGAACTTTTTTTATTAAACTCGCCAAAAAGTTTTAATAATGTTTGCATATCTGGTTTAGAGTTTCCGTTAAGCAAGGGTATTAATTTTGTCATAGCTTCAAAGTTAGAACCATTATTACCATTAAGTCCAATAAGTAACGGAAGCAACGAAGTAATATCTAAAGAATTTGAATTAACATTATTATTACTATTGGTTTCCATATTATAATTGCCATTATAGTTGTTGTTTGTGTTTTCTACATTAACATTGTTTGTGCTTTGCGATTCCACAACAAAATTTCGATTTTTTAAATCTTCACGCAATTTATTTTGTCCTTGCTTGGTATATTTTAATGGCAGTTCGCCATAAGGATATTCGCTTATTGGATTAAAGTTATTACCATTAAAATTATTATAGTTATTCATATTTTCCCCATAAAATTATTATCACAATAAATATATGATTGCATATAAATATTATGTTAAAAAAATTAGGGGAATTATAAAATGGCAAACAAATTTAGTGATTTTAATGATTGTGATAATAATAAGATTAACGAAATAAAAAAAGAAAATCCACAAATGGTGAACAATATAGAAAATTTAATGGATAAATACTCAACTTTATCAAATGAAGAACTGTTTAACGAGTTTATTAAAGAAACTAAAAAAGGAAAAGAAAACGGCACAATTAATTCGGAATATTTAGCAAACATTAAAAACACACTTTCGCCTTACTTAAATAACGAGCAAAAAAATAACTTAAATAATTTAATGGATATTGTTAATGATAAATAAAATTGACCCAATTTTAACTAGAACAATTAATACTTTAAAATTTAACAATTCCGAACTTGATTGTGTTATATATGCAAATAATTATAATAATTTAAGGCTTTGTTTAAAAAATATTCCAAAAATAAAACAGTTGCAAGAACTTCCATTTATTTCTGCTTTTGGAGTTAAAGTTAATGCCAACGATATTTCTAATTTAGCAAAAATAAATGCAATTAATTACATAACAACAAGTTTAAAAGTTCAAACGCAGTTAGATGTTTCAAAAAAAGTTATTAATTTAACACAAAGCAACTTGCCACACAATTTTAGTGTTGCAATAATTGATACAGGTGTTTATTTAACCCCCGATATTGCAATGCCTAAAAATAGAATAATAAAATTTGTTGATTTGGTAAACGATAAAAATTCGCCTTACGATGATAATGGCCACGGAACTTTTATAACAAACACGCTAGCAGGAAATGGGCTTATTAGCGGTGGAAAGTTTTCTGGAATTGACCCTAATGCAAATGTTATTGTTATAAAAGCGTTAAATAGCGATGGCGAAACTGGTGCTGTAACAATATTAAAAGCAATGCAATGGGTTATTGATAATAAGAAAAAATATAATATAAAAGTTGTTTGTATGAGTTTTGGCAGTTTGGTTCTTGGAAACAACGATCCATTAGTTGTTGGTGCAGAAGTTTTGTGGAATAACGGAATAACAGTAGTTGCAGCTGCTGGCAATAGTGGGCCAAATGCAGAAACCATTAAGTCGCCAGGAGCTAGTAGTAAAATAATAACTGTTGGGGCACTAGACGATAATCGAGAAAATAATATTAATTTAATTAAAGAAAAATTTAGCGTTGCTTCGTTTTCTAGCCGTGGCCCGATTTTGGGAAACTATAAGCCAGATGTTTTGGCTCCGGGGGTTAACATTAAAGGTGCTTGCAATTATTCACTTTTAAAAAAACACTACGATGTTATGTCGGGCACTAGTGTTGCAACTCCAATGATTGCAGGAATTTGTTCGTTGTTGCTTGCAAAAAATCCGGATTTAAAACCTAATGCTATTAAGCGAATTTTAATTAATAACACATTTAAAATAGATAACAATCATAACTCAGAAGGGTTTGGGGTTATAGATTGTTCAAATATGGTGTTATAGAATTTGGCCTGTTATTAAACTATTTTTGAGTGTAAAAAAATAAAAACCATAAGTTTAATTATGGTTTTTTTCTATTTTATTTAATGCTTTTATTAATTTTTTAATTTCGCAAAAGTTATTAAAGTAACTAATCGAAACCCTAATTAAACCAGTTTTTTCGGTTTTTAAAAATTTATGAATAAGTGGTGCACAATGCAAACCGGGGCGAACACAAATTTTATATTTTTCGTTTAAAGTGTTGCAAACTTCGTTATTATCTAAATTATTAAATTTAAAACTAATAACTCCAGAATGTGGGTTTGAAGAATATAGTGTTATGTTTTTGTTTTGTTTTAAATAATTAATTAAAATATTAGATAATTTTTCTACCTTGCTATTTATTTTATCAAGGTGTTTTTCAACATATCCAACACCTGCATCTAGTGCCGAAATTCCAATTGTGTTAATAGTGCCTGCTTCTAGTTTTTCTGGGTAATATTCTGGCATAGTGGTAAGCAAGCTGTTGCTTCCGCTACCACCAAATTTAAGCGGCTCAACATTAGCATCGTTTAATATAAGAGCACCTATTCCTTGTGTGGCAAACAAGCCTTTGTGTCCAGCTATGCACAAAAAATTTGCACCAATGCTTTGCATATCAATTTTTTCGTGTCCTGCACTTTGAGCGGTATCCACCATTAACATAATGTTTTTTTGTTTAAGTTTGTGACCAAGGTTGTTAAGCTTAACTGTAGAACCAGTTACATTGCTAGTTTGATTAACTATAACCAAATAGGTTTTATCGTTAATTTTATTTAATATATCATCGCTAGTTATTTCGCCTAAACTATTTGGATTAACAATGGTTATTGTTATGTTATGTGTTTTAATCAGTTTGTTTAATGGCCTAAATGTTGCATTATGTTCAAAGGCAGTTATAACAACATTTCCACCTTTTTTTGCTGTTCCAAAAATAACTGTGTTAATAGCTTCGGTGCAATTATAAGTAAAAACAACATTGGCACTTTTTGGGGCATTAAAAAAGCTTTTTAGGTGTTCTCTTGTGTTATAAACTTTTAATGCTGCATTAAGCGATGGTGTGTGGCTAGATCTTGTTGGGTTTGCCGAATGCCAAGTTGCTTTTAAAACAGCATTAAGCACACAAAATGGTTTTTTTCTGGTTGTGGAACTGTTATCTAAATAAATCATAATAAAATCCTATTAACAAATTTTTATGTAATATTAATAGTATATAGTAGAAAACAATAATTTTGTGAATGGAGAAGATTATATGTATGTTTTTGCCGTGTTTTTAAATAGAAATGAAATTATGCAGTTTATTAATTTGTTAAAGCGCAATAAAGTTATAGTAACAATGGTTTCAACTCCAAAGGGGCTAGGAAGCAGTTGTTCGGTTGCTGCTAAGTTTTTTTATAAGGATATCGATATTGCAAAAAAAATATTATATGCTAACAACTTTAAAACCTTTAGTAATTTTTTTAAATTAAGAACAAAAAATAATCACGCAGTATTTGAAGTTATTTAAGCATAAAACATTAAATTAATATTTTTAAACACAATAAAAGCAATGGGCAATTTGTGGCTTTTATTGTTTTTTTGTGTTAAAATTAGATGTTAAAGTTCGGAGGATAAAATGCAAAAATTAGCAAAAGATGAAATTTATAAAATCTTAAATGAAAAAATAACCAATCCCGAAACCGAATTGGTTTTTAATTCTGAGTTCGAATTGTTAGTTGCAGTTATGCTAAGTGCACAATGCACCGATAAGCGTGTTAATGTTGTTACTAAAGAACTTTATAAAAAATATAATAAGCCAGAACATTTTGCAGTTATGCCACAAGAAAAATTAGAAAAACTAATTCACTCTTGCGGATTTTACAAAAACAAGGCTAAAAATATTATTGCAATGTCGCAAAAGCTTTTATCGGACTATAATGGACAAGTTCCTAACAATTTCGAAGCACTTTGCTCGCTGCCGGGGGTTGGTAGAAAAACAGCAAATGTTGTTTTGATTGTTGCTTTTAACACACCGGCTATGCCAGTTGATACTCATATTTTTAGGGTTAGTAACAGGTTGGGGTTTGCAAACACAAATAATGTTGATGAGTGTGAAGAGCAGTTAAAAAAAGAATTTGGTTACATTAAAAGCGAATGGGGAAAGTTGCACCACTTAATTTTGTTACACGGTAGATATGTGTGCAAAGCTATTAATCCCGATTGCGAAAATTGTTATTTAACAAAATATTGCAAACACTATAATAAAAATAAAAAATAATTAAAGGTACAAAATTATGTTTCTTGATAAGGTAAAAATTAGTTGTAAAGCCGGAAACGGTGGCAACGGAAAAGTGTTTTTTAAGCGTGCCAAATATGTTCCTAATGGTGGCCCAGAAGGTGGCGATGGTGGGCACGGAGGTTCTATAGTTTTTAAAACAACGCTAGAATTAACTAACTTAAGCGAATTCCGATATAAAAAAGTTTTTAAAGCAGATAATGGTGAAGACGGCGGAAATAATATGTGCGATGGAAAATCTGCTAAAGATTTGGTTATTTTAGTGCCAGTTGGAACGGTTATTAAAAACGCTTTAACCAACAATGTTATAGCCGATTTAGTTGAACCAGAAGAAGAATTTGTTGCACTTCGTGGTGGGAAAGGTGGAAGGGGTAACTCTAAGTTTGCAACAGCAACAAGGCAAGCACCAAGATATGCTGAAATGGGCGAACAAACAAAACCTTTTGAATTAATACTAGAATTAAAAACCATTGCCGATGTTGGGCTTATTGGTTATCCTAATGTTGGGAAAAGTAGCTTATTAAAAGCTGTTTCAAATGCAAAACCAAAAATTGCTAATTATCATTTCACAACACTAGCACCAAATATTGGTGTTATTAAAGCATATGGTGAAAATATGGTTTGGGCAGATATTCCAGGGCTTATTGAAGGTGCTAGCAATGGTGTTGGATTAGGGCATGACTTTTTAAAACATATTGAGCGAACAAGGGTTTTAATTCACGTTATCGATGCTTCTGGCAGTGAAGGCCGCGACCCTTATAACGATTATTTAAAAATTAACGAAGAATTAAATAAATATAGCGATAAGGTGGCAAACATTCCGCAAATTGTAGCTTTAAATAAAATAGATTTAATTGATGCCGATATGCGAGAAGAATATTTAGAACTTTTAAAGAAGCAGTTTGGAAAAATAAAAATTTTTGATATTAGTGCTGCTGCTTTTATTGGGCTTGACGACTTAATTAAAGAAGTTGCAAATTTGGTTAAAAGCCAACCAAAAGTTACAAGAATGCAAATTGAAGAAACCAATATTGATAAGCGCGAGAAAAAGACTTTTGAAATTAATAAAATTGATGAAGATTATTACGAAGTTACTGGCGACTTAATTGAAGAAATAGCATTTAATGTTATTATTAACGATTATAATTCGTTTGCATACTTCCAAAAAAGAATTAAGGACGAAGGCATTATTGATGCATTAATTGAAGCTGGTATGAAAGAAGGTGATACGGTTAAAATGTGTCAAATTGAATTTGAATATATTATTTAAGGAGAAACAATGATATCAACAAAAGAACGAGCAATTTTGCGAGGTTATGCTAATAATTTATCCGATTTGGTTTATATTGGAAAAGAAGGCGTAACACCAAATGTTATTAAGCAAATTAACGATAACTTGCTTGCACACGAGTTAATAAAAATTAAAGTTCAACCAAACTGTGATGGTTCGGCAAAAGAATTGGTTAATGTTATTTGCGATAAGTGCAACTGTGAACCAGTTTCGGTTTGCGGTGGAAAAATTGTTGTTTATAAAAAAACAACAAAACAAAACTTTAAGCATTATTTATAAAACAAAAAACGCTATTTATTAATGGCGTTTTTTTATCACAAATTATTCAAATAGATTATCGCTTGGTTTAACATTATATTTTTTATTATAAAAGCTAAATAAACTAAGGCAAAACAAAATGCTTGCAAAAATTTGGTAGTATAATCCATACGGATAAAATAGGCTTGTGAACAGCAAAATAAAACCACTTAAAAAATATCCTTTTGCTCTTGACCTATTAAATACAATATTTTTTAGTTCTATAAGTTTTAACTTTTTAGTTTCTTTAAACTCTATTTTGTTTTCAATTTTAACATTGCTTGGTTCAATAATTTTTAAATATAATTGCTCACCGCTAATAATTTCGATATTTTTTAAATTAAAGTTGTTAATAAACAATTCAAAATGGTTATCAAAAGTTATTGTAAAAATTATTAGTTTTTTGTAATTGCTGGATTTAAAAATGTTATACATCGAAATAAATGCTTCTTCACTTAAAGGTTTGTTAAAACAAGGTATTACTAAAGTGTTGTTAACAGTTATAAATTCTTTGTTGATTTTTGGTTTATAATTTAAAACATCAAGTGCTAAGTTAACAAAATTTAGGCTTTCTTTATAGGTATAAAATTTAAGCTGTGTTAGAGCATAGTTTGCTTGTTTTATTTTGTTCGCTTTAATTTTTTGCTTATCGCTTTTTTTTGAATCGATTATTGTTAATATGGCACAAATTGCAGAAGATATTATTATGGAATAAATAACGCTGGGTAAAAATTTGTGATAGTAGTAGTTAATCCAAATAAAGCTTAAGCAAAAAAAAGCAATAAATTTAAAAATATTATTAGTTATTTTTGCTAGTTTTGTTGGCATACAAAATTCCTTTATTATTAATTACAATAATTATTTACTCTAAATTTTAATCCATACAATAATAAATTGCGAAATTTGGCGATAAATGTTAAAATTAGCAAGTAAGGAATAACAAAAATGGAAATTGAAATTGTTAAATGGTTTCAAAGTTTTAGTAATAGTTTTTTAGATGTGTTAAATTGTGGCTTAACTCGATTTGGTGAAGACATATTTTTTATGTGCATTTTTATGATGCTTTATTGGTGTTTTAGTTATGGAACAGCTTTTAAATTTGCGTTATATTATGTTATTTCGGTTGCTTGTAATGCCTTATTAAAAATGTTTATAAAACGCCCAAGACCTTGGATGGCAAGTGGCGATGTTATTAACAAACTGCCTGCAAGTGGCTTTAGCTTTCCTAGTGGGCATAGCCAAAGCATTGCTTCTATTACAACTTTTTTAACTTATAACATTTACAAAACCAAAACTAAGAATGGTATTAAAATTAGTGCTGTTGTTATTTCGATTTTAATGTGTTTTATTGTTGGTGTTTCAAGATTATATTTGGGGCAGCATTATTTAACAGATGTTTTAACTGGTTTAATTTTGGGGTTTGTTGTAATGATGGCTTTAATTTTAATAGGTAATAAATTTTCTGATAAACTAAAAAAAATAAAACCAGAGTATGTGCTAATTACCATATCTTTAATAATGCTTGGTTTAATAACATTAACAAGTTGTGTTGATTTTGGACTGAGTGTTACTAAACTAGAAAAATTATATAAATATGCTGGTCTTGCTTGCGGTGGAACAATAGGTTTTATTATTTGTAACAATAAAGTTCCTAATATTGTTACAACATTTAATCAAAGAGTTATAAAACTAATTATTGGTTATGTTATTGTTTTTGGATTATATTTGCTACTTAAATTAATACCTCAAACAAATTTGGTTGTGTTTTTAATAATGCTTGTGTTAAGTTTTATTGCAACAGCAGTTTATCCTATGGTTTATAATGCGATATATAATAAAGTAAAAAAGGAAAGTTAATATGCAAGCAATGGTTGTTAAAAATTTAAAGGAAACAAAAAAACTTGCTAAAAAGTTTATAAAAAGCCTAAAAGGTGGCGAAGTTATTTTATTTAACGGTGATTTGGGCGCAGGAAAAACAACATTCACTCAGTTTTGTTTTAAGTGCTTAGGCGTTAAAGAACCAGTAACAAGCCCAACTTTTACTATTGTTAGAGAATATAAAACTAAAAAATTTGATTTGTATCATTTTGATATGTATAGAATATCGGATGCAAGCGAAGTTTATGAAATTGGTTTTAATGAATACTTAAACAAAGCCAACGCTATTGTTTTAATAGAATGGTACGAAAAAATAGCATCGGTTTTAAAAGGCGAATTTGTTAAAATAACAATTAATAAAATTGATGAAAATTCTCGTGAATTTATTTTTGAAAAGGTAACATTATGAAATTATTAATTATTGATACAACAAAGCTAACAGCTTTTATTGTTGCAGTTTGTGATGAACTTAATTATGTTAAAATAATTCCAGAAACACAAAAGCATAGTGAAGAACTTTTAAACGGAATAGAAACCTTGTTAAATGGTGCAGGGGTTGAGTTAAAGGATTTTGATGCTGTGGGTTGTGTTACAGGTCCAGGGTCGTTTACTGGCATTAGAATTGGTTTGAGCACAGTTAAAGCTTTTGTGTGCGCTAACAACCTAAAGCTAATAAGTGGAACTTTTTTTGATATTATTGGTTCATATGTTAAAAATGGCACTGTTATATTAAAAAACACAAACACAACTTGTTATTTAGCACAAATTAGTAATGCTAAAGTTAAAAATAGCGAAGTTGTGGAATATAGCAAACTAGATAGTTTTAAGAGCGCTAGCATTTATGCTTTAGAACAAGAACATTTGCAAAACCAATTATCATATATAAACATATCTACAATTAATAATTATCCTGAGATTTTAGCAAGTTACTTTGTTAATAAGTTTAATAAAAAACAATTTGATGATATTAATAGTTTTAGTCCATATTATATGCAACTATCACAGGCAGAGCGAGAATTAAAGGATAAGCGAAATGATAAAGAAACTAAATAGCAGTAACACGAGCGAACTATTTAAACTAGATAACTCCATATTTGAATTTGATAAATATTCTTTAAACCAAATCAAAGAGGAGTTAGAAAATAACTCAAGATTATATTTAGGATATTATGATTCGGATAATCTTATAGGATATGTGGGTGCAAGCATAACATTAGATGAAAGCGATATTATAAAAATTGGAGTGGATGTTAATTTTAGAAATAAAGGAATTGCAACTAAACTATTTAGTGCTTTAAAGCAAGAATTGGTTAGGTTAAAGGTTACCAAAATTATGCTTGAAGTTAGAGAAAAAAATAAGAATGCAATTTCGTTTTATTTAAAAAATGGCTTTTTAAAAATAGCAACCAGAAAAAATTATTATAATAACGATAATGCAATAATTTTAATGTTGGAAATATAAAATGAAAATTAATTACAAATTAATAGGCGAAGGAAAAGAAACTGTTTTATTTTTACACGGTTGGGGTGCAAATTTAAACAGTTTTTTATTTTGCGAAAATGCACTAAAAAATAACTATAAGCTTTTACTCGTGGATTTTCCGGGATTTGGTGAAAGTGAAAAATTAAATAATGTTTTTAGTGTTTTTGATTATGCTTTAGAAATTTTTAAATTGCTAACAAAATTAGAAATAAACAATGTTAATATTGTTTGCCATTCGTTTGGTGGAAGGGTTGCAATATTGCTTAGCACAATATTCAATTTAAAAGTTAACAAATTGGTTTTAATAGATGCAGCGGGCATAAAGCCACGATTTAACCTAAAAACCAAATTAAAAATTTTTAATTATAAATTAAAAAAATTTTTAAATAAATTTAAGTTTATTAATTTTAATTTAAGTAGTTATGGTAGTGAAGATTATAAAAAATTAAGTGCAATAGAAAAACAAACTTTTATAAAAGTTGTTAACTTTAACGAAGTTAAATATTGTAAACAAATTGCATCTAAAACGCTTATTATTTGGGGGAGAAGCGATTGTAGCACTCCAATATATATGGCAAAAAAATTTAAAAAATCAATAGCAAATTCTAAGCTTATAATAATAAAAAATGCTGGGCATTTTTGCTTTTTAGAATATCCTAGTGTTGTAGTTGAAGAATTAGAAAGTTTTTTGATGTTTAATTAAAATAGGTGGTATGCAAGTTTTGGAAATATTACTTTATTTAGGCATTTTTATTATAGCTAGTATTTATTGTGTGCTAAGCTTAGAAATGTTTAAAACTTGGTTTGCTTTATTGCAGCAAAACCATTATTACAACTTAATATCGCTAAAAAATTATTATTTACAAAACTCTAAAATAAAGCGTTATTTTTATTTGATTTTGCTTATTACATTTGTGATATGCGTTGCTTGTGTTTTAATTAATGTTTTTTTAAAAATTTGGTATGTTAATTTAATTGCAAGCATTTTTATAGTTATAGTTTTAGGCTTGTTTTGGTTTAATAAAATTAGAAAAACAAAATTAAAAATTTCACTAAAAACAACAAAACGAATTAAGCGATTATTTTTTACTTTTATATTATTAAATTTTATTAGCTATTTTTTAGTTTTATATTTTTTAATAATAAAAAACGACTATTATTTATTATTTACAATTCCTTTAATATTTTTTTGTGAGGGCTTAATTATTACTTTAGCTAATTTATTAAATAATCCAATAGAAAAATTAATAAATTATAGTTACATAGTTCGTGCAAAACAAAAACTAAAACAATATCCTAACTTAATAGTAATAGGAATAACTGGCAGTTTTGGAAAAACAAGCACTAAAAATTATTTATGCGAAATGCTAAAGCAAAAATATAATGTTTTAATAACTCCAAATTCCTATAACACTCCAATGGGAATAACCAAAACAATTTTAGAAAATCTTAATTCTAGTTATGATATTTTTATTGTGGAAATGGGGGCAGACCATAATAACGATATTAAAAAACTTTGCAAAATTATTGCTCCACACATAAGCATAATAACTTCGGTTGGCTCACAGCATTTAAAAACATTTAAAAGCATTGATAACATAATTAACACAAAATATCAAATTGTTCAATATGCAAAAAATAATGTTAAATTTTTTACTAACACCGATAATAAAATTTGTAAAATATATTACGATGTTACTAAATGTGAAAAGTTTGATATTGGCACAAGTAATATTTGTTTTTGTAAAATTGATAGTATTAAATTTGGCGATAAAATAACTTTTAATTTGTTAATTAATAACAATAGTTATTGTTTTAAAACTAACTTATTAGGAATTTATAACATATATAACATTGCACTAAGTGTTTGTGTTGCAATTACTTTAGGTGTTGAAATTAATAAGTTAAAAAGCACAGTGGAAAATTTAAAAGCGGTTAGTCATAGGTTAGAGTTAAAATCGTTAAGTAGTGGGGCGTTATTAATTGATGATAGTTTTAATTCTAATCCAAATGGAGCAAAACAAAGTTTAGATGTTTTGCAAGGTTTTAAAAACAAAATAAAAATAGTGCTAACTTGTGGTATGGTGGAACTAGGGGGGAAGCAATACGAAGAAAACTTTGAGTTTGGCAAAAATATTGCAAAAGTTGCCGATTTGGTTTTTATAATTAACAAAGTTAACAAGCAGGCAATTTTTGATGGACTAAAAAGTGCTAATTATAACCTAGAAAAAATAAAGTTTTGTAATACTTTTATTGAAGCCTATAGTGAAGCAAACAAAATTGCAAATAGTAAGCATATTATTTTAATAGAAAACGATTTGCCAGATAATTATAATTAGGAGAGAATATGAAAGAAAATTTAGCGGTTATATTTGGTGGTGTTAGTTGCGAACACGATATTTCAATTATTTCAGCAATTCAAGCAATAAAAAACATTGATACAAATTTTTATAATATAATTCCGATTTACATAACTAAAAGTGGTGTTATGTTAACAGGTAAAAAGTTAATCGAACTAAGCACATTTTCTAATATGAACTATAAAAAATTTAAGCCAGTAACTTTTGTTAGCGGAAGCAATAATCTATATTTAAAAAGTTTATTTGGTTACACAAAAAAACAAATTATTAATGTTGCGCTTGTTATTATGCACGGCGAGAATGGTGAAGATGGTAAAATTATGAGTATGCTTAGTCTTTGTGGAATACCATATTCTGCTTGTGACCAAATGCAAAGTGCCATTTGTATGGATAAATGCGTTTTTAAAGATTATTTAAAAGGTTTAAAAATAAACACGGTTTCGGGTTTAACTGTTTTTGATTATGATTATTTAACCAATCCAGAAAAAGTAAAAAAGCAAGTTTTAAAACAGTTAAACTATCCAGTAATTTTAAAACCTGCAACCTTAGGTTCTTCTATTGGCATAAAAATTGCAAATAACGAATCGGAACTAGAAGCGGGGTTGGTGGTTGCTTTTAATTATTGCAATAAAGTTTTAATCGAAAGCTATTTATCAGATATAACCGAAATTAATGTTGCATTACTCGGCTTTAATAACGATGTAACAATTTCGGAAACAGAACAGCCAGTAAAGCAAAATGATATTTTAACTTTTGATAATAAATATATGGGTAACAGCAGTGCAGGTATGGCAAACTTAAAAAGAATAATACCTGCCGATATGTCGGCTGAAATAGTAGAAGAGGTTAAGCAAACTGCTTTAAAAATTTTTAATTCGCTATCGCTAAAAGGTGTTGTTAGGTTCGATTTTATTGTTGATAACAAAACAAACAAAGTTTACGTTAACGAATTAAACACAATTCCTGGTTCGCTTGCATTCTATTTGTTTAATCCTATTGATATAACCTATAAGCAATTAATTAATAAACTAATAAAATTTGCCTATATTGCGCACGATAACGAACAAAAATTAATAAAAACCTTTAATAGTTCTGTTTTAGATAAAACAAATATTGGTTCTGGTTTAAAAAAATAATTATGCATAAAATTGCATAATTATTTTTTTATTGTAAAGTTAAAAGTTTTGTTTGAACACTAACTTTAATTGCATTGTTTTCGATTTGATGAGTAAGATTTAGTAGTGCAACTTTTTCGCTTGCACTAAAAAAAACAGTGTTTAGGGGGATGGAATTATTTAAAATTATTCCGCCGTTTTTCCCGCGTTTTGTGGTTATTGGAATGTTATTGCTATCAAGCACAGTTAGATATCTATAAACTGTTCGTTCGCTAATTTCAAACTTGCTTGCTAAATATTTTGCTGTGGTTTGCTTATGTCTAATTAAGGTTAGCAGAATGCCAAACATAATATCAATATGCATATTTATCCTCGATAAAGTTTTTTAGTAATAGCATTATAACATATTAATATTTAAAAATCAAACATATGTTCGATAATTCAAATTTGCATTTTATAATGCAAATTCAAATATAAACATATCTTGCGAGCCATAGCAGTTAGTTATTATAGAGTTAATTTGGTTAATAGTTCCCATAACTGTTAGGTTATTATTAATAAGTGATATGTTAGAAATATTTAATCCGCCAACATTTAAAACCGAATCTATTAGTTCTATGCTGTTATGGCTTGAAACTTTATAAATATTTATTTGGTTTTCTAGGTTAGCAAAAACAATTATTTCGTTGTTAACTAGTAGCGAACTAAAGCTAATAACATTGTCGCATATCGAGTTAATTGCTAATTCATCGCCGTGCAAACAAAATTCTAGGGAAGTTAGCTGATTGTTTTCTAAAAAAATCATTGTGTTGTAAGTTCCAAAATTGTAAATATTGCTTGCTAAATTTTTATGCGTTACAACATCGCCACAAACATTAAACGATTTATCCAAAATTAAAAATTCTGTTTGAGTTTTTGTTTTAATTAAAAATATATAATTATTTTTGTTAATATTAAAATTAATAACATTACAATTTTCAAAATTTTTAATAATGCTAAAACTGTCTTGGGTTAAGTGTGCTATTTTAAAACTAAAATTGCTGTTAAATATAACCAACAAATCTTCGCTAAAAGGGCTAATGCTAACAATTTCAGAAATTGTTGTATCAATTTTAGTTGTTTTATTAGTAGCTAAATTAATTGCATAACTAAAAACGTCGTCGTTACAAATTAAAATTGGGCTAGAAGTTGAAGTTAACATTATGCCAGTTTGATTGCCTTCGCTAACTTTATCTAGTGTGTTTTTTATAAGGTTATAAATATAAACTTTGTAGCCATTATTGTTAATTAAAATGTATATGTTATTATTAAACATAATTGCATTAACAAATGTAAAGTTATAGTTTTCGTTGGCCACAACAAGTTTTTTAAAGTTTCCATTAAAATCAATGGTTGCAACAAATAGCGAACCGGTTTTGTTTTCAAAATAATAATTATTCGAATTTGTTTTTCCAATAACAATGTGATTATTTAAACTAAACACTTGTAGTATTGTTTCGCTACCGCTACCACCAAAATTATTTTCAAAATTAATGTTTGATAGGTTACTTTTTTTAGCACTAACATATTCAAATGTTGGTTTATTTTCTTTATCGTTGTTAGCACCTGCATTTAAACTAGTTTCGGAATTAACTTTTGTTAACACAATTATTAGTGCCACCATAATAAGAAGTAACAAAATTATTGATATAATGTTTAGTAAATATTTTTTTATTTTCATAATACACCTCTATAATTTTTTAAAATTATAGCAGTATTAAATTAAAATAGTTTAGGTTAGCAAAATAAGTTATAATATTTAAAAAAAATAAAAAAAGCGAGCATAAACCCACTTTTTTCTAATTTTTTACTACTTACTATATTTTAAAATTTGCTCAACAATGTTTTTAACGCCATTTCCAGAATATTTTTGTTGATTTTTAATTATTTCTTGTTTGCTAGAATAAAGCTTGTTAATTGCATTTATCAAACTTTCTTTAGTTAAGTTTTCTTGATATAAAATATGTGCAAAACCATTATTTAAAAAATTATTGGCATTTTCTATTTGGTCTCCACGGGAGTTTCCTTTGGGAAGGGGGATTAGTAGCATTGGTTTTTTTAATGCTAAAAACTCGAATATTGCGTTTGAACCTGCACGACTAACAACTATATCGCAAAGAGAAAAGTAGTTTTGAATATCAACTGTAAATTCTATTTGATGATAGTTTTTTTGTTTTATGTTTTTATTAAAGTTTTTGGCACCAACAATGTGAATAATGTTAAAGTTTTTGGTAAGCTCTTTAGCACATTCAAACATTGTTTCATTAATTTTTTTAGCTCCCAAACTTCCGCCAATAACAAGTAAGGTTGGTAGGTTATTATAAAATCCACATTCTTTTTTAGCTAAGTCACTATTTCCAGAAAATAATTCTTGCCTAACAGGGCTAAGTGTGCAAATGCCTTTGTTATTTAAAGCTAAAGCGGTTTCTTTAAAACTGCAGCACATAACTTTGCATTGCTTTAAAATAATTTTGTTTGCAAGCCCTAAGCTTAAGTCGCTTTCGTGAGCAACAACTGGAATATTTAATTTTTTTGCCGCTATTGTTACCGGAACAGAAACAAAACCACCTTTAGAAAAAACTATGCTAGGATTTATTTCTTTTAAAAGTTTTTTACTTTCTTTAATACCTTTAATTAACTTAAACGGAATTAACAAATTTTTAGGTGTTAGCGATCTTACCAATTTTACGGTGGTGATTTCGTGATATTTTATTGGGTATTTTTTAATAATATCTTTTTCTATGCCATTGCTACTTCCTATATAGTTAATTTCGCTAAAATGCTTATTAAGTTCGGGAAGTAGGGCAATGTTTGGCATAACGTGCCCAGCAGTTCCGCCGCCACATAAAACAATTTTTTTGCTACTATTATTGCTCATATTTAAACCTCTATTTAAAAAAATGCTTATTTAATATTATTGTATGAGATATAGTATTAAAATAATCTAATTAATAAAAATAATTTAATAACTAAAAAAAAGTGTCTTATACTTATGCATAATATTGCATATTAATAAATATTTTAAAATTTAATAAAAGCAACATTAAAAATATGAAAAAAAGCATATAAAAAGCATTTTTATAAAATTTGAATTTGTGGTATAATATGTAAGAAAATAAATAATTTGAGGTGAATAATATGCCACCAAAGTTATATGGATGGGAACATTTAACTTATTTAGCAATTTATGCAATAGTGGTAGTTGCTACGCTATTGTTAATTCATTTTTTTGTTAAAACCGATAAGCAAAAAGCTATAGCTATAAAGGTTATTGCTGGAATATTATTAATCTGTATTATTACAAATAGAATTTCTATCGCAGTTAAAAATAGCGATTTTTGGACAATTTTGCCTAACACATATTGTGGTACAACAAGTTTATCGTTAGCTTTATTTGTTTTATTCGGTAAACCAAACTTAAAAGCTTATCACTTTTTGTGGTATATTGGTGTTTTAGGCGGACTTATAACAATGTTTTATCCTGACTTTTTAGGTCAAGATATATCATTTATGTATCTACCAACCATTTCGGGAATGTTGCATCATTCAATGCTACTACTATTAACAATTGTTATGTGTCAATTAAAGTGGTTTGAACCAAGCTTAGAGAATTGGAAGTGGTTTCCAATAGGAATTTGTGTGTTTACAATATATGGGCTTTTTATTATGGATATATTTAAATGGGATCATGCAATGTGTATAGGTTCAGCTTTAATTGAAGGAACAATTTTAAATTGGTGGTTTATATTAATTGGTGGTTCAATTTTACTTTTAGGATTTTTGTTCCTATATGAGTTTATAAAAAGAAAATTGTATTTAAAAAAAATAAATAATGCTTTAAATAATGTTTCAAAATAAACATTAAAGTAACTAACTATTTTAAATAATAATAATTTGTGGTTTGGAGGCATAATGGCTAATAGTTATAATAGTAAAGATATTGTTGTTTTAGATGGATTAGATGCAGTTAGGTTGCGTCCCGGTATGTATATTGGAACAACAGGTAGCAAAGGTATGCACCATTTGCTTTGGGAAATTGTTGATAATGGAATTGATGAATTATCTAACGGATTTGGTAATAAATTGGTTGTAACTATTCACAAAGATAATTCCATAACTGTTTTAGATAATGGCAGAGGAATTCCGGTTGACAAGCACCCAAAATTAAAGGTTAGTGGTGTTCAAGTTGTTTTCACTCAACTTCACGCTGGTGGAAAATTTAACAATTCAAACTATGCTTATTCGGGTGGTTTGCACGGTGTTGGTGCATCGGTTACTAATGCATTATCGGAATGGTTAAAAGTTAATGTTTATAAAGATGGTTCAAAATACTTTATGGAATTTGCTTCCATTGCAAAGGGTAAAAAAGTTGCAGGGGGTGTTCCACTTGCACCACTAAAACTTATGGGTAAAACAAAACTTAGTGGAACCGAAGTTACATTTAAACCAGACGAACGCATTTTTGGCGAAGAAAAATTTGATTTTGATGTTATTAGTAAAAAGTTAAAAGAAATTGCATTTTTAAATGGTGGAATCGAAATTGTTTTGATTGATGAAAATCAAAAAGATGAGGTTTCAAAGGGTTATAGAACTAGCACATATCACTATAAAAATGGTTTAAAAGATTTTATTAAGTATTTAACAGATGGTAGCACCACCTTATATAAAGAACCAATTTATATAGAAGGCAAAAGTGATTTAGTAAGTTTGAATTTAGCCATTCAACACATTGATTCTTACACAGAAAACACTTTTAGTTTTGTTAACAATATTCCAACAACCGAAGGTGGAACTCACGAAACAGGTTTAAAAAGTGCATTAACTCGTGCTTTTAACGATATTGCAAGAAACTTAAGCCTTCTTAAAGATAAAGAAGAAAACTTGATGGGCGAAGATTATAGAGAAGGCATAACTTGTGTTCTTTCTATAAAACTTAAAAATGTTCAATTTGAAGGACAAACTAAAACAAAACTAGGAAATCCGGAAGTTAGGCCAGAAGTTGAAAGCATTGTTTACGACGGACTTATTAAATTTGCAGAACAAAAAGCAAATAAAAATGTTCTAGCCGAAATTATAAACAAGGCTAAGGGGGCAGCTAAAGCAAGGCTTGCTTCTAAGCACGCAAAAGAGGTTGCAAGGCAAAAAAGCAGTGCCGACACCTATTCGCTTGTTGGAAAATTAAGTAGTTGCACAGGCAGAAATGCAATGCTTAACGAGTTGTTTATTGTTGAGGGCGATTCTGCGGGCGGAAGTGCAAAACAAGCAAGAGATAGAGCATATCAAGCAATTTTGCCACTTAAAGGAAAACCTTTAAATGTTGAGAAAAAACGCTTAACTCAAGTTTTAGAAAACGAAGAAATCAGAACAATTATTAGTGCTTTGGGTGCTGGAATTGGAAACGATTTTAAAATTCAAAATTTAAAATATAATAAAGTTGTAATTTTAGCCGATGCCGACCAAGATGGTGCGCATATTAGAGCAATTTTATTAACATTCTTTTATAGATATATGCGTGAATTAATAACCGATGGTCACGTTTATGTTGGTATTGCACCATTATATAAAGTTTATAAAAAGAATTTTGAAGAATATGTTTATGACGATTGCAAATTAAAAAGTGCTATTAAACGCTGTGGAGCAGGATACCAAATTCAACGATATAAAGGGTTGGGCGAAATGTCGGCTGACCAATTATGGGAAACAACTATGGCTCCAGAAAAACGAGTTATGGTTAAGGTAACATTAGAAGATGCAGCCGAAGCTGAGCGTATGATAGCAACAATGATGGGCGATAATATTGAAGCTAGAAAAGCTTATATTAGTGAAAATGCTAACTTTAACAAAGCAGATACAACCTTTGATAAAGTGGAGAAGGTGGAAGTAAATGGATAATAACACTAATAATTTTGATGATATTAACGATTTAGAAGAAAGTGTTAATAATAGAAACACTGAAATAATCGAAGAAGAAAACGAATTTCAAATTTCCGATGATGCAAAAACATTATCGGAAGTTGAAAACAAAAAAATAGATCCTGCCTACACCAGTTTGCTTAGTGGTGGCGATGGTAGCGGAGTAATATCTAAAAGCGTTGAACAAGTTATTCACGAAAGTATGATGCCTTATTCGGAATATGTTATTTTGGATAGAGCATTACCAAGAGTTGAGGATGGTTTAAAACCAGTTCAACGCCGTGTGCTATATTCAATGCTTGAAGTTGGAGTTACACCAGATAAACCATATAGAAAAAGTGCAACAATTGTTGGAACTTGTATGGGTAGATACCATCCACACGGCGATAGTTCAATATATCAAACAATGGTAAGACTAGCACAAGATTTTAATATGGGTATGTGTCTAGTTGATGGTCACGGTAACTTTGGCTCGGTTGATGGCGATGGTGCTGCTGCAATGCGTTACACCGAAGCAAGATTAAGCCCAATTAGTTTGGAACTATTAAAGGATATTGAGAAAAACACTGTTAGTTGGAGTTTTAACTTTGACGATACTAGAAAAGAGCCTGATATGTTGCCAGGTAGGTTTCCAAACTTGCTAGTAAACGGTGCTCAAGGCATAGCTGTTGGTCTTGCAACCAATATTCCAACACATAACCTAGGCGAAACCATTGATGTTGTTTGTGCCTATATTGATAATAATAAATTAACACTAGACGAAGCTTTAAAGCTAATGCCGGGTCCAGACTTTTCAACTGGCGGTTATATGCTTAGTTCTTCCGATTTTAAGCAAGTTTACGAAACAGGTCGTGGTAAAATTGTTATTAGGGCAAAACTTAGTGTAGAATCGTTAGAAAACGGAAGAAGTTGCATTGTTATAACCGAATTTCCATATCAAGTTAACAAAGCAAGTCTACTTCAACGAATTGAAAAGTTAAAAGAATCGGATTCAAGTTCTTGCTTATCGGCAATAACCGATATTGTTGACGAATCTGATAGGCACGGAACAAGAGCAGTTATAAAACTTAAACGAGATGCAAATGTTAATGCTATAATCAATTATTTATATAACAAAACCGATTTACAAGTTAACTTTAATGCAAACATTGTTGCTATTGCAGAAGGTAAGCCAAAGCAATTAGGGCTTTTAGAAATTGTTAAATACTATGTAAAATATCAAAAATCAGTAATTTATAATCGCACAAAATACGATTTGGATGCAGCATTAAAGCGAGAGCATATTTTAGAAGGATTGTTAATAGCAATTAAGAACATAGATGATGTTATTAAAATAATAAAATCTTCTAAAAGCACAGCCGATGCTAAAACTAGATTAATGGAAAAGTTTTATTTAAGCGATGTTCAAGCTCAAGCAATTTTAGATATGCGTTTGGCACGATTAACTAACTTAGAAGTTAATAAGTTGGTTAACGAATTAGAACAACTTAAGAAATTAATAGCCGAACTAAAATCTATTTTAGAAAGTGATCAAAAACAATTAAATTTAATTAAGAAAGAACTTAATGAAATTAAAGATAAATATTCTATTCCGCGTAGAACAGAAATTATTGAAGAAGAACAATTAGACGAAAGTTTAACAATGACAGCCGAAACCGGAGTTGTTGCCGAAGATGTTTGCGTTATTTGTTCTGAAGCAAACACGCTAAAATATGTTAACAAAAAAAGTTACGAACTTTCTATTAAGGAATTGGGAGCAAATCCAACATTATACGAAATTCCAAAACTATCGTTAATAAGCAACACTAATAAAAATATTTATGTGTTTACAAACCTTGGTAATTGCCACAGAATAAAAATTTCACAACTGCCAAATTCAAAAGCTAAAGATAAGGGTAAACCATTAACAAATTTTGTTAAATCGGTGGAAGTTAACGAACAAATTGTTGGAATGTTTGAATTTACTGAACTTGATAAAGATAAAGAGTTAATTTTTGTTACAAAATCAGGCCTAATTAAAATAACTAAATTAGAAGAATACATTAGTTCTAAACAAAGCATTGCAGCAATAAAACTTAAGGCTGATGACGAAGTTGTTTATGTTGCTATTGATAAAAAAGATAAAACTCTTGTTATGTTTAGTCACGATGGAATGGCAATTAATATTATTAAAGACGATGTTGCACCTGTTGGCAGAGTTAGTATGGGTGTAAAAGGTATGAACCTAGCAAATGGGGATTATATTGTTAATGCAACACTAGCAACTGCCATTGCTTATGCAATATTTACTTCTAATGGTTATGGAAAGGTTATTAAACAAAACGAAATACCTGTTTCTGCAAGAGCTAGAAAGGGCGTTAAGGTTATTAATGGTAAGAAATTAGATATTAAAACCGTTGGCGCATATATTCTTGATAAAAACATTAAATTTGTTGCTCTTTCTGCAGATGGACTAAAATTTGTGGAAAATAAAAAATTATCACTAGAAAATAAACTTGGAATGGGTAGAAGCGTTTTAGGAAACAGAACCGGTGGTGTAACAACTAAAGTTACAACTTACACAATTAATGAGTTTTAAAATAAAACACCTATTATTTATAGGTGTTTTTTTATTTTTATTAACTATTAATAATAATAAATTTTATATAAAACTTATTAAATCAAAACTTAAATAAATTTTTAAAAAAATTTTAAAAAAATTAAATTTATCTACAAAATGTTCTAATGCTAACAAAAAATACATATACATTTTTTAGATTGAAAAATATTTATCATAAAATTTTATAATAGCCCATTATTAGACATAATTTTACAAACTTCGCTATTTAAAAGGTTATATTAAAATTTTAAATTATTTTATTATTAAGGAGTGTAATATGCGATTTTTAGTTGTTAAAGCTAAAACCATAAAATATGTTGTTGCTGTTATGGTTATTATTACTTTGCTTGCAATAAATTTTGGTAATGGGCCATTTGCATCGGTATTTTTTGGTTATGCACCACGAAAAGTACCAATTTATTCTGTTGAAACCGAAAAAAAACAAGTTGCAATTAGTTTTGATTCTGCTTGGGGTGCTGATAAAACCTTGGGCATTTTAGAAACATTAAAAGAATTTAATTGTAATGCAACATTTTTCTTAGTTGGTTTTTGGGTAGAAGACTATCCTGATATGGTTAAAGCCATTGCCGATCAGGGAGTTGAAATTGGAACTCACAGTAACACACACCCAGATTTTGTTAAACTTAGCCAAAACGATATGAAAATGGAACTTGAAACTTCGGTTAACTTAATTAAAAACATAACAGGTAACGAAGTTAAATTGTTTAGAGCACCATATGGCAGTTATAATAACACAGTTATATCAACTGCAGAAAGTTTGGGCTTAACAACAATTCAGTGGGATGTTGACACATTAGATTGGAAAGGTTTAAGTGCTATGGAAATAACCAATAGGGTGGTTAATAAAGTTAAAAATGGGTCAATAATATTGTGTCATAACAATTCTGATCACATTTTAGATGCTTTACCAATAGTGCTAGATAGATTAATAAAAATGGGTTACGAAGTTACAAGCGTTGGAGATTTAATAATTAAAGATAACTATTACGTAGATAACCTAGGCATTCAACATAAGCAAGGTTAAAATATTTTGGAGGATAAAAATGAATTTTGAACAAATGAACAACAACAAGGTGTATATAGCAGGTAAGGTGGTAAGCGAACCAAAATTTAGTTACGAAGTTTTTGGTGAAGGATTTTATGAATTTAATTTAGAAGTAAAACGACTTAGTGATATTTCTGATGTGATTCCTGTAACAATTAGTGAACGATTAATGCAAGCAGAAAATATTATAATGGGTTCAAACCTAGCAGGTGTTGGACAATTTAGAAGTTATAATAAATTAATAGATGGTAAAAGTAAATTAATGTTAACCGTGTTTATTAGGGAACTTAAAGAATACGACGAAAACATTAACCCTAACCAAATAGAAATAACTGGTTATGTGTGCAAAGAACCAATCTATAGAACAACACCATTCAAGCGCGAAATTGCTGATGTGTTAATTGCTGTTAATCGAAGCTTTAATAAATCGGATTATTTACCGTGTATTGCGTGGGGACGCAATGCTAAATATGTTAGCACATTAAATGTTGGAGATAAGTTAGAAATGGTTGGCAGAATTCAAAGCCGTGTTTATCAAAAACGAATTGATGAAAACACTGTTGAAGAAAAAGTTGCCTACGAAATTTCATTAAACAAAATTATTAAATCCGATAATCAAAACGATTTGAACGTTGATGGATTATCAGATTTTAACTATTATGCAAATATATAAAAAATGGCTTAATATCTATATTATAACAATAAATGCATAGTATTATATGAATTAAAAGGCGCAAAAGCAATTTGCGTTTTTTTATTAAGAATTAAAAAAAAAGCAAACTTTTATAGTTTGCCTTTTTTGTATGCAATATAAACACTTATTCCGCTAATTGCTAAAACTATGCCAATCCCAAGCAAAACATATGCAGCAGTTAAGTTAGGGTTATTTGTTTCCATAACAATATATTTTGTTTCAATATAACCATAGTGTGCAACTTTGTTTTCGTCAACATAAGTAATATAGTTTAATTCTTTTTTTGCATCGTAATTTTGAACATAAAATTGAGCATTTGGTTTTAACTCTAAAATAACTTTTGATAAAACATTTTCTTCACTATATATATTAACAGTGTCAACTCCGTTAATTAGTTTTGCATTTGGATTAGGTAGTGGTTTTATATCGGTGGTGTTAACATCGCGAATATCGCTTGAATTAACATATCCAATTGTTCCATCTTCTAGTTTTATAGCATAATATTTAGAATTATCTAAGCTTATAATTTCTTTATTAATGCAAGTTAAGGTTTGATTTTGATTAACAGAAGCAATAACAAAACCTAGGTTACTGTTATCTTTTAAAATTGTAGGGAACTTATAAACTTTAACATTTTTGTAAATTGGTTCAACTTTAATATCGGTAGTGTTAGCATAGGTTGTATAGTTTAAATTATCTTTTTTAACATAACCAAAATTAATTTTATTGTTATCGTTATACATAACAAAATAATAGTTATCGTATGCTTCGCTATCTAAAATATAAACATAAGAATTTGTGGTTAACTTATAATTAAAGTTAGTGTTATGCGGATAATCAAAAACATAACAAACTTTATTAGCTTTTCCGTAAGGAAGCAATGTTGTTAACTTGTTGTAATTATGTGGGTCAACGGGATTAGTAAAATTTTTAAGTGTGCTTACATAATCGCTTTCAATTTTAATTAGTGCTTGAATATTATTATTAAAGCAAATAATGTCTCCGTTAACTTTATTCACGCCAAAACAACTAATGTTAGTAAAATCGTAATTAAAGTTAGAAGTTGTTATTACGGAACTATAAGAGTTAGTTTCGTTATTATAAGAAATTCTAACAATTCCATTATCGGTTAGGGCATAAATATTATTATAGTAATCTGCTTGAATATCCTTAACTGAATAATTTAAAGTTGTGGAATAAATAACGCTTTTTGCGTTTAGCGAATAAACTTTGATATCTTTATCGCTTGCAATTAAAACATTGTTGTTTGTTACTTTAATTTTAGGATTTTCAAAATTGCCATCTAAAACCAAGTTAAATTTATTTGTGTTATTTAATTTATATAATCCATTTGTTGTAATTGCATAAAGTTCGTTATTTTCCGAAACGCAAATGTCTTTAGCATTAGGTGCACTAATAGTAAAATTGCTTTCTTCGTTAAACATTGTAACCTTATTAGCTTCTAATAAATAAAAGTTAATGTTATCGCTTGTAACTATTTTTTTAACTAAATCAAATTGTTGATTGTTTATTTCGGTTAGAGCGGTGGAATTATTATTAACTATTGTTTGAATACGCTTATTAAAAGTGTCGCTAACATACATTGTGTTTAAATTTGCAATTTGAATATTTGAAACATTGTTAAATCTGCCAAGTTCGTAAGAAACCGAAGATAAAACTATTTTGTTAGGAACTAGTTCAAAGTTAACTAAAGAAAAGTTTTGAATGTTTGCATTGTTTCGGCTATCTAATAAGAATATTTCGTTATTAATAATTTTAACATCAGTAAAATCGCTAACATCTCCAAGTGCAAAACTAGGAGTTGTGCTTGCTTTAGCTAAAATATCATTTTTTTCTACTAATTCGTTATTGGCATCGATTAAAACTGCCAATGCCGATGTGCGATTGTGAGTTAATAACAAGGTATTAGTTTCTTCAATAACTTCCAAATTGGTACAATCTAAATAAACAAAAGGATATTCGGTTTTATCAAAATCAACATCGTTATTAATTTTAACAAAATTTTGTTTGGTTTCGTGATTATAAATTAAATAAGTGTATTTGCTAGTTACTGCCATTGCAGAAACATTTGCTATATCAATTTCATTTGAAAAACTATTAATAACTTCGCCAGTAGCATTAAATTTAATAATTCCTAAAGTTGCGTTGCTAATATAAGAAATAGTAGTAATATCGTTTTGATTATTCACATTAAATGTTGTGGCAAAAATATCAGGTGAGTCAAGGTTAAATTTAGTTCCATCATTGTTTAATATTACTAACTTACCATTAGTTAAAAATAAAACTAAAGAATCGGTTTGTTTTAGGTTTGTAACATTATGATAGTTTAATTTTTTTACATCGTGGTTTAAGTAGTTATAACTATATAAATTATTTTCTAAAATATAATAATTATAATCGTTAAAATTAGCAAAAGAAGAAATGCCATTTAAGTTGGCAAAATTTTTTTGATTATTAATTTCTAATTGAGAAATATTAACATTGCTTGAGTTTGCGGAAACATTTTTTATTGGGGAACTAAAACCCAAAGCTAAAAAACAAATAGCTAAAACGCCTAATAATTTTTTCATTTGCTTGTACCTTTTAATATATATACTAAAAGTATATTAAATTTAATAAAAAAAAGCAAACTTTGGGGTTAAGTTTAACTCTTATTTTTTTATTGGAAAATTTTTCTAAAAATATTTAATTCCTGACACGCTGTTGTCATATTAAAGGCTATATAATAGAACAAATGTTTGATAATTCAACAAGAAATTTTATAATTTGACATTTTTTTACAAAATATTACATTTTTTACAAAATTCTGACACAATGCGTTGACTATCAAAAATTGTACTCATAAACTAAAGTCGTAATTTGCTTGGGAGGGCAACAAATGGAAAATAGTATCAATAATGAAATATGGGGAAAAACATTAATTTCGATATATCGATTTTTACCAGCAATAGCAGAAGCTATAGATAATTTAATAAAAAAGAAAACAATTAACTCTATATATTGCAATTCAAACTTTCAATCTAGCACCTACGAAATTGCAAATTCTGTAATAGAGTTAACAGAACGCAAAGTAAAATTAATAAACATTAAAGTGGTATTAGAAAAAGCCATTAATAACCTTAAACCAAACGATAAAAAATTGCTAGTTTTATATTATGTTGATAACATTGATAAATTTGAAATTATGAACATATTTAAAATATCGCAACGAACTTTTTTTAGAAGAAAAGAGTTAGCACTAAAAAGCTTGGGTAAGCAATTAAGTTTGCTAGGTTATAACCACAAAAAACTAAAAAAGTATTTAAGTAGCGAACATTGGCTTATTAACACCTATAACAAATATGCAGCTTATTATTTTAATAAATCTAATTCAGATGTTAATGCAATAAACTATAGATTATTAAAAAATGTTATGTTTGAAATAAATAACCCATATAAAGAAAGTTTTAATAATTATAAGTTTTCTTCGTAGTAATCAACACTTTCGGGTTTTGTGTTGTGTTTAATGTTGGCTTTAGATAATTTTTTTCTAGGTAAATAAATCAAAAACAAAATAAATAAAAATGGAATAAGCGTAATTAAAATAACAAAAATGCAAGTTGTGTTGGTTAACGGATTAACTTTTGAATAATCAAAACCAGTAAATAGCGATATTTGTTCGGTGTTTTCAAAAATGGTGTTAAGCGAGTTTGTGTATGCTGAATAAACATATCCCAAAACCCCGTTAAATTCGGTTAAATACCAAATTGTGCCGTTAAAATCAATGGCTTCTTCGCCAATTATCTTGCCAATATAGCGTAAACCTTTAGTGCCAGCACTAATAGTGCAAATTGTGTTATTAATTGTATCCTTAATTTTTGGTGAACTTCTAAAATAGCACGAAGTGTTGTTTATATTAAAATAAATATTATTAGGATATGGGTTAATTGGTGTTTCGTTAATTAAGTTAATATTTTCTTTTTTAACATAACCCGTTATTCCATTATATTCAACCTTATAAAATACATCGTTAAAATTGTTTAATATTTTAACAAAATAAGAGTTTTCAACTAAGCAAAGCTTGTTTGAAATGCTTTCATTTAACTCGGCACTTTTATAAATATAGGTGCTAGAGTTTTTTATTTGCGCATAATCTGGGCTTTTGGCATAAACGGTTGGCAAATTAAAAAGGCTGGCACTAATTAATATTAAACTAAAAAAAGCTACTAATATTTTTTTTATCATATTAATAGTTTATACCAAAAATTAAAATTTTAAAAAAAATATAAAAATCGGATTTTAGAACAATATGGAAAAAACAAAAGAAAGTTTACTAAAAATGGAACTTACTAAACAACTTAATATAATTTGCAAAGAAATAAACCGCCGAAAAAACAATAACAAGTTGCTTTCTTATAACACTGGCAAAAAAATCCATCAAAAACAAATCGAGTTTCACAAATGTAAAAAGCGAAATAGATGGGTGTTTGGTGGTAATCGTAGTGGTAAAACCGAATGTGGGGCAGTGGAAACAGTTTGGCTTGCGCGAGGAATTCATCCTTACAAAGAAAATAAAAACAATATTTGTTGTTGGGTTGTTAGTTTAAGCACTCAGGTTCAGCGCGATGTTGCACAAAACAAAATATTATATTATCTAAATCCTGATTGGATTTTAGATGTTGTTATGCTTAGTGGTTCAAAAAACTCGGCTTCTATGGGTATTATAGATTTTATTGTTGTTAAAAACATTTTTGGTGGCACTAGTAAAATTGGATTTAAAAGTTGCGACCAAGGGCGTGAAAAATTTCAGGGCACAAGTTTGGATTTTGTTTGGTTTGATGAAGAACCACCCTACGATATTTATCTTGAGTGCAAAATGCGTGTGCTAGATAGAAATGGTGAAGTGTTTGGAACAATGACTCCGCTAAAAGGCCTAACTTGGGTTTATGATGAAATATACTTAAATAAATATAACGACGATAATGTTTGGTGCACTTTTATGTCGTGGGAAGATAATCCATTTTTAAATAAAAACGAAATAAAAGCACTATCAAATTCTATGAGTTCGGATGAACTAAATTCTAGAAAATATGGGAAGTTTGGTTCTAATGGTGGAATGGTTTATTGTGAGTTTGATGAAAATGTTAATGTAATCGAACCTTTTGATATTCCACTCGATTGGCAAGATATAATTAGCATCGACCCCGGACTTAACAATCCGCTTAGTTGTCACTGGTATGCGTGCGATTACGATGGAAATGTTTATGTTGTTGCCGAACATTACGAAGCTAAAAAGGATATTAATTATCACACAAAAAAAATAAAAGAAATTTCAAAAATGCTAAATTGGAAAACATTATCAAATGGTAACTACTATTCCTTAATTGATAGTGCTGCAAATCAAAAAACTTTGGCATCTACTAAAAGTGTTGCCGAATTATTTTTAGAACACGGAATAACTGTTAACACAAATGTTAACAAAAACTTGTTTGTTGGTATTCAAAGAGTAAAAAGTTATTTTAAAAATGCCGAAGGTGTTAGTAAACTTTTTATTTTTAAAAACTGCGTGAATTTAATTAGAGAAATTAAAAGTTATTTTTGGAAGGACGGCGACACACCATATAAGCGAGACGACCACTGCCTAGATGAACTTAGATATTATATTATGAATAAACCAGATACTCCTAAACTTATTTTAAATAAAACACTAGTGCAAAAAGATAAAGAGCGATTACTTAGAAAAATAAAAAATAGTTATACTGCACTATGAAAAACTTAAAGGATAAATTAAACGATGCATTAGTGAAAAAGGCAATGGGGTATTCGGTTGAAGAAAGTGTTTGCGAATATGGTATGTGTAATGATGAACTAAAATTAATTAAAAAAAAGATTTCTAAAAAATATTATCCACCAGATTTATCTGCAATTAATTTGCTTATTGGAAGTGTAAATAAATCAGATTTTGAAACAATGACCGATGAAGAATTAGAACAAGAAAAAAATAGATTATTAAAGTTACTTAAGGAGAACGAAAATGGAGATAACAAAGAATAATAAAAAAATAATATGCGAAATAATGGGATGCAAAAATCCTGCAAGTTATGTGTTAAAAAACGAAAAAGCATTGTTTAACAACAACTTGTTTGTTTGTGAAAAATGCATAAACGAAATGCATAACTTATTTTCAAAAGTAATAGTTCCAAAGGGTATTAAAAACATTTATAAAAAAGGAGATTCTAATGAAAAAAGATAATAGTTTTGAAGAAGACATTGTAAAAGAAGTTATTTCAGATTTTAAAAATCGCCAACAAGAACGAAAGCAATTTGAAAGCAAATGGCAATTAAACATTAACTTTTTTATGGGTAATCAATATTGTGCTATTAACGGAAATAACGATGTGGTAGATTTTGAAAAACAGTTTTTTTGGCAGGAGCGAGAAGTGTTTAATCACATAGCACCAATCATCGAATTAAGGTTAAGCAAACTTACCAAAGTAAGACCAACTATGACAGTTGTTCCTTTTTCGGACTCTACTAACGATGTTAATTGTGCAAAGGTTAGTAAAAACATTTTAAAGGCAACAAGCTATAAATTAAATTTAAGTATGTTAATTTCAAAAGCAACTTCTTGGAGTGAAATTTGCGGAACTTCGTTTTATAAAGTTCTTTGGAATCCAATGGTTGGAAATGTTGTTGGTGTTAACGAAAATAATCAAAACATTAAAGAAGGCGAAATTCAAATTGATGTAGTAAGTCCGTTTGAAATATATCCTGATAGTGCAAGTTATAATGGCGTGGAAGATGTTAAAAGCATTATGCACGTTAAGGCCTACGATGTTGATGAAATAAAAAATATTTGGGGAGTAGATGTTAAAGGTGAAGATATTGATGTTTATTCGCTTGATATGGTTAACAATATGGGCGGCCTTGGTTATATTGGACATTCTAGCAAGGCAAGCAAAAAAATTAAACACAATAGTGCACTAGTAATAGAAAAATACGAATGCCCAACTGTTAAGTATCCTTTTGGCAGATTAATTATAGTTGCTGGCAATAAACTAGTACATATTGGAGAATTGCCATATCTTAATGCAACAAATCTTGAACGCGGTTTTCCGTTTATAAGGCAGTGCTCCATAGTTAATCCCGGTTGTTTTTGGGGTACTAGCGTAATTGAAAGATGCATTCCAATTCAACGCAGTTTTAATGCAATTAAAAATCGAAAACACGAATTTTTAAATAGGCTTTCAATGGGAGTGCTTGCTGTTGAAGATGGCTCGGTTGATACTGATAACTTAGAAGAAGAAGGTATGGCACCGGGAAAAGTTTTAATTTATAGGCAAGGTAGCAATTTGCCAAGGCTGCTTTCTTCTTCACAAGTTCCAGCCGATTTTGGATATGAAGAAGATAGATTACAAAACGAATTTTTAACTGTTAGCGGAGTTAGCGATTTACTTAGGTCTTCTAATATTTCGGCTAACCTAAGTGGAACAGCATTACAACTTTTAATTGAACAAGACGAGGCAAGATTAATAAGCAGTGCCGAGCAAATAAGAGAAGCTGTAAAAGAAATTAGTAAACAAATTTTAAGGTTATATAAACAATTTATTAACTACAAAAAAACATCAAAAATAATTTCTGAAAATGGCAAAGTAGAAATGTTTTATTGGAATCAATCAGATATTAATTCGGACGATGTTGTGTTTGAAACCGAAAATGAATTAAACGAAAGCTTAGCTCAAAAACGTAGTATGATTTTTGATATTTATAACTCAGGATTACTAAACGATGAAAAGGGTGGAATTTCTAATAGCACAAGATATAAGCTTTTAGAACAACTTGGATTTGGTATTTGGGAAAATAGTCAGGATATTAAAGCTTTGCAATTAAAGCGAGCAAATAAAGAAAATTTGCAGTTGCTTTCCGATAACAATATTAACAATCCAAAAGAAATTGATGATCACCAGTTGCACATTAACGAACACACTTGTTTTATGCTTGGCGACGATTATGAAAAAGCTAGTAACAAAAATAAAAATTTAGAAGAAAAAATTTTAAATCACATAAGATTACATAAACAATTTTTAAGTTTAAGTAACACAAATAATAAGGAGGAATAATTATGGAAAACAGAGAACAACCAGATGAAATTTTAGTAGGCTTAGGTTCGGAGGAGCAATTGATAAGTGAAGCTGGCGAACAAATTTTAAATGGCTCTCAAAGCAAATTTAAGGATGTGAAAAGTTTAGAGCAGGCGTATTTAAACTTGCAATCCGAATTTACTCGTAAGTGTCAAAGGTTAAGCGAACTGGAAAAGAGTAGTGGCGATAATTTATTAGAATCTAAAAATTTAGAAAATAATAAACCGTTTTACGAAACCGAAAGTTGGCAAGAAAGTGTTAATAACTTTTTAAAACAAAACCCTAACGCAAACGAGTTTGCAAGCGAAATTGTTAACGAAATTTTAAAGGATAAAGATTTGGCGAATAATCCAAACTCCCTTTCTATTGCATACAATAAAATTCTTGCAAGCAAATATATTCCAAAACAAAATTTGTTAGAAGATGAAGATTTTATTAATAACTACATTTTAACTAACGAAAAAATAAACGAAAAAATTATTAGCAATTATATTAAAAAGTTAAACAATAACATACCAAAAGTTATTGCTTCATCTCATTTAAGTTCTGTTGGCCTTACGCCTAACAAAAAACCAACAACACTAGAGGAAGCAAGAGTTTTGGCAAACAATATGTTTAAACAATAGGAGGAAAAATGGTTACATTACAAACCGCAGAAAACGCATTAAAAACTGTTTATCTAGGAGTTGTTTCCGATCAGTTAAACATTAATGCAAATCCGTTACTTTCAAAAATTAAGCATTCTAATGCTGATGTTTGGGGTAAAGAAATTAGAAAACTTGCACCATTCGGAATTAATGGTGGTATTGGTGCAGGAACAGAAGATGGAGCTTTACCAAAAGCTTCTGGAAACAAATATGTTCAATTTGTAAGCACTTTAAAAAACTTATATGGAACAATAGAAATTTCTGATAAAGCAATTAGAGCAAGCGAAAACAATTCTGGTGCATTTGTAAATTTGTTAAATGCCGAAATGGAAGGCTTAATTAAAGCAAGCACCTTTAACCTTAGTCGTATGTTATATGGCGATGGAAAGGGCATTTTAACAAAAGACTACACTGGTGGAACAACAGATACCGATTTTATCACAGTTAAAAAGGGCTTAAATAATTTTATGGAAGGAATGGTTATTGAATTTTATGATGTTGATGGCGAATGCTACGAAGTGGCTAACAGTCCGCTTGTGGTAACCAGCATAGAAAGAGATACTGGCAAAGTTCACTTCAACAAAAAACTAAAATCAAATTTAAACCCATCTAACGAATATCCGGTTGTTCAACATAGCTTTGATATGGAAATAACTGGTCTTGGCAAAATTTTTAGTAACGACGATTTATATGGTGTTTCAAGAGCAACTAATGCTTGGATGAAACCTTATATTAAAACAGCTGCAGGTGAAATTAACGATATTGTTATTCAGCAAGCAATTGATAGTCTAGAAGAAAACTCGGGTTCTATTGTAGATTTTATAACTTGTTCAAGTGCAGTTAAACGAGCATATCAAACTTACTTAAATAGTTTTAAACGAAATGTTGATGTTTTAGAATTAAAAGGTGGATATAAAGCAATTTCTTATAACGGTATTCCATTAGTATCGGATAGATTTATTAATAATGATGAAATGTATTTATTAAACACTAAAGAATTTACTTTGCACGAACTTTGCGATTGGCAATGGTTAGAAGGTGACGATGGTAAAATAATTCGTCAAATTCCTAATCATCCAACATATAGTGCAACACTTGTTAAATACGCCGATTTAATTTGCGATAAACCAAGTGGACAAGCAAAAATTAGTGGAATAGCTGTTTCTTAAAAATTTTATGCACCTTTTGGTGCATAAAATTATTTTTTTAAAAAGGGTGAAATAATGAAAATAAAAATTAATAGCGACCCATTTAACATAAATAAGCGCATTAAGCAATTAAATAAAAATTATTATGTTGTTTATAATTTGCAAACAAAAAAATATGAAATTCATAACAGTGCCCATAAAAATAGTTATTGCATAACTGTGCCATATAACCAATTGGACTATAGAACTATTAAAGTTTTAAAAGAAAGCGAAAATCCAACTAAAATTTTTGAAGAAATAGAAAAGCATAATAAAAACTTAGAATTAAAAGCTCAAAACAATGTTTTAGATAGGTCAAGTTATCAGCTAAAAGAAATTTATGATTATTCAAATAGTCATATTAAAAATTTTGATGGTAACGCTTATAAAAACATTTGGGTTTAAAGGAGGCAATATGATAGTTGAAGATATTATAAAACAAGTACTAACGCTTTTAAACGATATTGATACCTACGACAGAATTAATCACGGCAACTTAAATGTTATGCAAGATAACGATAAGTTAACATTTAAAACTTTGTTAAATTGTATTAATTTAACTAACAACTTAATAGCTTCCGAATATTATTTGTTAAAGGATAGTTCCGAAGTTTATTCAAATGGAAAAATTCCATTTTCTAGCATAAGTAGAACAACTATTTCCGAAATTTTAAAAGTTGAGTCAATGGGGCAAAGTGTAAGATTTAAAGCGTTTTCAAACCATATAGAAACAGTTAATGGCTTGGTTAAAGTTTACTATAGTTATTTACCTAAACAAGTAACTTATGTTTCAGATAACATTGATTGTTATCCAGCAAAACTTAGCGAACGAATTTTTGCTTATGGTGTTATTAGTGAATATTGTTTTGTTATGGGAATGTACGACGATGCATCAGTTTGGGATTTAAGGTTTAAATCTTCTTTGCAAACTATTTTAAGACCTAAGCACGAAATAAAAATAAAACAAAGGTTGTGGATTTAATGTTTAATAAAAATTTAATTAAAGGAAAGCACATAACCTATAAAAAAATAAACTACGCCAATTTTGCAAACGGATTAAACACCGATATTGATGAATATATTTTACCAATTAACCGAAGTGTTAAAACCTATAACTTTAACTTTTCTAACGGAGCACTAGTAACAGGTTTAGGCATAGAAGTTTTAAAGTTGCCAGTTAGTTATTTTTTAACCTATACCAGAGATATTATTTTTCCAGAAGAATATCAAATAAAAGCAACTTGGGTTTTTCGTTACACTTCGCCAACAAACACATATTCTAGAAGCGATGTTATGGTGCTACTTAATCACGATGGGCATTTGTATATTATGCGACTATACGAAACTGGATGTCAGTTATCAAAAATTAGTAACAAACCATTTAGCGATATTCCAACCATATTAAACTATAAACTAAATGGTAACTATGCACTTTTAATTTCTAGTGTTGATGGATTTTTTTATTGGTGTCCAGATGTTAACCAATCATTTGTCGAAGTTACCGATGCACCTAATATTAATTCTATTTGCTTACATAACGAGCGAGCATTTGCAACGGTGGGCGTAAAAAAAGAAGAAGTTTGGTTTTCTAAAGAATTAGACCCAACAAATTGGAAAACTTCGTTAAAAGATGGTGGCTTTATTTCGTTTGTGGATGATAGGGGACAGTGTAACAAAGTTGTTAGCTTTTTAGATAGAGTTTATGTTTTTAGAGACTATGGCATTAATCGCATTATGGGTTATGGCAATCAAACCGAATTTGATGTTAGTGAACTTTATGTTTCTAGCGGACAAATTCACACAAAAACAATTTGTGTTTGTGGCGATAGAATTTTAATGTTAACCGATAACGGACTATATTGTTTTGACGGAACATCAACTACAAAACTTAACATTTATATAAACGAACTTTTAACAAAAGCAACCAATAAAAATGCAGTTGCAACCTATTTTAATGGAAAATACTATTTGGCTTGCTTTGTTCCTTTTAACGATGGTAAGCGTGTTGGCAGCGAGGATGCTCCATCTAGTAGTCGAGCAAATAATGCACTAATCGAACTTGACATAAACACAAATTCAATTAATATTTTGCGTGGAGTTGAAATAACCGATTTAAAAGTTATTTCTGATAATTTGGTTTCAAAACTAGTTGTTTGTATTTTAGATAAAGGCACATATAAACTAGGAGAACTAACAAACAGCGGAACTGTTTTTGGAGTTCCAACTGCTAAACTTTGGCAATCGCCACTTTCAAACTTTGGCTATCCTGAAAAAATAAAGTTTATTAAAGATGTATATATAACTTCAAAACATCCTGTTACTGTTACTATAAGAAACGAAAAAGGTAGTATGAAAGTTACAAAAACTCCAATGAATAATTTAATTAGAATTTCGCCAAAAATATCGGGAAAATTGTTGGCTATTGATTTTGAATCGAATTTAGCAGAAAACTATATTTCAAATCCAACAATAATTTTAGGTGTGTAATGATAGATTATGGATTAGTTGCCTATAACCGAAGTGAAGAAAGCATTAGGCAAAATTTAAAAATAAAATATGATAGCAATTTTATTAGATATTTTTATTTTATTTTATCAAACACAAAAACCGAAGTTGCAAAAGTTAAAACTTCTAAGCAAACATTAGTAAAACTAAAATTAACTTGCAACACCGATTGTGTTTGCGAAGTTTATGTTAATAATAACATTGAATATGCTTTTAATGTGGTGGATAGTGCAGAATGTTATTTAAAGTTAGATGGCGAATGTAAAATTGAGTTAAAACTAAAAAAATCAACCAATGTTATGATAAACACATCAATAGTTATGGTGGGTGAGTTTAAGTCGCTATACGAAAAAGATATGCAGTTTTATATTAATGGAAAATATTATTATATTATTTTTTCAAAGGATAACCAAAAATATAAAGTTAGTGCTAGTTCCACAACCGATTTAATATCAAAATTTAACGCAAATAATATTAATAATTTTTTAAATTATGCTTGTGGTATGGCAACACCATCGGGCTTTTATCACATTAATAAATATTATGATTATTGTGCAATATCGGGTCCTAATGGTGAAACTAATATGGATGTAGTTGTAAGCGATTTAGCAGTTTGTGCCTACGACAACGATGGCAACAATATGCTTATTTTCGAGCCTGAATACGACAAATTAAAAATAATTAGTTTAAAGTTAAATGGTGAAGTGAATTTTGAAAAAACTTTTAATTTGCCAAGTGGAATTTACATAAAAAAATTGTTTCCAATAATTAATCACAAATTTGTAAATTATGTGCCAGGCTTTTTAATTTGCGATGTTAATTCGCAAATATATATGGTGCTATGCAATAATCAAAATTTAACCAATTCTAGCCATAATTTGCTTAACTGCATAGCATTATCGGTTAAAGGTTATAGTGCTTGCGGATATTGTTTAGATAATAAATATTACATCGAAATTAACGACCATAATTTGTTTACAGAAGTAATACTTCAAAATAACATTAACGAAGTTAAAAAATTAGAAGAAAAAACCAGTTTTAACATATCAAATAAATTTATAATAAATAATTCTAAAAGCATTTTAAATTTTAATGATTATATGGTAGAGCACGATGTTTCTTAATTATAAAATTTTGCAAAATATTAATAAATATAATAACTTAATAAACTACGGAGGAAAAATGAGTTACAAAGTTCCAGATAGTATAACCGCTAAAGTGCAACAGATTGCAGTTAGCGAAAATAAAAAGAAAAAATATTCCGATTTATATAATAAGCTAGACCAAGTTAACAATAAATTTTCAACAAATGTAAATAACGAAAATTTGCCAGATAGCATAACGCTTGACAGAATTGATTTTAAAAAACCTTCTAACGAAGAAATTAAATTAAACAGCGAAAATTTGTTAGCAGATTATAAAAATTCTGGTATTAAAAATATTGAAGATAACTATAAACTTAAATACGACGAATTAAATTCAAATAAGTCGGAAGCTATTAATCAAACTGAAAACACAAAAAACAATTTAAAGCAATACTATGAAAATGCAAAAACCAATGCAGAATACGAAGCTAGCAAGCGTGGTTTAAATAGGTCCAGCATAATAGTTAATCAGTTAGATGCTTTTAGTAATGCCGAAATAAACGATTATAAAGAATTGGATCAAAAACTGGGAGACCAAATAAATGCTATTAATTTTGAAATTAATGCACTTAGTTCACAAAAACAAAATGCTTTAAATAGTTTTAATATTTCTTATGCTGTTAAACTTCAAGAAAAAATTGATGAACTTAACACTAAACTTAGCAAAACCGAGCAAGAAGTTATTAAATATAACAACGATATTGCTTTAAAAGAAGCCGAATACAATAAAGAAATATCAGAGTTAAAACAAAAATTTGAAAACGATAGCTTTGATAGTAGTTTAGATTTAGCAGAACTTTATGGAAAGTATGGTTCTGGTGTTATTGAAAAAGTAAAGCAAGACCAACTATTATTAGTTGCAAAACAATATTTATTAAGTTTGCCAAGCAGCGAACAACAAGAACTTTTAAACGACCAGGAGTTTAAAAACAAACTTGGAAGTTCTTATAACAAACTTATTAGCGAGTTAAATAGGTAATGTGGGAACAAATATTCAATCTTGCACTTAATAATGGGTTATGGGCTGTTTTATTTTTGGCATTGTTAATTTATCAATTAAAAGATTCTAGAACGCGAGAAAAAAAGTATCAGCAAACAATAACAGAGTTAAATGTAACACTTTTAAAAGTTAACGAAATTGATGCCAATGTTTATAAACTTTCCGAAAATTTATCGGAAGTTGGCAGCAACATAAAACGTATAGAAGATAGTGTTAGCATTTTAACAAAGGAGAAAGATGATGAAAAACAGGTTTAGATCAACAGGCTTTTGGCTTAGCCTAACAGGTGCTATATTAATAGTTATTCAACAACTAGGAATATCATTTGGTTTTAATGTTAATTCAGAATTGGTTAATGGAATTGTTAGTTCTGTTTGCGGGTGTTTGGTTATGTTAGGAATTTTAATTCCTACAAAACAAGATAATCAAATAGTTTATCCAGATATTAATTTAGAAGAAGATGATGATAATGTTACCGAAACAGTTGAAGATAAAAATTCTAACAATTCTAAAATTGATAATAAGGAATAATTTTATTTTAAAAGAAGCGGTTTTATCCGCTTCTTTTTTTGTTAAATTTAAAATTAAAATAAAGTTTTATTCTTGCTTTTATATATTAAAAAAATCAAATATAAAGCAAATTTTGTGTGATATTTAAAAACTTAAATAAAAATTTTTATCTTCAACTTAAAACAATTTATTTGGAAAAATATTATATATATTATATACTAACAATAAGATTTAGAAGGAAAGCTGTAATGAAAATTTTAAATGAAACACTAAAATACATTTCAAAAAATTTTATATTTGTTTTAGCTTTTGCAATAATTCCTGCTTGCTTTATTGGCGGAATGTTGCAACCTTTTTCTATTTTATCGTTTCTTATAAACTATAACAATTCAAGCATTTCTAACTTTGGCGATGTTTTGGTTGGTTTATTTGGTATGAATTGGATGCAAGTTATTAATTGGGTGTTTGCATCAATAATATTAATTTTAGTATTATCGGCATTGCTAGGAAACATAGAAAATCATTTTAGAAGTGGAAAATTAAATCTTGCTTCTTCAACAGGGTTTATTAATAACAATGTTTTAGCAACTTCAGTATATTTTTTGTTTTATATAGTAGCATATTTAGTTTTTAAATTTTTACTAGCCTTGTTTATATTTATTTTACACATTGTGTTTGGAAGGTTAGGTTTAACACCTAGCGTTGTGTTACTTGTTTTTGTAATAATTTTTTCAACAGTTGCTTTAGCATTTTTTGCAATGCTATTTATGTATTTAATGCTTGGATTAATTGACACATTAAATTCGGGTTATAGTTTTAGAACAAGTATGTCTAATGTGGGCGAGTTACTTCGTAATAAATCTTTAAAAATATTGATTATGGTAATTTTGCCTTTTTGCTTGGTTATTCCTATTGTAATGCTAGGAAATTTATTTGGTTTTGCAACAATATCAAACATAGTAACTCTAATATTATTATTTATATATTATCCCGTTTTAGGCTATACTTGTTATTATGAACTATCGGGAATTACACGATACGATAATATAAAAAATTATTTTAAAAGTTAGGTAAACAATTTTATGATGTATAAAAACGCTTTTAAATTAGTAATATCTAATTTTCATTTGGTATGGAAAACTTTGCTATATCAAATTTTTGTGGTTTTAATAACTATTGGTTTAGCGTTTGCTTGCAGTTTGCCAATAATAAATGTAATTAGCAATGCAGGAATTTTTAAAACCATTGCAGGTTCTTTTAACGAATTTGCAACAAATTTTAATATTTATAAGCTTTTTAGCGACTTAATTTTATCGGTGGAAAGTTTGTTTAAAGTTATTGCCGAAAACATTAACTCTCTTTGGTTATATATTGTTTTATTTTTGGTAATAATTGTTTTAGTTAGAACTATTTTACGCGGATTTAGCAACTTTGCTTCAACTGGTGTTTTATATAACTACTTAAGTAGCAACATAAAGGTTAGTTATGTGGCAAATCTTACTAACAACTTTTTTAAAAACATAAAGTTTCAGTTAGCATATTTAATTGTTGAATTACCAATTAATTTGTTAATTGTTTTTTGTGCATATATGTTGTTTAAATGGATGTTATCGCTTAGTGGATTAATTTTGCTTGCACCTATTGTTTTAATTATTTTATTAGTACTAGTAATTTCACTAAAACAAACAATTTTTAGTGCTTGGCTACCTGCATTAATAACTTTTAATTGTTCAATTTTTGGAGCACTTAAAAAAGGAATAAAAGCAGTGTTCCGCCGTTTTTATCGCTCTTATTCAACTGCAATTTTAATTTTGGCAACACTTGTTATCTTAAATGTTGTTTGTGCTCTTTGCACTTTTGGAGCTAGCTTACTATTAACTTTGCCTATTAGTTCATTAACCATTAATATTTTTGGAATGGTTGTGTTTTATTCTAGCCAAGGTATGAGATTTTATGTTGATAGCGAAAATGTTATCACAACCAAAAAAATGGAAGAAACCGATGCTTTTTCTAAATTAAAATTTATTGTTTAGGTTGTAAAGATTGTTAATTTCTTTACAATAAGCTGTTTTTGGTATATAATACTTCTAAGTTATTTTGGTAAAACGCAAATTTTATTTGCTTAAAAATATATTATAAATTATTTATTTTTAACTTTAACTGTGTCATAGTTACACAAGTTTTTGATATGTTTAAGGTTAATTTTAAAGCACAAGTCTTTAAAGTTTTTTTGTGTGCTTTTTAAAAATATTAAATAATAAGTTTAATTTATTGCGTTTAAAACAATAAAACAAATTGTTAATTAGTTAGTAAAACAAATAATAACATTAAGGGAGATAAAATGAACAATTTAAGTAATGAAAATACTAAAAATCAAAAAGAAAAAAATAATAGACCAATGCAAAACAAAAAAAGAACCGGAACTTTAGAAAATAAACTAGCCCCTGGATTAAAAATTTCGTTTTTAGGTGGTGTTGGCGAAGTTGGAAAAAATATGACCGTTTTAGAATATGGCAAAGATATTATAGTTATTGATGCTGGTTTAACTTTTCCAACCGAAGATATGCCTGGTATTGATATAATAATTCCTGATATGAATTATCTATTAATAAACAAGGATCGCATTAAAGGGGTAATTATAACACACGGACACGAAGACCACATTGGAGCTGTGCCATATTTATTACAAAATATTAATGTGCCAATTTATGGCAGTCGATTAACTTGTGCGTTAATTGAAAACAAATTAAAAGAACACAAAAAAATTAAGGCTAAATTAATTTCGGTTAAACCAAGAACAAATATTAAACTTGGTTGCTTTAATGTGGAATTTATTAAAGTAACTCACAGTATCGGTGGGGCAATGGCTTTTGCAATAACAACTCCTGCTGGTGTTTATTTTCACACAGGCGATTTTAAGGTTGATTACACTCCAATCGATCACGAACCAATGGATTTGCCAAGGCTTAGTGAACTTAGCAAAAAAGGAGTTTTGCTTTTAACATCCGATTCTACCAATGCAGAGCGTCCGGGATTTAGCATAAGCGAAGCTAAAGTTGGGAAGGCTATTGATTCAATTTTTTCACAATACAAACAAAAACGAATTATTGTTGCTACTTTTGCAAGTAATATTTATAGGGTTCAACAAATACTTAACATTGCAGAAAAGTATGGCAGAAAAATTGCTTTTAGCGGAAGAAGTATGGTTAATGTTTGCGAAACTGCAAGCAAACTAGGCGATTTAAAATTTAATCGCGAAAATGTTATTGATATTAGTTCGGTTAATAAATACGACGATAAAGAAATTTGTATTTTATCAACCGGAACTCAGGGCGAAGCCAGAAGTGCACTTGTTAGAATGTCGGAAGGCGATTTTAACAAAGTGGAAATTGGCGATAACGATTTAATTATTTTTAGTTCTTCGGCAATTCCGGGCAACGAGCGAGCTATTAATCACGTTGTTAATGCACTTTATAAAAAAGGAGCAGAGGTTATTTACGAAAGTTTGGCGGAAGTTCACACATCTGGTCACGCAAATCAAGAAGAATTAAAAACAATGTTAGCAATGCTCAAACCAAAATTCTTCGTTCCAGTTCACGGCGAATTTAGGCACTTAAAAGCTCACGCTTTCTTGGCAGAAGAAATGGGAATAGAAAAACGCAATATTTTAATTCCTGATTTAGGCGACCAAATAACAGTTACCAAAAACACTATTGCAAAAACTGGCGTTGTTCCAAGTGGCTCGCTATTAGTTGATGGAATTGGTGTTTCGGAAGTAGGAAGCAATATTTTGCGTGATAGAATGCAACTTAGCGAAGAAGGAGTTTGCGTTGTTGTTATAACAATTTCTGCTTTAAGCGGAGCATTAACAAGCAAACCGGATATTATTTCACGTGGATTTATTTATAAAAACGATGAAACAAACATTATTGAAGAAGCTAAAAATGTTGTTATTAACACAATTAGCCAAGCCGATTTTAAGGAACAGGATTGGGGCTTAATTAAATCAAACATAAGAAAAAGTTTAACTTCGTTCTTTGCAAGAGAAGTTAAATGTCGCCCTGTTGTTATTCCTGTTATTCTTGAAACAAAGTAATAATAAAATAACCATAAAAAAAGCACGCTTACTTGGCGTGTTTTTTGGTGGTGGTAATGGTGAGAATAAATTATTAATATTTTAATTTTGTTTGTTTGAAAATTTTGTGTTAAAGATATATAATAGACATATGGATAAAAATATTTTACAAAATAGTAATATGCAAAACATATTAGCATATGCAAGAGAAAATCACATTCCTGTTTTATTAGACGATACAGCAAAGCTTTTGTTTTCTAAAATAAATAACCAAAAACCTAAAAATGTTTTAGAAATAGGAACAGCAATTGGTTATTCGGGAACATTAATATTAAATGCATCAAATTGTAAACTAACCACAATAGAAAAGGACGAAGCTTCGTTTAATTTAGCAGAACATCATTTTGAAAAATTTGGCTTAACAAATAGAGTTAATCAAATTTTAGGCGATGCGCTAGAAGAATTAAATAATTTAGTTAAGCTTAACAAAAAGTTTGATTTTATTTTTTTAGATGGACCAAAAGGGCAGTATATTAAATATCTGCCAATTTTAAAACAATTAATAAATAATAGTGGAGTTTTGTTTGCCGATAATGTGTTTTTTAAACGAATGATTTTTATTGAAGGAACAATTCCACATCGCAAAAGAACAATTGTTGTAAACCTTCGAAAATTTTTAGAAACAGTTAAAACCGATAATAATTTTTATAATGTCGAAATTTTAGATGTTGGCGATGGCGTTTTAATTGCAAACTATAAGGAGAACTTATGATAGAATTACTTGCTCCAGCAGGAACAAAAGAAAAATTAACAACTGCTTTTAACTACGGTGCAGATGCTTGCTACTTTGCAGGTACAAAATATGGCTTAAGGGCATACTCTGGAAACTTTAATAACGACGAATTGCGTGAAAGCATCGAATATGCTCATAGTTTGGGCAAAAAATGCTACATAACAGTTAATATTGTTGCGCATAATAAAGATTTTAATGGACTTAAAGAATATATCCTATATCTAGAAAGCATTAAAGCCGATGCCGTTATTGTTTCGGATGTTGGAATAATAAAACTTATTCGAGAAGTTGCTCCAAATTTGGCAATTCACATTAGCACCCAAGCTAATGTAACAAATAAATATGCTGCAAAATTTTATTGCGATTTAGGTGTTACCAGAATAGTTTTAGCAAGGGAACTTTCATTAGAAGAAATTAAAGAAATTCGCGATTTTATTCCTAAGGAAGTGGAACTAGAAGCTTTTGTGCACGGGGCAATGTGCATATCCTATTCAGGCAGATGCTTGCTTAGCAACTTTTTAACAGGTCGCGATGGTAACTGTGGGGCTTGTGTTCAAGCTTGTCGTTGGGAATATGCAATTTCGGAAATTAATCGACCAAACGAAAAATTGCCAATTACCGAAGATGAACACGGAACTTATATTCTAAATAGTAAAGATATTAATATGTTACAACATTTAAAGGAACTTTACGATGCTGGTGTTACAAGTTTTAAAGTTGAAGGTCGAATGAAAAGTGCATACTATGTTGCAACAGTTATTAATGCATATAGGCGAGTTATTGATAACAAATTTAAAGTTACAAACCAATTTATTGAAGAGTTAAATAAAACTAGCCACCGAAAATATACCACTGCCTTTTATTTTGGCGATGAAAACAAAGAAGATTTAACATCTTCTGGTTATTCACAAACCCACGAATTTATGGCAATAGTTTTAGAAGATAGCAAAAATGGTATGGCATTAATTGAACAACGAAATCGTTTTAAGGTTGGAGACACCTTAGAAGTTTTAAGTCCAACTAAAAGTTTTAATAAAAAAATAAAAGTAGAAGCAATGTTAGATGAAAAAAATAAAGTGGTAGAAGATGCATTAAAAGTTCAACAAAAACTTTATTTAAAAACTTCAGTAACATTAACCAAAGGCGATATTCTACGCCGCAAAATTTAAACTAAAAAAGAAGCGATGCTAATCGCTTTTTTATTTTTTTAATTAAATTTAGTAAATTTAATTCTTAACCATAATTTTATAAATTATTTTTTATGGTCAAGCAAAATTCGACATAATTTTACATATATATGTGTTACGAGGTGATATATGATATTTGAAACTTATGTTGCATTTATGCAAAAACTAATGTTATTTTCTTCCTACATAAAAAATAATTCATCTTTTGAAAAACCGCTAACACAAAAAGAAGAAAGAGAATATTTAGAAAAATTTGCAAATGGAGATGAAGAAGCTTATAAGGTTTTAATAGAACACAATTTAAGATTGGTTGCTCACATTGTAAAAAAATATAATGGTGCAGAAGAAGCCGACGATTTAATTTCGGTTGGTAGTCTAGGGTTAATAAAAGCTATTAACAGCTATAAACTAAACCACGGAACACAATTTTCAACTTATGCTGCAAAATGTATTGAAAACGAAATTTTAATGCTTCTTAGGGTTAACAAAAAACATAAGAACACAATTTCTATAGAAGATGTTTTAGGTTCAGACGATGATGAAAACGAACTTGCTTTAGAAGATATTATGGCGGATGAAAACGAAGATGTTGAAAAAAATGTTAACAATGCTATTTTGTCGGAAAAACTAAACATAAAACTAAAAGCAACTTTAACAAAGCGAGAATATCAAATAATATGTATGCGTTATGGTTTAAACGGAATGCCTGCATTAACTCAACGAGAAGTTGCAGCAAAACTAAAAATAAGCCGAAGTTATATTAGTAGGTTAGAGAAAAAAGCTTTAGAGGATATGAGAGAAGTGCTAAGCGAAAAGGAGTTTAAGCCATAAAATGGGAGAATAACAAAGTTTTAGTAACTCTTGCAAAATGGTTTGGCATATGATATAATAGTTTTAGTTAGATTTTCAGATGGTCGCATGGGGTAACCTATGAGGAAAGTCCGAGCACCACAGAGCAAGGGTGCCAGATAACGTCTGGCGAGGGTAACCTTAGGAAAAGTGCAACAGAAATATACCGCTCTTTAACTAGAGTAAGGGTGAAAAGGTGAGGTAAGAGCTCACAAACTTGTTAGGTAACTAACATTTGCTGTAAACTCCACTCGGTGCAAGATAAGAGAAACATTTAAAAGTTGCTCGCTTGGTTTCTCGATACATCGCTTGAGCACGTTAGCAATATCGTGCCTAGATAGATGACCATCTAATACAGAACTCGGCTTATTGATTGTCTAACTAAGAAAGCGCAAAAATGCTATTATCGCTTTTGCGTTTTTTTATTTTTATAATGCATTAAATTATAAAATTATTTTGATTAAAAAAATTGTAAAATGCAATAATTAACTATGATAATTTTATATTTAATATTAT
>CAQIDI010000001.1:0-141703 GCA_948806215.1 uncultured Eubacteriales bacterium | reverse complement strand
ATTTAAAATCTGTTTTATATTTTTAATAAAATTAATGGTTAGCAGTTCACATAAAAGCATTAAAAAAATTTGTTATGTTAAACAAACATTAAAACCAAGCAATTATGCTTTTATTAAATCAAACAATTTAAATGGCATTATAATTAATATAAATAAAAAAAATATTAATAACTTTTTAGTGTTTTATAGAAATGGTGAAAAGGGGTTTTATTATAAAAATCAAGTTTTTAAATTAAAAATAATTAATAACAAAATTAATGTTATTTCAAAACAAAGTGTTATTGTTAGCATAATACTAAAAGCAAAACTAACTAGCGAAAAATATTTAGTAAACTCTTTTGGAATAACTCAAAACAATAAAAAGTTGGGCTTTTCTTGTCACGCAAAAGTTAATGTTAAAAATAACTTTGCTAAGGCTATAAAAACCATAAAAACAAAAATGTTTAACGTTACATTTTTCAACTCGTTTTGTGCTATGCAAAAACCGAATTTAAGTTTATTTAAAGCCAATAATTGCATTATTAATATTAAGCAATTTAATGTTGATTTATTAAATAATGTTGTAAAAATTCCAAACAAAAAATTTGATTTTAATTTTTTAAAAACAAAAATTTTAAACATTAAAAACAATGCTAACTACAAACTTATAAATAAGAAGTTTTATATTTATAGTTTTAATAATGGCACATTAATTTCGCTTTTCCCAATAGATAAAAACTATAATTTTTCTAGTTCTGTAAAACAATTTTTTAGTGTTAGAATATTTGTTAATAAAAAAATTAACAACTTAATTAATAATGTGTTTCCTCAAAAAATTATTGTCGAGTATAAAAAGCAGTTTAATTTTGAGCCATTTTATATGTGGCTTGAAAAAAATAGAAGCAACAAAAATTCTTATGTTTTTAAATATTTTAATTTATTAAATAATTATGGAATAAAAAAGTTTGAAAACAATAGGTTATACTTAACCGAACCAAAATTTTCAAATAGGTCAGTTTTAATAATGGCTAATAATCAACAGATAATTATAAGAAATAATCAAGGAAAATATAGTGCAATTTATAATGGTATAGAATACAACAATATTAATTATTTGCATTTAATTAATAATAAAACTTTTGAAAAAAATAGTGTTGTGTGATAAAATTATGTTAGAGGTACTATGGAAGATTTATTTGAAGATAACATTACAAAATTTGCTCCTTTGGCCGATAGAATGCGTCCAAAAAAACTGGAAGAATTTTTAGGACAGGAACATCTAATATATAAAAATAGTTTTTTAGTTAGAGCAATTTCGGCTGGCACTATTGGCAGTTGCATTTTTTATGGTCCTCCGGGCACAGGAAAAACAACCATTGCAAACATTATTGCAAACACTTGCAAAGGAATATTTAAAAAATTAAATGCTGTTAGTTCGGGTGTGAGTGATGCAAAGGCAATAATCGAAGAAGCACGAAATAATTTAAAACTTTACGGAACTCGCACATTTTTGTTGTTAGATGAGTGTCACAGGTGGAACAAAGCACAGTCGGATTGCGTGCTACAGGCAGTTGAAGAAGGTTCTATTACTTTTATTGGTAGCACCACCGAAAATCCTTATATCAATATGACAAGGGCTATTGTTTCAAGATGCCGAGTTTTTGAATTTAAGTCGCTTTCTAAACAAAACATTATTCAAGCATTAAACCGAGCAATAACCGATAAAGTTAATGGCTATGGCGAACTAAAACTAGAAGTTACTGCTGATGCTTTAGAGCATTTGGCTTGGGCTAGTGCTGGAGATGTGCGCTCGGCTTATAATGCCTTGGAACTAGCTGTTAGAACAACAACTGCAAACAAAAAAGGCGTTATAGAAATCGATAAACAAACTGCTGAGGAGTGCATTCAAAAAAAGGCAGTTTCAATGGATGAAACAACATTTTACGATGTTTTGAGTGCATTTTGTAAAAGTTTGCGTGGTAGCGATACCGAAGCGGCATTGTTTTATAGCCAACGTTTGCTTCTTTCTGGGTGCGACCCTAAAATTATTGCCCGCAGATTAATAGCTCACGCATCAGAAGATATTGGTATGGCTGATAGTAATGCACTTTTAATTGCAATAAGTGCACTAAATGCTGTTAAGGAACTTGGTATGCCAGAATGTGAGTTGGGCTTAAGTCACGCAATAATTTATTTGTGCGAAGCCGAAAAAAGTAACTCTGTGCTAATTGCAAAGGATTTGGCAAAGGCTGATGCATTAAAATATTTAGATTCGCCTGTTCCAAATCATTTAAAAAATCATCCAACAGGCTATAACGACAAAAGTGGAAGTTATAAATATCCACACGATTTTGGTGGATATTGCAAGCAACAATATTTGCCAAACGATTTAAAAGGTAAGGTTTATTACACACCTAAGCAAAATGGCAAAGAAAGGGCAATGATTAGAAAAAAAGAAAGAAATAATTAATCAAGTTTTAAATTTTATATTGACAATTTTTTACAGGTGTAATATTCTACTGATGTTAAAAACTTTTAAATAAGCTAAATATTATAAGGAGGAAACATTCAATGAGCATAGTAAAAAGTTTTAAAACAAAGCAAAATTATTTTTTATTAAGCCATACGAATGGTTCTTTTTAAGTGTGTTTTAACTATGTAAAAATGTTTTAAAGCCTTCGTATGCAAATTTTACGGAGGTTTTTTTATGAAGGATATGAAAAATAAAGTTAGCGTTAAAGATTATTTAAAAAAATATAAATTTGGCATATTTTTATATGTTATGGTTTATGTTATTGCTTCAGGTTTAAGCATTGCAATAACTATGCTTTTTGCAAGTGCTATCGAAAAGGTTACAATAGCTATGTATATGCCTGCAATTTACACATTTTTAATTATTATTGGTTGTTTGGTTTTAAGGCGAATTTGTTGGTATTCCAGCGGTTTAATTTATCAAAAATATGCAACAAGCATTATGGCAGAACTAAATTTAGACTTAGCAAAACAAGCCTTTAAGTTAAATTCCGAAACCTATTCAAATCACGAAACCGGCACATTTGTTCAACGCATAGTTAACGATCCAGAACGCTTAGTTAATAATTTAGCCGATATAGTTGATATGATAACCGAAATCCTTTCGGCTTTAGTTGTTATTATTTATATTTCAACACTTAGCATTTATATTGGTTTGGTGGTTGTTGCATTAATTGCTGTTTGTTTAATATTGGAAGTTTTTAGAGTTAAAAAGTTTAATAAAAACCGAAAGTTAACCAGAAAAGCTAGCGATAAAATTAATTCTTTAACAACCGAAATAGTTAGAAGCGAAAAGGATATTAAGGCAATAGGCCTAGAAGAAAAGTTAAGCGAAGTTTCTAAGCAATATTATGATGAATATAAGCGAGTTAATTATAAAACCGATTTAACCGATATGAGTTGTTGGTCGCTTCGAAATTTTATTATCGAAACTGTTTCGATTGGCTTATTAATTTTGGGGGTTGTGCTACTAGATAGAGCACTATTAACATTTGCTTCGTTTATGATTGTTTATTCAAATAATAACGAGCTATATGGCTTAGTTTGGCAACTAGGAAATTTATCTTCAAAGTTCACTGAAATAAAAATTTGTTCTAATCGTATGTTTGCATTATTTAACAGTTCCGAATTTGCTTGTGAAAATTTTGGTGAAGTGGAAATTAAAAATGTTAAAGGTGAAATCGAATTTAAAAATGTTAGTTATTCTTATAACGAATATGAACAAGCTAAAGACTCTGAAGAAAATAATAAAAATAAAAAAGAAAAACAAAAAGCCGAAAGAAAAATTGTTTCGGTTAATAAAATTTTTGATAATTTAAGTTTTAAAATTGAACCAAACACAACTGTTGCTTTTGTTGGAAAATCGGGTAGTGGTAAAAGCACGATTCTAAATTTAATGTCAAAAATGTATGAAGCAGATGCTGGCGAAATTTTAATAGATGGTGTTAATATAAACAATTTAACTAAAGAATCGCTTCGAAACACAATATCTTTAGTTAACCAATTTCCTTACATATTTGATATGACAATTAAAGAAAATCTGCTTTTAGCAAAAAAGGACGCAACTAATGCCGAAATCGAAAAGGCAATAAAGGATGCATCGTTTGACGATTTTGTTTCAACTTTAAATAAAGGCCTTGATACAAAAGTGGGCGAAAGTGGTGTTAAATTAAGTGGTGGTCAAAAACAACGCCTAGCAATAGCAAGGGCATTACTTAGAAATTCTAGTATTATAATATTTGATGAAAGCACTAGTTCGCTAGATAACTTTGCACAAGAAAATATTAAGCGTAGCATTGATAATTTAAAAGGAAAAAGCACAATAGTTATTGTTGCTCACAGGCTTTCAACAATTAAAAATGTTGATAAGATATTCTTTTTAGACGAAGGAAAAATAGTTGATAGTGGCACTTTTGATAAGTTATTTAAGAAAAACGAAAAATTTAAAAATATGTTCTTAGCCGAAAATATTTAATTATAGCCCACATTTTGTGGGTTATTTTTTTGTTTAATAGTAACTATGCAAACATTAAAAAAATGCTTTAATTAAGGTAATAATTTTGTTTTTGCATATTATTAAAAAAAATAAAAAACACAAGCTTTGCTAGTGTTTTAAATTTGTGGTATAAAGCCTGAACAAACAACATTATCACAATGTTTAACTGCTTCTAAGTATTCTTGTTCGGTTTTAATATTATAAGCAATAATTGGCATATAATTAAATTTTTTAACAAATCTATTAGGCAAGTCGCAAGCGTTATACATAATAAAATCTGGTTCGCAAATTTTATTATATTTTAACTTAGCAAGTTTTTTTGTTTTATAACTTCCATAGGTTTTTGCTTCAAACTTTCCGCTTTTAATGCCACGAATAACTTGTGGTGCATTATCTTTAAACCATTTAACCGATTCTGGGTTGGCAGAAACTATTGCAACAGGAGTTTTTAAATCCTTAACAAGATTAAAAATTTCGCTTTCCATTTTGCCAACTTTGCCTTCGTTAAAAATATTTATCATAATTGGAACTTTATTTTTAATAAACTTAATAGCATCTTCTAGTTTAACAATTTTGTGTTCTGTTTCTAAAATAGTTAAATCTTTAATGTCATCAAACTTTAGTGTTTGAACATAACCATCGCCATTGGTTAAAGCTGACACATTTTTATAAGGAAAACAAATAATTGTTTCGTCGTCTAAACTTTGTGCGCAAATCAAAATTGGGCAATTTTGTTTTATTGCATTATCGTAAGCGGCTATTGTGTTTTCTGGGTAAGCTTCGGTTGTTAGGCCATATCTAACTATAGGTGCGTTAACAATCCAACTTTCAAAAATATCCATAAAAATCCTTAAAATTTATAATATTACTATAATAGAATAATAACAAATATGCTTGGTTTTTGCAAATAATAGTTACAATTTGTTAAATTTAGTGTGTTATTTTGTGATATTTTGTAGTTTTTTGTCAAAAAACCAACAAAAAATAGTTCTATTAATTCACTTTAAAAAATTTTACTTAAAACTGTTTGTATTATATAATATTACCATAATAGTTTATTTTAAGCATTAAGGAGATTACCATTACGGATAGGCAAAAACATATTAGAAACTTTTGTATTGTAGCACATATCGACCACGGAAAAAGCACACTAGCCGATAGGTTAATCGAACTTACTGGCACAATGCAAAAACGAGATTTAAGCGAACAAGTGCTTGATTCTATGGATATAGAGCGTGAGCGTGGAATAACAATAAAATTAACACCAACAAAAATGAACTATGTTTATAATGGTGTTAACTACGAATTAAACTTAATCGACACTCCGGGGCATGTGGATTTTACTTATGAAGTAAGCCGTTCACTTGCTGCTTGTGAAGGTGCAATTTTAATTGTTGATGCAACACAAGGTGTTGAAGCTCAAACTTTAGCAAACGCATATTTAGCTATCGATAACAACTTAGAAATAGTTCCAGTTATTAATAAAATAGATTTACCTTCTGCCCAAATCGAAGTTGCCAGAAAAGAAATTGAAGATATTATTGGAATACCTGCCGATTTAGCACCTGCCGTTAGTGCTAAGGACGGAACTAATATAGAAGAAGTTTTACGCCAAATTGTAGAACTTGTTCCGCCACCAAGTGGCAACGAAGATGCTCCACTTAGAGCGCTTATATTTGATAGTTATTACGATAACTTTAAAGGCGCGGTTTGCCTAGTTCGAATTGTTGATGGTAAAGTTAGTGCTAACGATAAAATAAAATTTATGATAACAGGTAAAACTTTTGATGTAACAGAAGTTGGTGTTTTTTCGCCAAAACCTGTTGCAACAAAACAATTACTTGCTGGCGATGTTGGTTACATTTGTGCAAGCATTAAAAATGTATCCGAAACAAAAGTTGGCGATACAATAACAAATGCACTTTATCCTGCACCAGAAGCATTGCCGGGTTATAAAGAAGCAAAGCCAGTTGTGTTTAGTGGAATATTTTGTGTTGATGGTGCTGATTATAATGCTTTAAAGGATGCACTAGAAAAACTTAAACTAAACGACGCTGCGTTAGAATTTGAACCAGAAGTTAGCCAAGCATTAGGTTTTGGTTTTAGATGCGGATTTTTAGGCTTACTGCATATGGAAATAATTCAAGAAAGGCTAGAGCGTGAATTTGATTTAGACTTAATTACAACTGCACCTTCGGTTTGTTATAAGGTTCACAAAACCAGTGGAGAACAAGTTTTGGTTTCAAATCCTGCAGATTTACCAAAACCACAGGATATTGAATATATGGAAGAACCAATGACTAGGGTTAACATTTTCACTCCTCCTGAATATGTTGGAAATTTAATGGAACTAGCACAAGAAAAGCGTGGAGTTCACAAAGATTTGCAATATATTGATAAAAATCGTTGTCAGTTAGTTTACGATATTCCGCTAAACGAAATTATCTACGATTTTTTTGATAAACTAAAATCTTGTTCCAGAGGATATGCTAGCCTAGATTACGAAATTATAGGTTACGAAAAAAGCGACTTAGTTAAAGTTGATATTTTATTAAATGGCGATTTGTGTGATGCACTATCAATGATTGTTCATCGCGAGAAAGCATATTATAAGGGCAGAGCAATAACCGAAAAACTAAAAGATGTTATTCCAAGGCAACTATTCGAAATTCCAATTCAAGCTGCCATTGGTGCAAAAGTTATTGCACGTGAAACTGTAAAAGCACTTAGAAAAGATGTTTTAGCAAAATGTTATGGTGGCGACATAAGTAGAAAGCGAAAGCTTTTAGAAAAACAGAAAAAAGGTAAAAAGAAAATGCGTAAAATTGGTTCGGTAGAAATTCCTTCTGAGGCATTTATGAGCATTTTAAAAATAGATTAATGAAAACTTTAGGAATATATGTTCACATTCCGTTTTGTGCTTCAAAGTGTTACTATTGCGATTTTTATTCGTGCGTAACAAAAAACGAAACTCAACAAAACTATGTGGCAAGTTTAATTAAAGAAATAATTAATAGTGCTAATAAATTTAAAAATTATAACATTGACACAATCTTTATTGGTGGCGGCACACCTAGCGTATTAACTCCGGGGCTTATTCCTTTAATAGTTAACACAATTAAAAATCACTTTAATGTTTTAAATAATGCCGAAATAACTATGGAAGCAAATCCAAATTCCATTAGTTACGAATCGGCTTTAGAATGGTTTAATTGTGGAATTAACCGAGTTAGTGTTGGTTTGCAAAGTTCCAGCAATAAGCTGCTAAAACTAATAAATCGCATTCACACTTTTAACGATTACACTAATGCAATAAACCATTTAAAAGCGGTTGGTTTTAAAAATATTAACACCGATGTAATGCTTGGCCTTCCAAGGCAGAAAGCATCAGATGTAAAGCACACAATTAAAAATGCTAGCAAATTTAGCACTCATATTAGTTGTTACACTCTGATTTTAGAAGAAAACACTCCGCTTTATAATATGGTTAAAAACGGCGAATTAAAGCTGCCTAAAGAAACTAAAACCTTAAGTTTGTTTAACTATGCTATAAAATTACTAAATAAAAATGGATTTAATCGTTACGAAGTTAGCAATTTTTGCTTAGATGGTTTTAAGTGTGTGCACAACTATAATTGTTGGAAACTAAAACCTTATGTTGGGTTTGGTGCAAGTGCACATAGTTTTGTTAATGGTTATAGATATAATAATATAGCTAATATAGAAAAATATATAACTAATATAAATAGTGGTGCTTCGGTAATTGAAGAAAAACATAAATCAAATACAACTGAACTATTAGAAGAATATTTAATGTTAGGGTTAAGATTAAGCGAGGGGATTAACCTAGATTATATTAAAAAAACTTTTGGCGTTGACCTATTAGTTACAAAACAAAAAGAAATTTCGGAATTAAAAAAATTAAACCTAATCGAAATTAAAAATAACAACTTATCAGCATTAAAAGGCTTTAGAGTTTTAAATCAAATAATTTTAATGTTAGTTTAAAGAGCAATTTTGCTCTTTTTTTGCTGAATAAAAAAATATTTTTAGTTTTTATGTAACAAACAAAAAAAAATTAAAAAATTTTAAAAATTTTTAACATAAATGTTTGACTATAACATATAATAGTACTAAAATATGGTTAGCACTTGAAAGTAAAGAGTGCTAACACTTAAAATAGTAAGTTTGCTAAAAAAGGGGAATATGAAAGAAGATATTAAAATTTCTGATAGAAAAAAGGAACTTTTATTTAACGCTGTTGAAAGTTATATCGAAAATGCAAGCCCAATAACAAGTGAAAAAGTTCATAAAACACTATTTAATAATCTTAGTAGTGCAACACTTCGAAACGAGTTAAACACACTAGAGCAAATGGGATATTTAAAGCAGTTGCACACCAGTTCTGGCAGAGTTCCAACAACAAAGGCTTATAGGTTTTATGTTAATCAGCTTTTATCAAACAACAATTTTGATGAGCAGGTTATTAATCAAATAAAGGATAAGTTTGTTGTTAGGTCAACATTTTTGAGTGATGTTTTAACCGATATTGCAAAAAGCATTAACGAAATAACAAATTTTCCAACCTACATAAAAATTAAAGGTTACAAAAATTTGGTTGTTAATGGCATTAATGTAATACCTTTAATAACAGGGCAAGGCTTAGTGTTGTTTCAAACCAGTGCAGGAATTATTAATAGCACAGTTAATTTAAATGCTGATGTAACAGAAGAAATTTGCAAGGATGCTTCAAAATATTTAACAACAAATCTTTATGGTAAAACCATTGAAGATATAATGTTAAATATTGATTATTATAATAATTTGTTTAAAAACCAAATAAAGTTTTATCAAGAATTATTTGTTTCAGTAACAAATGTTATAAAAAAATTTGCCGAAGAAAAAACAAGCAGATTAATTCATAATAATGCAACAAAACTTCTAGATGAGCCGGAATATAAGGATATTAATAGGGCTAAAAAGTTTTTAAGCTTAATCGAAAACGAACACGAAATAAAAGAGATTATCGAAAATATTGATGATAATGCAACTAACGAACTGGTTTTTACTATTGGAGAAGAAAATTTAAACGAAAAATATTCCGATTATTCAATTATTAATGCAAACTATAACATTGGAAATGGGGTTGTGGCATCGGTTAGTGTGCTTGGTCCAGAACGAATGGATTATGCTAAAATTGCTTCGGCATTAAAATATATTTCCGACGAAATAAAAAATTACAATAAGGAGTAATTATGAAGGGTAAAAAACAAGACGAAAAAAACGAGAAAAAAACTTGTGGCTGTGGCGGATGCCATCACGACGATAAAAACGAAACTTGCTCGTGTGGCGAAAATGGTTGCGGTTGCGAACATAACGATGTTTCCGAGGATGCATTAGGATATCTTGAAATGGCACAACGCATTCAAGCCGACTTTGAAAACTATAAAAAACGCAATGCCGATGTTGCATTAAAAAGTTATAATATGGGAGTTTACGATTTTGTTGAAAAACTGCTTCCCGTGTTTGATAGTTTTAAGCAAGCCAGACAAACAATTAGTGATGAAAAAGCACTTTCGGGGCTTAACTTAATTCACGGTCAACTAATAAAAGCACTAGACACATTCGGAATTAAAAAAATTGAGTGTGTAGGGCAGGAATTTGACCCAAGCCTTCATAATGCAGTTTTAACCGATAACAATCCGGAATTTGGTAACGATATTATAACCGAAGAACTACAAGAAGGCTTTAAATCCGAAACAAAAGTAATACGACATAGCGTTGTTAAAATTAACAAAATTTAATTATTAAAAAATTTATTTATATTTAAGGAGATTATAAATTATGGCAAAAATTATAGGAATAGATTTAGGAACAACAAACTCTTGCGTTGCAGTTATGGAAGGTGGAGAACCAACTGTTATTGCTAATGCAGAAGGTGGCAGAACAACACCTAGTGTTGTAGCATTTAAAAAAGATGGCGAAATTTTAGTTGGTCAAGTTGCAAAGCGTCAAGCTGTTGCAAACCCAGACCACACAGTTATTTCAATTAAACGCGAAATGGGGTCAGACTACAGAGTTAATGTGGACAATAAAAAATATAGCCCACAAGAAATTTCTTCTATGATACTTAAAAAACTTAAAGCCGATGCAGAAAGTTATTTAGGCGAAAAAGTTAATCAAGCTGTTATAACTGTTCCTGCTTACTTTAACGATAGTCAACGCCAAGCAACTAAAGATGCTGGTAAAATTGCAGGATTAGATGTTTTAAGAATTATTAACGAACCAACAGCAGCAGCTTTGGCATATGGTCTTGATAAAGGCGAAAACAAAAACCAAAAAATATTAGTATACGACCTAGGTGGTGGTACATTTGATATTTCGTTAATGGAAATTGGCGATGGCGTGTTCGAAGTTTTAGCAACTGGTGGCGATACAAAACTTGGTGGCGACGATTTCGATCAAGCAATTATCGATTTGTTAGTTAAAGAATTTAAAAGTCAAGAAGGCATTGATTTAAGCACAGATAAGCTTGCTATGCAAAGATTAAAAGAAGCCGCAGAAAAAGCCAAAATCGATCTTTCTGCTGCAACTCAAACAACTATTAGCTTACCATTTATCACATCCGATGCAACAGGTCCTAAACACTTAGAATACGACCTTAGCCGTGCTAAATTCGATAACATTACTTCAGATCTTGTAGAACGCACATTAGATAAAGTTAAACAAGTTATGAAGGATGCACGCCTTGGCTATGGCGATATTAACAAAGTGTTAATGGTTGGTGGTTCAACTCGTATTCCAGCTGTTTTTGAAGCAGTTAAAAAACTAACAGGTAAAGAACCATATAAGGGTATTAACCCGGACGAATGTGTTGCTATTGGTGCAAGTATTCAAGCAGGCGTTCTTGCTGGCGATGTTAAAGATGTTTTACTATTAGATGTTACACCACTATCTTTAGGTATTGAAACATTGGGTGGAGTGTTTACAAAACTAATCGAACGTAACACAACAATCCCAACCAAAAAATCACAAGTGTTCTCAACAGCTGCCGATAATCAACCGGGCGTTGATATTCACGTGCTACAAGGCGAAAGAGAATTTGCAAAGGATAATAAATCGTTAGGTCGTTTCCAATTAAGCGATATTCCTCCAGCACCTCGTGGAGTTCCTCAAATCGAAGTTACATTCGATATTGATGCAAATGGTATTGTTTCTGTTAGTGCTAAAGATCTTGGAACAAACAAACAACAATCTATTACAATAACAGCTTCTTCTAACTTAAAAGAAGACGAAATTGATAAAGCTATTAAAGAAGCAAAAGAGCACGAAGAAGAAGATAAAAAACGCAAAGAACTAGTAGACCTTAAAAACCAAGCAGATAATTTAGTGTTTGCGTTAGAAAAAATGTTAAGAGATAATGGCGACAAAATTAGTGCCGAAGATAAAGAAAAACTTGAAAAATCTATTGAAAAAGCAAAAGAACAATTCAAATCAGACGATGCTGAAACAATTAGAAAAGCTATGGAAGAATTAAGCAAAGAAAACGAAGCAGTTGTTACAAAACTTTATCAAGCAGCACAAGAAAAAGCTCAAGCAGAAAATGCCGATAATAAAGAAAATAAAAAAGATGATAACGACGAAGTTATAATCGACGATAACGATAAAAAGTAATAAAAAGTGAGATAATTTTGTGGCAAATAAAAATTATTATGAAACATTAGGAGTGGATAAAAATGCCACTCCTGATGAAATTAAAAGTGCATATCGAACTTTGGCTAAAAAATATCATCCCGATTTAAATAAATCACCCGAAGCACAAGAAAAGTTTAAAGAAATAAACGAAGCCTACGAGTGTTTATCCGACCCAACAAAAAAAAGTAACTACGATACATATGGTAGTGCACAAGGCCCAAATCCTAACGATTTCTTTGGCGGAAATGGTGGTGGTTTTAACTTTAGTGGTGGCTTTGAAGATTTATTTAATATGTTTGGCGGTGGCTTTGGAGGTTTTGGCGGTCAAAAATCAACAGCTATAAATGGAGAAGATATTGCTATAAAACTTGGACTTAGTTTTGAAGAAGCTGTGTTTGGTTGCGAAAAAGAAATTAATGTTAACAAAATAGAATCTTGTTCGGCTTGTTCTGGCACAGGAGCTAAAAATGGAACAAAGCTTTCAACTTGTCCAGATTGTAACGGAAATGGTTATGTTAAATATACCGAACAATCGTTATTTGGTAGAGTGGTTAGAACAGGAGTTTGTAAAACTTGTAACGGAACAGGTAAAAAGATTTTAGAAAAATGCCCAGAATGTTCTGGAAATGGTTACAACAAAATTAACAAAAAAGTAAACATTAAAATCCCAGCTGGTATCGATGATGGTCAGGTTTTAACAATGCGTGGTGCTGGTAATTCCGGAATTCGTGGTGGTCAAAGTGGCGACTTGCAAATTTTAGTTAGTGTTAAACAACATAAAATGCTAGTTCGCGATGGTTACGACTTAAATATAAAAGTTTATGTTCCATTCTACACACTGCTACTTGGCGGAGAAGTGGAAGTTCCATTACCAAAAGGCACAACTACCATAAAAATACCGGAACTAACTCAAAGCAACACAGTGTTCAAGTTAAAAGGTAAGGGTATTAAAAACTTAAATTCACAAAACTATGGAAGTGTTAATGTAACCATTGTTGGCGAATCGCCAAAAGGTTTAAGCAAAGAAGAAAAAACCTTACTGTCTAACTTAGAAGATAAATTTAATAACTCCGATTTTTCAAGATATAAAAATTATTTAAAAGATTTTGAAAGCATAAAATAATGTGGAATCCACATTATTTTTTTATTTTAAATAAATAAAAAAACTTAATAGTTTAAATAACATAATTTAAACCAATAATTTTAATATGAAAAATTTGTTTTTATTTTTTAGTGCATTTATTCCTATGTATGTGCTATTACTTATAAAATTAATAATAGAATTAATTAATAACAACCTAACACTAAACGTTTTAAACTCAATTATTTTAATATTGCTTAGTGTGTTAATTATTTTGGGGATTTTAGGAGTGGTGTGGAATGTTAAGTTTTCCAATCACAAAACCGAACAAATAACAATTATTTCAAAACAAAACATAACCGATCAGCACTTTTTTGGGTATTTTTCAATTTTTATTTTGTTTGCCTTAACATTTGATATTTCAAAAGTGTGTATGTTTGTTATTAGTGCTTTAATTTTGGTATTTATTGGCGTTGTTTATATAACTAACAGTATGTTTTATATAAATCCGTTTTTAAACCTTTTAGGATTTAAATTTTATGAAATAACTTATAAAGTTAATGGAAGCGAACAAACACTAACAACAAAAATGTTTCATAAAGGCGAACTAAAACTAAACAAAGTTTATAGCGTTAAAATCAAAAACGAAAACTTTAGTTTTATAGTTTCTAAACCTTAAATGTAAAATTCCTTTTATTAAAATTAACTATATGCTAAAATACTTATATGAAAACTTTTTATGTTGATAGTAAAAATTTTAATAATAATATTGTTTTGATTGATGGCGACGAACATAACCACTTAAAAAATGTTTTAAGGTTAAATGTTGGAACAAAAGTTTTGGTTGTTTGTGGTGACGATTATAATTACGAATGCGAAATTTTAAAAATAAATAAAGCTAGCACCGAACTAACAATTTTAAATAAAACACTAAATTTGGCAAATCCAAAAACTAATTTAACAGCTTTTGTGGCGTTAATTAAAAACGATAAACTAAATTTAACAATTCAAAAACTAACCGAATTGGGTGTTACCAACATTGTTCCGTTTGAAAGTGCTTTCACAGTTATTAAGGATAATAAAAACAAGCACGAAAAGTTGCAACTAATTTCAAATCAAAGTGTTAAACAGTGTGGCAGAAGTAAGCCTGCCAAAGTTTTTCCAACAATAAATATTAAGGATATTGTTGTAAATAACTACGACTTATTTTTGTTTGCAAACGAATCGGAGCATAATGTAACAATTAGCGATTGTTTAGGAAAAACAAATCCAAATAAGGTTGCAATAATAATTGGGCCAGAAGGTGGATTTAGTGTCGAAGAAAAAAATATGTTAATTAGTAGTGGCGCAAAAAGCATTAGTTTGTCCAAACGGATTTTGCGTGCCGAAACTGCAGCAATAATGTTAACAACACTAACTTTAGAATACTTAGGAGAGTTTAAATAACTACTATGCAAAACTTAAAAAACAACGGTAAAAAGGTTTGTTTAATTAATCTTGGTTGTAAAGTTAATAAATACGAAATTGATAGTATGGCAAACATTTTAAGCAGTAATGGTTATCAAATAACATATAATCACGAATTTGCCGATTACTATATTTTGGCTACTTGTGCTGTAACTAACGAATCCGAAAAAAAATCTAGGCAATACATAACAAAACTTTTAAAATTTAATCCTAAAGCAAAAATAATTGTTTGTGGTTGTGCAAGCCAAAATAATCCCGAACAATTTAAGCGCGATAATGTTATTAGTATTATTGGAACAGAAGGCCGCGAAAACATTTTGGATTTGTTAGAAGGCAACAAATTTGAACCATATCCGCTAACAACAAACTTTAATAGCAAACTTGTGTGTCCACATAAAAGCCACACAAGGGCATATATCAAAATTCAAGATGGTTGCAATAACTTTTGTTCTTATTGCATTATTCCTTATCTTAGAGGGCGAAATCGAAGCCGTAGTGCTACCGACATTGTTTCCGAGGCGGAAACCCTTTCAAAAAATGCTAACGAAATTGTTTTAACGGGTATTGATGTTAGTAGCTATGGCGATGGTAACATTGACCTTGGCGATTTAATAATAAAACTAAAAAATGTTAATGCACGAATTAGGTTAAGTAGTTTTGAAGTTAGAATAATAACTAAACAGTTTTTAGAAAAATTAAAACAAAACCCTAACTTTTGCCCACACTTTCATTTAAGCTTGCAAAGTGGCTCAACAACCGTGTTAAAGCGAATGAATAGACATTACACGGCAGAAGAATATTTGGATAGAATTAATTTAATTAGAAGTTATTATCCCAATGCTAACATAACAACCGATATTATTGTTGGTTTTCCTAAGGAGAGCGATAACGAGTTTTTAGAAACTGTTAATCTTTGCAATGTTGCAGGTTTTGGTCACGTTCATATTTTTCCATATTCAGTTAGAAACGGAACTAACGCGGCAAAAATGGTTCAAGTAAACGATAAGGTTAAAAAGGAAAGAACAACAAAGTTAATTGAACTATGCAAAAAAAATGAGCAACACTTTTATAAAACAATGCTTGGTAAAACTTTTACAATGCTAACCGAAGAAATTAATAATGGTTATATGCAAGGTTACACCGAAAATTATATTAAAGTTTTGATTAAACCAAATAATCTAAAACCAAATATGTTAGTTAAGGTTAAATTGCTAGAAGTTACACCTAATGGTGTGATGGCGGAAATAGTTTAATAGGAGAATTATTATGGATTGTATTTTTTGTAAAATAATTAAAGGCGAAATTCCTAGCTATAAAATTTATGAAGATAATTTTGTTTATGCTTTTTTAGATATTGCTTCCGATTATTATGGGCATACAATAGTAATACCTAAAGTTCATTCAACAAATGTTTTAGATATCGAAAGCAAATCGTATAGCGAATTAATGCTTGCAATTAAAAAAATATCAAAGCACTATGTTAATGATTGCAACTTTACTGGTGTTAATATTTTTAATAATAGTGGATTAGATGCCGAGCAATCGGTTATGCATACTCATTTTCACATTGTTCCACGCGTTAGTGGCGATGGCTACAAAATAAATCCAGCAAGCGTTAAACAAAATTTTGATTTAAATAAAATTGCAAACGAATTAAAACTAAATTAGATAGTAATTTTTTCTTGACAATAATAGTAAAATTAAGTATGCTATATAGGAAATTTTAAAACAAGTGGGTGAATTAGTTAATGTCAACAGTTAGAGTTGGTGAAAATGAAAGCGTAGAAAACGCTATCAAACGCTTTAAACGCAAATGCCAAAAAGATGGTATCATCGGCGATTTAAGAAAGCACGAAGCTTACGAAAAACCAAGTGTTAAGCGTAAGAAAAAAACAAAAGCTGCTATTAAACGCAACAAAAAAAATAACAAAGGTTAATTTTTAAGCATCAATTTTTTGATGCTTTTTTTATTTATAAACTATTAATCTAAGTTAATTTTTTGTTAAAGGATAGAAAAAAATAATATTGATTTTTTATTTTTATGTTATACTTGATAGAGGAGTTTTTTATGAATATTTATGAACGTCGCATTAATCTAAATGTACCACTAGAAAAATTATCAAAAATGGTATGTGAACATTATAATTTTGGAGAGTTTATTGATAATAAGTTAATTGAGGTTGGTTATGAAGATTTTAACTATGTCTTAACAACTTCAACTGGTAAATATCTTGTTAAAGTTTTTGCCTTATTTAGAACATTAAACGAGTGTAAAGATGTTGCCGATAAAGCAACAATTCCATACGAGAATGGTTTTTCTTGTCCCAAAATTTTTAAAGTGGAAGGAAACAATGTTTTTCAAACAATATTAAATAATAACAATTACCGACTAATGGTTATGGAATATATTAATGGTTCTGATATGTTATCGCTAAATATAATTCCAAATTTAGAAGAATTAAAAGAAATTGCAACGCAGTTAGCAAATTTAAATAAAATTCAATTTATTCCACCGAAAGTTTACGATCCGTGGTCAATAATTGATTTTCCAGTTGAATATGAAAAACATAAGAAAATTCTAAACAAAACAGAAAATAAAGAACTTTATCAACTTAAAACCGAATTAGATTTATGTGATTTTTCAAAATTAAAATATGGTTTTGTTCACGGCGATTTGTGGACAGCTAACATTATAAAAGATAAAATTGGTAAACTTTACTATATTGATTTTTGTGCTTCTAACTATTTACCACGAGTTATTGATGTTGCAATTTCGATTGTTGACCTTTGTTTAGATGTTAACGATTTAGAGATTTCTAAAATTAGAATAAAAACATTTTTAAAGGCTTACGAGGCTGTTAGTAAACTAACTAAATACGAAAAAGAGTGCTTAAAAACTTTTATGAAAATTCACGAGGCTTCTTCCTTACTTAATACCATAAGAGAAAAACACGAAGGAAATAACACTGTTAGCAACCAAGAAACACTTGAAAATAGTAGATTAAAATTATTTATATTAAATAGTGTTAATTTAATTAATTAATATTTTTAATTAGTTATATTTTAAACTAAAATAAAAGCATCAAATTTATTGGTGCTTTTTTTATTCATATTAAACTAAATTTAGCCATTTTAACCAAAAGAATTTTGTCGAATAAAAAGGTTTTTTGACTAGTTTTATACCTTGTCTTTTTTATTGTATTTTTTGTTTAACGCCCTAAACAAACTGTGCTAAAATTTGGCTAACTATCAGTTTTGGAGGAAGTTAAAATGAACAACAATTTAAAGGATATGGCAACCAAAGCAAAAGAAAGATTAAAGCGTGGTCTTTATACTAACGCCGAAAAAACAAAGGCTAAAAATGCTATGAACATTAATAGTTATTTTATTAAAAATTTAAACTCACTAAAAAAGCTATCAGGAACTGCCGAGTTTGTTATTATAAACGACGATATCGACCCAAAATTTGTTGCAAAAGTTCACGCAATGTTAAATAGCAACGAAGAAATATTTAATCCCATTGGGCGATTAATTGATAATCAGCTATACACAACTTTAAACGATATTCAAAAGCAATTTTATGTTTTGAGTATAGTTGATAAATACAATAAAATTAAAAACGAATATAACCAAAATTTGGCGGTTAAAATTGGTTAAGTTTTAACCCATTATAAATTGCCTATAACTTCTAAATTTGATACAATAAGTTAGTATTTAATTTAGGAGTTTTTTTGTGTTAACATTATCAGATTTAAACGAGGAACAATTAAAACCAGCACTCGAAACCAATGGTGCAATTTTAGTAACAGCAGGTGCTGGAAGTGGAAAAACCAGATTGCTTACAAAACGCATTAGCCACCTTATTTTAGATGAAAATGTTAACCCTTATAATATTTTAGCTATAACTTTCACAAACAAAGCTACAAACGAAATGAAGGAACGCATTTTAAAAATTTGCCCAACTGCAACTGAAATTTGGATTTCTACATTTCATAGTATGTGTGCCAGAATCTTAAGAGAAAACATTTCTAATCTAGAAGGTTTTAATAGGTTCTTTACCATTTACGATACTTCCGATTGCGATAAAATTTTAAAAAAAATTGTAACTGGGCTGGGTTACGATTCTTCCGATGCAAAGGATTTTGGTGGTCACATAGATAAAGCAAAAAATTTGGGATTAGACCCTGATGATTATGGAAAAGTTATATCGTTTTTAGGTAACAGTGCCGATATTGTTAAGGTTTATGCATTGTATCAAACCGAACTTAAAAACAATAATGCACTAGATTTTGACGATTTATTAATTAAAACCTTGGAACTATTTAATAAATGTCCACAGGTTTTAGCTTATTATCAAAACAGGTTTAAATATATTCATATCGATGAATTCCAAGATACAAATGTTGTGCAATATAAAATTGCAAAGCTTCTAGCAGGAAAGCACAAAAATATTTTTGTTGTTGGCGACGAAGACCAGTGTATTTATGGTTGGCGCGGTGCAAACATCGAAAACATTGTTGCATTTAGGTCAGATTTTGAAAATGTTAAATGTTTTAAACTAGAGCAAAACTATAGGTCAACAAAAAACATTTTAAGCATTGCAAATAAACTTATAAAAAATAACTCATCTCGAATAGAAAAAGTTTTGTGGACTAACAACGAAGATGGTAATCAACCTGTGCTTTATTCGGCTTACGACGAAATAAAAGAAGCTGATTATGTTGCAGGTGTTGTTTATAACCTAATTAATCGTGGTGTTGAAGCAAACAAAATTGCAATTTTGTTTAGGTTAAGTGCACTAAGTAGAATTATGGAAGAGAAGTTACTTAGTTATAACATTCCTTATGTTGTAACCGGCATTTTTAAGTTTTTTGAGCGTGCCGAAGTAAAAAATGTTTTGGCATATTTAAGGTTGCTTATAAACGAACGCGATAACGAAAGCTTAAAGCGTATTATAAATTTTCCAAAGCGTGGCATTGGTAACGCAAGCATTGATAAAATAGAACAAATTGCTTTATCACACGGAATTAGTATGCTAGAGGTTGTTAAAAATGTTGATTCTTACGATTTGCCAAAAGCTCTTAAGGATAAACTTTTTGACCTAAAATATATTTTTAACAACATTAACTTAGAGCAATCGCTTAGTGAACTATGCGAAGATATGCTAAATAAAACTGGCATTAAAGGTGCTTATAACAAACAAGACGAGGATGACGCCGATAGGTTACTAAATATCGAACAATTAATGCAATCTATTAAAAGCTTTGAAAACCTAAATCCAAATTCGGAACTAAGCGATTATTTAGAGAGTATAACTTTGCAAAATTCTGTTGATGAAACCGAAGATGTTTCTAATAGCGTTGCGGTTAGCACAATTCACGCTACTAAAGGTTTGGAATTTGATTATGTGTTTATTATAGGCATTGAAGAAGGCTTGTTTCCAGTGAATCGTGCCATTAACGATGTTATGGAAGTTGAAGAAGAACGCAGGCTTATGTATGTTGCAATAACTCGTGCCAAAAAACAAGTTTATTTAACCTATGCAAAAACAAGGTTCATTTATGGCGACAGAAAGCCAACTCTAAAATCGAGGTTTATTTCTGAAATGGATTTAGAACCAAAAGTTAATTCTAATTGGTTTAATTCAGAAAAAGATATGCATAATTATGAATATAAACCGCATAATTATGCAAAAGTAACAAGCGAAAATGTGTCAACAAACTTAAACGATGTTTTTGTTAAAAAGCTAGCAAATCAAAAAGGAAAGTTTGATAGTTACACAGTTGGCACACAAGTTTTGCATCCAAAATTTGGTGTGGGAATAATAACTATGTCAGATGTTAGTGGGCAAAATCCAAGTGTTAGTGTTAACTTTAGTGGCTTTGGTGTTAAAACTCTATCATTAAACTTTGCACCACTGCAAATCCTAAAAAAGAAGCAATAATTTAACAATTTGCATAACACTAAAATTGTTGTTAAAATTTAAAATAATTAAAATTGATTTGTTTTAATTAAAACAAAATAAAAGTTATAAAATTTTAAAAAAAATACTAAAAAACAAAGTCAAATATTAAATAAAAAAAATAAAACTATTCATAAACTATTTAAAGGTGATGTTAATGGATAAAATAAAAAGAATTAAAGAATTAATACAAATAATAAATAAGCATAATTATAACTATTATGTTTTAGATAATCCTACCATTGCCGATAGGGAATACGATAAAATTTATGATGAATTAGTAAGCCTAGAACGCGATACCGGTGTGGTGCTACCAGATAGTCCAACTCTAAAAGTTGGCGATGTTGTGCTGGAAGGTTTTAAAAAACACACTCACATTTCAAGGCTTTATAGTTTAGATAAGTGTAACACTTTTGAAGAACTAAAATTGTGGATAGATGGAATAAACAAACAATATGGTGAGCAAGAATTCACATTAGAATATAAATTTGATGGCTTGCAAATGACAGTTATTTATGAAAACGGAAAATTGCTTAAAGCTGCAACTAGGGGTAATGGCTTTGTGGGGGAAGAAGTAACCAATCAGGTTTTAACAATAAAAAGTATTCCGCTATTTATTAATTTTAAAGGGAAATTAGTTGTTCAAGGCGAAGCTATGATAAGGCTTTCGGTGCTTGAAGAATATAACAAAACTGCACTTGAACCATTGAAAAATGCAAGAAATGCTGCAGCCGGAGCAATTAGAAACCTTGACCCAAGGGTTACTGGCAGCCGTAACCTTGATATGTTTTTTTATGGTGTGCCATATATAGAAGGCAAAACCTTTAGTACCCAAACTGAGCTTATGCAATTTTTAGTAGATAATGGTTTTCCAGTTTATAATTATAGCAAGTTATTAAACAATTTTGATGATATCAAAACCGAAATTCAAAAAATAGATATCGAAAAAAAGAACCTTGATATTTTAATTGATGGTACAGTTTTAAAACTAAATAATATCGAACTGCGTAACGACATTGGTTACACATCAAAATTTCCAAAATGGGCTGTTGCTTTTAAGTTTGAAGCACAGGAACTAACAACAAAGTTAATAGATGTTGTTTGGCAGGTTGGCAGAACAGGAAAAATAACTCCTATTGGGCTTGTTGAACCAATAGAACTAGCTGGAGCAACAGTAAAGCGAGCAACGCTAAATAATTATGGCGATATTCAACGAAAAAAAGTTCAAATTAATGCTAATGTTTTTGTGCGACGTAGTAACGAAGTTATTCCAGAAATATTAGGTGTTGCCAGTTTTAACGATAGCTGTTATCCAATTTTAAAACCAACAAATTGCCCTTCGTGTGGTGCAAATTTAGTAGAAGATGGTGCAAACTTATTTTGTCCAAATTATTATGGCTGCCCAGAGCAAATAGAGGATAGAATAACTCACTATTGCTCACGAAATGCTATGAATATCGAAGGTATTAGCGAAAAAACAGTTGCTGTGCTTAGAACAAACTTAAATGTTCACACAGTTGCCGATTTATATAAAATAACAGTTGCCGATTTATTAAATTTGGAAAGTTTTAAGGATAAGAAAAGTTTAAATTTAATTAATAGCATAGAAAAAAGTAAGAACCCAAATTTTTCTAATTTTATTTATGCACTTGGCATTAATGGCGTTGGCGAAAAAACGGCAAAAGATTTAGCAAAACATTTTGGAACTATCGAAAATTTAATGAGTGCAACGGTTGAAGATTTAATTGTTGTAAACGATATTGGCGAAGTTATTGCAAATAATATTTACGAATTTTTCCGTGATGAAAAGCAATTAAATTTAATTAATCAGTTGTTTAACATCGGATTAATAATTAACTATCCGATTCAAACATTAAAAACAAATCAAGCTTTTACAAATAAAATAATTGTTCTAACTGGCGATTTAAAAAACTATAAGCGCAGCGAATTAACAACTATTTTAGAAGGATTTGGTGCAAAGGTAACAAGTTCGGTTAGTTCAAAAACCGATTTAGTTATTGTTGGAGAAAATGCAGGAAGCAAGTTTAATAAAGCACAAAGCTTGGGCATTAAAATTATGTATGAAGACGAACTTATTAATTGCTTAAAATAAAAAATTCACTAGCTATGCTGGTGTTTTTTTGTTGTTTAACTATTAAAAAGCATTTTTTGCGAGTTTATTATAAATAATAATAATATAATAATATTTATATTACTTGATAAAATAATTTTTAGTTGTTATAATAATTAAGTAAATTGTTTTTAAGGAGCAGTATATGTTATTAGAACCACCTATTGATACACTTGTTAAAAAAGTTGGAAATCCATATAAACTAGCAGTAATTGTTAGCAAACGTGCGAAACTACTTTCTCAAAGTTTAACCGAAAAAGAAAAGGAAGAAGTTCCAGAAGTAACTCGTGCGGTAAACGAAGTTTTTTCAGGTGAGATTGTTGGAAAATAAAAAGTCTATTGCTTGCAATTTGCAATAGATTTTTTTGTATTAGGAATAAAATGATTGCTGAAGTAATTGTAGATGTATTAACTAGTTCGCTAGATAAAATATTTGATTATATCGTGCCCGATAACCTAACATTAACTGTGGGTTATAGGGTTTTGTTACCTTTTGGCAATAGGCAAATAGAAGGCTATGTTATAAAACTAAAAAATTCCAGTTCACTTAAAACCGAAAAATTAAAACCAATAATAAAAGTTTTAGATAATAAACCATTAATTTTACCAGAACTAATCGATTTAATTTATTTTATGAAACAAACTTTTAACCTGCGTATGGTAGATGTTATTAGGTTAGTGCTTCCAAGCCAAATTAGAAGTGGAAAGGTTAAGGAACAAATTAAAGAATTTGTTTTGTTTAACGAAAATATGTCAGGCGAACTTGCAAACATAAAAGCCAACGCCCAAAATCAGATTAATGCTATAAACTATGTTAAAAATAATGGCTTAACAAATTTGGCTTTTCTAAGGTCAAAATTTGGAGCATCTTCGGTTAATGCATTAATCAAAAAGCAATTTTTAATTGTTTCAACAAAACAAATAAATCGTTCGCCATTAAATAATCAAGAAATTTCCGATATTAATGTAACATTAACTAACGAACAACAAAATGCAGTTAATATAGTTTTAAACAATCAAAACAAAGTACATTTATTATATGGTGTTACTGGAAGCGGTAAAACCGAAATTTATATGCGTGTTATTAGTGAAATGTTAAATAAAAAAAAATCAGCTATAATGCTTGTTCCAGAAATTTCTCTAACACCAAAAACCGTTAAGCAGTTTAGGGCAAGATTTGGAAATTTGGTTGCAGTATTGCATTCTGGGCTTAGTGCTGGCGAAAAATTTGACGAGTGGAATAGGCTAAGAAATGGCGAAGCAACCATTGCTATTGGAGCAAGAAGTGCTATTTTTGCACCTTTAACCAATATTGGAGCAATAATAATTGATGAAGAACACGATAGCTCCTATAAGTCCGATAGTAATCCTAGGTACGATACTCACACGGTTGCAAAATTCCGGGCAAAAGCAAATGCTTGCCCCCTAATTTTAGGTAGTGCAACACCAATGGTGGAAAGTTATTATTTATCACAAACCGGCGAGTATAACTTAATAACGCTTAAAAATCGTGTTAATAATGCACCGATGCCACCAATTAATATTGTTGATATGACTCGTGAGTTCAGGTCGGGTAACACTAGTTTATATTCAAGCGAGCTAATCGAAAATTTAACAAACACCATTAACGCTGGCGAGCAAGCAATATTGTTTTTAAATCGTAGGGGATTTTCCAGTTTTTTAATGTGTAAGGAATGCGGTTATGTTGCATCGTGTAGCGATTGCGATGTTTCGTTGGTTTATCACAAAGAAGATAATATGTTAAAATGCCATTATTGTGGCAAACGCTTTAAGGTTTTAACAAAATGTCCTATGTGCGGAAATCAACACTTAAAACTTGGAAATACTGGCACAGAAAAAGTTGTTCAGGAATTAAAGGAATATTTTCCTAAAACTAAAATTTTGCGTATGGATAACGACACTATTTCCACAAAGGATTCTTATGCAAAAATTTTAACCGAATTTGAAAAAAGTAAACCTGCAATTTTGGTTGGCACTCAAATGATAGCAAAAGGGCACGATTTTCCGCTAGTTACTCTTGTTGGAATTTTAGATGCCGACTTAAGTTTATTTTTCTGCGATTTTATGGCAACCGAAAAAACTTTTCAGTTAATAACTCAGGTTGCAGGTCGAGCCGGACGCGGAGAAAAGCAAGGAAAAGTTATTCTTCAAACATTTTTTCCAAAACATTATGTTTATAATCTTTGTTTAAACTACGATTACACTCGTTTTTATAACAAAGAAATAAATTTGCGAGAAACCACAGCGTTTCCACCATTTTCAAAAATAGTAAGAGTTTTAATAACTTCCGAAACCGAAAATAGTGCTCGCGATTTAACACACGAATTATTTTTAAAATTAAAAAACCTAAAATTAAAAAACAAATCAGATTTTTATTTTTTAGAGGCAATGCGGTCGCCGTTAACAAAAATAAAAAATAAATTCAGATTTCAAATATTAATGAGAGTAAAAAACGAAAACGAAAATCTTATGCAAAGCATATTTGAATGTGTTGGCAACGGAAATCAAAAGGTTAGCGTTTTTGTAGAAATAAATCCACAAAATTTGAGTTAAAGGAAATAATTAATATGGCAACAAGAAGTATTGTTTATAACGATGTAAATAACGAATTTTTAAGAAAGAAAGCAAAACCTGTTAGAGAGTTTAACGAATCTCTTTGGCAATTATTAGATGATATGCGTGATACAATGCGTGCAAAATATGGGGTAGGGTTAGCAGCACCACAAGTTGGAGTTTTAAAAAAAGTTGTGGTTATTGAAGTTAATAATATGTATTTAGAGTTAGTTAATCCCGAAATTTTAGAAGAATTTGGAACTCAAGAAAATGTTGAAGGTTGCTTAAGTGTTAAGAACTGCCAAGCTTATGTTAATCGTCCAGAACAAATCACAGTTAAAGCTTGTGATAGATATGGCGACGAATTTGTTATAACCGGAACAGGTTATTTGGCTTGTGCACTTTCACACGAAACCGACCATTTAAAAGGCATTTTGTTTATTGATAAAATGACAAGATTATATAATCCTGAAGAAGAATATAAAGGAAGCAAAAAGTAATATGAAAATTGTTTTTTTAGGAACTCCCGATTTTGCTGTTCCATCACTTCAAGCATTAATTAATAGTAATCATCAAGTAGTTGGTGTTGTTACTCAGCCCGATAAACCTGTTGGTAGGCACGGCAAACTAGAATTTCCACCAGTTAAAAAGCTGGCACTAAAACATAATATTCCAGTTTTTCAATTTGAAAAAATTAGGCTAAATGGTGTTGAACCATTAAAAAAACTTAATGCCGATATTTTTGTAACTTGTGCTTATGGTCAAATATTAAGTCAAGAAGTTTTAGATATTGCTCCACACGGAGTTATTAATGTTCACGGCAGTTTACTTCCAAAATATAGAGGAGCATCGCCAATTCAGTGGGCAATAATAAATGGCGAAACCGAAACAGGAATAACAATACTAAAAACACAAATTGGTATGGACGATGGTCCAACAATATTAAAAAAATCGGTTAGCATAAATAAAAACGAAACAGCAGGCGAGTTGTTTTTAAGGTTAGCTCCGCTTGGGGCAGAATGCTTATTAGAAGCTTTAACTCAAATTGAAAATAACACTGCAACATTCACACCTCAAAACGAGAGTGAGGTAATCCTATGCAAAATGTTTAAAAAGGACCAATTTAAGGCTGATTTTAATATGCCCGCTAAACAATTGGCTAGTTTAATTAATGGGCTTAACCCTTGGCCAACAATAAGTGTTAGTATTAATGGAGTAAAGTTTAAATTGCTTCGTGCATCTAGTTTAACTAATCAAGAAATTCAAAATCTTAATGTTAATTTAAGCGATTTTAATGTGGGAGAAGTTGTGGTTGCAAAACCTAAAGTTGGGTTAGTTATTAAATCTTGCGATGGACTTATAAACATAATCGAACTTCAACCAGAAAATGGAAAAGCAATGTTAAGCAAAAGTTATTTAAATGGAAAACACATAGAAGTTAAATCAAAGGTTTTAAGCGAATAATTTTATGAACAAAGAATTAAGTTATAGTTATAACATTTTAAAACAAATATATTTTAATAATGCCTATAGCTCGCTAGAGTTAAACAAGTTTAGTATGGTGGCGGATATTAATTTTGGTTTGGTAACCAAAATTGTTTATGGCGTTATTGATAACGATGTGAAATATAGCTATTACTTAAATCAGTTCTATAAAAAAGCACCTAAAAAACAAGTAACATTAATTTTAAAAATTGCTTGCTTTGTTAAATTTGAAGTTAATTCTATTCCAAATTTTGCATTAGGTAACGAACTAGTTAACCTTGCAAAAAATTCGGAATTAAAACCTTATAGCGGTTTTATTAATGCGGTTATAAAAAACATATTAAAAACCGATTTTTCTCTAGATAATAACTTAACCGAAATACAAAAACTATCGATAAATTATTCTAAACCAATTTGGTTTATTAAGTTTTTGTTAGATAATTATGGTTTGAATCAAACTGTTAATATGCTTTCAACTTCGCTTACCGATAATACGCATATTAGAATTAACACAAATCTTATTTCTGTTAAGGATTTTAAAGAATTATTAGAAAAAAATAACATAGAATATTCAAATTCAAAATTAAACGATGCTGTTTATGTTAACTACGAAAAGTTAATAAAACTTAACGAACTAACCAAGTTCTACACGCCACAGGGCATAACCAGTATGCTAGTTTCAAGGCAGTGCAAGGGTGATGTTATTTTGGACGCTTGCTCAGCCCCAGGTGGTAAGGCTTGCTATGTTGCAACCCTAAACCCAAATGCTTTGGTTTACGCTTGTGATGTTCACCCACACAGAGTGGAGTTAATTAATAATTATGTTAACCGAATGCAGATAAAAAATATTAAAACTTCTGTGTTAAATGCAACTTTATTTAATCAAGAATTTAACGAAATGTTTGATGTGGTTTTATTAGATGTTCCTTGCTCTGGCTTGGGCGTTATTAACAAAAAACCAGATATATTATTAAACGAACCAAAAAATTTAGAGGAACTTTGTTCGCTTCAATTAAACATTTTAGAAAACAACAGTAAATATGTTAAAATTGGTGGCGAAATTATTTATAGCACTTGCACAATTAATCCAAACGAAAATCAAGAAGTTTTAAATAAATTTTTAAAATCACACAAAAATTTTAGCATTGTGCCAGTAGATTGTTATGGTATTGATGCATTAGGAGAAAATTTTAAAACATTTTTACCACATATAAGCAACACCGAAGGATTTTTTATAGGAAGGATAAAACGAAATGATTAATTTATTAGATTACGATTTAGAAGAAATAACAAACTATGTTACTTCTTTAAACGAACCAAAATTTAGAGCAAAACAACTTTATACCGATATTTTAAACGGTAAGGATTTTTCAGATTCAACTGTTTTGCCAAAAGCCTTTTTAGATAAAGTTTCTATAAGTGGTGCAAAATTTCAAGCTGTTAAAATATATAAAACTTTTAAATCTAAAGATAAAACCATAAAATTTTTATTTAAACTAAACGATAATAATTTAATCGAAGGCGTTTTAATGCAATATAAGTTTGGAAAAACTTTGTGTGTTAGCACACAAGTTGGTTGCAAAATGAATTGTGCTTTTTGCGCTAGCGGATTAAACTTTGTAAGAAACCTTAGTGCTGGCGAAATTTTAGGGCAAATAACTGCAGTTAATGCATACTTAAAGGGAACAGCCAAAGATAGAGCAATAACAAATATTGTTTTAATGGGTTCAGGCGAACCACTTGATAATTTTGATAATGTGGCAAAATTTTTAAAGTTAGTTACTAGCGAAAATGGATTGAATTTTAGCGTTAGAAACATAACAGTTTCCACTTGCGGATTAGTTCCTAAAATCGAAAAACTAGCCGATTTAGGGCTAAATGTAACTCTTGCAATATCATTACACGCACCAAATAATAAAATTAGGCGTGAAATAATGCCAATATCTAAAAGCTACACTATAGAAAGTGTTATTGAAGCGGCAAAATACTATTACACTTTAACTAATCGCAGAGTTATAATCGAATATGCACTAATTAAAGGTGTTAACGATAGTTTAGAATGTGCCAGAGAACTTAGTGCATTGTTAGAAAACTTAACTTGTCACGTTAATTTAATAAGATTAAACGATGTAACCGAACGCGGACTTATTGGAACATTAGAAAACAAAATGAATTTATTTTTGCGTGAACTTTTAATTAATGGAACAAGTGCAACAATAAGACGTAGTCTTGGCGACGATATTGATGGCGCTTGCGGTCAACTTAGAAATAAAGAGTTAAACTTGCAAACTAACAAGGTTCAAAAAGTTAAAACAACCGCGGTTATATCAAAGGATATTCAAACCAAAAAAACTACTACGCAAAATGTTAAAAAGCAGCGCAATTTAGATAATAAATCAAAATTTAAATCAAATAATAAATTTAGTAAAAATGCGAAAAATTTAACCAACAAAAACGATAAACTAAAATCTAAAAATCCAAATGTTAAACAAGCAAGAAATCAAGCTTTTAATAAAATTACAAAAACTAATAGCAAACAAAAATATAGGTAAATAAGTGGAAGCAAGAATAATTAAAATACTTTCTGGCAACGCAACAGTAAAACTTAATTCAGGTGAAACAGTGCTTGCAACACCAACAGGAAATTTAAAAAAGGAAATAAAACTTCTTGTTGGCGATATTGTTAATATTAAAAAAGATGATTATAGCAACAATTTTGTTATAACAGCTATTTTGCCACGAAAAAACAATTTAATAAGACCAACAGTTGCAAATGTTGATCAACTAGTAATAGTAATAGCACCAAGCCCAGCACCCGATTTTTATTTAGTTGATAAACTAATAGTTTATTGTAATATGCACGCCATTAATCCAATTTTGGTTATTAATAAAATTGATACAACAACCGATAAGTTTTTGTTAGATGTTATTAACGATTATAGTGGAGTTGTAACAAGCATTATTCAAACTTCGGCTGTTAACAATCAGGTTAGCAATTTAAAAGAAATATTAAAAAACAAATTCACAGTTTTTGCAGGGCAAAGTGCAGTTGGAAAAAGTTCGCTACTAAATGCTTTAAGCCCGCAAATTAATCAGCAAACAAATATTCTTAGCAAAAAAGTTGATCGTGGCAAACACACCACCAGAGTTTGTGAAATATTTAGCTTTGATAATTGTTTAGTTGCCGACACACCGGGGTTTAGTATGCTTGAAGTGCTAGACTTAGAGCCTAGCGATTTAAAGGAATATTATGCCGATTTTAGCCAATATAAATGCAAGTTTTCCAACTGTTGTCACACTAATATTAACGATGCTAATTGTGGCGTTGCAAATGCAGTAAACAATAATAAACTTAGCATAAATCGCTATAATCGATATGTTACAATATATAAAAAATTAAAAGAAAGTTGGGATAAAAAATATGATTAAAATTGCACCAAGCACAAATCCAGAAAACGAAGATGTTTTGGTTAATTATGTTAAAGAATGCGAACAATCTGGCGCAGACTTTATGCACTGCGATGTTATGGATGGTAGCTTTGTACCAGCAAAATGCTTAAGCTTACAAAAATTATTAGAGGTTAATCAAAATTCCACCATAGCTTTAGATGTTCACTTAATGGTTAGCGACCCATTAGTTCAAATCGAGCGTTATAAGGCTTGCCGTCCAACAATTATAACAATTCACTATGAAAGTTTTGAAAACAAAAACAATATATACTATGCCTTAGAACAAATTCATAAACACAAAATTTTGGCTGGTATTAGCATTAAACCAAACACCGATTGGCGTGTTTTAAAGCCATATTTGCCATATTGCGATTTGGTTTTAATTATGAGTGTTGAACCGGGTAAAAGTGGACAAAAGTTTATAGAAGAAACTTATCAAAAACTAAACGATTTAAAAAACTATATTTTAGATAATAACTATAACATAAAGTTAGAAGTTGATGGCGGAGTTAATGCCGAAAACTTTTTAAGGCTTTATAAAAACGGAATGGATATTGCTGTTATGGGTAATGCGATTTATAAAGCACAAAATCGCGAAGCTTTTATAAAAAAAGTTAAGGAAATTTCAAGCAATGTTAAATAAAATAAAAAACTATTTTAGCGAATGGAATTGGTTTGAAATAAGTTTTATAACAATATTTGAAATTGCATTTATTGTTTTAGGCATTGTTTTTAAGCAACCATTTTTATCAACTCTTTATTCAACAACCATTTTGCTTTGTGCCTTTTTATTGGTTAAAGGAAAGTGGTATGCCTACATTTTTGGTTTAGTTGGCATTAGTGTTTATATTTACATATCTTTTCAAAACGATTATTATGGTGAATCAATTTGGCATTTGTGCATAACAGTTCCGCTTTATATTTCTTCCATTATTAACTGGTTTAAAAATCAACAAAATAAAGTGGTTAAAATAAGAAAAATAACAAAGCTAGAAATAGTTTTGTTCATATTTGGTTTTGTTACACTTTTTGTTGGCTTTTATTTTTTACTAAAGTTTTTAAACACTCCGCAAGCACTAACCAGTGCACTTGCCGTAATGTTTTCGGGTATGGCGAACTATTTGGCTATGCGCCGTAGCGACCTTAGCTTTGTGGCATATTGTTTTGACGATGTGTTTGTTATAATTTTATGGTTAATACCAGTTATTAATGGCGATATTGGTTTACTTAATGTTTTAATAACAATGTTTGCATTTTTAATTAACGATATTTATGGCGTAATAAATTGGGCAAAAATAAAACGAATTCAGGCAAACGATAATAAAAATAACACCTAAACTAGGTGTTTTTTAATTAATATCAAAAAATAACTAATTTTCATATAATATAAAAATGCTAAAAATTAGAGGTAAATATGAAAATTTATTGTTTTAAATGTCCTAAAATACTATGTCCACTATTCAAACTTATTTTTAAATCACAATTTAATAACTAATACATAAAATTTAAAGTGCAAAAAGAGAGCAGTGGGTGCTCTCTTAATTTTTAATAAAAAAATGCCAAGGTTTGGCATAATTTTTTTAATTAATTTTCTTTTTTAAGTGTTTTTAGGCATTTTGTGCAAATATATTTATTTTCAGGTTTGCCATCAATTTCAATAGCTTTCTTTTGTAAATTTGCACTCCAAGTGCGTTTTGTAGCAATATGTGAATGGCTAACTTGATTGCCACTTGTTTTACCTTTTCCACAAATATAACATACTTTTGGCATAATACATCCTCCGATAAGTTTTCTTAAACTGCAATACATTATAACAAAATAAATTTTAATAATCAAGAAAAAAAGTAAAAAATTGTAATATTTTAATTATTTTATTTTGCATAACTTATGTTTGTTAATAAATGGCATTGTTTAGGCATAAATTTAAGTTAATAAAATATTAAAAAACGCATAACTAAAGCATTAAAACACTTTTTTTAATATTTTGATTTACAAATTATTGTAAATAATGTAATATATAGTTGTATGCAAGCCCCTTGCACTAATTTTATTGTGTAATTTTAAAAGGAGACTTTTAGTGGCAGTAAAAACAAGTAATGCTTATGGTAATATTACAATTTCCAATGATGCAATTGCAACCGTTACTGGTTATATTGCTAGGGATTGCTATGGAGTAGTTGATTTGGTTAGCCAAAAGTTAACCGACAGCTTTTCCGGATTATTTAAAAAACAAACCATTAGTAAAGGTATCAAAATTTTAACTGTTAATAACAGAATTTATGTTGACCTTTATGTAATTTTAAAATATGGTGTTTCTATTGGCGCTGTTGCCGATTCATTAAAAAAATCAGTTAAATATAAATTAGAACAATTCACCGGTATGATTATTGACTCTGTTAACGTTAATGTAGTAGGCGTTAGAGTTTAACTTTTTTCATACGGTTTTTTCTGTAGTATTGAAGGAGTAGTAATGCAAAAGACTATAAATTGCACAATGTTCCGCAAAATGATAATTGCGGGTGCTAAAGTATTAGAAGATAATAAAAAATTTGTTGATTCCCTAAACGTTTTCCCAGTTCCTGATGGTGACACTGGTACAAATATGAGTTTAACTTTTAATAGTGCTGTAAGAGAGATTAATAACTGTCTCGACAGTTCCTTTTTCGCACTATCCGATGCACTTTCAAAAGGTGCACTTCGTGGCGCTCGTGGTAACTCGGGTGTTATTCTATCACAAATATTAAAAGGCATTTCAAATGTTGTTAGCAAATGCGAAGGCGATTTAACAACAAAGCTTTTTGCTAAAGCTTTAGTTGAAGGCGCACAAGTAGCATATAAAGCAGTAACAGTTCCAAAAGAAGGAACAATTTTAACTGTTATTCGAGTTATGTCGGAATGTGCTAATAAAGCTGCTAAAAAAGTATCCGATTTTGAAGAATTTTTTGAAATTATTCTTCACGATGGTGAAGCAATTTTACAACAAACTCCAGAAATGTTGCCAGTTTTAAAAAAGGCTGGTGTTGTTGATGCTGGCGGTAGGGGATTGCTTGTTATTTTTACTGGTATGCAAAAAATGTTACTAGGCGAAGATATTGATATTAATGTTGAAGAAATAACCGCACAAAATGCTAGCAATGCTCAAAATATGGCTTCATCAAGCGATTCTAACGATTATTTAATTAATCTAGAAAACCTAGGCGACATAGAATTTGCATATTGTACCGAGTTTATGGTTACTCATATGAAAAAGAAAACAACTGTTTCCGATATTGATAAACTTCGTGAAAATTTATTAACTATTGGCGATTCGGTTGTGTGCATTGGCGACTTAGAACTTGTTAAAGTTCACGTTCACACTAACGAACCAAACAAGGCATTAGGCTTTGCATTGCAATTAGGGGAATTAATTAACTTAAAAATCGAGAATATGTTAGAGCAAAATCGCGAATTAAAGCGTAAACGCACCGCTCAAATGCAGGATTTAAAACAATTTGGTATGGTTGCAGTTGCCCCGGGCGATGGAATTGCCAGTGTGTTTACCGATATTATGGTTGATGCCATTATCGAAGGTGGACAAACTATGAATCCTAGTGCCGACGATATTGCAAAAGCTTGCGATAAAGTTCCAGCTAAAGAAGTTTTTGTTCTACCAAACAACAAAAATATTATTTTTGCAGCTGAACAAGCCAAAGAATTAACCAAAAAGTTGATTCACGTTATTCCAACAAAAAGTGTTCCAGAAGGTGTTTCTGCTGCATTAGCATTTAATCCTGATGCTTCAACCGAAGAAAATATCGAAGCAATGACAAGCAGCAAAGATAGTGTTAAATCTGCTTCAGTTACTTATGCTGTTAGAACTACTCACGTTGATGGATTTGACCTAAATCAAGGCGATATTATTGGTTTAGACGATAGCGCAATTCTTGCAAAAGGCTTGCTTGTTAACGATACTACAATTGATTTAATAGAAAAAGTTAAAACCGAAGATATTGTTAACATAACATTATTCTATGGCAAAGATATTAAACAAGAAGAAGCAGAAATTTTGCAATCTGAATTATCGGAAAAATATCCTGATTGCGATATAACATTGCTTTCTGGCGGACAACCAGTTTATTATTATATTATAAGTTTAGAATAGGTGAGTTTTCACCTATTTTTTTGTTGTTTTTGAATTAATTTTATTATTTTAAACATATTAAAAATATGAGAGCATTAAAATTTATATTAATAATAGTTCTAATATGCTTAGCCACAAATTGTAAAACAATTTTAACACACGCCGATACCGATTTTTCCGATAATAAAGCGGTGGGAAATGTTATTGATAACTTTGTTAAATCCGAAGTTTATTTAACTTATAACGAATACGACGAAACAAAATCATTTAAAACAAACATAAAAATTATTGTAAAAACAAATGGCGAAGTGCAAGAAATTTTAACTAATAACTTATGTGGTTATAATCCAAAAATGTTTTTAGGGGATTTTTTAGGTGATGGCTTAAATCAAATAATGTTAACTGTGAATAACGAAATTGGCGAACCGTTAGTTATTATTTATGCATTTATAAATGGCGAAATAAAGCCAATTTTTAATTACGACGACTTTAATTTAAACAATAAAATAAGCCTTAATATGCGCAATGAATTATTAGACATTAACTTAAACGATTCAAGCTTTTTAATAGATTATAATGGCAGTGATAAATTAGATTTTGATGTTATTAAATATAAAATTTATCCTTATTTTAACGATGAACAAAACAAGTATAACTTGTTAGTGGTAAATAAATTAAATATTAATTTAAACACAAACTTTTATTTTGCCAGTTTCGTTGAATTAACAAACAGCGAAAATAAAATTTTAAAGTTGGGTTTAGTAAAATAAAAAAGCCACTACACGTGGCTTTTTTTCACAAATTAAGTTTGGATTTAATTAACGATAAAAATAAAATAATCAAAAAATAAGGATAAAATAAAGGATGGGAGGATGTTAATTAAATCCGATGTTAAATTGGTTAGATTATTTAATCTAACAATTAGGATTATCGACAAAAAGTGAAAAGGGGAAAATATGTCTTAATCCTTTCAGGTAAGTAAATATTACTATTTACATTTTAAACTTAAAAAAATTAGACAGATACTTCTATCTAACTAATTTTTGGTGCCGAAGACCGGACTTGAACCGGTACGGTATCGCTACCGCAGGATTTTAAGTCCTGTGCGTCTGCCTATTTCGCCACTTCGGCAAGTAAATTGGAGGCACCATCCAGATTCGAACTGGAGCATAAAGGTTTTGCAGACCTTGGCCTTACCGCTTGGCTATGGTGCCAAAAACTATTGCTTTTATGCGAGTGAACCCTTTTGGTTTAATTGTGGAGCGGAGGACGGGATTTGAACCCGCGACATTCGCCTTGGCAAGGCGACGCTCTACCGCTGAGCCACCCCCGCATAAACAATTGGTGGGAGTTATAGGGCTCGAACCTATGACCTCCTGCTTGTAAGGCAGATGCTCTCCCAACTGAGCTAAACTCCCATATGTTTATGTTATCCTGACCTTTAATTAGTCTCAAGTAAACTAATTAAAACCCCATATAAAGTTGTGATGCGTTATTTAACGCTCTTATAATATACCAAATGGAAGTAAAAAAATCAACAGTTTTTATGTAATTTTAAAAAATTTTTTATATAATTTTTTTGTTATGCAAAATTTAATTTTTGCAACATTAATTTTTATGCTTAAACTAAAAAAAATGTTAAAAAAAGCAAAGGGTATGCCTTTGCCTTTTAAATAGATTTAACTAAATCTATTTGCTGGTTGTTCTGGATGTTTTACCACACGCTTTGCTACTTGTAGCTTTTGCAGAAGTTCTAGCTTTTGCATTAGCCTTATTTGATGTAGCACGGCTAGTTGTGGTTTTAGAACTACGAGCACTTGTTTGTTTGCTAGATGTTGCATTAGAACTTGCTTCGGTTGATCTTAAAGCTCTTGCTTTAGCATTAGCTTTAGTGTTTGATGTTGAAGCTTTAGTTTTAGCACTGGTTCTAGCACTAGTTTTAGCGCTAGTTGTTTTAGCTCTAGCAGAAGTTGTTTTTGCTTTTGATGTGCTTGTGTTTCTTGCCATAATATCCTTACACCTCCCAAAATTTCCAAAGTAATGTTTTACTTTGTATTATTATTTTGCTTAAATTAACTGCATTAATACATACCCAACATTGGTAATTATTGGTTTAATTTGAAGCAAATTAATTTTTTAAATTATTGTCAAAATAACATAGGCTATTCATAAAATTTAAAAATATTTAATAATTTGTTGGTAATATTACTAAATAATTGCTTTATTTGGCTAAAAATAGTATATTTAATTATATAGTTTTGGAGGAAATTTATGGCAATATCAATAGATGTATTAAATAGAATGTTAGATCATCGCCCAGTGTGGCCAAAAAGAGCAGTTGTAACTTCTGGTTTACCATATGGTAACAAATCGCTTCACTGTGGACACATAACAATATTTATTCATTCCGATTTTTTTGCTCGTTTTTTACGAGATAGAATAGGAGCAGATAACGTTATTTATCAGTCTGGCACAGATTGCTATGGTTCTCCAGCATTAGAAGGCTACCGTAAGCTACAAGAAAAAGGCGAATTTAATGGTAGTATGATAGATTATGTTTCAAAATATCATAACATTCAAAAAAAGATATTGGATGATTATAACATATCTCTTAACATATATGCTGCATCGGCTTTTGGCGAAGAAAAAGAAATTCACGAAAAAGTTAGTGCTAACATTTTTAACACATTATTAAATAATGGATATTTAACACCACTAAAAACTTTGCAGTTTTATGATGAAGAAAAGCAAACATTTTTAAATGGTAGGCAAGTTATAGGGAAATGCCCAATCGAAGGTTGCCAAGGTGAACACGCCTATGCCGACGAATGCGATTTGGGACATCAGTTTATGCCAAAAGAATTAATTAATCCAATAAGCACATTATCCGGAAAAACTCCAGTTTTAAAAGAAAGCACTAATTGGTATTTTAATTTGCAGGATTTTATTCCAATTTTAAGCGAATGGCTAGATTATCTTGAAAAAAACACAACAACTCGTTCTTATATTATTAAAGAAACAAGAGAATTTTTAAAAAAGCCAGAAGTTTATATTAAAAAAGAATATTTAGAAGATTTTAAAAAGTTAGAATCCAGTTTAAAACCACACGAATTAATAGTTGATAATAAACCATCGTTTACAGTTATATTTAATAAACTATCCGATAGAGAACACGCTTGCGAAATATTAAATAACAATCAAATTAGGTTTAGAACAGGCAAAACTCTAACTCCGTTCCGATTAACCAATAACCTTAGTTGGGGCGTTCCAGTGCCAGACACAAAACAAATGCAAGGCTTAACTTTTTATGTTTGGCCAGAAAGTTTATGGGCACAAATATCAATTACTCAAGCTTATTTAAAGCGTTTAAACAAGCAAGATGAGTGGAAAGATTGGTGGGCAAGCAACGAGGCAAAAGTTTATCAGTTTATTGGTGAAGATAACATTTATTTCTATGGTCCAGCACAAATGGGCTTGTGGCTTGCAACTCAAGGCGAAAATCCAACAATAAATATTAAAAATGAAATGTTAACACCAACATTATTAGTTGCTAACAAACACACATTATTTTTAAATAAAAAAGCAAGTTCTTCTTCCGATGTTAAACCACCAATGGCAAACGAATTGTTAGATTATTATAGTGCAGAACAAATTAGATGTCATTATTTAGGCTTTAATGTTGGAAACAATAATGCAACCTTTATGCCAAAACCATTCAATCCGCTAGCAAACCCAACCGATGCCGATCCAGTTTTAAACGAGGGAAGTTTGCTTACCAATGTGTTTAATCGAGTTTTACGCACACTATGCTACACTTGGCAAAAAGATTATAATGGCATAATGCCTTACGGCAAAGTTGATGAAGATATTTTAAACGAATGCTTATACACAACATTAAAATATGAAAAATGCGTTTACGAACAAAAATTTCATATGGTTAGTTACGAACTAGATTCGTTTATTCGTGCTATAAATAAAAAACTAACAGCTTACAATCAAAATATTGCTGGAACTGAAGAAGGAAAACAAATTTTAGTTAACGCTTTGCATATGACAAAAGTTGCATTAGTATTATTACATCCAGTAGCACCTAAAAGCGTTGAAAATGTTGTTGAATTTTTAAAATTAAACAAAAATATATTTGATTGGAACACTATTAATAATCCAATTTATAACTTTGTGGAAAATCCAACAGGGCACACTCCATCGTTTTTAGAACCAAAAGTTGATTTCTTTAAACGTCCAGATTGTCAGTTTGAAAATAAATAATAATTAAATTTTAAAACCACTATTTTAGTGGTTTTTTTATAATAATTCATTTTTTTTATAAGCAATTATAATGGTTAATTTAATAAATGGCTTTATTTATTACCATTTTACTTAATTAAAAGAATAAAGTTTTGTATAAATATAAACAATTATGCATTAAATTTAATTTTAACAAATTTAATTAATCTTAAATTATTGGTTGACAATATGAACATAAATTCATATACTACTAATAATATGAAAAATCATTCATATAGTTTAGAGGTGTATTTATGAAAGATTATAAACAACCAACCACCAAAGAAATTGAAAAGGTTGGAAACTTATTTAAAATAATAGGTGATAACACCAGATTAAAACTAATTTTTAGTTTAATGGAAGGTAAAAAAACTGTTAGTTTGCTTTGTGAAAACACGCTTTGTTCACAATCGTTAATTTCACATCAATTAAAAATATTAAAGGATAATAACATTGTAGGTAATGAAAAAGTGGGAAACTATGTTTATTATTTTTTAGTAGATGAGCATATTAACATTTTAATAGATATTTGCAGAACTCACGTAAACGAGGTGAAATAATGAAAGTTGTTTATATTGTTGAAAATGTTGATTGTGCAGTTTGTGCAGGTAACTTAGAAAATGCAATTAAAAAATTAAGTTTTATAAAATCAGCCAGCTTAGATTTTGTTAAACTTAAACTATATATAGAAACTATAGAAGATTATAACGAAACAGAAACCGAATTAACAAAAAAGTTGCAATTATTAACAACCAAAGTTTTACCTAATGTAACAATTAAAAATTTAAGTTCACTAAGTTTTGTTGAAAAGCGTAAAAAACAATTAGGGCAAACTGTGGCAGAACGAAAGGCTATGCCACTTGCAACCAGTCATAAGGCTATGCAAGATGATGAATTAGAGCAAAAACTAAATGAACTTAATTTAGGTCAAAATCAGGAAACCAATTCTAATCAATGTTGCAGTTTAGATAAATGCAAGAAAAAACCTAAAAAACTTAAAATAAATTTTCTAAGTAAAGAATTTGTTAGAATATATTTGTGTTTATTTTTCTTTATTTTGGGTTTAGCCTTACCAATTAACTTTTATATTAAGTTGCCATTTTATTTAACAGCCTACATTGTTATTGGTTACGATGTTATTTTATCAGCCATAAAAAACATTTTTAAAGGAAAGTTATTAGACGAAAAATTTTTAATGAGTTTAGCATCCATTGCCGCTTTTGTTGTTGGCGAACACCCTGAAGCAGTAATGGTTATGTTACTTTATCAAATTGGCGAATTGTTTTCAGATAATGCAGTTTCCAAAACCAGAAATGCTATTGATGAAATAGTTAATTTAAAAGCAGAAAATGCAAACTTGGTTGTTGACGGTAAAATTGAAGTAATAACTCCGGAAGAACTTAAAAAAGGCGATTTAATATTAATTAAGGTGGGCGAAAAAGTTCCTACCGATGTAATAATAAAAAAAGGCGAAACAAATTTTGATGTTAGCTCAATAACTGGCGAATCTGTTCCGGCTTTTAAAACCGAAGGTGAACAAGTTTTATCTGGTTCAATAAACCTAAGTAGTGCAGTTTATGCTTTAGTAGAAAGCGAATATAAAAACTCAACAGTTGCAAAAATATTAGAACTAGTTGAAAACAATGGGGCAAACAAATCTCGTGCCGAAAATTTTATAACAAAATTTGCAAGATTTTACACTCCAGTAGTAGTTTTTGTGGCAATTATTTTATTTTCGTTGTTTCCATTGTACGGAACAGTTTTTGATGGGCTTAAACGTGCAGCAGTGTTTTTAGTTATTTCTTGCCCTTGTGCACTTGTAATATCTGTGCCATTAACATATTTTTGTGGTTTGGGCTTAAGTGCTAAAAATGGTTTATTAATTAAAGGTGCTAATGTTTTAGATGGTATTAATTCTTTAAAAGCAATTTGTTTTGATAAAACAGGAACATTAACCTATGGCAAATTTGTTATTTCAGAAGTTAATGCAGTTAATTGCGATTCAGATGAAATGTTAAAATATTTGCAACTTGCCGAAAGCACATCAAACCATCCAATTGCTAAATGTATTATAAATGGCAAAAATATTAATACAAATTTAATTAAAAATTCTAAAGAAATTTTAGGGCAAGGAGTGCTAGTTAACCTAAATAGTGGCGAGCGAATTTTGTGTGGTAACGAAAAATTACTTCAAAAATATAAAGTACCATTTAATCCCGAACAATTAAATGGAACAATAATATATGTTGCTTTAAACAAGCGTTATTTGGGTTATGTTGTTATTAATGACGAAATTAAATCCGATGCAAAATTTGAAATTAACAAATTAAATACTAATAGAATTAAAACAATAATGTTAACTGGCGATAACGCAGCAACTGCAAACTATGTTGCATCTTGTGTGGGATTATCGGAAGTACGTTCAAACTTATTACCACAAGATAAAGTAACCGAATTTAACAAAGTTAAAGCCGAAAACAAATATGTTGCATTTGTTGGCGATGGTGTTAACGATGCACCAGTGCTTAACACTGCAACAGTTGGTTATTCTATGGGTTTAAACGGAAGCGATAGTGCAATAGAATGCAGTGATGTTGTTATTATGACCGATAACATAGCATCGGTTAATCATTCAATTAAAATTGCTAAAACCACCAGAAGGTTAGTAATCGAAAACATTGTGTTTAGTTTAGGTGTTAAACTAGCAATTATGATTTTAAATATATTAGGAATTAGCAATATGTATTTAGCTGTTTTTGCCGATGTTGGCGTATCGATTATTGCAATACTTAATGCAGTTAGAATTTTTATGTTAAAACTAAAAAAATAATCAAAAACCATTAATCCAACTTTTTTCATATTACTAAATATGGAAAGTTGGATTATTTTATCTATAATATATGGTTTGCTTTGTGGAACTAGCGATTTATTTAAAAAACAAGCTTTAAAAAAAGTACCGCTTACTCAAACCATAATAATTTTTAATTTTGTAATACTGATTATTTTAATAATAACTGGTGGCAACTATGCCTTAAGTTTTAATAGCTATTATTTAATAATGTTAAAAAGTTTTTGTGTGTTTTTGGGTTGGTTAACTGGTTTTTATGTAATTAAAAAAATTGATATAAGTGTTTATAGCATAATAATGCTTTCTAAGGTTATTTTTACAGGCGTTTTAAGTGTTATATTTTTAAATGAACAAATAAATTTTAATAAAATTTTAGGATTTATTATAATTAGTTTTGCTATAGTTTTAGTTAATGTTAATAAAACTAAAAAAGTTATTAAGTTAAAATATATTTTTCTTACCTTACTATCAAGTTTTTTAATTTCAACGTCGCTATTTTTAGATAAAGTTATATTAAAAAGCACATCAAATTTTAGCCTGCAATTTTATTACACCTTAACTTTAATTATTTTTTTATTAATTTATTTAATTATTAAAAGTGAGGCATTAAATTTCAGTTATGCAAAAAAGAGTTATAGCGTAATAAATTTAGGCATTATAACTTTTATTGCCGATTACATTCACTTTGTAGCAGCATCGCACCCAAATTCCAGTGTTGTTGTTATGACCTTAACAAGGCATTCTTCGTTAATAATAACTGTGTTTTTAGGATCGCTTATATATAAAGAAAAAAATCTATTACTAAAATTTGTTGCTGTTTTAATTATTATTACAGGATTAGTTCTAACTGTTATTTAACTAAATTAGTTGTTTTTTTGCTTGGTTTATTGTTTAATTAAATAAAGGAGATATTAATATGGCAAAAAGAATTTGTAAAATAACAGCATTTACATTACTTGGCATAATTGGCACACTGTTAATTATTGTTTTAGGTTATGTGCTTTATTTAAGTTCTCACTATTATCGCATAGCCGATAACACGCAACTAGAAATTATTAATAATTCTAAATTTGATGCTTCCATTGGAAATACATATCAAATTTCAACTTATAACATTGGATTTGGTGCTTATAGTCAGGATTTTTCATTTTTTATGGATAGTGGCGAAATGAAGGATGGAACAAAGGTATATGGATCAGGTAGCACAGCAAAAAATGCCGAAACAGTTAAAACCAACACTAGGGGAGTTGTTGATATTTGTAAAGAGCTAAATTCTGATTTTTATTTGTTTCAAGAAGTTGATACAATAGGAACAAGAAGCCACAATGTTAATCAGTTAAAAATGCTTTCTGAAATTGGAAACTATGCCTATAACTATGCAATTAACTTTCATTCTGCCTATCTTATGTATCCCTTTAACGACCCACACGGAGCAAACACTGCAGGTGTGGCAACATTTTCAAAATTAAAATTTGATAGTTCTGTTAGAAGATCCTATCCTATTGATGAAAGTTTTCCTAATAAATTCTTTGATTTAGATCGTTGTTTTTCGGTTAATTATATTAATTTAGATAACTCTAATAAGCAATTAGTAATAATAAATTCACATATGTCGGCTTACGATGAAGGTGGTAAGATTAGGGCAAAACAATTAGAACTTTTAAATAAAGTTTTAGTAGAAGAAAATTTAAAAGGAAACTATATTATTTGCGGTGGCGATTTTAACCACGATATTGCAAACAGCGTTAACTATTTTAAGTCGGAACAAAAACGCCCGGAATGGGTTTTTGAACTTAACGATTCCGATTTGCCTAGTGGCTTTAAATTTGTGGCTTCAACCGATGCAGCAACTTGTAGGTCAACCGATATGCCTTATAAAAATGGAGTTAACTACACAGTAACACTTGATGGCTTTATTGTTAGTAGCAACATTTTAGTTAACAGCATAAGCAATTTAGTTAACGGAAACAACATTGATTTTATGTTTTCCGATCATAACCCTGCAACAATGAATTTTACATTAATGTAGTATTATGCAAAAACAAAAAAAGTGGCTTTTAATAGTCACTTTTTTTAATTTTACATAGTAGTTAATCATTTAAAAAATCAACAATATCTTTATAAACATCTTCTTTAAAAGTTTCGTTTAAAATTTCGTGTCGGCCATTTTTATAAAGTTTCATTTTAACATCAACATTATTTTTTAAATAAACATTATATAATTTTTTAACAAGTTTCCCATAACCACCAACAGGGTCGCTATCACCAGCAACCAAAAACACTTTTTGGTTTTTACTAATTTTATCTAAATGCTTATAGTTATTAACAATATTTTTTAACATTGATTTATAAAAGCAATATGGAAAAGGAGTTCCGCAATATGGGTCTAACTTATATTGCTCATATTGTTTTTCATCAGAGCATAACCAATTGCCATTTTTAAACTTTTTAGCATAGCTTTCAAAACTTAACTTTTCAACCAATTTTGCTTGTGCGTGATTGCCTTTAATTAGGGCAGATAGGTTAGCTACCATTAACCCCATTTTGTTTAACAAGGTGTTAGTGTAGGCACTACCAACAATAACAGCCTTTGTTGTTAAATTGCAGATTTGAATATATCGCTGAGTAACAAAACTTCCAAACGAATGTCCCACAATATAAACTGGCAAATTAAATCTGTTTTTTAATTTCTCGGTTATTATAATTTGATCCGAAACAACTTCTTTAAATATATCGCTATTTGTGTGCCCAAGCAACTTAACATCGCCGGCAGTTTTTCCGTGTCCTCTGTGGTCGGTAGCAAAAACAATAAAACCATTTTTATTTAAGTATTTTGCAAAGTGATCGTAACGAGAAGCGTGTTCTTGCATACCGTGAACAATTTGAATAACCGCTTTTGGCGAACTAACATCATCCCATAAATAAGCTGCAATATCGTAATTGTTAAAGCCTTGAATAATTTCTTCTTTCATTTTTCTTCCTCCTTATAATGATTTTTTTATTGCTTTATGCCAACCATTAATTAATTTATTAACTTCTATGGTATTCATTTTTGGCATCCACTCGCTTTCAAAGTTAATGTGTTTGCTAATATCATTTAAATTTTTAAACACTTTAGCTTTTAAACCTGCCATAAATATTGTGCCCATAGCCGTTACTTCTGAACTTTGTTGTCTTAGCAGTTTAACACAAACTAAATCGGATTGAAATTGTAGTAAAAAGTTGTTTTTGCTAACACCACCATCACAACGAATTTCTTTAATTTTAATATTTTTATTTTCCATAGCCTTAACAATATCGTAAGTGCTATAGGCCATACTTTCAAGAATCGCTCGGCTTATGTGAGCTTTTGTAACACCGCCAGTAATGCCACAAATAATACCTCTAGCCGAACTGTTCCAGTAAGGTGCACCAAGGCCATTAAATGCAGGAACCATATAAACTCCCATATTGTTTTCAACGCTTTGTGCTAAATCGCTTGTTTCGCTTGAACTTTTAAATAATCCCAATCTGTTTCCCCATTCTAGGGCAGAACCAGCATTGAACACGCTTCCTTCTAGGGCATAGGTAACTTTATCATCAATTTGCCAAGCAATGGTAGAAAGCATTTTCTTATTTTTTGTGTAAGGAGTATTTCCAGTGTTCATAAGAACAAAACATCCTGTGCCATAGGTTGCCTTAATCATTCCTTCTTCAAAACAACCATGACCAAACAATGCTGCTTGTTGGTCTCCCATAACGCTTAAAATTGGAAGTTCTCCAATAATGGTTTTTGCCATTCCAAAATCAGAAGCACAAGGCAAAACACAAGGCAAACAATTTTGTTTTATTCCAAATTGCTTTAAAAGTTTTTCGTCCCAACTAAGTGTATTAATATTAAACAACATAGTTCTACTTGCATTAGTAACATCGGTTACAAAACTTTTACCTTTTGTTAGTTTATAAATAATAAAACTATCCATTGTTCCAAAACACAAGTTATCTTGCTTTTCTAAAGCTTTTGCTTCGGCACAATTTTTTAATAACCAGTTAATTTTACTAGCCGAAAAATAAGCATCAACAATAAGTCCTGTTTTATTTTTAATAGCAGTTTTATTTTTAAGGCGTTTGCAATATTCGCTGGTTCTTCGGCATTGCCAACCAATTGCGTTATAAATTGGTTTTCCAGATGTTCTATCCCACGCAACAACGGTTTCACGCTGATTTGTTATTGCAATACCATAAACATTATCGCAAGTTAAATTATTTCGCTTAATAATGGTGTTAAGTGTTAATTCAACTTTTTTATAAACATCGCTTGCATTTTGTTCCACCCAACTAGGGAATGGAAAAATTTGTTCAAACTTAATTTGTTCCTTATCAACAATTTTAAAGGTTTTTGTATCGTATAAAATTGCTCTGGTACTGGTTGTTCCTTCATCAATACCAATTATATATTTTTTATCCATTTTAAATCTCCTAAAACATCTAATATAATTGTATCAAATTTACAAAAATTAACAAAACAAATAATCTTTAATGTTTTTTTAACTATATATAATTAATCGTTTATTAAATTTAATTAATTTTGCTATAATTACTATAGAAAATATTTGATTAACTAGTTGGAGGTTAAATATGATTTACGATGCAGTAATTATTGGTGGTGGAGTTGTTGGCTGTGCCATTTTAAATAAATTAACTAGGTTAAATCAAAATGTTGCATTAATCGAAAAAGGCGACGATGTTGCATTAGGTGCAAGCCGAGCAAACAGTGGAATTGTTCACGCAGGATTTGATTGTAAACCAAACACCCTAAAAGCAAAATTTAATGTGGAAGGAAACCCTTTAGTTTATGGTTTAGCCAAAGAACTTGGAGTAAGCTATAAAAATTGTGGAGCAGTTGTTGTTGGAAACAATAAAAAAATGGTTACCGAACTTTATAATCGCGGCATTAAAAATGGCGTTGATGGGATAGAGATTTTAACTAGAGATAGGCTATTAGAGTTAGTGCCACATTTAGCCGACGATGTAACTTGCGGATTATATGCAAAAACCTCGGGCATTGTGTCACCATTTATGTTAACAGTAGCACTTGCCGAACAAGCGGTTATTAATGGAGCTAAAGTGTTTTTTAACACTGAAATAACAAAAGTAAAAAAGTGTGGCGAGCATTATTTGCTAAGCGGTAAAAACTTTAATATTGAGGCAAAAGTAATAATTAACTCTGCAGCAGCAGGCTATAACGATATGGCAAAAATTATTGGTGCAGAAACTTACGAAACAAACTTTAGGCGTGGGGAATATTTTTTGCTAGATAACACTGCAAACTTTTTAACAAACTTAACAGTTTTTCCATTACCAGACGAAAAATCAAAAGGCGTGCTAGTTACTCCAACTTCACACGGTGAAATTTTGGTTGGTCCAACATCTTACGATAGTGATACTTTAACTATAACCACTCCAGAAGGGCTAGCCGAAATAAAACAAAAAGCGTTAAAAACAATAAAAGATATTCCTTTCAAACAATCAATTCGTAACTTTTCTGGCGTTCGAGTTATTTGTGGTAGCGATTTTATAGTTGAAAAATCCAAACTAAAAAACAATGTTATAAACATTGCCGGAATTTGTTCGCCGGGTTTAAGTTCAGCACCAGCAATAGCAAACTATGTTGCATTAAATTTGCTAGGATTAAATAATACAGAAAAGAAAATGAAACCAAGAAAACCATATACAGTTGTTTCTGAGTTAAATAAAAAACAAATAAATAAGTTAGTTAGTAAAAACCCTGATTACGGGAAAATTATTTGCAAGTGCGAAAAAGTTACTCTGGGCGAAATTAAAGAAGCTTTAAATTCTCCGTTAAAACCAAAAAGTGTTGATGCAATAAAACGCAGAGTATATGCCGGAATGGGGCGTTGCCAAGGCGGATTTTGCTTAACAAGAGTTATTAGTGCCATTGCAAAAAATTATAATATTTCCGAAATGGAAGTTAACAAAGAAAACATAGGCTCAAACTTTTATGTGGAAAATATTAAGTAAGGGGATTTAATATGAATTACGATGTTGTAGTAATTGGTGGCGGACCAGCTGGAATGGCCGCAGCAATAGAAAGTTCAAAAAATGGTGCTAAAACTTTGCTTATCGAACGAGAAGCAAAACTTGGTGGCATTTTAAATCAATGCATTCATAATGGTTTTGGATTGCATTATTTTAAGCAAGAACTAACTGGACCAGAATATGCTTTGCGTTTTGCAAAACTAATAAAAAAATCCGATGTGGAAATTTTACTTTCAACTTTTGTTGTTAACATTAATAATAATACTGTTACAATTTTAAATGAACAAGGGCAAACCGATATAAAAGCAAAAGCTATTGTTTTGGCAATGGGTTGTCGCGAAAAAACTCCGGCAGGAATAACTTTAACAGGTTCTCGCCCAGTTGGATTATATACTGCTGGTCAAGTTCAAAAAATGGTTAACATTCACGGCAAACTTCCAGGGAAACGAGTTGTTATTTTAGGTAGTGGAGATATTGGTTTAATTATGGCTCGCCGATTAACATATGAAGGTGCAAAAGTGTTAATGGTGTTAGAAATTATGAACGAATCTGGCGGACTTAAACGAAACATTGTTCAGTGCTTAAACGATAACAATATTCCATTAAAATTAAATCACACCATTTTAAATGTGTTAGGTGATAAACGAGTAACCGGAGTAGAGGTTGTTAAAGTTGATAATTTAAAACCACTAATCGAAACCAAACAAATTGTTAAATGCGATTGCGTTGTGCTTTCAGTTGGATTAATTCCCGAAACCGATTTAGTTAAGGGGTTAAATATAAATCCATTTACTAATGGTGCTTTTGTTAACGAATATCGTGAAACAAATTTAAAAAATGTGTTTTCGTGCGGTAATGTGTTGCACGTTCACGATTTGGTTGATAATGTTACAGAAGAAAGTATTCTAACAGGGCAATATGCTGCACTTTGTGCTAAAGGTAAGTTAGATTATTCAAATTCAATAACAATCGAAGCTGGTAGCGGAATAAGATATTGTTCTCCAACACAAGCATTCGATAATAAAAAAGGAGATTTAACTATTTATTTCCGTGTTAAAACTCGTATTGAAAAAAGTTGGATTTGTATTAAATGCGGCGATAACGATATATTTAAAAAATATGTTTTGGCAGCTAATGCTGGCGAAATGCAAAAGGCCATTATTGATAAATCGAAAATAACAGGAAACTTAACTGTTTATGTTAAGGAGGGAATGTAATGAAAACTGTTTGTATTATGTGCCCAGTTGGTTGTGAACTAACAATTAGTGGTTCTAACGAAAATGTTAAAGTAACCGGCAATGGTTGTGTTCGTGGCTTAACATATGGAAAAAACGAAGTAACAAACCCGCAACGCGTTGTAACAGCATTAATAAAAACCGATTTGGGAGTGCTTCCGGTTAAAACCACAAACCTAGTTCCAAAAAATATGATAAATAATGTTTTAGCCGAAATCGAAAAAGTACATCTTAAAAAGGCAAAAGCAGGCGATGTTGTAATAAAAAATGTTTGTGGTCTAGATTGTAACATTGTTGTTACCGGAAACTATGGCGAATAAAATAGCGCAAATAAATTTTGCGTTATTTTTTTATTTTTTTAAATTTTTATAGTAATAAATACAAAATTTTCTAAATTATTTAAAAGTTTAATTTTGGCTATTTTAATAATAAAATAAAATTTTTTATAATTTACTTGTCCACATAAATATTTGGTTACATTTTCGAATAAACTAACATTGTTAAGGGGAATTTATGTGGGAATTTAATGTAACCTGTGAAGAAGGCGATGTTAAGTATTTAAGCTATGTTAAAGATAACCTAGAAAACTGTTTGGTTCTTTCTATTTTTAACAACACCTTATCAGTTGCTTGTTCAAACGAAAATAAAGTTAAGGTAAAAAAACAATTAAAAAGTTTATTATCCGAAATTATAGTTTTAATTTATAAAGAAAAGTTTTTTATAACAAATTTAAATTTAACTATGATATCAAAAGAATATAGCGAAGCATTAATAAAATGCTTGGTTATGTTTGATTATGAAGACGATATTTACTATGTTTTTTCAAAACTGGAACTTGAATATAATTTAATTTTAAGTTCGTTTTATAATTTTAAACTCAAAGCATTAAAACAAAAATGGTCAGAAATAAAAAATATTGCATCCAATAGTGGCGTGAACTACGAAAGCGAAACTTTAATTGAACTAATTAGATTTTTAATTGATAGCATAACACCAAAAAGGCAAGCAATAAATATTTATTACAATGGCGAAACCTTTGTTTTAAAAGATGAAAATAATTTAATAATAAAACTAAATAATGCATTAAATAAATCAAATATGGAAATAAATTTAATAACAACGCTAATTTCGCTAGCACCTAAAATTATTAATTTTCATTGCTTGGGTTGTGTTAGCGAAAACACTTTTAAAATTTTAAGTTATTTGTTTAATAAAAAAATAAATTTATTAGTTTAGTGTTGACTTATTGATTATTTTAAATATATAATAATTGCAGTTAAATATTTGGGTTAACAAAAAGACAAGTAACTAGTAATTTATATTGTTACAGAGAAAATTGCCTAGGCTGAGAGCAATTTCAATAATTATTTAGTAAAACCACTTTTTCACCAAACGATTTTTGTTTGTTTTATCGCTTAAAACAATAGAGTGGCATTATGCAATTAAGGTGGAACCACGGATATAATTATTCGTCCTTTGAAAATTTTTCAAAGGCTTTTTTTGTGTTTAACTATTAAATAAAAGCCGAAATTTAAAAGCATTATAAATGCAATTTAGGAGGATATTTTTATGGAATTAAAAAATGATATTAGCGTTAAACGCCATAGCTTAAGTCACGTTTTAGCAGCTGCAGTTAAGGAACTATATGGCAATGTTTTATTTGGCATTGGCCCAGCTATTGATAACGGCTTTTACTACGACTTTGATATGGAAAAAGCGTTAACACCCGATGATTTTAAAAACATCGAAAACAAAATGCAAGAAATAATTAATAGCAACTTAGACATTACTAAACAAGAAATTTCTAAAGCAGAAGCTTTAAAAATGTTTGCCGATCAACCTTATAAAGTGGAACTTATTTCCGATTTAGAAGACGGAACAATTTCTATTTATAGCGTTGGCGATAAGTTTACCGATTTATGCCGTGGACCACACGTTGAAAACACAAAAATGTTGCGTAGTTGTGCTTACTCAATAAACCGTGTTTCTGGTGCTTATTGGAAGGGTAGCGAAAAAAATAAAATGATGCAACGCGTTTATGTTTATGCATTCAACACTAAAGATGAACTTAAAGAATATAAACATATGCTAGAAGAAGCATTAAAGCGTGACCATCGCAAACTTGGCAAAGAACTTGGACTATACTTTATTTCAGATTATTCAAAAGGTATGCCAACATATATGCCAAAGGGATTAACCTTAAAAAACACATTAATCGATTTTTGGCGTGAAGTTCATAAAGATGCAGGTTATATCGAAATCGAAACTCCAATGGCTATGAACAGAGAACTTTGGGAAGTTAGCGGACATTGGGATCACTATAAATCAAATATGTACACTTTCACTGTAGAAGACGATACTTTTGCAATTAAACCAATGAATTGTCCGGGTGGAATGTTATATTATCAACAAAGCATTCATTCTTACAAAGAATTTCCATTAAGAGTTGGCGAACTTGGAAAAGTTCATCGCCACGAAGCAAGTGGAACTCTTAGCGGACTACTTCGTGTTAGATGTTTTACTCAAGATGACGCTCACATTTTTATGCTTCCAAGCCAAATCGAAAGCGAAATAAAAAATGTTATGTCGTTAATTGATAGGGTTTACACAACTTTTGGTTTAAAATACTCAGTTGAGCTTTCTACTATGCCAGAAAACCATATTGGTGAATTAAGAGAGTGGGAAATGGCAGAAACTGCACTTTCTAACGCACTTAAGAATATGGGACTAGATTATAAAATAAATGCTGGAGATGGTGCATTCTATGGTCCTAAAATTGATATTCACGTAACCGATTGCATTGGTCGCGAATGGCAATGTGGAACAATTCAGTTAGATATGCAACTTCCAAAACGCTTTAATTTAACATATGTAGATAGCGATGGAAGTTTAAAAGAACCAATTATGATACACCGTGTTGTTTATGGTTCGCTTGAGCGTATGATTGCTGTTTTAATTGAGAACTTTGCAGGAGCATTCCCAACTTGGCTTGCACCTGTTCAGGTTAAAATTTTAAATATTGCCGATTCTAACTACGACTATGCTAAACAAGTTTACGAAAAACTAAACAAAGCAGGAGTCAGAGTAGAATTTGACGACCGCAACGAAAAAATTGGCAAAAAAATTAGAGAAGCTCAACTAGAAAAAATTCCATATATGATTGTTATTGGCGATAAAGAACGCGATGAAAACTTAGTTGCAGTTAGATCTCGTGTTAAAGGCGATATGGGAAGCAAAACACTTGAAAACTTTATTGAAGAACTAAATAGCGAAATTAAAAATAGAAAATTAAACTAGAATAATTAAAATGCATATTTTTGCATAAATATGCATTTTAATTTTAGTTTCAAATAGGAACAAAAAAATGATTGAAATAAAAAATGTAAGCAAAACCTATAAAACAAAAAAAGGGGTGCAGGTTCAAGCCTTAAAAAACATTAATCTAACTATTGAAGATAGAGGAATGGTTTTTATTCTAGGAAAATCGGGTAGTGGTAAATCAACATTATTACATTTGCTTGGTGGGCTAGATACTTACGATAGCGGAGAACTTATTATAAAAGGAAAATCCAGTTTAAACTTTAAACAAAGCGATTTTGATTCTTATCGTAACACATTAATTGGGTTTATTTTTCAGGATTATAATATTTTAGATGAGTTTAGTGTTGGAAAAAACATAGAACTAGCACTAGAACTGCAAAATCAAAAATTTGATAAATTTCAAATTGAAAAAGCTTTAATCGATGTTGGGTTAGAAGGTTACTATAGCCGAAAACCAAACGAACTTAGTGGTGGTCAAAAACAACGCGTAGCAATAGCGCGCGCACTTATTAAAAACCCAGAAATCATTATGGCGGACGAACCAACAGGTGCTCTTGATAGCAAAACTGGTAAACAAGTTTTTAACACGCTTAAAAACCTATCGCGTGATAAACTAGTGATAGTTGTTTCGCACGATCGTGAATTTGCCGAAATTTATGCCGATAGAATTATTGAACTTGCCGACGGCGAAATAATATCGGATGTTCAAAAATATAAAACAGCACCACGCGAAATTGTTGCAGGGGTTAACATTGTTGATGATAAAGCGGTTATAATAAAACAAGGGCATAACATAACAATGTCGGAATTTTATTACATAACCAAGGTTTTAAACAACATAACAAAAAGTAGCGATGCAGTTATTCCACTAAGCCAAAGGTCAACATCCGAAGTTAAAAAACAATTAAAACTTTCCGATGATGGTAGCTCAACATATTTTGATAAAACCAATATTCACACACTTCCAATAAAGCAATATGGCTATAACGATTTGCAACTAAAAAAATCGCATATGCCATTAAAAGATAGTATTAAAATGGGTGCAAGTGCACTTAAACACAAAAAGTTTCGCTTGTTTTTAACAATTCTTCTTTCTTCACTTGCTTTTGCAATGTTTGGTTTTGTTTCGGCACTTAGTTCTTATAACTTAGCAAGTGCAACTTATAGATCAATTAAAGAAAGTGATATTAATTATATATCAATTATAAAACAAGAAAAGGATGAATACGACTACTATTCTTTAACGCCTTTAACAAATCAGGATGTAACAGATTATAAAGATAAGTTCGATCGAACCTTTATTCCGTCCTTTACATTTAAAAGCGTTAATGAAGATGATACATATTATTATAACAACGGAATCAGCTATAGCTCTAACACAAATAAGTATACAAATTCTTATTTTTATAGAGAAAATGCAAATGGTTTTGCTTATATTAATAACACAATTTTAAACGAATTGGGTTACACAGTAACTGGTTCGCTTCCAAAAGCAACTACTGGTAGCGTTAATGAAATTGCCATAACCGATTATCAGTTAGAAGTGTTTAAAAAGTTAGGTTATAAATCAACAGAATATAATTCAGAAATTGGCGGTTACGAAACTGCAACAATTAATAAAGCAACCGATATAATAAATCGTGAACTAGAAATTTATTTAGAAAATTTTGTTAGCGAAAACGAGGATCATTATTTTAGTTTTAAAATTGTTGGAGTTATTAATACCAACACCGATTTTAGCCGTTACGAAATACTAAAAAACGAAAACTTTAATTACGATATGACAAGCCAATTTTTAATTGGCGAATTAGAAGCCATAACTCGTTTATCTTTGTCAAACTCATTTTTTATTAGCGAAGATTTATTTAAAAACAGTGCCAAAAACTATAACTTTATTCAAACTCCAATAATAAGCGATAAGCAAGATACTGAACTTATTAATTATGTTGTGGATTATAAAAACGGTAACTATAAATATCAAATTCAAAATGCAGCATCTTATATTTTGAATAGTTTTGATGAAATTTTAACTCAAGTTGCACAAGTATTATTTTATGTAGGAATAGGTTTTGCTTGTTTTGCATCACTACTATTATTTAACTATATAACAACATCAATCAGTTATAAAAAACGCGAAATAGGAATTTTAAGGGCAGTTGGAGCAAGAAGCTCCGATGTGTTTGGAATATTCTTTAACGAATCGCTAATAATTGCTCTTATTAACTCGGTGCTTGCAACCATAATTTCGGCTGGAGTAATAATATTTTTAAATGGTTATTTGCGTGGTCAAGGCTTGCTTGTTTCACTACTTGGCTTTGGACCTATTCAAATAGCATTAATCTTAGGCGTAGCGGTTGTGGCAGCATTTATTTCAACCTTTATTCCTGTAACACGAATTGCACATAAAAAACCAATTGATGCAATAAGAAATAAATAAAAATTAATAAAAAATGTTGACTTTTAAATTTAATTTAACTATAATCTAATCGTTAATCAAAGTAGAAGGCCACTTCTCACCAAACAGGTTTCGTCTTGGTTTGGTCAAAACATTTTTATTATTTTGTTTTGAATTGAAAAGTGGGCGTGAACTATGCTCACTTTTTTTGTGACAATTTTCAACTTTGAAAATATTTTAAGGGGGTATCCAGCCATTAAAGATTTACTTATTAACGAGCAAATTAGTGCTAAGGAAGTTCGCTTAAACGGTGAAAATGGTGTTACTTATGGTATTGTATCATTAGCCGAAGCAAAAAAAATTGCCGAAGAGCAAGAACTTGATTTAGTTTTAATTTCGCCTGTTGCAGTTCCACCTGTTTGCAAAGTTATGGACTATGGCAAATATAGGTTCGATATGCTAAAGCGTGAAAAAGAAGCTAAGAAAAAACAAAAGGTTGCCGAAGTTAAGGGTATGCAATTAAGTATGAACATTGCCGATAACGACCTACAATTTAAAGCAAAAAACGTTAGAAAATTTTTAACTAACGGCGATAAAGTTAAAGTTGTTCTACGTATGTTTGGTAGGCAATTAGCAAATCCTCAATTAGGTATGCCTATAATGCAAAAATTTGCTGAAATGTTAAGCGATGTTGGGGAAGTAACATCACCAGCAGCAATTAACGGAAAACAAATAATAATGGTTATTTCACCAAAAAACACAAAATAAATTTTTTACAAGGAGATATTTTATTATGCCAAAACAAAAAACAAGAAGCACAGCTAAAAAACGTTTTTCAGTAAAACCATCTGGTGTTGTTAAACGTAATCGTCAAAACCGTCGTCACATTTTAACTAAAAAAGAGCCAGCTCGCAAAATGGCTTTACGTCAACCAGCTTATGTTAGCAAAGCCGACGAGAAAAACATTAAAGGTATGTTAAATCAATAAGGAGAATAGCAATGAGAGTTAAAAGAGCAGTTAATGCGAACAAAAATCGCAAAAAAGTATTAAAAGCAGCTAAAGGATATCGTGGCGCTCGTGGTCACTTATATCGTGTAGCTAACCAAGCAGTTATGAAAAGTGGTCAATATGCATATGTTGGCCGTAGATTAAAAAAGCGTGATTTCCGTCAACTTTGGATTGCAAGAATTAACGCAGGTTGCCGTTTAAACAATATTTCATATTCAAAATTTATGCACGGCTTAAAACTTGCCAACATTAATCTTAACCGTAAAGTTTTAGCAGACCTTGCACTTAACGATGCAAATGCTTTTGCTAAATTAGTTGAAACAGCAAAATCAAAACTAGCTTAATTAAAAATTTTAAAATATTAGGTTAACTAAGGTTAACTTAATGTTTTTTTGGATTTATATGATTAAAGAAATAACTTCAACACAAAACGCAATAATTAAGGATTTAATGCTTGCAAAAACAAAAAAGGGAGCATTATCCTTAAATGCGTGCTTTGTTGAAAGCGAAAAAGTTGTTAAAGATTGTTTGAATAACAAATTAAATGTTAAACAAATTTTTATTGAATCAGGTAAACAAAACAAATTTGCTAGTTTAATTAAAACAAATAATAATATAACATTAATTTCTAATGCTATTTCAAACAAAATTTCAGAAACAAGCACCCCAAGCGGAATTTATGCTTTAGTTGAACTTCCAAAACAAAGTGAATTTAATTTTAATAGTAAATTTTTAGTGCTTGATTCTTTGCAAGACCCATCAAATCTTGGAGCAATAATTCGCAGTGCAGTTGCTTTTGGATACACACAAATTGTGTGTGTTAATGGTGTTTATCCATATTCTTCAAAAGTAATTCGTTCTAGTATGGGTTATGTTTTTAATATTAACTTTTTGTTTGTAACCGAACAAGAATTAATCAATTTAAAGAAACAGCACAAGTTCAATCTTATTTCTGCCAATTTAAACGGCAAAAATTTAAAATCATTTAATCCACCAAAAAGTTTTGGATTGGTTATTGGTAACGAAGGCAATGGAGTTAGTAACACCATTCAAGAAATATGCGATTACACAGTAACAATTCCAATGAATAACAATGTAGAAAGTTTAAATGCAAGCATTAGTGCTAGCATTTTAATGTATATAATAAATTAAGGAGGAGTAACAATGTCAGGTCATAATAAGTTTAGTAAAATTAAAAACAAAAAAGCTGCTAACGATGCCGCAACTGGAAAAATCTACACAAAAATTGGTAGAGAAATAGTTGTTGCCGTAAAAGAAGGTGGCCCTGATCCTAACTCTAACGCAAAACTAAAAACAGTTATTGCTAAGGCAAGAGCAAATAATATGCCAAACGATAACATTAATCGTTCCATCAAAAAAGCAACAGGAGAGCTAAGTTCTGTTAACTACGAAGCCATGACATACGAAGGCTATGGTCCAGCCGGTTCAGCTGTTATTGTTCAAGCTTTAACCGATAATAAAAACCGCACAGCAAGCGAAGTTCGCCACTATTTTGATCATCACGGTGGTAGCCTTGGTTCAACAAACTGTGTATCTTATTTATTCACCAAAAAAGGTGTTATCGATATTCCTAAAGGTGTTGGTATTACAGAAGACGATATGATGATGCATTCTATCGAAGCAAATGCAGAAGATTGCGTAACATACGATACATTCTACGAAATATTAACAACTCCAGAAAACTTCGAATCTGCACGTCAATACTTTGAATCTAACAATATTCCAATGGATAATGCAGAATTAGACCTTATTCCTGCTAACTACATAAAATTAGAAGCCGATAAATTAAAAAGCTTCTTAAAATTAATAGATGAGTTAGAGGATAACGACGATATTCAAGAAGTTTATCATAATGTAGAACTTCCAGAAGACGACGAAGAATAATAAATTAAAAGTGCTATTTTTAAGCACTTTTTTATTTTTTTAATCCTATGCAAATATTTAATAATCGCTTTTTTAAAGCCAATAAATCAAATTTTGCATAATAGTTAAAATTAATTAATTTTTATAACTTTACTATTTAATAATTTTATTTGAAAAACATCTATATTGAACAAATGTTTGAAAAAATAAGTTAAAATTAGTTTAAGCATTTGACAAAACTGCTTATATTATATAATAATTATTATTAGTAATAATAATGGTGAAGAGTTATGATAATTATAGGTATCGACCCGGGTTATGCAATAGTAGGTTTTGGAATAATAGAAAAAACCAAACGCGAAACCAAGGTTTTAGATTATGGAGTTATAGAAACCGATAAAAGTTTAAAAATGTCGGTTAGGCTTAATAAAATATACGATGGTATTAGTTACTTAATTGATAAATATAAACCCGATCATTTTGCTATGGAAGAACTATTTTATCACACAAACCAAAAAACCGTAATTAATGTTGCAATGGCAAGAGGAGTTATTTTGCTTGCAGCAACAAAAAAAATGGGCACCGATAGATTATACGAATACACACCACTTCAAATCAAACAAGCACTAACTGGTAATGGCCGAGCAGATAAACATCAAATTCAGTATATGGTTAAAGCAATACTAAATTTAACCAAAGTGCCAAAGCCAGACGATGCTGCCGATGCACTTGCTGCAGCTCTTTGCCACAGCCAAACAAACTTGGTGCTTAGTGGAACAGATATTAAATAAAAGGAAATATTTATGTACGCATTTATAACTGGTAAAATTGAAGATAAAACCGAAAATAGTGTTATTATTGAATGTAATGGAATTGGCTACGAAATTTTTGTTTCTACTAACACCTTAAGTTTGTTAGGTAATGTTGGAGAAGTGGCTAAAGTTTACACTTATTTGCACGTTAGAGAGGATGCTTTTTTGTTATTTGGTTTTTTAAGTAAAGAAGAAAAAAATTTGTTTTTAGAACTTATAACAGTTTCTGGAGTTGGTGCTAAAATGGCTCAGCAAATTTTAAGTGCAATTAAACCTAACGATTTAGTTAATTGCATTATAACTGGCGATGTTAAAACCATTTCGCAAGCAAAGGGAATTGGTAAAAAAACTGCAGAACGAATTGTGCTTGAATTAAAAGGTAAAATAGGTGATTTAAGCGGAAGTTTATCAAGTATCGAATTTGAAAATAATAACATAAGTACCACAGCGTGCGACGAAGCTTGTGAACTGCTTGTTAATATGGGCTTAAGCCGTTTTGACGCATTAAAACTTGTAAAACGAGTTGCTACCGAAACCGATACAACCGAAACATTAATTGCTAAGGCATTAAAAAACTTAGGCTAGGTGAAATATGGAAGACGATGAGAGATTTATTACCAGCACTAAAAGCTTAGAAGATGAAGATGTTGAAAATACTTTGCGTCCAACTTCTATGTCGGATTATGTTGGTCAGGATAAAATTAAAAAGAGTTTAAATATTTATATTCAAGCAGCAAAACAGCGTGGCGAAGCACTAGATCACGTTTTGCTTTATGGACCACCAGGGCTTGGCAAAACAACTTTAAGCCACATTATTGCAAACGAACTTGGTTCAAGCTTAAAAATAACAAGTGGACCAGCAATCGAAAAAGTTGCCGATTTGGCTAGTATTTTAACCAACTTAAATAAAAACGATGTTTTGTTTATTGATGAAATTCACAGATTAAATAGGTCAGTAGAGGAAGTTTTATATCCTGCTATGGAAGATTATGCACTCGATTTTATTTTAGGAAAAGGTCCAAGTGCTAGAACTATGCGCCTAAAACTTCAACCTTTCACTTTGATTGGAGCAACAACAAAAGCAGGAATGTTAACAGGGCCACTTCGCGATAGATTTGGTGTTGTTTGCAGGCTTGAAATGTATAATAAAAACGAACTTAGCAAAATAATTAGCCGTTCGGCAAGCATTTTAGGAATTAAAATTGATGAAAGAGCTTGCGAAGAACTTGCACTTCGAAGCCGTGGAACACCTCGTATTGCCAATCGTTTTTTAAAGCGTGTACGCGATTATGCTTCGGTTATGGGAAATGGAACAATAACTTACGAACTTTGTAACGAAGCTTTAAATATGTTAGAAGTTGATGAACTTGGTTTAGATTTTATAGATAGAAAATTGTTAAACACAATAATCGATAAGTTTAATGGTGGCCCTGTTGGACTTGATACTTTAAGTGCCGCAACTGGTGAAGAATCAAATACCATTGAAGATGTTTACGAACCATACTTACTTCAACTTGGTTTTATTGCTAGAACCCCTCGTGGTAGAGTAGCACTTCCAAACGCATATAAGCACTTAAACAAAGAATTTAGCGATTCTCGCCAAAAATATATAGAAATGTATGTTCCAAAGGAAGAAAAATAATGGATATTTTAAGTAAGAGCACTTATAACTATAACTTACCAGAAGAACTTATTGCTCAATTTCCGGTTGAGCCTCGTGATTCATCACGCTTAATGGTGTATCATAAGGATACTAAAACTATTGAACATAAAATATTTAAAGATATTTTTGATTACTTAGTTGCTGGCGATGTTTTAGTTGTTAACAACACTAAAGTTATTCCAGCCAGACTATATGGCGTTAAAGTTGAAACAAATGCAAAAATTGAAGTTTTGCTTTTAAAACGCTATAATAACACTTGTTGGAATGTTTTAATAAAACCACTAAAGCGTGTTAAAATTGGAACAGAAATAAAGTTTAACGAAAAACTATCTTGCGTAATAACTAAAATAAAAGAATTTGGCGAAGCCGAAATCGAATTTAAGTTTAGTGGAGTATTTGAAGAAATATTAAACGAAATTGGCACAATGCCACTTCCACACTATATTAGGCAAGAATGCAAAGATAAAAGCCGTTATAACACAGTTTATTCTAAGGTTGATGGTTCGAGTGCTGCGCCTACTGCTGGCTTGCATTTTACAAACGAGCTTCTTGAAAAATTAAAACAAAAAGGTGTTATAGTAACCGAAGTTTTGCTTCACGTTGGCTTGGGCACATTTAGGCCAGTTAGTGAAGATAACATTTTAAATCACGAAATGCACACCGAGCATTACGAAATTTCAAAACAAAGTGCCGAAATAATTAACAAAGCAAAGCAGGAAGGTAGGCGTGTTATTGCTGTTGGAACAACAAGTATTAGAACACTAGAAAGTGCAGCAACAAAGTTTGGTAAAATTACGGAATGTAGCGACGATACAAACATTTTTATATATCCCGGATATAAGTTTAAAGTTGTCGATGGAGTTATAACCAATTTTCACTTACCAGAAAGTACCTTAATTATGCTAGTTAGTGCATTTATAGGAATAAAAGAAACCTTAAATATGTATAACTTAGCAGTTAAAGAAAAATATAGATTTTTTAGTTTTGGCGATGCAACATTACTAATTTAAAAGGAAAAATATGAAAACACAAGAAAATTTTTACTTCGAAACAAAAAAAGTTTGTGCCGAAAGCGGAGCACGAATTGGTAAGTTTCACACACCACACGGCGATATTGAAACTCCAGTTTTTATGCCTGTAGGTACACAAGCAACTGTTAAAAGTTTATCTCCTGATGAACTAAAACAAAATAATGCACAAATAATACTTAGCAACACCTATCACTTATACTTGCGTCCTGGTCACGAAATTGTTAAAAAAGCTGGCGGATTGCATAAATTTATGAATTGGGATCGCCCAATTTTAACCGATAGTGGTGGATTTCAAGTATTTTCATTGTCGGATTTAAGAAAAATAACCGACGATGGCGTTGAATTTAGATCTCACTTAAACGGAGCAAAACACTATATAACTCCCGAAAAGGATATGGAAATTCAAGAAGCACTTGGTGCAGATATAATTATGGCATTCGATGAATGCACAACATATGGTGCCGATCATAACAAAAGCGAGAAGGCAATGAATCGCACTCTTTATTGGCTTGATCGTTGCTATAAGGCTCATAATAATCCAAATCAAGCATTGTTTCCAATAGTTCAAGGAAATTTATATAACGATTTACGAATTGAAAGCATTAAAAGAACTTTGCCTTATGTTAAATATGGTATGGCAATAGGTGGTCTTTCTGTAGGCGAACCAAAAGAAATTATGTACGAAATAATGGACACATTAAAACCATATTATCCCGATAACGTTCCAAGATATCTTATGGGAGTTGGTAGCCCCGATTGCATTTTAGAAGGTGTTGCACGCGGAATTGATATGTTCGATTGCGTATTACCAACCAGAATTGCCAGAAACGGAACAGCTTTTACCAGAACTGGCAAGTTAGTTGTAAGAAATGCAGAATATAAAGAAGATTTTACTCCAATAGAAACTGATTGCACTTGCTATGCTTGCAAAAACTTTACTAGAGCATATATAAGACATTTAATTAACGCTGGTGAAATTTTGGGTGCAAGGCTACTTAGCATTCACAATATTCACTTTTTAACCAATCTTATGGAAGAAATTAAACAAGCTATTAGGGAAGATAGATTTTTAACTTTCAAAAATGAATATTTAAAAAATTACAAGATATAACAATATATGGTAATTTTTATGCTAATTTTATATTTAATTTATTGCTTATAAACAATATATTTGTTAAAATAACTATGTTAAAAATTTTAGGAGAATAAATTATGTTAAGTTTATTAAATTCATCAAACTGGTTTGCTCAATATGGCTTACTAATCGTTTTAGTTGTAGCGTTAGTAGTGTTAATGTTAATTTCTTTCAATCGTAGAAAAAAAGAAGATACTTATAGAAGTGAACTTGAACAAAAAGTTGTTCCAGGCGCAAAAGTTAAAACCTACTATGGTTTATATGGTAAAGTTTTAAAAGTTACCGAAACCACCGATGGTAAAATTGTTTTAATCGAAACAGGTGACGATAAAAGAACATCTTATCAAGAACTTCATATAAATGCAATTTATGCTATCGACGAAAAAACCGATATTGTTTTAGATGAAAATGGCAACGAAGTAACAGCTAAAACCGAAGAAGAAAAGAAATTTGAAGAACTAGAAAAACAACTAGAAGCAAACGAAGCAAAAACAACTAAAAAAACAACTGCTAAAAAAGCAAGCTCACCAAAAGCAAGTGAAGTTAGCACAGTTAAAACCGAAGAAAAACCTGTTGAAGAAAAAGCAGAAAAAGCAGAAGTTAAAAAACCTGCAACAAAAAAAGAACCTACTAAAAAACCAGTAGAAAAGAAAACAACAGCTTCTAAATCTACTGCTACAAAATCAACAACAAAAAAATAATTAATATTAATTAAAGGGTAGCTTAATAAAAGTTACTCTTTTTTGTTTTAAGTGCATTTTAACAATATAGTATTCATATTCTACATTTTTCGCTATTTTTAGCCATAATTAGCAATTATGCATAGCACTTAAGTAATTAAATTTCTTATAAGCAATCATAATTTAGGTTTGTCCAGCATAAACCTATAAAAAACATTAAAAAGGGTTGTTTATGGAAAAAGTAAAAAAACAAAGGGTTAAATCAAATTTATTATTAAATGTTTTAAAAGGTGCAATTATAGCTGTTTCATTTTCGCTTGTGTTTATATTAATTTTTGCTCTTTTAATAAAGCTATTTAATATTTCCGATGCTGCAATAACACCAGTTAATCAGGTCTTAAAAATTATTAGTATATTTTTAGGCTGCTTATTTGCTTTAAAAAAGTTTCCTGAACGCGGGCTTATTACCGGAGCATTAATAGGCATTGTTTACACTGTTTTAGCTTTTTTAGTTTTTAGTGCGCTTGGCAGAACTTTTATGTTAAATTTAAGTTTTTTAAACGATGTAGCCTTTGCATTAATAATTGGTGGCCTTTGCGGAATATTTTTAGTTAACAAAAAAATTCGTAATAGTTAAGAAGGAATTAATTTTTCCTTCTTTTTTTATGTTTTTTAATTAAGGCATTCGTGCCTTTTATTTTTTTAATTACTTAAAATTAATGTGTTATATTGTGGAAATTAATGGTAACAATTTAAACATTATTGTTTGACTTATAATTTATAATTATATATAATAATTCCAGCGACTTTTAAGGAGTAAGTAAATGTTAAAAAAACGTGCCATTCGTAACTTTGTGCTTGTTGGTATTGCTACATTAATTGGGCTTGTTTTAACCATATTTAGTTTTGACATCCCATTTACTTGTTACACCTTTAAGGGTTTTGCAGGCGGAATTCAATTAGGCCTTGATTTAAAAGGCGGGGTTATGGCTGTTTACAATTGTGAACAATCTAGCGAGAGTGAAGGCTCGCTATCTGATCAAATTGATGCAACTATAACACGCCTATCATCGCTAATACTAGCCGATTACCCAGAAGCAACAATAGTTAAACAAGGGGATAATCAAATAAGAATCGAAGTTCCTGATGTAGATGATCCCGATGAAGTTTTAGGTTTAATTGGCGAACCTGCAAAATTAGAATTTAAAAAGGAAAATTCCGAATCAGCCGAAGCTGTACTTACTGGTAAAGATATTAAGAGTGCCGAATATCAGTACGATTCTACTAGTAACCAACACGGTGTTAGATTGCAATTCACAACCGAAGGAGCAACTAAGTTCCACGAACTTACAGGCGAACTAGCACCAAACAAAGGAAAGCTTTATATTTTTATTGGTGGACAGTTGTTTAGCGAGCCAGAAGTTCAATCGGTTATTGCCGATGGTGTAACTTTTATTTCTGGTAGTATGAGTAGTCAAAAAGAAGCCGAAGCATATGCAACAAAAATATTAAGCGGAACATATAGTGTTGATCTTGAATTATCAGAAAAGAACATAACAACAGCAACTCTTGGTGAAAATGCATTATTTCTTAGCATTATTGCAGGGCTAGTTGGTTTAGTGCTAATTTTTGTTATTATGTATGTTGTATATAAAAATATGGGACTACTTGCAAATTTATCACTAATAATCTATGTTGTTATTTATATGTTCTTGCTTTCAATTTTACCATTTGTTCAATTAACCTTGCCAGGTATTGCCGGAATTATTTTAGGTCTTGGAATGGCTGTTGATGGTAACATTGTTGTGTTTGAACGCATTAAGGACGAATTTAAAACTGGTAAAAAAATACCTGCAAGTTTTAAAGCTGGCTTTAAACGAGCAACAATAACCGTTTTAGATAGTAACATAACAACAATTATTGCTTCCTTAGTTTTAGCTTGGCTAGGAACTGGTACAATTCGTAGCTTTGCCTACACCTTGCTAATAAGCATAGTAGTTTCAATGTTCACAACCTTAGTTGTAACCAGAGGTTTATTAAATTGGGCTCTACCATTTAATAGCACAAACTACAAAAAATACGGACTAAAAAAAGGGGAGGTAGAACTTAATGGAACAGAAGAAATCCAAAAAGAACAAATCGCAGAAGAAGCAAAATAAGTTTATCTCCGCAATGTCACAAAAATATAATAACTTTTTAGCTAAGGATTTTAACTTAGTAAAAAACTTTAAGTACACAATACTAGCACCAGTTGTTATTTTGTTAGTTGCTGTAATTATGTTTGCCTGCCTAGGCTTTAATCTAGGATTAGATTTTACTGGCGGAACAATTCTAAAAGTTAATTTCGGCACAGATATTTCTAACGCAGAATATAATGCTTATAAAACAACTTTAGAAAAAGTTTTAAAAGATAATGGTATTACTAAATACACATTACAAAAAGAAGGTTCAACAACCGATGCATCAGTTTCGGTTAAATTCCAAGATGTTAGCGGTAAAACCGAAGCCCAAATGAACGATTTAGTTGAAACTGTTAAAAAAGAAATTTCAGAGCAAATTAATCCTAACAACGAAATTTCCAATTTCAGTGTTGAAGATGGTCAGCGTATTGGTGCAAGTGCAAGTTCATCACTTTTAACAAATGCTTTACTTGCAGTTAGCATTGCAATAGTTTTAATGTTAATCTATATTGCAATCAGATTTGAATTTGCAAGTGGTGTTTCGGCAATTATTGCATTATTACACGATGTTTTACTTATGTGTGCATTTGTTGTTATATGCAGAATACAAATAAATTCAAGTTTTATTGCAGCATTAATAACAATTATTGGATACTCGATTAACAACACAATAGTTATTTTCGATAGAGTTCGTGAAAACCTACGCCGTGAATCTTATCAAGCAAAAACCAATGCCGAAATTGTTGATATTTCGGTTAAGGATACTTTAACAAGAACTTTCTACACTTCAATAACAACTATTGTTTCAGTATTATTGCTAGCAATTATTGGTGTTAGTGCTATTAGAGAATTCTTATTACCAATTCTATTTGGTTTAGTTGCTGGAACTTATTCCTCAGTGTTTATTTCTGGTCCAATTTGGAGTTTTATTTATAAAAAAGATAAAGATAAACGCTTAAAGAAAAGAATTGAACAAGATAAAAAAGATAAGAAGAATCCAATTCCAGAAGATAAAATTGTTGTATAATAAAAAAAGCCTTCACTTTTTAGTAAGGCTTTTTTTACCTAATTTAAAATATGAAATATATTAGTTCTAATCAATCAAATTATAATATTAAACAACTCAATAATTTATCAAAAAAGTTTAATGTGCCAACTTACATAATTAAACATCTTTTTTCACTTAATATAAAAACCGAAAAAGAAATTGCAGATTTCTTTAATCCGGGCTTAAGCCAATTTTATAATCCTTTTTTATTAAAGGGAATGCAAGAAGCTGTTAATAAAATTAACGATGCTATAAGTAATAATAAAAAAATTATAATAGTTGGCGATTACGATACCGATGGTATTTGTGCTACTGCAGTGTTATATAAATACTTCGAAAGCATAAATGTTAAAGTTGATTATTTTTTGCCAAATAGGTTTTTAGATGGCTATGGTTTAACAATAGAAACCGCACAAAAAATCATTGAAAATTTTAATCCGGATTTGTTAATAACAGTGGATTGTGGCATTTCTTGCCATAAGGAAATTGATTATTTGTTAGAACATAATGTTGATGTTGTTGTAACCGACCATCACGAAGTTCCCGACATAAAACCAAATTGCATTTGCCTAGACCCTAAAGACCCAATTCAAACTTATCCTTTCAAGGAACTATGTGGTGCAGGAGTGGCACTAAAACTAGTGCACGCTTTAGGTGGATTAAAACAATTTTTAAACCTTACAAATATTGCTAGTTTGGCAACAGTAGCCGATATTGTGCCGCTTGTTAACGAAAATCGTGCTATTGTTATGCACGGATTAAACAATCAACAAAACCTTCCAGAAGGCATTAAAAAGCTGTTAACCAGCTTAAAAATAACAAATTTAACTTCAACCGATATAGCCTATAAATTAGCTCCAAAGCTAAACACAGCAGGGCGTATGGGCGATGCAACTTTAGCTTTTAAACTATTTATCGAAAAAAATCAGAACCTATTAAATCAAATTTTAACCGAACTTGAAAATCAAAATAATGCGAGAGTCGAAGCCGGAAACTACATATTTAGCGATGCTATTAATATGTTAGAAAGTGTTAACATTTCTTTGGTTGGAGCAATAGTTCTAAAAAGCGAAACTTGGCACTCAGGAGTTCTTGGCATTGTTTGTGCAAAACTTACCGAAAAATATAATCGACCTGTTTGTTTACTTACAAAAGTTGATAACGAATATAAGGGTAGTATTCGCAGTGTTAATGGCATTGATATTTATAAAGAACTAAGCAGTTTAAAACACTTACTTGTTAAATTTGGTGGTCACGCAGGAGCTGGTGGTTTAACAATTTTAGAACATAATATAGTCGAATTTATTTCAAAGTTGAATCAAAACATTTTAAATAATTATCCAAAAGATATTTTTAATGCTGTAAAATATTACGATATTGATTGTAACAAAGAAAATATTGATGTTAACTATGTTAAAAGTTTGCAAGTTTTAGAGCCGTTTGGTTTTGGAAACGAAAAACCTGTTTTTAAATTAACTTTTAATAATTTTAAACCAGAACGAATTAAAAATCATCCAAACTTTTTAAAAATAAAAACAATAAATATGGAACTTTTAGCATTTAATTTATCAGAGCAAATGTTATCGCTAAACACAAACTGCAACAAAAATGCGTTGTTAGATGTTAGCGTTGATTCGTTTAAGGGGCAAGAAAAAGTTAAAGCGATTATTAAAAGCATCAGCTACGATAAGCTTAACACTAACATTAAACAAGAAGAAAATAATGCATATTATTTAAACCAATTAAAAGTTGATACTAAAAATAGTAATCCAACCTTGATTTCGGCAAATTCCTTTGATGAAATTAAAAATAAAATAAGTGGTAGTATGGGTAATTTGTTTGTTTGCTATAACTACGATAGTTATAAAAAGGTTTGCGATAAACTTTCAAATTTTATTGAAAATTACGAAACTTTTAACATTAAAATAAGCACCGGAATTAATACCTTAATTTATCTACCTACTAGTTTTGAAAACTTTAATAATTATAATAATATTTTTATATTTGACGAAGTTTTAACTAAGGATTATTTATCCAACTTTAATACAAATGTTATATTGTATAAATTAAACAATCAAAAATGCTTAAAAAGCGTTAGCACCGATAGAAAAATTTTTGCCAAGTACCACACAGCATTAGTTAATGCAGTTAATAATAACTTAACATCCTATTCACAAATAGAATATTTTAATGCATTAAAAAAATTAAATCCTCAATTTAGGGATTTAAAATTCGACCAATTTAACTTTGTAACAATGGTATTAAGCGAATTAAATATTTTAGAAATCTCAAATCAAGATTGTAATTATAATGTAACAATAAATAAAAAAATTAATAATGCCTTAACAAATTCAAAAATATATAATTTTGCATCACTTATAAATAAGTTATAAGGAGTTTTATATGGAAAAGTTATTGAATAAACATTTTTCAAGCACTCTACAAAACGAAATTATAAATCACTATAATTTCGTTAAAACACTCGATAATAAAAATGAAATTTATAACGCACAATTTGCATATGCTAGCGTTAGCTTTTTGTGTGGTGTTTTAGGGGATTACGATTCTATTGTTTCTGCAATATACTATCCATATCTAAAATGCGGAGTAATATCTTTAAATGATATTAAACAAAAAGCTGGCGAAAACATTGCAAAAATGTTATCTAATATTTTAAAAATAGAACAAATTAATGTTAACACAAAAGAATCCACAATGGATTCTGTTAGACAAATGTTTATAGCACTTGCCGAAGATATTAGAGTTATTATTTTAAAGCTTTGCATCGAAGCCACAAAGTTAAAAAATCGCGATAAACTATCAGAAGCAGAAAGGGAACTATTTTTAAAAACAGTTAACGAAATTTATGCTCCATTATCGGCAACCATTGGTGTGGGCTTTATTAAAAACTATATGGAAAACGAACTGTTTAAATATTATAAGCCTGAACAATATAAAAAACTAACATTACAACTTAACGACTACATTGACGAGCGTAAAAATCAAATTGAACTTTCTGTTAAAAAAATTAGGGAAGAAGCAAGGTCTTCTAACATTAATGCCGAAGTTTATGGTAGACATAAAGAACTTTATTCTATCTATAAAAAAATGATATGGAAGGATAAAGATGTTAGCCAAGTATTAGATATTTTAGCAGTTAGGGTGCTTGTTGATAATATTGACGAGTGCTATGCAATGCTTGGAAAAATTCACGGAATATATCCGCCAATCGAGCATTTTAAAGATTATATTGCTCAACCAAAGCAAAATGGTTACCAGTCGCTTCATACAACAGTAATAGTTGAAAATGGCGATCCGCTAGAAATTCAAATTAGAACTCGTGATATGCACAAGTATGCCGAATATGGTTTTGCTTCTCACGTGGCATATAAGGAACATCGAAAAGTAAACGAATCCGATCAAAAATTAAATTATATTCGTTCTATTATGGAACTTTATAAAAAATCTTCTAACGAGGATTTGATTGATGCATTAAAAACCGATGTTTATTCCGATAAAATATTTGTTCAAACTCCTAACGGAAAAGTTATTCAGTTTCCAGAAGGAGCAAATCCTATTGATTTTGCTTATGCAATTCACACAAAAGTTGGGCACTCTTGTGTTGGTTGCAAAATAAATGGAAAACTTGTTCCAATAACAACTCCATTAAACAATGGCGATGTTGTAGAAATAATCACAAATCCAAACACAAAAGGTCCTAGCCGCGATTGGTTAAAGCTATGCAAATGTTCTTCAACAAGGTCTAAAATTAATAGTTTCTTTAAAAAGGAAATGAAGGAAGAAAATATTAAAAAAGGCAAAGTAATGCTAGATAGTTTTTTAAAATCTAAAAGCATTAGCTTTAGCAAACTTTTCACTTCTGAAAACTTAGAAATTCTTTACGAAAATTTCACTTTCGAAAGTTTAGACGATGTTTATGCATCAATAGGTTATGGTGGCGTAACAAGTGCACAAATTGTCGCAAAACTACGAGATATTGAACATAAAAAGCAACTTGCAGAAGAAAAACCACTAGTTGTTATTAAAGAAAAACAAATAAAAAACAATTCGAAAGATAAAGTTTCTTTTTTAGGCTTTTCTAATTTATTAACTAAATTCGCACAATGTTGCAATCCGCTGCCGGGTGATAGCATAATTGGTTATGTATCTCGTGGTAAGGGTGTAACTATTCATCGTGGCGATTGTAAAAGCCTTAAAGCATATGAAACCGATAGACTATTAGATTGCGAGTGGAACATTAAAAACGCCGATAATTTTGTTGGTTCTATAACTTTGATTTGTGCTAACACTCCAAATGTTTTAGCACAGCTATCAAAACGAATTGGCGATATGAAAATAAACATTTGTGGCATATACACAAAACAAATATCAGCAAGCGAAACAAAAATAACTGTTCAATTAAATGTTAAAGATAAAGAAGAACTTGATAATGTTATTAAACGCTTAGAACCTTTAAGCTTTGTTATTCAAATTGGTAGAAATAGTTAAACATATGAAATTTACTACAAACGATAATTATTTATTTGATGAACTATTATTAATATTAAAATTGTTTTATTCCGCAAAAGAAATAGAGCAATGCAAAGAACAAATAAATCAAGAAATAACGCTTGATTTTAACACTTTGCATAACACTATTAGCATTGTTGGGGAAAAACCTTTTTCACACTCAAAAACAACTGTTTTATCAAAACAAGAACTAAATAATGTAACAAAATATAAAAAACAATATTGCAAAATTGCGCTATACGAAGCATTACAAGGCTACACAAATAAAATTTTACCTTGGGGCACACTAACAGGCATTAGACCAACTAAATTGTTTTACGAATTAAAAAAAGAATTTGGTAGTGCCATTCTTGCTAAAAATCAATTAATTTCTAAATATTATGTTAGTCCACAAAAAGCCGAAGTTGTTTACGAAACAGTTAAACATCAAACTAAAATGGAAATTAACGATAACTTAATCGATTTTTATGTTAACATTCCATTTTGCACTAGCAAATGTTATTATTGCAGTTTTATATCTGTTCCATTAAATAAATGTGAGCAATTCATAACTCCTTATGTTAATGCGTTAATAACCGAAATTAGGGCGGCTAAACAAATAATAAAAAATAATAATTACATTGTTAAAAGCATTTATATAGGCGGCGGAACACCAACTTCGCTTAGTGCCGAAAATTTAGATAAAATTTTAAGCGAACTAAATTATCCTGTTAAAGAGTTCACAGTTGAAGCGGGCAGACCAGACACAATAACCAAAGAAAAACTTGATGTTTTAAAAAAACATAATGTAACTCGCATTAGCATTAATCCTCAAACTTTTTCAAATAAAACATTAAAATTAATAGGTAGAGAACACACCAGCGAGGATATAATTAAAACTTATAACTTAGCAAAGCCATATAACTTCGAAATTAATATGGATTTAATTGCAGGGCTAAAAAACGAAAGTTTTTTAACTTTTAAAAAATCTTTAACCAAAACTTTAGAGTTAAATCCGCAAAATATAACAGTTCACACTTTAAGCGTTAAGCGAACAAGCGAACTTAGCGAAGAAGAAAATAAAAGTTTAACTAACGAGTTAGAAGTTGGAAAAATGGTGGATTATGCATATTCAACTCTAATTAAAAACAATTATTTTCCATATTACTTATATAAACAAAAAAATATGATAGGCAATTTAGAAAACATTGGTTACGCAAAACCTAAAACCGAGTGCATTTTTAATATCGACACAATGGAAGAAGTTGCATCGGTTATAGCTTGCGGAGCTAACGCTATTTCAAAACGATTTTATAGTTTACAAAATCGCATAGAAAGGCAACCAAATGTTAAAAACCTTAGCGATTATATTTCTAGGGTGCAAGAAATGATTGCTAAAAAACAAGAATTTTTTAATAAAAGCAAATAAATATTCTTTACAATTAAACTAGGTTATGATAATATTTACTTGGTACTTTTAACTAGGGATTGCGCTTATCCTCAAACATTACGCTATCCGTGGTTATTAGCTAAATTTTAAGGAGGAACAATGTTATGATTAAGAAAGATAAAAAGCAAGAAGTTATCAAAGAATTTCAAGAAAGTAGTAACGACACAGGTTCTTGCGGTGTTCAAATTGCAATTTTAACAGCTAGAATTAAAGAACTAACAGAACACTTAAAAGTAAATCCTAACGATAATCATTCACGTCGCGGTTTAATTCAAATGGTTAACAATCGTAAAAGCCTTTTGAAATACTACGAAAAGAAAGATCTAGAAGCTTGTCGTGCTCTTAAGAAAAAATTAGGTATTAGATAATTTTTTAAAGGCGGTTAACTTCCGCCTTTTGTTTTATAAAAAGGAGAATTTTATGAAAGAAGTTAAACAATTCGAAACCACTATTGGTGGCAAAAAAGTTGAAGTAACTCTTGGCAAATATGCTTTTCAAAGCAATGGTAGTTGTATTGTTAAATGTAACGATACAGTTGTTATGGTTAACACAACAATGAGCAAAGCACCACGCCCGGGACAAGACTTTTTTCCATTAGGAGTAGATTTTGAAGAAAAAATGTATGCTGTAGGAAAAATTCCTGGCGGATTCAAGCGTAGAGAAGGTCGTCCAAGCGACCAAGCAATTTTAACAAGTCGTTTAATCGATCGTCCGCTTCGTCCATTATTCCCAAAAGGATTATTTAACGATGTATCGGTTGTTGCAACAGCTCTTAGCGTTGATCCAGATGTTGCTCCAGAACCAATTGCAATGTTTGCTTCAAGTTTAGCATTAACAATTTCCGATATTCCTTTTGCAGGACCAACAGGAAGCGTTGATGTTGCTTATATTGATGGAAAATATATTATTAATCCAACCGAAGCAGAACGTGAACAAAGCGAAATTGATTTAACAGTTGCTGGAACTAAAGAAGCAATTTTAATGGTTGAAGCAGGTGCTAAAGAAGTTAGCGAAGAAGTAATGTTAAAAGGCATTATGTTTGCTCACGAAGAAGTTAAAAAACAAGTTGCGTTCCAAGAAAAAATAGCTAAAGAACTTGGTGTTAAAAAATGCGAAAACATCGAATATTATCAAGTTCCAGAAGAAATCGAAAAAGAAGTTAGAGCCTATGCTTACAACCAAGTTGTAGAAGTTATGAGCCACTTCGATCGTTACGAACGCCAAGATGCAGAAGATAAAATGGATGAAGATGTTTTAGCACACTTTGCTGAAATATTTCCAGAAAAAGAGCGTGAAATTTTAGATACTCTTTATAAACTTAAAAAAGAAGTTATGCGTGCTAAAATCCTAAACGATGGTGTTCGCCCAGATGGTAGAAAAACCACCGAAATTCGCCCAATTTGGTGTGAAGCAGGTGTGTTACCAAGAGTTCACGGCAGTGGCGTGTTCACTCGTGGCGAAACTCAAGCCTTAACAACTTGCACATTAGGACCTCTTAGCGATATGCAAATTCTTGATGGCTTAGATGAAGAAGATGGCATTAAAAAACGCTATATGCATCACTATAATATGCCTCCATATTCAACAGGCGAAGCTAAACAACTAAAAAGTCCAGGTCGTCGTGAAATTGGTCACGGTGCACTTGCAGAAAGAAGTTTATTACCAGTTCTTCCTACCGAAGAAGAATTCCCATATGCAATTAGAACTGTAAGCGAAATTTTAAGCAGTAATGGTTCAACAAGCCAAGCCAGCGTTTGTGGTAGCACACTAGCACTTATGGATGCAGGTGTTCCAATTAAAGCTCCAGTAGCAGGTGTTGCAATGGGTCTTATTAAAGATACCGAATCAAATAAAGTTGCAATCTTAACCGATATTCAAGGTTTAGAAGATTTCTTAGGTGATATGGACTTTAAAGTTGCAGGAACTGAACACGGCATTACAGCAATTCAAATGGACATAAAAATTAAAGGAATTGACGAAAGCATTTTAAGAACAGCTTTAGAACAAGCAAGAGTTGGCAGATTATTTATTTTAAATAAAATGCTAGAAGTTATTAGCGAACCAAGAAAAGAACTTAGCCCATACGCTCCAAAAATTATTACATTTAACATTAATCCAGATAAAATTAAAGATGTTATTGGTAGTGGCGGAAAAGTAATTAACAAAATTATTGAAGAAACCGGTGTTAAAATTGATATTGAAGACGATGGCAGAGTTTGCGTAGCTGGCGTTGATGCTAAAATGAACCAAAGAGCAAAAGAAATAATTTTAGGCATTGCAGAAGATGTTGAAGTTGGAAAAATTTATTCTGCAACTGTAGAAAAAATTATGAAGTTTGGTGCATTTGTAAGTTTTGCTTATAACAAAGATGGTATGATTCATATTTCAAAACTAAGCACAAAACACGTTGAAAAAGTTGAAGATGTTGTTAACATTGGCGATAAAGTTGAAGTTGAAGTAATTAAAATCGATGATAAAGGCAGAATTGATTTAAAATTAATAGCAGTAGAACAAAAATAGTTTTATAAGTGCTATGCAAAAATAAAAAAAGGAGCGTAAAACCGCTTCTTTTTTATTGTTTGCATAATAACTTTTGGTAAAATAATTGTGTAAAATATTACCACAATATTTTATTAAAAAATCTTTATTTTAACAAAATATAGTGTTATTATATATATAGTATATTAAACAATTGTAAAAGGATTGTACAAAATGAAAAATTCCAAAGTTTTTATGTTTTTCTTTTTCTTAGTTTTTGCAATAGCTTTTTCTATGCCTGCTTTTTTTATGATACCACAAATATCTGAGCATTTTAAATACGAAAATATTATGAAGAACGGAACACAAATAGAAGCAACTGCATTGGGAGCTTATTCAAATATAAAAGTAAATGACGAAAAAATTTATTATATTGAATATAGCTTTAAAGTTGATGGTAACACTTATTATGGTAAAACCAGTTCTCGATATAGGATTTATCAAGCGCAATCAATACTGAAAAAAGAAAAGATACAAGTAAAATACGATAAAAAATTTAACTCCTGTGAGGCAGATTATAAAATAGATTCTTCATCGTATATGTTAATAGTGGGTTGCTCAATATTCACATTAGCAGATTTGGGATTTTGGATAACCGAAATTGTGTTTATAGTGCAGTTTGTTAAATATATAATTGTTTCGATAAAAGGCAAAAAATATGTAGCTCAATTTATATCAATTAATCCAAGCGTTATTGTTAACGGCACTCCGTTATATAAAATTGCATATTCTTGGATAGATGAAGATGGCGAAGTTCACGACGATGAAAAAGGTGATTATACCTTTAACGAAGCTTCCACTTACGAAATGGTTAAAGAATTTAACATTTCTGCTTGCGGAAATATTAGCAAAATTTTAGATAAACCATCAAAATTAATTAAACGCAACTTAAACAACACCGAACCAGAAGCTAAAATAGAAGATTACTATGAATGTCCATATTGTGGTTCGATATTTAATTATGGTGCTAGTCGCTGTTATTCTTGCGGTGCACCAGTAAGAAAAAAACAAAAAAATAAATCATAATAACTAAATCTAATTCATAAACATAAATAAATAATTTTATTGATTTAGGAATTAGAATGAATCAAAAAAAACACAAACTTTTTGTAAATGTTATTTCAAACTTTGTTATAATGCTTATATTAGCAATTTTTTGCGGTTTAACCCTTAATTTTAATTCGCAACAAGTTTTTTCATTTAATAAAAGTGAAGCAATATATAACGGCAATCGTAACTCAAATTTTGTTAGTTTAATGATTAATGTTTATTGGGGTAGCGAATTTATACCAGATATTTTAAATGTTTTAAAACAATACGATGTTACAACAACATTTTTTGTTGGAGGGCAATGGGTAGAAAAAGAACCCGAACTATTAAAACAAATTTATGATAGTGGCCACGAAATTGGCAATCACGGATATTTTCATCGTGATCACGATAAATTAAACTACGACCAAAATCGTGAAGAAATTAGTGTTTGTGAAACAATGGTTTTTAAAAACATAGGTGTTAAAATGAATTTGTTTGCTCCACCAAGTGGCGCCTATAACAAAACAACCTTGCAAGTTGCAAACGAACTTGGCTACAAAACAATTATGTGGAGCAAAGACACTATTGATTGGCGCGATAAAAACAGTGATTTAGTGTTATCTCGCGCAACAAAAAATGTTAAAGGGGGCGACTTAATTTTAATGCATCCAACTGTGCACACCCTAGAAGCATTACCAAAAATTTTAGATTATTACAAAGCTAACAATTTGCTTGCAGTAACTGTTAGCGAAAATATAAAAACATAAAAAATAAAGCGTTACTAAACGCTTTGTTTTTTTTATTTTAAAACTTTTTTAAAAGGGCATTATTATTTATTAATATTCAACAAAATTTTTAACTAATTTAACTATGTTAAATTAAAAGATTTTATTTAAAATTTTAATTATGCTATACTTTAACTAGATGATTATCTTACGGAGGCAAAATGGCTTTATATACCTCACAAAATAATAAGCAATCTAAAAAACATAGTTTAAGTTCTAAGGTAGGAATTGCACTAATAAGCATTTCCTCGGTTTTGCTTGTTAATTTAGTTTTTAATTTAATTAAATTTATTAATTCGTTTTTGCTAGGCACATTCGGATTATTTTCTTATGCAATTTTAATTGGCTTAATAGTTTATGGCATTATGTTAATTAAAGATAAAAAATTTTCAATAATGCCAACCGACATTGTTTTGTTAATTTCTTGGTTAGCAATTTTTTTGTTAATAATTCAAGTAGCAACATCTTCTCAATTTTTTAATTTAAGTTATGGTAAATATATTTCAGAATGCTATAACTACAAACTAACTTGTGGTGGAGCATTACTTTCTATTTTAACTTATCCGTTTAAAGCAATTTTTTCGCATATTGTTGCAATCTATTCGGTTATATCAATTTTACTAATAGCTGTAACAGCAGTTATTGTTGTTAGATTTGTTAAATATAAAGACGAATTTATTAATGCTCTTAAAGGTGGCAGCAAAAAATCAACAATAAAAGTGGAATCAAACCTAAATGTTGAAGCCAACGAAAAAGTAAAGAACACCCAAACACCTATAAAAGAAACAATTAAAGTTAATAAAGAAACTCCTAGCCCCGATGATTTAATTATTCCAGATGAAGAAGTTGCAAGCATTAACACTAACACACAAGTTGTTTTGCCATCTACCGATAAGGATAAAGAAAAAGCAAAAAATATTTTAGGTTTATCAAAAGAAAAACCTAATCAACCAAAAAGCAACGAAATGCAGGAACTGTTCGATGCTAAAATGTCGCTTTACGAAAATAAAGAACCAGTTTCAAATAAACCTAAAAAGTTTATTCATAACGAAACAACTCCGCAAGTTAAACCAGATAGAAAATTATCGGAGCGTGATAAAGAAAACTTAAAATATTTACACGAAATAATAGGTTATTCCGATTCGAAACCATCAACTTCAAATAATCAAAATTTAACTCCAAGCCAAAGTGCTCAGAAAAAGTTATTTGAATCTTACGATGTTATGGATGATTTATACGATGAAAACATAACTAAAAACAATTATAAACAAGCTTATGTTCAACCATCAACTCAAAATTATTCTAAACCTGAACCTGTAAAACCAGAACCAAAGTTTGATGCTTTCGAAACCGAAGAAGTAACATATAATAATAACTATCAACAAAAAATTAACACACCAGTTAATCCATATCAAAAACAAAGAGAAGTTGAACCAGTTATTCAAGCCCCAATTCAACAATCTGTTTCTAAAGAAGCATTTAATCCTGTTGAAAAGCCTGTTGAAATTAAAAAGCCAGAGTATAAACAAGAAGTTTTGCGTCCATTTGAAGCAAAAGCTAGTGAACCTACTAAAAAAGTTTATAAGAAACCAAGCAAATATGTAAGACCTGATGTTTCAATGCTAACAGCTTATAACATTAGTAGTTCCGATAATAGCGATTATTCTGATAAGGCAAGAATGTTAGAAGAAACTTTAGAAAGCTTTAACGCTCCAGCTAAAGTTGTTTCAATAACAAAAGGTCCGGCATTTACAAGGTTCGAACTTCAAATGCAACAGGGTATTCCTGTTAAGCGTGTTAATGCATTGGTAGATGATATAGCAATGACATTGCGTGCTCGTGGCGATATCAGAATGGAAATACCAGTTCCAGGAAAAAATGCTTTTGGTGTTGAAATTCCTAACGAAGAAATCGAAACAGTTAGCCTTCGTGAAATTATTGAGTCCTATAACTTCCAAGGTAACAAATCACCACTTACTTTTGCACTTGGTAAAGATATAACAGGCGAAGCAAAAGTTGCAAGAATTGATAAAATGCCACACTTATTAGTTGCTGGTGCAACCGGAAGTGGTAAAAGTGTGTGCTTAAACTCTATGCTTGTAAGTTTATTATATAAAGCATCTCCAGAAGATTTAAAACTAATTTTAATCGATCCTAAGCGTGTTGAATTCACATTATATAATGGTCTTCCTCATATGCTTTTACCAAAGGCAATAACCGATGTTGACAAAGCAGTTAAAGCATTAGATTGGTTAATTAAAGAAATGGATAGGCGTTACAATAAGTTTGCAGAAACAATGGTTCGCAATATTGATGAATATAACGATAGAAACGAAATTAAATCACAAACCGAACCTAAAATGCCATTTATTGTGTTTATAGTGGATGAGCTTGGTGATTTAATGTTACAACGCAAAAAAGAAGTTGAAGAAAAAATTATTCGTTTAACACAACTTAGCCGTGCTGCAGGAATTTATTTGGTAATTGCAACTCAAAGGCCTAGTGTTGATGTTATCACAGGAACAATTAAAGCAAACCTACCAAGCCGAATTGCTTTTGCGGTTTCTGCTTTCCCAGATAGTAAAACAATATTAGACCAAGGCGGAGCAGAAAAACTATTGGGTAAAGGAGATATGCTTTATAGTCCAAATGGTTCTGTTGATCTACTAAGAATTCAAGGTGCATTTGTATCCAGCGAAGATGTTGCAAAAGTAGTTGATTTTGTTAAACAAAACAACGAATGTGAATTTGATTCGGACATCGAAGATGAAATGTTTAACACCGATAAAAACACCTTTAGTGCCGATGGCGGAAGTGGAAGCCAAGAATTTGACTCACTTTTAAAAGATGCATTGCGTTTATTTATTAAACAACAAAATGCAAGCATTTCTAAACTACAGCGTGCCTTTGGAATTGGTTTCCCAAGAGCAGCTAAAATTGTTGACCAAATGGAAGCCGCTGGCTTTGTTGGTCCTAAAGATAATAAAAATTTGCGTCCTTTATTTATTACTCAACAAGAATTTGAAGAACGCTTTGGCGAGGATTTATAACACTTAATGAATACTAAAGAAATATTAAATAAAAAAATAGGATATGTTTCGCTCGGTTGCGATAAAAACAGGGTAGACCTTGAAAAAGTTATTGCCCAATTAACAAGTGCTGGTTTTAAAACAACCAGCAATCCAAGCGAAGCTAACATAATAATAATAAACACTTGTTCGTTCATCGAAAGTGCAAGGCGTGAAAGCATTAACTCAATTTTAGAGATGGCGGGATTAAAAAATAATAATTGCGAAAAGATTATTGTAACTGGTTGCATTAATCAAATGAATTATTCCGATTTAGAATCCAGCCTTCCCGAAGTTGATGCTTTTGTTAAAATTGCCGATAACCAAAACATTGTTAAAACAATTTTTAGCCTTTATGGTGTTGAATTAAAAAACAACAACTATAGTTGTTCTGAAATAGATAGAGTTTTAACAACACCTAAACACTATGCTTATTTAAAAATATCAGAAGGTTGCAACAATTTTTGTTCTTATTGCACAATACCATTCATTCGTGGCAGATTTAAGTCAACTCCAATAGAGCAGTTGGAAAAGGAAGCTAATCAGCTTGCAAATAATGGTGTTAAAGAACTTATTTTAGTTGGTCAAGATGTTACAAAATATGGCTTTGATTTATATAACGAATATGCTTTACCAAAACTTATTAACACTTTAAGCAAAATAGAAAATATTAAATGGATAAGGCTGCTTTATTGTTATCCAGAATTAGTAACCGACGATTTGATTAAAGTAATTAAAGAAAACAATAAAGTTTGTAAATATATCGATATTCCTTTACAGCACGTTAATTCCACAATTTTAAAAAAGATGAATCGCAGAACTAATAACGAACAAATTGTTACTTTAATTAAAAAATTGCGTAGCGAAATTCCTGATATTGCAATTAGATCAACCTTTATTCTTGGTTTTCCGGGGGAAACTTGTGGGCAGTTTAGAGAATTAATTAAGTTTATTAAAACATATAAATTAACTAATGTTGGCTTTTTTGCTTATTCTAAAGAAGATGGAACTCTTGCCTATAAAATGGATAATCAAAAATCTAATTTAACAAAAAAATTACGAGTTAAAAAAGCTTATAGAATACAAAAGAACATAAGTTATTTAAACAATATTAATTTGTTAAATAAAATTTTACCTGTTATAATTGATAGTAGTGAAAACGATTATTTTATAGGTAGAACTATGTTTAATGCTCCAGAAATAGACCAAATAGTTTATGTTTTTGGCAATGCAAAAATAGGTGAAATTTATAATGTTCGAATCACAGATACTTCTAATTACGAATTAAAAGGAGAAATTTATGAATCTACCAAATAAAATATCACTAGTAAGAATTTGTTTATTACCAGTGTTTATATTCTTTTACTTAGCAACCTTTATTCCGTGCAACTTTTTGATTGCTGCAATAATATTTGTTGTTGCTGCTTCAACCGATTTTTTAGATGGCTATATTGCAAGAAAATATAACTTAGTAACTAATCTTGGCAAATTGTTAGATCCAATTGCCGATAAACTAATTGTTATGGCAGCATTACTACTAGTAACCGTAGATGGAACAATACCAAATCCTTATGGAATTATTGCTTCGGTTATTATAATTGGTAGAGAACTAATTATTAGCGCATTTAGGCAAGTAGCAGCTTCAAAAGGTTTTGTTATGGCAGCTGATAAATGGGGAAAATATAAAACAGCTTTTACCGATGTTTCGTTACCAATGCTTATGTTACTAGCTCAAATTGTGGCAAGCAATTGGTTAAGCGGAGTTGCACTTCAAGTTGTTCAAATTATAAACTATGTTTTACTTGGCATTTCTGTTTTATTAACCATTATTAGTGGTGTTAACTATATGGTTAAAAACAAAGATGTTTTAAAAGAAGATAAAAAAGAAGCAGAATAAGTTAACAATAAAAAGTGGTTTAATCCCACTTTTTTTCTTTTGAAAAAACATATATATTTTGCTATAATAAATAGGATATTAAATAGTTAAGGCATAATTATGAAAATTGCAATACTTCGTGTTTCCAACGATATTTTGCTTGGAAAACAAAAAGATGAAATAAGTCAATATTTACTTAGAAACATTTTAGAGATTGGGGAAGTTGTAAATAAAGTTATTACAACCGAAAATCACCCCGATCAAATTTTTAATGCCTTAAACGATTTGAATTGCGACCTTGTTATTGTTATAGGGGAAGCACTAAGTTCAAAAAACTTTAATATTAAAAAATCTATTTGTAATTTTATAAATAGTGCAATAATAAAATCCGATCAAGCAACAAACTTTGTTAATGCTTATTTTCAAAAATCTAATATTCCAATTTCGTTTGAAGCCGAAAACGAATACTATATGCCAGAATATGCAAAATTAATTTCTACAACATCTTCGTTTTTGCAAGCCTACACTGTAACTAATAATAACACTAACTACTTATTTATTCCGGGCGAACTAGAAGTTGCAACCGAAGTTTTTAATAATTACTTAAAAAACTATATTATTGGAAACAATAACACAATTTATAAAACCACAACCATAAAAACTTTTGGAATAGGCGAAAAGGATATTTATTTAGTTTTATCCGACTTAATAAAAAACAAATATAAAATACTATTTTTCACATATCCTAACAACCTAGAAGTTTCTATTGTAATTAGATATAATCAAAATTTAGATGAAAGCATTGTAAACGATTTTGTTGTTAAAGTTTATGAACGACTTGGAAAATATATTTATGCCGACGAAGAAACATCTTTAATTAAGCGAACTTACGAACTACTTGAACTAAGCAAAAAAAAGGTTGCCATTGCCGAAACAATAACTGGCGGAAACATATCTGCAAGTTTATTAAAACAATGTTCCGATTCTAAAAACTTAGTAATAGAAAATATGGTTTGCTTAAGCGAAAATAGCCTTATAAAACGCTTAAATGTTAGCCCTAATGTTCTAAGGTCTTACGGAACAGTTTCGGTAGAAATTGCCTACGAAATGGCAGCAGGGTTGTTAGAAAGCAGCGAAGCCGATATTGTTGTTGTTACTAACGGACTAACAAATTTTAACAACGATAAAAAAGGTAAGCTTTGCTTTATAGCAGTTGGAAATAGCGATGGCATTCACGTTTATAAAAACACTGTTTATGGCAACCGCGAACAAGTGGTTGAAAGCCTAACTCAAACGGCATTTTTCTATTTAATTAAAAATATTAAACAAAACGATTTATTTTTTGATAAAACTACGATATAATATAGTTATCAAACATATGTTCAATAGGAGAAATTATGGATAGCAATAAAGAAAAATTATTAGAACAAGCAATTTTACAAATTGAAAAACAATTTGGTAAGGGTTCAATTATGAAACTAGGCGATAGTGCCGATACTCATATTGAAGTTATTCCAACTGGTTGTTTACCACTAGATGTTGCTCTTGGTATTGGCGGAGTTCCACGTGGAAGAATAATTGAAATATATGGTCCAGAAAGTTCTGGTAAAACAACCGTTGCATTGCATATTTTAGCAGAAGCACAAAAAATGGGTGGCACTGCTGCATTTATCGATGCTGAACACGCATTAGATCCATCTTACGCCGAAAAACTAGGCGTAAACATTAGCGACTTATTTATTTCGCAGCCAGACACTGGCGAACAAGCATTAGAAATTTGCGAAACACTAGTTCGCTCTGGTGCTGTAGATATTGTTGTTGTGGATTCCGTTGCTGCATTAACACCTAAAGCCGAAATCGATGGTGAAATGGGTGATAGCTTTATGGGTGCACAAGCACGCCTTATGAGCCAAGCTTTAAGAAAATTAACCGGTATTACAAATAAAAGCAAATCTTGTGTTATATTTATTAACCAATTACGTGAAAAAATTGGCGTTATGTTCGGAAGTCCCGAAACAACAACTGGCGGTAAAGCTTTAAAATTCTATTCGAGTATTCGTTTAGATGTTAGAAAAGCCGATGTTATTAAAGATGGTGCAGAATTTATGGGTAATCGCACAAAAATTAAAGTTGTTAAAAACAAAATGGCACCTCCATTTAAAACAGCCGAATTCGATATTATGTATGGTAAAGGCATTAGCCGAGTTGGTTGCATATTAGATATGGCTGTAGACGCCGATATTATTCAAAAATCTGGTGCTTGGTTTAGTTATAATGGCGATAAGATTGGTCAAGGCAAAGAAAATGCTAAACAATTTATCGAAAGCAATCCAGAATTATTAAACGAATTAGAAGCAAAAGTAAGAGAACATTTCCAAATTTAATAATTACTATGCAAAAATAATAAAAGCCCATATAAATGGGGCTTTTTTATTATGTTTATTTATCTGAATAACCAACTGTTAGCATCAGATTCTTTAATTATTAATTTATCTAAATTAGATGCTAAACTATCGGTTAAAATATTAATTGTTTCACTAAAAGTTTGAGTTGAATCGTTAATGGTGCTTATTTTTAAATAATAACCATATTTGCTTCCGTAATTCAAATTTGTGTCGTTATAAGTTATTTTCCCTGATTTATTAGAATAATTAATAAGTTTGGTTGGTTTATTATTATTAACCTTATAAAGTTCATATTTTAAATAATCAACAGCATCAAAACTTATTTCTGCATTTAATTTGTTAACTTTAACATCAAAGTTTTTAACACTTATGTTATCAAACAAATCACTAACTTCTTTTGGCTCAAATCTTTTTGCAACCAATATTTTTAATCTATATCGTTCAGGGCAGTTTTCACTTGCAACTTTAATAATATTTTCTTCATCGTAAAGTTTAGAGTCAATTTCTATTTCCGTAACACTTTCTGGAATAGCAAAATCTTTAGGTTTATTTTCGCTATATATTTCATTAAAACATTGTTTTATGCAACTTGTAGCAAAAGTTCCACCGTTGTTTTTACCTTCTAAAACATATTCTTTTTCGTTTGAATAATTGCCCATCCAAACGCCCATAGTGTGGCTAGTTGTGTATGCAACCGAATAAGCATCGGTATTGTTATTTGTTCCTTTAATTGCAACTGTTCCTGTTTTGCCAGCAACTTGGAATGGCAATGTTCTAAGTCTCATACTTGTGCCATTATCGCACGCATCACTTAACATTTTTGTCATTAAATAAGCTGTGTCGTCGCCCATAATTTGTTCCGAATTTGGCTTATGTTCATAAATAGTTCTACCCAAATTATCCGTTATTTTCCTAACAAAATTAGCTTTTGCATAGTAGCCAGAATTAACAAAAGGAACAAAACTATTGGTTAAATCTTTTAAAGTAACACCGGTTGTAAAACCACCAAGTGCAATAGCAAGGCCAGTATCGTTTTTATCAAAATTAATTCCGGCTTTTTTAGCAAAATTTTTAGCGTTATCAATGCCCACATATTCTAGAGTTTTAACTGCAGGAATATTTAAGCTTTGAGCAATACTTTCCGAAACCGAAACATCTCCGTGAAAAACTCCGCCAACGTTATTAGGTGTGTATCCATTAAAGTTTGTTTGCTCATCTTTTAATTTTGTACTTGGATTAATTAGTCCTTTCTCCATTGCCGGAGCATAAACCAAAATTGGTTTAATTGTGCTTCCGGGTTGTCTTACAAAATTTGTTAGGTCATACTCGCTTTTACCATAATAAGCATTAACACCTAAAGTTTTATTATCAATTAAAATCATTAAACTATCGCTTTTATTTCCGTAGGAATTAATGTGATAGTTATCATCATTATTTGCTGCATTAAACAAAGCATTTTGTTTTTCTTCGTCGTAATAAGTATAAATTTTATAATTGCTAAGTCTTAATTCGCTTTCACTAAAATTAAGCAATTTTTGTGCTTCTAACAAAGTTGCATTAACATACACATTGTTAATACTACGATTATTATTTTCTGGTTTTTGAATAACTAAATCTTCGTTAACAGCCTCAGTAAACTGCGTATCGGTTATTTTGTTATCTTTTAACATTTCTTTTAAAACCAAATTTCTTCTGTTAACGCAATTTTCATAGTTATAAACAGGAGAGTATTTTAAAGGGGATTTTATAATACCAGCAAGCGTTGCACATTCAGATAAACTTAGTTCATTAACGCTTTTGTTAAAATATGTATTACTTGCTCGTTCAACTCCATAAGAGTTTTCACCAAAATAAATAATGTTTAAATAAGTTTCTAAAATATCTTTTTTAGTAAATTCTTTTTCTAATTTTTTAGTAAGCAACATTTCTTTAATTTTTCGTTTAATTGTTTTTTCGTTGCTTAAATGGGTGTTTTTAATTAATTGCTGGCTAATAGTGCTAGCACCTTCAACAAAACTAAAACTTTTTAAATTGTTAAACATAGCCTTTGCTATTCGTTTATAATTTAAACCGTTATGTTCAAAAAACTTTTTATCTTCTATGCTAACGAAAGCATTAATCAAATCCTGTGGCATTTCATCAATCGAAACAACTTTTTTAGATTCAACGGTGTTTTCAATTTCGTTATCATCAATATTATACACCACAGTTTGATACGAAGAAGAAATTAGTTTTTCTTTATCAAACTTAACACTTGATATTCCCATAATATTATTTATGAAAATAATTAACAGTAAAGAACCCACAATTAGCAAGGTTAATAAAACAATTAATGTTATTTTTATAGCTTTTTTCATATCTCACCAAATAAATATATTATATTTATATTATTAGTATAAATTTATTTAATTATTTAATAACTTGAAACAAATTTAATAAAAGAGTATAATCAATATGTGATTAGTTTTATAATTACGCAAATTTAATTAATAAAATTAGCTTTTTAAAAAGTTAATTTTTTACATAACTAACTTTTACGGAGAAATTAATGAAGCACTATCTAATAAAAACCTATGGATGTCAAATGAATGTTCACGAGAGTGAAAAACTAGCAGGAATGCTAAAAAGCTTAGGATATAACGAAACAAATAATGCCGAACAAGCCGACATTATTGTTTTTAACACCTGTTGTATTCGTGATAGTGCCGAGCAAAAAGTTTTAGGTAATATTGGAGCAGTTAAAAAATTAAAAAAACAAAACCCTAACTTAATTATCGCAGTTTGTGGTTGTATGGCTCAAGAAAACGGAAGAAAAGAACTTTTTCAAGAAAAATATAAGCACGTTAACATTGTTTTTGGAACTCACAACTTGCACAATTTTAAAGAATATATTTTAAACTTTGAAAAAAGCAAAAAAAATATTTATGATATTTGGGAAAAAGAAGTTGAAATAAACGAAAATGTAGAAATGTATCGCACAAGTAACAACAATGCTTGGGTAAACATTATGTATGGTTGCAACAACTTTTGCACCTATTGCATTGTTCCTTATGTTCGTGGCAGGGAAAGAAGCCGAACAATAGAAGATATAACAGCCGAAGTTAAAACTTTAGTTAACGAGGGCTACAAAACCATAACCTTGCTTGGTCAAAATGTTAATAGTTATGGCAACGATTTTAGCGATGAAACTAACTTTGCAAAACTATTAAGAACACTTTGTTCTTTAAAAGGCGATTTTAAAATTAAGTTTATGACATCGCACCCTAAGGATTTAACCGACGAAGTAATTAATGTTATTGCAACCGAGCCAAAAATGAGTAAAGTTATTCATTTGCCTGTGCAATCGGGTAGCAACCGAATTTTAAAATTAATGAATCGTAACTACACAGTTGAACATTACCTAGAATTAATTAAAAAAATAAAACAACAAGTTCCAAACTATTTTATCTCCACCGATATTATAGTTGGATTTCCAACCGAAACCGAAGAAGATTTTATGGCAACTTACAACCTAGTTAAAGAAGTTAACTATGGTGGAGTGTTTGGCTTTATTTACTCTAAACGCACTGGCACAATTGCCGAAAAAATGGATGGGCAGGTTAGTGACGAAATTAAGCACGACCGTGTTAATAGGTTGCTAAAACTAAGCAAACAAATAATAAAAGAACAAAATTTAGCATTGGTTGGAACTGTTAACGAAGCCTTGGTTGAATCTAAAACCGAAAACGAATATTTAGCCACACTAGATAATGGAAAAAATGTTATTTTGCAAACTAGCGAAAACATTAAAATTCCAAGTTTTGTTAATGTTAGAGTAAACAGCATTGATAGAAACAAACTAATTTGTTCGTTAGTTAAATAATTTCAAAGGAGAAAACAATGGCATTATCACCAATGATGCAACAATATGTTCTAACAAAAGAACAATATAAAGATGCAATATTACTTTATCGTTTAGGCGATTTTTATGAGATGTTTTTTGAAGATGCAATAACAGCAAGTAAAGCATTAGATTTAACACTAACTGGTAAAGACTGTGGCTTAGAGGAGCGTGCACCAATGTGTGGCATACCATATCACGCACTTGATGGATATTTGCAACGCTTAATTGAGCAAGGTTTTAAAGTTGCAATTTGCGAACAAATAACCGAGCCTAAAAAGGGTGTTAAACTTGTTGAACGAGAAGTTTTAAGAGTTGTTACCCCTGGAACATTAATCGATAGTAATTTGTTAGACGATAAGAAAAATAACTATATTATGTGTGCTTACTATAAAAACGGAATAGTAGGTGTTTCTTACACAGATATTTCTACTGGCGAAATATATTTAACCGAAGAAGATTTACCAAAATTTAACGATATTTTAGTAAGGGTTAGACCTAGCGAAATTATTTGCAATTTAGATATGTATGAACTATCAAACAACTTACTGGCATCAAAGCTACAAATAATTCCTAGCTTTTCTGTAAAAGAAGATAGTAGTTTTAATTTTGATACAAATCATAAATCGTTAATTAATCAAATGGGTGCAAAAGCAATTATTGGCTTTTCCGATAAAGAGTTAGCTATTATTAGTGCTGGTGCTCTTATTAACTATTTAATCGAAACACAAAAGCGTAGCCTAAATCACATTAACACTTGCGTTTATGTTAACGACACTGAATATATGGCAATAGATAGTAACACACGCCGAAATTTAGAACTTACCGAAACAATTAAAGACCGAAAAAAGCGCGGCTCGCTACTATGGTTACTTGATAAAACGCAAACCAGTATGGGGGCACGCACACTAAGATCGTTTGTTGAGCAACCATTATACGATGATAAACAAATTAATAACAGACTTAATGGCGTTGAAGAACTTGTTAAAAATATTATTGTTCGAGATAACTTAAATACACTTTTAAACAGCGTTTATGATATTGAACGTTTATGCGGAAAGGTTAGTTATGGAAACCTAACACCAAAGGATTGTGTTGCACTTAAAAATTCTTTAGGTGTGTTACCAAAAATTAAAGAAAATATAAGTTTACTTAAAAGCACAATTATAAAAAATATTACTAAAGATATTTTTGATTATTCTCAAATATACTCAATGCTAGATTCGGCAATAATAGAAAATCCACCATATTTATTAAAAGATGGCGGATATATTAAAAAAGGCTATTCAAAAGAATTAGATGAAATTAGCAATATTTCAACTGTTGGAAAATCGTGGTTAGCAACCTTAGAAGCAACCGAAAAAGAAGAAACCGGAATTAAAAACTTAAAAATTGGTTATAACAGTGTTTTTGGATATTTTATCGAAGTTCCAAAAAGCCAAATCAATCTTGTTCCGTTTAGATACCAACGCAAACAAACCATTGCAAATGCAGAACGCTATATTACCGAAGAACTAAAAGAAATGGAAAACAAAATTTTGCACGCAGAAGATCAAAAAATAGCGTTAGAAAACAAATTATTTCAAGAAATAAGACAAGTGCTTTTAGAAAATGTTACTGCTATGCAAAAAACAGCCAGACAAATTGCAGTGCTTGATGCTTTATTATCGCTTGCAAAAGTTGCTTGCGAAAAAAATTATTGCAAACCAACATTATCAAAAGATATTAATAAAATCGAAATAATAAATGGTCGTCATCCGGTTGTTGAAGCATTATTAAAAGAAGAAGATTTTGTTCCAAACGACACACTTTTAGATAGTGCCGATAATAGAACAATGATTATTACTGGACCAAATATGGCTGGTAAAAGCACATATATGCGCCAAGTTGCATTAATAACATTAATGGCACATATTGGAAGTTTTGTTCCTGCCGATAAAGCTAACATTTCTTTAACAGATAAAATATTTACTCGTGTTGGAGCAAGTGACGATTTAGCCTTTGGACAAAGCACCTTTATGGTGGAAATGAGCGAAGTTAGTAACATATTAAAACAAGCAACAAACAATAGTTTAATTGTTTTAGATGAAGTTGGTCGTGGAACTAGCACATTCGATGGATTGAGCATTGCTTGGAGTGTTATGGAATATCTAAGCAAAACTTTAAAAGCAAAAACCTTGTTTGCAACTCACTACCACGAATTAACCGATTTAGAAGGCATATTAGACGGAGTTAAAAACTACAGAATTAATGTTAAAGAATTTAACGATACAATTATTTTCCTAAGAAAAATTGTTAGGGGCGGAGCAAACAAAAGCTTTGGTATCGAAGTTGCAAAACTTGCAGGACTTCCTAAAGATGTTATTGTTAGAGCTAAAGAAATTTTACACACTCTAGAAGAAAACGATATTAACAAAAATTCTTCCTTAACTCAAATTAACGATATGTCGGCAACCATAAAAAAATCAAAAGTATCACAAGAAGTTATTTCTATTTTAAGCGATATTAATGTTGATAATTTAACCCCACTTAATGCTTTTGATATTATTTTACAACTAACCGATAAATTAAAAAAGGAGTAACAAATGGCAAATATTAACATTCTTGATAAATCAATATTTAATAGAATTGCCGCTGGCGAAGTTGTTGAAAAACCTGCCAGTGTTGTTAAAGAACTTGTTGAAAATAGTATTGATGCTAAAGCCACAAACATAACAATCGAAGTTGAAATGGGTGGCATTAAAAAAATTAAAGTAACCGATAACGGAATTGGTATGGATAAAGAAAACCTTCCAAAAGCTTTTTTGCCACACGCTACTAGCAAAATATCAACACTTGACGACCTTGATAAAATTGGAACTTTGGGTTTTAGAGGGGAAGCACTTAGTAGCATAGCATCGGTTGCAAAAGTTACAGCGCTTAGTAAAATTAAAGGTGCTGAAGAAGGAACAAAAATAACTTTATCGGGTGGAGAAGTTGAAAATATTACTTTTGTTGGTTGCACCGATGGAACTCAAATTACAGTTGAAGATTTATTTTATTGCATTCCTGCCAGAGCAAAATTTTTAAGAAAACCTAAAACCGAAGAAAGCGAAATAACAAACCTTGTTTCAAGGCTTATTCTTGCCAATCCAGAAATAATTTTTAAGTATGTTGCCGACGGAAAAACAATATATCATTCAACTGGCAATGGTTTAAAAGAAGCAATTTATACAATATATGGCACAAACACAATCGAAAACATTTTACCAGTTGATTACACATATCAAAATTTAATTAAAGTTTCTGGTTATATTGGTAAGCCATCGTTTGTTAAAGCAAACAGAACTTATCAAACCATTTTAATTAACGGAAGATATATTATTAACAAAACAATTTCAACAGCAATTTATAGTGCCTACGAACCTTATTTAATGAAAAATGCTTTTCCATTTTTTGTTTTGCACGTTTCGTTACCACTAGATAAAGTGGATGTTAATGTGCACCCAAACAAATTAGATGTTAAGTTTGAAAATAATAATTTAATTTACGGTGCATTTTATAATCCTATTTCTGAAGAATTACAAAAATTAAGTTCAAAAATAAGAGAGTATAAAACCGAAGAAGTTACTAGCAATTCTAATATTAATTTAGATAACTTACAAAAAATTAGCCCACTAGAAGGTCATCAATTCGAATCTAAACCAAACAACTTAGAAAATGTTAAAGTTGCAACTATTGATGATAACAGCCAATTTGTTAAAGAAGTGGAATTGCTAAGCGATTCCGATAGAGAATTACAAGAAAATCTTCACACTTATTTAACTAACGATTCTAGCGATTATATGGTTAAAAACAGCGAGTTTAACACAACTTTAATGACAAAACTTGCAAGTCAAAATCACGTGTTTTCACAAAGTTCAATTTTTAATGAAGAACAAAAAGTTGATTTAACAAAAACAAAAATTATTGGAACTTGCTTTAATACTTATATTATTGTTGAAAATAATAATAGTTTATATTTTATAGATCAACACGCAGGACACGAGCGGTTGTTATATGATAAGTTTAAAGAAAGTTTTTTAAACGAAAAACTAGCAGTTCAAAGTTTGCTTGTTCCTTATGTGTTTGAAACAAATCATTTAGAAATGCAATTTATAAACGATAACTTAGCTGTGCTTAGCGATTTAGGTTTCGAAATAGAAGCTTTTGGAATTAATAGTTTTAAAGTTTCAACAGTTCCTGTTTTATTAAAAGAAATTTCGCTTTGCGATTTCTTTAACACTGTTTTAAAGGATTTAGATAGCATAGTTAACTATAACAAAGCCGATATTTTAAAAGAATATTTAGAGAAAAAAGCTTGCAGAAGTGCTGTTAAAGCAAACGATATTTTATCTTTAAGCGAAATTGAAAACTTATTAAAATTATTAAATAACGAAAACCAAATTTTATTGTGCCCACACGGCAGACCAGTTATTATTGAAATAACCGAAAAAGAAATTGAAAAATGGTTTAAAAGGATTGTTTAATAATGTTTGATTCAATTATTATTTTAGGGCCAACAGCATCTGGAAAAACTAGTATTAGCATAAAATTAGCAAAGTTATTAAACACCGAAATTATAAATGCCGATAGTATGCAAATTTATAAAAATTTAAACATTGGAACTGCAAAACCATCAAAATCAGAACAAGATGGTATTAAACATAACTTGTTAGATTTTGTTGAACCCAACAAAGAATTTAGTGTAGAGCAATATAGAGAACTTGCACTGCCAATAATTAAAAATTTAATTAATAACAAAAAAGTACCAATTATTGTTGGCGGAACTGGATTCTATATTGAAAGTTTATTAAACAATTACTCTTATGGAAAATCAACTAAGAACATTGAAATAAGAGAAAAATATAATAAATTAGCTTTAGATTATGGTAACGAATATGTTTACAATATTTTAAAAAAAATTGACCCAGTAAGTGCCGAAAAAATTCATAGTAACGATTTAAAACGCGTTATAAGGGCAATTGAAATATTTGATACAACGGGCATAAAAAAGTCGGAAATAAGTACTATGCAAACTAACTCTAAAAGCCCTTTAAATCCGCTTATTATAGCTTTAAACTGGAATAGAGATGAATTATATGAAAGAATTAATAAACGTGTTAATATAATGCTAGAAAACGGGCTTATTAACGAAGTTAAAGATTTATTAAAATTAGGCATAAATTCAAATAATCAATGTATGCAAGGAATTGGCTATAAAGAAATTGTTTTATATTTAGAAAACAAATTGTCTTTAACCGAAGCAACCGAATTAATAAAGCAATCAACAAGGCGTTATGCTAAAAGACAAATAACTTGGTTTAAACGCATTCAAAATGCTGTTTGGTTTAACTTAAGCTTAAGTTCCCAAGAAGATGTTATAAAATATTGTTTAAACGAAATAAAAAAATAAGTGATAATTTCACTTATTTTTTTATTAAAACTTTCTAATAAGTCCAACAACTTTACCTAAAATTTCAACGTGGTCGGTATAAATTGGTTCCATAGTATCGTTTTCTGGTTGTAGTCTATAACGATTTTCTTCTTTATAAAATCTTTTAACAGTTGCTAAGCCATCAATTAAGGCAGCAACAATTTCGCCATTTTGCGCAGTGGATTGTTGCCTTACAACAATTTTATCACCATTAAAAATGCCAGCGTTTATCATACTTTCGCCACTAACTGTTAAAATAAATAAGCCATCACCACGAAACAAACTAGGGGAGGCAATAAAATATTCTTCGGTGTTTTCAACCGCTAAAATTGGTTCACCAGCTGTTATTTTACCAACAATAGGAATTTTAACATAATCAGAAAAATTAAAAGTTTCACCAACTATTTCTAATGCACGATTTTTGTTAGGACTTTTTTTAATTAATCCGCTTGTTTCCAATTTGTTTAAATAATAGGAAATTGTGCTAGTTGAACTAACTTTAATGGCTCTGCACATTTCTCTAATAGTTGGAGGATATCCAAATTCTTCTTGATGATTTTTAATAAAGGCTAAAAGTTCTTCTTCTTTACTAAATTTTTTCATTAGTACACCTCTAAATTAATTCTTGACAATATGTTATCATATTTAAAAACCATTGTCAAACATTTGTTCTAAAAAAATAATTTTATATAATTAATATAAAATAAAAAAGATATGAGAAGTTTTCTCACATCTTATTCGCTTCTAAGTTTTACTTTGGTTGCTGCTTCACGCCTAATATCTTCAGAAATTGCAGCGTAATGTTTTCTTGTTGTGTTAACATCTTTGTGGCCTAAAACAGCGGCAACAACATAAATATCGTTTGTTTCTCTATATAAATTAGTGCCATAAGTGCTACGCAATTTATGCGGAGTTATATGTTTAAGGGGAGTTACGCAACCAGCATATTTCTTTACTAACTTTTCAACAGCTCTAACTCCAATTCGTTTATTTTGCAAACTAACAAATAATGCGCGTTCTTCTTTAGGCAGTTCTTTAATATTCGACCTATATTCCATCCATTTTATTAACGCATCTTTAACTTCATCGTTAAAATATAAAATAACTCTGCTTCCGCCTTTTCTGGTTACTGTAAATGCATTATTATCGAAATCAACATCTTCAACATTTAAACCAACACACTCAGAAATACGAATTCCTGTGCCTAAAAACAAAGAAATCATTGCAAAGTCTCTAACACTAGTATGCTTTTGAAAAGATTGTTGCATTTTAGTTAGATTTGAACTTCCATTTTCAGAAACATTAAGCATTTTAACCATTTCATCAATTTCAAGCCTTATAATTTCGCTTTCGTGATATTTAGGAGTATCAACTTTGCTACCAACATTAGAATCAATCTTTTCTTTTTTAAAAAAGTATTTTAACAAAGCTCTAACACTAGATAGCTTTCTTCCTTTGCCTTTTAACCCATTTCTGTAAGTTTTTCCATCAATTTTATAAACAGTTAAATAATCTAAAAACATCTCAATATGTGTGGAAGTTATTTGATTTAATTGCTCAAATGAAAAATCCTTTACTAAAATTCCATAAAATTCTTGTGTATTTGTTACTAAAAAATCAAAGAATATTTTTAAGTCCCTTGCATATCCTAAACGAGTTAAAGGTGTTGTTTGGTTTTGAATACCAATAAAAAATTGTCCACAAAAACTAGGGAGCTCCAATAATAACTCTCTAATTTTAAAGATATTTTCTTCGTCACGCTGCTTAAAATAATCTTTTTCTTTCATATTTTTATTATATCAAATTTAATTATTTTACAAAATTAAATTAATGACAATTTAAAGCATATATGTTAGAATAAACATAAGAAAACAAATTTGAGGTAAAAAATGTTTAATTTAGAAAATTTTTTAACAGTAACAAACACAATTAATTATGATAATGTTAGTGAAAACTTTATGGAATTAACAAAACAAGTTGTTAATAGTTATTTTGCCGATAAAGCAATGTTTAAGGCAGAAAATTTTAAGTTTTATTATTATGATGATTATGTTTTTAACACTAACACTAGTAAAACAAACTATATAACTTTATATGTTGAAATAAATCAACCAGCAAATATAAAGGCAATAACTGATAAAAAATTTGAAAGGAAAGTTAAAGATGACAAAATTAAAGATCTTCACTTAACACTAAAGGAAATTAAAGAGGGTTTAATTAACGAATTTGTTCAAGTATTTGATTCAAACACAACTTTATGGTTAGAAAAATATTCTATTAATATTTCTTATAACGAAGAAATTGATGAGAAAATGGTTAATTATATGTTAAAAGTTATTCCTTGCTTCACATATAAAAACGAAAACGATGTAGAAGGCGTTATTTATTATAATGATGAATTAAATGCTGTTGAAATTGAATATCCATTAATTAGCATTAAAAACATAATTGATAAAGATAATAGCACAAATGGTTTATTTTACGAATACTTAATTGCTTTTAAAAATATATTTATGCAACAAAAAAAGGTTAATAACTTAGAGTTTGAAGTTTTTGAAACAATTTTATATAATGTGCCAAACGAATTTTTTGCAGATAGAACCGAAAAAACAATTATGAATATTTTAAACATTTTAAGAAACAAAAATTTAAAAGAATATAAAACAATAGATGAACAAGATTTTGCTTACACATCAAAATATAAATCGTTTTCATCTTTATATGCAAAACATAGTATTTCACAAATAGAAAAAGCTTTAAAAAAATTAACAGTAAATAATAAAAACTAGTACTATGCAAAACTAATTTTCGTATTATGCATAACATTAAAAAATGGCTTAATTTAGTTATTAAGTCGTTTTTTCATTTTAAATTATAAAAAATATTAAATATGTTAAAAAGCCCCGTTTTATAGCCTACTTTATTCGCAAAAGCTGTCTTTTGCGAATAGTTTTTAATTATCTTTTAAAGGCAGTTTTATCTGCCCTTTAAAAAATTTTGACAAATTAATTGTTATTTTATCGTAAAAGCTGAAGCAAAAAAGATAAGTCTTTTAACTGTGCTCTATATTTTTTATAGTCTGGCATAACACTTTCTATAATTGCATAAAAGTTTTTACTATGATTAAATTCTACCAAGTGGCTAAGTTCGTGAATTAAAATATAATCAATCACCTTATGTGGCAGCATTGCTAAGCGTAGGTTAAATTTAATAACCCCCTTACTATCGCAACTGCCCCATTTTGCTTTCGAATTATCTATTTTTACTGCTGTTAATTCCACTTGCATTAAATTAATAAAATAAGGCAATCTGTTTTTTATTATATCTTTTGTTAGTTTGCTATACCATTTTAGCATTAAAACAGTTAGTTTTTGACAATCAATGTTAGCTGGAACAAATATATTATCGTTAGAAATTTCAATATCTTTTAGTTTATTAATTTCAATTTTTTCATATTCTTTGCCACAAAACATAAATTTTTTATAATTAATTAATTCTTTATTGTTTTGTTTTGAACATTGAATTTCGCGTTGTTTGTTTAAAATCCACTTCTCTTTTTGTTTTATAAAGGAATAAATATAATCCATACTAAGCCTTTTAGGAGCTCTAACAACAAGTTTACCATCCTTTGCAATGGTAAGCGATAAACTTCTTCTATTTGTTCTGATTATTGTATCTGGTGTAACCATAAATTTAACCTTAAAACTTTTACTTACCATATTATACCAAAAAACTATAGAAAATGGCTAGTTTTTATAATTAAATTGATAATTTGCATAGCATTTTGCATAGTATTTTATTTGACTAATTTTGTAACATTTTATAATATATTAGTATAAAGTTAAAAATTGGTTATTCAATTTTTTAGGAGGATTGTTTATGCCTGCACGCAAACGCCCTGCTTCTCGTGGTTTTGTTAATAATATTATTCTAGAAAGCTTACTTTCTGGTGATAAATATGGCTACGAAATTATTAAAATCGTAGAAGAAAAAAGCAATGGTAAAATAATTTTAAAACAACCTAGTTTATATTCTAGTTTAAAGCGTTTTGAAACTAAAGGCTTTATAACCTCTTATTGGGGTGATAGTGATATTGGTGGAAAACGCCATTACTACACTATTACAGAAACCGGAAAAAATCACTACAATAAAAATGTTTTAAAAATTGATGCCGACCTTGATGATAACTTTGATTTTGATTTAGACGACGATTTTGATGAACCAACATCAAACACAAAGTTAGAAGTTTATAATAATGAACCAATCGAAAGTGTTCAAACAATTAACACCCCTACTCCAATTGAAAAAAGCATTGAGAAAGTTGAACAGTTACGCATTGAAGTTAACGAAATTCCAACAAAAACTAATTTTGACGAAGAAATTGTTCCAACTTTTATTGAAACAAAAGAAGAACAGATTGTTGAAGAAAACAATTTAGAGTTAGAAAGTGCCGATATTGAACAAGAATTAGAAGAATTAGAAGAAGAAGAAGAAACTGTAACAAGCAATGTTGATGACGAAGATTATGATGTTTTTGCATTACTTGAAAGCAACATTAACTCATCTAACAAAAAGAAAAAGAAATTTGTTCAGGATGAAAGCTCTATTCAAGTTGATATGTTTTCTAAAACAGAAAATAATGTTTCTAAAACAGAAGAAAAAGTTGATATAGAATCAATAAACTCAATTAAATCAAACGATAACACCACCTACTCTGCTCCAACTCAAACTAAAAAAGAAATACCATTAATTCAAGAAAAAGAACAAGAATATTTTACTTGGGAAGAATATAAACAAAATAAACCAGAAAATCAAATTTATGCTGAATCCATAGAAGAAGAAAAACCACTAAAAAATCAAATTGTTATGGATGAATATGGCATAATAAAAGTTGGGGAAACTATTGAAGAAAAACCTGCAACCAAAAAGATTTTTGATAATGTTGGTGCAAGAATTGAATATAACGACCCAGTTTATAAACCTAAAAAGAAAGAAGCTGTTGAAGAATTGACAGAAGAACAGCGAGAAGAAAAAAATAAGCAATTCACTCAAAAACTAGATAAAATTATAAACGAAAAAACTAACTCAGAAGACGATATTGATTATAAAAACATTTTAGGCGAATTGCTTGCAAAAGACGAACCTGAACAAAATAACACATTAGAAATTAGCGAAAATAGTTTATATGAAGAAAATAAAATTGAAGAATATGAAATAGAACAAGCTATAACAAATGTGGATAGAACATATCATTCTTATTCTGATTTAACAGCTAATAGCGATTTTAAATTTAAACCATATAATGCCGATACAACTGAAGAAAAAGAAAATAAATCAAACTTTATTTTAATAAATAAAGCAAGATTTAACTTTGGATTACTTTCTTCGATTTTAATGATATTACAAATTAGTGTTTTGTTTATAATTTTAAAATCCTATAACCTTCTAGTTGGTAACGATTACATATTATTCGCTGTATTTTACGCTATATCTATTGCTTTTTTACTAATTTGCATAATACCTTATTTTATTGCTCCAGAAAAAAGAACGGAAAATACATTCCGATTTAGATACACATTAATTTTCGGGATATTATTATTTTTAGCTAGTTGTGCTCTAACCTATGCTGGTTGCACATTTGCAGGATTAAACACACAAAATGTTTCAATGTTTGCAGCTAAACTATTACTTCCAATTATATTCTTTATAAACTATATTATTGCACCACTTATTTATAAAATAGTGTTACAAGATAAACGCATATATTAAAAAAATACCTAGAAATTAATCTAGGTATTTTTACTTTTATTTTTCTTACTAAAATTAAACTTATAAAGTTTATCAATAATCCATTTTTCCATTTGTGGTTGATATTTTGTTGAAACAACAACTGCAACTATTGCAAGAAGTAATATAAATGGCCAAACATATAATCCCCAGCCACTAAAAGGAATAATGTAACCACCACCAAAGTAGCTCATACAAATTACACCAATTGGTCTAGTTATTGAAGCTATCCAGAAAAAGTGCTTAAACTTCATAGTTGTAATTCCTGCTATTAAACACAATATATCATCTGGAAATAAAGGAAGTAAAAATGCAATTATTAAAAAGAACTTTCCTCTTTTATTAATTATATCGGCATACTTTGTTGCGCTTTCCTTTCCTGCAACCCAAGAAACCAACTTAAACCCGAATGTTTTTCCAATGAAGAACGAAGCATATGAACCCGCTAAAACACCTGCACTGCAAAGTAGTGAACCTAACAGTGGTCCATAAATTGCAACACCTGCTAAAGTTATTATCATAGAAGGAATTGGTAATAACATTACCTGTCCCATTTGAACTAAAACATAAATAATCATTCCCATTTCTTTTGTGGATAATATAAATTCTTTAAACGAAGCGATTGAAGAAAAAACATAAAGTAAATCGTAACTGCTAAAAATAGATAAAACACTAACTGCAACACATAAAATAATATTGCCTAAAAATGTTAATCTCTGCCAAAAAGTATTTTTTATTTTATAAAAAACTATTGATATTAAACTTAGGGCAAAACTAGACAGTATAACAACAATTTTTACCCAAAATTCTGTTTGTAATTTATTATTAAGAAAATAATTTATAACCACTATTATTGGTAATAATATAACAGTTATAAAATAAATATATTTTTTTTTGAGCATTTTCCCCTCTTATATTAAAAAATATATAATATTTATATTATATATATGCCTATTTTATGACTTTACAAATAATATTTAGTGTGGTAAAATATAAATAGTGTTTACAAAATCAAAACAATGCTAATCCATCAAACAGAGGATTTTATTTTGAGTAATGTAATTTTAAATTTAGAAAACGTAACAAAAGCATTCGACGATAGAGTTGCTGTTAATAATATCTCCTTTCAAATTCACGAAGGAGAAATTTTTGGTTTTCTTGGCCCAAATGGTGCTGGAAAAACAACAACTATGCGAATGATTTGTGGCCTTACTAAACCAACTCGTGGCAATATTACTATATGCGGATTTTCAGTTAAAAAAGATTTTGAAAAAGCAATGCAATTAACTGGTGGCATTATAGAAAATCCTTTAATGTATGGTTATATGAGTGGTTACGACAATTTAAAATATTATGCTAGCCTTTATAAAGGTATTAAAAAAAGCACAATACTTTCCTACGCAAAAATTGTTGGTCTTGAAAACAGGTTAAAAGATAAAGTTAAGTTCTATTCTTTAGGTATGCGCCAAAGATTAGGAATAGCACAAGCACTTTTGCACAATCCTAAACTTTTAATTTTGGACGAACCGTTAAGCGGATTAGACCCTCAGGGTGTTGTTGAAATGCGTGACTTTTTAAAAAATCTTGCAAAAAAATATAAAATTGCAATTATGGTTAGTTCGCATATGTTAGCCGAAATGGAACAACTATGCGATACCCTTGCAGTTATTAACAATGGTCAATTAATAGAACTAAAAACAATTAACCAATTAAAAGAAGGTGTTGTTGGTTCAAGAAAAATCAAATTTAAAGTTGACTACCCTAACTTTGCTGGCAAAGTTATTATGAACGAATTTCATTATCAAGTTGATGTTGCTGGAAATAGTATTTATGTTTACACAACAGAAGATAATGTTGCAGAAATAAATAGACGCCTACTAGATAACGGCCTTTCGGTTTTCGGCGTTGAATTTATAACTAAATCTTTAGAAGAAATATTTATGGATTTACTAAAATCCAAAAATAATGGAACTATTCAAATATTCTAACAGGAGAACAATATGGGTGTTTTTAGAATTGCTAAAGCAGAATTTATAAAAATATTCAAAAAACCAAGTGTTTATATTATGGGTGTAATTTTGGCATCTGTATTAGTTCTTTCCTTACTTTTTTTTGAACCTGTTGGAAAACAAGATTTTACTGTTAAATTAACAGGTAGCACAGTTGGACAAGTTTACGATAAATTTATGAACGATTCTACTTCTAACTATAAAAAATCGGAATTCGATAATCTTATTGATGCAAATTTAACTAAACTAGATTTTTATTTATTATTAAATAATCGTGCTCAAAATTTAAACAAAGTTAACACCGAATTCTCTGCTCTGTTTACTGATTTAAAAAATTCGGTTGCTGCAAAAGATCCTGAAACAACCACAAACAAAATATTTAATGATGTTAAAGCAAAGTTAAACGAATATAAAACAATTTATAGCGATGTTTCTACATTAACTGCTTCAAGCACATTTTATACTGAATATGTAAAAATTAACTTATTTACAGATGTTGGAGAAATACTTGATAAAATTATTTTAGATTCAAAAGAAAGCCCTTCTTCGTTTATAAGCAGAATTACAAACAACCAATATTTAGACAAACTAAATAAGGTTGCCGATAACGATGATAACGCAATTAAAAATTCTTTAAACGAGTTTGCTAAACAAATTAAAGATCAAACTGTTAAGTATACTCACCTAGTTTATAACAACCCATCTCCTAGTTATGCCGATCAATACGAAGCTAGATTAAACGAATTAAAAGCTGTTGTAATAAATGCACAAACATTTACAAACACCTTGTTTAAAAACGATTATCGTTTAATATTTGTTGAAAAAGCCGAATATGAAGAATTAATAAAATCTTTCACATCGGTTATATCACAATTAAATTCGTTCTCAGATCCTAACAATGCAAATGCTAACCTTACTAACCACGAACGACACACAATAATTGCTAAAAGCATTGATAAAACTAAATTAGACGAAAAATTATCAACATTTTCAACTAACCTTTCCTACTATAGAGTAAGTACAAAAACTCTTGAAGATTTAAAGAAAACAATAAATAAAAATATAGCCGAACTAAAAACAGGCTTAACAACAAGCATAGAAACAGCCAACAAAGATGCTTCTAGTGCAGATATTAAAAAGATTGCAGCTTTAAACGATTTAATAACAAGTTACAGAGTTTTGGCCAATAACACAACATTATTAATTGATACAACACTAGATTTAGAAGCAACCGAAAAATTTGGCTCAACACAAATTACAAAATTTAACGAATTTGATAAATTTAACTATTACGAAACAAAAGAAAATTTATCCAGAGCAAAATATTATATATTTAATGGTGTTTATAATCAACATTACTCCGATGTATTCTCATTTAACAAAAATAGCACAACCGAAACCAATGCATACGACTTTATGTTTTATGCAATGAAAATTGCTACAGTTTTAATTTCTGCATTTGCAATTTTAATGGCAGCAAGTTTAATTGCTTCTGAATATGATAGTGGAACAATAAAACTATTAGCAATGCGTCCATTTAGGCGTTGGAAAATTATTACCGGGAAATTATTTGCAACAATGTTCTTTGTAATAGTATTTGTTTTGTTTAGTGCTATAATTTCGTTGGTTGCAGGAATTTGTTTATATCCATTAAGTTCCGCACCTGTTTTAGCAGTTCTTAATGGTCAGGTAGCGTTTGCTATTAATCCTGCTCTACTAATGGCAATTTATATTTGCTCAACAATATTAGAAATTTTCTTCTATGCAGTTTTAGCTCTTTCAATTTCCACAATATTCCGTTCCTACACTGCAGCAATTTCTATTTCGTTTATAACATTTATTTTAGCATATAGCTTAAATATTTTATTTGGTGGCGCATTCTGGTATTCGTTTATACCATTTATAAATACCGATTTCTTTAAATATTTTGGTGGTAGTTTCTTATCTACTCAAACAGGATTATTTAATTCGTTATTTGCTCCTACTCTACTTTCTAATGCAAGTATATTTATTACCCTTGGTATTTATTTAGGAACAATCTCGCTATTAATAATTCTTACACACATCATATTTAAAGCTAGAGATTTTTAAAAAATAAAATAGGCAATTAATTTTGCCTATTTTTTTCTATCTCTAATCTTGCTAACTTATCACATAAATTATTAAGTTCGTTATCGGCGTGCCCTTTAACTTTAACCCAAGTTATGTTGTGCTTGTTTTTTAACTCGATTAATTCTTTCCACAAATCAACATTTAACACAGGTTTTTTTGATGCAGTTTTCCAGTTATTTAAAATCCAAGAATCAATCCATCCCAATAAAAAAGCATTAAGCGTGTAAGCCGAATCGGAATATAATGTAACATTACAAGGTTCTTTTAAAAGCTTTAAAGCTTCAATAACCGCTGTTAGTTCCATACGATTATTTGTTGTTTGTTCGGCGTAACCAGAATATTCTTTTTGAATGTTATTATATTTTAAAACAATACCATACCCTCCTGGACCAGGATTACCTGAACAGGCTCCGTCGGTATAAATTTCAATATTCTTCATAACAACTCCCACTTAAAATAATTAATAATATTATATCATTTAAAGATTATTAAAATAAAGCAAATTTATTGACTTATAACCATATTTAACATATAATTAAAAAGCAGTTAAAATTTGATAATAATTTTTTAATATGCTCTAAAGGGGAGTAGCTCAATGGTAGAGTCGCGGTCTCCAAAACCGTTGGTTGAGGGTTCGAGTCCTTTCTCCCCTGCCAAACAAAAAAGTTCTATTATTAAATAGAACTTTTTTTATTTTTAATCAAAAAATCTTCAACTTGACTTAACAATTCATTAAATCCATTGTTTTCGAATTTTGATTTATACGCTTTTTCATTTTTTAAAAATTTTAATAATTCATAAAAATTTATCCATTAAAGTTTTAAACGAATAATTTTGCTTTGTTAAATTTAACTCTCGCTTTAAAATTCGTTCGATAGCAGAAATATTATCTTCCCCTGATAAAACGTGTCCGGCAACAATTCCCCACTTGTTTGGATTGAAATCTTTATTGCTAGCACGCTTAGTTAATAAGTATTCCCCCTTTCTGTTAGCAATCCAAACCGAGACTTCGTAATGCCACAAACCACGCTCGTGCACACGCTGTTTAGTTGCTATAAAACCAGTTTTTCTACCATCTTCTTGTAATATATCAAGCAGTTCTTCTTTTTCAATGCTATTATCGTAACTAAAATTATCGTTTAAAATATTTTCTAGTGGCTCACAGAAAATTGTTGATAATTGATAAATTATTTTAGCATTCGGAATTGATAAATCTTGTTCCCATTTTGATATAACACGATTATTATAACCAATAATTTTTCCAAGTTCACTTTATGTTAAACCAGCTCGATTTCGTAAAAACTTTAATTTTTCTCCTAATGTCATAATAGTACCTCTTATGTTTTATTATACCATAACAAAGTTAAAACTTTAATCCTAAATAATAAAAATTCCACAAATCGTGGAATTTACCAAATTAAATTATGGACACAAAAAAAGCGATTTATAATCGCTTTTTTGTTTTATTATTTTGCATATTCAACGCTTCTTGTTTCACGAATAACATTAACTTTAATTGTTCCAGGATATTCCATTTCTTTTTCGATTTTTGCTGCAATATCCTTTGCAATAAACAACGCTTGATCATCGTTAACTTCGTTAGGCTTAACAATAATTCTAACTTCACGACCAGCTTGAATAGCATAAGATTTTTCAACGCCTTTAAATTGGTTGGCAATTTCTTCAAGTTTTTGTAAACGCTTAATATAAGTTTCTAAACTTTCACGACGCGCGCCAGGGCGAGCACTAGAAATTGCATCGGCTGCTTGAACTAAAATCGCTTCAATAGATTCATATTCAACACCACCGTGATGTGCTTCGATGCAGTGAATAACTTCTTTTGATTCTTTATATTTTCTTGCTAAATCAACACCAATGGTAACGTGTGTTCCTTCAACTTCGTGATCTACTGCTTTACCAATATCGTGTAATAATCCGCCGCGCTTAGCAACATTAACATTTGCACCAAGCTCACTAGCCATAAGCCCTGCAATGTAAGATACTTCTAAGCTATGTTTTAAAACATTTTGTCCATAACTGGTTCTATATTTTAATCTACCTAAAGTTTTAATTAACTCAGGATGTAAACCATTAATACCTGCATCAAAAGCTGCAGTTTCTCCGGCTTCTTTAATAGTTACTTCAATATCGCGAGTAACTTTTTCTACCATTTCTTCAATTCTAGTTGGATGAATTCTACCATCTAAAATTAATTTTTCTAATGCTATTCTTGCAACTTCACGTCTAACTGGATCAAACGAAGAAAGAATAACTGTATCTGGAGTATCATCAATAATTAAATCAACGCCAGTAGCACTTTCTAATGCTCTAATGTTTCTACCTTCTCTACCAATAATTCTACCCTTCATTTCATCGTTAGGTAAAGCAACTGAAGAAACTGTTACTTCACTGGTTGTGTCGGCAGCACATTTTTGAATTGCTAATGTAATAATGTTTTTTGCTTTTTTATCTGCTTCATCTTTAGCTTCTTGTTCGATAGATCTAACAATAACTGCAGCATCTTTTTTAGCTTCATCTTCAAATTTAGAAATTAATTTGTTTTTTGCTTCTTCCTTAGATAAACCAGATATTTTTTCTAGTTCTTCCACCATTTTAGCTGTTATATTATTTTGTTCTAAAATAGCTTTTTTAATTTCCTCTTCTTTAACTTCTAAATCTTTTTTAACTTTCTCGATTGCTTCGGTTTTGCTATCCAACAATAATTCTTTTTTCTCAATAAACTCTTCTCGTTGGTTAACACGATTTTCTGCTCTTTGCATTTCGGCACGTCGTTCTTTAAGTTCTGCATCACATTCCGATTTTAATTTAAAAACTTCATCTCTAGCTTCTAAAACTGCTTCTTTTTTAACAGTTTTAGCTTCGTTCAAAGCTTCTTGAATTATGTTGGATGCGCTAGTTTTATTTTTATCTGCTTTTTTCTTATTTATCAAATAATAAATAGCCATTCCTGCAGGAATTGCTAAAATAACACTAACAACACCAACAATAATGCACGCGCTTGCAGTAGACAATGCCATAATACTAAACATTGCACTTTGCATAATATTATTTTCTCCTTTATTAAATTTTGATTGTACAAATTACTAATTATATAATAACAAACATCTATGTTTAATTAATTATTTGTTACACTTTTAATTTTATATAATACACAAATTTTTGTCAATTAATTAGCATTATTTGCACATTAAATAATTTTTTAATAAAAATTAAAAAAAATGCCTTTATATGGCATTTAATTTATATTATTTGTTTCAAAAATTTCAATATTTTTAATAGCTTCTTCAATTAAATTTAAAACATCTAACCTAGATTCTTCTTTTAAAACCTTTTCTAGTTTTGGTTTTATTACAGGATGTTCTGGTAAAAACACTGTGCAACAATCTTCATAAGGAAGAATTGAGGTTTCGTAGGTGTTAATTTTTTTGCTTATTTCCATAATATCTTCTTTATCCATTCCAATAAGTGGTCTAAGCACAGGTAAATCTTCAATAACACCATTTGTTACAGTTATGCTTTCTATTGTTTGAGAAGCAACTTGGGCTAAACTCTCACCTGTTATTATTGCCTTTAAGTTGTTTTCTTTTGCAATTTTTTCGCTTATACGCATCATAAATCTGCGCATTAAAGTTATCATAAAATCGCCATCGCAATGTTTATGAATTTCCTCTTGAATTTTTGTGAAAGGCACAACATAAATAACAATGTTTCCAGTGTAAACACTAACCAGTTTTGCAAGAGTTAAAACTTTTTCTTTAGCAGATTCGCTGGTGTATGGAAAACTATGAAAATGTATTGCGTGCAAAGGCATTCCGCGTTTTGCCATCATATATCCAGCAACTGGGCTATCAATTCCGCCAGATAATAATAATAAACCGCCCGCACTGCTTCCAACAGGCATTCCACCAACAGCCTTTATAATTTTATCATAAATATACGTATTACCATCATCTCTAATTTCAACATAAACTGTTACATCCGGATTTTTTAACTTAACTTTTAAGTTTGGAAAATTATCTAAAATAATTCCGCCTAAATGTGCAGAATATTCGGTTGAGTTAATAGGAAATCGTTTATCTGCTCGTTTAACATCAACTTTAAAAGTTTCTGAGCTAAAAGTTAAAGAACCAACATACTCTTCAATCTTTTCTTGAGAAGATTCAAACTGAACACAAGGGCTTACAGAATAAACACCAAAAACTTTTGAAACATAATCAATAATTTGATTTTCATAGTCTTCATCAAAATCGGTTAAAACATATCTTCCAGAAATTTTTGTTAACCTAACTTTAAAATCTTTTAAACTTTCAAGAATGTTATGTATTAACAATTTTTCAAAAATATGTTTATTTTTTCCTTTTAAAAATATTTCACCAAATCTAACTAAAATAACTTTTTTCATAATTTTATCCTAATAATTTAATATAACCTAAACAGGTTTTTTTAATAATTTCGCACGCTTTAATAACTTCTTCTAATTTTGTATCAAAACTAAAACTTACCCTAACCGAAGATTCTATTATGTTATTTTCCACGCCCATAGCCTTTAAAATTCTGTTATCTGTGTGCTTGCTAGAACAAGCAGAGCCATTAGAAATTAAAACGCCTTCGTTTTCTGCCATATGTAAAATGGTTTCGGCTTTAACCTTAGGGACAGCAAACGAAATAATGTATGGTAACGATTCTAATGAAGAATTTATTACCACATTAAAGTTGTTAGTAATGTTTTTTACAAATTCTTCTTTTAGTGTTGAAACATATTCTAAATTGCTTTCAACATTTTTGTTTGCTAGTTCACACGCCTTACAAAACGAAATAATTCCACAAGTGTTTTCTGTTCCACTTCTTAAATTAAATTCTTGACCACCGCCAAAAAGTATTGGCTTTAAATTAATACCTTTTTTAACATAAAGTGCACCCACACCTTTTGGTCCGTGAATTTTATGAGCACTAATTGTGTATAAATCAACACCAAGTGCCGAAACATTAACTTTAATTTTACCAAATGCTTGCACACCATCGCAGTGAAAAATAATTTTAGGATTTTTAGCTTTTGCAATTTGAACTAGTTTTTTTATGTTATTAATTGCACCTGTTTCGTTGTTAATATGCATTATCGAAACAAAACTAGCCCCTGTTAATTTGTTTATAAAATCTTTTTCATCAACTGTACCATCTTTTGTTAAATTAACAAATTCAACATCATAACCCATATTTAATAAATTTAGGGCAACATTATAAACCGAAGGATGCTCCCCTATAGAAAATAAAAGTTTTCCCATATTTTTTCTAACACAGCCATTAATTGCAAAGTTATTGGCTTCTGTAGCACCCGAAGTAAAGATTAAATTATCAAAAACACTTCCACCAAGAAGCTTTATTATGGTTTTTCTAGCATTATTAACTTTAACCGAAACTTGAACACCATTTTTATAAAGCGATGATGCATTAAAATAGTTTTCTCTACTAAAGTTAACATATTCTTCCAATGCTTCGTTATAAATCTTTGTTGTGCTTGCATTATCTAAAAAAATCATTGTTAATTCCTTATTTAGCCAAAATTTTACGTTTAATTTTAACATAAATAATTTGAATTAACAATGAAATTATTAATAAGGCACAAAGTTTAAAAGTGTATCTAATGTATCGGAATACAAATAAACTTCTGGCACTTGTCCAACAATTATGCTTTCGGATATTAGCACTTGCCTAGTTGTGTTATATTTTTTACTAAGAAGTGGCAAAACCACACCAACATCGGCAGAAATACTAAGATAGATTTTATGGTTAGTTTGGTTTATACCTGCAGTTTCAAAATGCGATAAAAATGTGCAGTTAACTGCCCCAATAGGGCTAACCTTTAATTTTATGTTAGGTCCTCTACCAACCAAAACCGGAATTCCGGTAAACGAACCAAACGGAATGCTTATTCCGCTTCTACCATATTCTTCAATTTTATTTTCGGTTGTTTGAGCTAAGTCTTTACTTAAATTATTTATTTCCAAGGCATTAGCTTGAATCATACTAATGTTTCCAAACTCATCGGTTATTATATTAACTAAATCTTCATAAACAATAGAATTTATAACAACATCAGCAATAGCACTGTTCATAGCCTTTGTTGCCAAAGCCTTTGATTTTAGTTCAACAGTATTTGAAATAATAGAATTAATCCCATTTTTAAGCATTAAAACCGATAACAAAGCAAAAATAATAATGCACGTCCACGCAATTATTATTTTTTTATATTTTTTAATTTTAAATTTAAGAGTTTTAACCATTAATTAAATATATGATTAAATTTTAATAATTAAAACAAGTTTAGAATTTTTTTGTTCTGCTACTAAATATTAATGAAAAAACAAACGCAAATAAAACTGCACAAGCAATGCCTGCTGCAGTTGCAGTAAGACCACCTGCAAAAGCTCCTAAAAAGCCCATTTCTTTAACACCTTGAATAGCACCTTTTGCCAAACTTCTGCCAAACCCAGTAATAGGAACAGTTGCACCAGCTTTTGCAAAAGTTACAATTGGTTCGTATAATCCACAAGCTTCAAGCACTGCGCCAATGCAAACAAACATTACCAAAATTCGTGAGCTTGTTATTTTTGTTTTTATTATTAATATCTGCCCAAGCATACATATTAATCCGCCAATAGCAAAAACCTTTAAATAAGTTAAAAATATTTCCATTTCTACCTGCCTTTTTCAATTACTACAGCGTGACAAATTCCAGGAATGCTATCGCCTTGTTGGCTAGATAGCGTGCTAAGAAGTGCACCAGTTGCAGCAAATAAAACTTTTTTAAACACACCTTCATCCATTTTTTTTAATATAAACGAATTTAACACTGCAGCACTACAACCTGCACCACTGCCCCCTTGAAAGGTTTTCTGATTATTATTAAAAATCATTTGTCCACAATCGTTATAGTTTTTTCCTAGTTTATAACCATTATGTTCCATTAAATCCATTAATATTTCCGAACCAAGTTTACCTAAATCTCCAGTTAAAATTAAATCGTAATCATCTGGAGTTGTTTTTGTATCCTGAAAATGCGATATTAAGGTGCTCATTGCTGCTGGAGCCATTGCTGCTCCCATATTATTAACATCAGAAACACCATAATCGGTAACTTTACCAAAAGTTGCCATTGTTATTTTATGCCCTTCGCCACTTAACGATAATATGCTGCTTCCTGCACCAGTTACTGTCCATTGGCTTGTTGGTGGTCGCTGATTTCCAAGTTCTAACGGAAACCTATATTGTCTTTCTGCCGATGAAAAATGGCTACCAGTGGAACAAACAACATTTTTAACATATTCAGCATTAACCAAAGCTGCGCCAATAGCCAAACTTTCTGCCATTGTAGAACACGCACCATACACACCTAAAAATGGTCGGTCAAAATAGCGTGCTGTAAAACTCATACTAATAATTTGATTTAATAAATCGCCACCAATTAATAAATCTATATCGCTAATGTTTAATTTTGCTTTTTCTATCGATTGCGAAATAGCTTGTTCAATAATTTTTCTTTCGGCGTGTTCAAAGGTTTTTTCTCCAAACAAATCATCTTTTAAAATAAAATCGTAATAGTCTTTAAAAGTTCCGTTACCTTCTTTTTCGCCAACTATTGCATAGTTACCAATAATTCGTGGGCAATTGGTAAATTTTATAGTTTGATCGCCTATCTTATTTTTCATACTCACCTCAAATAAACAAATAGATTAATCCTGTTAAAAAGCTAATTACCAATCCACAAACAATAACTGGTCCTGCAACAGAGAACATTTTTACACAAGTACCAAATATAATCCCCTCTTTTTTAAACTCAATAGCAGGGCTAGTAATCGAGTTTGAAAAACCTGTTATAGGAACAATTGAACCTGCTCCAGCAAACACGCCAATTCTGTCGTAAACACCTAAAGCAGTTAAAAAACTTGATAAAAATATTAAAACAATAAGCATCCAAGCCGAAGCTTCTTCCTGGCTCATCGATGGCCATATTGCCATCAACGCATCGGAAATGCCCTGACCAATCATACAAATTATACCACCAACAATAAAAGCATAAATTAAGGTTGGGAAATTTTTTGTTTTAGGTATTTTTGCTTCAACATAAACGTTATATTGTTCGTTTCTAGTTAAATGTTTTTCTTTTTTCATAACAAATCTCCAAAATTTTATTTAATTGTTAACTAAAAATGTTTAATTTATACTTTAAAAACTTTTTTAATTTGTAAATAAAAATGTTGTTTTTTACCAAACTAATAATAAAGTTGGAGGAATTGAAATGAAAAAATCAAAAGTATTAATAACTGCTATTGTTGGGGGCGCAATATTGCTTGCTGGCTGCACAAATAATTTATCACCAGCATCGGTTTCTAAGAATTTGACACATAACCTAAATGTTTTAAGTTCAACAGTAAAAAATTTAGATACTATTAACAACTCCTATTTATCTAATCCTGATATTTATCCTATTTCTAATAACACAATTAAAGCCTCTAATATGGCGCTATCTAATATTGTTCCTGTTAGAACCGAAACCAGAAAAATAGCAACTTTAAGTTTAGATAACGAATCAGCTAACTTAGATAACGTAAATAAAGAAAATACAGAATTAACTAATAACAACACAACTAATATTTTTTATTACGATGTTAAACCTATTAAATATAATCCCAGATATCTTCAAGATATTAACGCATTAGAAAATGGCGACTATTTATCAAACTATATAAGTAAAGTAAAAACTCTTTATGCAATAACCAGCGATGTTATAGAAGCTAACGATGCCCTGTCGGATTGTAAAAATTATGTTTTAAATTATGTTGTTGAAATTAAAGATTTAAACAAAGAAATCGAAAACGGAACTTTTGAACCAAGCAATCAACAAATATCAGCACTAAATAATTATATTGGCGATATTAAAACAACAATTAAAAGAATTAAACGATGCAACGGCGAATTAAGTAACGAGGTTAACAACATTAATAAAACCGATTCTACAGGAATTACAACAGGAATAGATGTTGTTAAAAGTAACTATTTAAAAGTTTTAAATCATTTAGATACAAGAATAACTTATTTAAAAAATGCGTTAACCACCCTTGAACAAATAAAAGGAATTTTACAAGAAGCGCAAAATATTATTGAAACCCCAGAACTAGAAAATAATAATACTAATATCAAAGATTTAAACATTCCAAATAACAATTTAGAAGAAAATAATAGTTTTGAAGATAATGTAAATTTAGAAGAAAATGTTGATTTAGATAATAATAATATACAAAATAATTTAGATAATACTAATAACCAAGATAATAGCAATGATGTTATTGAAAATAAAACTAATAAAGATAAGCTAAATAATTTTGAAGATATAACATATGATAATACTAACGAAGAAAGCTTAAATAAACCAGAAAATCAAGAAGAAAGCATTGCTATTAATAATGAAGATTTAACTAATTCAGAACAAGAATCAACTAATTCAACAATAGATACTTACGAAAGCACAATTAACAATTTGGACACCTATAAACCAGAAATTAAAGAAGATATTAATAATGTTGAAAACACAGAAACTATAGAAAACAACGAAGAAAACATTAATAATTCAACACAAAACAATGTGGTTTCTGACAATAACTTAAATAATAATGAAATAGTTAATAATGATGTTTCAAATAATAATATTGTTAACAACGGAACTGCAAACAATGGAAATATGCTAGGTTATGGAACAGAAGAAGATAAAATAAACGCTCCTAACGGAATGTTTCAAAACGGTATTATAACTCAAAACAACTTAAACAATGGTGTTAATAATGGAGTTAATGGTTTTGGCACAGGCAATGGCACAAATTATGAGAATTTGAATAATTCTTATAATAACAATTCAAATAGAACAAATAAAAATGTTGACACTTATGGCTATAACACAATTATTGATATGATAAATCACGGAACAGTTAATAACGGTATTAATACATTATCGGTTGAATCTTCCACAAAACCTAGTATGGTTAATTCTGACGAAGTAACTTTACCAGATGATAGCGAATATAAAGTAGAACTATTATCAGAAGAAGAATAACTAAATAACTATTATGTAATAACAAAAAATAACGCTATTTAAAGCGTTATTTTTTTAATATGCATAGTATTAATTAATATCCGATAGTTTAACCTTTATTTGTGATAGTATTTTATTTTCTAATCTGCTAACCTGAACTTGACTAACCCCTAAAATATCGGCTATTTCGCGTTGAGTTTTATCTCTAAAATAACGCAAAACAATAATTTTTTTATCTCTAGGCGGTAGTTCTTTTATTAAATTTAACAACAAAAAATAATCCATTTGCTTATCTAATTGTTCTACTGCCGGGATTTTCTCAATTAACATTTGTTGTTTATCCTCGCCTTCTCCACCAACCTGTGAATAAAGCGATAAAGGTTGAATGTTACTCTCCATTGCAAACACAGCATCTTGTGTACTAATCCCAAATTCTTCAGCAATTTGATTTATTGTTGGAGATTCGAAATTTTTTGCAATATAATTTTCAACAAACTTATTTATTTGAATGCTTAAGTGTTTTACACTTCTAGAAACTTTAATAAATCCATTATCCCTTAAATAGCGTTTAATTTCGCCTGCAATCATAGGAACTGCATAAGTGGAAAATCTTACATTAAAATTCTTATCAAAGTTCTGAATAGCCTTTAAAAAGCCCATACTTCCTATTTGATATAAATCTTCATATTCAACACCTTTGTTCCTATAACGCTTAATAACACTTTTAATTAGCGGAGAATTTTCTTTAACTAAAATATTTAATGCATCTTGATCATTATTCTGTGCTTTTTCAATTAGTAATAAAGTTTGCTCAAAATCAAGCATTTTAACCTCCAACCGCTAATTTGTTATCCTCCAAGTTCTTAACTAAAACAACTTCTGTTCCTTTGTTTACTTCAGAATTTACCACAACGCTATCCATAAAACTTTCCATAACAGTAAATCCCATTCCGCTACGCTCACTATCTGGTTTGCTTGTATAAAAAGGCTCTTTAGCTTTTAAAACATCGCTAATGCCAACACCATAATCTTTTATAGATATGTATATTTGATTATTATTTAACCTAACTAAAATTTCCACATCGCCAACTTTATTAGGATATGCGTGCACAACACAATTTGTAACAGCTTCACTAACGGCAGTTTTAATGTCGGTAATAACTTCTATGCTAGGATTTAATGGTAAACAAAAGCTTGCAACACAAGCTCTGGCAAAACCTTCGTTTTCGCTTAAACTTTTAAACTTTAAAAATAATTCATTATTATAATTCATAACAACCTCTAACCTTTTACTAACTAATTTTGGGCATAATTTCGTAAAGCCCTGTCATTTGAAATATTTTTTCCACGTGGTTACTAGGATTGCATATGTAAATTGGAACTTTATTTGTTTTTAACTTTTTATATCTTCCAATTAAAACTCCAATGCCAGTGCTATCCATAAACTCCAATTCGGATAAATCTATAATAACTTGATTAAAATTTCTTTCACTAAAAATTTGATCTAAGTTGGTTCTAGCATAGCCAGCAGAATATTCATCTAACTCACCTATTAACATAACATACATCGTATTATTATAAATTCTGTGCTTAATGTTCATTGTTTCGCCTCGTAAAATTTTTAACTATTATAACAAAATTAAAATTAAAAATTTTAAAACATATTGTTGAATTATTGCTTATTTTTTATTATTTTATACTATTTGAATTTATAAAAAATAAAACATATAATATTAAATTTTATTTAATAAAAAAATGTAAAATTATTAATTAAATTTATTGACATTTAACCCGTGTTATAGTAAACTTTATCTGTCAGCACCAAGAAACTTTCGGGGTGTAGCGCAGTTTGGTAGCGCACTTGATTTGGGATCAAGGGGCCGGGAGTTCGAGTCTCTTCACCCCGACCATTTCTGAAAAGTGCTGATTAATTGGGCCTTTAGCTCAGTTGGTTAGAGCGACCGGCTCATAACCGGTTGGTCCGGGGTTCGAGTCCCTGAAGGCCCACCAATACCCATTCCCTATATTATTTTATTTGGCCCGGTAGTTCAGTTGGTTAGAACGCTAGCCTGTCACGCTAGAGGTCGAGAGTTCAAATCTCTTCCGGGTCGCCATTATTATGTGCCTCGGTAGCTCAGTCGGTAGAGCAGAGGACTGAAAATCCTCGTGTCGGTGGTTCGATTCCGCCCCGAGGCACCATAATAAATTTTATTACCCTATTCCCTACACAAACTTATATATGCTGGTGTAGCTCAATTGGCAGAGCAGCTGATTTGTAATCAGCAGGTTGAAGGTTCGATTCCTTTCACCAGCTCCACTTTTTTATATGGGCGAGTTCCAGAGTGGCCAAATGGAGCAGACTGTAAATCTGTTGTCTCTGACTTCGGTGGTTCGAATCCATCCTCGCCCACCATTAAAAATATAGTGCGAACTAATTGGTTCGTATTTTTTATTTTATTAAATTTTTACTTATATCAATTACCTATTTTACTTATATAACTGAAAACGCATTTCTTTATGCTATAACGATTTTATTTATGAAAGCAATAACGATAAAGATATATTTTTTGCGGAAAGCATTGAAAAAGCTATAGAAAAATTAACATCAAATAAATAATTTAACAATTTTTAATTTTATGCTTATATAAAAAAATCCATTGAAAACTCAATGGATTTTTTATTTATTAATATTAATTATTAATTATTTTCATTGTTAGCTCTTTTCTTTTTCATTATAACTACTCTAGCAATAACAACAGCTAAAATAATTGCTAATGCACCAAAGAATACGCCAACAACAATGCCAACATTTGAATTTTTAGAGAAAACCTCACCTTCAACAAAAGAATATTGAGAGAAAGTGTTGTTAGTTGACATAACAACTTTAACCGGTTCTACAATGTTAAGTTCACTATAACGAACAGCAGAATCGTTAGAAATATATTTAATTTCAAGTTCGTTATTTCTTGTTAATTCATCATAGCTTAATGTTAATTGATTACTTGTTACTTTGTTAGTAATGTTTTTACCATTTAAAGTAACACTATAAATTTGATAACCTTCATCAGGAGCAATAGTATAAGTATATTGGCTATTTTTACCTATTGTTCTAATTTTGCTATCTTCTTTGCTAAGTTTGCCGCCCTTACCTTCAATTGAAGCCACAATTGTTTTTTCGGTTGCTTTTTTCTCTGAAACTGCAACTACAGTGTAAGGAGAAAAACTATTAACAGTTGCAACAATACCAAATTTGGTTACTACGCAAGGAATTTCTTCAATTATATATTTATCTCCACTAATATGTTTTCTGTGAAAAATTTTAAAAGTTACGCCTTCATCATCTGGGCCATAACCTTCTGGGAAACCAAGTGCAATGTTAACATAGCTTCCATCTGGAATAGTAGCATATTTGCCGCAAATTTGTAGGTCGATATCATAAGTTTGACTAGCCATAATATCTTTATTAGAAATATTATTAGATTTATCTTTAGCAATTCCGTTAATAATATCTTCTTCTGTTTTAGGAGAAACATTATTAACTACCAACATCATTTGGCTACGTTCTTGTTCTGAGAAAGTGCTATTTCCTTCTGCATCTTTAAAATCCATTTTAGATAAGTCGGTGTTATCAACTAATGTTGGTTGTGCACAACAATTAACCCATAATCTACCATCACCAAAAATATTAGGACAAGCATTATAATTGCGTGAGAACACAAAATAAACATAGTTTGGAGCTTTATCTGATGTTGTACGAACTAGTTTATTATCAATTAGTTTATCTACAATTTTAGCAGATCCAACATTTTCAAAAGTAATCATATAACCTTCACGGTTATGTTCATACATTAAACTTGGTTTAAATTTTACTAGTAGTGTGTTTGGCACACCAGAAGCATCTTCTACTAAATGAACATATTTTCCATCAGGGAAAGGAACAAAACTAGCAAAATTCTTTGTATTTTCGTGATCAGCCGAAAAATTTGCTTTAATTGGTTGAGTTTCATCAAGAATGTGTAATGGTTCATCATAAACTAAAGTTAAAGATAAAGCTTTACTATCAGCCATAATATTGCTATTGCCTGGTTCACTCATATTATCAGTAATAACAACATCGCCGCCAGCATAAGGTTTAGTTTTTTCAGGCATTAAATATGGAGCTGGTGTATATGTTCCATAGGATTCATTTTTAAATTCTATTGAAATAAATTCTGCATTTTCTTCAACTAAGTTTGCATCAGTATAGAAACATTTATCACATAAAAGATCATTACCTATAACATAGTCGCCATCAGGACTGATATTTGATACTACAGCATATTGGGAACTAATTTGGTTTGAAACGAATGTAGTTACAGTTTTATTATCAACATATTGAATTCCACTACCTTCAAATCTAGAATAGCTTGCTAAATCAATCCAAGCAGACCATTTTTCTTCACCATCTTCTAAGAAATAGCTTCTTGAAATTAAGCGCAAATTTTGTTGTTCTAAAAGTTGTTTTGCATTCAAACCGTTAAAACTAACATATTCTTGACCAATATAAAAGTTACCAGCACTTGATAATCCATATATGCTTGAATAAGAGAATCCAGCATAATTAACAGTTATATCCATATTATTAGGATTCCATAATTGGTCATATTCCACCATAGAAAGTGATGGATATGTTAAGTTATATTCTGCAGATGAAATAACACCATCTGGCATATGTTGTTGATATGCAGTAATTGCATTCATATTAGAATATTTATTTTTATCTGTGCTAACGCTATTCCAAGTTGTATCAAAAGCAAACCAATTTGTTTCTAATTCTTGAACTTCGGAATTTGTAGCTCTAGTTGAAGTTTGCACTTCTTTTTTAGGTGTTTGTAATGCTACATAGTTCCAAGAGTGGCCAACATTACCACTTGTATCATTACCATTTTTATCCTTTCCTCTGCTATATCCACTTACAACAACGCAAGGAATATCTAGTTTATCTAAAACTGCTTTATAAGCAAAAGAATAACCAGAACAAACTGCTTTTTTAAGCACTAATGCACCATATGCAGTATGAGTTAAAGATGCGCTAGAAACGCCATCTTTATTATTTAAATAATCGTTATATGCACCAAAATCGTATTTAACATTTGTTGCAATTTTTTCATTTACGGCTTTTGCTAAAGCAAGGTCTGTTTTAACCGATGAATCATTATTTTCAACTTGTGTTTTAACTTCGTTAACCATTTTATTTAATTCAGTATTAAAACTTTCAATTGCTTTATTAACCATAGTTTCAGATTTAAAAGAGTTATCTCTATAAACATTTGCAAATCTACCACTATCAATAAAAGCCGAATAAACGCCATTAGTTAATGACGCGCTAATTGTTAATTTATATAAATCTACATAAAATAACTCTGGATGATCCATTAAAAACGAATCTCTTGCCGCACTAAATGCCTTTGGGATTTCCATTTTTCCATCTACAACCCAGCCTTTAATTTGGTCGGATGTTACAATGGAATTTATAGCATAAGAAACCACTCCAGCTTTAAAACTACCTGCTTCTTCAATTTTCTCTAATGCTTGGTAAAATTTCTTAGCCAAAACATATTCAACTACATTACCAGATTGATCTGCAGTTGTAAGATTATCGTAGTAATATAATCCCGACTTTTCGTCTGTTTGAGCAAATACAGCCATTCTTGAATTAGGCAAATAGCTTATTATTCCCGCTAATAAAGCAAAAACGCACGCAATAACAGTAAATATTATCGGGAAACTCTTTTTTCTTGAAGTCATAAACCCTCCTATAATAAAATATTTTTTAATATATAATTATATTAATTATATACTAATACCATATTAATCAAATAAAAATTTTTGTCAAATATTTTAAGTACTCTTAACTTTTTACATATTTTTTTAAGTGTTAAAAATAATTATAAAACTAAAATTTATAATTAATTTTTATGATAAAAAAACAAATATTGTTACATCATAAAATATTTGAGAAGTACCATTTTTAATGCTATAATAATTAAAAAATTTGGTGTTAAATATGAAAAGTTTTACAAACAAAGTTTTTAAAAATGTTATTAAAGAAAACTGCAATATTACTAATATTGAGTTTAGTGATTGCACTTTTGAAGAGTGTAAATTTTTAAATTGCAACTTTACAGACTGCACATTTTGTGAGTGCAAGTTTATTAATTGTTCAATAGTTAATATGCAAACTAACAATGTTAAAATGCTTTTATCCGATTTTATATCGTGCAATCTTGTTAACATTGATTGGTATAATATGCAATCTATTGGTTCAATCTCTTCCCCAATTCAAAAACTTGATAAGTGCTATTTAAAATATAACACTTTCCTAAAACTAAATTTTCGTAAATTTAATTTTATGCAATCTTCTATATTTCATTCAATTTTTATGGAATGCAACCTATTTGAAAGCAATTTTAATGGTTGCAACCTAAAAGAAACAGAATTTAACGATTGTGATTTGCAAAAAAGCGATTTTAGAAAAGCCACTGGTTATGTTGTAAACCTATTAAATAACAAAATTTTTAATGCAAAATTCTCATCTCCTGATGCAATAAATTTATTACAAAGTTTTAATATTGAAATTGAAGATTAAAATTACTTTTTTTTATTAAATAACACTAAACAACAATATGTGAAATATCGTATTGTTTTTTTTGGTTTGCAATAATTTTTATGATAGACTTAATGTATGGATAAAAACGAATTAATTGCTAAAGTAAAAAAATTAATAAATCTTCACAAAAAAGGTTTGCTTGGCGGAGAAATAATGCCAGAAGATAGCAACCCTAATTTAACTAAAGCATCAAAAGAAAATTTTATTTATTTCACATTACCAATGGCATTAAACTATCAACGAAATTCCTATACTCTTTGGCAATCTGCCCTAAAAACTTGGAAAGATAAAGAAACAATTAAAGTGTTTGATACCATTAATATTTCAAAATTAAGCTTTGAAAAAGTTCAAGAATATTTAACCAAATATAAATTAGCTTTGCAAAAAAATAAGCAAACCGAATTTTGGATAAAACTTTGCTTATCAATTAATAAGCACTTTGATGGCGATATTAGAAATTTGTTTAATAATAATAATAACGATATTATAGAAGTTAAAAATTATATTTTAAAAAATAAAAAAGATTTTCCTTACTTATCTGGAACAAAAATATTAAACTATTGGTTATATGTTATTTCACAATATACAAATATAAATTTAAAAAACAAGCACAGCATTTCTGTTGCCCCAGATACTCACATAATTCAATCAAGTTTAAAATTAGGCGTTATTAGCCCACAAGATTTAGATAAAAGCAACATACGCGAAATTGTAAGTTTAAGATGGGAAAAATTATTAAAAGATACAAACATATATCCTATTGATATTCACACACCATTTTGGTTATGGAGCAGAAACAAATTTAAAGTTGAAATTTAAAACAAAAACAGCACTTATAATAGTGCTGTTTTTTTAAATATTATTATTAAGTTCCGGATAGTATTTAAAAATATTGGTATTGTAAATTTTATTAATCCATTCTTGTTTTTGATAATATTTTAACGCTAATTGTTTAAAGTTATAAACATCTTCGTCAGAAATATTATCCTTTAACAAATAAACCGAACTAACATTATCGGAATATATACCATCTCCCATAATTCCACTTAATGGCGAAACAAAAATGGTATTCTTAAATTCTTCATCAAAAATTGAAGGTGCCATATATAAATTCTTGTTATAATTAATACCCACTAAATCAAATATTGTTGGTAAAATATTATATGGACAACTAAATTTATCAATATTCATATTTCCTAACTTTTCACTATAAATGCTTGCTGGAACTCTGTAAACTTCGTTGTTATAATATTCCCCTTTATTAACAGTTCGCATTTCATAAGCCAAATCATGATAATAAGCATTATGGTCACTATATAAAACCAAGGTTGTGTTATCCATTAAATTGTTATCTTTTAAATAATTTAATAAATATTCCACCCCTCTATCTAAATCCATAAAAGCTGCTTTATATAGCTTTAAAATGTTTCGCAAACTTTCGGTTGTTGGCTTTACATAGTTAGTATTATTTTCAAGCCAAGTTAACGACTCTTCAAATTTCTCACCATCTAAAATTTTATAATATTCGTTAAGTCTTGGATTTTCTTTATATGGGCCGTGAGTTACAACAGTTGTTATAAACGATAAAAACTTTTTATTAAGTGGTGCTATTTGATTTATGCAAGCCTTTATCATATCGGAATCTCTATAATAAGATCCTTCTTTCCCAACATCTAAACCAGAAAAATCCATTTTTTCTAATGTAACAATATTATCAAAGCCATAAACAGGATGTGTTGTTGTTCTACCATAAAAACTACCATCGTTATTATGGAAGAATGTTGTTTGATCATATCCACTTGCTTTAAATTTGTTTGGAAGTGTGAAAGGCAATTTATTGTTTAACAAGCTAGAATTAGCAAAATGAACACCGTTTGTAAAAGAATTGTTAGTAGGAATATTTCCTAATATTACATCCATTTCTGAATAGTTAGTTTTACTTTTTGAATAGTAGTTATTAAAAGTAACACCATCTGTAAATAGTTTATAAAGTGTTGGTGTTAAAATTGGATCAATTCCATACCACTCTAAACTTTCACACATTATAACAATAACATTATCATCCTTTAATGTGCCGGTAAACATATTTTCACTATTCATTTCCGAATTTAAAATATATTCTTTTGTATCGGTATAATCGGCATCAACATTACCTTTTCGCCAAATTAGGTTTGATAAATTTTTCGCATAAAAACCAAAAGAACCATATTTTTTTAAACTTTCGTTTTTAATAAATAATGTTTCATATAAATTTTTATCATTATTAAAGTATTTATCGTATTCACTATTATTATTAGCACTTAACCAAGCAATTTGAGTGTAATACCCATTAAATCCTATAAGTTCAAACACCACAAAAACCGATGCCAAAACTAATGCCATTTTATTAAAAACTTTAAAGTTATACTTTTTATTAATATCTTTTACCATAAAAACTATTGAAGCAGTTATGCACACAACTAAATAAACAACAAACCAATAATTAACAAAGGAAGCATCAAAGCTTTTAAACCCTTCTGCTCCAATAGCTATCATATCAAACGAAAACAAATCGCCATAAATATTATATAATGTGATATTAATAAAACTAATTAGTGCCTGACCAAGAAGCAGCAATAATGAAATAACAAATTGTGCTATTCTATTAGAACTAATAAAAATAATTCCAACAAAAATAAGCATAACAGAAATATCAAATAAAAAATACTTTGGAAAAACACCAAAATTTAACGAAAGAAAGGTGCCAACTTCTATTAAACAAGCTGTCACAAAATAAATTATTGGAATATATAATAACTTTAAAATATTATCTTCTTTTTTCATTATTAATTAAAATTCTAAAATAATTTGGCTTTTGTTTGGTTTTAATTGAACTAGTTCAACACCTGCTGCTTTTAACATTTTTGTGCTGGTTATTGATGCCATAGTATCGGCATATTTGTTGCTTAAATAAACAACTTTTTTAATACCCGATTGAATAATTGCTTTAGCACATTCATTACAAGGAAATAACGATACATAAATGCTGCAGCCGTTTAAATCCGCTTTCGAATTTAAAATTGCATTAAGCTCTGCGTGAACCACATAAGGATATTTTGTTTTTATTTCTTCCCCTTCTCTTTCCCACGGAAATTCATCATCGCTGCATCCCATAGGAAAACCATTATATCCAACCGAAGCAATTCTATTTTGTGGTGTAACAATACAAGCACCAACTTGAGTGTTTGGATCTTTACTACGCTTTCCAGAAAGCAAAGCTAAACCCATAAAATAATCGTCCCAAGATAAATATTGTTCCCTTTTAGCCATTACTTTTTTTCTCCTATAATTGTATTTATGTTATAAATAAACAATGTTTATAACTTTTTAATAACAATAAAAGTATAGCATTATAAAAATTATTTATCAAACATAGAAAGCCTTGTTATGTTATTTTTTTATTTAGAGCATAATATATTTTATGCAAAATTGCACAATAAAAAGTGTTATTAAATTGGTAAGTTTTGCAAAAAAAAGAATAGAGTTTACTTTCTATTCTTTTTTGATTTCTTTTTATTTTCATATTCAGTTTTTAAATCAAATATGCCGTGATTTATTATATCACTAGCTTGGTCTAACAATTCTTTATCTGCTTTTTTATCTTTAAATTGTTCCATTTCGTGCAAGTAAATTGGTTTTCCAACAATTAAACGATTCAATTTAAAAAAGCCGGGTTTTTTAACAAAGCAAGCTGGAACAACCGGAGTGTTTGTTCGCAAAGCAAACATAGCCACACCATTTTTTAATTCGTTATTAATATCAGAATCTCTTCTTCCACCTTCTGGAAAAATGCAAACTGCTTTTTCTTCTTTTAAATATTTTATGGTTTGTTTAACTGCTTTAATATCGGTTGCAGCTTTATAATCAACCGGATAAGCTCCAATGCCTTTTAAAAACGCTCCGCTAATTTTGTGCTTAAACAATGGTTTTTTTGCCATAAATCTAAAGCGACGCCCAGTTAATTTGTATGCAATAATAACTGGGTCACATAAAGTTTGGTGGTTAGTGCAAAATATAACCCTTCCCTTTTTAGGCAAATTCTTTTTTCCTGTAACCCTTGTTGGTAAAACAATTAATAATGGAATGTATAATATAATTAAGCAAAAATAAAAAAACATTTAATTCTCCTTTATTTTTTCACAAATTATTGCCGCCACCTGTTCAGCTGTGTAATTATCGGTGTTAATAACTTCTGCATCACTTGCTATTGTAAGCAAGCCCAATTTTCTGTGAGTATCTCTATAATCACGCTCGTTAATATCGCTTAAAACTTGGTTGAATGTTAAACTTTCATCTTTTAATTTTAGTTGATCAAATCTACGCTTTGCTCTAACTTCTGCAGAAGCTGTTATATAATATTTATATTTAGCATTAGGTAAAATTTCTGTTGTAATATCTCTACCTTCCATTACAACGCCATAGTTATTAGCAATTTCTCTTTGAATTGCCTTAACCTTTTCTCTAACGCTTTTAAAAGGTGCACATCTTGAAGAAAAATCGCTTGCAATTGGAGTGTGCAATTTATCATTAACTAACACTCCATTTAAGTAATTATTTTGTTCGTGATTAACAAATTCTACTTTAATATTAATGTTATCTAAAACTTTTTTAACTTCTTCTTCGTTTCTAGCATCAATATTGTTTTCATACAGATAAACACCAATGGTTCTATATAATTCTCCAGCATTAACGTGGCATAAATCTAATTTATCAGCCAAAATTTGTGCAATAGTGCTTTTGCCAGATCCACTTGGACCATCTATAGCAATAGTAATCATACTTTTTCTCCTATTTGTTTTTTAATAGTAAGTCAAGTTCGGTTTTTGATAATGTTTTATATTTTCCTAACGGCAAGTTTCCAATAGGCAAGCTTCCAATTTTAATCCTAGCTAGATACTTTACTTTTAAGCCAACTGCTTCAAACATTTTTCTAACTTCTCTATTTTTACCTTCGTGAATAGTTATATCTAACTGATATCTACCACCTTCCAATTTTTTCTGATTGGAAATTTGAGCTGGCTTTGTTACATAATCTTCTAACTTAACACCACTTTTTATTTTATTTAATTCTTCAATAGAAGGAACTCGGTTTAATTGAACTCTATAAACTTTGTTTATTTCGTTACGGGGATGTATTAATAAATTAGCAAAATCACCATCGTTAGTTAAAATTAGCATTCCTTCGGTGTTGCAATCAAGCCTTCCCACAGGATATATTCTATCTGGCATTTTACCAATTAAATCAAGCACAGTATGTCTGCCTTGTTCATCTTTAACTGTTGTTATGTATCCGATAGGCTTATTTAACAATAAATATATTTTATTAAGTGTTGGTTTTACAACAACACCATTAAATTTAACAACATCACTCTCATTAATTTGAGTGCTTAAATCGGTTACAACATTTCCGTTAACCATTATTTTGCCGTTTTTAATAAATTCTTCAACTTTGCGTCGGCTTGAAATATTACATTCTGCTAAATATTTGTTTATTCTCATACTAAATCTAGTTTATTATAATCTATAAAAAAAAGCAAACAAAGCATTACACTATGTTTGCAATTTTTTTAGTTAAACCAATTTTCTATTATATTATCGATTTTATGTTTTATATCAATATTTTTGCATTCATCAATAGAATAAAGGTCTGCAGCATAAATTATTTTATCGTTATAATAAACTTTAACATCTCCAACAACTGTTTCTGTTGTAACTGGGGCTACTAACCCAGAACTTAAGTTATATTCTACTTTATAATTATCTTCTTCGCTTTTTAATATAGTTTTAGTAAAACCATTTAAAGTTGCTACAGAAACTTCTGTTTTATCCCCGTCTGTAACTGGAACAACACCAACAAAATTATAAGGAACAACAAATTGTTTTGTTGTGTAATGTTTTAGAGCTTGTTCGGTTAGCCTATCGCATTCTTCAAACATTGGCCCACAATTTAGAACAACCGATATTACTCGCATACCATCTCTGTCACAAGCATTTACTAAGCAACGACCAGCATTATCGGTAAAACCTGTTTTAACACCAATGCAACCTTCTTGACTAAATAATAGTTTATCTTTATTTCTTAAATATCTAGTTTGATATTCGCCGCCACCAAAAACTTTTGTTTTTGTTGAAACCACTTCTTTAAACTTATCGTTATTTAATGCATAAGCAGTAATTAACGCTAAATCGTATGCTGTGGTGTAATGATCTTTTGCATCTAATCCGTGTGGATTTGCTAAATGAGTATTGTTTGCTCCAACGCGTTTAACAAACTCGTTCATCATATTAACAAAGTTTTCTTCGCTTCCACCTATTTCATAAGCCAATGCCATTGCAGCATCGTTTCCAGAAGCTAGAATTAAACCATATAATAGGTTATCCATTGTTATTTGTTCATTTTTTCTTAAATAAATACTTGTGCCTTCTATTCCAACCGATTCGTCGGCAACTGTTACCGTTTTATTAAAATCTTCACAATTTTCGATTGCGACAATAGCGGTAATAATTTTGGTTGTGCTTGCCATTGCTAGTTTTGCAGTGGAATTATATTCGTTTAAAACTTGCAAAGTGTTGCCTTCTAAAACACACATTGCCCTATATGTTGCTCCAGCATTAACCACATTTAATTTTGTTGGTGTAATGCATAGCATAAGCATAACTATTAAAATTAAAACTTTTTTAAAATTTCTCATCATTTGTCCTTTTTTAAATTTGATAATAAAATTTTTAATGTTCGATTTGTTAACTCAATAAGTTTTTCGGATGATTTATCGGTTTCGGTTGAAATAAAAGTTGTGTTACCTTTACTAGAAACTAAAAATCCCATAGGAACAACTGTAAAGCCAGAACCCGATGCTCCGGCAAATGGATAGCTAAGTGAGTTAGAAGTTTTTTTACTACTATTAACTTCGCCACCACCACTAACAATGCCAACATAAACCTTGCTAACAGGAACCATTGTTGTTCCATCTTCACACACATAAGGATCTCCCACAATGGTGTGAATATCTATAGCTTTTTTTAGATTTATCATAGCATCATTTAAAATTTCACTAATATTTTGCGATTTGTTTATTTCTTCGTTTCTTTTCACGTCTTCTTACCTTTGCCTTATATGCTTTTAAAAATGCCCACAAAAAATCGTAGATACTTAGTACAACCGATAGTTTTATATCAACCTTAAACATATTTTGCCTAAAACCCGTTTGAACATTGTTTGTAACTTTAACATCTCTAACACTGTTTTTTGCTCTAGCTAGCAATAAATTAATTATAATGCCTAGTGTTGAGCCCATCATACTAGCTATAAACGGATTTTCACTGGCAACAACTGCTCCAAAATTTATTTCGGTTGGATATAACTTATGAAACAAATATGTTTGTAAGTCTTGAACAAATTGGAAATTTTCATCGTTAAAATCAATTTTAATTTTTATTACTTTATTTCCTTTTTTATTTAAGTTCAAATAACTATCGGAAATTGTAATGCCACTCGAAAACAAAATTAAAGTTTTATATAACATTACTTTTATTTTTCCTACATTATTTAAAACATCATATTCAAACCTAATATTAATAAATAAAGTTGCAGTTATTAAAAATATTAAAACAGCAATGATAATTAAAACCACTGTCATATTTTTAGTATTTGAAAAAAATATAAAAAAATGCACAAATAATTGCACATTTTTATAATTTATTAAGCTTGATTTTGTGTTTCATCGTCTTCTGATAACGCACTTAGTAATTCGTTTACAACATCGTTTTTATCAGCTTCTACATTTTGTTCTTCAACCATTTCTTCTTTATTGGTTTCTTCATCCTCGTTAATGTTAGAATAATCGAATAACGCACTGTTTTGAGGACCTTTTATAACCTTAATTCTATCTAGCAATTCGTCATAATCTGGTAAATCAGCTAAAGCATTTAAACTAAATCTTTTTAAAAATTCATCGGTAGTTCCAAAAACTAAAGGTTTGCCAATCGCATCTTTTCTACCTACTACTTCGATTAGCTTATTTTCAAGCAAGTTGTTAATAGCATAGTCGGAGTTAACTCCTCTTACTTGCTCTATTTCTAACCTTGTTATAGGTTGCTTATAGGCAATTATTGCTGCTGTTTCCATAACAGCTTTGGTTAATGCTTTTTCTTTAATAGGATTTAAAACTTCGGCAACTTGATCGGCATAATCGGGATTTGAACAAAGTTGCGCTTTTTTGTTGAATGTTATTATTTGAATACCGCTTTTACTATCTTCTAGTTCGATTTTTAGTTTTTCGATTGCACTTTCAACTTCTTCAACAGTTACGCCAAGTTTATCGGCTATGTCGAAATATTCCACTCCATCGCCTGCAACAAATAAAATGCTTTGAATTATTTTATCTAAATTATCCATTATTTTCCTCGTTATCTACTTTTAAAATATCAATATCTTGAAATGCTCCGCTTTGAACACAACGAATTTCTTGCAGCTTTAACAATTCTAATAAAGCTAAAAAAGTTGTTATTATTTCATCTCGCGAAATACTTTCGCGGAATAATTCGCTAAATCTTAATTGCTTTCTAATTATTAAGGCATCCTTAATTGAAGCAATTTTGCCAGAAACCGTAAACTTTTCTTTTTCGATTTGTTTTGGCTCGTTATTTTTTTGTTCTGTTGCACTTCTTGTTAAAACATTAGCAAATGCATTAAGTAACAAATCAAGGCTCATATCCTTAATAACTATTCTAAACTTACTTGCTTCTTCTTCTGGCTCTTTATAGAACCTAGAAACATTTTCGCAAGCTTTTAATTTCTCGCTAGTTTCTTTAAATAATTTATACTCTTGCAAACGTTGTAATAATAATGCTTCTGGGTCTTCTTCTGGAGTTTCTTCATCTTCTATTAGTTTTGGAAGCAACGCCTTACTTTTAATTTCAATTAAGGTTGCAGCAACCGAAATAAACTCGCTCGCTTTTTCCATATCTAATTCTGGTAACCCTGCCATTATTTCCAAATACTGTTCGGTAATTTTAGAAAGTTCAACAGTTTCTATTTCCATTTTGCTTTGTTTAATTAAATGTAATAATAAATCTAATGGACCTTCAAAGTTATCCAATTTGAATTTAAGAGCACCATCGTCTTCTGTATTAAGTTCAGAAACATTTTCTATAGTTTCTATATTTTCAATTTTTTCTTCCACTAAAAAATTAATCCCCAAAATAAATCTATTGGCATTCCGATATATTTGCAAAGCCAAAATAATAATAAATCGCCAAAAATTAAAACCGCAATTAAAATTAAATTGCCATATCTACGCATAAAATTAACAAATTTATTTTCGTACTTGGTATAGGCTGCTATTGCGTTAAAACCATCTAAAGGATAAATTGGCAACAAATTAAACACAAATAAACAAACATTTATTTGAAACATAAAACTTGTGAAAAAGTATATAAACAATGTTAGCCAATTAAAATCGAGTGGTAATGAATTTAGATTTAACAAAAACACAGTTAAATGCATTAATCCGCAACCAACAAATGCTAAAATTAAGTTAATACAAACACCGGCAATCGAAGTTAAAAACATTCCCTTTTTGTAACTACGGAATTTTAGTGGATTAACCTCTACTGGCTTTGCCCAACCAAAACCAAAAAGCACACAACAAATAAGACCAATAGGGTCAATATGTGCAAAAGGGTTTAATGTAACCCTTCCCATAGCCTTTGGAGTTTGGTCGCCTTGCTTATATGCCACAAATGCGTGACCAAATTCGTGCAAAGGTAGCGATATTATTAAAACTAATATTAAAGCTAATCCAGCACAAATAAATTCGATGCCAGTTAGTTCATCAATAAAATTTAGCATACTTTCCTTTATGGGTTTAATTATTACATAGATAAGTATATAATATATGCCTTTTTTTTGCAATTAAATAGCTTAAAATAAAACTTTTAATTGTTTCCAAATAATAGCAGAAAAATTATATTTTTGTAAAAAATTTTTTATAATAAATAAACCATTAAAAAAATTAAATTAAAAAAAGTGAGCAAAATTTGCTCACTTTTTAAATACCCCATAAGTTAACTATTTTAGAAATTGTATCGCCATAAGAAGCCTTTAAAACATCTTCGGCTAAAACAATATCTACTTCACCAATAATTTTACCTTCTTTAACAATGGTTGCACAGCCAACTTTTTCGCCAGCTTTAAGTGGGGCTTTAATTACATTTTTAATTTCGTAATTAATGCTTATTTCCGACTTATCGCCTTTTTTAACTAATGCACTAAAGTTATTTTTTAAACTTAATGGCGCTTGGTTATTTTTTGCCCCAGTTACTTTAATTGTTTTATCAAATGGTATGGAAGAATCTATAATTTTTTTGTTTTCAAAATTTGCAAAACCATAGTTATATAATTCCATACTTTCTTTAAATCTATCTTGTGGATTTGCACATTTTAATGTTACTGCAATTAAGTTTAAGTTACCATTGCTTGCAGTGCTAGATAAACAATAACCTGCTTCATCGGTAAAACCAGTTTTTCCAGATTTGCAATAATCATAATATTTAATTAAACGATTTGTGTTAACAAGTTCAGTAACTCTTCCGCTTGGATGAACAAAACTATCCATCCAAATGTTAGAATATTGTTTATAAATATCGTGACTAGTAGCATTTTTTAAAACTATAGTTGTATCGAAAGCTGTTGAATACTGATTAGCTGCAGGCAAACCTGTTGCATTAGCATAAACAGTGTTGTTCATACCTAATTCTTTTGCTTTTTCATTCATTAAATTAACAAACGCTTGCTCGCTTCCAGCAATGGCTTCGGCTAAAGCCACAGCACTATCGTTAGCAGATGCAACTATAACACTTTTTAGTAACTCTGAAACTTTATATTTACTGCCAGCATCTAAAAACGCTTGGCTACCTTCCATACTAGCAGCGTGCTCGCTTGCTAAAATTTCCGAATCTAAACTAAGATCTCCAGCTTCAATTTTTTCCATTGTTATAAGTGATGTCATAAGTTTACAAATACTTGCCACTTGCAATTTTTCGTTAGCATTTTTATTAACTATTATTGTTCCACTATCGGCATCTAGCAATATATAACTTGAACTTGTAAAATTGTTGAATAATGTGTCATCGTAATATGCACTAACACTTGCTGATAAAACATTAGTTATGCTTAAACAAATTAATAATGTTAAACAAATTAAACTAAAAATAATTTTTTTCATAACTCACCTTTTATATTTTTAACTTTAGTTTAGTTTTTGTAAGTTTTTACAAATTATGTAAAATTTAATTTAGTTTTTAAACAATAAAAAAAGAACTCAAATTTAAGAGTTCTTTTAATATTTTATTTAATTTTTATCGTACATACCAACAAATTCAACACCAAAGGTTACGCCATCTTCGTATTCAAACGAAAGTTCAACATAGTTATCGCCTAGGCTAATTAATTTATTGTTATCTCCAAACAACGAAACTGTATCGTTATTTGTTAAATCACCGGTAAACAAACCTATTGTGTTTTGGCAACCAATATTTAATTCAACTTGAGTTCCAACACTTGATAAGTTAACATTACCAACTTCTTTTTTAGTTACTAATGCACCAGCAACATTTTTAACAGTTGCATAAACTTTTACATTTTTATTTTCAGAATTATTTGAATAAAATTTAGCATTAATTTTTGTAACTAAAACATTAGAATGTTTAGGCATTAAAACAATTTGTTTATAATCTTTTTCGGTTTTTAAATTATCTAATTCTAAAACAGAAGAAACATTTTTATCAACTGTTGGATATAAACCAACTGTTCCATCGAATGTATTATTTAAAGCTTGATTAACAATAGCTGGAACAACAATGTTATAACCCTTATAATAATGCTTATCAATCTCGTCTTCTGCGGTCCACATTTTGATATTTATTTTATCGTCTTCAGTAAATTTATTGTAGATGCGCAAATTTTCTTCGATTAAGTTTGTTCCGATTACAGAATTATTAATGTAGTTAACAATTTTTTCGCCATCGTTAGCTGTAAAGCCAAGGTGGTTAATTTTGTTTAATAGTTCACTATAACTTAGATTTGTTTGTTCGTTACCATAAACAATTTTAGCTAACGCCAACTTAAATTCTTCACGATAATCTGTGTTCCATTTTGAATAATCGTTAAATTGCCATTTATATTGATCGGCGTTTTTATTATCTATTAATTCAATAACATTATCCCAATTATGATAATTTCCTAAAATAGCTTCTTTTATCATTAAGTAACTATCATTAGTTAATCTTGTTTGATTACCATTTATATTATTTTGATAGCAATATATACAATCAATATTTGGCAAAATAATGTTACTACTTGATATATGATTTAAATTATGTTCTTCATTATTTGTTAAAATTTTATCTTTTATAACTTTTGCACTATTACTATTTAAAGAATAGTTTCCATCATTTAATAATAAATCGCCAAAACCGCCATTTGATCCATAAGTATCTTCTCCATAAGTAACATATAAGCGATATAAAATATCTTCGGCTAAAATATCAAACTGCCTATCTAATAGTTCACTAAAAGTTTTTTTAGTGCCATTTTCGTTTAAAATTTCGTTGGTGCTATAATTTGCTCTTGCTTTTGTAAAGCTGTTATTGATGCTTTGAAGCACTGGATTGGTTGGTTGCTCTGGATTAGGATTTTCGGTTGTACCGCCACCATTACCACCTGGATTAGTAGGACCCGGAGGTGTTACTTCGCCACCACTACCACCGCCATTACCATTTGCGCATCCACAACCAGCACAAATAACTGTTGTTAAGCCTAGCACTCCTGCTAAGCAAGAAAGTGTGAATTTACTTTTTTTCATATATTTAACCATCCCTTTTAAATTACTTTAATTGTAGCACACCTAAGTTTTATAGTAAATTAAATGCCAATAAAAAAATTATTAGTTATTTTGCACAATAATTAATTTATAATTCTTATTTAATTTTTATAGTGGTTAGATTCTTCGACTTTCGCTACGCTACCGCTCAGAACAACATTAATTCAAGTTAGATTCTTCGACTACGCTCAGAATGACAATAGTATCAAAATGACAGTAGTATTTGCTCAATTTGATATTATGTTAAGATTGTTAAAACATATAGTTAACTAACAAATTAAATATTATTTTACAAAAAAAGGAACGATTAATCGTTCCTTAATTTTAATTAAAAGTTTAATGGCATTACGCTAATATCGTAAACAACATCGTTACCGGTGTAAACAATATCGCCAGAATTTGTGCGTTGCATAACTACAACATCAACAAAACTAATTTGCAAATAGTTATCGCCCGCCTTAAACGAGAATGCTGAGTTACTAGCATTAGGAACAAACGCATTGTTCCACAAGGTCATTTCGTCTAGAGTTGCAGTAGAACCATTATATTCTCCAAACGATGGTGCCGGTTTATCAAGATAATCGGTAACAGCAAAACTAAATTGGAAAGGCAAATAGCCAACATTAATTTCCCCACCGATTGGTTCTCCCATAATGGTTGGAGGTTTTGGCACATAGCCTGCACTATCAATTTCTAGAGTTTCTTCTTCGTGCGAAGCTTTTACTATTTGATTAAAGCCTTTACCTTTGGTGGTTACATAAGCCATATTAACTTTAAATTTGATATAAATATCTTTTATATATCTTGTGTCTTTAATATCCCCTGGTTTTTTTCCTAGTTCAGAATCTCTAGCACAAGCAACACTTAGCATAAACTCGTTTGGAAGCGAGCCATCCTTTGGTTTTAGAATTAGAGTGTTAAATTTAATAGGCCCAGTGGTTGTCATTTCAGCAGGATTTCCATTTTCGGGATCAGCTTCTGCTTTAGTTTTGAAAGTTCCTTCTACAATATTTGTTCTTAAACAAATTGGATATAGTGATTTTGTTGTTTGACTAAAGGTGTTACTAAAAGCCATTTTTACAATGTTTGGTAAAACAATGTTATAACCTTTATAATAATGTTTAGAAACTTCACTTTCGTTTAACCAAGTTTTTATATTATACTTATCATCTTCAGAAAATAAATTATAATATCTTTCATCATCATCTATTAAACTCTTACCAATAATGCCATTTTTAATATAATCTAAAATTTTATCATCGTCGTAAGTTATAGAACTATCAGCATTTTCTTCTGGTTTTACAAAAAATCCTAAACGATTTATTCGATTTAATAAGTTATTATAATCATTTTCAGAATAGTTATCTTGCAAATAATTTTCACTATCGCCAACCAATATTTTTGCAATAGCCATTTTAAAATTGTTTAAATACAGGTTATTTGCATTATCTTCATTTATTGCATTCTTATTATAAAATGTCTCATCTCCTTTATTCCAAGGCTTTTTGATATAGTTACCAGTATCTTTAAATTGTTCTACCGTAATATCATAATCTAAATTTTCACCAGTTATTGCAGATGATATTTTTATGCGACTATTGTTATTTAGTCTAGAAGCATTTCCAAAAACAACTAATTGATAACAATAAATACAATCAATATTTGGTAGAACAGTTTCACCACTACTTATATGTTCCAAATTTGGATTGTGTTCAGTGCTGTTCGTTAATAAATTTTCTTTTTTAGCATAAGCAGTTGAAGTTGTACTTGAAATTGCTAGTTCTTTAGTTGTATATTTATTCAAACTATAAGTATCTGTTCCATAAACAGCATACAATCTATATAAAATATCTTGAGCTAAAGTTGTTATTTGACGATCTAATAAATAATTAAAAGTTTGTTTTGTTCCAGTTACATCATCAAACATAGCAAAATTGCTATCCCCTTCGGTTAAAACACGATAGCCACTAAAATAGTCTTCAAAATTGGCAGAGTTTGATTCGTTTTCGCCTTTTTGTGGAGGTTCTGGTTCTGGTTTTTGAACAGCATCTTCAAAATCGAAGCCGCCATCCGAACCTCCAGTTGAATCACCAGTGTTACCACCACTTGAACCACCATTACCGTTACCACCAGAAGAACCGCTATCTCCAGCAGGAGGATTAGTTCCTGTTCCGCCTGAAGGCGATCCCCCACCAAAACACGCACTTAACATAAATGTGGTAAAACAAAGCAATATTGCACATAAAATTGTAAATAATTTCTTTTTCATTTAATTAACCATCCTAATTTATTATTGGAAGTTTTATCTAGCAGTTTTTAATTATTTTTTTTACATAACTTGTTTATAATTTATTTTACCAAATTACAAAATAAAATATTTATTATTATATATTATATAGCAAATATATTTTTATGTAAATAGTTTGCAAACATTTAGATTCTATTAATTTAATAAAAAAACCGCTAATTTAACGGTTAAATTTTATAAAATTAAATATTGTTTAAGTAACAATTATAGTTACTCTAATTAGCGGAAGGAACAAACATTTAATAAGTATTATTAAAATGCCAACAATAAACAAAAACCAATAAGTTTTTGTGTAGTTAATTAAATTATTGCACGAGTTTGTTGCACCATATTTTTTTATAATCAGATTTCGTTTTATGGCAAAAGAACTAACAACCAGCAAAATTAAACAGGCTATTAAATCAAAAGGTAATATAATTATAAACACATTAAAAATTCCTGCAAAGCCATAAAGAATAATTAATATTGTAATATCAAAGCCCAACAAATAGCCCCTAACTAAAAGAGCTAAATAGGTTATGCCAATCATAAAGGGTTTAAAGTTAATAAAAACTATTATTCCAAAAAATAAACAAAAAGAAAAGAGATACGGAAAAATTAAACCCGTTGTTCCCTTATCACCTTTTAAAAACTCTATTAAATTAGAATCTGATAAATTATCTAGTGATAAATCCCCAGCATAGCGAACCGCTGTAAAAATACCGGTGCCAATACCTAGCAACAAAAACAAAGTTGCTAAAATTAGTACTAATTTATATTCTGAAAAGTACTTAGAAAAATTATTTTTTATATTATAAATTTTTTTGTTAAATGATTTATTTTTCATATTTTAAACAAGGCATATATGGTTTATTAAGCTAGTTAATAAAAGCCTCTTATTAAAATATATTCAAAAAATAAATTAATCTTTACTTATAATTTAAAATTTATTTAAAAAGCAGTGTTTGCTTTTTCTAATTGTTCGTGAGAAATTAATATTTGATCTAATAAAAAACTAAGTAGTGCACGATTACTAATTCTTGTTTGTTTTAGCATATCGCAAAGTGTTTTATCCTTTCCTTGCGTGCACTTATATGCACTTTCAATACAATTTCTAATGTTGCGTTCAACATTTTGTTGTGTTGTTTTATTGCGTCTTGCAACAACAGGATATATATCGGTGCTAAGCGAGCCTAAAACCCCGTTATTGGCAAGTGCCTCCTCAATGCAATGCTTTATATAGTTAAATCCAGCGTATTTAGGATGAAACCCCAGTTGCATTAAGTACTGTGTTAAATAGGTGTTTATGGTTGACATATCAAACTTTTTACCACGACAGCTTTTAATGTTAAACTTAATTTTAGGAGAAATTTCAATTAATTGCTCGGAAAAATTATCGTTTTCAAATTTAAACCTGTTTTGATTGTTTATAAAAAGTTCAACATTTTTAGTGTCGCCAATAAAAATAACATTATCCGGCACGCCAAGCTTACTACCCAAAGTTAGTTCTACCAATTCCGAATTTAAATTAACTGTGTTAGCATCAACAAACAAAATGTTAACACCATCCTGATGAATTGAGTATGCCAGCTCAGCAAAACTAGAAATGTTTACTAAACTAATTTCATAACCCCATAATGCTTTTTTTATTGTATAAGCTAAGTCGTAATTATCCTTAGAATAAAAAACTGCATTAAGACTTTTTTTGCACATTTTTTTATTATTCCCTAATTTTTTATTATTAATTTTAGCTAACCTCTACTAAAATTAATTTAACCTTACGCGCTTCATTATAACAAATGTTAGTTCAAAAATCTATACATTTTTACAATTTTTTTACAAAATTAACATTTTTTTATAAAATTCGAAAAATCAAAATAAAATTGTAATCATTGGCTTAATTTAGCCAATAATTACAATTTTAAAACTTTATATTCTACAAAATTTCCCATTATTCAACAAAATGTTACATAAAATTACTCGTTTAGCATCCAATCCAAATATAGTCCAAATCCTTTTTTAGGATCGTTTACAAACACGTGAGTAACCGCACCAACAATTTTACCATCCTGAATAATTGGGCTGCCACTCATACCCTGAACAATTCCACCAGTTCGCGAAATTAAGTCTTCATCTGTAACCCTTATTACCATACTTTTAGAATTTGCACCACCGCCATAATTTGTTTTAATTATTTCTATGTCAAAGCTTTCTATATTATTTCCATCGATAGTTGTTAAAATTTTTGCCTTACCCGGTTTTGCTGTTAATCGGCCACCTATTGGCATTAATTTATCATCATTTAAAAATTCGCTATTTTCAAAAACATTACCAAAAACGCCATAATCGTTATTTTTATCAATTGTTCCTTGTTCGTTTCTACCTGGAACAAATAATCCCATTATTTCTCCTGGTATTCCGCGCTTACCCATTTTAACGCCAATAACATTACATTTATATAATTCGCCGGATTTAACATCAAAATTTTCTTTAGTATCGGCATCTGCTATTGCGTGGCCTAATGCTCCAAAACGCAAAGTGTTAGGATTTATAAAAGTTAAAGTACCTACACCCATTGTGTCGTCTCTAATCCAAAGCCCCAACTTATAGCTTTTTGTTTGAATATCAAGCATAGGTTTTATTTTAGTTTCAAATTCTTCGCCTTGTCTAATGGCTTTAACACTTAGTTCACTACTACCATCGTAGTTATCTAAAACATTAGCAATGTCGTTAATATTATTTATATCAACATTGTTTATGCTAATAACCACATCGCCAACACTAAGACCAGCTTCGGTTGCAGGATTATAATTACCATTTTTTGTTATTATATAATTGCTGCCAACAACCACCACACCTTTGCTTTGCAAGTTAATTCCAACGCAATCTCCACCTGCAATTACTTGATTTTTGTTAACCACATTAACTTTAACATTCTTAATATTAAATAAATTGAAAAGTTTGAATTTTATTACATACTTATTTATTTCTTCGTTATTATTATCGTTTATACACGTAACACAATTATTTTGCATTAAACTTGGATTATTTGATATTAGGTTATCAAATTCTTCTTGCGATAAAACTATGTCGTTATCGATTGATGTAATTGTGCTATAAGGCACCGATAACGCCATTGAAACAAAGGCTATGGTTATTAAAATAAAGTTTATTACTTTGTTCTTTGTTCGCATAAAAAAAACTACTCCAACATTAAGTAGTTTTTTTATTTTAAGATTTATTATTCGTTTATTTAAAACCCAATTTAAACCAATTTATTTTTAAAAGCTATAGCATTTGATAATAACTCTTTAGCGTTTAATAAACCATATTCCGAATCGGATTTAGAGCCTATCATTCTAGCTATTTCTTTAACCACATTCTCGCTATTTAATGCAAAAACATTAGAAGATGTTATAAAATTATCAACAGTTTTTTCAATTTTAAAGTGAGAATCGGCAAAAGTGGCAATTTGTGCCAAATGTGTAACACACAAAACTTGATTAGTTTTGGAAATATTTGCTATTTTTTTACCAATTTCAAGGCCTATTAAACCGCCAATTCCGGCATCTATTTCGTCAAACACCATTGTTTTTTCTGCGTTATTATCGCGGCAAACACATTTAAAAGCAAGCATAAATCTGCTCATTTCACCACCAGATATTATTTTTGTTAATGGTCGAACTTCCACTCCGGAATTTGCACTAAACAAAAATTCTAAATTATCTGCCCCAGTCAAACCAACTTTGGTTTCGATGTTATCAATATTATAAGAATTGTTAAAGTTCACAACAAAACTAGCATTTTTAATTCCTAAATCGCTAAGTTCTAAAACAAGCTTTTTAGATAATGTTTCGCCCACCTTTTTTCGTTCGTTGGTTAAATCTACGCAAACATTATAAATTTGGCTTAATAATGCATTTTTTCTTATAACTAAATCCTTTAATTTTTCATCGGAATTTAATAAGTTATTTAGTTTTTCTTTAGCCGATTGCAAATATGCTAAAATATCTGGAATTGTTTTACCGTATTTTCTTTTTAAATCCTTAATAGCATCTAACCTTTCCATTACTTGGTCTAATTCTTCTTCGCTAAAATCGGTTGAATTTAATAAATCAGAAACTGTTTCTGAAATATCTAATAAATCGTACATACAAGTATCTAATCGGTTTTTTAAATTTAAAATATCTTCTGAGCAATTTGAAATTTGATTAAAATTATAACTAGAACTTTTAAGTTTAGAATTAACGCTTAATTCTGAACCATTTAAGTTAGATAAAATTTCTTGCAAATTGGTTTTTAATTTTTCGGAGTTGATAAACATTTTATGCTTATTTTCAAGCTCGACATCCTCGTTTTCTTTTAAGTTAAAAGCTTCTATTTCGTTAATTTCGTATTCAAGCAAATTTATATTTTTTTGTTTATCTTCGCCAACTCCGCCAAGACTAGTTATTTGATTATTAATTTCTTTTAACTGCGATAATTGTTCGCTTAAGTTAACCTTTAAATTTTCGATTTTATTACTTAGTGCATCAACAAATTTAATATGATTTTTAACATCAAGCAACGCAACATTATCGTGCTGACCAAAAATATCCACCAAACAACTTGCCAATTTTTTTAACATTGCCAAAGTTACCGCTTCACCATTAACGCGGCATTCGTTTTTTCCATTAAGATTGTAATATCTACTAATAATAATAGTGTTTTCTGGCTCTAAAAAAACACTATCAAAAAAACTTTTAATTTCGTTTGATATATTATTTAATTCAAAAACAACTTCTACCTTAGCATAATCCTTACCAGATTTTATTAAGGTTTTATCGGCTTTTGCTCCTAGCACAAAATTAAGCGAATCTATAATAATACTTTTACCCGCGCCAGTTTCGCCAGTTAAAACATTAAAGCCAGAATTAAAGTTTATTAAACTACTTTCTATTAACGCAATATTGTTAATTTTTAAACTTGAAATCATACATAATTATTTTATCAAAATAAAAAAAAATTAACAATTATTATTTATTGTTAAAATAAAATCTATTTTATGGCTTAGCATAAAAAAACAACTCAAAAGAGTTGTTAAATTAAAATATCATTCAATTTTTGTTGAACCATATATGCATCATCTAAATCGGAAGCAATAACCATAACTGTATCGTCGCCATAGGTTAAGCCCAAAACTTGTGGAAGTGATAGTTGATCAACAAAGTTGCAAACCATACCAGCTGTTCCCTTAAGAGTTTTTACAACAACCAAATTCATAGCATTCTTAATTGAAATAACACATTCTTTAAAGATGTTCATACATTTATTTGAAACTGCTTGCGCTTGAGAACTAACAATAGCATATTTATATTTTTTGTTTTCAGATAAAATTTTAATAAGTCCTAATTCTTTAATATCACGACTAATAGTTGCTTGAGTAACATCAAAATTAGCAGCTTTAAGTTCTGCAACAAGTTCATCTTGAGTTTCAATTTCTTTTAGCGAGATTAGTTCTAATATTTTAGATTGCCTTGAATTTCTTGCCATATTAACACCTTGCTATTTTATTTTTATTCGCTAATTTTTTTAGCGTGCAACCAAATTATACAATACTTCGAATTTTTATGCAATACTTTTTTGCATATTTATGCAATTTATTTTTTATTTTTATTCAAAAGTTTTAATAATTATAAATTTTGTTGTGTATATTTATAAAGCATAATTATACAAATCCCTAAATAAAGCCATTTTTATTATTATATTTATTTTAAAAATTTGCAATAAAAAATAAAAATAGGGCCTAAACCACCCTATTTTTACATTATTTATTTAATTATTTGTTAATTTTTAACTTAAAAAACTCAATTAATTAATATTGAATTCCCCACACAACCAAGTGTTTTGCAGGTTTTCCACACACAACACATTTGTTATCTATGGCCTTTTCGTGTTCCAAAATGCAACGAGATTTTGTTCCGCGAATCTCTTTCATTTTTAGTTCACAAGCTTCGTCACCACACCACATAGCCTTTACAAATCCTGGTTTGGTGTTCATAATTTTTTCAACTTCTTCTAAAGTTTTACACTCGTAAGTTAGCTCTTCTCTTCTAGCCAATGCTCTATTAAATAAGTTAGTTTGAATATCGTTTAATAAATTTCTAACTGTTTCAACAATATCACAGTTAGCAGAAACATTTATTTTTTCTCGTGTATCTCGGCGAGCCAATGTTATTGTTCCGTTTTCTAAATCACGCTTACCAATTTCGATTCTAACTGGAATACCATTAACTTCGTGTTCGGCAAATTTAAACCCTGGTGATTTTTCGGAATAATCAGCAAAAGCAACAATATCGCTATTATTTAATTTATTTAAAATATCTTCACATAAACTTTTTACTTGTTCATCATCACCAATAGGAACAATGGCAACTTGGCGTGGTGCAATTTTTGGAGGAAGCACTAACCCATTTTCATCACTATGTACCATAATTAATCCACCAATCATTCTGGTTGTAACACCCCAAGAAGTTTGATAAACATATTCTTCTTTATTTTCTTTATTAGTAAATTTAACATCATACGCTTTAGAAAACTTTTGACCAAAATAATGAGAAGTTCCAGATTGTAAAGCAACACCATTATACATAAGTGCTTCATTAGTTAATGTAAACTCGGCACCAGCAAATTTTTCCTTTTCTGTTTTTATTCCTGTTATAGAAGGTATAGCCAAAATTTCATGATGAAACCAAACATACACATCCATCATTCTTTTTGTTTCATTTATCGCTTCTTCTTCTGTAGCATGTATAGTA